>CALKCK010000033.1 GCA_938083195.1 uncultured Pirellulaceae bacterium | reverse complement strand
TTGTTGGACTTGCTCGCGAAGCTCGATCAAATCGTCTTCACCCGGCACGGCAACCACACAGATCCCACCCGGCACAAGAACGCGATGGATTTCTGAAATGGGACGTCGACCGAATAGTGATACTACTCGGTGAACACTTTGATCGGCTGCCGGTAAAACACGATCCGCGTTAGCCAACACCCAAGTCGCCTCAGGCCAGCCACGCGTCGCCAACTTGATGGCGCGTTTGGAAAGGTCAATCCCGCAATAGGAATCGGCTTCGTTGGGAAACAGCGCGGGGCCAAACGAGCCTTCGCCACACCCCAAATCGAGTGTTCTTTGATTTGCTTCGGGACCGTTCGCAGCGAACCACGGACGCAGGGTCTCTATCAGTGATATTGCGTGCCCATGTTGAAGCCAACGATGCCGAGCCAAAACAGCATCCTCCGAATCGCCAGGGTTCTTGGACTTCTTGTCCTGAGGTTGCAGCAGATTCCAGTAGCCCTGTTTGGCTTGATCAAAACAATGGCCGGCGTGGCAGACCAGCTCTCGCTCGCGCTGCTCCAGTAATTGTTGGCAATCTCGGACGGTACACCGCAGTTGGAACATAAGTCGATTATAAAATGCGAACACCAAAACCAACAGAGGGCATCGCTAGAGCTCAAGCCAACGACAGTCGTACCCTGAAACGGCTCCACGACTCGACGGCGAAATTCGAGCAAACCGAACTCCCCTGCTCCCAAGAGCCCTGCACAATGGAATCATTACAACAGCGGAATTGCAACAAGGGCTAGATGATCTTATCGGAAATTGTTTATTAGTGAGGGTCTTCGATTGTTCTTTCAAGTTGCTTGAATGGCTTCAATCGGATGCCTGCATGTGATTGGCCATTTGACTCAGCGGCAAGGATCGCTAGATTGTTGATGCCAAGCAACCAGTCTGTGAATAGAAGCGAGATCGCTCGCGGCAGAAAAAAGGGGCTTGCCTAACCACAAGCAGAGGAATTTTCACACCTGATGACCGACGATGAGCCCACCAACCATGACCCTGCTGAGGGGCAGCCTTTTCGTCGCCGGCAACGTTACCGCGGCACACATCCGCGCAATTTCAATGAAAAGTACAAAGAACTTTCTGCGTCACCCGACCCGGAGACAATTGCAAAGCTGATCGACTCTGGAAAGACTCCGGCTGGTCAACATCGCCCGATCCTCGTCGCTGAAACACTTGAGTTTCTCGCGCCTCAGCCTGGCGAACGAGGCGCTGACGTGACTCTCGGGCATGGGGGACACAGCGAAAGGCTGCTAACAGGGCTCCAGCCTGGCGGTCAGCTCCTCGCCCTCGACGTCGATGCATTGCAACTCCCTCTAACCGAGGAGCGATTACGAGGGCTCGGATTCGGAACGGAAACCTTAACTATTCGCCGCTGTAACTTCGCTGGACTCGCGGGCATGCTGCCACAGATCGGTTGGCACGACGGTGTGGACTTCGTACTTGCGGACCTCGGCTTGTCCTCAATGCAAATAGATAACCCTGCGCGTGGTTTTTCTTACAAGTACGACGGGCCGCTGGACATGCGGATGAATCCTGAACGTGGATTGAGCGCTCGAGATTGGCTAAAACGGTGTCGATTCGAAAAGCTGGTACGTGTCCTGATTGACGGGAGTGACGAACCGCTTGCCGAACAGATCGCTGCGGTCCTCGTCGAGGTTTCCTCGCGAAACCCCATCAATACTACTGGCCAATTGCGCCTCGCGATCGAGAGTGCGTTACCCGAGGACATCACGGAGGCCGGACGTCGATCTACCTTGGCTCGCGTTTTCCAAGCCATTCGGATTGCCGTCAATGAAGAGTTCAGCGCCCTCGACACCTTTCTGCGATGTCTTCCAGAGTGTCTCCTTCCCGGTGGGAGAGTGGCTATTTTGAGTTTCCACTCCGGTGAGGATCGCCGCGTGAAGCATCACTTTCGCGACGGATTCCGGAGTGGAGTCTATCGTGAGATCGCCCCGGATATCATCCGCCCAACCGGGCAGGAGATAAGAGCCAACTCCCGGGCCGCCTCTGCCAAAATGCGATGGGCCATTCGGAGCTAGGGCAATGGCTTCGCCGTCAGAGAAGACGCCAATTGAATGTCCCGTCAGTCGTTTTAGTTTCTTATGCGTTGCCAGTCAGCGGATAGAAATCGAACCAATAATCTTCGATAGCATCATTCATTGCTTGATCTCCGTGCGAGCCAGCGGTCGCCGACCTTAGCCCCCACCACCGCGCCGCCGACGAAGCCCAAGGTAAAGCCTATGACGATTCCCCATTCGCTTTCCGAAAATGAACCGCAATAAAGACCCAGGAAACCTCCAAGCAACATGCCAAAGGAGCTGGTGATGGTTGGCAATATCGATTTCTTTTCTGACATTGGTCGCTCTTGATTGGGGTTGGGTGGCGTGTTGAGCGTCTTGGACGTTGGACGACGATTGTCAGACAATGCCTGGGAGGTCGCCGTTGCCATCACGGCGGCACACTTGTTTTGAAAAAAACTATTCCTTCGCTTAGAGTTTGTCGAATAATTCGCGAAAGAGTATCTGCCCAGCGGTCTGCTGTTTAGACGCTAGTGGTTCAATTTCAAAAAGACTAGCTTTTATCCAAGTTGATCGGTAAGGCCTAGTTTTACCGTATTAAAAAAGTGGCATCGGTATGAAGGTGATGCTAGGTTAGTGACTTGCTTCGGATTCGTTTCCTTGCTTGATTGTAATGCCAAAAGAGTGTGGAATTCGAGTGGGCCACGCGACGCTTGTATCGCTGCAGAACGCTACGGAGGCGGAAGCTGGATGTGCTACAGTCCACCGCTAAGTGGACTACGAAAGTTTGTTATCGACCGTTAGTTAACTGATTGATCAGGAACATAAAATGATGCGATGTGCCCCTTTACTATCGGTTCTGTTGGTCAGTCTCGCAGTTCAACAAGTTTCAGCTCAAAAAAAACCACAGTTAGCACCACGCCCCAACGCGCCGGTGGCAAAACAGGAAATTCTCAAGTTAACAGGGAATAATGAGGCCGAACTAAGCAAAGATGTTCAGATTCTCTGGCTTTACGGTCCGGAAGATCATCGTGGCGGAGAACACGACTATATCCGGATCAAAGAACTGTTTGTCCCAATGTTGAAGACCGTTCCTCGAGTCACCGTCGACGAGGCCTTTCGGTTTCCAAGCCAGGCGCAGTTTGACAAAGCGGATGTGCTCATACAGTTCTTGCACATGCCGGACCTGACGGCGGAGCAATTGCAGATGTATAAGAGCTTCGTGGAGCGTGGTGGCGGTGTCGTGTCAATCCACGAATCTTGCATCATGCGTCCCGCCAAACGCGCCGGGCAATATGCGGAGTGCATCGGTTGTTCATGGAAAGGTAATAAGGAATCAAAGTGGAGCAAATTCGATCATAGCTATCCTCTTTTTCTCAACACAAAACATCCGGCCTTTGTCGGCTTGCCCAAATCGATCCGCTTTAATGACGAGTCCTATTGGAATCTAATCACGCGGGACAACGTTGAGGCCATTGGGGCGCTCGCTCCCCAATCTCTCGAAAGCAAAGTATCGTTTTCGGACGTTTTGAAATCTGAAGATGCCCGCAATCACGCCTTTTGGACCTATCAGTCCGGCAAAGGCCGGGTCTTTGGTACGACGACCGGTCACTATACCTATACCTACTTCGACCCCATGTACCGGCTCTTGTTGATGAGAGGATTGGCCTGGACGCTTAACGAAGATCCTGCGCCGTTTATGCCACTGGTTTTTCAAGGAATCACCAACGATAAAGGCCTCGTGGGAACGACAGACAGCATGTTGGATTACAAGAATCGTAAACGATGATCGGGTCGTGGGTGAATCCGCCATTAAAAACATTGGCTAGGCAGATTCAGCGATGAATCGACAATTTACTCACTGACTTTTGAACGCCTAGTTACTGATTAGAGTCATTGATGGATCGCAGAACTTGATTACGAAGTAGTTGGTGTGCTGTTCGCTTGGGAGTGCAGTCGCTGCAACCAAAATCGATTAAATGCAATGCCGCGACACCTGCGATTGATGGTTTGCAATTGGAATCTGATCTTATCTCGATTGGGTTGGCCGCGTTTACCAAACGCCGGAGAAGTTATCCCGATGGTTTCGCTTAATGACCTGGTGATTAAACGTGAACAAGTTCGAGTCATTCGGGCGTTTACGAGAGAGATTGGGATGTGGGCCAGGCGTCGCGGCGTTCCACTTTTATTGTTAACCACCGACGCTGAGGATCCTGTTCGAGCGATTTTTTAATCGCTACTGGGAACCGAACTCCGTTCACGTTTACTCATCTTAGGGAGCGAGAAAGCGAGCGAGAGAACTCTTCAATCGCCACAAGTGTTGCACTATTGCGATTCTGATTTGCTGTAACTTGCTGGCAAGAACAGGCGAGCCTCTAGTTTGGCAGTAATCGGTAGTATTAGTTGTCGTCTCCGTCATGAAGCACTTGGTCAATCACGATGCAAGCACAAAGAATTGAGACGTCATCCTCACCGTCGACAATGTCGATGCCGTAACTGTCTGTCCAATCCCAGTACGTCTTGCTTACCGCTGCCACTTTCCGCCCGGATCGCATGAAGTTAAATTCGTGCTGCCAGAAAGATCCAGCAATTTCATAATCATTAGGTCCGGGAACGTCGAGTGTAAAGTTTTGTTGTAGCCAGCTGAATTCTTTGGTTACCTCAGCAAATACTGAACCGTTAACAAGGATTTCGTAACGCGGCATAAACGACATTAGTTTTTGTCTGATGAATGCCAGTTCAGTGCCTTTCATGTCCTGGAAAGATAGTTTGTCCCCCCAAGAGAACGCCTGACCAGCAACTACAAACCGATCCTCTCCTTGGCCGTTGGTAATTGTGAACTTATTTCCCCAAGACCAAAACTTTTCCTTGATTCTGTAAATCATATGCTCTTCTCATAAAAGATTTTTCTGGTTCATACTCTGGGCACAAAAGACTTAACGTTATTTTTGGAAGTAACCAAAAGTAGAGCGGCCCAGTAATTGAATGATTAGAGTTGGCAATGCGCCAAACCCGAAGCCAACCACGTAAGGCGATGGAATCGCGTTCTCTAGACCGTAAGGACCCAACAGGTAACTGCCGATGAGACCGCCTATAAGAGTTAGGGCCAGGGTGATTCGCAACCACCAAGATGATTTTTGTTCGGGTGACTCATCTGAAGAATTGGATGGACTCATATTTGATTCACTTCTGAAAAGTATCTGTCTCGTAATACTTTGCTGCTCGGTAATAAGTTAGGAAGCGTTGGGGGAAGGGATTTATTCGTCGACCCGCAATATCTTTGCCATTTTCCTTCCCTTGGCCAATTCATCAACCAGTTTGTCGAGGTACCTAACCTTTTTAATCAATGGACTTTTCAGTTCTTCTATTCTGTAGCCGCAAATGACGCCTTTAATGAGGTGTGCATTTTTATTGAGTTTGCACTTTTTGAAAAACGTTTCAAAATCTACATTGTCGTCGATGATGGTTTTCAACTTTTTGTTGCCGTAACCGGTAAGCCACTTAATCACTTCGTGCAACTCTTGCTTTGTTCTACCTTTTTTCTCAACCTTGGCTACGTAATGAGGGTAGACCGACGCGAAGGTCATCTTGGCAATGCGTTCTTCTGAACCGGGAGGTGGTGTTTTCATGGCAAACCAATGTCAGTTGGGTGGAGAGCACCAAGACTAAAAAAGGTGCTTTGGGTAAAGTGTCCCGCTTGCGAGTTGGTATCTTTTAATTCTGTTCAGTGATCCTGGTCCAGCGACTCTTTTCTTTCTAATGCGTTTCGTCTGTTACTGAGTAGCTGTAGATCTACCGAATCAATCATAGCTAATGAAAAATCTCTAACTACGATTGCGATGAAAATAATTATAGCTGCACAACTAATGATCAAAAGCAAGTTGATTGAAAATATCATCAAGAAACTGGAGCCTTCGCCGAAGCTTGCTGTCCTGTCGAAGTTGATGCTCACAAGAATAATCGCAAAAAGTGTCCAAGACACGATTCCAACAATAAAGAAAGTACAGAGTAGATAGATGGAATTTCTCAAAGTCGAATAGGCAGAGACGGACGCCACCTGCTTTTTGCGTTTTTCCAAATCTACTTTGATTTCATTGGGTTTCATTGCGGCTCCTTGATTTTGGTCTATTGGTGGAGATCCTATGGGTCAACGAAAGCTTTTTAAATTTTTAAAATCGTTAGATCGTCGAGCGTTCCATTACTGTTTCTCTCATAATTTGGGCCAAGAGAATTAACCGTTTCACGCCCCCGCGTGGTGTCTGACAAGTTACCCTTGAAGAAATTAAAAACTGTCTCAAAACGTTCGACGAGGTCTGCCCGTGTCTTGATTTTTTCCTCCGACTGGCGTGTGAAAATCGAGTTTGGCGTGAATTAACAGTCCTTGAGGATCGCCCGAAACTGAGCCAGTAAAGTGTTCGCGAAACCCAAGCAGATATTGGAGACTAAATTTAAATTTGGCGGTTCGCATTGCTCGCTGGTGCGGTTTCGTTCGACTAATTCTTTTCAAGAATGACAATGCAGACGGTGCAATGACCGCCCGCTCCGCTGGTTGGGAAAGCATGCACCACGTCCCAGCCATCGGCTAGGTGTTCGTTAAGTTCAATGAGTGAGTCTTGTTTTTCTTGATCCCATTTTCTTCCGCCAAATCTAGTTAGATCTAACGACACGATAATAGATTTTTTCATTTTTTGACCTTCGGGGGTGATACGCTTTGTCTTGGGGTTTCGGAGCGCTGGACTTTGTTTAGTCATCAGGCTTGCAGTGAAAATGCTGGTGCAGTCAGCATGCTGATCAGTTTATTCTTTCCAGCTTGGATGGAATAGGCGCCGCCCTGAATAGTCTTAGGCGGGTCGTCTGTGGGTAATGTCTCTGTTTAATTAATGTCTCTGTTTAATAAAACACAGCTCGAAAAAACGGGCCTAGGCAAGATTGATTGAGACGGGCGTTGTTGAGAACGCTTGTTAAGGTGTAAGATGAATTCAGTTCGCATTCACCGAAACGTGATCTTACAAGCCTGTCTTTTGCGGATTGATTGGCCTTTCCATTGAGTAATAGATGTCCCCACCCGACGTAACTTCTGATCGCGATGCCTCTTCCTTGCTCGGTAAATTCTTTGGCGTTTTTCGCTACAGTAAAGAGGCGCTTCATCTTGTTTGGACTACCGATAAGCGGCTGACGCTTGTCTTGGCGGTCTTGACTGTTTTTGCGGGTGTGATTCCAGGGCCGATTGCTTTCGTAGGCAAGTTGATCGTCGATGCCGTTATTGCTGCGACTGAGTCTGGAGATGCTGCCGATCGCTGGGTGGTGATCCAGTGGATCGGCGTGGAAGCTGTATTGATTATTTTATTGGCGGCTGCACAGCGGGCGTTGATGATGGCTCAGTCGCTGTTGCGAGCCCTTTTGGGGCAGCGTGTTAATGTGATGATTCTTGAAAAAGCTCAAGAGTTGGATCTGCCGCATTTCGAAGACGCTGAGTTTTATGACAAATTGACGCGCGCACGACGAGAAGCTTCTTCTCGTCCATTGAGCCTGGTTACGCGTACATTTGGTTTGATTCAAAACGGTATTACGCTCGCTACCTATGGTTGGCTATTGGTTCAATTTTCTTGGCTCGCTGTGCTTGGGTTGTTAGTCGCGGCCTTGCCTTCGTTTTTCGTAGAGACGTACTTTTCAGGTGCAGCATTTCGATTGTTTCGTTGGCAAGTCCCTGAAACGCGGAAACGAAACTACCTTGAGTGGTTGCTGGCACGTGAAGACTATGTCAAAGAGCTCAAACTGTTTGGCACTGGAGACCTGTTTCTGTCTCGTTATCGGGAGATCTTTGAGAAGCTCTACAAGGAAGACAAAGCCCTCACTTTGAAACGTGGATTGTGGGGTTTTTTATTAGGGATGCTCAGTAGCGTTGCCTTTTATGGGGCTTACGGTTGGATTGGATGGTCAGCTGCAATGGGTTGGATTACCCTCGGGGGTATGACAATGTACCTGATGATCTTTAAGCAGGGACAATCTGCGATTGCAGCGAGTTTGACTGCCATTGGCAAGATGTACGAGGACAATCTCTACCTTTCCAACCTGTACGAATTTCTGGATGAAGAGATTGATACACGGGATGGCATTGCCAAGTTGGGACCATCTCCCGGAGACGGCTTACGTTTCGAGGGGGTGTCGTTTACCTATCCGGGGCAAACAATTCCCGCACTTGATAAAATTAGTCTTCATCTCCGGCCTGGTCAGAAACTTGCCTTGGTCGGTGAGAATGGATCCGGGAAGACGACGTTGATTAAATTACTGACGCGTCTTTATCTTCCGACCGAGGGGCGTGTTTTGCTCGATGGAAGAGATTTGAATGAGTGGGAGTTGCGGGCACTGCGTGAGCGGATTGGTGTGATTTTTCAAGACTTCGTTAGGTACCAGCTTGAGGTGGGTGAGAATATTGGCGTAGGGGATGTCGCTAATTTTGACGCGCGCGATCAACAGATTGCAGCGGCAGAAAAAGGGATGGCTCATCCCTTTATTGACGAAATGGAAAAAGGGTATGACACGCAACTTGGTCGCTGGTTTAAGGACGGCCGGGAATTGTCAGGCGGGCAATGGCAAAAGATTGCTTTGTCGCGGGCGTTTATGAGAAAGCAGGCGGACATTTTAGTGCTAGATGAACCTACTTCCGCGATGGATGCTGAGGCGGAAGCGCGAATCTTCGATCATTTTCGCGAGGTGACTCAAAAGCAGATGGCGATTTTGATTTCGCATCGATTTTCGACCGTCCGGATGGCTGACCAGATCGTTGTTTTGGACAAAGGCAAAGTCATTGAGCGAGGGTCTCATGAGGAGTTGATGGTGCAAAATGGCCATTACGCTCATCTCTTCACCATTCAGGCACAAGGCTATCAGTAGACTAAGGTTCAGTAAAACAACAACGATGAAAAACGAATCAGCTAGTTGTTTGGAAGTCTAAAGTATCGGTGGGCTGTTTGTTTAGCTAGGTTTTCTCAGGCTGTTTGTTCAAAGTCAGCATCTTAATCGCTGACTTTGTAAACACGGTTTTGTTTGACGTCACTCAAGTTGCAGAGTCTTTTTGTATTCACACAACAAAGTTTGAGGTTTTTTTTCGCGAGTGGAGTTATTTGTAAAAAGACGTTAGTTGAAAAGACAGATATTTCAGTCAAGACTGAGCAGGAAATTACTGTCTATCTTGATTTCCCCATTTGTGATTTGTTTTGCCAATGCTTCGGTGATTAAGCTGTTCGCTTGCCTGGTCCCTAGCTGCTTGAATTGAGGGGAGGAGCAAGGCTGGCAAAAGCAACACGAGCATTGCACTCCAGGCGATTCCAAGGCTGTTGAACACAACCCGTGATCCCGCGACCGCTGAAGCGGCCACGGCTTCGATTAATCTCGCCCAGGCCAACGATTCCAAAGATCAAACCGGGGATGCCGGTCAAGCATGCGCCAAATAGGCTGAGCAACCCCAAGACTAAACTAGTGATTGCTTTTCCGCTGGTGGTTAATTAGCCTCCACCAATTATAAACTTTCTTTGTTGCAAATTGTTCTGTGATTCCATGGACATCGTCAGTCTCCTTTAAAATCATAAGGCCCGTAAAGTGGAACTTGAAAATGTTGGTGAAACTAAGTTTGCATGTTTGCGTTACTCGCAAAGAAAGCAAGGCAATTACTAATAGGTGAATACCATGGTGTCAGAACCAAGGTTTGCAAACAGTTTGGGTTTACTCGTAACAAATGCCTCGTCGATGATTTGGGTGTCGCTAATCGTAAGATCATTCATGCACACCGGACAGACATGCAGTTCGGCTCCCCGTTCTTTTAGTTTAGCGAGTTGAGTTTTCATAGGAGCGTGATCCTGATACGCGAAGTCGTCCGGGAACTCTGTGGTCGGCAATGTTGTTCCTTTGACATTAAAAAAGATTGCTACTTGATACCCTTCATCGAGGCAGAACCCAGCGAACGTAAGCCCCATGTTCACTGCCTGAGGATCGACTTTTGGATCACTGGTAATACTAATCAGGGCAATTTTGGCAGTCGATTTGGAATTGTCAGGTTGGGCAGAGTTGGCAGCCGGTGAGGCTAAAGGCGTGTTGCACCCAGCAGTCAAAACGACAGTGCCAAAGATTGCGATGAGTGAAAGGAGTGATCGGTTTGTTTGGTTCATCAGATTTTTCATGTCAAAAAAAATTGTAAGTTCTGTCTGGATAACTTGATATTTATTGAGTTTGCGAGGAACGTGCAAGTGGACGTGTCGTTCTAACTTCATCAAACGGTTTAATTATTGCTTCCGTCTTTTCCTTCATGACGATGGAGAATAAGCTTTAAGGCTCATTGGGTGGGCGAATAAGTCACCGCATCGCAATTACCCTTGGCAATCATTGTTCGAATCTGTCTACAGTCTACGAGTTTTTTCTATGCGCTTAAATCCGGTTACTTCTCTAATTTTAAAAACATCAATTGCGCTGATTATTTATTGGTGTTGTGCGAATACAAATGCGGTTGCTCAGGTTCATTATTATGAAAATGGATCTCCGTGGAATCGGAAGGCAAATTCAGGCCCCGATGCTAATGTGCCCGGTTGGTTCTACAACCTTGGAATTACGGGATTACGAGTTGAGTTGACGGCAGATCAGCCAAAGACATTATTGGTTAGATATGTGTTTCCCGATTCCCCTGCTCACCGAAAGATCTTAGCCGGCGATCGAATTATTGGTGTCGACGGAAAACTATTCACCAATGCGCATCAAAATGGATACGGCATGAAAGTATTTGGAGCCGTCGGGCCTATTTCTGAATTTGCTCAATTGCTGGAATCATCGCAGGCCAAGAAATCGGACGGGCGACTGAAGTTGATGGTTCGTCGTGGCAGCGAGCAGCGAAATATCGTTCTCAACGTTGGTAAGCGATATGGTGCCTATGCCGACAGCTTTCCTGCTTCTTGTGAAAAAACAGATTTGATTTTGAGTGAGCTGTTAGATGCCCTCGTGCAAAATCAAAAGCCGGATGGCTCGTTTGGGAATGCAGTTCACAACACTTTTGCGCCGCTTGCGCTGTTGGCGAGTGGTAAACGTAAGCATTTGGAGGCGGCTGAGCGTTGTGTTCAGTTTCATTGTCGTGAGACAAAATCAAAAGACAATCGAGTGTCGGGTTTGATCAATTGGCGGTACATGAGCGCGGCGATCGTGGTCAGCGAGTATTACCTGCAAACAAAAAAAGCATGGGTCATCCCAGAGCTTCAACAAATCCATGATTATCTCGCTGATAGTCAGTATTTGAAAATGTCACAAATCAAACCGAGCTCTAAAGAATCTCATCCGAATTCTTATCCAAAAGGTCCAGCCGATGCTCGAGGCGGTTGGGGGCATAATCCGGGGTTCGAGGGATATGGTCCGATCGCAATGCTTACCGGACAGGGAGCACTTGCCTATTCAATGATGCACCGTTGCGGAATCAAGGTCGACCGAAGTAAGCATGACGCCGCCTATGATTTTCTAAAACGAGCTTCCGGCGCCAATGGATATGTTTGGTATGAAGATCAGGTAGGCGGTGGGCCGGAGGGTTGGGCTGACATGGGACGAACTGGCGCGGCGGGTGTCGCAAATTTTTTAAGCCCTTATGAAGATTCAGTTTATCTTCAACGAGCCAAAAAGCATGCTCAGGTAATTGGAGCTCATCCAGAGAGTTTTCCCGATACCCATGGATCGCCAATGATGGGGATGGGGTACACGGCCCTCGCCGCCAATGTTGATCCTGATAGTTTTCGAAAGCTCATGGATTCTAATCGTTGGTGGTTTGCGCTTGCTCAATGCCACAATGGCGGATTCTATTACCAACCGAACCGGGATAATGCCGGGTATGGCCCAGATGCTCGGATGCTTACGTCGAGTGTGGTGGCATTTGTTTTTTCAATTCATAAACACAATTTGGCGATCACCGGAAAGGACTAAGTGAGAGCAAATGCCGAGGGGATTTCCGTAAAAAGATGACGTGAAACCGGGATCCTAAGGAGTTCGCTACTTCTCTGTTTGTTGGGTGCCCCTTGAACGTTTCTCAGAAAAAGGCGACTCAAATCCGTGGACCAGCTAATTTGGGTGGTTTTCGCTGGCGGGCAGTTTGTTCGATTTTTTGCGTGTTAGGCAGGCTTTGATTTTTTTGGAAAAACAGCTTGAGCAGTGATCGTGGGGAAAGTTTTTAACTATCATAGGAGGGACGGTAAGAAGCGTTTTCGATTTAGAGCTTCGTCAATGCCGGTAAAAAATTTCTTTGCTTATATGCTCGTCGACTTTGTAGGTGCACCAATGCTACAGCTAATTCCTGTTTTGAGGACATCCGTTCTGGCTATCGTTTTGTTTTCAATGCTTGACGTATCTGTCGTTTTGGGGCAGACTCGTTGGGGGGAGACTGCAACCGATGGTTCAGGGTTGGGGCTGGGGGATGCAACCACGTTCACTTGGGGATTCGTTAGTGACGGGACTGCGATTACTCCTGCCTTAAGCAATGAGTCAACCGATGCGAGTGACTTGATCGGTTTCCTTGATACGAATATTGGTGCCGGAGCAGGTGGAGCTGATTTAACGAATCGACCATGGTTCACAGTTTTCGATAGTATTTTCGAGAGATGGGGCAATGTTTCGGGTTTGAGCTTTGCGTACGAGGCAAACGATAGCGGTGAGAGAATTGACAATACGGTGGCACCACGCGGTCAACTAGGCGTCGTTGCTGACGTGAGGATTAGCGGTCATTCGATTGACGGTCAAACAGGTGGAAACACACTTGCCTATAACTATTTCCCCGACCACGGGGATATGGTGATCGACACGGATAACGTCTCTTTTTACTCCAACAGTTCAAGTAATTACCTTGGTTTAAGAAATGTATTGGCTCATGAATTCGGGCATGGGATGGGCTTGCCTCATGTGACGGCAAATAACAGTCGGCAGTTAATGGAAGGATCCATCAACACTACTTTTGACGGGCCTCAGATTGACGATATCCATCAGGCACAACGCCGATATGGTGATAACTGGGAAGAGAATGGCGGCAATGATGCCTTCAGTGTTGCGACCGATTTAGGAATCTTCGATGGTACGGACATGCTGATTGGTGCCGATGCAAACATGGGAGCGTCGGTTGTTGAAGTCGATCCGGATCAGGTGGACTTTATCTCGATTGACAACGACACTGATGTCGACTTTCTTGAAATTACACTCGATGGAATTTACGACATGTCATTTGCTCTGGACATGGTAGGCCCAACCTACAACCACGATGGAGACAGTTCTTATTCACTATCCAATCAATCGGACCTTGACATGGTCTTGTTAGCGAGCGACGGGACAACCGTGCTCGGTGATTCGAACAACTCGGGGTTGGGCGTTTCAGAACAGATAGACATGGTTCTGGAGGCTGGAACGTATTACGTTCAAATTATTGGTAACAACGATGCCACTCAGTTTTACCAATTCGGTGCATCTGGGTTTTCTGCAGTTCCAGAGCCAGGCAGTATGCTCGCTCTTGGTACCTTGGGTGCGTTGTTGATTGGACGACGTCGACGAACTGCTCGGTAGTTTAGTACCGCCATAGGAAAGTGGTCGTCGATTGTTGCGGGAAAGTGGCTCTCTTTTCGGGGGATTCAGCGGCATTGGCTGAGTTTACCGACGTCTTTCCCCCGCATCTTCCCGAGAGAGGCTTCTAAGTCTTCGAGGGACAAGTGACCCGTAATTGTTTTATTTAGTCTTCTTGTTTTTCTTTTTCCGTGGACTGGGAAGTCTCAGAGGGCGGCCGCTGTCTCGGAATCGGATGTAATCTTCACGTCGAATTTCGGTGTAACGTTCCGCCTCCCCCCATTGAGCCGGAACGGTTTGTTTGTCCCAGTTTTGGTAGAGGGCTTGGAGTTCTTTGACTTTTGCAGGTTGCTGTTCGGCAAGATTTTTATATTCACTAAGGTCGGCTTGAAGGTCGTACAGCATGGTTGGCAAACCTTGCGTTTGAATCATTTTCCAGTTGCCAGAACGAACTGCGGACCCTTCGAGTTTTTTCCAGAATAGGTTTTGATGGGGAGGCGTGGTTGTTTCTTTTGTTAAAAATGGCATCAGATCGACACCGTCGAGTGGGCGTGGTGTGGTTTTACCGCCAGCCAATTTAAAACTGGTCGGAAAGATATCCATCGCAGATGTCAGGCCATTAAATGTTTTTCCCGCGGGTACATGATTAGGCCAGTTCATGATAAACGGGACGCGCTGACCTCCTTCGAATTTGATTCCTTTTTTTCCATTGAGCGGGGCATTGGACGCAGAAGCGCAAACTCCGCCGTTGTCACTGAAGAACCAGATTAGCGTGTTGTCGCGAATCCCCTGCTCTTCCAACGATGCGACAAGACGGCCAATGTTGTCGTCCATGTTCTGAACGAGTGCGACGTAGGCGTCTTGATTGGCGCGATCTAAGTCCGCTTGTTCAGCTTCCAGTGGAGCGTGAGGCGCCGTGTAGGACAGGAATAGAAAAAATGGATTTTTTGACGACTTGGCCATTCGAATCGCCTCGTCCGTAAATCGGTCGGTCAAAAACCCTTCGAATTTGACTTGTTTTCCGTTGTGTTCGATTGCATGCGGGTCGCCCTGTTTGTCCGATTTTGATTCGTCGTACCAGTAGCGACGGCTCCCTTCACGGAGTCCCCAGAATTCATCGAATCCTCGTCGCGTAGGGTAGCAGCGATCAGGATCGCCGAGGTGCCATTTTCCAACGAGGTAAGTTGAGTAGCCGAGTGACTGAAAGGCTTGTCCTAAGGTGTACTCGCTGGTGTCCATTCCGTGTTCGGGGGGAGGGACGTTGGCCTCGTGCCCAAATCGTTGTTGATAGCGACCGGTTAAGAATCCGGCTCTCGATGGACTGCAGACCGACGCCGTAGTGTGGGCGTCGGTAAAAATGGTACCGCCGGCAGCGAGTTGATCGAGATTGGGAGTCTTGATGTTCTGGGAGCCTTGGAAGCCGAGGTCATGATAGCCCAAGTCGTCCGCGAGAATGACGATAATGTTTGGCTTGTCCTTGGAACTGCCCGTCTCGGCTGAGAGAGTAATTGGTGTCATCAACAATAAGACCAGGATGGTAGTTTTTAGTTGTGGCATATTTTGATTGAAAGAAGTTGAGTTTTAGTATTGAAGTGAGTCTACGGTTTCCTAAAAGCTTAAGACAGCAATCGCCGCAGGTCGTAACTGGAGCCGTTGGTCAATGGAGGTCATCCCCGGTGCATTTGTGGTTTTTAGTTTCGGTTTAATTTTGATCGCCGTAACTGCAAATTTTATTTTGGAATATTCGTCAAATGAAATCAATTTGAAATTCAGTTCTCAATTGTAAATTCCCATGCTTTATTCAAGATTTCGTTTGTAGAATTCGTTGCTTTCGGGCTTTCGCAAGAAAATATCGTAGTGGAGCATGTCTTGCCATTCGTACTTAAATAGATCGAGTTTCCGTTAATAAAAAGGGTTTTAGAATCGATCAATCGCGGCTGTCAACGTTTTCCAAACGGGACTGGTTCAGTGGGATTCTGCGCCAAATTTCAGTCGACTCGGTTTCATTGGTTTGTACGGGGCCGGCGATCATTTTCCAATTTCCATCGGCAACTTTGATGCGCAGTGCTTCGAGATGGCGGTTGATGCAATTTTGAGGCACCGCTTGTCCAATAGTGATGCACGATTGATGATCCGGTAACACGAGGTAATTTAGCCGTTCGTTGGCTAGTTGAAATAGGTGATTTAATTTTTCTGAATCGGTGTTGCCCGGGATGGTGCCCCAGTCAGCCGCAGCATATTTTGAAAAAATTGGATGATCAATGAATTGTGTTTGCTTCAACGTCACTGAATTTAAATTTGGAGCGGCATCAGGTCGATCAAACAAGAGAATTGATTTTAGGCTTTTTGTATTGATGTCGGTCGTGTGCATAACCGCGTAATTTACCTGAGCTAGGTTTTGTTCCATGCTGTCCGTAATGATGTGGTCAATAAGTTGTTGTTGTGCGGCCATTGTGTTGAACGAATTTGGCTGGTGTTGCTCCCACCCGCGAAACGAAGTAGTGGCCAGGCATAAGGTCAGGCAAATCCAAGCGAATGCGGTTAAGCGGTTGTCATTCAGTCGATCCTGGTTCTTAAGTATTGGAATTAGAAACAGGAGTAACAGCCCGATGATCGCTGGCATGCACACAAATGGATTTAACCCGGCCCGGCGAGCAATCATTAAGGCGATAGGGCTAACGCCAATCCAAGCGATTCGCCAATCAATATCTCCCTCTTGCCAAGCCGCTTTAGTGACTGTCCAGAGCCGATGGTGAAAGATGGCAGTCACCCCCACGCCTGCTTGGAGAATGACGATCAAATAAATCAGGGGATCGCCCAAGCATCGCTGGGTCAATTTAAGATGAAGGAACGCCTCGTTCCATGGTATTTTTGCATTGGCGTCCGTGTTCCATACGGCGTAGTAATAATATAAGTAATCAAAGTTGAGGACAAAGAACCAGCCGGCTAAAGCAACGGTTGTCGCTGCGGCAACGGTCAAGCCGATCAATTTTGCCTTTCGTTTGTCGGCAGGGAATAGTTCTATAAAAACCAGTGGCGCGAGGCTCGCAACGAGATAGATGGGCGCCGTCGCACGTGACAAACAGCAAACCGCTGCAGCGATTCCGAGTAAGCTGAAATGCGACAAGTTTGGTTTTGCCATGGCCGATAAATACCAGCAAACTGTGATTCCATAGGTTAAGCAAAGGCCAAGATCCATTCGGAAATCCGAGATTCCACCGTTGGAAAAAAATAAACAAGCGGTTGCGAGAAAGATCAGGCAGCCCAAAGCCGCCGTCGGTGGTTGTAGTTTTTTAATTCGGGTTAGATAGTAAAACAGACTGATCTGAAAGAGTGCCAAATAAGTCACCTGAATCCAGATGCCGACGAACCGACTTGGCTCAACCCAATCTCCGAGTGCGGCGGCGAAAATAAAAGGCAAGCAGACGGTCGTGTAATTAAAACAGCCTTCTTCCAGACCACGGGGGAAACCCTCGGAGCCAGAGACGGTCATCACCCGAAACAGACTTTCGTAATAGCTCAGTGAGTCAAAGAATGGGTTTTTGTGTTGGTAAAGTTGCTGATTGAGTTCGCAACAATACAACCCTAAAAGAACACAGCCAATAAGTGGTAGTGAGAGCCAAACGAGAAATCGTTTGTCAAACCGACGTTGAGTTTGAATGTCGTGATGGACAATGTCGTTTTTTGGTGTCTCACACGGCTCGGGCATCAACTGGCTTTTCTGTTGTGGTAGTTGATCGGCTCACTGAATTTTGATGCAATCTGAAGTTCTTGATCAACGATGTAGGCTGGGCGTTGTCTGACTTCGTCATAAATTCGACCGACGTATTCTCCGAGTACACCAATTGCAATCAATTGGAATCCACCAAGCCCGAAGATTGCACACGACAGAGTCTTGAGTCCGAATGTCGAAGTTTCCCAGCCTCCAATTTTTGTTAGGACAAAATAGCTAAGGGTCACGAGTGCAAAACAACAGATTGTAAAGCCAATTGCTGTGAGTACTCTCAGTGGTTTCAGGGAGTATCCAAAAATCGCATCCATCGCGTATTGGATTAGTCGTCCTAGGGTTTGTTTAGGGGATCCGCCGGCTCGGTCTGGACGCTCGAGTGGGATAAACGATTGACGGAATCCGACCCACGCCCGAAGCCCCGGGAAGAATCGATGCGACTCAGATAGACGACATACAGCTTCGACCGCGCGGCGATCCAGCAGGCAAAACGTTCCTGTGTTGGCTGGCATTTTCGAATCGGATAAGTAACGAAAGATTTTGTGAAAAAGCTTGAATCCTATTCCACGAATCAAGGATTCTTTTCTCGAAGTCCTTTGGGCGATCACAATTTGATCACCCTCAATCCAGCGATCCAGCATTTCAGGAATCAACTCCGGTGGATCTTGCAGGTCGCCGTCCATCAGTACAACGCAATCCGCGGTACTTGATTGGAGCCCTGCGTGAATTGCCGCCGGTTGGCCAAAATTTCGGGATAGACGAATTAGTTTCGTTTGACCTTGTGAACCCAAGTCCATCGCAGCGGTGTTGGCTGAGATCCAGTAGGCAGTGTCGTCCGAACTGCCATCGTCAATATAAATGATTTGAAAGGATTCCCCCGTTTGGCGACACGCTGCAACGACCCGTTCGTGAAGCTGTTCAATGATTTCTATCTCATTGAAAACAGGAATAACGATATCGAGTTTAGTGTGAGGCATTGGGAGAGAATCAGACCGTAACTGGGACAGGCATTAGGCGAGTGTTTTTTAAAAGATGGGCGGTTCTCGGGCAACATCAAGTGCTCGCTAGCAGTTGTTAGAAAGTCAGGTTTTGCATGGTTGAAACTTGGGTAATGTTATTGTGGGGACGAGTCGTAGACCGCCGGTGACGAGGCTTGCCGAGTTCTCGGGGCACCTGCGATTCGCAAGTAAAGATGGGGTTTTGTTGCCATGGTGAAATTTGATTTGCTTTTTATTCGCCTTTGTTTCGCGAGAGTGTTATCATCAAAATTCGATGACTGGGGACATTGCCAGATTGGTGGCGGTCGCCGGATTTGCGTGATTTTGAGTCCGATTGGCAAGTGAATTGCTGAACAAAATAAGGTGAGCTGATGGCATTGTTATTTAAGAAATTTATTTGCACTGTGGTACTTTTTGTTATCGCGGTCCCGGCTTGTTCCTTGGCGGATGAGCGTCCAAATTTGTTGTTCATTATTGTGGATGATCAGTCTCCTTTCGATTTAAAGATTTATAATCCTGAGTCAAAACTAGACACACCAGTAATTGATAAAATTGCCCGAGAAGGAATGGTGTTTGACCGGGCGTATCACATGGGTGCGTGGTCAGGTGCTGTCTGCACCGCATCGCGACACATGGTAATGTCGGGGAGAACGGTTTGGCATCTCCCACGCAATCGCCGCCGCAAAGGTAAGGGACCAGTGACAGAGCGATTGACGGCACCGGAGTTAGCAGATACTTCGATGGCGGCCGTGTTCAATCGAGCAGGTTACGAAACTGTTCGGACATGCAAGAAAGGGAATAGCTTTGAGGCGGCCAACGCAAAGTTTAAGATCCGCAATGATAGTACAAAGCGCGGGGGTACGGACGAATCGGGAAGTGCCTGGCACGCGGAACAGGTGCTGCAGTATCTTAATCAGCGAGAAACCTTGAAAGATAAGGATCCGTTTCTTATTTACTTTGGTTTTTCACATCCGCATGATACCCGCGATGGGAAATCTGAGCTGCTAGACAAATACGGGGCGGTAAATCATAAGGATTCTTCGTCTTTGCCTCCAGCAAATCCATCGCAACCACAATTGCCGTCAAATTATTTACCAGCCCATCCGTTTCATCATGGGCATCCCGGTCTGCGAGATGAGGTGAATGTATCTGGAGTTTGGAAAAATCGTGATGAGCGAACGATCCGCAATGAGATCGGTCGAGAATTTGCGTGCAGTGAAAATATCGATACCCAGATTGGTCGTGTTCTCAGTAAACTTGAAGCAATGGGCGAGCTTGATAATACATTCATTTTTTACACGTCCGACCACGGAATGGCGATCGGGCGGCATGGCCTTCAAGGAAAACAAAATCTCTACGAGCATACCTGGCGGGTGCCAATGATCGTGAAGGGACCAGGGATCGAACCTGGCAAACGTAGTCAGGGGAACATCTATTTGTTGGATGCTTTGGCGACGATGTGCGATCTGACGGGAACTAAATTTCCCGCGACCAATGAGGGAAAGAGTTTCAAACCTGTTCTTGAGGGTAAGCAGGAAGTTGTACGAGATGTTTTGTTTGGGGTTTACTGTGGTGGGACAAAACCAGGAATGCGGTCTGTACGCAAAGGCGACTGGAAGCTGATTAAATACGATGTTCTCGATGGAGAGGTTCAGGAAACTCAACTGTTTAATCTAAAAGACAATCCTGATGAATTTATCGAGCAGCATCATGCCTCGGATGTGGTGGAACTGACAGGGCATTTGCCTGCCGACGGGCAGTTGAATCTGGCCGATGATCCGAAATATGCTGAGAAACGAAAAGAGATGGAGGCGTTGCTCTATCAAGAGATGGTAAGGCTGGATGATCCGTATCGCCTCTGGGATCAAAAACAAATCGAAGGAACGGATTCAGTCAAATGAAAAAATGCAGTCAAATGAAAAGTGGTTTCTCTCTATTTGTTTTTTTCGTGCTCGCTGTCGCTGCCCACGCGGACGAAAGGCCCAATGTTGTTTTTATTATATGCGATGATCTTGGGTACGGAGATGTGCAGTGCTTGAATCCTGAACATGGAAAGATCAAAACGCCCCACGTTGATCAATTGGCTTCCGAAGGAATGGTTTTTACCGACGCACATTCTGGATCCTCGGTTTGCACGCCGACTCGTTATGGTCTTCTGACTGGCCGTTACAGTTGGAGAACCAAGTTGCAAAAAGGCGTGGTGCAAGGATTTTCCCCGTGCTTGATTGCGAAAGATCGGCCGACGGTTGCCGGGTTTTATCAGACTCAAGGGTACGATACTGCCATTATAGGAAAGTGGCACTTGAATTTTGAGTATCTGGATCCCCAGACTGGCAAACGGTTGAAGGCTAAAGGGAAGGCGGTACCACCGGTAGGATCGACGATTCCCGATGGTCCGGTTGATCGAGGGTTTGATTATTTTCATGGAATTCATCATGCCCGCAGTATGGAGGCAATCATTGAAAATGGAAAAGTGATTGAGCACGATCCTGTTGAGAATTTTCTTCCCAGAGTGACACAGAAGAGTGTTGAGTACATTCAGTCACGCAAGGGAAAAGAAAAGCCATTTTTTCTTTATGTCCCCCTTGGCTCGCCCCACACTCCCATCGTTCCAACTGGGCGTTGGGTTGGAATGAGTGGGCTTGGTAAATACGGTGACTTTGTGATGCAGACGGACCATGCGGTTGGAGAGATTTCAAAAGCTTTGGAAAATCAAGGTTTGAGCGACAATACACTTGTGATTTTTACGAGTGACAATGGTTGTTCGAAAGCGGCCGACATTAAAGGACTGGCTGATCAAGGGCACTGGGTAAGTGGTGAGATGCGAGGGTCGAAGGCTGATATCTGGGACGGTGGTCACCGCGTTCCGTTCATCGTGCGCTGGCCTGGGAAAATTTCTGCTGGAACGCATTGTTCGCAATTGATTTGCTTGACCGATTTCTTCCGGACGGCGGTCGAAGTCCTCGGCGCTGAAGTTCCTGTGGGAAGCTGTGAAGACAGTGTCAGTTTCTTACCGGCGTTATTTGGAAAGCAAATCAAGGCCAACCGCGTTGGTGTGGTGCATCATTCAATTAGTGGACATTTCGCCTATCGCTCTGGAGACTGGAAATTGTTGCTTGCTCGGGGATCTGGCGGATGGAGTTCGCCGAAGGAAAAAGAGATGGAGTCGGATTCAGACGAAGCGCAGTTGTACAATCTGGCGGAGGATCCGAAGGAGCAAAATAATCTTTATCATCGCCAGACCGATATCGCGAAAAAATTGCTCGACCAGTTAGCCAGTGATGTGGCGTCAGGGAGGAGCGTCCCTGGGCCTCAGTCGAAAAACGATGTCGGCAATATCAATCTTTGGAAATCAAAGCGAACTGAAGCTGGGAAGACGAACAAAGGGACTGGACGTTGATCCATTGAATCGTGTCCTTTCAACAATCGGGGCGGGTGGTTTGTTTTCATTGCCCCCAAGCTAAATCTACTAACAAAAGATTGTTAGACTCAACCATTGAAATGAACCATTGAAATGAACCAATAGAGGTAAGGCTATGACGTGTCGCGGGGTAATGTTTTTGAGTCTGATCTGGCTTTTTGTAACGCCGCTCGAGGTGTTTGCAGATGAGCCCCCAGCCCACCCTAATGTCCTGTTGATTATGTCGGACGACCTAAATACAGCACTTAGTGGATTTGGTCATCCTCAATGCAAGACGCCAAATCTAGACCGGCTCGCCCGCCGCGGGGTTAGCTTTCATCGAATGTATTGCCAGTTTCCAGTCTGTGGAGCCTCGCGTTCGTCGATGATGAATGGTTTATATCCCTACAGCACAGGCGATTTAAAAAATACAACTATCTTTCGCAAGTATCGCCCCGATGCGGTGACCCTTCCTCAGTTGTTTTTGAATAACGGATACTATGTTGCTCGGGTTGGCAAAATCTATCACATGGGAATTCCTCAGGAGGTAATCGATGGGACTGCGATCGAAGACGACCCGCAATCATGGGGAGAGACCTATAATATTCAATGCGGTGAGCAGAATTTGCCGGGTAAAAAGATTCAACATTCGCCGGGTTGGAAAGCGAGTCAGACATTTCAGCGGGTAGAGGCGACCGATGGTGACATGGCGATGGCCGATGGTTTGGCGGCAACCAAGACGATTGAACTGATGAAGAGACATCGGGCCGAGCCATTTTTTATCGCCTGTGGCTTTGTTCGGCCTCACGTACCGTTAGTAGCACCTGAGTCATACTTTAGAAAGTATCCAGAGTCGGAAATCACTCTCCCTAAAGTACCTGTGGATGATCTTGACGATGTTGGCCAGGCGACAAGGACATACAAGACTAATCAATCGCTGCAAATCACAACCGAGCAAATGCCCGGTATATTGAGTGCCTATTATGGCTGTGTGACCCACATGGACTTTCAAGTTGGCCGTCTACTTGATGCACTCGATGCACTCGATCTAAAACAGAAAACGCTTGTTGTTTTTTCTAGTGATCACGGATATCACCTAGGTGAACATCATAAATGGCAAAAACAACATTTGTTTGAAGAAACGACCCGAGTCCCATTTATTTTGAGTGCACCTTGGTTGAGCCAGGCGCATGGGAAATCGTCGCAGCATATGTGTGAATTAATCGATCTCTATCCGACCGTTAGTTCACTTTGCCATTTAAGTCCGCCAGAGTACCTGCAAGGGAAAAGTATGGTTCCAATTCTCAAGGATGTAGAGACGGACTTGTGGACGAAGGATACTACGTTTTCCGTTTCCACACGGGAGGGCGCGAGTCTTAGGAATGGTAGTTATCGCTATACAGAATGGGCGCGTGGAGCGAAGGGAACTGAATTATACGATTTGAAAAAAGATCCGGGGGAGTTTGTAAATGTTGCCGATCGATTAGAGTATCGATCGATTCGAGAGGATCTTGCAAAACAGATGAAAGAGAAGCGTAAATCAGCGTCAAGTGCGCTTGGGCCAAAATGATTTTTTTTAACGAGTCCGCTCGATAGTCAGAAGTGGTTTCATTTCGGGTAAGCGAGAGGTGCTTCTCGCTAAACCTATCAATCGCCAGCGAGTTTGTCTTTTGCAGCCGTCCAAATAATTGGTGAATTAATGCCTAGATTAAAAATCGTTGGAATCATATTTAGTTGTTTGATTTCAATTTTACATAATAGCTACGGCCAAGACGGGACGGTCGCATTCAATCGGGATGTGCGACCGATCCTCTCGGATCGTTGTTTTTTGTGTCACGGGCCTGATCGCGCCAGCGAACAGAGCAAGGCGACTGATTTACGGTTAGATGATCGTGCCTCGGCGATCGAATTGGATGTCTTTGATTTTGATGAGCCCGCCAAAAGTGAATTGATTGTCAGGATAACATCGGTAGATCCAGATACCAAAATGCCGCCGCCAGATTCTCAAAAACATACACTCTCTGATGCAGAAGTTGAGATTCTTAGTGCGTGGATTGAGGAAGGTGCTAAGTACGAAAGGCATTGGTCGTATCGATCGCCTCAACGCCCTGGGTTGCCAGAGATTAAGGATTCAGCAACTGTATTTAACGCAATAGATACGTTTGTAGTGGAACGACTGAAGCTGGAGAATCAACAGCCCTCAGCGGTGGCGGATCGGAGTGCTCTCATCCGCCGCGTGACTTTTGATTTGACAGGCTTGCCACCTTCGGTCTCCGAAATTGAAGCATTCGAAAATGACGAAGATCCCCTTCGAATTGCTTATGAGAAAGTGATTGATCGCTTGCTCTCAAGTACGCATTACGGCGAACAGATGGCACGGTTCTGGCTGGACTCTGCAAGATATGCTGATACCAGTGGCTATCAATACGATCGTGAACGAAAGCAATGGGTTTGGCGAGACTGGGTGATTAATGCCTTTAATACCAATATGCCATTTGATCAATTTACCATCGAACAAATTGCAGGGGATTTATTACCAGAGGCGACGGATCAAACGCGGTTGGCGACTGGTTTTAATCGCAATCACCCGATCACGATTGAAGGTGGGGTCGTGGATGAAGAATACCGAACTGAGTACGTCATCGATCGCGTCGTAACTGCATCGACGGTGTGGTTGGGGCAAACATTTACTTGTGCGCGTTGTCATGATCATAAATACGACCCCGTTTCTCAAGAGGATTTTTACCGGTTCTACGCGTTTTTCAATAACGTGCCTGAGCGGGGGCTCAATGGGTTTACTCCCAACCTCGTTGTCGCCTCACCGCTGAATGCGGCCCAAGAGAAGTTGGAAAAGCGGATTGCAAAGCTTGAAGAAAAATTGGCTGAATTAAAGGCTCCCATCAATCAGTGGGAAAGTGATATTCGCAAACAAATTGCAGAGTGGGAAATATTGCGCCCGGTTAAGGTCGTCTCTTCGGGGGGGGCAACGCCGAAAACTATGGAAGACCACAGCGTGCTGATGGTTGGAAAAAATCCACTTAAGGATGATTATGAATTTGTTTTTAAGACTGAGCAGTCGGTCGCAGCAATTCGGTTGGAAGCGATGGTTGATCCTTCGCTAGTTAATGGTTCTGCAAGTCGTGGTTTTAATGGGAACTATGTACTTTCTGAATTTGTTGTAGAAGTAAAGTCGGGTGATGGTGCTTCTTATGAGCCGGTGAAAATTTCTTCTGCAAGTGCCGATTATGAGCAAAAACGATACACGGTTGATCTCACGATTGATGGGCGTGTGGACGCTACGGGGTGGGCGGTTGATGGAAATACTCGCCCTGATAATCGGGTGGCGATGTATAGTTTAGAAACGCCAATACCGCCTGGAATGGCGGTTCGAATTAAGATGTTGCACCGCTATGGTGGCTCTCATCAAATTGGAAAATTCCGAATTTCAGCTTCAGCGACTGCACCCATGGTGAGCCCGCTGGAGGATTTACTGGCAATTGACCTCGCAAACCGTTCTGTTGATCAAACGAACCGGCTAAGAGAATTGTTAGTGATTAAGTTTGGTTCTGAAGAGGCGCGGGAGATCGTAAAAGAGCTTCAGTTTGTCCGTGCAGAATTAAAAAAAGTCTCGATCGTACCGGCAACCATGGTGATGCAGGAGATGCCCCAGCCACGTCCTGTCTATGTGTTAGAGCGAGGGGAGTATGACAAACCCAACAAAGAGCGTCCTGTCTCTCCTGGAGTTCCATCGGCGATTGGAACGCTCGATGTCGACGGGCCGCAAAACCGATTAGGACTGGCGCGATGGCTAGTGTCCTCGGAACAGCCTCTCACGGCACGAGTTACTGTTAATCGGTTTTGGCAGCGGCTGTTTGGAGTCGGGATCGTGAAGACAAGTGAGGATTTCGGCGCCCAAGGTGAGTATCCCAGCCATCCTGATTTATTGGATTGGCTGGCGGTTGAGTTTATGGAGTCGGGATGGGATGTCAAAGCTATCTTAAAGACGATTGTTTCCTCAAGAACTTATATGCAGTCGTCTCGAATTACCGAGGCCAATTTCCAATGGGATCCTGAGAATCGCTTTTTAGCGCGAGGCCCGCGAGTGAGACTCGATGCCGAGGAGATTCGAGACAACGCACTTGCGGTTAGTGGATTGCTCGATGGTAAAATTGGTGGTGCGAGTGTCTATCCTTATCACCCTCAGGGATTGTGGATGGAGGTCAATAATCGTCCTGGTTATTCGCGGTCTTATCCACATCAGACCCGCGCGGATCAATTGCTTCGACGAACGCTATACACATTCTGGAAGCGCACTGTACCTCCACCGTCGATGGCGACTTTTGATGCACCGAGCCGGGAGTACTGTGTGGTGCGGCGTTCGTCCACCAATACTCCATTGCAGGCGTTGGTGATGCTTCATGATCCGCAATTCGTAGAATCTGCGAGGTTCTTAGGGAAACGAATGCTCGACTCAGATCAGCCCACGATTGAATCGAAGATTGCTTTTGGTTTTAAGTGTTGCACGTCTCGGGAACCAACGGAGCCAGAGTTGGAGATCCTATTGGGTACTTATCACCGAAGGCTCGATCAATATCGAGCAGATTTATCTGCAGCGGATCAGACGCTTGGGGTTGGAGGAATTAAAATTACGGCGGTAAAGGATCGCGCCAAGCTGGCGGCTCTAACTCAGGTAGCCCGCATGTTGATGAATTTAAGTGAATTTTTAACTAAGGGTTAAAACAGATGCATCCATTCGAAGATTATTGCCAACGTCAGAATCGCCGCCAATTTCTCGGAGCTGCTTCTCGAGTCGGAATTGGGATGGCTGCGTTTTATTCGTTGATGCGTTCAGGAACATCGGCGGTGGCGCTGGATGACCTGAAAAATTCATTGGCGATTTCAAATGGGCCGGGGTATGGGCCAGGGAAACCTGGGCCTGTGCATTTTCCACCCACAGCGAAACGAGTGATTTATCTTTGTCAGTCCGGTGCGCCTTCGCAAATTGATACTTTTGATTACAAACCGACGCTTAGCAAGCTCAATGGGCAGGAGTTGCCTGATTCGATTCGAAATGGTCAGCGGCTAACGGGGATGACTTCCGGGCAAACTAAATTTCCAGCCGCCCAGTCGATTGCCCCGTTTCGCCAACACGGAAAGAGTGGTCAATGGATTAGTGATCTTTTACCGCACCATCATAAGATCGCTGATGATATTTGCGTAATTAATTCGATGTACACCGAAGCGATCAATCATGATCCTGCGATTACTTTTTTTCAAACGGGACATCAGCAACCTGGGCGACCCTCGATTGGTGCTTGGACGAGTTATGGTTTGGGTTCGGAAAGTGAGAACTTACCGGCCTATGTTGTGCTACTCGATAAAAACAGTGACCCTCAAGCACAGCCAAACTATTCCCGTTTATGGGGTTCGGCATTTCTGCCGAGTAACCATCAGGGAGTAAAATTGAGAAGTGAGGGGAATCCCGTTTTGTATTTGAAGGATCCAACGGGAGAAACACTTGCACAACAGCGTAAAATGTTAGATGGCCTTGCCCAATTAAATTCTCTGCATAAGCAGGCAGTCGGGGACCCCGAAATTGACACTCGAGTTGCCGCCTATGAAATGGCCTATCGCATGCAAACCTCGGTTCCTGATTTAACCGATATTTCAAGTGAACCCGAATCAACTTTTAAGTTGTACGGTGACGAAGCGAAGGTTCCTGGAACACATGCTGCCAATTGTTTATTGGCGAGGCGACTGGCTGAGAAAGGTGTCCGCTTTATTCAGATCTATCATCGTGGTTGGGATCATCACTCCGGCCTTCCTTCACGCCATCGAAAGATTGCGAAAGAGGTTGATCAAGGATCCGCGGCATTGATTATGGATCTCAAAGCTCGAGGAATGCTTGAGGATACGCTGGTGATTTGGGGCGGAGAGTTTGGAAGGACAGTTTATCGACAGGGTGGCAATGAGAGTAACTTCGGACGCGATCACCACCCGCGATGTTTTTCAATATGGATGGCTGGCGGAGGCGTGAAGCAAGGGTATCGTTACGGAGAGACAGATGATTGGTGTTACAATATTACTCGCGATCCGATGCATGTCCACGATCTTAATGCCACGTTGTTGCACACGTTGGGGATCAACCATGAGGCGTTAACCTATCGTTTCCAAGGGCGAGATTATCGCTTGACGGATGTGCATGGAAACGTGGCAAAGTCAATTTTGGCATGATGATCAACAGGCGTTTTGAATGCTCTGGTAGATTCAATCTGGATTCGAAGCTGTCATCGAATTCACCGATGATTTGGCTGTCTGTTAATTGATTAGGTTTGAGATAGGACTAATCCGACCGCAGGATTGGAGTTCGCCCGTTAAGGTTTGAGAAACCTGAATTAGCTTAGGACGAAACGGTAGAACACGCTAGAATCTGAACAACGATAAGATCAAACCTCCAGCTGAGATTTGGATGATTCGATTTCGATGTAAAACTTGCGGGAAGAAACTGAAAGCCGACGAGCAAATTGTCGGTAGACGCGTGCGCTGTACAAAATGCGATAGCGTCGAGATCGTTCCTGAGAAAGTTGCCGCTCCGACCCCTTCGGAAAAGAGTTCTTCGAGATTAGACGAAGAGTTGGGAGATGCAGATAGCGGAGATGCAGTTAGCGGAGATGCCGATGTTAAGCCGGTAGGAACGGAAGTCCCCTCCAAAGTCAGCGATTTCGAATTTTCAATTCCATCTTTAAAACCCTCAAGTGAAACAAGTTTGCTTGGTCAGGCGGCGGGAAATGAGAATCAGAATTTTACTCCTCATTTTCAACTTGCCACTAAGAAGGTCTCTCACGCTCGGCGGTTAGTTTTGTTTGGGATGATTGGAGGCTTCTTACTTGTGTCTGTGTTGGTTGCGTTGAATTTTGACCGTTTAGTCAAGGCTCGTAAAATGCTCTCCACGGATTACGATGAGTTGGCAGAGGTTGTCTATTATCGCAATGCGGTGATGAAACTTGAGAAATCGTATCGAATGATGGATATCGCCGGGCGAACTTATTTAGCGATGAACCCCGACGCGAAGAACGCGGCAAAAGAGTTCGAAGAAGCTAAGTCTGCCACTTTGAATCGGACTCGAAATTCGGATGTGGAGAGAGATGTCGAATCTTTTTTTCGGCAAGGTGAAGACGTGAAAGCCAAGGCTTTGTTGGTTAATACCGCTGTGGAACTGGATGCTTGGCGAGAGGAAGTCGATCTGAAAACTAAGTATTTTTCGGAAGCATCCTATTAACCATGTCAGTTTTCGTGCGCGAAATGCGTCCGAACGCCGAATTGGCTTTAGTCATTCAAAGGGAAATCTGATTTTCCAAAAAACATCATGTGCTGCCACGGTAGTTTGTCAAATTCTTTGACGAGTGTAAAACCGTTGGCGTTGAGTTCCTTGTTGACTTGTTTTTTGCTCATCTTGTGAAGCGGCTTGATAGGAACCTTAGGATCTTCTTCGCGGTATTCTACGAGCACGACGAGTCCATCCGGTTTTAGACTTTTGCGGATAGAGGCGAGCATTTCCTTGGGATGCGAAAACTCATGATAAACATCCACCATCAGTACGAGATCAACAGTGTTCGGGGGGAGATGAGGGTTGTGGAAAGAGCCAAGAATTGGCACTACATTTTCGATCCCGTCTGACTCCATCCGTTCCCGTAAAAATCCAAGCATTTCAGGTTGGACATCGACCCCTAAGATCAATCCGTTTTTGCCCGTCATTTTCGCCATCGCAAGTGAATGAAATCCATTCCCACAACCCATGTCGCAGATAGTCATACCTTTGCGAATACCTAGGTTTGCAAGCATCAACGAGCATCGTTCTTCACGTTCCCGTTCGTTTCGGATTAACCATTCGGCTCCGAGATAGTGCATGGTTTGAGCGACCCGCCGCCCCATGTAAACGTCGACCCCTTTGGGGACTTTTGCCTTTTTGTCGTCTTGGGTGTTTTTGCCAGACTTGCCTGGTGCCGTTGCAGTGGATTTGGTGGAGTTGCGTGACGGTTCCTCTGCCTGTGCCGTGTTGCAGCTGAAAGACAAGCATAGCAACGCAAGGCCTAGAAAAATGCAGGCCGAATTTACCGTGTGAGACCTAGTTGTTCTGGACATGGTTTTTCTATTTCTGGGTTATTGATGGCGACGGAATTGATGGCGACGGAATTGATGGCGATGGTATTGTATGGGCGAGGGTATTATATGGGCTAACTCGATGAAGAAGAGACGCGCCACCTTGAATTGAACATTCGTAGCATGCCGATGAAGAGCAAGAAGTCGAGAATGATTGTAAAGATGCAATAGCCAGCAAAATGAAGTAGATCAAATAAGCGATATCCGAAGACGCTGTCATCCCCTGCCCATCGAGAGTTGCTGTCCCATCCCACGGTTTCGTCTGTCAAATCGCTCTCAACATAGAGAGGGACGTTGAACGCCGCGGCGAAAGGGCTTGTAATGGTCATTGTGTTGACGATGTTGGTACCACGTGTATCGGGGAAATACGTGTTGCCGAAAAAACTGCATGCCAAGGGTGAAAGGTAGAGCGTTAAGATGATGAAATAAGTCGCAATCAAACTGGTAGATGTTTTATTGAAAATTGTCGAACAAAACAAAGCAACGATGGCTGTGGTTAGGCAACTCAAAGCAAAAATAATGACGTAACAGAAAATGCTCGGAATATTTGACCAGTAATCCCGCACCATGAGGGTCGCCAAAAATACAGGCCAAAGTAAAAAAGATGAGAGGACACTGGAGACCCTCAAGCCTGATAACAATTTCCCCCAGAGTAGTTGCCAAGGAGTAATGACAGTTGTCAGTAATAAGTCCAACGTTTGTCGCTCGCGTTCACTGGTAACGCTTCCTGCAGAAAAAACAGGTCCGATCAAAATATTAAATAAGACTACGTAGGCAATGTACCACGGAGCAAGAGGCCGGAAAATATAAAGGCAAACTGCCATTAGCGGAATTGCAAGGACCATGCTGATTTGAATTGCCAGGCGAAGCATTAACGTGCCTTGCCCGAAAATTTCGCTGCGCATCTCTTTGTCGTAGACAGGGTTGGTTCCGTCCTCCATCAATGTTTCGCGTTTGGGTGGTGCGAAAAGTCGATCGGGAAATTGATCTCGTTGGATGACAAGTCCCACGGCTTTCTCAGATTCTTCTTCGAGGTCAATTACCTCTTTGCCTTCACTTCCAAAGTCGGGAGGATACAGCATCCGTCCGCAGCAGACATAAAATAAATAAATAGTGAGAGCCGCTGAAAATCCTGGGACGACCGTTGTCGCTATTTCAATCCTCGTTTCACCGAATTGTCGCAAGGAATACCAATACAGTACGACGACGATTGCAATTGGTAAAATAATGATGTACGAAACGACCAGCGCAGAACTGGTTCTGGGGAAAAAACTGCCGCACGCGACGCTGATCATTCCAAAGCAAATAACGCTCGAGATCAGAACTAGATAAGCTGCCAGAACTTCGTAAATTGAGACACCGCCAAGAGGCAGGCAGAGCATCACAATCGGTAGTGTGGCAAAAATTAGAATCGCTAAATGAGTGAGAGCTGCCACCAGTTTTCCCATGACGACGGCTTCGGGCCGAATGGGACTCGCAAGCAGCATCTCGTAGGTGGCCCGTTCTTTTTCTCCAGCGATTGCGCCGGCGGCAAAGCTAGGCGCCATCAAAGCCGCAAGAATGTACTGCCCTAGAAAAAAAAGATCGACTAAATTGCTGGTCGAATCAGGACTGCCAGTTAGATCCAGCGCCAATCCATCTTGCGGCCATGCGAAATAAACGACTGCCGCCAAGATGACCTGATAGACCAGAAGTAAAACAAAGGAACGAGAAGTACGTAAATTGACGAGTAGTTCCCGTTGGAGTACTGGGTTCTCTATCAGATACATCGTTGTTCCATCGAGTTGCAGTTGTTTACAAGATTATTGTAGAGATTTGCCTCTGATTTCGCATCCCTTGGGGCAGGCAATGAGTGCCGTCTTAGTACTTTCGAGGCAAAACGTTCGCCTGAACGCGTCCTGGAAGACCTTGGATTCTCAAAAAACCTTCGGCGTCATCTTGATTGTAGGAACCGCCGCCTTCCATGGTCGCGATCTGGTCGTCATACAAGCTGTTGGGGCTTGAGCGATCCGCGACTGAAATGTTGCCTTTGTACAGGTCGAGGGTGACGCTTCCAGTAACTGGTTTCTGGGCTTCTTGATTAAAAGCGAGTAGCGAGTCAAATTTTGGGCAGTACCAAAATCCATAATAAACCATTTCGGCTACTTCAGGTGCAAGTCGATCGCGGAGGTGCATTAGATCGCGATCCATTGCCAGTTGTTCGATGTATCGATGTGCGTCGTAAAGGACAGTCATCCCCGGGGATTCGTAGACTCCCCTGCTCTTCATTCCAACGAATCGATTTTCGACCATGTCGATTCGGCCAATTCCGTTCCTACCACCAATGTCATTTAATTTTTCGACGATTCCAAGCGCCGACAATGACTCGCCATTTACTGAGACCGGTACACCCGACTCAAAAGTGATGGTAACTGTCTCTTTCTGATCGGGGGCTTCTGCTGGAGAGACTCCCATTCCAAATTCAACCACCTCAACACCGTTAACATCCAGATCTTCGAGTTTCCCTGCTTCATAACTAATGTGGAGACAGTTTTCATCACTGCTGTAAGGTTTGGCAGTAGAGGCTTTGACTGGAATGTTCTTTTCTTCGCAGTAAGCAATCAATTCGGTTCTTCCAGGGAATGAATCACGAAACTTCTGCATTCTCCACGGGGCAATAACTTCAATGTTCGCATCGAGTGCTTCGGCAGCTAATTGGAAGCGGCATTGGTCGTTTCCTTTTCCCGTCGCGCCGTGGGCGTAGGCCGTGGCTCCGACTTCGCGGGCGACCTGCAGGCAGACTTTTGAGATTAAAGGACGTGCGATCGAAGTTCCAAGCAAGTAGGGGCCTTCGTACTTCGCCTGCCAGGCAAGTACTGGAAACGCAAAATCTCGACATAGTTCTTCGCGAGCATCAACGATTCGGGCCGACTTGGCCCCGGCGTCCTCTGCTTTTTTCAGGATCTCGGCGCGATCTTCACAGGGTTGGCCCAAATCAACATAGACCGCATGGCACTCATAGCCCTGGTCCATGAGCCAGCCAAGAATCACTGATGTGTCCAATCCACCTGAATAAGCAACAACGCAACTTTTCATCTTTTTTACCGTGGGCTTAGTCGCAATACCAAAAAATTAGCAGGCGACGAATGTTAAAGATTTTAAAACCACGATTGTAGTTCAAACAAACGATTTGTAACATCATGGATAGGTCTAATTATTTAGGTTTCCGTCCTTTGGGTTTTCGTTCTTTTGCTGGATATTTACTATGATTAATTCTCACCAGTTTCAACAAGCCGCTAAACAATTTAGAGCCGGAAGGATCAGTCTCAAAGAGTTCACTGATTTAGTGATTCATGCTCAACCAGCGAGAAAACCTAACGAGGCAGCGGTAAGCACTAAGGTCAGTGAAACGGAAGTTTCTAGCCCAGTCAGCCAGGCAGAGGTGTCACCATCAATGATTTTGCCTCGAGCCGTTGATGCTCATAAAGGAGATTTTGGCCGAGTCTTGGCAATCGGCGGTTCATCTGAGATGGCTGGCGCTATTGGCTTGACCAGCATGGCGGCGTTAAGATCCGGTGCCGGACTGGTGCGTGCGATGGTGCCACGTGAAATTCAAGCCGTCGTCGCAGGGTGGAGTCCGTGTCTAATGACCGTTGGGGTGGACTCAGAAAAGGGGCAGATCGGAGACGGTAGCGAGCTCGATATTGCCCTCCATTGTCAATGGTCGGATGCGATTGCCATCGGGCCTGGGATGGGGCGGTCGGTTGAGCTTGATCATTGGGTGTCCAAGATCTACCGGGATGCAGAAGAACCAATGGTAGTAGATGCCGACGCACTCAACGCTCTGGCTGAAGCGAATGCTGGCCTAGAGTCTCACGCCGGTTTGCGGGTGTTGACTCCGCATCCTGGCGAGTTTCGAAAGCTGGCTGGATCGAGTTCTACAGATCGGCAAGAGCTCGAAAATCAAGCGAAGAAAATGGCGGCTGACGCATCGCTTGTGATCGTTCTCAAAGGTAGCCGGACTTACGTTACAAATGGAGATTTAGAATATCGCAATGTGTCAGGGAACCCCGGGATGGCGACGGCAGGGTCCGGGGATGTGTTAACGGGCGTGATTGCAGCCTTGCTTGGTCAAGGCATGTCCGCTCTCGACGCCGCCGTGACGGGTGTGTTTTTGCACGGAAATGCTGGGGACGTGGCGACTGAGTCAATAGGTCAGGCGTCGGTAATAGCCACCGATATTCTCAACAGTTTATCCGTTGCGTTTAAAAAGCAAGTCAAAGCAACCGAGAAAACAATTGGGTTCTAGCGATGTCTTAAGTCGCGATTTGGAAATCGTTTAACCAGAATTCCATGCAGTTCCAGTCGCTCTGCTGGGCCCGAGGGGATTGAGCATAATCAGTGTACCGCTGTTTGGTTTGTCTGTGCGTGTTTCAGATTACCGAAATGCTACAATGTTCAACGCTGAACTTAGGCGCACAACTTAGGCGCAGAACTTAGGCGTTGAACTGAGAGGCTGAGTTGGGGCGCAGAAGCCTGGGGCCGAGAGTTTGGCTTATTGAATTTGCAGCCATTGTATACACCGTAGTTAAAAGGGTTTTCCCGTGATTAAACGATCCATTTATCAATTTCTATTTCTTGCAATGGCGATTGTCCTTGTTGAGCAAGTGCATGCTCAGCGAAATGGGCGAAGTCATTCGGGCGAAGCAAAGCCGGTAAAGGTTTTTATTCTCGCGGGCCAATCCAACATGGAAGGCAAAGCGACAGTTGCCTTGCTGCAGCATCAAATGATGCAACCGGAGACCGAGAAATTGTTCGCTCATTTGCATCGAGATGGTGAGTTGGTTGAACGCGAAGATGTGCATATCAAATTTTTAGACCGAAACGGAAAGTTGACCGCTGGCTTCGGAAGTCCCAATCGAATTGGTCCTGAGTTGCAATTTGGCTTCTCAATGGGTGAACGGTATGACGAGCCTGTTTTATTGATCAAAACTGCTTGGGGGGGGAAGTCGTTGTTTCGGGATTTTCGTCCGCCCAGTGCTGGCTTACCTGACGGTGAGATGTTGCAATCTCAGTTAGTTAAGGAACAGAAGCGTCATCCGGAAACGACTTTGGATGAGACGAAGGATTCGTACGGATTTTATTACCGTGAAATGCTTAAAGAGATTCAGGCGACGCTTGACGGGATCGGAGATTTTGTCCCTCGTTACGACGCTGAGGTAGGCTATGAACTCGCCGGTTTCGTATGGTTTCAGGGCTGGAACGATATGATGAAGCCAGATTTTGTGGCCGCTTATACTGAGAATATGGCTCACTTTATTCGGGATGTTCGTAAGGATTTGGGCCATTCTCGGTTGCCCTTTGTGGTCGGGGTGCTCGGCGTTGGCGGTGTTCAGGGGGAAAGGGTTAACGAAAAGAAAAGTGAATTTAAACGGAAGCAAGCTGCTGTGGGGGAGATGGACGAATTCAAAGGAAATGTCGCGATCGTGCATACCGACCAGTATTGGGATGTCGAAGCCGATGCGGTTTTTACCAAGGGTTGGAAAGATAATTTAGATGAGTGGAAACAGATTGGTTCTGATCGGCCCTATCACTACCTTGGCAGTGTAAAATGTTATAACCGGATCGGCGGTGCGTTTGCGGAGGCGCTGCTTGATTTAATAGACGATAAAAATACTACGTTGGACTCGGTACAGGAGTACGAGAATTTCCTCACCAAAAACTTGGTAGCCTGGTGTATCGTTCCCTTCGATGCTAAGAATCGAGGGCCTGCCGAACGTGCGGAGATGGTTCGTGAATTGGGATTCAACCGAGTTGCCTACGATTGGCGTGAGAAACACATTCCTGAGTTTGAGCAGGAAATAATCGAGTACAAGAAGAATGGACTCGAGTATTTTGCGTTCTGGAATTGGCACGAATCCATGGCGCCACTGATACGAAAGTATCAGATCCAACCACAGATTTGGGATATGTTTCGTGGGAAATTACCGGAGGGGACTGATGAAGAAAAAACGCTTTTCGTAGTCCAGCAGTTTTTGCCAAAAGCGCAAAGAGCTCAGGAACTTGGTTTGAAATTCGGCATCTACAGCCACGGTGGATGGGCTGGAAAACCTGAGAATTTGGTTGCAGTATGTGAATCTCTGCGTAGTAAGCACGGACTGTCAAACGTTGGGATTGTTTACAGTTTTCATCATGGTCATGATGACATTGCTGATTTTTCAAATGTTTTTGCGACGGTTCAACCGTTTCTATTGTGTCTTAATCTGAACGGGATGGCCGACCCTGAGACTGTCAATCGCCGGACGCACGCCAATCAAATTTTAACTATTGGAAAAGGGCTTCACGAAGCAGATATGATTCGCGAGGTTATTAAGGCTGGGTATGATGGGCCGATCGGGATTATTGGGCATCGCGCGGACGTGGATGCGAAAGAAAGTCTAGGTGCTAACCTAGTTGGATTGGAGGCGTTGCTGAATGACGTCGGTGACACTCCTGATTCTGAAGATTGATTTCATTTCTTCAATAATGTTTTTTAATGATGATTACGAAATAAGGGTTATGTCCGAAAATCTAAAACGCAATTTGACCGAACTTAAATTCGACAATCGGTTTATTGATCAGTTACCAGCTGATCCTGATTTAAGTAATGGGAGGCGGCAGGTCGTTGGTGCTTGTTATTCAAGGGTATTGCCTACGCCTGTCGTGAAGCCAACTTTGATTGCGCACGCGACTGAAGTGGGGGACCTGTTTGGTCTAAATGTTGACGAATTTGAGTCGCCAGTGTTTGCCCAGGTTTTTAGCGGTAATCGTTTGCTGGAAGGGATGGATCCTTATGCGATGTGTTATGGCGGGCATCAGTTTGGTAATTGGGCGGGGCAATTGGGAGATGGACGAGCCATAAATTTGGGCGAAGTTGTCAATTCTTTCGGCGAGCGATGGGCGTTGCAATTAAAAGGTGCCGGGCCAACCCCATACTCTCGAACGGCTGATGGATTAGCGGTTCTTCGGTCGTCGATTCGAGAGTTTTTATGTAGCGAGGCAATGTATCATCTCGGTGTTCCAACAACGCGGGCACTGTCGCTCGTCTTAACCGGTGAACAGGTCATGCGCGATATGCTGTATGACGGAAATCCAAAATACGAACCGGGAGCGGTGGTTTGCCGGGTCGCCCCCTCTTTTATTCGATTTGGGAATTTTCAAATTTTCGCTGCACGAGATGATGTTGAGAATTTGAAGCGTCTGTGCGATTTTACGATCGAGGATTCTTTTCCGCATTTACATTCGGATCAACCTGAGAAATATTCGGCTTGGTTTGAAGAGGTCTGCAAGCGCACCGCAGAGATGGTCATTCACTGGATGAGAGTCGGTTTCGTTCATGGGGTAATGAACACCGATAATATGTCGATTCTGGGACTCACAATTGATTATGGCCCATACGGTTGGTTGGAAGATTACGATCCTGGTTGGACGCCCAATACCACGGATGCTTCGGGGAAGCGGTATCGTTTTGGAAATCAGCCTCTCGTAGCGCATTGGAATTTGTATCAATTGGGAAATGCGATTATGCCACTGGTGCAAGATGTTGAATCGTTGCAGCGTGGTTTGGAGGTTTATCTTGACAGGATTGAAGCAGGTTCTAGTCAGATGATTGCAGAGAAGTTGGGCTTGTCGATGTATTCCGCCGCCACCGATGAAGCTCTCAAAAAAGAGCTGTTCGAGATCTTAATTTTGCTTGAGACTGACATGACGATTTTCTTTCGCAGTCTTGCGGAGATTGGAATCGAAGATCAGCCAGAAGATGAGATCATAAGTATTCTTCGAGAGGCATACTATTCACCGGCGTTATTAGTGGGAGAAGTTCGCACGCGAATTTTGAAGTGGGTCGGAGACTATAAACGTCGCCTACTGTTGGATGGACTTTCAAATGAAGAGCGAAAAGAGAGGATGAATCGAGTGAATCCAAAGTATGTCCTGCGTAATTATCTGGCCCAGCTCGCGATTGATCGATCGGAAAAGGGAGATCATGCCATGATTGGAGAGCTTCTGGATGTTCTTCGAAATCCCTATGTGGAACAGGATGGAAAAGAGGCGTTCGCTGAAAAACGGCCTGAATGGGCGCGCGATCGGGTAGGCTGTTCGATGCTTTCCTGTAGCTCCTAAGCCATGGTGGTTGGCGGTTAAACCCATTAAAAAAGCCTCAGCGGTTTCGATTTGGGGTATGGGCTGTCTCTCGATCAAATATGATGGGGGGATCATTCAGGTTCAGGAAATTGCATGAACAAAATTATCTATCAATACGACGTGATCGTTGTCGGCGCTGGACATGCGGGGACCGAAGCGGCTGCCTCGGCGGCTAGGCTTGGTGCACGAGTTGCGTTGATTACGACGAATCTAGACACCGTCGGTCAGTTGAGCTGCAATCCTGCCATTGGTGGGGTGGCAAAGGGGCATCTTGTTCGCGAGATTGATGCGCTGGGCGGTCTGATGGGGCAGGCGATCGATGCGACCGGCATTCAGTTCAGGATGCTCAATATGCGAAAGGGGCCGGCGATGCACAGCCCCCGTTCGCAGGCCGACAAAAAAGGTTATCAGAACTGGGTTAAAGCTGCGATTGAACACCAGGAAAATCTAGAACTTCGTCAAGAGGTCGTGTTAGATATTTTGACGGAGCCGCATGAGATAGAGGGGAGCAATGATGGTCAGCGAGTAATTGGAGTGCAGGTTTTGGGCGATGTGGAATACCATGCTCCAGCGGTAATTCTTACAACGGGGACATTTCTGTCAGCGCTAATGCATACGGGGGAGGCGAAGACCAAGGGAGGGCGTGCCGGAGAGGGCACGACGACCGGAATCAGTGCCGCTCTTAATAGGCTTGGGTTTGAACTGGCGAGGTTTAAGACGGGGACCCCGCCAAGACTGAACGGGAGAACCATTGATTATAGTCGAGCTGAGATTCAGCCTGGCGATGATAATCCTCAGCCCTTTTCATTTTTGACTGATAATTTTTCTGTTGAACAAATTCCTTGTTGGATCACATTTACGAACGAAAATGTACATCAGTTGATTCGAGATAATTTACATCGCGCTCCAATGTATAGCGGTCAGATTCAAGGAAGTGGTCCGCGTTATTGTCCTTCGATTGAGGATAAGGTGGTCAAGTTTTCGGACAAAGATCGACATCAGTTGTTTTTGGAACCGGAGGGGCGTGATACGCTCGAAATTTATGTCAATGGAGTTTCCACGAGTCTTCCGCGGGATGTCCAGGACGCGATGTTCAAGTTGATTCCAGGGCTTGAGAATGCGCAGATCATGCGTTACGGGTATGCCGTTGAATATGATTTCTGCCCGCCTGATCAATTGCGTCCCACCTTGGAAACCAAGACAGTGTCAGGGCTTTATTTTGCTGGGCAGATTAACGGGACCACGGGGTATGAGGAGGCGGGAGCTCAGGGGTTGATGGCCGGTGCGAATGCGGCTCTGAAACTGGCAGGGAAACCAGATTGGGTAATCGACCGAGATAAAGGTTACATCGGAGTGTTGATTGACGATCTTGTCACTTGCAGTGTTGATGAACCGTATCGAATGTTTACCAGTCGCGCCGAATATCGATTACTACTTCGGCAAGACAATGCTGACCGTCGTTTGACGCGGGAAGCATTTGAGTTGGGGTTGGTGGGGGCAGATCGATTTGACCGTCTTGACGCAAAAGAGACGGAAATCGTTCGTGTCAACCAGTTGTTGGCAAGTCATCGCGCCGAAGGTGTCACATTAGAGAAGCTGCTCAAACGAACCGAAACACAATGGGCTGAACTGGAAAGCCATTTGCCGTCTTTGGAGAGTGTGTCCGAAGAGGTTAAACACCAGGTGGTCTATGACATTAAATATTCTGGTTACGTCAATCGTCAGCAAGCGACGATTGAAAAGCATAAACGTTTGGCAAAAAAGAAGATCCCTGAGCACTTTGACTACGAGGGTTTGTCTCACTTAAGGAAAGAGGCCAAAGAAAAATTGGGTCGTTTTCGTCCGGCCAGTTTAGACCAGGCGCAGCGAATCAGTGGTATCACACCCGCGGATATTGCGATGGTGATGTTGCATTTAGAGGGCAAGTCGGGATCCTAAGAATGCCCTTAGAAATTGGTAGTGAACCCTGCAGCACGGTTTGAAACAAATAGAATTCCTAACATTTAATTTTATACCGAGGTCAATTAGAAAAATGATACGTCAAAAAAACGGGCTTCAATTTGGGATCATGCTGGGATATTGTGCGATCGTATTCTCCGGCTCAGCAGCATTTGCTCAGCAAGGCATTCCCTCGGAATCGATTAAGGTAATTAACGAGAGTATCGTTACCTCTACCGTTTCCTTTTTGGCATCTGATGAAATGAGAGGTCGAGACACTCCCTCCCCTGAGTTAACGATTGCCTCCAGCTATGTCGCGGCAAGATTTTTAGGTGCAGGTTTAAAAGGGCTCGGAGACGATGGTTCCTATTATCAAAATAACGAGATCAACGTTGCGAAGGTTTCTGTTGGAGCGCTAAAGGTAAAGCGTGAGGGTGACGTGGTTGCTACTTACGGTCTTTTGTCGGCGAGCGACGAGGCGTTTGATTACCAAGGCAAGGTTGAAATGTTAACTGCCGACAATGCGAATGATGAAAAATACGATGGACCTGTGTGTATTGTTGCGGAAAAGTTTCAATCGCGTCGGGATCAGAGTAATTTGATGCGGCGGCTTGCCCGTCTTCGTGAAAATGGTGCAACGGCAATCCTGGTTCAGGTTGATCCGGATCACCGCTTAGTTGGGATGGCTTCTTCCAGTGGTGCGCCCCGAATGCAAACGGGGCGGGAATCTAGTTCCGGCCATGTTGTCTTAGTCGAAAAAAGTGGCGTTGAGGGTGACTATGAAATCTCATTGCCGCGTCAGATGAAGTCGACGGCAATTGTTCGAAATGTGATTGGAATGATCCCTGGAAGTGATCCAGAGCTGGCGAAGGAAGCGATTATCATCTCGGCTCATCTCGATCATGTAGGCATTAAGGGAAACGTTGGTGATGTGATTTGTAATGGCGCTGACGATAACGCATCTGGCGTAACGGCCGTTCTAAGTCTTGCCGATGCCTTTGCTGCAATGCCTGAGGGGCCAAAGCGGACTGTGATTTTTATGACTTTTTGGGGGGAAGAAAAAGGGCTTTTGGGGTCTAAGTACTACGTAAATAATCCAATTTGGCCGCTTGAAAAGACAGTAGCTAACGTAAATATTGAAATGATTGGTCGACCTGAAGCGGGGGCCAGTGGGAAATGCTGGTCGACGGGGTGGGATGAGTCAAATATGAGTGAGTTGATGAGCGTCGGTGCAAAAAATGTCGGCGTCCTGATTTTTCAGCACCCTCAATTCAGCGGTGACATGCTCTATCGCTCAAGCGATAATTACCCATTCGCACAAAAGGGAGTGATTGCTCATAGTTTTTCGGCGGGCAGTCTCCATGAAGATTACCACATGCCGGGGGACGAATCTCAGAAGCTAGACTTTCGCCATATGACCAAAGTAATTCAAGGACTTTTCGCAGGCACGCTTCCGATGGCCAACGGTGAAGTCACACCGAAAAAGAACTAGTCTATTTGGCGATTTGAAAATCGTCGCGAGACGGTCAAAAGGTACTCGCACTTTCGTAGGGCGAATTGTTCTGTGATTGCTTTTGAAGGGCGACATTCAATTTCGTGTTTGATTGAATGTCGTTGCGGATGAACTTCATTTCTTTGGTTCAATATCGTCTTCGTAATTCGCTTTTTGGACTGCTGGCTTTCCGTTTTTGGTGGAAGTAGCGTTTAAAGAGTCTTGTGATAAATTTTCAAAGACGTATTCATTCCCATATTCAATGGTTGGTGGAGCGGGCGGTAGCGGTTTGTTTTTGTCACGGTTGATCAAAAGATTTTCTGCAGTCATTGCATCGAGGTTGGGTGCGGATGGTAATTTCTGGCCAGCAAACCTCATGCCTTCATAAATGGTTCCTTTTTGAAACGGTCCAGCACCGAGATACCAAGTATTACTGCTTGTACTTTCCGCTTTGGCGATTCCGGATTGCCAAATTGGATTTCGAGATTCGCGGTCGTATGCAAAGACGATCACTTTGGCGATGCCCGACTGCGCGTTGCTTTTTCCGAAGGAGAGTTCCGGTAGTGCTGGGAGTGGCGAATTTGAAAACATGCTCGCTGCTGAGGTGAGTGAACTAGCTTGCGGGATGCCATAGACGACTTCGTGGCCGTCTGTTCCAAGGGCACCAACCCGTGGTTCAACGATGATATCTGCCGATTCGCGCGTATCCTGAATTAAACAGCTTGCGGCTGTGAGTTGTTGTCTCAGCGAGCTAATGATGTATTCTGAATTCACAAACCCCACCCCTTTCACGGAGTGCAGGTACAGTGTGTCGAGAAATACTTTTTGGCCTCGCAGAGATTGGAAATCAATCTGGCTGATGGCTTGGTCAACCGCATCGGACATGAGCAACTGCTCTGTCGCGGAGCGGGTTGTGGTGCTGCCACAACCGGCTATTGCTATCGAGCAAACTGCCAGTACCCAAAGTCCTAGCCAATGGTGCTTGAAGTGATCGACGATCGATTTTGATTGAAGCGCGTATGTTTGCATTTAACCGACCCGTTTCTATCTCAAAACAGGAATGAAGCAAAAAACTTAAAAACTGCGTGCGGGACTATAGAGAAATCAATCGATTGGTGAAAGCGAACCTTGGTTTTAAATTAGCTTGCTACCTGTTATTGCGTCGTCGATACAGTTTTCATTTTGCCTATTTTAACAATTGGTTTTTTTTTATTTCAATTAGGATGACTTTCGCCAACCCTGAAATCGCTTGAATTGGCGTTGAAAGGATGGGAGGTATAGGGTTAACAGCGTGAATAGAAAGAAAATTTCTTGCAAACAAGTTAACCTCAATCACTTATTTACCTCAATTTTGTTAATCTAATCAATCTTGACCGACCGGACAGGTTAGATATAATCCGGTCGTGTTGGCAAGATTGGCAATATCGGATGGAACGGTCAATTTTTCCAAATAGTAGGATTCAGTAGTTTGTGGTGTATACGGAGTTGAGCGATGTTCGCGTGGACTACGGGGGAACCCGAGTTTACCTTCGCCGCCGTACCGCACCCAAATCAACTTAGACGTGTCGGGTGGAGATTTATTCTTTCCCGCCCAACCACCTAGGGAGAGGATGGTTCAATGAGTACAAAAACAGTCTTTACCACCGGCGAAGCAGCGAAAATCTGCAAGGTTAGCCAGCAGACGATTATTCGTTGCTTTGACAATGGAAGCCTCAAAGGCTTTCGCGTACCGGGCAGTCGGTTTCGCCGAATTCCACGTGATCAACTCTATTCATTTATGAAAGAGAACGGAATTCCAACAGATGCATTGGAAAGCGGCAAGCGAAAATTGCTGATTGTCGATGACGATGTGGAATTGGTTGAGTTGATGGCCGACGTATTTGCACGAGATGGTCGTTTCGAGATAAAGTCCGCTAATAACGGATTTGGAGCGGGCATGTTAGTGAAAGAGTTCCGGCCTGATCTCGTGATTCTTGATGTGATGCTGCCGGATATTAACGGCAAAGAGGTTTGTCAGCGGGTTCGTAATGACCCCTCGATGAAGACGGTGAAAATTATCTGCATCTCCGGAATGGTGGAGCAGGATAAGATCGCTGATTTGCGTGCCGCTGGTGCGGATGATTTCATGAACAAGCCATTCTCAGTTGATGTTTTGCTCGAGCGCGGGTGCCAGATGCTGGATATGGACAGCAACAATACGGCTGTCGGTTAGAGCTTGTTGAGGATTGCGACTTCGCAAACGCGTGTTAAAAACAACGAGCGCGCCTCGGCATTGTCTGAGGTGCGTTTTTTTTATGGACTTGAATAACGGGTGCAGCCGTGCGTTGGTTACCAATTGGATTGGGCGAACAGGATGATCGCGTGGCAATTCGTTTGCCCTGCCTCGAAACTGATTTGGTAAAATTGGTTACGATCTGTACGTCCCCAGGCTCCGTCGATCAATTGCATCGGTTGTTGCGTTCAAACCCAACGTTGTTGTTGTTTTCGTTAGCTCATTTTCACGAATCCCACCATCAAGTCCCCTCCTCTGCCCAGCAATTAGTGGAAGCAGTTGCAGCAACCGTGCTGGATGGGATCGCCGCCGTCGGCGTTGAGCGTGGTTCAGGGATTGGTAAAAAATGTTCAGAGAAAAAACTGAACGATTGGTTCGTTGAATTCAGCCGTGCGCGTTCCAATAAAAAACTAAGACGCTCGCTCGAGGTGTTTGCTCAATTTTTTGGTAATCAAAAAAAGCGGCAGAATAAAAAATTTATTTTGAATCTGATTGGGAGAGAACTGCGAGCGGATCAGTTTGTCTGTTCTGGCATCAGACGTAAGGAAACGTCGAGGCGTTTGACTCGACGTTGGTTGGGCGAACGAGGGAGTAAGTTGCCGATTGCGGAGTTAGTCGAATTGGGGAAAGCGGCGCTTGTATCGTCAGCGAGTCACGCAAATCGTCTGCAGCGGGATAAGCTGGCATCCATGAAGCAGTTGGCTTATGGAGCGAGTCACGAAATCAACAATCCGCTTGCCAACATAGCCTCGCGAGCACAAACGATGTTGGCTGTTGAGACGAATCAAGAAAAAAAATACAAGTTGGGTGTAATTTACGAGCAGGCGATGCGGGCTCATGAAATGATTTCGGACATGATGTTATTTGCTCATCCTCCTGTGGCGCGACTTCAAACAACTTCGATTCGGTTGATGATGACTCGCGTGGTTGATGAATTGGCTTCATTGATTGATAGGGTTCCCGGTTGTGAGTTTCGAGTAATCATCAGTGCTGGAGTCGATCGAGCAGAATTGGACGCCACTCAGATTGCGGTAGCGATCAAGAGCTTGGTGCGAAATTCAGTTGAATCACTCGAGGGAGCTAATCGGCAGCAAGCGGAGATCGAAATTCGTATCGACCGGACTGAACTTGGGATGATCCAGTTTGTAGTTTCTGACAATGGTGAGCAGATACGTAGTGACATTGTCGATCACTTGTTTGATCCATTTTTCTCAGGTCGGGAGGCAGGTCGAGGCCTTGGATTTGGGCTCTCTAAGGTCTGGTCAATTGCTGAGATGCATGGTGGTAGGATCGAATATTCAGCGGAGCAGGATTCCGGACCGCAATTTATCTTATCGGTGCCGATGGATCCGAACGCGATTTGCATGGGAAAGTCGCTTACGTTGACACCAGCGAAGGTCTCTCGAATGGAACCGAGCGAAGGTGAAGCGGCGTGAGGGCGGTTTCGTCCTGTTTCTTGATTTTTCTTCGGTGCTTAGATTGACAACGTGAAATTGTCATCAAAGAATATTGTTCAGCGATTGAGCTGCAATCGTTCTTCCTGTAGCCGTCTTGTTTCAACCCTTGGGTACGATGAAAAATCTCGCCAATCAAGCCAAGTCTCCCTCCCTTTGGGCGGCATTGGTTCCTGTTCTTGTTTTGATCGGATTGCTGGGTCTGAACGTCTATCTCTATGGAGAAGATTCTTCTTACGGGCCTAATCAAATTGCGCTACTGATGGCTGCAGGAGCTGCGGCCATCGTTGGAAGGTTGTACCTTAATTCGTTTAAAGAAATGCTGGCTGGCATCGAGCGCGCGATTGGTTCAGCTTTGGTTGCCATGCTAATCTTGTTGTTGATCGGTTCCCTTGCTGGAACCTGGATGATGAGCGGCGTTGTGCCAGCGATGATTTATTATGGGCTCGATGTTTTGAATCCACAGAGTTTCTTGGTGGCAACGGCAGTCGTCTGTGCCATCGTTTCGGTTGCAACGGGGAGTTCATGGTCTACGGTGGCAACGGTGGGGATAGCGTTGTTGGGAATTGGAATGGCGCTTGGAGTCAGCACGCCCCTAACTGCCGGAGCAATCATTTCGGGCGCGTATTTCGGTGATAAAATTTCACCACTTTCGGATACCACGAATTTAGCGGCGGCGATGGCGGGAACCGATTTAATCACCCACATCAAGTACATGCTGTGGACGACCGTTCCAAGTTTTGTCATCGCTCTGATCATCTATCTCTTGATTGGGTTGGGAGGGGAGCCGACTGAGATTGAAGGGAATACGGCGGCCTTAAAGCAAGAAATGCTTGCTAATTTTGACACCTTAAGCCCTGTGCTATTTATTGTGCCGCTTGTTGTGCTTGGAATGGTGATTTTAAAGTTTGACGCCGTCGCAGCTTTATTTATTGGAGCGGTGCTGGGCGGTGTGTTTGCCATTATTTTCCAACCGCAAATGGTTTCGGAAATTGCTGGACTTGATGATGTGGAGGTTGTTTCGTCGACTGGCGAAACAGAAATGGTACAGCCGAGTTATGCAAAACGATCGTATGTTGCGTTTATAAACTCTATGGCATTTGAAACGGCCCGTTATTCGAAAGCAGACGCAGCAGCGTTTGAGGCAGAATTTGAGCAAGCAAAAACAGGCTTGGAGCAGGCTGAATTGGCACCGGAAGGTTCTTCGGAAGCGGCCGAGATTGGTTCTGCCAAGCAAAAGGTCGCCGAAATGCAAGCAAAAGTCATGGCCGTTAAGTTGCTAAAAGGTAAAGGAATGGACGGAATGCTGAACACGATCTGGTTGATTATTACTGCCATGTGTTTCGGCGGTGTGATGGAAGCCTGTGGGTTGTTGAAGCGGATTACTGATCCTCTCATTGGCATGGCCCAGTCGACGGGGTCTCTGATAGCGACGACTGCCGGAAGTTGCATTTTTGTGAATGCAACAGCTTCAGATCAGTATTTAGCAATAGTTGTGCCGGGCCAAATGTTTCGAGATACCTATGCCAAACGCGGTTTGGCGCCTCAAAATCTTAGCCGCACATTGGAAGACGCTGGCACGGTCACATCGGTATTGATCCCATGGAATACATGCGGTGCGGCACAAAGTTCCGTGCTTGGGGTATCGACCTTTATCTACGCACCGTTCTGTTTCTTCAATTGGATTAGTCCCTTGATGACCATTGCTATTGGCTTTGCCGGCATTGGAATTGCAAAGTTAAAAAAACAAGATAGCGAAACAACTGAAATTGAATCAGAAGCCTAAATTCGGGCATTCCACTTCAAATTCGTCATCATTTAATTTGCTAGCGGCTTCGGTAGTCGGGGCCTTTTATCATCCAATCGCATTGAGGTTGGCCTCGTAGTGGTGATCTGGTAATTCACTTATCGAAAGAGTCGATGAGTATCGGCATGGCGTGGCTTTAAATTGGGCGAGCGACAGCCGGTGAGTTTCTCTGCGAGAAGTAAATGAACCGAGTTTTCTTTTTTTTAATGGTGACGGTGGCTGCTGTTTCGTGCGGGCAGTTTGAAAGTCATGCAATTGGCCAGATGGATTCAGTGTTTTATACGCCGCCTTATGTGCGCGCGGGTGAATTCAGTATTCACAAGGCACAGCCTTATCAAATGAGCAGTAGCTTTGAGTCCAAGTTTGTGCCTTTATCCAGTAAAGAGGTTGGGAACCTTTCCCAATTTACGATTCCTTCGTTGTCGACAAGTGCTTCGATACCGCCGTCAAATTTAATTTTCCCATCGAACGCAAACGCGAGTAGCCCGGCTCCCAACGCCCAACCCAGACCTATTTCGATTGTCGCTCCGCAGTCGCTTCCTGTGCAACCGCAATTGACAGCGCAGCGAGCGGTCGTGCGTCCGCCGCAAGTAGCAAGACGGCCAAGTTCTCGGCGTTTGGTTTTACAGTATCAGGCATCTACGATACCTGCTCTCAATATTAAAGATGGGAAATCGATTCAGCTCACCTCGGCGAGCTTTCCAAGTCGTTCGGTAAGTCAAGTTGCCTATCAGCCCGTGGGTTCGTCTGGCAGTTCCAACGTTCAGCAAACAGCGGTTCAACAATCGACGCTGGGGCTTGCCCCGCCTCGGGTTAGCACAGTTCCAGTGATCGCCCCTGCAACATCATCTAATTTACAGACAACCGTTTGTTGCCTGCCGCCCAATGCCTATCAAAATGTAGTTGGAACCTCGAAGGATCAATCGGTCGCGGTAAGGCTCCAGAATATGCCTCCGGGAACCTATGTGGGGCGTGGATTGATTGGCCAGCCAGCCGCTTATGTCGATGGCCAGCCACTTAGAAATCTAATTCGCTATATTTCTTTCTAGCACTCGAAGATCTAGCTAAAAACGTTCGAACTCGATTCGAACGACCCAGAGAACCAAGTATGGTCATTATTGTTCACAGGGACGTTGGCCAGTAGGAAGGTCAGTTTTTTTACAAAACGGACACTCTTTTGGGTCGGCTGTTTCGTCGTCCATCTCGTCGCTTCTATAGCCGACGGTATCTCGCCAACCGCAATCAAGGCATTTCAATTCCCAGGCGTCGATGGTTAGCTCATCACCATCAAAATGGTTATACTTGCAGACCAACGGACATTCATCGCGGCCTCCCTGAAGGCACTTTCCATTAGGGGGAATGAGCGGTTTCACAATGGCTCCGATCGAGTGGATGAATCGTTTTCAGTAAATGTTGAGCTTAAAATCTAGCTGACTTTTTGCAGTTTTGACAGATCGCTTAAGGCGATCGATATCTTACGAGGATTATTAATGAGCGTTTCTATTGGCAATTTTAAAAATGTGGTACGGATTGCTGCATTCGCGGTTTTTTTTGGCGTGTTGGGGGGAGCCCTGCTTCTAAGTTCGACATTGGTCGCTCAGACTGCAATTTCCTGTACCCCTGTGACTTTGTTAGCTGGTAGCGGAAGTGGTGTCACCAATTCTTTGGCTGGTAAGCAGGAAGATGGGTTTGTTGAGTTGTTTAATGGTAAAGACCTGGATGGTTGGGAGCAGAAAAATGGAACTGCAACCTACGAGGTAGTCGATGGTACTATTCTTGGTCAGACGGTTAAGGGAAGTCCAAACTCATTTCTCTGTTCGGAAAAAGAATACGGTGATTTCGAATTGGTGTTCGAGGTCAAAGTTGACAAGGGATTGAATTCTGGAGTCCAAATTCGTTCCGTGAGTAAGCCTGATTATAAAGAGGGGCGGGTGCATGGTCCGCAGGTTGAGATTGAATGGGATCCTGGGGAGTCAGGGTATATCTATTCGGAAGGAACCAAGCGGGGATGGGTTAGTCCAACGCGTACTCAGAAGAACGTATTCAAAAACGAAGGTTGGAATGAGTATCGGGTGTTGGCTGACGGTCCGAGAATCCAAACTTGGATCAATGGAACTTGTGTCGAGGACATTGAGATGCCAGCGATTGAATCGGCGAAAGGATTTTTAGGGCTTCAAGTTCATGGTGTCAAAAAAAATGCCGGTCCATTTAAGGTTCAGTGGAAAAATATTCGTATTCGCGAAATCAGTGGTGATGAGCGACGGCAAGTGAAGGCGTTCAAGGGAACGCCCAAGGTAGACGGTAAAGTCGATGATCTGTGGGTGGGTGTGCCTCGCGTGTTAACTTCGCGGTCCATTGACGAGGTGGATGAGCTTTCGGATGACCAGAAAGCTTCGACAGCATGGGTTCGTTGTTTGTGGGACGAGGGGCATCTTTATTGTTTGGCCGAGGTCACTGATGATGCAATTGGTTCCGAGGCCGGAGATGAATGGGATCGTGATGGAGTCGAGTTTTTTATTGATCGAAATTTCGCGAGAACTTCGACGTACGATGATGACGATGCTCAGTATCGCACGGAGCCTGATGGAAACGAATCGGCTGGATCTGAAAATGATCTTTCAACCTACCAATCTGCGGTGACAAAGACCAAGAACGGTTACATTGTCGAAGTTTGCATTGATTTAAAGGGTAAAGTTGGAAAGAAAATTGGGTTTGACGTTCAAGTCAATAACGATCCGGGTGATGGGCGTCGAATGTCTGCGATGAAGTGGAACGATGCGTCGAATGACACTTATTTTGATATCTCCAACGCGGGGACACTCGAAATGGTCGAGGGTAACTAGTCCTTTTTGTGAGTGAATAATCAATGGGTGGGTGATTGTCGAAAGTTCTGGCGATCACCCACATTTTGTCCTTCACAGAAATCAAAACCAGATTTAGTTCAAAAAATAATAGCCACGTCGTTAAGATTGTTATTTTGGACTAGACTGTTTCTAGCAGTGCAACTGCTCCGCAGCATCAATGATAAGCAACATGAAAAACAAGGCTGATATTTCTACCATGGGAACTCCGTCCACCCGCATTAATGAGAAAAAGACACTTGCCGAGAAGGCTGACAAATTCCGCTGCTACCAAAAGTCTGTACAGTCACCAGACCATGAAGTTGAGTTTTTCGAACAAGCCTTTCGCGATATCTATCAGAGAAAACCATATAGTCTCCGCGAGGATTTTTGCGGTACGTTTGCGGTTTGTTGTAAGTGGGTGAAATCTGATTCTGAGCGGACGGCGTTAGGAGTAGATCTTTGCTCGGAGACCCTTGAGTGGGGGCGAGCGAATAACCTAGTCAAATTATCGGAAGCTCAAAAGAAGCGTGTGCGTTTGCTTAAGCAGGACGTCCGCAAAAAAAACCGACCTCAGGTCGATGTGTTGGCGGCACAAAATTTCTCATTTTGGATTTTTAAAACAAGGTCTGAAGTGATCGAGTATTTTAAAATGGCGCGTGCCAATATCAAGGCTGACGGCATCATGGTGATGGATATGATGGGCGGAGGCGATTGCCAGATTGAAGGGCACGTCGACAAACGCGTTGTCAAAAAAGGCAAACGAGGTTTTCGCTATTATTGGAAGCAGGATAGTTATAATCCAATTAATCACGATGCCAGTTTTTCGATCAGTTTCAAATTTAAAGATGGAAGTCGGATCAATCGGGCTTTTGAGTACCACTGGAGATTTTGGAGTATCGCCGAAGTTCGGGAAATGCTTGCTGAGGCCGGATTCAAGGAAAGCTATGTCTACTGGGAAACAGAAGACGAAGATGGTGAAGACACTGGGAAATTCGAACGGCGAGATTTGGTGCCCAGTGCGCCCTGTTGGATATCTTACATAGTCGCCGTTCGGTAGCTCGTACGGTTAGAAAGTCTGAGATATTGATGCTGGGGAAACGTTCAGGTTCGGCAGTTTTCCCTCGTTATAATGTTCTTTTTGCAGCGTTTTCTATTTTTAATTAGACGGATTGAAATTCAGAGCAAAACGGTGCTGAGTGGCAGGTTGAAATCAACTATCATGAGATCTCCATTTGGGTAGTTGATTGATGATTGGTGATCGGGATGCTTCAAATTCAAAATCACGTTTTGATCCTGTGTTTTTCGATTGGGTTATTACTCATTGACTCAGTTCAGGGTGATGAACAGGGAGCGGAAATTTATCGCGCTCAGTGCGCGGCTTGCCATGGTAACAATGGCCAAGGGACTGCCGAGCATTATTCTGATCCGCTTCGCGGAGACCTTGCGTTATCCCAACTTGAGAAACTCATTGTCAAAACGATGCCTGAAGAACATCCGGAGACTTGCGTTGGTGATGATGCAAAGTTGGTCGCAGCATTTGTATACGATCGTTTCTATTCTCTCGAGGCTCAACGAAAGTCAAACAAATCGAGAGTCGAATTGTCTCGTTTGACGGTCCGTCAACTGCGCGAGTCCATCGTAGATTTACTTGGAGTGTTCAGCTCTGAGGTAAATGTTTCTAACGCGAGAGGTTTAGAGGCAAATTATTTCGCATCGCGAAATTGGACAGAAAAAAGACGATTGTCATCTCAAGTAGATCGAACGATTGATTTCAGTAGCGGAGTCCCCCATTTTGATCCGACTGGAAAATATACGTCTTTAAAGAAGGCGGAAGATCCTAAAAAAGATGTCAATCTGATGAATCAAGGGTTTTCCACCTACTGGAAAGGGGGGCTGATTCCCGTAGAAACTGGGACGTATGAAATACTGGTCGAGTCCAAGAACGGTTTCTCTCTTGCGGTCAATGACTTGAAAAATCCACTCATTGATCGGAAGGTTCGATCAGATGATGTTGTGGAACATCGTGCATCCATATTTTTGATCGGTGGAAGGCCTGTTGGGTTAAGCCTTTATCTGTTTTCGTACCCTCAACCGCCAGCCAAGATTAGATTGCTGTGGAAGCGTCCTAACGGGATAGTCGAGGTTATCCCGGAGTCAAGTTTGATCCCAGTTTCGCCTCGGGAGATCTGTATCTGTTCGACAGTATTTCCGGCGGACGATGCGAGTTATGGTTTCGAACGTGGGATTTCGGTTTCTGAACAGTGGGACCGAGCCACGACCGACGCGGCGATTGAAACGGCGGAATGGGTTTCCCAGAGGATGTGGAAACTTGCGGGAACAACTGAAAATGACAAAGATTCATCGACGAAGTTACGTGAGTTTTGTTACCAGTTTGTTGGGCGAGCGTTTGCAACAACTCTTAGTGAAGACGACCGAGAGTTTTTTGTAGGGCGTCATTTTGGGCAGGAGATTAGTCAAAAAGATAAAGTAAAGCGAGTTGTTTTGTTGGCGTTGAAATCGCCGCGATTTTTGTATCCGGTAATTCAAAGTCGCCGTCGTAGTGATGAGGTTGCAAGAAATTTAGCGCTGACGCTCTGGGATTCGCTCCCGGATAAGCAACTCTATAAGCTCGCGGACAAGGGGCAGTTGGTCGATCCAAAAATCGTTGAGCGGGAATCACGACGCATGGTGCGTGACTTGCGATCTCGGCAGAAGCTAAGAATGTTTTTTCTGGACTGGCTTAAGGCTGAGCGAGCGGCCAGTTCGACGAAAGACAAAACGGCCTACCCAGATTTTGATCAACCGCTCGTTTCGGATCTTCAAACCAGCCTGTTGCTTTATCTGGACGAGGTTGTGTGGAAAGATAACTCTGATTATCGACAGCTGTTCTTGGCTGATTATCTGTATGTGAACAAAAGAATTGGTGAATTTTACGGGATTCCGGTCAGTGGCGACAGTTTTGATAAGGTCAGTGGTGCTGTAGGCAATCGAAGCGGTGTCCTGACCCATCCGTTTTTGATGAGCGGTCTTGCGTATAGCAAAGACAGTTCACCGATTCATCGGGGTGTGTTTATCGCGAAGCAGATTCTTGGCACCAGTCTTCGGCAGCCACCGGATGATGTGAAACCGCTGACCGAAGAGTTCAATCCGACGATGACAACGCGCGAGCGAGTTGAGCATCAGACAAAGGAGACAGGGTGCATGAGCTGCCATCAGGTGATTAATCCACTTGGATTTAGCTTGGAGAACTACGACGCCGTTGGGCGATATCGGACTCATGAGAAATCAAAACCGATCGATGTGAATTCAATTTATACGACCCCTGAAGGGGAGGATGTGGAAATTGGTGGAGCCCGTGATTTAGCTTCATTTTTGGCAAGTAGCGAACGTGTCCAAAAGAGTTTTATTCGTCAGTTATTCAATTACTACACGAAGCAATCGCTGGATGCCGTTGGGAAGAATCAGGTTGATGAACTGCATCAAAAGTTTAAGAATTCGGATTTTAATATTGAAAAATTATTGGTTGAAATATCGTTGGTGCCGATGAATTATCAAAGCGAGACCGGCGGTAAATAGGTTAGCATGTCGCTTAGGTGTGAAGTCGAGTAGGTGTGAAGTCGAGTAGGTGTGATTAGGGGATTTTGTTTTTCCTTGGAAATTGAGCGAGGTTGATATGAGTTCAAAAATTTTGCGACGAGAGTTTTTGCGAGGCGCAGGTTCTTTCGCACTGGCTTTCCCAGGTCTTTCCAGTTGGCATGGACTCAATTGGGCGATTCCTGATTTGCAATCAGGGAAAAAAAAGCGGCTCGTGATAATGTTCTCTCCCAACGGAATGGTGAGAGAGGGTTTTTGGCCAAAAACCGAAGGCCCTGATTTCGAGATGGACCAGGTGCTTCAACCGCTTGAAGAATTGAGAGAAAAAACGCTGGTGGTCCACGGCGTTTGCAATAAGGTGCGTGGTGATGGCGATAATCACATGCGCGGTATGAGTTGTTTGCTGACAGGCAATGAGCTTTTTCCGGGGAACATTCAAGGTGGGAGTGATAAGCCTGCTGGGTGGGCCAAAGGAATTTCGATTGATCAAGAGATCAAGGGGTTTCTACAGGCCGACGAGGCGACCAATACACGTTTCGGAACGCTTGAATTTGGCGTTCGGGTTCCTCATAAGGCAGACCCATGGACGAGAATGGTGTATGCCGGCCCAAATCAGCCAGTTGCGCCAATTGCCGACCCTTATCGAATGTATGAAAAAATGTACGGTAACGTTAAGGATCGAGAAAATTTACTGAGTGTATTGCATATGGTCCGAGAGGATGTGCAGTCCTCTGGCATGCGGGCTTCCGAGCGAGATCGACATCTTCTCGAGGCTCATGGGAAATATATTGGCCAGATGGAACGGGAGTTAGTCAACCGAGACGAGCCTGCTTACCATGCTGCTCCGGTTGAACTGCCGAAGAATGTCGGGAATTCTGACGACGACATGCCGACGTTGTCCAAGATGCAAATTGATTTGTTAGTGAATGGTTTTGAGAACGATTTAAATCGAATTTCTACCCTGCAGTATACTCAGTCAGTTGGGCAATCAAGAATGAAGTGGCTCGACATAAGTGAAGGGCATCATACGCTTTCTCATGATCCCGATGGGAAAAAGGTGACGCAGGATAAATTGCGCCGGATTAATACCTGGTACTGTGAGCAGCTCGCTTATCTTTGTAAAAAATTAGAGGCGACCAAAGAGCCTGGAACGAATGAGTCAATGCTTGATAATACGTTGGTTGTTTGGACCAATGAATTAGGACATGGGAATTCACACACACTTGATAATTTACCGATGGTGCTTGTCGGGGGCGGTTTTGGATTTGAAATGGGACGATTTGCGAAAGTCAAAAACGTGACGACGAGTCGGCTTTGGCTCGCGATTGCCCATGCAATGGGACATCGAATCGACAGTTTTGGATTGGCGGGTTTATGTAAGGAAGGTCCGGTTAAACTTTAACCGTAGCGTTGGGTTTTAATCGGCTCCCGTCCTCGAATGCAGAAATTAATTTAGTCGTGCTGGTAGTTGAGTTAGTTCGCATTCGCGGGGGTTTTAGCGTCCGTTTCAGATATCCAGGCTTCGAGTTTATTTTTTAACTCCATCGTTTTGTTCGGCATGGATTTAGAAAGATCTTTTAATTCACTCAGGTCATCCTTGAGATTGTAGAGCTCAACTGAGTTATCATCGTAGAACTTGATTAGCTTATAATCTCCACATCGAATTGCACTTCCCGGTCGATTTTTTTTGTGGAATGCATAATTAGGGTAGTGGAAGTAGATCGCGTCCCGGTTAAGCGATGATGTTCCGGTAAGTAAGTCGGTAAGGGAGTCACCGTCGGGATGGTTCGACGGATCGGCAGCGATGCCAACGGCGTCGAGAATGGTTGCGTGAAAGTCCATGCTGATGATGGGAGTCTTGCTGACTGTGTTCGGTTTGACTTTCCCAGGCCATTTGACAATCGCGGGGACGCGGATTCCACCTTCGTAAAGATATCCTTTTTCACCTCGAAGGGGTTTGACATTGGCGGCGAATGGGCCGTTGTCCGACGTGAAAATAATCATTGTATTCTCAGCGAGTTTCAGCCTGTCTAGGCTTTTGAGTAGTTTGCCGATGGATTGGTCCATGCCTTCGATCATTGCTGCGTAGGTTGGGTTTTCGATTCCTGGGCCTTTTCTTTTTTCATACTTTTGAACAAGTGGTTCCGGGGCTTGGAATGGGTAATGGACGGAATAGTTCCACCAGCAGAGGAAAAATGGTTTGTCTTGATTCGCCTCAATAAAGCGAATGCACTCCTGGCCACATCGCTCAGGAAGATAGTTTATTTGATCATTTCGCGAGATGTTTGGGATGCGGTATGGTTCGAAGTAACTGGGGGGGCCACCGAATGAACAACCTCCGATGTTAATATCAAATCCCTGATGCTCTGCACGCAATTCAGGTTCTGTTGGGCCGCTTGATTTCTTGGTTTGGTGAGAAAGGTGCCACTTGCCGACAAAGCCTGTTGCGTAGCCGTCAGCTTTTAATTGTTCGGCAAGCGTGACTCGAGCAAGAGGGAGGTTGCGTTGCCAGAGGGCTGTTTTGATTTGCGTTCCCGGCTTTTGGTATCCCGGTGGGTGACCTGGAGCATGGTTGGTGATGTTGAGTCGTGCTGGTGACTCGCCAGTCATCATGGCTGCGCGGGTGGGAGTGCAAACGGGGGACGCTGAGTAGGCATCTGTAAATAGCATGCCTTGTTTGGCAAGTTGATCTAAATGAGGAGTTTCGAGATTTTCGTTCCCGTAACAGTGGAGGTCTTTCCAGCCTAAATCGTCTGCCATGATTAGTACGATGTTGGGTCTGGTGTCCGGCGAGGCGAGTGGTTGTTGGGCGCTGAGGTTCGCCAGGCCAAGCAGTCCATGGGATGCGAGTGCAAAAAGTACGAATACAATGCCGTGTCGGCAAGGATTCCCAATAAGGCCGCAGCGAGTATTTTTCTTAGTCATCATGGCGAGACACATGGCGTTTTCTTTAGGGGAACTAATCAATGGGTCGGTTTGGACGGCGGGTTCATGAGAGGAGCGGATTGTATGTTAAAAAAACCTTCCAATCTCTCGTGCTTTGGCCAATTGAACAAGCTGTTAGGTTGACACCGTTTGCTGAATTCATTGGCAGACCAACGTGCTTCACGGTACAATTGTAGTTCGTTGAGTGATGCTTGGAAACCAAAGCTAATCTGATTGTGGAAGATGCATTGTGGATGTGTTTTCACCAACGGATGTGTTGATTAATGCTTTGATAGTTTAATGCTAAAGGAATGGGAAATGCGAGTTCCACTTAAACGGCGGAGTTTTTTAAAAGGAGCGGGAGTGGCGATCGCATTGCCGATGCTCGAAGCGATGGTTTCGAACAGCCATGCCTCGTGTGCCGGGCAGCGGCCAGTGAAGCGATTTGTTTGCCTATCGAATAATTATGGCATGTATCGGAATGGTTTTTTTCCCGCATCTGATCAGGTTGGAGTTGGCTATGAAATGCCAGAAACGTTGCAAGCGCTCGAGCAACATCGAAATCAACTAACTATTTTTTCAAACCTGGACCACGGGAATACGGGAGGGCACGCCGGAGTGCCCGTATTATTAAGCGGCGTGCGGCCATCGTTGGCTCACGGATATCCCGAGGGCAATCTTAGTTTGGATCAGAGGCTCGCTGAGTTTAATGGTACAGCCACGCGGTTTCCCTCAATGACGATCGGTTGCAATGAACAGAATCTTATTAGCTTTACTCGTGCCGGTGTTCAGGTTCCGACAATTGATATGCGAACCGCTTATCGCCAGATGTTTCTTGACGAGCCCACTGAGAGAAAAGCAACCGCTTTAGAAAGATTGAAACGGCAAAATAGTGTTTTGGATGTTGTGATGGGGCAGGCGAAGTCGCTTCAGCAGCAACTGGGCAAGCAGGATCAACGAAAGCTGGATGAATACTTCGGTTCGGTCCGCTCTCTTGAAAAGAAGATCGTCCAGCAGGAGCCGTGGATTGACCGGCCTAAGCCCAAGACGGATGTTTTGGAGCCACAACCGAAGGGCGGAACTCCGGATCGGCTAAAGGCGACAATTGAGATGATTGTTTTGGCGCTCCAAACGGATTCCACCCGTGTCGTGACCTGCGTGAGTGGTTTCGCCAACGGCGATTTTGGTTTGAGTGGCGGCTATCACAATTTTTCTCATCATGGAGAAAGAGCAGAGCCAGTGGCGGCTCTTAAAAAGATTGAGGGTTATCAGATCGAGATGATGGCTTACCTGATGGAAAGATTGAAGCAGCAAGTGGACGTGATTAATGGCGGGACGATGTTAGATCACACAACGATTCTATTTGGTTGCGGAATGGCGACGGGCACACATCAAACCAAAAATCTTCCCTTGTTGTTGGCTGGCGGTGGCTATCATCATGGAGAGCATAAGGTGTTTTCTGAGGTTGTAGGCCGAATACCTGCGGCAAATCTATTATTGTCCATTTTGCAAAACCATGGAGTCGAAGCGGATCGATTCGGTACGAGCAGTGGTACCCTCAGCGGACTTGGTTGGAGTTAGAGATTGTGAGACACCTAATTGCTTCGATCTTGGTGGTGATGTTTTGGGGTATCTCATGCGCTGCATCCGCGGATGAATTGAGGGAATTCTTGAATCAGAATTGCCTTGCATGCCACGGCGCGGAGCGTCAGGAAAACGACCAAAGATTCGATAATCTCGGTAACGATTTTTCGCAAATAGAGACGCTTGTTGCCTGGCAGGGGATTTTAGATCAGTTGAATCTTGGGGAAATGCCACCGCTCGATAGCCCTCAGCCCGCTCGCGAGGCAACTTCGCAATTTATCGAGCGGCTGACTTTAAAGCTTAAATCAGCCTATGCTGCCCGCCGCAGTACGGAAGGGCAAACAATTTTGCGAAGGCTGAACCGGCATGAATTACGAAATACCTTTCGTGATTTATTTTATCTCGATGGTCTGATGTACCGTCCCGGAATTGCTAATACGCGGCTTTACGATAACAACGGGAACGGGCGGGTCGAACACACGGCCGACGATCCAGTTCGGTTTTTTCCTGCGGATGAAACAGAGAGCGGTTCCGCCAATATCGGAGAGAAGTTGGTGATGTCGGACTTTTTATTAAATCTGATCTATGGTGCTGCGGATGAGTCGATTGCAGCGGCTACGCATCAGGAAATGAAACCAAAAGTTGAAACCAGGCGTTTTGTTGCTCCACTCTACAAGCGAGGCGCGGGGGAGCTTGAGCGGGTAGCTAGTGAGCAAAACGTCAAGTTTGATTCACTTTTTCGGGGTGCATCGTTGAAGATTGACGGATTAAATCGAGTAGGGATTGCAGCTCGTTATCGAATTTCGGTGGAAATTTCTGCGGAGAATCAGCATCACCCGTGGGGGGAGCTGATTCCAACCCAACAGGATTCACCTTTTTTGGTCAGCTTAGAACTTGCGAAAGGTCGCAATCAGATTCATATCACCAACTGGGAAATCCCCGCTGATGGCCGCATTCACCAATTCTCTTGCGAGTCGTGGATTGATGGGGACTGGGCACCTCAGTTGACGTGGCAAAATGGTCCGACGTCTCGAGAATTACAAACGGAGCGATTGGTAAAGAAGTATTTGCAAAATCAATATATAGAGTCGCCGAAGCAAGCACAGTTTTCCGACAAGGCTCAATTTGATGAGGCACGTCGCAAACGGATCAGAGGATTAGAAGAGGTGTTACTGGAAAATTATCAGGGCCCGTTGGTAAAGATTCATAGTCTGACTTTGGAGCCCTTGGTCGATTCTTGGCCGCCGAAAAGCCATCAAATGCTTTATGGGAATGAATCAGGCGATGAAGATGAAGTCCGTGATTTGCTTTTTCGTTTTGCCGAACGTGCTTTCCGACGTCCAGTATCAAAAGAGGAAATGGCTCCTTATGTAAATCTAGTTTTGAAGGCGATTAAGGGGAATCGAGGTGGACTGGTTGAGGATTTGGGATATCGAGTGTACGAAGGTCGCTGGAGCAGTCTGCCTGAATTCGATGCGCTAAAGCCAGTCGCGGAGGGAGTATTTTCAAGTGGCCTCGTCGATCTCAATGCCTCGCAATCGAAGGATTATTTTGGACTCGTTTGTGAGGGGAAGATAAAGGTTCCTGAGAATGGTGAATACTCTTTTGAAATGGCATCTGACGATGGTGCTCGGATTCTTATTAATAATAAAATAGTGGTCGAGCATGATGGGTTACATGGAGCAGCACTTAGAAACGGCCGAGTTCAATTAGAATCAGGCGCGCACGATCTTCGTATAGAGTATTTTGCTTTCGGGGTTCCGAATCGTTTTCGAGCTAGTTGGTCGGGCCCTGGCGTACCAATAACGCCTCTTTCGGTTGATAGTCAGAAATCAAAAAATGGCGGCGGTGCGTTGTCGCAGGCGAACGGAGTGGTTGGGGCTTTGCAGGATGGTTATCTTGCCATGTTGTGTTCACCTCAATTTATTTACCGGAGCGAGGATTCGGGGTCGCTTGGTTCTTATGAAATTGCTTCTCGATTGAGTTATTTTCTTTGGTCATCCATGCCCGATGAAACCCTTTTTCAATTGGCGAGCAAAGACCAGTTGAACGACCCTCGGGTATTGGCGCAACAGGTCGACCGAATGCTGGACGATGAAAAGGCGAAATCATTTGTGCGGAACTTTTCATCGATGTGGTTGCGATTGGATAAGCTTGGGAAGATGCCCCCTTCGGAGCAGTTTTACCGAAACTTGAATGTAGAGCAGTTAATGATCGAGCAGGTAACCCGATATTTCTCTGACGCGGTAATTAACAACGACCCCATCAAGCAATTTATTGATTCTAAATACACCTACATGAACGACGTTTTGGGGAAATGGATTTATCGTCGTGAGGATATCCGCGGAAGTGAATTGCGAAAAATGGAAGTTGACGATCCGCGTTTGGGGGGGATTTTTGTGCTTCCCGGCGTAATGACTGCTACTGCCAATGGAGTAGATACTTCGCCAGTCGTTCGCGGGGTCTGGGTATTGGAAAATGTTCTTGGCTTACCCCCCTCGCCTCCCCCGCCCGATGTAGAACCGCTCCCAACGGATACTCGGGGAGCGGTGACTATTCGTGAACAGTTGTTGTTGCATCGCAAGCATGCGGCTTGCAATGGTTGTCATCGAAAAATTGATCCAATGGGATTTGCCTTTGAAAATTTTGACCAAGTTGGTCGTTGGCGAGATAAGTATCCAAGGTCGAAAGATACAATTGATGCCTCAGCGACGATGGCGAATGGACGAACGGTTAAGGATATTGTCGAGTTTAAGCAAATGCTGCTTACACGGGAAAAAGAAGTGACACGTTGCCTTACCGAAAAATTATTGAGCTATTCCAGCGGTAGATTGATGGAACCGGTCGACCGAGGGGAAATCGATCGAATTGTAATCGATCTAAATGAAACGAAGGGTGGCGTCCGCGATTTGATTAAAAACGTCGTACAGAGTGAGATCTTCTTAAATAAATAATTTAGCGCATAGGTGATTCTTTTGTCGAATCATCGCTTAATTAATGCCGGCAACCACAGCGTCACCCATTTCTGATGTGCCGATGGCGGTTTCCCCCTCGCGTGCAATGTCCGCAGTCCTCAGGCCACTGGACAACACGTTCTTGACAGCGTTCTCAATTCGTTGTGCATCGACACTGTTTTCGAATGTCGTTCTTAGCATCATGGCTACTGATAAAATGGTTGCCAGTGGGTTGGCTAAGTTTTGACCTGCGATGTCAGGAGCAGAGCCATGGACTGGTTCGTACATGCCTTTGTTATTTGAATCCAAGGAGGCTGAAGGAAGCATGCCGATCGAGCCGGTCAACATTGAAGCAGCATCGGAGAGAATGTCTCCAAAGAGATTCGTGGTCACAATGACATCGAACTGCTTTGGCTCACGAACCAGTTGCATGCAGGCGTTATCAATGTACATGTGAGAAAGCTCGATCTCTGGGTAATCGTTACCCACATCGGTAACAACCTCTCGCCAAAGTTCAGAGACCTCCATCACGTTTGCTTTGTCAACACTGCAAACACGTTTGTCACGTTGCTGAGCTACTTGAAAGGCAGAGTGAGCGATTCGGCGAATTTCTGGCTCACGGTAGACCATCGTGTTGTATCCAATTCGGATTCCATCGTCGTCGGTTGTCATTGCTCGAGGTTCACCGAAGTAGATTCCGCCCGTCAATTCACGAACGATCATGATGTCGAGGCCTGAGACCACTTCAGGTTTAAGTGTCGATGCTGATGCCAGTTCTGGGAAAAGCAAAGCGGGGCGAAGGTTGGAAAATAATTCGAGTTCACTTCTCAAAGACAATAGAGCTCTTTCAGGGCGGTGTTCCCGTGTAATCGTTTCCCATTTAGGGCCACCAACAGCGCCTAGCAATACGGCATCCGATTGACGGGCGAGTTCCAATGTCTCGGGGGGCAAAGGATGCCCGTGTAAGTCATAGGCGGTTCCGCCGACAGGCGCTGTAGTGCATTCCAATCCGGTTGAGAAATCAGCGTTTAGCTTTTCAATGACGCGAATGGCCTGCTCAGTGACTTCATGACCAATTCCATCTCCCGGAAGGACTGCGACGGTACCTGATTTCTTCATCTTAATCTGACCCTGAATGTGGAATTGCGGTTTATTGAGACGGTTCGTCTAAAGCTCTATTTTAAAAAAAATGGCATCAGTTCCCAGCCATTGAGCATTTCTAATTCGCTTGCTTCCGCGTTAGTTTCGTTATATTTTTCAAATTGATCCGCTGAAATTCCTGTCCCACAAATTGTAAAAGGGACGTTTCCGTGGGTGTGGGTTTTTGTGCTGAGGTAAGTTGGGTGGTCAGGTGTTACTAGAATTCTGAATTCTTCCCCAGTTGCTTGAAGGTGTTCGAGTACGGGACCCACTATGCTTTTATCTATTTCTTCGATCGAGGTGATTTTCTTTTGGAGATCGCCTTCGTGTGAAGATTCATCGGGGGCTTCAACATGGATGCAAACCAGATCATATTTTTCTAGTGCTTCGATTGCGAATTTCCCTTTAGCTGCGTAGTCAGTATCAGTGTATCCAGTTGCGCCAGGAACCTCGATTCGATCCCAACCAATCAAAGCCGCGAGGCCTCGAAGCAAATCTACAGCGGTAATCATTGCGCCGTTGATTCCATGCAGTTGACTGAACGCAGTCAAATTTGGCCGTTGTCCTAATCCCCATAGCCAGATATTGGTGGCGGTGAGTTGGTCGTTACCTTGGCGTGCGTGATTAACGGGGTGTTCCGAAAACCAGTCGGTGCTCTGGTTCATTAAATCACAAAGAAGATTACTGCCCGGCCCTCGAGGGAAGTCTTCTGCCACTGATTTGTCGGAAAGGTCATGCGGCGGTGTAGCTCTGGTCTCATTGGAAAAGGGGGCTGGGTTATCGGGGGTGCCACGAAACATCAACAAGTTGCGATAGCTCACGCCAGGAATAAATTCCATTTGGGAGTTTGTGCAATTATCCTGAGCAGTTTTTAGTAGTTCTTTGGCATCTGGCGATGAAATATGGCCGGCAGTGAAGCTGGTCATCGTTTGCTCAGCGACCGTGACGAGGTTACAGCGAATGCACCAGTCGTGTTCACCGAGCTCGATCCCTTGGGCAGCAGCTTCGAGTGGTGCTCGCCCTGTGTAATTTTTGATTGGATCGTAACCCAACAGGCTCATGTTCGCGACACTGCTGCCAGCAGGCAGATGAGCGGGGGTATGGTTGGCTCGGCCTACGATTCCGTTGGCAGCAATTTGGTCCATCGCAGGGGTCACTGCTGCTTCGAGCGGGGTTTTTCCATCGAGTTCCGTTTGAGATTCGTCCGCGCATCCATCAGGAATAATGATGACGTATTTCATAATTGATTTTGTGATCTTTGAGTGAGAGTAAAGCCGTGAGGATTGGGTTTCACAGCCGCCACTTTATTAAGTCGACCGGAGAGCCTCAGCTCAGAATTCTAAAACGTTCCGGAGATTCGGCAACGGTAGGCATGTCGGCAATTTGTTTCATTGCAGCACGAGCTGATGATTCTTTGGCGGCGTGCGTCATAATTACGATAGGAACGGTTTGCTGGCGTTCGTTTTGAGTCTCGTGCTGATAAACCGACGCGATTGAAATTCCATGTTGCCCTAAGCGACCGGTGATTTGGCCCATCACACCAGGCTGATCAACCACATCGAACCGCATATAGAAGCGGCCTTCGAGATCGCCTGGTTCGGCAAAATCGACTCGTTTGTGGCCATCAGCCCATAATTCGAGGGTTTTGAATGTAATCGCCGTACGTCCAACTGCGGTGTCAATCATATCAGCCACGACAGCCGATGCGGTAGGCATTTGCCCGGCCCCTTGGCCGTGAAAAAATACTGGACCGACAGCATCTCCAACAACGCTAACTGCGTTAAAGTTTGCTTGTACTTCAGCAAGTGGTTTCCCTGCTTTCACAAGCATTGGCGAAACCATTAATTGAATACCGGTGCCGGCTAGTTTGGCAAAGGCGATTAGCTTGATTCGATACCCTAGGTTTTTTGAAAATTTCAAATCGCGATCATCAATGGAATCAATTCCTCGTCGAGGAATATCCGACCAGTGAACACGGGCTCCAAAGCAAAGGTGCGCGAGAATTGCGAGTTTCTGCGCGGCGTCGGTACCATCGACATCCATGGTGGGATCTGCTTCGGCTAATCCTAATTGTTGGGCCAGGGAGAGAGCTGATTGATAATCACCGCCCTCGCTATCCATTTTGGAAAGAATGAAATTACTCGTTCCATTGAGAATCGCGTGAAGTGATTCAATTTGATTAGCAGACAGGCATTGGCTTACGTTGGTGATAATTGGAATTCCGCCGGCAGCTGATGCTTCAAATGCAACGGAACGTCCCAATTGTCGAGCGCGGTCGAAAATTTCGGGGCCGTGTTCTGCTAGGAGTGCTTTATTGGCAGTGACTACGTCTTTTCCACTTTCGAGTAACTTTAAGATGATTGACCGAGCTGGTTCAATCCCCCCCACGAGCTGGGCAACAACCTTGACGGAATCGTCATTGATCACCTGATTGAGATCATCTGTAAGAATGCCTGCAGGAAGGTCGACATCTCGCGGTTTGTTAATGTCTTTGACAACCACATGGGTCAGCCACAGCGTACGGCCTGCGTGACGCGCGGTGCGATCTCCATGGTCTAGTAGCAATTGAGCTACGCCCTGCCCGACTGTTCCCAATCCGACAATCGCTACGCCTGTTTTATTCATTTTTTTTTTGCAGTGAGTTTGGCTTCGCAGGTTAATATCGTGAATGCCAATGTAGGGCGAGACTAGGTTTTTCTCAAGCGACATTGCTAGACTTCGAGGCCATGAATGTCGGATATTTGCCGTTATTGATTGCTCACCAATATGGGGATTCGGTTCTCCAGTGGCGGGTGGGGCTAAGGCAAGTTTGCGGAACTGCACTTGATTACCAAGGTTGCTATGGCATTTTAAGAATTGTCGCGTTTTTTTGATGGAAATCAGGAAAAACAATTTCGAATCCGTTATCCTGTGAAACGGGCATGATCAAAGCCATTCGGTAGGATGGGCGGCATGAAGATTCAAACGATGACACAAATTATTACGGACCCTTCTGATTGGGACGGGTCGTTGTTTGGTACATCGTTAGAGTTGGTGCAATTGACGGGAACGGAATTCCGCAGCTCTCAAACTGTGATTGAATTGGATGGAATCAAATTACTGAGTTTATTTGTTAATCAGTCGATTGTGGTTCGATCTCGTCTGCCAGCTCGCCGGTACGTCGCGACCTTGTTCGATACAGCGCACGGGGGGCATTTTGCTGGAGAGAAAATTGACGCCCGTCGTGTTTTTGTTATGCCTCCAACTTTTGACTTCGATAGCTGCATCAATGACGGTTCGTTTTCTTCCAGTTCAATATTTGTTCCTCCTGAGCAGCTTGAGCCCTACTATCAAACTCTGTTCGGTGAGGCTCTCGTTCAGAGTTCGGCGCTGCAAAGTGCGATGATCGATTTAGATTCGAGCTATTGGGTGGCGAGTTGGCCAGAATTTATTCATCAGTTCAATCGTCATGATTTAGGGCCTGAGCTAAGGCTGAAAATTCAAGAAGCATTGCGTGATCGCGCGTTAATGTTGGTCGCATATTCCATTCGTCATTCGATGATGGAAGAACACCCCGAAATTGAAGTTGCGGAGAAACCGAAGGGGCTTGCGAAATCGAGGGCGCTGGTTCGCGTCGCCGAGGATTACTCCAAACAGCGACCGGAAGAACACGTAAGGATGGTGGATCTGTGTGAGGCCGCTCAGGTGAGTGAGCGGACTTTACAGTATGCGTTTAAGAAATGTCTTGGTATCTCGCCGATGAACTACTTAAAACGGCATCGGCTCCATCAAGTACGACACAAACTGAAGCGCTGTCGATCTGAAGAAACGACAGTGACTTCTGTTGCTTGTCAATTTGGATTTTTTCACTTTGGTGATTTCTCGCAATCCTACAAGACTCAGTTCGGTGAACTGCCTTCGGAAACGTTGCGTCGGGTCGGCTAAACCGGATTCCTTGCAAGTTGTTTTGGAGTGAGCGATCAATCCGATTTCATCTCTTTGATCCAAGTGCGAATTAAAGCGAGTCCCTCATCATGAACCAGAGATTTGCCAAATTCGGGCATGATCTCTCCCGATTTTGTAGTTTGCATTCGGTATTCCAGAATTGACTCATCTGGCTTGCCCGGCACAATCCCATACAACCTGCCTCCGGTACCCTTTCCAGCAGCGACGGGGATTTTGAATGTTCCCAGGTGATACGGATTTGTTTCTTCTATATTGAGGTGAAGCCCCGAGTTTCTGGCCGGTCCAATTGGATTGTGGCAGTGAGCACAATTGACTTCGAGATAAGCCCGGGCGCGATGATCGACTGTGCCAGTAGATTCGTCATTCCAAACCGCAAGCTTGGGGATTTCTGACAACTCGGGAAGGCCGTCGATCAGTCCGGCGTAACGCCAGTGTTCTAGTTGATTTTCATGACTGCCGCTGAGGGCAAGGTCACGATTCAAGTTCGCGGCTTTTGGACCGAGCGGATGCATTTCCGTATCCGTATGGCAGCGTTTGCAGTCGTTTAGATTCGGCACCAAATGTGAGTTTGAGCGGGGGGTTCCATCGCTGTGAATCCATGAAACGTCGACGGTTGCCCCGATGATGGCAAGCTCGGCATCTGTTTGATCGGAGTTCCAGAGATAGGGAATGCCGACCCATCCCTCTGTCCGGTGTTCCATTATTCTTGTTTCAACGAGACGCCGAGACGACGATGAATCGGTGAGGTCTTTGGCGTAGTAAAACGTCTTCGCAATAATGGTTCCAACAGGAAAGTCGAGAGGACCACTCGGTTTGTAGTTGATCTGCGTGCCCGGGGGTAATTTGATGAGTCTCTGTTTTTGAGAGTAATCACTAAATAAGGGCGTGTTTAAATCGTATTCAATAACTTCGCTGGCGGGCTTGAGTTCGTCCATTGGAATTTGGAAGATCTCATAGTCTGACAGCTTGGGTTTGTATTTACTGATTCGACTGTTTGGAAGTTGGCTCGTCCCGTCCTGTTCAACCCCATTGGATGAATCGCCGACTGGAGAGACTGAGGGTTCGCAACCGACTAACATAAAAAGCAGCACTGTTATCAATAGTAGTACTAATGCGATCGGAACCGACTTGGATTCCGAGATTTGATTCAATCGTTTTGCGTAGAAGGTAGGCACAGGGATTATTATCAGTCGGTTGCCGTCGAATTCAAGGCCAGACTCGCGAAGTCCCTATTTAACGCCTTCAATCGTGACCGTTTTGACTGGAGGTAACGGGTGAGCGAACTCTGTGATGTCGGTTGTCATGTTAGGTTGTTTGCCAGCGAATAGCTTCCCAAGGTCAAGATTGACAAAAGTTGCCTTGCCATTGTCGATGATCGAAACACTCAGATCAGCTGGTAATTTCTTATCTACCAGTTTGGTTTGATCAAGAATGCCGTCGTAAACAATGTCTGGCAGGTTCTGGCCCGTCGCGTCGGTGAACATTTTAAATTGTTCTCCCTGAGGATCCGTGCCACCGTTTTTAAAGGTGTTGTTTTTGACGGCGATTGCTTCTGGGTAGGGGTCGTACTGCGGGTCATCGAATTTTCGCTGTGTAGTAATAAAGCTAACGATTAAGCAGCCTGCCCCGGCGTTACCATCGAATGTATTTCCAAATGCCTCGACACGGTCATTTGCCATAATCATCAAACCGGTTCCCGATGGAACGGTGGCGACCATCGCTCCTTCTTTGGCAAAGTTTTCATGGTTGTTAGCCGTGATTGTATTATTGAAAACGCGACAGTCGGCGCCGTTTTTTATTGTCAATCCGGGCAGCGAAAAGACGAGAATACCTCCCGTATTATTTTTGCTGACGTTGTCGTAGACATCGGCACCAATGCAATTTTCAATTTCAATTCCGGCGACATTTTTTTCCGTAATGCAATTGCGAACAATGATCTGTTTTGATTGCCCAACGTAGATCCCTGCGTCAGAAGCACATTCAGCAACACAGTCCTCAATGAGGACGTTGTTCGAAAGTACCGGATATAAACCGTAGGCACCGTTTTCTGAGGAAGGCCCGTTGGTCCACCAGGTGCGAATGCGTCGCATCGTAAGTCCATTACAATCTTGAAGTTTTATAGCGTCGCCTGGTGTGTCTTCGATCGTCAAATCTTCGATGGTAAACTGGTCGGCTTTTACTTTGATTCCTTCGCCGCCCTTGCCATCTTGGAATTTGGAGAAGTTAAGAATTGTCTGCTCCATTCCTTTTCCGCGAATGGTCACATTTGCAACGTCGATCAAGGAGAGTGGGCTGTCAAACTCAAATTTACCCTCAGCGAATTCAATGATGTCGCCCGGCTCGGCAAGCAGAAATGCTTCTTGGGCCTTTTTCTGCGCCTCCGCGCCCGGAGTGATCACAATCGTCGCTGTGTTAGGAGTTTCTGTCGTCACATTTTTTACTGGTTCTGTCGTCGAAGATTCTGTCGTCGAAGGTAACGGAGATTTTTCACAACCGCTGACAATCAGAGTGATGACTAAGGTGATCGCAATTGATAGGTTTTTCATTTTCTTTTTCCTGGACATATGTTTGCACCGGCTGTTGGGTGCCGTACTTGATTTTTTACTGGATCTGTCAGCCACGCAGGGCGTGAAAGAAAAGTAAAGGCAAACGTGTGATTGTTGGTTTTTCGTAAAGCTTTAATAAGGACCAGCCAACCTGAGTGGCTGTTTTGTGAGAATGAAACCAGACCGGTTTGGGGTGGCTGCAGAGTGGACCGCGAAGCACTGTTTTCTCAAAGTTTTTCAAACAAAAAGTATTGTGGACGTGCCCCATCCCGCTTTGAGGTGATTCTAGACTAGAACTGGGATGACCTCCCCACGGTGGCGTCATTAGTCCGTAGACCACCCCTGCCCACTGATTAACGCAGACCGATCCGTAACGCAATTTGGCAATTGCCTTTTCTAAGGCCAATGCTTCCCGGTTTTCAAATGATTTGGGTGCGGTGATCGTTGCACACAAGGTTCCAAAGAGTTGGTCGTTTACGAATTCGACCGCGGAGTCTAAAAACTCACCAGGAGTACTGCCCTCTAGCGTTGTTTCAGCACACACGCAGACAAATGACTCTTCTTGAAAAAGGTGAGCCGCAGACTCTGGAGTCGTATTTTGAATTAATGTCCAGGGAAGTTCGGAAGATGAGTTCGAAATTTCGCGGCCGGCATTAGCGCGTTCAAATCGCTCCCGGGCTCCCGGGTAATAGGCATGTCGCGGAGGGATGTTTTTTAATAGCGTTTCAATTCGGTCGAGAAAATCAGAACGTTGCGGCCAATCGCTACAAGTCACGATCATTTTTGTAGCGACACAATTGAACGATGCATTGTTGACAATAGATGCAGCGATATGTTCGGCTTGGGATTGGAGTTGGCGATTTGAGTAATTCCCCGGTACGACAATCCACGGGGTGACGTTTCCAAGTTCGCTCGTAATTGGTTTGTTAACAAGTGGGTTGTTATTGGCAATGCGATCGGCTCGTTCGTCGGCGTTCGCTCCCCAGATAATGGCATCGTGCGTATGATGGGAACCGGTGACATGAAGCGTGTCGATTTTAGGGTGACTGACAATCGCTTTTCCAATTTCGTTCCCGCCGCGTAAAATTTGAAGTAATTGTTTTTCAATTAACGGTGCGAAGATCGAAGTAAAAGTCGAGTAAAGGTAGTCATTGACGGGGTTGAGTTTTAATAAAACGACTTCTCCGTCGTGAAAGATCTTGTAGAGCATGTCGGTCGCCGGAATGGCACTGACGTTCCCAGCTCCGAGGACCGCAGCAATTTTTCCGTTCCCAATGTTATTTCGGTCAGAAGGGAGTTCGGCAAAAATATCTTGATCATCATGGTCGACGTTTAACCAAACTTCAGCAGACAGACCCCGGAAAATTAATGGGTCAAATAGACGTTTTACCGGCAGGATTGGGACACAGGTACGACCGGTCAGATTGCAGCGGGGCGAGCCGGGGAGTTGGGGTTTGCCTGACTTTTCGACATTGCGAAATAAACCGGAAAGCAATTGCAAGTATCGAAGTAAGGAGGCTGGTCCAGTGAGAATTTCTTCAGAAGCTACGGGGCGCGTTGGGGAAATCTGTTTTGCGGCACAAGTGACCTCCACCCATTGCTGAGCGAAATCCGGTATGTTTGCCGCACAGGATTGGATCAGCTGTCGCCGCTGTAGCAACGGCATTGACTGAAGGTTTTGTGCACCTTTTTCAAGTTTTGAAAGTGCGAAATCCAAATCCGCTTGAATTTCTGAAGGAACCGTCGCGTTCAATCGATCGTCCTATGATATTAAAAGCAGTTCACAATCTTGAAAACCGAAGGGAGGTTGCCTTGTTAGCGAAGGTCGTCCTAACCGGGCTTTCAAATCAAAAATTACCGTGTCGATCGTTGATTTTTTAATTAAGTCAACGATCGACGACGGTGTATTTAAAAGCTTCGTTTTGAAATATCACTTGGCAAATAAGGCCAAGTTGCAAGCTTAATCAAGTTCAAAAACTTCCCGTCCCTGAATGGTGGAGATAGCCCGGTAGACGTCGATAGACGGGTTGGCAAGAAACTGAACCGATCCGTCACCCATAGCGAAGTTTGAGCCGCCGGGGTGATTGCTTCGGAAGTTACTTGTTGCATCGCCGTCATTAACCGTGCCGCCAGCAGTTCCTGCAAACCCACTGTCATCAATGATGGATTGAGTTACAGGATTCTTATTTAGGTAATCCGCTGTGGAAGCGAAAATACTGGTTCGCGGTGAGAGGCCTTGGGACTGATAAAAGGTACTGCCGGGCTGAGGTACTAGCCAATGTTGTTTGGCCCAAACCTCGTTCCCTTGGGCATCAGTCGCTGGTGGCCCTTCACTTCCCTGAGCAGTGCTGATTTTCCAAGCTTTACCGGTGGCTCCTTCACCAATCCCCATGGTGTTACTAGATCCGTCGGTGATGTCGCTAAACTTCACTTTCATTCCAAGATCAAACATTCCTTTCCCCGGGAGCGTGTATGGCTGGTTGCACCATTTGTAGCTTGAGCCACGTGAAAGTACGTAGGTGGTGACACCGTAAGTGTCGCCAATTGGAAGTCCGTATCCTTGTGCAAAAGCTCCAAATTCAGGATCTACGATTACGTCCTCTCCGACATTCGACGGACAGAAAAATGAATTTACAGGCGTACTCGCGACCACAGCTTGCTGCTGTTCCCAAGGTAAATCAAAGTTGATCAAATTCTGTAAGTTTTCTTGTTCGATGAAAGGGAGCGTCAAAGAGAAGGCACTCATAAACAGATTGGATTCGGGGAGCGAGTTCCCTAGTTGGGCTTCTGCACCCATGGGGAAGTGTTTGTGTGCACCTTCGTAGTTATGCATTGCGAGCATGACATTCTTGAGGTTGTTAGCACATGAAATGCGCCGGGCGGCTTCCCTCACTTGTTGAACCGCAGGCAGCAGCATGCCAATTAAGATTCCGATAATCGCAATCACAACCAGCAGTTCGACAAGGGTAAAACCTCTTTTGTTTTTTTTCATTTTGCTTCTCCTTTTCTAAGATCGAGCAACGTGCTGCCAGGCAAGGTCAGTCGGCAACGAGGGATGGAAGTAAAAATAATGAAGGGATCATCACATTTTAAACAAAGCCTTTGGTACGAATCTAATCTAATTTGACCGACAGGCTATCGGATTTCCGCAGGGAAGAAATTTAAAATTACGATGCCGGCCTTTATGGTGGCATTTCGGCCCCTTGGCGGTACTTCGGGACGTTTAGGGGTGGTCTATTTTTTCTTGAACGGAATGGGCTCTTTTTTTTGGGAAGATGTGAATAGTCGCGTGCTTCTTTTCCGACGTCGAGCTCCGATTTTTCGATTTAGCCGGTGCGTTAAGCAGAGGTGGCGAGGCAGGTCGCAACCTGGCTAAAATCGCGGTAAATCCGCAAGAAACTGGGGTAGAACAAGTATGAAATCAGCGTTGGCAATCCGTTTCAATTTTTCGTCGGTAGCTTATCCCGACTTTGAATTAAGCCGCCGTCATTAACCGCTGAGTAGAGCGTTTCGCGTTTCCAAGAGCGTTTCCAAGAGCGTTTCCAAGAGCGTTTCCAAGAGCGTTTGCAAGAGCGTTTGCAAGAGCGTTTGCAAGAGCGTTTGCAATTGGGGCGGTGTTCAGAGGGGTTAAGAAAATACGGTTTGTTTTTTCAGGCAGGAATGAGATAATTAGGTTAGCGTCGTAAGTTGGGCTTCATTGCCTATCCTGCAAATCTAATTATTAAACTAGTGTAGCAAGTTTGTTAACGTTTTTATGCAAATCGTAATTCATCCAAAGCGCGGTTTTACCCTTGTAGAATTACTGGTCGTAGTCGCGATTATTGGAATCTTGATTGGGATGCTGTTGCCAGCGGTTCAAATGGTGCGGGAGGCTGCTCGTCGAACTTCTTGTCTCAACAATGTTCGTCAGGTGGTTCTCGCGGCACACAACTATGAGTCTGCTTTTCAGCACTTTCCACCTAGCTTTGAAATAGAGTCGGGCAGTGTGTTAACCGGTAATAACGGGTCCTGGTCGATTCACGGAAGATTGCTTCCTTTTTGTGAGCAAAGTAATTCATACAAGGCTGTTGACTTGAATGTTGCGTGGGACGCTCAGCTTGATACCGGCGTACCGATGCTGCGAATTCCAATGTATCAATGTGCCAGTGAAGTCAACGACCGTGTGAGAAATGATTCTTCGGGGAATCCGAAAGTTCATCCGCAGAATTACGGATTTAATTTTGGGACTTGGTTGGTATACGACCCTGTCAATGGACGGCGGGGTGACGGAGTGTTTTATGTTAATAGTAAGACTCGGTTTGGTGGCGTTAC
>CALKCK010000032.1 GCA_938083195.1 uncultured Pirellulaceae bacterium | reverse complement strand
TCTTGCATTAGAGCTGATTGGTCACTTTTTTTTACGGCAGGCCTAGAGTCTGCGAATAACTAAACTGATTCTCGTTTTCGGAGAATCGTCAACAAGGCACCGCATGAATCCGCAAATCTTGACGCGAATTGCCATTGCATGCTCTTGCCTTTTTTCTGCGTGGCTGATGGGTGACGTTGAATTACGCGGCGATATTTCTCTTCCAAAAATTTTCTCTGATCACATGGTGTTGCAGCGTGATTCGCGGGTCAAGGTCTGGGGGACTGCCGATCCAAATCAGGCATTGGTTGTTAAGTTCGCCGGAAAAGAGATAAAAGTCACCGCGACGGCAAAGGGTGATTGGAATGTCGTGATTAACACGCCCGGCGCTGGCGGTCCTTACGAGTTGGAAGTGATTGCTGATGGTGGCGAACCCAAAGTTGTTTTTAATGACGTGATGGTTGGCGAGGTGTGGTTGTGTTGTGGGCAGGACAATATGGAGTTGCCTGTTTGCAAATCGCTCAATGCTGAAACGGAAGTTGAGCAGTCAAAGAACTTCCCGTCGATTCGGTTGTTCTCCATGGGTAATTATTCATCAGCTGAGCCGATGGAAAATATTTATAAGGCAATTCCTTGGCGTGTTTGTTCTCCAGAGTCGGTGAAAGATTTTTCGGCTTCAGGCTACTTTTTTGGCCGGGAGTTAAGTAAGAAATTAAAAAATGCGAATGGAGAGAGTATTCCAATCGGATTAATTGATGTCGCATGGGGAGGAACCGTTTGCGAAGCGTGGATATCCCGCGCGACGCAGGACGGTGTTGAATCGCTGAAACCATTGCTTAAGCATTGGGACGAAGAGATTGACCAGCCACTCAGTCCGTTGCGTCCAGGTAATCTTTACAACGGGATGATCGCTCCGCTCAAGCGATTTCCAATTCGAGGAGCGATTTGGTATCAGGGCGAATCTAATGTGGGGCGTGGGAATCAATATGCGACGTTATTCCCAACGTTGATACGCGATTGGCGAAAGAACTTTGGACTGGGAGAATTTCCATTCTATTTTGTGCAGTTGGCTCCGTTTGAATATCCTGAAAAACCTTTTGAGTCGTTGGCGGAGGTTTGGGATGCACAGCTTAAGACTTTTAAGTCAATTGAAAATACACGCATGGTTGTGACGACCGATATTGGTGACTTGCAGCAGTTGAGTCCCCCTAATAAACAAGAGGTAGGTCGCCGGTTGGCACTTGCGGCGCTGGCGGATGTTTACGCAGATCAGCTACCCGAGGGAGAGAACAAGCCCGTCTACAGTGGGCCAATTTTTGATGGTGCAACTGTAACGGAAGACGGTGCGATCCGAGTTACTTTTAAATACACCCATGATGGTCTGAAAATTCGAAATGACGAACCTGATTTGCTTGGTTTTATGATTTGCGGAGAAGATGGGAAGTTTGTTCCAGCCGCTGCAAAAATTGATGGGCAGCGAGTCGAGGTGAGTTCCCCGCAGATAAAAAAACCGAAATACGTCCGATTTGGTTGGGATAAGGAAAATCCGCCTAATCTAGTCAATTCGCAAGGTTTGCCAGCCTCGCCCTTTCGGACCGATGGGTTTGACTTAATTTCGAAGGGTCGTGAATTCTGAAAAACTAAGTCCGCGATCGACGTTTGTTTGACACGCCAAACGCGAAGTTTGCTAAATTACTCAATCTTGAGTGAAGAGATTTTCTTTCCTAGTTTTGCCGAACAAGGCAAAACGATCACTTTTAATTTTACCGATTTCAGCCATGAGTTCCGAATCCAACAACCTTGCCAACGATCAAAATGCTCCTTCACCATCAGAGGTCGCGTCCTCTTCTGCGGAAACTTTAGTTCCCACAGAATCATCTGGCGCTCCGGCAACTGAAGTCTCAGCCGACAAGGTTTCGGCTTCAGCGACCGCCTCTCCTACGGTGACCGAAGACCCGCCCGTACCAGTAGCCGCACCGGTTCGAAAAGTAGCGATCGGTTCACAGAGGGACGCAGCTGATAAAGCACTCCAGCCCTCGCAACCTAGAGCTGTGCAAAACGCGGTTGCCAATCCGATCAACCTCACCGGAGAACCAGAGCCAGAGCCGGTTGTACTTCCGGATATTAAGTCGGATACAGGGTTTAGCGATGATGTCGACGCTGAAATCGACGCGGTTCTTGGCGAAATCTCGATGGACGATGTCGTTGCGACGACGGAGGCAAGTGTCGAGGAGATTGAACCTGGGACGCGCGTCAAAGCGGCCATTACCAAGATTCATGAAGACAATGTTTTTGTCCGGCTTTCTGGTCAATCAGAGGGTGTCGCGACCCTTCACCATTTTAAGGAAGCTCCGAAAGAAGGCGATCTGGTTGAGATAATTGTTCGCGGATTAAACAAAGAAGACGGTCTGTACGAATTGGCGGTTCCAGGGGCGAGTATCGGTGTCGCGGACTGGGACGACATCACCGAAGGTGCGGTCATCGATGCACTGGTGACAGGATCCAATACGGGTGGGCTTGAGGTCGCCATCAATTCGATACGTGGATTTATTCCAGCCAGTCAAATCGATCGATTTCGGGTTGAAGATTTTAGTGTCTACATCAACCAGAAACTGACTTGTGTGGTCGTAGAAGTAAATCCGGAGAAACGAAAGCTTGTTCTCAGTCGACGCGCAATACTCGATCGGGAAAATGAGGAGAAGCGCAAAGAACTTCTGAAGGAACTTGAGGCGGGACAATTGCGAGACGGTGTTGTTACTAAGTTAATGGACTTTGGAGCTTTTGTTGATCTTGGTGGAGTAGAGGGTCTGATTCACGTCAGTAAAGTTAGCTGGTCGCGCGTCAAGCACCCGAGCGAAGTTTTAACTGTCGGCGAAAATGTTCGCGTCAAGATTGAAAAAATCGACGAGAATGCAAACCGAATTTCACTCTCGCATCGCGACACGTTGGAGCACCCTTGGAAGGGGATCGACACGCAGTTTGCCGTTAATGACATTGTCAAAGGCACCGTCACTAAAATTGCCGATTTTGGAGCGTTTGTTAAAATTGCGCCGGGAATCGAAGGGTTAGTTCATATTTCTGAATTGGCTTATCAGCGAGTTGCAAAGGTCAGTAACGTCGTAAAAGAGGGACAGGAATTAGAAGTTAAAATCCAATCGATCGACCCTCAGTCGCAGAAATTATCGTTGTCGCACAAGGCGTGTTTGGCGCCGCCTGCACCCAAGCAATCTGCTGGGAAAAAAGAAGCTGTTGAAGCGGTGGAAGAACCAGCACGGGACTTGGCAGTGCCCGCCAGTGGAGAGCCTCTGAAGGGCGGCACCGATCGCAAGTCGGGTGGTGAAGGTGTTGGATTGAATTGGTAAGCGAGTGAGTCTCTTTCAAAGGCTAGCAGATAGTATCGTTCTCGAATCCTTGGTGATCGAAAGCAATGAACACCTGTGAATTGATCGGGATTCTTCACTTGCAGCGTAAGTCAATGAATGAGTTTTTTCTTGTTTTCGGATTGAGTTAGAAATTATGCTTTGGCAGCGCATCGCCCGACCCTTGCTTTTTCTGTTGCCCGCAGAAAAAGCTCATTACTTTTCGATGGGAATGTTTAAGGTAGTCTTCGCATTGGGGCTGGGCAGTCTGTTTCGCTGGAGAAACAAGGTAAAGGAGCCTTGTTTAAGAACGAAGGTGGTCGGGATTGAATTTCAAAATCCAGTTGGCCTAGCGGCTGGGTTTGATAAAGATGCCCGCTGGTTTCCTCAGCTCGCCAGTCTCGGGTTCAGCCATGTAGAAATTGGTACCATCACGGGGCAGGCACAGTCTGGGAACCCGCAGCCACGTTTGTTTCGTTTGCCAGCTGACCAGGCGATTGTTAACCGAATGGGTTTTAATAATTCAGGAAGCGACGCTGTTGCGCGTCGACTCTCGGTAACTCCCAAGTCGCAGGCAGCCGACATCTTAGGAATCAATATTGGGAAGACTAAGATCGTTCCTGTCGAAGACGCCACACAAGACTACTTAATTAGTTTTGAAAGACTCTTCACTTATGCAGATTATTTTACAGTAAACGTAAGCTCTCCCAATACGCCGGGCCTGCGGACTTTGCAAAACCGGGAGCCGTTGATTGAATTGCTGAGTAAGTTGATTGCGCTTAATCTCGAATTGGCGAGAGACCATCAATGTGCCCGCAAGCCTATTTTGCTGAAAATTGCCCCCGATGTTACCGAGGATCAATTGAGCGACATCATCTTGATTTTGCGAGAGGTTGAGTTGGACGGCGTGATTGCAACCAACACGACAATTGAGCGTTCCGGTTTGGAGACTCCAGAGGGGGCTGTCGAAGCAATTGGAAATGGTGGTCTTTCCGGTGCTCCCTTGACTTTGCGTTCGCGCGAGGTGGTTGGGAAGTTGTACGATCAACTCAAGGGAGATATCCCGATCGTCGGTGTGGGTGGGGTTATGCATGGAGAAGATGCTTGGCAAATGATTCGATCGGGAGCCGCTTTGGTTCAGTTGTACACTGGGTTTATTTACGGAGGTCCGGGAACCGTCCGTCAAATGAATCACTACATTGCTGCGAAACTTAAGCAGCATGGATACCAGTCAGTTGCTGAGGCAGTCGGCTCGGGAAGAGTCGGAGTCGACGATGTTGAGTGATTTCTCTTCAGGGTTGATTGAGCTGGTCTTTGATAGCCTTGGGGATATTGTTTATTGCGTGAAAGACCTTGACGGGGTTTATCAATCCGTGAATCTTGCCTTTGTGGCAAGGGTCAATGGTACCGATAAATCAGACTTGCTCGGCAAAACAGCATCGCAGGTGTTTTCAGAGCCACTCGCGGAGGGTTACGAGCAACAGGATCGTGTGGTTTTTGAAACTGGCCGGCCAATACAGGATCAGCTTGAGCGGATTACAAATTCAGACGGCTCGATTGGATGGTACCTGGCGAGTAAATTTCCAGTCCATGATCGCCAAGGAGCGGTTGTTGGGTTGGTCGGTATTTCCCAAGATTTAAATTGGCCAAATGATAGTAACCCCGAACTTGCTGATTTAAAGGTCGTCGTCGAGTTTATCAAAGATAATCTTGATCAGTCATTGAAAACGGAGCACTTGGCTCGGCAATTTTCTCTATCGACGGTGCAGTTAGACCGACGGATGAAACGAGTGTTTCGATTGTCCACCAAAAAGTTCATTATGAAGTGCAGACTAGAGAAGGCTTCGCGTCAATTAATCTCGACAGAGATCTCCGTATCTGACATCGCACTCGCCTGTGGATTTACTGATCAAAGTGCATTAACGAGGCAGTTTCGAAATGCAATTTCAGATACGCCAGCTAACTTTCGAAAGAAAAACCAGAATTCATAACTTTTGAAATTTGGTTTTCTGTTGTTGCTTGGCGATTGACCCTCTCTCGTAACTCTTACCTGTTTTGGGCGAAAATGGGAATTAACCAAATGCTCATTGGTTCTTCAAAAATATTTCACAAACATATGCATACTATTAGCACAAGAATTCGTTAAATAGTTCGGCGGGGATGCCCGCAATGGTTTTGTTTGAGAATGGAGAAATGTTGAATCTAAGAATGGACGAGTGTTGGTGCTTCGACGCCGATTTAAAAATGGGGTTGTCATCGAGAGCGCGGGAATGGGGTGATGTTCGAGACGTTGAGTTGCAAATTCCCGATAGTGACGAGATTCAAAGGGCATGCCAGGCGATCCGAAGTCGTTGGAGTTCGCGGGAAGAATTACTGCGGAAATTTCGAGCAAAAATGGCATGTGAATCAGGGGTTTGCCGTAATCATTGATTGCCGGTTGCTGTTTTTGGCTGTTGTCGCCCAAGCAGTCGGGGTTCCATCATAATAAAGTTCGGAGTTGTCTCTGCAGTGGCAACCTCTCCGGTCTTGCTCTCCTAGGTTGGGAGTGCCAGAATTAGGGATTCTGACGAATTGAATCCGAGTCCTTTATGAACGAACCTTCCCAGCCTCAAAAGAAATCTCGCAAGCGATTGACCGTCCCAGATTTGATTGGGAAAAAGAATCGGGGCGAAAAAATTACCATGCTGACGGCTTACGATTTCACGATGGCGTCGTTGCTCGATGCCTCTGGTGTCGACGTGTTGCTGGTCGGGGACAGTATGGCAATGGTCGTTCAAGGTCACGAAAATACGCTGCCAGTAACGTTGGATGAGATGATTTACCATTCCGAAATGGTAGGAAGAGGTTCGCGTTACGCATTAGTTGTTGTCGATATTCCCTTTCCGATTAATCATCAGGGAATTCACCAATGTGTCACAGCAGCGGGTCGCATTTTAAAAGAGACTCGTTGCCAAGCGGTAAAGCTTGAAGGTGGCGCCGAACAGGCGGAAGTGATCAATGCTCTCGTGACTGCTGGAATCCCCGTGATGGCTCATGTTGGATTACGACCTCAGGCGGTTCACACGATGGGTGGTTATAAGATTCAGCGGGATCGAGAGCAAATAATCATGGACGCAACTGCGGCCCAGAAAGCGGGAGCGTTTGCCATCGTTTTGGAGTGCATCCCTGCGGAAATTGCAAAAGAACTAACCGATCTTTTAGATATTCCTACGATTGGAATCGGTGCTGGAAAGCACTGTGACGGACAGGTTCTGGTTATTAATGATATGCTTGGCTTGACGAGCGGTTACGTGCCGAGTTTCGTGAAAGCTTATGCCAATTTAAAAGAGACCATTCAAACGGCAGCGTCGGAATGGTGTACCGAAGTCAGGGATCAGGAATTTCCATCCGACGAAAACTCATTCTAGAAAATGGGTAATTTCAAGGGCGATTTTTCTAAGCCAAACAACTAGTTTTTTGAGAAGTGTCGATTCATGGAATTGTGATCTGCGGTACTCTCCCGTTGAAGCTTCCGGGAGAAGTTGGACGATTGAGAATTGACTGTCATTGAATCGCCAAGGTTGCTGGAAAAACGGGTTGGATTCGCTTATGGTTATTTGAACTTCGGCTTTCAAGTAACTCCAAAGAAATGGATGCGAGTCAGATGATTTTCCGATCGACGATAAAAACGGTTTTCCTTTTGTTTTCTATGTTTGCCATCTGCGATGGTTTGCCGGGACAGGAATTTGATGAGTCATTCGAGCTTTGGCCTGTCGAATTAAAAATTAACGGAACCGTTATTGCTGGGGGAGGTGGTGAGTTGCCCAAAGAGGCAGCTGAGTTCTTGCTGGCTGCTTCAAGTCGCACCGAAGCCCCTGTCGTTCGGGTGCAGTTGCCTAAGGGTAGGAATAAATCAAATTCCAAAACGACCGCTAAATTCGATGAAATGGAGAATCATCAGGTTCTGGTACTCCGGGAACCGTCTGATTTGAAAGATGCCTCGACCATCGAAAAATTGGATTCTGCAAAAATCATATGGCTGCAAACGGAACCAGTTTTGGGGGAGTCCTCGCAAAGCATTCTTGTTCCTTTACTACCGGTTTTGAAAGAAGCGGTCAGTCGCGGTGCATTGGTTTGTGTTAATGGACCTGCAATTGAATATTTTGGTAAATTAGTGATGACCTCAACGGAAAGCTCAATCTCATTTCTTGAGGGTGGGGACTTGGTTTTCGATTCGGTCATCAAGGCGGGTTATCGAGATAAATCTGAGCGCAGTGCTTTATTGGGTGTTTTAGCAGCCAATCCAAGTTGCGTTGGTATTGGGGTTGAGGCCGGAGCCTGCATCGTGCTCTCGGGGCGAAAGATTCGAGTTCTCGGTGACGGCGCTGCCGTTTTTGCATTGGCGGCGAATGAAACCAAGCCTGTTCGGATTCAAGTGTTGCGGCAGGCGAATTCGCGGCGTGCCAACCCTTACGAGACGATCGTGGACCTAACCGCGTGGAGGCGTGATGCGATAGAACGGATGGGAGATTTATTTCCGCCGAGTCGTCCGCGGCCGCCGTTGGTGAAAAACGGCAATTTAGTCATTGTCGGAGGTGGGGGGATGCCGGCAGGGTTAATGGAAGAGATGGTGAAACTTGCCGGCGGGCCGAATGCCAAAATGGTTTACGTGCCTTGTAGTGAGAGCGATGAAGTCTCTGATTCACAGAGAATCGTTGAGGTTTGGGAAAAGATGGGAGTGAAATCTGCAACGTTCATTCATACGAAGGATCGCGAAAAAGCGAATTCCGACGAAGCATTGCTGGCGCCTTTGCGAGAGGCTACCGGGATTTGGTTTGGTGGTGGAAGACAATGGAATTTAGCCGATTCTTATTTCGGTACGGAGGCTCATCGGTTGATGAAAGAAGTTCTCAATCGAGGGGGCGTCATTGGGGGTTCTTCTGCGGGAGCATCGATTCAGGCTAGGTATATGTGCCGAGCAAATCCAGTCGCCAATTTTGACATTATGGCACCTGGGTACGAACGCGGACTGGGATTTATTTCGGGGGTCGCGATTGATCAGCATTTTTCCCAACGAAGGCGTCAGCGTGACATGACTTCACTCGTCAACCGCTATCCGCAGTTGTTAGGGATTGGAATTGACGAGGCGACGGCAATTGTTGTGACACAGTCCAAGGCACGCGTCGTAGGGCGAGGAAAGGTTCACTTTTATGATCGCAGGAACCCTGTTGTTCCTGGTGAAGACGATTTCATAGCACTCGAAGAAGGAAGTGTTTTTGACTTGGCGGAGCGGTCCCTTGTTGAAAAAAACAATGACCCGCAGTCGGTACCCACTGTGGATGAAAAAGAAAAGGAGTGACTCAAACGGACGTTGTGATTTGAGTTCAAGCCGAGTTGGATTTACTGTGTTGATTGTCCAGTCTTGGCTGGCAGGAGCACCAGCGAAAGTTCTGTAAATCCTGCAAGGAGTGCGATGCAAACCCGGTAGGTCGCGTCTTTTTCTGGTTGTGTAATTAAGCAGTACATGTAAAAGAGGATCACCAATAGGCTGGTCATGACAGCCACGGCAGTGCCCGCTCGGGACTTGTCCATTCGGAATAAGTAACCCGCTCCAATTGCGAGCAATCCCGTTATTAAGCAGAACCAAAAGGCATTTGGCTTAAATGCTTGGGCTTCGACGGAGCGAAGCAGACCCGTCCCGATCAACACCAGACCGAAAATAATGGAAGCATAGCATTTCATTGGCGGCGATTTTGTTAATGGCGGATCGAGAATCTTGGACAGAATGCATCAACCGACGCATTCTCGATTTGGAATTTCGAATTGATCGGGAACCTCTAACGTCATAAACAGGATACCTAAACCGTGGGTTTTCCCTTGGGCATCTGTTTTTAGGCTTTCGCTTCCGCCACCGCCCAGTGAGTCGTGGAGGATGAAATTGAGAGCCAGCAAGTTGGGAGCTTCGTAGCGGTCGACATCGCCAAAACAAATTTCTCGAAAGTGTTCTTTCACGCGAGCGGGCGTTAGAGCTGTTTTGATGATTTCATAGCAATCGGCATTGTAGGCTACGACGCCAACATTGCTTCCATCGCCTTTGTCGCCGGATCGGGCGTAGGCTAGTTGCGAAAGTGTGACTTGCATTGTGTTTCTCTACTTGGCTCTACTTGATTAACGGATGTTCAATGTAGCATAAGCCTTGCTTTGTTTCAGATAAATTCGAGACCCATTATTTGATGACGGAAAAGTACTGCATTGGCGAGCGTAATTGGTTTAGAATGACCATATTCTGAACAGTGTTTTTATAAGGACGGCCAATGTTAATCCGCGTTCCTGCCCTTGTCGGTCTGGTTTTGGTGGTGTGTTTTATGAATGAACAAGTAATTGCTCAGCGACCCGGAATTAATAAGGACGAAACCAAGGTGCCGTCTTTTACATTGCCTGAATTGTTGAAATCAAATGATGGCGTTTTCGTGGAAACGGCGGAGGCTTGGCAGGCAAAACGCCGTCTCGAAGTTTTCGATGCGATGGCAAAAAACGTATATGGCGACGTACCTAAGCGTAAAGTTAATGTGGATTTTAAGGTGATTTCTTCATGGGAGATTTTTAATGGGGCTGCGATTCGTAAGGAGGTGAGAATTGTATTTGGGGATGACCCAACAAATTTTGCAACTCTCTTGGTCACGCTGCCTAATACCCGCTCAGAGGTTCCGTGTTTTTTGGGATACAATTTTCACGGTAACCACACGACCACCGATGATCCGAAGGTCTCGATCACAAAGAGTTGGGTAAGGAATAGGGAATCTCCTTCCACCACAGATAACCGTGCGAATGAGGAAGGGCGAGGAACCTCGGCAAGCCGCTGGCCTTGTCGAGAAATTATCGATGCGGGTTATGGGGTGGCGACGATATATTATGGTGACGTCGATCCCGATATTCATGATCAATTCAAGAATGGAATACATCCGCTCTTTTATGAAGCGGGGCAAACGAAGCCGACGAAATCAGAATGGGGGTCCATTGGAGCATGGGCTTGGGCACTTTCACGTTGCCTCGATTATCTCGAGCAAGATTCTGGCGTTGACGGTAAACACGTGGCCTTAATTGGGCACTCAAGGCTTGGGAAAACATCGCTTTGGGCAGGTGCTTCGGATGAGCGATTCTGGATGACCATTAGCAATAATTCGGGCTGCGGTGGTGCTGCCTTGAGTCGCAGGAAATTTGGTGAAACGGTTGAAGTGATCAATCGAGTTTTCCCGCATTGGTTTTGCGACCGTTTTCCAGAGTTCGATGATCGAGAAAATGATTTACCTGTCGATCAACATATGCTGATGGCTTTAATCGCGCCTCGTGCTGTTTATGTGGCCAGTGCGACTGGAGATCAGTGGGCTGATCCCCGCGGAGAATATCTTTCGCTCTATCATTCGAATGCCGTTTTTGAGCTTTTCGGCGATTCTCCCCTGCAATTTAAGTCACCGGCAGCGGATGAGCCGAGGAGGACTCAACTGCGAGCCTATCATTTAAGAACAGGAAAGCATGACATTACCGCTTACGACTGGGAGCAATATGTCCAATTTGGTAATTTGCAATTGGAAAATTCAAGCGCCAAGCCCGGGGTTAAATAACGGACTGGGCTAGAGGTTTTTTTCGTCGGAATGAAGCCTTGTCACTCGTTTTGGTTTCCTTGGTTTCCTGATTTCTATAGTAGGGAAATGGCTGGGGAAGCCAGTAGAATCACGATTGCCCATTCGTCTACATCGTGGAGAGGGCGTCGAATTGGTTTAAATTGGGGCTTGGGCAGTTTGAAGACGGTTTTTCTAAAGTTTAACTCGCTTCGGTTTTATTGGATTCAACCACGTTCGCGGAGTTGCTGAAATTAACCGAAGATTTATATGTAGCAACTGGCGAAAAAGAGGTCTTCCATCTACAATTCCCGCATCGGGTATGTTTCCGGAGATATCGCTGCATATTGATCATTGTTAGGCGAATCCTCTGGTCAGTTCTAATATTTTTATTGAGGTAACTATGTTTTCAAACTCTAAACCGAGGCGAACAGGATTCACTCTGGTCGAGCTTCTTGTTGTGATTGCCATCATCGGCATTCTCATTGGAATGCTACTTCCGGCTGTTCAACAGGTTCGCGAAGCTGCTCGCCGGATTCAGTGTGCTAACAACCTTCGACAAGCTGGATTGGCTTGCTTGAATTACGAAAGTGCGTTTCAGCATTTTCCTCCGGGACTCAACGTTCCGATCAATCAAGGGTCTGGTTCGTTTTACACCGGTCAAGCAAACAGCATGGGGCTGAGCGAGCCGGCGGTCAATGGAAAGTTTGGTTCTTGGATGGTATGGGTTCTTCCGTTCATGGAGCAGAACAATCTTTTCGACCAATTGAATTTGAATCAAAGAGAGTACGCCAATGCTAGTGGCGAGGACTCGCCAGCAGCCAACGTAGTTCCGACGTTTCTGTGCCCTTCTGACATCGAAGAGCAAGTTGTGCAGTACAACGATTATTATTTTGGTGCCAATAGTTATTTCTCGGTTGCCGGACTTCAGACTTGGTACTACTACAGCGTTACTTACGATGGAGTTATGTATTACAACAGTAAGACAACGTTTGGGGCGATTACTGATGGATCTTCCAATACTCTGCTTGTAGGCGAGCGATATTCCAAGGATGCTGAGTGGCAGAATTTCAAAAACTACCGGGGTTGGGCGTGGTCCAATCGTACCGCTGCACGTGACTGCATGTCTGGCGTTATTGAGCCAATCAATTACAAGCTTCCTGTTGGTTCTGGTCCCAACCCAAGCTATTCCATGACTGACAAGAAGTTCAACTCGTTTAGCAGTGGTCATCCCGGCGGTGCGAACTTCGTAATGGCCGATGGCTCTGTTCAGTTCGTTACACTCACCGGAACTGCAGACTTAATAACGCTTCAAAGTTTGGCAGTCCGCAATGATGGAATTGTAGCCAATGTTCAAAACTAACCTGATGAAATTGGGATACCTGCTTTCCTGCTGCAGCTTTGCTCTACTTTTGACTGGCTGCGGCGGAGAGGCCGCGGTTGAAGTTGTCCCCGTAAGCGGCGTTTTGATGTTACGTGGAAAGCCTTTGGCTAACGCGGAGATCAAGCTAGTTCCGATGGCAGATGGTCTGGATGGCAACTTTGTTGCCTCTGGAGTATCGGATGCCAAGGGAGAGTTTACGCTTCGTCTGCCGGGTAAAGAAGAATCTGGTTGTTGTGCATGCGATTGCAAAGTACTCGTTGTTGAGGGACCGATCCCAGGGGATCGTGGAGAGGACGAGGCATCTATTATGAAAGCTGCTAAGTTCCTTAAATCGCTTAAAAACCGACCGATTCCTGAGCAGTATGAACGCCTTAAATCGACTCCGCTTACGCTGACGATCGTTCCCAATAATCCTAAAATCGAAGTCATTCTTGAATGATTTCGTCGGGAAACTGATAGTTCTAGAAACCATGAGACCCGCCAGAAATGGCGGGTTTTTTTCGTGAATGTCGGTCACTTACGTATTTTGATTCGGACGATTATTATTTGTAGTCCGTAGGGACCGGTTCCAATCGGTGTATTCGATTCTTTTTATCTGATTCACATCGTGTCATTTTCTTTATGTAAGTTTCCGTGAATGATTAGATGGGGAATGTGGATTTGGGGATATACTGAAGGGCAGCGTGTCTGCTGCCTTTGACGTAGTCGGGCAAGTTGAGATTAGTAAATAGAAACATCGAGATCTGGGTTAAATTCGGCAATGAACCTTCCAATTATCGACACTGCTAAAAAAGAATGTGCTCGTCTTGAGACGTTAAGAGGAACCGCTACCCCTGCTCCGGCTGGAAAGATTCCCTTGCCGATGTCCATGAAGGAGGCGAAGGCACGCGGTTGGGACGAACTGGATGTTGTCTTTGTGACGGGAGATGCTTACATCGACCATCCAAGTTTTGCGATGGCGATTCTTGGTCGAACACTCGAGGCTGCAGGTTTTCGAGTCGGAATTGTCTCGCAGCCAGATTGGCGTAATTGCGATGATTGGCAACGGTTTGGAAAGCCGCGGCTGTTTTTTGGGATCAGTGCCGGAAACATGGATTCCATGATTAACCACTACACGGCGAATCGGAAGGTCAGGAATAGCGATGCTTATTCTCCCGGAGGCCGAATTGGTCTTCGTCCGGATCGAGCTACACTTTCGTACTGTCATCGGGCTCGCGAGGCCTACAAAGGTGTGCCAGTGATCGCTGGTGGGGTTGAGGCTTCGTTGCGAAGACTCGCTCACTATGATTATTGGGGCGACAACGTTCGCAAGTCAATTTTGCTCGATAGTAAAGCGGATCTCGTACTGTACGGTATGGGTGAAAATCCAATCGTTGAAATTGCCGAACGTTTGGATGCAGGCGAATCGGTCAAAGACTTGCGGGACATGCTCGGCGCTGCCTATGTGTGCGGTGCGAAAGATCCAATTCCCGAGGATGCCATTGAGCTTCCTAGTTTTGAAAAGGTTCGCGAAGATAAGTTTGCTTTCGCAGAAGCCACCAAAATTATTCACAACGAAACCAACCCCTACAACGCGAAACGTCTAATACAGAAGCACGGCGGACTAACAGTCGTCGTCAATCCGCCGCAGTTTCCAATCAGCCAGGATGCGATGGATCAAATTTACGGGCTTCCGTATACGCGACAACAGCATCCCAGTTACAAAGAACCCATTCCAGCGTTCGCGACCATTAAGGATTCCGTCACGATTATGCGCGGTTGTTTCGGAGGTTGTACGTTCTGTTCAATTACGGCTCATCAGGGCCGTGTCATCCAGTCGCGCAGCAAAGACTCGGTTATTTCGGAAATTAATCGGATGGCCGAAGACCCAAAATTTACCGGCGTCGTTAGCGATATTGGTGGTCCGACGGCAAATATGTACGAGATGAAATGTAGCAAGCCGGAGGTTGAAGCGGTCTGTCGCCGACAGTCCTGTGTTCACCCAAAAATTTGTAAACTGCTCGGTACGGATCACGCGCCCTTAATTCAGTTGATGAAAGAGGCTCGTGAGGTAAAGGGGGTTCGAAAAGTACTCGTGGCCAGTGGCATCCGAATGGATTTGGCTAGGCGAAGCCCCGAGTACATGAAGGAATTGACGGAACACCATGTCGGTGGATTATTGAAGGTTGCCCCCGAACATGCGAACGATGATGTGCTCGATAAGATGCGGAAGCCAAGTGTTGAGGATTTTGAGTCGTTTTCGACAAAATTTCGTGAAGAGTCGAAGAAGGCAGGAAAGAAGCAATACATCGTGCCCTACTTTATCTCCAGCCATCCTGGCAGTGATGTTAACTCCATGATCGACCTCGCCGTATTCCTCAAACGAAACGGGTATAAACCGGATCAGGTACAGGATTTCATCCCGGCTCCGTTGGATGTCGCAACGTGTATGTACTACACCGAAATGGATCCGTTTACCAAAGAGCCTGTGTTTATTGCGAAGAAGTTAAAGGATCGCAAAACCCAGCGAGCGTTAATGCAATTCTTCAAGCCGGAAAACTACTTTGAAGTGCGAAAGGCGCTGCTCGACGCGGGTCGCAAAGAGTTGATTGGGAATGGATGCGACTGCCTGATTCCGGGCAAAGCACCTAAAGAAGCGATTGATCGAAGGCGTCGGATGGCGGGTAAACAATTTCGTGGAGAGTATGTCCACCGAATGCCGGATGGCAATAGCGCTGGCGAAGCGGGCGGGAATAAGAAAAAGTCGGCCAAAAAACAGGGTCGTTTCGCTCCGGGGCAAGGTTATCGACCTGACCGGAAAGCTGCGCGAAAAAAAGGGCGTCCAAATTCCCGTTAAGCTCTAGCCAGTTCGGAATGGGTGCGGCTTAGATGTGGAAAAAACCACTGTTTCAGCGGTTGACCTTCATAAAACGTTCATTTGATTGATGGTCTGGAGCGGGAGAAGTTGAAGGGGAGAATTTTTCCGAAAATAACGATTTTTGGGTTTAAAAATTGACTTCCCCAGCGATACTAGAGTCACTCCCCATGCTGGGGAAGGATTGATTCCGCCGCGGCTACGGATTACCGGGGCACCATTGACCTATTGCACCTCAAGTTCATCATCATGTTTAGAAATTTCTGGCTTCGTAAATTTGCGACACGTCTGTGTCTTGTTTCGATCATCTCGCTTACCTGCTCCGATTTTGTCCGGGCCGATCTGTTCACCTGGACAGGTGGAGGGGGAGATAACAATTGGTCCACAGGGGCGAACTGGAATTCGGGTTCCGCTCCAACCGCAAATGACACATTGGATTTTGCTGGGACTACGCGACCAAGTTCGGTCAATGATCTCGCTGACGGAACGACGTTTGGGGATATTGATTTCCTCAATTCCACGAATACGAATTTCTCGCTCAGTGGAAGTCGAATTACTTTGGGTGGCAACATTAATGTCGCAAGTAACGGTTCGGGAACCTTCACCCATTCGATTGCTAATGATTTGACGTTGTCTGGCTCAAGACAGTTTTATGCTCAAGGTGATGAAACGCTGGTTCTCAGTGGAAATATAACTTCGACTGGCGGTACCCAAAACTTTTCAAAAGGTGGTGACGGTACTCTTGTTTTACAGGGCACCAACAATGCCGCCGGTAATGGAATCAATCAATTGCAAGTTTGGAAGGGAACTGTTCAGTTTAGCAGCGTTGAAAATCTGGGTGATAGCTTCATTCAGGGAGGGCTGAATACTAATAGCGGCACGCTTGAGTATGTTGGGGCAGGTAGCACCTCCGATCTTCAAATCAGGGTGGGTGATAACACGGCAGGTTCTGACCAGATCGGCGGTATGACTATTGAAAGCAATGGAACGGGGGCGCTCGTCTTTGATACTGCATCCGGATTTGCTTTGAACGGAAAGTTTGGTAATGCTACGGCGGCTCGTACATTAACTCTCGGTGGTAGCAATACCAATGACAACCGAGTTGTTCAGAAAATTCAGGATAATGACACGGCTGGCGGAGGGATTATCAACCTTGTGAAAGACGGAACCGGGACCTGGGTTCTAGGTGGTGACGATGGTTCCGGGAGTGGAAACTCCTACACCGGTACTACAACGGTTAACGCTGGCGTATTAAGACTGAGCGATGAAGACAAACTGTACGGTAATGTCCAAACCGATTGGACTTCTTCAAACGTGACAGTCGCAAGCGGTGCTACGTTAGCTTTCAACATGACAAATACATCCACTAATTGGTCCAAACAGAACATTGCCAATGCGTTGACTGGTATCGGTACCGGTTTTCAAACCGGGTCCAGTTTCGGCATACACGTGAATAGTGGTGGTGATATAACGCTTAATAACTCTGACGCTGCTAAATTTAATGAGGTGGTTGCTGGAACCGGGTTTCGCAAGACGGGTGATGGAACTTTTAAAGTTTCTCAAAATATGATTTTCACCGGGACTCTGAATGTAGACGCGGGAACACTTCAACTGGGAACTGGTTTTGGCAATGGTATGATTGGGACGAGTAATAGCTCGGCCAATTTTGACGTTGATGCAGTGATTACATCGGGGGCTACTCTTAAATTTTTCAAAACGAATAGTCCAATCACAGCATCGGGTGTGATAAGTGGCGCGGGTACTATCGAGATGGCATCGAATGATGGCGGAACCAGCTCAGATACACTCCGGATTTCAGGTGACGCGAGCGGTTTCACCGGCACGACCAATATTTCAAATGGACGACTCGAAGTTGGTGACAATGGAACCAGCGGTTCTCTGGGTGGAAATATCGTTCTTGCCTCAGGGTCTCAGGTCTCTTTTAGTCGAAGTGATGCGGTTACGTTTGCAGGTGATATCAGTGGTGATGGTTCTTTGATACAAGAAGGCAATAACGCTGGCGAGGCTGACTTTAGCGGAGAGCAGTTGGTTTTATCCGGCAACAGTTCTTACACGGGCGGTAGCACGATTAATTCAGAAACCGAAATCGTGGCAGCGTCTAATTCTGCGTTGGGGACCGGGACTGTGACGTTGGCGGGGCAGGATGCGGGGTTAATCCTCAATAACGGTATCGCTTTGGCAAACAACATTGAAGTCTCCAACAATGATGGTCGGAACCATATCGAATTGAGTAGCGGCGGAGGATCAGCAACGCTTTCAGGTGACATCGCGGTTGATAATAATGATGTATTCAATTTTCATTTTCGCACCAACGGTGGAGATTTGACGGTCGCTGGAAATATCGGCGATGGTGGTGGGAATGGTTTTTTCTATAAAAACTTGGCGGGCTCTCTTATTCTAACCGGTGATACTACATTGACTGGCGGAGTTCGGGTCGATGGTGGTTTGAACTCAATTCTCCAGATTGGTGATGGTGGAACGGCGGGTTCAATCACAACCGACATTGATAATCGTGGTGTGGTGGAATTTAATCGGAGCGACGCAATCACTTACGATGGCCTTATTTCAACGGACAGTGCAAACGGAGGAGCGGTTTATCAATCCGGCAGTGGAATAACGACGTTCACCGGAAACAACTCCTACAAAGGTGAGACCCAGGTCAATGCGGGAACGTTGGTCATTAACGGAGATCAATCGGCGGCAACCGGAAATGTTGTGGTTGCAAGTGGCGCGACATTAGCGGGAACCGGAATCATTGGCGGTGCGACCACAATTTCAGGAACTCATGGTCCCGGTAATTCCCCGGGTATTCAAACATTTGCCAGCGATTTGAGTTACGAGGCGGGCGCTGTCATCGATTGGGAATTGGTTTCTAACACCTCGGACACCAGCGGAACTCGTGGCACTGACTTTGACGGAATTAATGTTGGAGGAGCGTTGAGCTTCAACGGTGCAACCACCTTGAATTTCGACTTTGGTGGTTCCGTTGACTTTGCTAACGCGTTTTGGACCACTGATGGAGCGAGTGAGACCTGGTCTGTATTCACCGGAGCGACTTCGGTGAATTCGATTGGAAACCTATCGTTCAACGTTAATGGTGCCGCAGCCCCCGGGACTTTTACGCTCTCGGACAATGGCAGCGATGTCGTTCTCAACTACAGCTTCTCGGCAGTGCCTGAGCCAACCACTTTCCTCATGTTTGGGCTTGGTTTAGGTTGTCTTGGGTTCGGCAGACGCCGAAAGACCGTTAAGAGTACCGCTTCGAAGGCTTAAGAAATTTGCTTTCAAAAGGCGAGGTTGGGTGCAGTCAATTTTTTCACCTAGACTTAATTGGTGTCGTCTTCGAGGCGGGTAATTCGGACTGATTTTATCTGTCGGCGATTTGCTTCTTGGATATTGAATTGAACCCTCCCAAGGATCAGTTCGCGCCCGGATCGTGGTATTTCATTCAGTTGCTGCATGATCAGGCCTGAGAGCGTGTCGAATTGGTCGTCCTCGGGTAGTTCGATGCCTAACGTTTCGTTCAGGCGACCGATGTGAACAGTGCCAAGGACATCGGCTTGATGGTCGTTCAAAATCGTGATTTCTTCGCTCATGTCTTTGTCGGTTTCATCAACAATCTCGCCGACGATTTCTTCGATAATATCTTCGATGGTGATGACACCGGCGAAACCGCCGTATTCATCTTTGATGATTGCCATGTGTGTTCTCACGTGAAGAAACTTGCTGAGCATTTCATCCAGTAACGTTGTCTCGGGCACGAACAGTGGATCGCGAAGAAGTTTTCGGAGTGGTTTGCGTTTGCTTTCACTTCGTAGCGATTCTCGCAAAAGATCTTTGGCGTAGAGCAAGCCGACAATGTTATCTATTTTTTCTTGATAAACAGGGATGCGAGTTCTTCCGGATTCTACCGTGAATCGCAACATTTCGTCCCAGTCAGTTTTCTCCTCGAGTGCATCGACTTGGGAGCGATGGGTCATAACGGAACTGACATCGTTGTCATCAAGTTCCATTACGCCTTCAATCATGTCTCTGGCGTCAGCCTCTAAGAACCCGTCTTGTTCCCCTTCTGAGACCATTGAGAGGATTTCATCTTCAAATGCTTCCTCTTCGTCTTCTTCTTCATCGTCTTGGCCGCTGGCCCGCGCAAAAATGGCCGTCACGAATCGACCTCCCACTAAGAGTGGCCACGCGAGTGCAGAAACCATCCACCACCATCGCCATGTGCGAAAAAGAAAGGGGACGGCTCCAACACGAGCCACTGCCCAGGGGATCCAGCTGCCGCAAAAGACGAGACTAAAGCAGACCAAGCCAATGATCGAAGTGAGTTGAGTGGCGGAGAGTTCTGCTACGTTGCGTGGACCAATCCATGTAGCGGCCAAGGTGACAGCGAACACCGCGGTTGCAATCATTTGGAGGATCCCAGCACCGAGCGTCATTTGTTCTCGAAAGTCGAAAATGATTCCAAATAGTTTTGGCTGTTTTTTCTGTTTGCAATACTCTTCTAGCTCGTGCCATGCGATCTCATTCAAGACGAACGAGGCGATTGCGGCGTAAGTCGTGACCACACCGCTACAAACTAAGCACCAGAAAAGTAGGTCAGGCATCAATGGGGTTCTCCATCGGATTTCGTGCCTTGCCATCGGTGTTCAACACCATTGAGGGCGAGGTAATGTCGCTCTCGCTCACGCATTTCGGAAGCAGATTCAATATCTTTATCATCAAAGCCGACCAAGTGAAGCGTGCCATGAACGACATATAGTAGGAGTTCATCCTCCATTGTTCCACCAATTTGGTTTGCCATGTTGTTAGCTGTGTCTGTGCTGACAACCAATTGTCCCGTCAGGCGTGAGTTGGTTTCGTCAAAATCTAAAACAAAACTAATCACATCGGTTTCGTAATCGTGATTGAGGTATTGTCGATTGATAATGCGAATAGCTGGATCGTCCACAACAGCGATACTGATTTCAGATTGATTGAGATCATGATCTGAAAGAATCTGAGCGACAGTAGAGACAAGCCGTGTGCCATCGAATGGAAACGATTGTTCGTCAGCAATCTCAATTTTGTGGGTGTCTTTTGGCAATTTATTTGACTTTGATGCGTGGTGTTAAGTTGCGGAAGCGACTTGCGATTCCGGGTACTTTATGCGTGCATGATACATGGCATTCAGGGATTTAATAAGAGACTCTTGAATTGTGTTGAGTTGTTTGATGGTAATATCGCAATCTTCAAATTGTCCATCGTCAAACTTCTTTTTGGTAATGTCGCGAACAAGGCTTTCGATTCTCGCGGGCGCTGGTTCGCGAAGAACCCGACAGGCACTTTCCACGGCATCGGCAAGCATCATCACAGCGGCTTCTGGGGTTTGTGGGCGTGGCCCGGGGTATCGAAAGTCTGATTCATCGAGCACTGAAATAGCTTCCTCGTCCCCCGACTCCTCTAATAGTTTCATTGCTCGTTGATAAAAATATTCAATCAGAGTTGTGCCATGATGTTGCTCAATCAGATTAATGATTCGTTGTGGCAAGCGGTGCTTTCGACCAATCTCAATTCCATCTTTGACGTGAGCAAGAATGACGAGAGTACTCATCGAGGGGGTAAGGTCATCGTGCTTGTTGGGGCCACCGCCTTGGTTCTCGATAAAATACTCAGGTTTTCTCAGCTTGCCGACATCGTGAAAGTAGGCACCAACGCGGCATAGTAACCCATTGGCGCCAATCGCTTCCGCCGCCGCTTCACTCATCGAGGCGACATTAATACTATGGTTGTAAGTGCCGGGGGCGCGCTGTACCAATTCCTTAAGTAACGGGTGATTGGCATCACTTAATTCAAGCAGGCTGATGTCAGTCTGGATGTCAAATAGCCGTTCTAGAAATGGTAGTAATGCGGTCATCATCAGCCCAGCAACCCCCGCTCCTCCGGCGAACCAAAGTGCTTCGGCAGCGAGGGTCAGGGAAAGTGGTTGACCCATTAAATAATTAACGCCAATTGCAGTTGGGAAAACTATCGTAGCGACGATGACGCCAACGTTGACCAGTTTGGTTCGGCTTCGGATGACACGGCACATCAGTGCTGCCGATGATGAAGAAGCAGTCAGGATGACGAATTCGCTAAGCCCAAATCCATGGGCGACCGTGTAGGCCAGGGCGACCAGTGTGGCGACCAGCATGGCTAATTCGATGTGGTAAACGATTGCGATCGTCATTGCAAAGATCGTAATTGGAATGATCTCAGCCCGCCACGCATTGTTGATCGTGACAACCCAGGCGAGAGTCAGTGTGACGAGCATCAGTCCTAGTAAGATTGAAAACTGTTTTAAGTCATCTAAAAGGTGTCGGTCTCGATAGAAGAGATATTGGCAGAACATCGAGAAAATTGCCGCGAACAAACCAAAAAACATAGCGGATCGAATGAGTTTGTCTTGGAGCGTTTCTTCTGCGACCCGAGCTTGATGTTCCTCTTTTAGGAGGTCAATGTCTTCATTGGTAAGTGGGACGTCAGCCATGATGCCGACTGAGTCAAGTGACAAGATGTTCAACGTGCTTGATTTTAAGGGGTCACTAGGATTGATTTGTTTCATCTCAATTTTGACCGCAGCGACAGCGGCATCCCGCTCTGTTTTGGAATCCCCTTCATTCCATGAAAGAGTCTCCGGTAGTTTCCGTTTGATCCAAGAAAAAATTCGATCGGAAACAAGATCGGGGTCGGTGATTGTGTCGGCCTCGCTGTTGAGTTTTTCCGACAGCCGTTTTTGCAGTTCGTCGGTGACCTCGGCGATTCGGACTTCTTCGATTTTAATAACTTCACTCGAATCGGGATTGCCAAGGGGATAGACCTGGATTTGCTCTACACTCCCTTGATCACTCTCGTGAGAAAGTTCAATTAGCAGTCCTTTTTGTTTAATATCAAGGAGGGCAAGGTCGAGGATGGTTTTCAGTTTTTCAAGTTCTTTGTCGGCGGAGAGGCTTTCTCGGAATAGATTGAAAGACTCTTCGTCAGCAGCAGTCGCTTCGGTCGTGTTAGCATCAACTTCAAAGAATTCCGACCAAAGGTTGGAGTTTTCAACTTCGCCCCATTCCTGTTGAATAATGCTAAAAACATCATTGATTAATTCTTCACGGACAATCTCGATTTTTTGAGTGTCGTTTACGTAGATGTTTTTGAAATTTCGTTTCGTTCGCTCTTGTTTTTCAACCGTAGCTTTGGCGTCTGGGTATTCAAAGAGCGTATGGGCGTGCAGGTCTCTGAGAGGAGCCTGGCGAATCCGGTATGAAAAAGGCGGTTCCCAGCCAAACATGACAAAGTACAGAATGCTAGTGGTAAGCGCGCACAATCCAATTCGAGACCATACATCAGCCCGCTGCATAAAGTCAGCGGCTTTGAAAAATGGTGTTTTGGGTGCGGGGGTCATCCACCGATTACGGTTTGATGAAGCGTTGGACATCGTGCTACATGACTTTCGATTGGGGATGCGTGGGGATCACGGTATTCTGTGGCTTCGTAATGCCGTTGATGCCCAAGCTATTTTGGAAGTGCTAGGATGATGGTGATTGATTTGGTTGGCCGTCGTACGCATGTACGATTTCGGTAACTAACCGGTGCCTGACAATATCTTTCGAAGTGAGGTGCGAAATACCAACGCCGTTTATTTTTTTGAGTCGTTGCAGTGCATCGACGAGGCCACTCTGTGTTTTTGGGGGAAGGTCGATTTGAGTTTGGTCACCCGATACCACGATTTTCGAGGCGTTCCCCATGCGCGTCAAGAACATTTTCATCTGAGCAGTCGTGGTGTTTTGTGCTTCGTCGAGAATAATAAAGGATTCATTAAGCGTTCGGCCTCGCATGTAGGCCAGCGGGCAGACTTCAATTACATCACTTTGGATGAGTTGTTGCACCTGATCATAACCGATCATCTCGTGGATTGCGTCGAGGAGTGGCCGTAAGTAGGGGTTTATTTTCGCCTGGAGGTCACCCGGTAAAAAGCCGAGGCTTTCCCCGGCTTCGACAGCTGGACGAACCAGTACGAGCTTGCGAACTCTTTGATTCTTTAATGCTTCTACTGCCATGGCGACGGCAAGGTAAGTTTTTCCAGATCCTGCTGGGCCAACGGCAAATACAAGATCGTTATTTCTCATTGAGTCAACATAGGCGGCTTGCCCAGACGTTCGCGGGCGAATTTCTTTGCCAACTTGTAACGTCTGGATTGCTTCAATCGCTTTACGTGGTGCCGCTTCTCCCGTGACTCGAGCAATCGTTTCATCGAAAATCGCTGGAGTCAAGTTGCCTTTTGTTCTGACGATCTCGGTCAATTGTTCGATTGCGTCAGTTGCCTGTGCGACCTGGTCTTCGTTCTCGCCTGAGATTTTAACTTGCCCATTGCGATGGGTAATTGTGACGTTGAATTTCTCGCGCAAACGACGGAGGTGTTGATCTTTGGCGCCGAAGAGCGGCAGAACAAGCTTTGGTTCTACTGATGAAATTGTTGCTTCAGTCATTCAAAAAGCAGCAGGTTTTTATGCCGCACCGGATACAGATTGAAATGCAGTCAATCAATGGCGTTTGCGTTTTTCACACGGTGCCAGAACTGCAGTGAAGCCACAGTAGCCGAGCATTGAAACAAGCTCAGGTAAGGATGGCTTTACCGTTTTGATTATAGCTAATTTCACGAGTTTTGCAGGTCGTATGCTGGCAGGGCCGAGATTTACCGTTCCGATTATTTCGATTCAAGTCGTCATTTGGTTTGTCTAACGAGAAATGGTACTCAAAAATTCGAATAATCGGTTTAAAGCAAACAACGCAAAATTCAAGGCAACCCCGAATAGGTGGTGGTTGGTTGAAATGTTATCAAGTCAGATCGATCTCGATTCGCTAATTAACACTTTCAAGCGTCCGAACCTACGGTTGTGAGGAATGACCTGTTTTAAATCTCACAACAATTTAGAGTTCAGCTGAGAGCGAATTATCCTGCTTTTAGCGTTTCCGAGCCGTTTAGATTGATGGCGGTAGTCGCTGGAGCAACAACTGTCTTGTGGGCGGTCGGCGTCGTCTTATTTTTCTTTGGGAATGTGCTTGAACTCATCTTCATGTAGCTTGCGATCATCACAGTGAGGATCATCAGGATGCACAGAATGTTAAGCCAGTGTAACTCCCGTTGTCGAAATGCTTTCGCTTTCTCGCTCCTTCCCGACAGTACAGACGCCAGGTAAAAGATCGCGAACCCCAAAAGAATTTTGATTCCGAGGAGGCCATTGTACAGAGGGGATAAATCATAGCCCATCGATTTAACAGCCGAGTTATACAGGCCACTGACGAGCAATAAGGCAATCGAAATCATTACGATCTTTGCCCATTTTTTTCGGATGGCCTCACGTAGTTCAGCAGACGCCTCGCACTCTTGGGTTGCGGGGACATACGAAAGTCGCATGAACAGGGTGCCGCCGACTAGAGCAATCGCGGGGATGATATGTAGCCAGCGAGAAACGAGCGAAACGATTTCCAGTAGATCCATTTTGAGATCCTCAATGTTTAGGTTGTAGGTGTCTTTAGTTGTGTTCGAGTGAATTTGCGTGGGTTCGTTTGGTTGAGTTTTGGGTTGAGTTTTGGGTTGAGTAATTTTTTTAATTTAGCTCAAGCCATTCTTCCTCAGCCTCGGTCAACTCTTTGGTGACGGATTCTATTTTTTCATGAATTCGCATTGCTTCTTCAGGGTCGGTAACCGAAAGCATGGATTCGTTCAACGACTTTCGTTCTTCGTCGAGCTTTGCGATTTTTCTCTCAATAGATTTGATTTTTTTCTTGAATTCACGCTGCTTATTTTGAGACAGCGGTTGGTTTGAGTTTCCGAGTTTTTCATCGGGCGGTCGACTGGCCCCCCCTTGGTTGTTGGATTCTCTATCACCCTCTTCAATTTCTCTATTGATGCGGTAGACATAAGAATCGTAGTCGCCAACATAGTTTTTGACGGTTCCATCGCGGACTTCAATGATTGCAGTAGCAATTCGATTGACGAAGTGGCGGTCGTGAGCGGTGAAAATCACCGTTCCTTGATAGGCCAGGAGCGCTTCGGCAAGGGCTTCTACCGTTTCTACATCAAGGTGGTTGCCAGGTTCGTCCAGTACGAGAATGTTGTAGTCACCGAGTAACAGACCAGCCATACATAAGCGAGCTCGTTCTCCTCCGGAGAGGACTTTGACTTTTTTATGTACATGGTCGTCATGGAATAACAGTGACCCTGCCACGGCTAGGATTTGTTGATCTGTCGTCCCATGGAGAGCCTGTTGTTCGAGGTATTCAAGAACCGTGTCTTCTGGGGGAAGCGTTGTGTAAACGTGCTGAGCATAGGTTCCAATGGAACAATTGTGTCCCCATCGGGTCCCTCCTTCAAGCGGTTCAAGTGAACCGACGAGAGTTCGGAGCAACGTTGTTTTCCCCTGCCCGTTGTCTCCTACAATGGCGGCTCGCTGTTGGTGTTCGATTTCGAGGTTGATATTCTCCGAAACGCGATGATCCGGATAGCCGATTGCCAAATCTTCACAACGAACCGCGGCACCTTGTTTAGGACTTACCAGCGGAGCGCGGATGTGGGCAGTCTTTTCGTCAGACGCAATTTCGTTGAGCTTCAACCTTTCCAGTTGTTTCTGTTTAGACCTCGCTTGGCTGGCAGTATTGGCTCCAGCTTTATTTTTTGCGATAAACTTTTCGAGCTGTCGCTGTTTTGTGGCGGTTGAAGCATTTTCGCGGACGGCCTGTTCGCGTCTCTCTGCTTGATAATCCAAAAATTTTGCGATTTTACCGGGGTACATCGTGAGTGTGCCACGAGTAAGGTCAAGTGTGTGGTCGCAAGTTGACTTTAAAAAGGTTCGGTCGTGCGAAACAATTAGGCAGGCTTGACGAAATGAAATCAAAAAATGCTCGAGCAGAATCTGGGTTCGGAGGTCGAGGAAGTTGGTTGGTTCGTCGAGAATCAAGAGGTTAGGTTCGTGGAGCAACAAAGCAGCGAGTTTAACTCTTGTCTGCCATCCTCCCGAAAGAGATTTTACGGGGCCCAGTAAATAGTCCCCTTTGATTTCGAATTGTCCTGCTATTTCTCCGCATTTCCAATCAGGCTGTTCACTGTCTCGCATCAGAAATTCAAGAGCGGATTCATTGGGCTCGAATGGGTCGTGCTGGCGGAGGTAGCCAATTCGCAAGTTTGGGTGTCGAATGACTTCCCCGGCGTCCAATTCCTCTTCGCCCATGAGTACGCGAAGTAAGGTCGATTTGCCCGCGCCATTTCGTCCTACGAAACCAACTTTGGCTTGGTCGGTGATGGTTGCTTCCGCATTGTCGAGTAAAACTTGATCGCCATAGCTCAAGTGAGCGTTTCGAATTTGAAAAAGTACAGCCATGAAAGAAGTGCAGCGGCAAAGAGATTGGTCAGGGGTCAACGGGGAAACGCCAGAGAACGACTGCGGAATGCGAGCAAGATTCACAGGGAAATTAAATTTATTCCGGTGTTTTCAGTGCGTAAGGATAATTGATTGGGTGAAAATGCTCAACCTTGAATCGCCGCCCTTGCTGGAATTCAGAGGTGCAGAAGGTCGCGAAAGTACGGTTGAGCAACGTGAGCCTGTGCCCAATGAAGCGATTTTTGACGTTCAATCATTCATTTTGAAACAAGACACATATTGGGGCAGGTACATTAACAATTTGCCTGGCGTAAGTCAGCTCGCCTGTGTCTTGGTTGATTTCAAAAAGTGCGAGCGTATTTGAATGTTGGCCGGCTGCTAAAAGCCATTTCCCCGATGGGTCAATGTTGAAATTCCTTGGCCAGGCTCCTCTTACCGATTCGCGTTCCACGAATTCGAGTTTGTTTTTTTGGGGAGCGAATTTGAACACTGAAATTGAATCGTGCCCTCGGTTCGAAGAATAAATAAATTTTCCATTGGGATGGACTCGGATTTCGGCCGCCGAGTTTAGATGCCGGTCTTTGAGCTCTAACGGCAGCGTTTCGATGACCTGTATTTCATCAAACTTTCCCGTCGCCCGCCGATAGCTAAACACACTAATGGACAGGGTTAGCTCGTTGAGGACAAACGCGTACTGGCCTGAAGGGTGGAATTTCATATGCCTCGGGCCGGAACCGGGTGGAAGCGAGATTTTTGATTTCAAAAGAATATCGCCGGTCTCTTCGTTGAGTTGGTATTGAAAGACTTGATCGGTGCCAAGGTCTGGTACTAAAAGGAAACGATTGTCAGGGCTTGTTCCAACCCAGTGAGGGTGGGCCGTGGCCTGTCGCTTCGCGTTTACGCCAGATCCTTTGCCGTGTTCAATATTAGCGGCTCTCGCTAGTAAATCACCATTCGATTTTAGGCGATAGGTTGAGGTTGAGCCGCCACCGTATTGTGCCGACATTAATACTTTACCCAATTTGTCGACTGCAACACACGCTGCCCCACCGTCTCCAGTGGGGATGGATTGGAGTTGCTTGAGGCGTTTAGATTTGGAGGGTTTGCCAGGTCGCTGAGAGGGGGCGGCGTCGGAGGCGTTGTTGATAATTGAAAATGCAGTGACGCTTCCCTCGTTTTCGCGGTTCGTGGAATATAGCACCGGTTGATTCGGGTGCATTGCAAGGAACCCGGCACCGCTCGTTTCACTGGCCAACGTCGGCTCGGATAGCTTTCCATTATCCACGTCGAGGGTTAGGTGGTAGATGCCTGTTTTGGCAGTGCCAACCCAAACATCGATGTTTTGTCCACAAAGAGGCTCGGTGAACGAAAAAATGCACGAGACGATCAAGATGAATTGAACCAACGTGATACGTCGATTCGTATCAACACTATTCGGATAATAACGGATTGGGAACCTGTTCATTTTGAATACCTCGTTTCAAGGACTAAATCACGTATCACGATAGGTTCAAAACTTCCCCTAAACCAGTGGTAGAGTTAAAATAGAATTTCCAATACGCACTTTTTTGGGCGATTAGGATCATTGCTGAGCTCCAATGTTCTTTGATTCATTAGTCGGCAGAGACGGATTTGGAAACCGAGCCACGCGGCAGTGCCGGTAAAAATGCCACTTGAGGTAGAGCAATGTGTAGCAATAAGGAATCGAATGCGTTCTGAATCGTATTTTCTTAAAGGATCTACCAAGCGCCACTGCGACTCGACTTTGAGATTGTTGGCGTTTTGTTCCTTGCTGACATTGTATCTGCTGACTTGCGTTTCATGCAAAGAGAGTCCGGAAGTCACGGGTGGGGGGCCCGCGTTAAAAACGGCGGTCGAACAAAGTGTCACCGGTCTAATTGCCAGTGAGGATTTGATTCTAGATTTAACGCCGCAGCTGAAGAGTATCGCGTTGTGGATTGAGCAACGTGCAATCGATGGTGAAGTGGAATTATCCGTTCTGGATGAACTGTCCGCTGTTCGAGGGTTGGCCGCGATAGATTCTGACAAGCTGTTTAGCAACAGCGGGAGCTCTCCTGAATTTTTGGAGACAGCCCAATGGCCCATCGAGAGCGTGGCGTCTTCTGGAGAAAAGTTTCCGTGGAAGCCGATGGATGTTCTTGGTGTTCATTGGGAGACTATGAAATTCGGTGTTCTTTCAGGCGGCTTCGAAAGCGAAAATGTTTTTTTAATACACAGTAAAGTTGAGGGGCGTGGGAAGTCTTCCAGCGCTGTTTTTGGAATCAAAGGACATCAGGATTTTCAATTTGAGCAGAAGAATGGGAATTGGAGATTAACGCAATGGATGCAGGATGATTTAGTTTTAGAACGAACTGCCCGGCCTCTTTTTCGTGAAATGCTGTCGGAGGTGGTGGCAGATCCTGAGACGTTGAAGGACATTAGGCGTTCTCACAAGGATGAGATCATTGTGAGGTCGTCTCGTAAGGGCGGAAAGATTACTTTGCCTGTCCCTTTGGTCGCCGACTGGGAGGAGTTACCGTCCAATCATGTTTTCCCTTCCGTTGCCGTTGTCGACTACAACAGCGATGGGCTGGACGACTTATTCCTTACCTCGCGTTGGGCTGCAACCCAGATGTTGGAACAGCAACCAGATGGTTCCTATGTAGACGTTGCCGAGAAAATTGGGCTGCGAGAAGAGTATATGGTGAATTGCGCACTCTTTATGGATATCGATAACGATGGCGACAAGGATGCAATTTTGGGTCGGCCAATGGAGCCGGCGAAATATTTTTTAAATGAGTCGGGCGTTTTTAAAAATGTAACCAAGACTCATTCTGATTTGGGGAAACAGTATTTCGTTTGCGGAATCTCTGCGACCGATGTAAATCGAGACGGACTGTTGGATATTTATCTAAGTAGCTATCCCGCTTTGAACAAAGCGTCGCAACGGTTTCAGGATGTTTTTCTTGGAAACGAGGAGCGAGAAATCTACGATGAAAAAAGAAAGACGATGAATCGCTGGCTTGATCTTCCAGGGTCGGCAAATGTACTTTTGATGAATCGAGGTGGCGGCAGGTTGGAGCGGGTGCCATATGACGATGACCTTTCTCAGTGGCGACGATCGTTTCAGTCAGCGTGGGCTGATTTTGATTCAGATGGCGATGATGATCTGTACATTTGTAATGATTTTTCACCAGACGCGTTATTGAGAAACGACACACCCATCGGTGCTGATCAGCCGGTGTTCGTGAATGTCACTGAAGATGTGATTACCAATCGTGGAATCGGATTTGGGATGGGAGTCTCGTTTGGTGATTTTGACCAGGATGGTGATTTTGATCTTTATGTTTCCAATATGTACTCGAAGGCTGGTCGAAGGATTGCGGATAAATTAGGGAAAGTAGATGAGCGGATCGAAGTGGCAGCGAGAGGCAGTTTCCTTTACGTAAACGAAAACGGCGAATTTAAGCAACGGGCAGGCGACGGTAAGGGGGAATTCAAAGTGCATCAAGTCGGTTGGTCGTTTGGTGGCCAGTTCTCGGACTTTAATAACGACGGCAGATTGGATCTTTACGTTCCCTCGGGTTATTACACAGCGCCTGCCGAGATTTCGACTGAGGTCGATACCTGATCTTGCCTCTGGCGTTCGGTCGTGCGCGAAGATCCAAGTCAGGAGCAGGAGTTTCAATCAGTTTCCGCGTGGGAAACGCAAAAGTATAAAGACCAGATATTTATGCCTGTTGAGGGTGACCCGAACGGGCGACGGATGCAGCAATTCAGTTTTAAAAGTAATTCATTGAGTGGTAACGAGCGAAATCGTTTGTTTTTAAATAGTGCGGGGAACTTTGCCGATGTTACGCTAGTCAGCGGTGCAGATGATATTGCTGACGGTCGATCCTTTGCGATTGTAGATTTTGATCAGGACGGTTGGCAAGACATTGCACTGATGTCACTCAACCATCCAAAATTCAAACTTTACAGAAACCAGATGCAGGAGTTGTATCCAGGGAACCGCTCCTTGCGTTTTCGCCTTCGCGGGTCAGCAGGGTCTGCCGAAGGTCAACCTGGGAAAACTAATCGGGATGGAATTGGTGCGAAAGTTTATGTCAAATATAAATCTGGCAGAACAATGGTTGTTCAAAAACAATGTGGAGAAGGGTTTGCTTCTCAGAATTCCGAAATTCTTTCGGTCGGGGTTCCTGCTGGAGATGAGGTCGTTTCGCTTGTCGTTAAGTGGCCATCTGGGAAAATGACAACGATCGATTCTCCCGATAGACAATTGATCAATTTGATTGAGGAGTTGAACTGATATGTTGCGATGGTCTCTTCGATGGCCTGGTGGAACGGACTCTCCTTGTGGAAAATGGGCTGCCGTTTTGGCGGTCGTTCTTTGTTCTTTGATTGCTGGATGCAAGGAACGGGAATCGACTGTCGACGGTTCGAACGGTGGAACGCAAACAGTATCTACCGAGGAAGAACGGCGGGTTGATAATCTGATTGAGAGTGAGGATCTTTTACTTGACCTTACGCCGAGATTAATTGAACTTGCCACTTGGTTTCAAGAGAATTCTGCTGGTCTCAAGACTGAGCTTCCGGACGATTTTAAGAAATGTGAATCATTCGTTGGGCTTGCAGATAGAGACGCTACTGATTTGTTTCGAGCCGATCTTAACGAGCCGGGTTTCTTAGAGGTAATTCATTGGCCGATCGGTGAACAAGTAAGTGTTCCAAGTAATCCATGGGAATCTGCGAGGGGGCTGAATGTCGGTTGGGAGACACTGAAGTTTGGAGTAGTTGCCGGAGATTTCACCAGCGAAAGCCACGACGAGTTTGAGTTGCACACAAAAGTTGAGGGTCGCGGGGTCGCCGATTCAGGGGCTGCTTTGGGCATGAAGGCTCATCAAGTGGTTGTGTTTAAAAAGGCAGGTGAATCTTGGGTGCTAAGTCGCTGGGTTCAGGAAGATTTCTTTGTCGAGCGAACTCAGCAACCGCTGTTTCGTGAGATGCTCGGTGAAGTGCTGCCCGATGAGAAAGCGTTGAGTAATGCTCAGCGTTCATTCAAGGATGAAATTATTTTAAAATCGTCGAGCAAGGGTGGGTTTGTTTTACCTATTCCTGAATATGTGCCTTGGACGAATCTCACGTCTGACAATATTCTTCCTTCGGTTTCGGTTGTGGATTTTAACAATGACGGCCTAGAGGATATTTTTCTAACGGCGCGTTGGGGGCCAACCCAGATGCTGAAAAATATGGGAGATGGGACGTACGCTGATGTCGCTAAGGAGATAGGGCTTTACGAAGAGTATTTAGTGAATTGTGTTTTGTTTGTCGATCTTGATAACGATGGTGACAAGGATGCGATTATGGGGCGGCCGATGGAGGCGGCCAAATATCTTGAAAATCAGGACGGTATTTTCAAAGATGTTACAAAAACGAAGTCCGACATTGGACGGCAGTTTTTCACGAGTGGAATTTCGGCTGCTGATGTAAATCGAGACGGTTTGGTTGATATCTATTTAAGCAACTACCCGCCACTCAATAAGGAAAATGCTTCCTTCGAGCAGACGTTTCTCAATGAAGAAGAGCGGAACCGTTTTCTTGAGAAAAGAGCGAACAGTAATCGTTGGTTAAATTTAGCCGGTTCCGCTAATGTCTTGCTGATGAATCGCGGTGGCGGTCGGCTTGAACGGGTGCCTTATGACGAAGAGTTGGCTCAGTGGCATCGGTCTTTTCAAGCGGTTTGGGCCGATATCGACAACGACGGTGACGATGATTTATATGTGTGTAATGATTTCGCACCAGACTCGATGTTGAGAAATGATACGCCTCGGGGAGCTGCACAGCCGGTGTTCGTTGATGTGACATCGGATGTTCTCACTTACAAGGGATTTGGTTTTGGAATGGGAGCTTCGTATGGCGATTTCGATCGCGACGGAGACCTTGATCTTTATGTATCCAACATGTTTTCCAAAGCGGGGCGACGCATTATCGAAAAAATGGATTCGGTCGACGAGCGGATTGAAGTCGCTGCTGCCGGTTGTTTTCTGTTTGTAAATAACGATGGTAAATTTTCCCAAAGTGCCGGTTCTGAAGACGGTCAATTTCACGTTAATCAGGTCGGTTGGTCTTACGGGGGGCAGTGGGGAGATTTCGATAATAATAGTCAATTAGACCTGTATGTTCCGACGGGTTTTTACACGGCGCCTGAGGAAATCGACACGCAAGTGGATACCTGATCTTGCCTTTGGCGCTCGGTCGTGCGCGAAGACCCCTCTCAAGATGATTCATTCCGAGATGACTCCCGCTGGGATAATCAGAAATACCAAAACCGCGTTCTGGTTGATTCCGCGAAAGGGCCTGATTCGCGTGTGAAACAAACGTGGAGTTTCACTAGCAATTCACTCAGTGGCCGTGAAAGAAACAGAATGTTCCTTCGGCACGAAGATAATTTTTCGGATGTGACGTTGATCAGCGGTGTGGATGACATTGCCGATGGTCGTTCTTTTGCTCTTTTGGATTTCGATCAAGATGGATGGCAGGACATTGCAATGATGTCACTGAATTCGCCTCGGTTTAAGCTTTACCGAAATGAACTGAAGTCCATCTACCCTGGGAATTCATCATTTCGATTTCGCTTCATTGGTGGGCAAAAGGACGGAACGCCTTCCGCAAATCTGAGTAATCGAGACGGAATTGGAGCAACGGCGTTAATTACGTTTGCCTCAGGGAGTAAATTATTGGTTCAGCGGCAGGCGGGTGAGGGGTTTGCGAGTCAAAACTCTGACGTCAAAATGATTGGTGTTCCGGAGGGAGATTCGGTGGAACGGGTCGAAGTTCGCTGGCCTTCGGGCGTGAAGACGGAGATCGTAAACCCGAGTATTTCTGAAGTCTTGTCGATCGAGGAAGTGAGCGATGAATAAACAGCCTGTGGCTCTTACCAAATATACTGCCATCACGAATCTTGTTTTGATGATGGTCTTTGTGTCGCTCACCTTGGTGACCAATCAAGGTTGTGAGCGGGGAAAAACACCCCGAGTAGCGGCGCCTTCCAAAGAACCTAATCTTGCAGAAGTTGCCTTGATAAGTGACTTGATCAACAGTGAGGATCTGATCTTAGATTTGACGCCACGGTTAAGTCGGCTTGCAGATTGGTACGAACAACGCTCACAGAATCCCAAGCTTCCTCTCTCACCAGAGTTGTTGTCATGTGTCAGTGTGACCGGATTGGCGGCGGTCAATTCTGAGCAGGTGTTTCATCAGGATTCGAATCACGCAGATTTCATTGAAGTAGGGCATTGGCCCCTAGCGGAGACCGTCGTAGCATCGGCGATTGATCCATGGCAGCCTGTGATGGCGTTGGATGCTCAGTGGGAAACGATGAAGTTCGGTGCGGTTGCTGGATCTTTTTCCGACATTGATAACAAAGTATTTGTTTTGAATACAAAAGTCGAGGCGAGAGGCCACTCACCATCGACCGATTCGAAATGGCTTTACGGATTGAAAGCGTACCAGTCGTTGGAGTTCCATCAAGAAGCTGGGCAATGGGTTTTAAAAAAATGGAATCAAGAAGATTTCTATATCGAACGTTCTCAGCAACCTTTATTCGAAGAGGTGTTGGCTGACGTTTTAAAAGACCCTCTCGCGCTGGCAAATGCTCAACGTTCATTTCTCGACGAGATTATCCTAAAGACGGCTCAGACCGGTGTTTATGACTTGCCTGACAACAAGTATTCAAAGTGGACAACGATGACGTCCGACCACGTCTACCCATCTGTTTCGGTCGTTGATTTTAACGACGATGGCTGGGACGATATCTTCCTAACGGCTCGCTGGGGGCCGACTCAGATGCTGAAAAACCTTGGCGATGGGACATTTGTTGATGTGGCTGAAGCGGTGGGGTTAAAGGTTGATTTTCTCGTCAATTGTGTGTTGTTCGTTGATCTCGATAATGACGGAGACAAAGACCTGTTGATGGGACATTCGCTGGAACCGGCCCGGTATTTTCAAAATAACGAAGGTGTTTTCAAGGATGTTACGAACACGCTTTCCGATCTTGGTGAGGATTTGCAATATTTTACCAGTGGGATTGCGGCGGCGGATGTGAATCGTGATGGCTTGGTGGATGTTTACATGAGTAGCTATCCCCCATTGAATAAGAAAGACACAGCCTTTGAACACCATTTTTTAAGCGAGAAAGAACGCAAGATTTATCTTGAGAAACGAGATGCGAGCGAAAAATGGGTCGGTACGGCGGGTACGGCCAATGTTCTTTTAATGAACCGAGGTGGTGGGCGTTTGGAACGCGTGCCATTCGATGATGTCGTGTCGCAATGGCGTCGGTCCTATCAGCCTGTTTGGTCGGATATTGATAACGATGGCGACGATGATTTATATGTGTGCAATGACTTCGCCCCTGACGCTTTGCTTCGTAATGATACTCCGCGTGGATCGAGCCAACCGGTCTTTGTTGAAATTACAGAATCCGCGATGGTCAATAAAGGGGTCGGGTTTGGGATGGGAGCATCTTTTGGCGACTTTGATGCCGACGGTGATTTGGACCTTTATGTTTCCAATATGTTTTCCAAGGCCGGGCGCCGAATCGTCAAAAAGCTAGATTCGGTCGACCCGCGAATACAAGTCGCTGCTGCCGGATGTTTTCTGTTTGTTAATTCTGATGGGAAATTTGAGCAGCGAGCGGGATCTGCAGACGATCAATTTCACGTGAACCAAGTGGGTTGGTCTTACGGAGGTCAATGGGCTGATTTCGACAATGACGGACGCCTCGATCTTTATGTGCCGACTGGATTTTATACAGCGCCTCGAGAGATTGATACGGAGGTTGATTTGTGATCGTGTCTTTGGCGCACGGTCGTGCGTGAAGATACAACCCAGGGAGAGGACTTTAAGAAGAATGATCTTTGGCAACACCAGCGATATGTGAATGACGTGATTGTTCGGGCACCGCCTAAAGCGTCTGGTGATCTTTCGGAGGATGGATTGAAATTTACGAGCAACTCACTTAGCGGTCGTGAGCGAAATCGGCTATTCCTGCAGCTTGGTGATAATTTCACAGATGTAACATTGCTTAGTGGAGCTGATGATATTGCTGACGGTCGCTCGTTTGCGACGCTTGATTTCGATCGGGACGGTTGGCAGGACATTGCGTTGATGTCGCTCAACGCTCCCCGTTTTAAATTGTTTCGGAACAAGATGTCAGCCGTTCGTGGTGGAAATCGTCCATTTCAATTTCGGTTGGCAGGCGGTAATACATCTTCTGTCGCAACGCCAAATTTAAGTAACCGTGATGGTATTGGTGCTCAGGTATTGGTGGTCTATCAGTCCGGCAAAAAGATTTTGATTCAAAATCAAGCGGGTGAGGGTTTTTCAAGTCAAAACTCCGCGACTCAGTCGATTGGGATTCCGGTCGGAGATTCTATTGCAAGACTGGAAATTCGTTGGCCAAGCGGTAACAATACAACCGTAGTCGCCCCGGATGAATCCGAAATCTGCGTGATTTCAGAAATCACGCCGGCAGCGAATTGAATCGGGATAACAGTTCTCGATCCAGTGAGTTGGAAGCATGATTCGAATTATTCAGTGTATATGTTTCGGTTTAGTTTTGTTTGCTGGAGCAGTGTCGACTGCGGCCTCCGACGACGAATCGGATCCTAATGTCCTGTTGATCGTAGTCGATGATTTAAATGACTGGATCGGGTGTCTGGGAGGGCATCCGCAGGCAAAGACTCCCAACATCGATCGCTTGGCAAAGGCGGGAATCTTATTTGAAAACGCCCATTGTCAGGGGCCAATCTGCGGTCCATCTCGCGCGTCAATTTGGTCTGGATCCTATCCTCACACCACCGGCGTTTATCAGCAGCCGGCCAGCAATTCGTTGACCGAGGATGAGAAGTTTTTCAAGGGGCAATTATTGCCTGAATATTTTTCTCGCAATGGCTACGAAACGTTTGCTGTTGGTAAAGTTACACATGGATACCGAAACGAAACAGCGTTTGATTATTACGGCGGCAAGTTCGATGGCGCTGGTCCCAAGCCTGCGAAAGGACGTCGGTTCAATTATTTCCTACCAGATGTTCCTTTTACGGGGACTCAAACGGACTGGGGCCCCTTCCCCGACCAAGATGAGAAAATGCCAGATTACCGTTCGGCAGATTGGGCGAGTGAAGTCTTAACTCAAACGCACGACCGCCCGTTTTTTTTAGCAGTTGGCTTTAACCGTCCCCACGTACCTTGGTATGTTCCTGAGAAATGGTTTGCGCCTTTTCCACTGGACGAAATTGTTTTACCTGCGGTCATGGGGAATGACCTAGAAGATGTTCCTGAGATCGGTGTAAAGATTCATGAGCTTCCTAAATACCCTTCTCTTGAATTTTTACAAGCCAATGGCAATGAACAGTTTAAAAAGTGCGTACAGGCGTATTTGGCGTGCAATTATTTTGTAGATCATCAAGTCGGACGGGTACTGAAATCGTTGGAGCAAAGTGCTTATGCTGACAACACGATCGTAATTTTGTTTTCTGATCATGGTTATCATTTGGGAGAAAAATCGCGGGTTAGCAAGCACAGTTTGTGGGAAGAATCGACACGGGTTCCATTTATGATTTTGCCTTCTCGTGATTCTGAGTTGCGCCATAAAGTTGCCGGTCGGAAGTCGTCTAAGCCGGTCGAATTAATAGACCTGTATCCAACTCTGACGGAAATGTGCGGTCTTCCTTCGAAAGCCTCTAATGAGGGGCGAAGTCTGAAGCCATTGATGGAAGATCCATCGATAGAGTGGAGGTTTTCGGCGCTGACCACTTATGCTCGCAAGAATCATTCACTTCGCACCGAGAGGTATCGGTACATCAGATATGAAAATGGAGCAGAAGAGCTTTACGATCACCAGTTCGATCCAGAAGAATGGGAGAACATTGCTGGTGACCCAGAGCAGGCGGAATTGATTTTTCGGTTTCGATTAGAAGTACCTCGGCGAAATGCCAAGTACCACGCAGCCACGAAAAAAAGACCGATTAATCCGTGGTTTCAGAGCCACCTCAAAGCCAATGGGATTGAATGATTTGATTTGCTCGAAGGTGCTCTTTCGCGGTGGGATGATTGAGTTGGCAGGTTGAACGTCTTACAATAGGGTTGGGATCTCTTGCTGTGTTTTTCGGCTCACGTTTGAATTTCAAAGGGTATTAATGCGCGCTTTATTGTTATCTGAATATCAAAATCTTAATGTGGTAGAGGTTGAAAAACCAAGACTGGGCCCGAAGGATGTCTTGGTCTCGGTCAAAGCTTGCGGTATCTGTGGCAGCGATGTTCACGGCTACGATGGGAGCAGCGGTCGCCGGATTCCACCCTTGGTCATGGGGCATGAGGCTGCCGGCGTGGTCACTGAAATAGGTGCGGAGGTTTCCCGGTTTTCAATTGGGCAGCGCGTGACCTTTGATTCGATGATCTCTTGCGGGAATTGCCATCTTTGTTCTAAGGGCAGCACCAATCTGTGTGCTGATCGTCGAGTACTAGGTGTTTCCTGCGAAACGTATCGCCAGTCCGGTTGTTTTGCGGAATTTGTTTCGGTTCCGGAGCATATCGTCTATGAAATCCCCGATGATCTTTCCTTCGAGCATGCGGCACTGGTGGAGCCGGTGTCGGTGGCGGTTCATGCTGTTAGTTTGCTCGAGATTCCATCGGGTGCGTCTGCGGTGGTAGTCGGCACGGGGATGATTGGTTTACTTGTTGTTCAGGCATTGAAGGTTGCTGGTTGCGACCAAATTGTCGCAATCGATATCGATCCGTTTAAATTGAATCTAGCGAAAGAACTTGGGGCAACCCATTGTCTTCGTGCCACTGATGTGGATGTCGCAACAGAAGTCTTAGCCATAACCGAAGGGGTCGGTGTCGACATCGCAATGGAGGTCGTTGGAAAAACAGAACCACTGCGCACGGCTATCGACTGTGTCCGGCTCGGTGGGCAGGTTGGACTTGTTGGAAATCTCCAGCCAAATGTTGATTTGCCGCTTCAGAAAGTCGTGACGCGAGAACTCAAGCTTGTAGGGTCTTGCGGTTCAAGCGGCGAATACCCGCGGTGCATTGAGCTGATGGCTTCAGAACAAATCAAAGTCAGCCCCCTGATCAGTCAGGTTACAAGCCTGGACAGGGGGCCGGAATTTTTTGAGCGACTTTACAAGCACGAACCAGAGCTATTAAAAGTCGTGGTCCAGCCATAATGATCAGCGGTCAGGGAATAGGAAGACCCATTCTCTACATTGCAGGTGCAATCATCTGTCCTTTGGCTGCGTTCTCGTCCGGAGCAGCTTTTTCTTTGGTAAAGTTCTTGTCCCCTTTTGGAACCTGCATGTCCAGCCAATAATAAAATCCACCGACACCACAGAGTCCTATTCCAAAAATGAACAGAAGAATTATAAAACGTTTTTTCATATCGATCTCTGAGCGAAAATATAAAGATTAGGTTTTCACCTAATCCGGGGACTTGTGTGAGGGTTAGACTGGTTTCCTAGGATAACTAAAGAGGGTGTTGAGTGCTATCGACGGGGCTGGAAAACAATGGAATCTGTGTGAAAAAAAACCTAATTTTCGGAGTAAACTGTGTCATTTGACTTATCAGAAAAAGTTGCCTTGGTGACAGGTGCAAGTCGCGGTCTCGGGTTGGGGTTTGCAAAGACACTGGCAAAGGCTGGGGCGAATGTCGCGATGACGAGTCGTACACTGGCTTCATTGGAAGGCCCTAGCGATGAGGTTGAATCGTTGGGGGCGCGAACAGCCAAAATTGAATTAGATGTGCGGAATCATCAAAGTATCAAAAACGCAATTGCAGAAGTGATCGATACCTTTGGCCGAATTGATATTTTGGTCAACAATGCAGGGTGCAATGTGCGCAAACCAGCGGCGGATGTAGAGTGGGAAGACTGGAACCTAGTCTTGGACACGAATTTGAGAGGTGTGTTCTTTGTTGCTCAGGAGGTCGCTCGACACATGGCGAAACGGCAATATGGGCGAATTATCAATATTGGTTCTGTCACCTGTGTTGCTGGGTATGCAGGGCTAGGCCCCTATGGGGCAAGCCGAGGCGGGACCAAACAGCTTACGATGAGTTTGGCTCACGATTGGGGAGGGGATGGAATTACTGTCAACTGTCTTGCACCGGGGTGGTTCAAGACTGAACAAAATAAAGTCATGTATGAGCAAGAGGGTTGGGTTGATTATCTATGTGAACGGATTCCACTAGGGCGTCCTGGTGCGCCCGGTGATCTCGAAGGTCCGCTCTTGTTACTGGCCTCGGATGCCAGCCAATACATTACTGGTCAGACGTTGTTAGTCGACGGTGGTATCTCGGTTGGCGCGGTCCGTGCGACGACTGCGAAATGACGCCAGCGTAGCGAACCCTGTGGTTTGCATCAGAGCAGCGGACTGGGGAAAGGCCGATGCGAAAGATATTCAAACGTTTGATGCTACTGATTTTTGGATGCGTTCGATCGCAGTCACCGTATTCTCAAGGCTGTTGAAAGCGCTCAATCGAAAGTAGCCTTCACCAGCAGCACCAAAGCCGCTGCCAGGTGTACCCACGATGTGAGACTTCCCTAAAAGTTCATCAAAGAAATCCCAGCTGCTAGTATCACCGGGAGTTTTTAACCAGACGTAGGGTGCGTTGATTCCGCCAAAGACTTGAAATCCTGCTGCGGTAAGGCCTTCGCGAAGCAGTTTGGCATTGTTCATGTAAAAAGCGACAAGCTCGCTGATTTGCTCGCGTCCTGCCTGCGAATAGGCGGCTGCTGCTCCGCACTGAACGGGGTAAGAGACTCCGTTGAATTTCGTACTTTGTCTTCGATTCCAAAGTGCGTGAATCGAATGGGAGTCACCGGTGGCTGTTTTGCCAACCAGCCCCTTGGGGATTACCGTAAAGGCACATCGAGTGCCAGTGAAGCCTGCGGTTTTACTAAAGCTTCGGAGTTCGATCGCGACATCCTTGGCGCCTTCGATTTCAAAAATTGAGCGGGGAACATTTTCTTCAGAAATGAATGCTTCGTAGGCGGCATCGTAGAAGATGATGGAGTTGTGTTCTTTCGCGTAGGCTACCCATTTCTCGAGCATCTCACGCGTTGCCACAGTTCCAGTTGGATTGTTCGGGTAACAAAGGTAAATTAAGTCAACGTGTTCCGTTGGGATCGCTGGTTCGAAATTCGATTCGGCTGTGACCGGCATGTAAACCAGTTTTCCGTATCGTCCCATTGCATCTGCTTCATCTGTGTGTCCCGCCATAACATTGGTATCGACGTACACGGGATAGACTGGATCGAGAACCGCGATCACGTTATCGCTTCCAAAGATGTCGAGCAGGTTTCCTGAATCACATTTCGAGCCATCTGAAATGAAGATTTCGTCGCTTTGAATTTCAATGCCGCGATCTTGGTAATCATTTTTGGCAATTGCATTTCGCAAAAATTCGTAGCCTTGTTCCGGTCCGTAACCGCGGAATGTTTCTCGAATTGCCATTTCATCAATGGCCTTATGCATCGCTTCTACCACGGCGGGGCAGAGGGGTTGGGTAACATCACCGATTCCCATTTTGATCACGTTAGCATCTGGGTTAGCGTCGCAGAATGCGTTCACGCGTCGCGCGATTTCTGGAAACAAGTAGCCTGCCTGAAGCTTCAGATAGTTGTCGTTAATACGGGCCATTGATCATTTGTCTTTGTTAGGGTCGGTAGAATTTGGTTGCGACTCGGTGCGAAACCAACTGTGTTAATCACAATCGTAGGTTTCTATGATCACAAAATTACGAGTGATACACAAGTCACGAGCGTGTTGTGTATCGCGTGCATCGCCATTGAGCTTACAAGTGAGCCACGCCACTCTCTGGCAAATGAAAAACCAATAGCGAGCATGGCGAGTACGGGTACGCCATAGATTCCTTGGGGGTGAATTGCGGCGAAAATAAGCGCATTAATGATTGCTGCAAAAAGAACGCTCATCCACCGAGCTGAAAAAGATTTGACGTCCCGTAAATGGCGATACAAAATTCCGCGGAAAACAGTTTCCTCGACGATCGGGGCGGCGACGCACGCCGTTAGGAAAATCATCAAGATCATTTTTGTGCCGCCTTCAGCGATCAGTTCTTGAATTGGATGCCCAGGTGCGATGGGACTCCCGAATTCATGTGATTCTTGGAATGAAGAGACGAGGGCAACCAAAATAAACATGGCCAGAAATCCGGGAATCAGCAACGAAAGTGTTGCCAAGTACGTCGGGATGGCACTGAGGATTTCTTTGATTGGGTTAGTGCAGGTCCAGCCAATGTCTTGGCGGACCTGTGAGAACGGGATCCCGCGGAAAACTGGCCACGCTAGACAAATCAGCGAGCCAAAGAAAATTAGCAATTGGATGAGAAGTGAATTAGCTGGATCCAATTCGAGTCCAGCGAGAACGAACGAGCTACCTACCGAACTGCCAAAAAATAGAATCATCCACAAAGCGAACGTCTCGATATAAATGTTGTGATTGTAGAATCGAATTTCAAAGTGAGAAACCATCTTGTTTTTTCTGAATCGAATGCCGAGAACGATCAGAGATATCAAGCTTGCCAGTCCAATTCCCAGCCCAGTAATCGCGATAATGAAAATTAGAACCAACATGGTAAGTGCTTCAGTTTCTAAAGTTTTACGCTGGGCGGTGAGTGGCGTTTCTTTTGGTAAGAGTGCGAGTTGACCGGTCCAGCCAAGACGAGATTCGATTAATTGACGATCAGCCAATGGAAGGGCAATACTTGAATCGAGCACTCCCAGTGAGTATTGCTGGTTCAGTTCTCCAAGCAGATCGCGGAGTTTGTTTTGATCTGCAGTCAACGTGAGCAGGTCTTGATGTTCAAGAACCTTTTTGTCTAGTTCGAACAATTGTTGGAGTGCGGCGTCAGGCCCTTCCAGTTCGCCTTTAAGGATGGCGTAGCAGAGTCTTTGTTCGTAGCTTCCGGTATTAAATTCTTTGGGCAAGCTTTCGCTAAGATCGGTTTGCGGTGCCTCGGTGAGTGCTGCCAATTGTTTTTGACCAACAATCAGCTTCCCTTGCATTTGCAACGTCATCAGCTCACTCGGACTGGCGTCTCCGCCGATTTCCTGCTCTGGGAAAAGCTGTGAATAGGCGACCAGCGTGAACATCAGTAAAGTGATTGAAGCAACGAGGACCCAAGCAGCGATGCCAGTTTTTGAAAGTGGGAAAGAGCTTGCCTCGACAACCGATGCGTTAACTAAATCGTGTTCGTCCTCGTCCGACGTATTGTGGGGTGGGGGAACGGGAACTAAATCGTTTGGGTCATGGTCAGAATTTGGCTCGGGAGGAGTTGTTGTCACAATGCTACTTTTCAGTTTTTAAGGAAGGCAGTGAGAGCCGCCCGGAATTTGGGGGTGAGCAGACTTCTAAAAGACGCGATTGATTCGTTGAGCGAGAATTTAGTTCGCCTGAGCGTAGATGCGGTAAGGTACTGGCAACCAATTCATATCTTATTAAACCGCACCGAAGAAACTTTGTCATTCGGTTTCAGGGCGATTTTGATTGATTAATTTGAGTGCATTTTTAAATACGCGGTCGAGCATGGGTTTTGTGAGTTTTCCGGTAAAAGTATTCTGCTGGCTGGGGTGGTAGCTTCCCAGTAAGAACCGGTTGTTGTTCAGCGAGACTTTTTCTCCATGGCCGAATTTAGGTCGCCTTGGTGGACGGTTGAACCAGCCAACTCGAACTAATTCACGAAGGGTTGCGTTCCACGCTAGTCCACCAAGAGCCAATACGACGATGGGGTCGCATAGTTCGAGGGTTTCCGCAAAGTAGGGCGAACAGTTTTTAAGTTCTTCCGTCGAGGGTTTATTTTGAGGCGGTGCACAACGACAAATATTGGTGATTGCACAATCGACTAATTTAAGTCCGTCCTGAGCGTCGATAGATTTTTCTTGATTCGCGAATCCAACTCGGTGCATTGCTCGGTAAAGCCAATCTCCGCTTCGGTCTCCCGTGAACATGCGGCCCGTGCGATTGGCACCATGCGCTCCGGGAGCAAGTCCGACGATGAGCAAACCAACTCGGGGGCTTCCAAAATCGGGAACGGGTTTTCCCCAGTAAGCTTCATTTTCATAAGCCCGGCGTTTCTTTTGAGCGACGGCCTTGCAGTGGTCGATCAAGCGGGGACAGTGAGAGCAGTTAACAACATTGGACTGAAGTTGCTTCCAGCGAGACGGTATTGACTGAGGCCTACTCAAGAATGAATACTCGCTTTAATCAGTGCTTTTGGTTGTCAATTCTGGTGGCTCGGTTTCGTTAGTGAGAGATTTGCCCGGCGAGGAATTCTCGGATTTTTGTTCTAACTTTTCGTTGAGTTCTTCCTGAGCCATGTACTCTGCTTTCATGCTCTGAAATTTGCGTTCGACAACGAACAAGACTGCGATCATTAAGATCACCCCAAATAACTTGAGCATCCAGTTGTCGCTATACTTTGCGATCTGCTTGGAAAACAACAGCATCAGTCCATTGCCAAGGATGCTTCCAACCAAAATTGCGACGACAACTCGCCACCGTTTCATTCCCAGGAGTCGTCCAAAGATCGAACCGCCAACGCTACCGGTTGTCGACGTTGGGAAAATTACGAACCCAACCAACCCGATAAAGGCTGTGCGGCGAATCCAGGGTTGTTTTCTAAGAATGAATTGGCTGTCAGAGACAATCCCTTGGATTCGAGGGCCAATCCAAGGAAATCGAAAAATGATACCTATGTGAAAGGCTACAAACATCGCAACCATCGTGTCCATGTAAGTTAACATGACAAACAGATTGGAAGCGGATAAGTGCTTAAAGAAAAAGGCCGAGTCAGCGTTTGGTTCGCTTTGGCCAATCAGGATGATGAAACGGCCAAAGAAGAGGAATGCAGACAGTGCCGCCGTGGCGTACCTATAGGCGAGATCGGGACCTTGAATCAGGGCGATGAGGCCCAGTAGCACGGCGCTTATTAGGAATGGTCCAACCAGAGATAGCCACCAAGCCACGGGGTGGGATTTTCGATAATCAGCCCCAACGCCTTCGACTCTGACGTCGGGCCAATGAAGTTGATTCGAATTATCCGACTCGCCGTTTACCACTGCTGTTTCCTTCAGCCATTCTTAATGTTCGATTTCCGCCGCAATCATCGTTTGCAAGGAGCAATCCCGGTTCTGAACGGGAAGGATTGGGTTGAACAACCAATTGCAGGCTGAATTTGGCGGGATTTTGAATTTAAAATCTTACCTTATTGCCCCCGTTTTACATACGTGCCATTCTGACGCACCAGTTAAATGCGAGCCGGCCTATTGGCAACATCGGTTTTATGGCATCGGAAAGTGAATTGCCTCTCAATTTTGGGCACCAAAATGGCCAGAGATGTTTTAAAACTTTTTGCATTCAGCGGCCAAATATAGGATTTTCCTCTCAATTCCTGTTTAAGTTAAAGCCACTTGAGTCGACAGACTGGAAAAATGAAGTCCAAACGACGGTTTTCGTGGAATTCGGAACATGGGGGAAGCAGTGCGGCGAGGATTTAATCTGGGCTGGAGGTTGAGCCGTAAAAAAAGCCAAATCCATTTTTTGGAATCGGCTTCATCGGGGGCGGGTTGTCAATTAGCTCAGACGGCGGCACTGTCCCAAACTTTCCACCATGCTTTTTTAGAATGGGGCCCTTTGACTGAGAAACCCCAGGGGCGGCCGTTGGCGCCGATACTTCCCTCGAGCTTGGTATAAGTAAACGTCGCTCGAGCGATTTTTGCGTCGGTCATATCGGCATTGCGAAGATCCGCCTGAGTGAAGTCAGCACTGCAAAAATCGGCGCCGAATAGGTTTGCACCAATGAGTGTTGCGTGATCGAATTTGGCACGTGCTTCAGCAAAAGAGAAATCTCCTTTGTTAAAGTTACCGCGGGATAAATCCGCCCCGTTTAATTTCGCGTGACGGAATTGGACACCGACCGCGACGCAGCGCGTAAAGATGGCGACATCCAACACACTGTCTGATAAATCTGCTTTGGTCAGTGTCGCATCGGAAAAATCGGCTCTTCGCAAGACGCAGTTGTCAATTTTGGCAAACGATAAATTGCAACCAGAAAAATTTGCATCGCAAAGATTGCAGCCGGTGAATTTACAGCCCGACAGGTCTTGGCCGGAAAAATCGGCCCCCGCAAGATCGTGACCTGAAAGTAAACGGCCGCGAATGGACTCATTCTTTGCCCGGAGTAGAATTTTTCCAGACTTTTTGTGTAGGATTTTTACCATCGAAATCTCCAAGGTAGAAACAAGCCGAACAGTGCTCGTGGCAAACTAACTTTGCTATGAGCATTCGCTGCAAGGTTCGCCAGAATGATGGGGTAACCCCTGCTGGCCAACTGTCTTCCGTTATCTATGAAAAACCAAAAACCGTTTTGAGTTTCGAACAACTCACCCAGTTATTGGAAAATAAATCACTTGCCTTAGATCTCTGTAAGCTAATTATCGAATGACGGCCTAACCAACGCAAGCAAAATGTCAAAAGAGCCGGAAAAACATGTAGTTTGAGGCGTGTAACGCCCCCTTGTCTAAGTTTCTCAACGCTGTTAACCCCCCTATTCGTTCTAAACCGTTTTTTTTGAACTTGGGAGCTCCCGTCTCATTTGGATTCCGCCGTAACCGAAGTCGGGAGCAGCGGGTTAACTTGACCTTTGAGATTGGTCGGTTAAGCAAGTGAAAAAGGATACACAACTCGACTATTTCTTCCTTCGCTGGCCACTGGGAACTTCCTCTTCATGCGAGGCCGTTCTAATTTCAGGTAGTTTCAGTTTGGGTTCTTTTTTGAATCCGCGATACTCCGAAAGGGTAACCGGCTTAAATTGCGCCCAGTGCTTTTTGATGGATACAATTCTATCTTGGTCTTTTTCAGAAAGCTGGTATCTCACTGTGTGTTTCGATTTTGCTTTGAACGCCACTCGAAAGAGGCTGTTTTGCTTAACAGAGATTTCAATCTCCGATGGTACCCAGCCAAGTCGCTTAATTGATTTGTTGAGTTCCATTCGAGCAAACGGTGGGACTTTGGTTGGATCGGAAACATTAAGCATGGTGAAGTGGTAAAGGAAGTCATTGTATTGCTCAAGGATTAAAACGTTTTCCGGTTGTGCGCCAGAGTAGCGATACTCGATTTGAGGAGTCGACAGTGTGACTAAGTTCGCACTCAAATCGATATCTTCCGTAAAGGAATCGTCTGTTAGAAATCTTGATCGATGATCCTGACGCGTTTCTTTTCGCACACCTTCGTAGATTGAAAGTAGCTGTAGATCTGCCAAATCAAGTTTGGTTTTCTTGGCGTGATTTAAGAGCGTGAATCTTTTCTGTCGACTATCAAAAATGACAGTTTCACCCGTCTCGTTTTCGGTACTGTTGGAAATTTGGAAGTCGTAAAAGATCCCGGAAGAAAAAAGTGTGATGTTTTCAGAAACCGGTAAGCTTTGTCCGTCGACGTAAACTTGGGAGTCGATTCGAAAGTCTTGCCCCAGCAAATCTGAGCTGGCACATTGGATGATTACGAGGCAGCTGACTGCGAGCAGCAAAGCAGGTTTTGCGTATTTCACGGCGCGGTTTTTCATTAACGCAATCTCCAGGAACAAGTCGTTAGCTGGAAAGTTAGAAAAACCCTAGTTGCAAGTCCAGACGTTTAGCACGCTAGCACTCAATAATTTGTGAAAACTTTCGAGCGCAGTTTCCCAAATTATGGCCAAGCTTGTTGCGAGGCATTCATTTTAGAGCGAATAGGTCGATCTAAGTATGAATGGCGCGACCGTCAACGGCCAGCGCGGCCTCTTGCATGATTTCGGAAAGCGTTGGATGGGCATGGCAACATCTTGCGAGATCTTCGCTGGAGGCTCCAAAATTCATCGCGACAGCCGCTTCGGCGATTAAATCACCTGCACGAGCACCGATTGCATGGACCCCTACGATGCGGTCAGATTGGGCATCAGCGAGGATTTTGATTTTCCCTTCGGCTTCGCCCATCGCCCGAGCGCGGCCGTTGGCTCCGAAGGGACAAGAGCCTTTTCGGTAAGAAGTACCTTCGGCTTTGAGCTGTTCCTCGGTTTTCCCAACCATCGCAATTTCGGGGTGGGTGTAAACCACAGCAGGAATCGTATCGTAGTTGACGTGTCCAGCACCGTTGACGATCCGTTCGACGCAGGCGACTCCCTCTTCGGAAGCTTTATGAGCGAGCATCGCCCCGCCAATGCAATCTCCAATCGCGAAGATTCCAGGAGCGGATGTCGCGAGGTGGTTATTGACGGTAATGAACCCTCGTTTGTCTACTTCAACGCCGGCTGCTTTCAGGCCAACATCGCCTGTGTTGGGGACGCGTCCAGCCGAGACGAGTACCCGATCACATTGAATAGGTGCGGAATCTTTGCATTTGACAACGCAGTTGTTTCCATCGCGTTTCGCGCTTTCAACCCACATGCTGGTGTGGAATTCAAGCCCTTGTTTTTCAAAGGTCCGCTTGGCTGTTCTGGCAATCTCCTGGTCCAAGCCGGGAAGGACGTGGTCCATTCCTTCAAGGATGACGACTTTTGAGCCGAGACGGCTCCAGACCGATCCGAGTTCGAGCCCGATGTAGCCCCCGCCGATCACGACTAAGTTTCTCGGAACATTCGGATAACTTAGTGCGGTTGTGCTGTCGCCAATGAATTCGCCGTCAAACTCGATTCCAGGAAGTCGCATCGGGACGCTTCCGGTTGAAACGATGATGTTTTCAGCAACGAGGGTATCACCAGTAGAGACAACGACCTGACCGTTTCCAACTAATTTTCCACGACCGACATAAGTGGTAACTTTGTTTCGTTTGAGAAGCATGTTGATTCCGCCTGTGAGGGTATCAACAATCTTTGATTTCCGCTTCATCATGGCCGAGAGGTCAACGGTCAGTTTGGTAGCGGTGATTCCGTGTTCGACCATATGGTCACGGGCTTCCACAAGCAGGTGGCTGGACTCAAGTAGGGCTTTACTGGGAATGCAACCGACTCTCAGGCAAGTCCCGCCGAATTGCGGATTCTCGTCAATGACGGCCGTCTTTAATCCCAATTGTGCCGCACGAATTGCTGCGACATATCCACCGGGACCGCCTCCAACAATGATAAGGTCAAATTTTTGATCAGCCATAATAGAATGAAATATCGCTATGAGGATTAGGTTGAGCGGCAGTAATTTGAGTAAATCCGATTTGGTTTTCCAAAGCTTCCAATTCCGGATTTAGGCTCGGATCGATTCGTTTACACTTCTAGAAATAAACGGGCGGGTTCTTCTAGAACTTCTTTGATTGTTTTCAAAAAACCGACAGCTTCTTTCCCATCGACAATTCGGTGGTCGTAAGTCAGGGCGACGTACATCATTGGTCGAATCACGACTTCACCGTTAAGAGCAATTGGTCGTTCTTGGATTGTGTGGAGTCCAAGGATTCCACTTTGAGGCGGGTTAACAATCGGTGTTGAGAGTAGCGATCCGTACACGCCTCCGTTACTAATTGTGAAGGTGCCACCTTTCAGGTCATCGGGAACGATTTTGTTTGCCTGTGCCAGGGCCGCGTATTCACCAATTTTCCGTTCAACCACTGCAAAGCTCATGTTCTCAACGTTGCGGAGGATCGGCACGACTAAGCCTTTGCCGCCTCCGATGGCGATTCCAATGTCGTGATAATTTTTGACGATGACACGATCGCCCTGAACTTCAGAATTAATTGCGGGGTAGCGTTTCAGCCCTTCGACAACTGCTTTCGCGAAGAAAGACATAAATCCTAATTTGACTCCATGCTTTTTTAAGAAAGCGTCTTTGTATTTTGAACGCAGTTCCTTCACCGGCAGCATGTCGATTTCGTTAAACGTGGTTAACAAGGCAGCGGTTTGTTGAGCTTCGACTAACCTCTTGGAGATGGTGCGGCGGATCATGCTCATCGGTACAGATTTTTCAATCCGTTCATCGGAATGAGTTGCTGAGACGGCGACCGGTTCGGGCGTGGGTTGCGGGCGCGGTTTCGGCGGTGTAATTGCCGGGGCTGGCTGAGATGGCTGTGAGTCGGTTGGTTTGAGCCCTCTGGTACGGACGTAATTTAGGACGTCCTCTTTGAGCAGGCGTCCCCCGGGCCCTGTGGGAGTGATTGCATCAGCGGAGATCTGATACTCGCTGAGCACGCGTTCCGCGGCTGGCATGATCCATTCGGTTGTGGCGGCAGGAGTATCGGCAACAACGGCAGTGCCCCCCCCAGCGGCGGTCGAAGCGGTGCTGGCGGTTCCGGCCGGTTTCTCACCCTCCTCGACAACACAAAGGATATCGCCGACATGAGCGAATTCGCCATCGGCAACTTTGATTTGTTGCAAGACACCGGCTCGCTCCGAGCTAAGTGCTTGGGATGCTTTTTCGGATTCGAGTTCGACGATGTCTTCGTCTTTTTCGATCCAGTCGCCAGGCTGCTTTAGCCACGCAGCGACCTGAACTTCCTGGATTGACTCGCCAAATTCGGGGACTTTAATTTCAAACATGTTCGACTGATTCTGAGTTGAATTTTGTTGGCTGGAATGATTAAACGAAAATTGACGTGGCAATTTCCCGTTTGTTTTTGATCTGTATCTTTAAACGTTCGCGGTTCGTGGAAAACTCATCGCAGTGTTCATGATTTCTTCTTGCTCGATCTTGTGAGATTTTTTGGAGCCAGTTGATGGGCTTGCCGATTCTGGCCGACAAATGACTTTTAGCGGCCATTTCTCTTCGAGTCCGAATTCGTCCCACTTGACTTTCATGAAGTACCAGGCGCCCATGTTTCTAGGTTCTTCTTGAACCCAGAAGACTGGTGTGCCCGAAGCATATTGGCTAAGGCATGCTTCGATTTCTTTGTAAGGCAAAGGGTAGAGTTGTTCGATTCTGATGACGGCAAAATCAGTGCGTTGGGCAAGTTCGCGTGCTTTGAGTAGTTCCACTCCAATTTTCCCAGCGGTCAGGAGTACGCGTTGCGGGGCACTGTCATTGCGCACTGCTTCGTCGGCGATGACTCGCTGGAATTGACCTTCGGTAAACTGCTTGATCGGCGAAGCGACGTACGGTTCGCGGAGCAGACTCTTAGGTGTGAAGACAACCAACGGCTTTCGCCATTTTCGTTTGACCTGTCGGCGGAGTAGATGAAAATGTTGTGCGGCCGTTGTTGGAATCGCCACCTGAAAGTTATGTTCCGCAGCCGAGGTTAAAAATCTTTCCAGTCGACCGCTGCAATGTTCTGGCCCTGCACCTTCGAAACCGTGTGGAAGGAACATCGTCAGTCCACTTAGTCGATCCCATTTGTCTTCAGCACTGCAGATGAATTGGTCGACAATCACTTGGGCGGCATTGAAAAAATCACCGAACTGGGCTTCCCAGATAATCAGACTGTCAGGCGCATCGAGGCTGTATCCGTAGTCGAATCCGAGAACTCCCGCCTCGCTCAAAGGGCTGTTAATAATATTTACTTTGGCTTGCGATTCACCAAGATGATTCAGAGGAGTGTAGGGTTCAGCCGATTCTGTGTCGTGCAGGACTGCGTGACGTTGGCTGAAGGTTCCGCGACCGCAATCCTGTCCCGAGAGACGGATTGGATGGCCTTCCATCGCGAGGGTTCCCAGTGCTGCAAGTTCAGCAGTTGCCCAATCGATTGATCGTTTGCCATTAGCTGCATCAACACGAGTTTCGAGGACGCGTTTTAACTTGCGATGCAGATTGAATGTCTCAGGAACCTGAGCGGTGTTGCGAATGACTTCGGTCAGAGTAGCTTCCGGAACAGAAGTGTCCGCTTCATCGTCGGATGGTTCCTTGCCGCCGTAATAACCTGTCCACAAGCCTTCGAGCGTTTGAGTGTCTGGTGTAAAGCCGGCAATTTTTGTGGATTCAAACTCGTCTTGAAGTTTGGTTCCCCGCTGCTCTGCAATCAAGTCAGCCTCTACTTGAGTGACTTCCTGCATTTTCAGAAGCCGCTTCAGGTAACTATCCCGGATTGTAGGTCGACTATCGATTGATTTGTACATCAACGGTTGAGTAAATCTTGGTTCATCACTTTCGTTGTGTCCGAGCCTTCGGTAACAATACATGTCAATCACAACGTCTCGGTTGAAGGCGCGTCGGAATTCCATTGCCAGGTTGACCACTTGGGCGACGGCTTCAGGATCCTCTCCATTGACGTGAAAGATTGGGATCTGCAACATTTTTGCAACATCGCTTGCGTAGGTAGTCGAGCGGCTGTCATGGCAGTCCGTGGTAAAACCAACCTGGTTGTTGACAATGACGTGCAGCGTTCCACCGACTTTGTAGCCTTCGAGCTGGCTTAAGTTGAGGGTTTCCTGGACAACCCCTTCGCCGGCAAAAGCAGCGTCGCCGTGGATCAAGACCGTCATGGTTTCCGATTGATCGACATCGGAGGTTCGATCTTGTTTGCTTCGGCATCGCCCCATGGCAACCGGGTTAACGAATTCGAGGTGGCTTGGGTTGAAACAAAGTGAGATGTGAACCTTCTTGCCTTTGCTCGTAACCCAATCGTTACTGTGGCCTAGGTGGTAAAGCACGTCTCCGCCGCCGCGATGTTTTTCAGGATCGGGATCGTCGAATCCCCAGAAAATATTTTGAGCCCGTTTGCCCATGATATTCGCCAGCACATTCAGGCGCCCGCGATGAGCCATGCCGAGGACAACTTGCTTGACGCCATGGTCGCCGGCTTTCTCGAGTGCCAGATCCAATAATGGAATAAGGGTTTCGGCGCCTTCGAGTGAGAACGTTTTTGCGCCTAAGAATTTCTTCCGCATGAATTCTTCAAAAATGACGGCGTCGGTCAATTTGGTCAAAATTCTTAATTGTGTCTTTCGGTGCAGTTGCATCCGATTACGAGAACCTTCCATTCGCGTTTGCAGCCAGTTGCGAACATCGTGGTCATCGATGTGCATGAACTGCACGCCAATAGAGCGGCAGTAGGTTTGTCGCATTAGATTGACGATTTCTTCGAGCGACCTGAAATTCTGGCCATCGACAGTCCGCGCCGAAAAGTTTTTATCGAAATCGGATGGCAGTAAGCCATAAGATTCTGGATTCAGTTCGTTGTTGGTAGCCCGCGGACGACCGAGGGGGTCAATCTTCGCTTCAAGGTGTCCACGAACGCGATAACCGCGAATGAGTTGATCCACACGGTCTTGCAATTGAGCAACACTACGACTGTTAGTCGTATTGTGGTCTGGCGAAGAAGCAGAAGAATTTGAGGCTACTGGAAGCGACGAAAAGTCGATCTCACTATTCTCGGGATCAAAGTTCTCAAAATAAGTTTGCCATTCAGGTGGCAACGAACTTGGATCTTGTTGGTAGTCGTCAAATAAACTGTCGATATAAGCTCGACTGAATACGTTCATTAATCAATGCCGATCGTCGTCACAGGCCGGGATTCGTCCATGAAGGAAGTACCAGAACAACTCTTTTCAAAATGCTGAAGTGTCGCATAACAGGAAGGAGTTCATCTGGGATTTCCGTCGGAAACCACATTTTTTGGAATTCGTTAATTCACAGAAAATCTGGTTTCTTTCTGACAACCCTCCGTGGGTTGCTTCTTTGACGTTAAATGTACCTCAGATTATCGAATTAGGCTTGGTGTTTCCATTGCACAAATCGAAATTTTCTTCGGAATCAACAAGTTTTTACAGCCGAGGGGAGGCGGGGCTTCTCGGTTTCTTTTTTCAAAATCGGTTGTCTGACATTTTGGTATTCACTCTCATGAGAAGCCAGAGCGTTTTTTAGCCTTGCCAGTGGGATCTTGGAATCGCGAGAGGAGCTTCGCCGACGAGCTTCGCTGGCGAGTTTCCTGACGGAGAGGTTTCATACGGAATGAGTTTTTTTACTGGTTTTTCCTAAGCTAGAGGCAATTATTGTTGTTCAAAGGTAAGCTGTAGGCGTAGCTTTCGCGTTGGCGAAGCGGGCTGGCGGAGTGTCGTCTGTGGCGTTCATCCGTCATAACCTAGGTAATCGTGTCCTCAAAAAACGGATTGCCTCCCGGGGGATGGGGCGGGGCTGATAATTGCTTGAGTTGAGCGGTGCATTAAAAACAATAGCGGTATGGTAAAACGCGAAAATAGAATTTTGAACGCGACACTTCGAAATCGCCCGTCGGCAGATTGTGATTCGGCGAACCGGGGGTTTACGCTCGTTGAGTTGCTGGTTGTGATCGCGATTGTCGGAATTTTGATTGGGATGTTGCTTCCAGCGATTCAATCGGTTCGAAGTGCGGCACGAAGAGTTAGTTGTGCCAACAATTTGCGTCAAATTTCACTGGCAGTGGCTAACCATGAAACAGCACTTCTTGAGTACCCGACGAGCTTTGACATCCCAGGGAGTGGTCTGACCCGTGGTTCGTGGTCAATTCACGCCAAATTGCTGCCGATGATTGAGCAGGCGAATGCTCAGCAGGGAATCAATTTTTCCGTCGATTGGCACGAGCAAGTCGATTCCGGGATCCCTGCCTTTGGAGCGCCAGTCTATTCATGCCCGAGCGATTATCAGGCGGGAACGCGAACGAAGGATGGAGAGGATTATGTTCATTCGACCAGCTACGGGTTTAATCTCGGTAGTTGGCTAATTTATGACCCGGTGTCTCGGGAATCTGGAGATGGATCGTTCTGTGTTTCCAATGCCACGCGACATTCAGACTTCACTGATGGTCTGAGTAATACGTGGGCGATATCCGACGTAAAATCCTTTACGAGTTACTTGCGAAACCATGACTCGTTTGATGGCGCTTTTCCAGTTGACGCTCAGGCATTTGGGGGAATGAATTCAGTTGAACGCAAGCTGGGGCCTGGGAGAGATCGTAATACGGGTCACACGGTGTGGAGCGACGGGCGAGTCCATCACACTGGATTCACTACCGTGTTTCCGCCCAATACGGTCGTTTCCTATGAGTTTGAGGGTGAGCAGTATGACATTGATTTTAATTCTCAACAGGAAGGTCGGCATCTTGAAAGGTCGACTTATGCGGCAGTAACGGCTCGTTCTTACCATGAGCAGGGTGTCAATGTGGCACGCATGGATGGGTCTGTCAGTTTTGTGGCAAATAATATTTCCCGATCAATTTGGGCGGCGATGGGAACCCGTGGCGGCCGCGAGGTGGCTGTGCTTCCTTGATCCGCTGCATGACACGGTTGCCGGTTTGATAGTCAAGCAACCGTAGCGATTGCAACCGTAGCGATTGCCGCAGGTCGGTGTATCTCGGGTTTGTTTTGCTTGAGCTGCCGAACCGTGGAGCTGTTTTCAAGGAAGGCCGGCTGAAATAATGTTATGCTGAGAGGGGCAATTATCGGTAGAATCGGTTAAAATATCAATTTAGCAGCGATAAGATCTGGTTTGCTGAGTAGGCTCGCCTCCCTCGAATCGTCCAGCAAACTATAATTGAAAGCTTGAAAACGAATTGGCAGTCAGTTAACTGCGGTCGGGTCCGTTCAAGCTAGGTCCAATTAAATGATGCCCAAATTAGCTCATCCCCAAATTATTCTTTTAAACCCCTGAATCTTCATGCCTGTCTCGATTGCTTGCCCAAAATGTAAAACGAAGTATCGTCTTCCCGACAGTGCTTTGGGAAAGCCTGTGAAATGTCAAAAGTGTGGTGCCGGTTTTCGTACTTCGGCACCGCCGCAGATTGCGGGGAAGCCTGCTCCTTCGCAGCAACTGTCGACCAAAGCATCTCAGCCTCAGCAAGCGGTAAGCAAGGTGCTGCAGCCGAGCCAGCAAGACATTTCAAAAATGGGGATTGAGGGAGCCATCAAGCGGCAGGCTGATATTTTTTCGGCGCCTCCTCCACCCACAAGAAGCAATCCGCTTGGTAACTTTTCGATTGAGGATCCCGGGTTTGCAGATTTAGAAGTTGTCAAACAGGAAGTTGAAGAAGAGGTGAGGTCAGATGGGATGGAGTCGATTTTGGGTAATCCTTACGCCTCCGGTACCGAAAAGAAATCAAAGGGAGGCTTCAAAAAGAAAAGTCAGGCTCCGGCTGTCGACGTTCGGCCCTATGGTGTCGCCCGCGTTGGTATCTGGATGCAGTTAATATCTTGGTGGCTTGCGCTGGTTGTCGCTGTGGTTTTCTTGTTAATTACACTCATCGTCGCCGTGACACCCAAGCAAGACCCCGAAAGCATTGCGGCAATGATTGTGGGCGGCATATTTGTGATGGCGACTATTGCCATGCCTTTTGCCGGTTTAATCGCATTCGTCGGTCAATTTCTATGTTTGTTTGCTCCCAACAAGGATGAGAAAGTGTGCGCAGGATTGGCTATTGGTTCGCTAGTAGGCTTGATTGTTTTGCCGATCATTATTTTGTTTTTAGGCGTAGTGGGTGCTGCCGGTGTTGCTATCGCCAGTGGCGGTGGCAGTGAAGATGCCGAGCAGGTAGGGCAAGCGGTGGGAGGTTTTTTTGGTCTTGCTGTTTTTCTAAGTCCTGTTGCCTTATTGTTGGCTAACGTCTTATTCATGTTTTTGTTTTTTCAGCGTCTAGGCAGAAACATCAAGGCGAAAGCAGTCGAACAAGCGGCGAAGTTGGCGATGGGTAGTTGGATTGGATCAGTGGCCAATGTGGTGATTTTCTTTATCGTTATTATTGTCGTGGGATTTCTCTACCGTAGCGATCCAAGCCAGGCACCAAGTTTCCTAGGCAAAGTACTACAGTTTTGGTTTTTTCTTACATTGGTTCTGAATTTGGTTGTTATTGTTGCGATGGTCGCCATGGGAAATGCCGCGGTCAAACACACGAAGGTCGTCTAGCTAACGTTTTCTAGGCAATCTGAATTTTGGTTAGGCAACGTCCTAGTAGGGCGAAGCGCAAATTCAAGATCATGTTAACCGAAGATGTTTTCGTACATCTCTTCGTTAAATCCAATAATCAGTTTCTTACCGCATCTCAACGTTGGCGCGCGAAGATTTCCAGTTGGACCAAGGATCAACTTTAAGATTTCCGTCTCTGTGGGTGCATCTTTTTTGAGATTGAGCTCAACCACCTTTTTTCCCCGTGCAACAAACAGATGGTTTGCTGCCTCGACTAACTCGAGTGCCTGTTGTTTTTGATAGGTTTCTTTCTTGGCATTGATTTCGGTCTTGGGGGTAATGCCGGCGTTCGCAAGAAACTCTTGCGTTTTTACACAGGTCTTTCAGCCGCGGCGATGGTAACTCCAGTCTACATTCGTCATTCAAAAGTACTCCTCGAAATAAATGTTTGCCATGGTGGTTAGACCGCGGCGTTCCAGACTTCTTCACTACGGTTTGAAGGAAGGTCTTTCAGAATTAATTAAGTTGGATCTGTTTGTTAACTCGTTTATACTTCGTTTCGGAAAAGTTTCTAGCGTTGCAGCGCCTTCTATTTTTGTTTTGGGATCAGAAATGAATTTAAATAATTGTCTTGTGAGTTATCTCGTTTGGGGGATTGCGTTTCTGTTCCTTGGGTTAGGTTTTTCGCCAGCGGTTGGTTCCGATCCGGCCGACCGAAATATTGTATTTTTTATTACTGACGATGAAGGGCCGACGCTTGGTTGTTACGGTGATCCTTTGGCGGCAACGCCCTGCATTGATCAACTGGCCAAGGACGGTGTTGTGTTCAATCGCGCCTATGCGACGACGGCAAGTTGCAGTGCAAGTCGATCGGTCGTGATGTCGGGATTGCATAACCACAAAAACGGTCAGTACGGTCACCAGCATCACTTTCATAAGTTTGACTCTTACCACAATGTTGTCTCGCTTGCCTTGCCGCGCGTATTAGCCAATGCGGGTTATCGAACGGGTCACATTGGCAAATATCATGTTGGCCCCGAAGCCGTCTATCGGTTCGAAACCTATTTGCGCGGGAATGCAAGAAGTGCTGTGGAGATGGCAGAAAAGTGTCGAGACTTTATTTCGGACGGTACTGATGATCGACCTTTTTTCTTGTATTTTGGAACCTCAGACCCACACCGTGGTGGCGGGATCGATAAGACATCCAAGCTCAAGCTGAAGCCTGACCTGTTTGGGAATAAACCAGAGCGAGGGGCTTATCCCGGTGTGGAGGAAGTTTTTTACGATCCTGCCAAAGTCACGGTACCGCCGTTCCTGAGTGATACGGTCGAAACGCGTTCTGAAATTGCTCAGTACTACCAATCCTGTGCTCGAATTGATCAAGGCTTGGGGAGGCTCGTTGAAATACTAAAAGAGGCCGGTGTTTATGATAAGACGCTGATTGTGTTTACCGCTGACCACGGCATGGCGTTCGCTGGTGCTAAAACAACCGTCTACCAGCCTGGTTTGCGAGTCCCGTTTGTGGTCCGAAACCCGTATGAAAAGCAACGTGGATTTGTATCCGAAGCGATGGTCAGTCACATCGACATTGCGCCCACACTGCTTGATTTTGCCGGAGGTCTCGATCGTGACTTGAACGGACCTAAAGATTGGGTAGATCCGGATAAATACTGGAAGGAAAAAGATCTGTTTGCTAAGGACAATCGGAGCGGCGGCAATAAGTTCCGAAGCTATCAAGGGAAGTCGTGGCTGAATTGTCTTAGCGGTCCCGAAGTTGATCATTGGGATTCAATTTTTGCATCGCATACTTTTCATGAGATTCAGATGTACTATCCAATGCGAGTCATCCAAGACGATCGTTACAAGCTGATCTGGAATATTGCCTATAAGTTAGATTACCCTTTCGCCTCAGATCTTTGGGCGGCCTCAAGTTGGCAGGCACAGTTTCTTAAAGGTGAGGAAGCGCCGTACGGATTGAAGACCGTCGGGCAATATATTCACCGGCCAGAATTTGAATTGTTTGATATGAAAAACGATCCAGATGAGGCTTACAATCTTGCTGGAAAACCGGAGTTTGCTGAGTTGCTAAAGACCTATCAGGGAAAGCTGAAAGCGAAGCAGCGGCAGTTGGAGGATCCTTGGATACTCAAATGGAAGTATGAGTAACAAGGATTGATATTTTTGAATTGGCTCTGTCAATCTTGGCCGTAAATCTTTCCTTCGTACATCCGCGACTCATGTTGCAGTTTCTCTAGGCTGCCATTGAGTTGTTCGCGAATCGCTGCCATCAGCGGGTCAGATTTTGCGCCGCGGTCACGTTTGGGAGAAACTTCAATTGCCTCTCCGACGTCGAGGATGACTTTTGTTTTGCCGTGAATTCGGCATTGGCCAATCAGGTCTTCTTCGAATTTTTCGAGAGTGTCGATGAGTCGATCGATCGATGGCAGGTCAACAATATAGTTCTCGGGGTAACAGTCAATTTGCTGAGCCAGATAAGTTTGGCTTAGCTGCTGCCAGCGCCGATCTTTTTCTGTTTGGTCAATTTCATCCCGACTCATCTCGGGGAATATTTTCATTCTTAAGTTCTTGACTCTTGATTGGATCCCGCCAGTCATCGGTTCGGTTGCCCCAAGCCATTCTTTTTCCAGTGGGAACATCAGGTGATCGACCATGTTGTTTTGTCGTTCTCTGAGCGTCTTTCCCGGCATGGATTGAACGTTGAATTCCAGTTCCTTGAGCGTTAGTACTGCATTGCCGAGTTTTATAATTCGTTCCATTAAGGGGACGGTCGGATCGGGAGTCCATGTGAGCTTGCGTTCTAAGTCAGTAAGAACCTCATTGCCAGTTTTTTCGATATCTCCTTGGTAGAGGTATTTGATGGCGATGGGATGGACGACAACTTTTTGACCAGTCTTAGCTCTTTTCTTCGCCGCAGTTCTGGCGATAAAACCAGGCCCTTCCATTAATGCCATGAGTCGGTCGTTAGTCCGGCTGGTAGCTCCGGCAGGAAAAATTAGCAGCGGGCGCTTGGCTTCCACCAGAACGTTGACTGCATAGTCGACAGCAGCCCGATCGAGACCTTCGCGGTTAACACTA
>CALKCK010000031.1 GCA_938083195.1 uncultured Pirellulaceae bacterium | reverse complement strand
GCACCACACCGACGGTTTTTCCCGTCGACGGTGGTTACAATTGATGGGTGCGTCGTTGGCACTCGGTGGAGTAACGGGCTGTCGTTACGAAGAAGAGAAAATTGCGCCGTTCGCGTTTCGCCCTCAGCACCGCATCCCCGGAGTGCCGGTAAAATACGCGTCACTGACTGAACTGGGAGGCATCTCTCAGCCAATTCTTGGGACTAGTTTTGACGGACGCCCAATCAAGCTTGACGGTAATCCGCAGCATCCCGATTCCGCGGGCGCTTCGACGTCATTCACTCAAGCACGGATCCTCGAATTCTACGACCCGGATCGCCTAAGAGCACCTCTTGGCGGTGATGGAATATCAGAGACAAGTTTTGACGAATTGGTAAACGCCTGTAAGTTTAACGATGCCAGCACGGTCGCTGTCCTCGCCCATCCAACTTCGTCGCCAAGTATGCTGCGGTTAAAGGACGAGTTTACCGCCAAAGGTGGACAGTGGTTCACTTACTCTCCAATCTCAGATGACAACACCCGCGCAGGAAGCGACCTGGCATTTGGCCGTCCTCTTCGTGCTCATTACAAGCTGGACGAAGCCAAGATCATTGTCTCGCTCGACGCAGACATTTTATCGACGGTCGGGTCTGGTGTCGCCAACAGCGTCAAGTTCGCCAAAGGCCGCGACGCTGACAGTAAAAAAATGAGCCGGATGTATGTCGTCGAAAGTCAGTTCACAACAACTGGTGCAGCGGCAGATCACCGCATCGCTGTTCGAAGTTCTGACATCGAAGGCTTTGCGGCACAATTGGCGGAAAAAATCGGCGAGGTAGAGGACGGCGCTGTCGATCCTGCACTGCCTTACCGCAAAAAAGTTATCGCAGCGATGGCCTCGGATCTTGTGCTTCACAAAGGCCAATGTGTCATCGTCGCCGGTGAAAAGCAGTCACCAAAAGTCCACGCATTAGTGCACAGCTTGAACGACAAACTTGGCAACCACGGAAAGACAATTACGTTTACCGAACTGCCTGATCCGCAACGACCTTCTACGATCAGTGCGATTCAAAACTTTGTCGATGAACTGAAGAAAGACCAGTTCAAGACTGTTGTTATTCTCGGTGGCAACCCCGTATTCGATGCTCCCCGCGGGCTAGAGCTTGGAAATTTGTTAAGCGAAGTCGAAAAGACTCTCCATATTACTTCTTTCAGAAACGAAACCGGAGCTAAGTGTAAGTGGATTAGTGCGGTCGCCCATCCGTTAGCATGTTGGAAAGACGGTTACGCGAACAACGGCTCGGTTCTACTTGGCCAACCTTTTATCAATCCTCTTTTTGGTGGCAAGTCAGATCTTGAAACCATGGCGATGTTGATGGGAAGAGAAGTCACCGATGGTCAGGAAATTGTTCGAAAAACCAACGCCATGAGCGAAACTGCTTGGAAAAAAGCAGTTCACGACGGTTTCGTTTCATCTGAGATGGCAGCCACGGTTACTGCCGAAATTACGGGTGCGCCATCAGAATGGAAATGCACCTCAAACGATCAGTGGACCGAGCTTTGGGACAAAGAGAGTGGCCTTGAAATTGTCTTTAATCCAAGCAGTTCGTTATACGACGGATGCTTTGCGAATAGTTCATGGCTACAAGAACTGCCAGACTTTTTTACCAAGGTAGCATGGGACAACGTTGCATCGGTTAGCCCAAGAACAGCGAAGCAATACAATCTGCATCAACACGGGATGTCGTCAAAATCTAAGGCAACCCTGATGACCGTCATTTTAAATGGCAAAGACATTGCCATCCCGGTTGTCATCCAACCTGGTCAGGCTGACGGTTCAATTGGAATCGAAACCGGTTATGGACGGACTCTGGCTGGAAGAGTGGGTGGTAACTTAGACAGCGGCGTTAATTCGGTCGGTGTCGACGTGAATCCTATTCGATCTGCAGAGAACAATCATTGGCTTGTGCAGACTGCCGATGCTGGAGCAGTGGTTTCAACATCGACACTTTATCGTTTAGCGATCGTTCAGGAACCTTGGGAAATTGACGCGACTGCCCGCGACGAAATCCAAGCCAGAATGTTCCGCGACCCAAGCAAAAAAGAGAGTGACCGCAGCGGGCTGATCCGTGAAGGCAGTCTAGACAGCTATCAGGAGTTTTTGGAGCAGTACCCGCTTCAAACCGATAAGCTCCCACCAAAGACGAAATCGGCAGCCGATAAATCGGGAGCACTCCCGGTTATGAATCAGGTTAGTTTCACAACGAACGACCTCGACGAACAAACTCCACCGGTGGACGACACTCCAGAGATGGAAAAGTGGGCTGAGGGGCAAAAACACAAATGGCCTGAAGCATTCCATATGCATCACGAACTGTTTGACTTAACTCCAGGTTCTCGTGTTGATTACGAAAACCTAAATCCCGAAGGCCTCCCAACGACTTACGAAAACGTCTGGGGAATGTCCATCGACCTCAACAAGTGCATTGGGTGTAACTCATGTGTCGTCGCTTGTCAGGCTGAGAACAACATTCCGGTCGTTGGCAAAGACGATGTTTGGCGCGGCCGAGAAATGCATTGGATGCGAATTGATCGCTACTATGGCGACAATCTCTACATCAAAGACTCCTATGGACTTACTGACAACGACGAGACTAAATCGATTCCGGATGAGATTCAGGTTGTCCACCAACCAGTCGCTTGTCACCACTGTGAAAATGCTCCGTGCGAAACGGTCTGCCCAGTCGCCGCAACAGTCCACAGCAGCGAGGGGCTTAACGACATGGTTTACAACCGCTGTATCGGAACTCGATACTGTGGCAACAACTGTCCTTACAAAGTACGCCGATTCAATTTCTTCAACTACAGTGATGCCGAAACATTCCTCAAATACCCTGGTGCCGACAAGGTTCCAGAGGGCGACCGGAAACTGCAAAACTTAATGATGAACCCGGAAGTCACCATCCGCAGTCGTGGTGTAATGGAGAAATGCACCTACTGCGTTCAACGGATTCAAGCGGGAAAGATTCAAGCCAAGGTTGAAAATCGCAAGATTGGTCCAAATGAAATTACCACTGCTTGCCAAGACTCTTGTCCAACGCAGGCCATCAAATTTGGTGATTTGCACAATTTTGAAAGCGAAGTCGCTAAAGCACATGCCAACCCACGTGCCTACTCGATGCTTGAAGAATTGAACAATCGGCCGCGAACCCAGTACCTTGCACGTGTACGAAATCCACACGAAGCCCTGCGAGATATCGACGACCGGAATTCTGTCGGTCAACACGGTGGGCATGGGGGCCACGGCGACCATGACCATGACGAAAATCACGACCACGACACAGACACTAAACATGAGAATGATCACGACGACAAAGCCGCTCATGATCATGATGAAGGTGAACAAAAAACTGACACAAAAGATTAGAGTTCGCTAGTTCTTCGGTTCGGGCAGTTCATAAATTGCCCGATTTAGAAGGCTGGAAACGAAAAGATCTGAGCGGGCGCCGCTCAGATCGCGAAGACGATACAAAAACTTAAACATCCACAAAGAGATTTATTTGATGGCTACGGTCAATCCAATTTTAGACAATACATATGATGACGCGGATGAAAGATCTCCACTGATTCTTGGTGGTCTTGATTACGCTGGCGTAACGGATGAGGTTTGTGGAATCTGGGAAGCGGATAAACCGCCAAAGATCTGGTTCGTTGTCCTCGGAGCAGCCATCTCACTTTTGATGGTTCTCGGTGGATGCGTCGGGCACCTCTTGATGGATGGCGTCGGTGTCTGGGGAAATAATAATCCTGCCTATTGGGGTTGGCCGATCGTCAACTTCGTTTTCTGGGTTGGTATCGGACACGCCGGAACATTGATTTCAGCGATTCTATTCTTGTTCCGTCAAAATTGGCGAACGAGTATTAACCGAGCGGCCGAAGCGATGACAATTTTTGCGGTCGTCTGCGCCGGACTTTTCCCTGGTGTTCACATTGGCCGGGTATGGGTCTTTTACTGGCTTTTCCCAATTCCAACAGAACACCTGGCCATGTGGCCAAACTTCCGAAGTCCTCTTTTGTGGGACGTGTTTGCAGTTTCGACCTACGCGACCGTTTCCATTTTGTTCTGGTACATGGGAATGGTGCCCGATATCGCTACCTTCCGCGATCGTTGCACAACAAAGATTGGCAAGTTCGTTTATGGACTCCTCTCTCTTGGCTGGACAGGTTCGGCTCGGGCGTGGCATCGTTACGAAATCGCCTACACGATCTTGGCCGCTTTAGCGACGCCGTTGGTTTTGAGTGTTCACACGATCGTTAGTTTTGACTTTGCGGTCTCACAAGTTCCAGGTTGGCACACAACCATCTTCCCACCTTACTTTGTCGCGGGTGCGATTTTCAGTGGATTTGCAATGGTGGTCACTCTGCTCGTTCCAGTGCGGAAACTTTATGGGCTAGAAAATCTAATCACCATTCGACACCTTGAGAATATGAACAAAATCATCATGGCCACGGGCATGATGGTAGGTACTGCCTACGGAATTGAATTCTTTATCGCTTGGTATTCAGGTGTTCCTTACGAGAGTTATGCTTTCTACAACCGAGCGTTTGGAAACTACTGGTGGGCCTATTGGATCATGGTCAGTTGCAACGTCATGATCCCGCAAGTGTTCTGGATTAAGTGGTGCCGAACAACGCCTTGGTTCATGGTAATCATTTGCGTCTTTGTGAATATTGGAATGTGGTTTGAGCGATTCGTGATTACGATCACCTCCTTGTGTCGAGATTTCGTTCCCTCGAGTTGGGCTTATTTCCATCCAACCTGGGTAGATATCTTAATGCTGGTCGGAAGCTTTGGATTGTTCTTTACGCTATTCACGCTGTTCTGCCGGTTCTTGCCGGTGATCGCTATGGCAGAGGTCAAGGGCATCATGCCGCGACCAAAAGATCATTAATTAAATAAGAGTTCTTGTCGAACTTCGAATCCCTCGGCATCGGCAAACACAAGAGACATTGGCTAACAAAGCTACAATAGAGACTGAAGAAAAATGGCTGAAGAAAACACAAACAGCAGTACCGACGAAAACTCCAAACTAATCGGATTGGTTGCCCAGTTCGATGACCCGGATTCGCTGGTACAGGCGTGCGACCAAGCCCGCCAAGCAGGGTATACCAAGACCGATGCATTTTCACCGTTTCCGGTGCATGGCATTGATCCAGCATTGGGAATCAAGCGAACGATTCTTCCGTTCATTGTTCTCGGAATTGCTGTCGGTGCGGTATTCATTGGTTTGGGTATGCAGTGGTATACCAACGGTGGATCATTGGGTGAATTCAGTACTGACGAATCACCTGTATTTCCCGGATACCGTTTCAAAATTTCAGGTAAACCGTACTTCAGTCTTCCTGCAAACATTCCAGTGACTTTTGAAGTCATCGTGCTCTCAAGTGCGTTTGCGACGTTTTTTGGAATGTGGTTCTTAAACAAACTTCCGATGCTTTCAAATCCATTGCATCGGATTTCTCGATTCAAGCGAGCAACCAACGACAAGTTCTTCTTGATGATCGAGCAGGCTGATGAGCAGTTCGATCGTGGCTCAACCGAAGCACAACTGAACCAATGGGGCGCGGTTTCCATCGATGAGTGTCGGCGAGATCTGACCGACAATAATTTACCAAGCTGGTTGCGATTATTCGCTTTGATGGGCGCAATTCTGTTGTTGCTTCCTCCGGTAGCCATTTTCCGAGCAATGGGAATGACCAGCCGGGCACCGCGACTTCACGTTGTTCCCGACATGGACTGGCAAGACAAATCGAAAACCCAGACTCTTAGTCCAATTATGATGAACGATCGTTACTTGTTCGCTGACGAACGAGTCATGCGAGCACCCGTCGACGGTTCGGTCGCCCGAGGTCAACTCGATGCCGACACAGAACTATACGAGGGTATTAAGAGCGACTACGTTCCAACCGTTTCAATGACGACTCCGCAAGGTTCCGTTCGCACCGGACTTGGAACTCAAGACGAGGCTGAGGCCGCACCGCCAGTAGAAGACGTCAGCATGTACGTCACTGAATTTCCAAAAGAAATCACCGTCGACGAAGCGTTGGTACAGCGAGGTCAGATTCGTTTCAACATTTACTGTGCTGCCTGCCACGGCTATGCAGCCAATGGCGATGGTCTTGTTAATCAACGCGCCATTGCATTGGCAGGAATCGGCAAAGCTCAGTGGACTTCCGCTAAATCATTGCACGACGCTACCGTTAGCAACGCCGAAAAGAACCCGCTCGGTCGGATTTTTGAAACGATCTCCAAAGGCCGAGGCACGATGGGACCGTATGGAGCTCAAATTCCAACCGCAGACCGCTGGGCGATCGTTGCTTACGTGAAAGCACTTCAAGAAACTGGAATTAAGCCAGTCCTTGCTGTAAGCGAAGAAGACAAAAGCGGCGAATCAGAAGCGAGTGACGCCAACGCAACCGCGACTACCCCAGAAGATAAAACCCGACCAACGCCTTAATTTTAGATGATTCCGCTCAGGCGAACCTGAACGGATTTTACCAACCTATTCTGGCTGTTCAGTAAAATAACAAGACAAGATCTGAAATGCACGAAACTAGACCTGCAAAAATCACTTCCCCGATCACGACACTCAACGGTGGGCACCTCCGAACTGCTCCAGTGGCGTTGATCGTTGGTGCGATCGGAATCGGCGTAGCGATCATGCTGTCTTTGGGCTCCGAAGAGGGCTTGAAGCGATTCATGTTCACCTATCTGACCAGTTTTTGTTTCGTACTTTCGATCTCTGTAGGTTGCCTGTTTTTCGTCACGATCATGCACCTCACCCGTGCCGGATGGAGCGTCACTGTTCGACGTGTTGCTGAACTCTACGCGATGTGTGCGCTGGGACTCGGTATTTTGTTCATTCCCATTCTGGCGACGGTCATAAGCGGTAGCGATATGATCTACAGCTGGAACCAGGGAGGCTGGACCATGCACGATCTGACGACCGCTGAAAAGGCGGAGTTTGTAAACGTGGCCAACCGACCACCTCTGGAACAAATGAAGTACCAGTTTTTGAATCAGAACTTTTTCACGATTCGTGTCATTGCCTATTTCCTCGCCTGGGGCGGAATGGCTTGGTTCTTTTTAAGTAATTCGTTGAAGCAGGATAAATCGGGAGACAAAAATCTGACCTCTCGGATGCAAGCGTTTTCCGCACCTTTGATGATCCTGTTTGCAGTTACGGTAGTGTTCTCTTCGTTTGATATGGAAATGTCACTTTCCGCCCTCTGGTTCAGTACGATGTTTCCGGTCTACTTTTTTGCCGGAGCTTTCTTGAGTGCTCTCTGTACAATCCTTTTGACCGGCCTTTGGCTTCAAAAGACGGGCCGGGTCACCGATGAAATCACTATCGACCATTACCATGACCTTGGCAAACTGATGCAGGGTTTCGTGATCTTTTGGGGCTACATTGCCTTTAGCCAATTCTTGCTAATCTGGTACGCAAACATTCCAGAAGAAACGTTCTGGTACAACCTTCGAATCAACCAACCAGGCTGGATGACGCTCTCAATTTTGTTGTTAGTTGGTCACCTGTTCATCCCGTTCTTCCTCTTGATGGGACGTGGACTCCGCCGCAATCGCAAGATGCTGGCGTTTTCAGCAATCTTTATTTTAGCAATGCACTGGGTCGATCATTACTGGCTAATCATGCCACAAATGAATCCCGAAGCGAACCTTTATACCCTGACTGGCATGGGAATCGTGATTGATCTCGCTTGTATGGTCGGCGTGATTGCCGTTTACATCGCGATGTTCTGCATGATCGCTGGAAATCGTTCACTCGTGCCATTAAAAGATCCTCGGCTTGGCGAAGCATTGAACCACGAAGTTCATTAATCGTTCATTGTCATTGATTCATTAGCAAACCAAAACAAAATACAAAACGTAAAGAATAAGATGTCCGATTCAAATACAACCCACGAAGCACCTAGCTACGACGATGTTAATACACCCGTAATCGTTCTGGTCGGTGCAATCAGTGCTTTGGTCACCTTGCTGACAATTATGTTTGTACAAGGGTTATGTTACCACTGGCAAAACAGTTTTCTTATTAGGAAGGCATCTGGCGTCGAAGCGATGCCAGCGGTCGTCCAGATCGAAGAACAAAAAGAGGAACTCGTCAAAGCACCAGTTCCAATTTCGATCGCCATGAAAGAAGTTGTTACCAAGTACGGAAAGTAATTCAAACACCCCGTTGTTTAACTAGCTTTTAAAAGAATGACCTTCAAACCAAACAATCGAATCGCTTTAACCCTGGCCGCGTGCTTCGCTCTGGCCAACTGGGGTGGGTTCGCGTTTGGACAGACGTCCGATGATCAATCGTCCAAAACGACCAACGAAACATCCAAAAGTTCGGACCCTTACGGGATTAACGAAAAACCAAAAGTCGCCCAAGGCATCGGCGTCGATTCCCAAACCGGCGAGTCCATTGTCCGGGACATAACGTTCCACGATGAAGAAAACCGATTCGTTCAAATCGGCAAATATTTTGATGGCACGCGACCGGTGATGCTATCATTTAATTACTCAGACTGCCCGAAGTTGTGCAGTGTTCAGTTGGAAAACATGACGGACACACTACGGGATATCAAGTTCAAGGTTGACGAAGATTTTCAGATGATTTCTCTGAGCATTGATCCCAATGAACAGACATCCCGTGCGAAACAATCCAAAGCCAAATACGTCAAACGGTACAGCAAGTTCGACCGGGAAAACTCTCAGGATGGTTGGCACTTCTTAACCGGTGACGAAGATGACATTCAGTTGTTGGCTGACATTTGCGGTTTCCGATACAAGTACGTCCGAGAACAGAAATTATATTCTCATCCACCAGTATTTATTTTGATTTCACCTGAGGGAAAAATCGTCCGTTACATCCACGGTTTGAATTATGACGCCGGCACGATTGAGCAGGCGTTGGTGGAATCCGCAAAAGGGAAGATAGGATCTCCTATCAATATCCTTAACTACGGATTGGGGTGTTTTACATTCAACGAATCAACGGGTCGCTACACCTTTCAGGCGATGGCGATTATGAGAATTGGTGGCGCTTTCACAACAATTTTGCTTTTAGGTACTTTGGTTCCTTACTGGCTTTTCCGGCGAGGTTCCAAAAAAGATGATTCGGATTATTTGCCGACAACGGTCGGATAAACACGTCGAAACAAAAACGGTCCAATTACGATCTTAAAACGATCACACTAAGAGATAGACAACTACAATGAATTGGCAATTACCTCTAATGCTTGCTCAAACGAACGACAGCACGCTAGAAGAATTACGAAAACGCACCGAAGCAATTAGCATGCAGGGAACAGCGGTTCCCGATTCATCGCTAGTCCGTGAAGGTACGTCCAATCCTTTTGCGACAGAATACTGGTTCCCTACTCAAGCGTCATCGTTTGCAGGTGAGATCGACTTTCTGTACATGGCGATTTTTTGGATCTCGCTGATCTTTTTCGTCGCAATCGTAGGTTCAATGGTTTATTTTTGCGTGAAGTACCGCAGAAAAGACGGTGTGATTGCACCAGAACCGAGTTCGTCCCACAACACAGCCATCGAGATTCTTTGGTCCGTTCTGCCAAGTATCATCTTGGTGTGGATCTTTTACGTCGGTGCTGAGACTTGGTTCGAAATGCGGATTCCAAAGGAAAACTCGGAAGAGATTCAGGTGACAGCGAAACAATTCGGTTGGTTGTTCACTTACGAAGACGGAGACCAAACGAATGAACTTCACTTGGTAAGAGACAAACCAGTTCGCTTAATCATGCAGTCTGAAGACGTCCTCCACAGCTTTTTCGTTGCGGCGTTCCGACAGAAAATGGACATCGTTCCCGGGCGCTATACTTACGCCTACCTCGAACCGATCAAGGACGGAGTTTATAGATTGTCTTGCAATGAGTACTGCGGCACCGGCCATTCAAAAATGAAGACGGCCTGTATCGTTCACGTCTCCGAAGAGGATCGTAAAAATAACACTAAGTGGATTGAAGCAGAGAAGACTCCCTTCGAAAATGGGCAGCGGATTTATCAAATTCATTGCTCCGGCTGTCACAAAGTCGACGGGAAAGCCGCAACCGGCCCGGCGTTGAACCTCATTTGGGGCAAAAACGAAACTATGATTGACGGCACAAGCGAATTGGTGGACGAGGCATACGTTCTTGACTCAATTTGGTACCCAGAGAAACACATCGTCGAAGGCTATGGTCCGGTTTCAAAAATGAATTCCTTTAAAGGAATTCTGGATCAGAAGGACGTCGATTACGTCATCGCTTACCTGAAAGAACTTAAAAAATCGACAGGGGATGCGAAGTAGGAATTGATCAATTCATTGAATTGATTCGTTAACTTACAACTCAACGGCAGGCGAAACTAGCTTGCTGAAACTAAGGCTAATAACATGGTAGATGCAAACACGCGGCAAAAACTATTCGGTACTCCCGAAACCAACTTCCTGAACTGCTCAAAAGGCTGGAAGTCCTGGGCATTTACGCTCGACCACAAACGTATCGGTATTATGTACCTCATCGGCGTCACGGTCGCGTTATTCCTCGCGGGTATATTTGCACTCGTTCTGAGGTCTCATCTGTTCACGTTCGACAGCACGATGTTGTCAGATGACATGTACAATCAGATGTTCACTTTGCACGGTGCGGTAATGGTGTTCTCGTTCATCATTCCAAGTATCCCGGCAGCTTTGGGAAACATCGTGCTTCCCATGATGCTCGGTGCAAAGGATGTAGCCTTTCCCAGAATGAATCTGGCTAGTTTTTACCTTTGGATCATTGGTACCGGTTGCCTCCTGGGAGCCATCCTGTCAGGCAAAGGACTGGACACCGGATGGACGTTCTACACGCCTTACAGTATCGATACGAACACTGGTGTGATTTACGCAACCTTCGGGGCATTTATCCTTGGTTTCAGTTCGATTTTCACCGGTTTGAATTTTCTAGTTACTGTTAACACGATGCGGGCAAAGGATCAGGGCTGGTTCAAACTTCCCCTCTTTGTTTGGTCGCTTTACGCTACAGCAATCATTCAGGTTTTAGCGACACCTGTACTCGGCATCACCCTCTTGATGTTGATTGCGGAAAAGACATTGCACATTGGAATTTTTGATCCGAAATACGGCGGTGACCCAGTTCTGTTTCAACACTTTTTCTGGTTCTATTCGCACCCGGCGGTTTACATCATGATTCTCCCGGCGATGGGCGTGATCAGCGAATTGATTTCCGTTTATAGTCAGAAGCGTATTTTTGGTTACTCGTTCATCGCGTTCTCAAGCGTGGCGATCGCATTGCTCGGCTTTTTGGTCTGGGGGCATCACATGTTCACCAGCGGCCAGTCGTTAGTTGTCACCTTAATCTTCAGTGCGATCACCTTCACAGTCGCGATTCCTTCCGCGGTGAAAGTATTTAACTGGCTCGCTACGCTCTACAAAGGCTCGATCCTTCTCAATACGCCAATGTGTTACGCCTTGTCATTTATCTTCCTCTTTGGAATTGGCGGACTGACTGGCCTGTTCCTTGGTGCACTTTCGACTGACATTCACCTCCACGATACGTACTTCGTTGTCGCTCACTTTCACTTCGTGATGGTGGGTGGAACTCTGACGGCACTACTAGGCGGTGTGTTCCATTGGTGGCCAAAGATTTGGGGCCGCATGTACAACGACTTCCTCGGGCGAGTCGGTTGCTTCCTCGTTTTCTCTGGATTCAACCTGACCTTCTTTCCGCAGTTTGTGATGGGATCACGCGGAATGCCTCGACGTTACGCGTCGTATGATCCGGAATTCCAAGCGTTCCACCAGCTTTCAACCGTCGGCGCCTTTGTGCTCGGAATTGGAATCCTGCTATCGTTTGTTGTTCTCGTTTACGCAGCTTTCCGTGGACCACGTTGCAGTAGCAATCCGTTCCGTGCGGCTTCGTTAGAATGGCAATCCAGCTCACCTCCTGACTTTCACAACTTCATTCAAACTCCTGTCCTGACAGATCCTTATGATTTCGAATCACAGGTCTATGATGAAGAGCTTGACACTTATATTCCTCGCGAATTCGCCAACCCAGATAAGGTTGCACCTCGCAAAGAACCTGTTCATCACTAATCGGATTGCTGAATTGACTTTAAATCAAGGATTGCAATTTTTGTAAAATAACTCTCAACGCTTTTTTAAAATTAATTAGCCAAAACTTCCGGAGCCGGAAATGGCCGTTGCCGATTCACACGACACTCACGACGACCACCATGATCTTTACGATCACGGTGAATTTATTGCCCATCACTTTGACTCAGCTGAGCAACAGTTTGACTCGGGAAAGCTAGGTATTTGGTTATTCCTGGTTACCGAGATTCTGTTCTTCAGCGGTTTGTTTGTGGCTTACACTTTGTACCGCACCAACCACCCGGAGGTTTTTGAGCAGGCACATGTCTTCCTCAACAAATACCTCGGTGGATTGAACACAATTGTGTTGCTCTTCAGTAGCCTCACGATGGCGTTGGGCGTCCGTTCAGCACAGCTAGGACGTAACAAGAACTGCTCGGTTTACATCTTGATCACGATGGTCTGTGCAACGATGTTCCTCGGTGTGAAAGCGGTCGAATACAGTCACAAGTGGGACATGGGTATTCTGGTACGAAGTTCGTTTGACCTGACTTACACACATCCGACACCGACAACAGAAATTGGAAAATCACTGCATATATCAGATTATCTGGTCTATCTTTGTATCGTTCCCGCTTTACTGTTTGCGGGCTTCGTGGTGGCAAGCGCAATCAGTAAATTGATAAACAAGAACATGCTCGCCAAGTTTTTGATGGCCATGGCGATCACAGTCAGCGGCTACTTTTTAGGCGTTTGCATTGGCATCATTTTCATGAGTGCCACCGATGCTGAAACGGGGAGCTCGCATGCTTCTGTGATTGCTGAGCAACCCCTGATGCTGTTGGCTTCGACACAGGACGATCACTCGGATGGTGATCACGACGAGGCTGACCATGACAAAGCAGACCACGATAAAGCTGCGGGTGATCCAAGCCACGACGGCGAACATTCCGATAATGAAGAACATTTTGGGGCACATCCTGCCGACGGTGGAGAGGCGAGTTTCGACGACCACCACCCCGATCCAAGCACGCTCGATCGTGACATCGGTATCTTCTTTAGTATTTATTATTGCATGACAGGCCTTCATGCAATTCACATCATCGGCGGGATTATTGCACTTGGCTGGCTGTATTGGCGGTCCTTACTCGGACACTGGCGGACCGATTATTTCGGCCCTGTAGACTATGTTGGTTTATACTGGCACTTGGTCGACTTAATTTGGATTTACCTGTTCCCATTGCTTTATTTGATTGATTAAGTTCCATGTCTGAACATAACGAAGACCTACCAGCATTTTGCCATCCTGTCTCAACAAAACTTTTGTTCGGGGTGTTTTTTGGATTGATCGGTTTGACAATCCTGACAGTGGCTACGTCAGCTTTGGGAACCGGTTTGGGGATGCCTCCGGCATTCGCGTTTCCGCTCGCCATGGTCATTGCCACGATAAAAGCCTTCCTCGTGTGTGCTTTTTTCATGCACATGTATTGGGACAAAAGCTTCAACGTGTTGGCATTTTTGTCATCCTTGTTATTCGTCACCCTATTTATCGGTATGACAATGATGGACACCGGCGAGTACCAACCCACGATCGAAGCTTTCGATAGAAACAATCTCGCGAACGTCGACGTTTCCGAGTAACGAGATGTTTCGCCGGTTAGGGGTCCACAGGCCGCAACCTCGAGACGACTAGGATCATGTTAAAACAGTCAATCAATTTAGTTCCGACGAGACCCGATCTCTACAAGAGCAAGTTGGTGTTTTACTTTTTCCTAGCATCGCTCGGCATGTTTTTTATCGCCAGCCTGATCACTTATTTGGTGATTAGGCAACATGCGTTCAATCCGATTCCCGATGCCGTTCCAGGTTCTTTTCTGACTCAGGGACCTGAAGTCTACCAACCTTTGCGACTGCCGACTTCTTTTTGGGTCAGTTCCGCAATCCTCGTTCTGGTCAGTATTTTCATGCAGCGAGCCTGCTGGCTAGTGCACCGGGAGAGACAAGATGATTTCAGACGGTGGCTAATGATTTCCTTGGTCGCTGCGGTCGCGTTTGTGTTGATCCAAATGTTTGGTTTGAGTGATCTTCTCAGCCAACACTTCAGTCAACCCGACGGCTCAATGAAAGTTTACGGCATGTCGTTCACCCTTTCTCTCATCCACGCCCTGCACGTTTTGGGGGGGATGGTTTTTCTGGGATTCATCATCTATCAGGCTTTTAAAAACCGCTACGACCACGAGCGTCACTGGGCAGTCGATCACTGTGCCAGCTATTGGCATTTCTTAGATGTGGTATGGGCTTGCATGCTAATCACATTCATTGTGACTCAGTAATATTCCACGTCGCAGCAACTAGTTTCTACTACTCGGCTAATTCCATTGTTAGGGATTTAGTAGACATCATTCACCGACTTCCTCGACTCGGTAATAACTGCGATACTGAGACATTGCGAACTGCCGGTTTCACCTCGAAAGTATACTCATGTCACTTTTCGAATCGTCGGAAAAAGCGAATCTCGATGCAGCAAAACCACTGGCCGCAAGAATGCGGCCCTCTCGGCTTGATGATTTCGTTGGCCAAAAACAATTTTTAGGCGAAGGCAAATTACTTCGCCAGCTAGTCGAGGCCGATCGCCTTGGGTCGGTCATTTTTTATGGCCCACCAGGAACCGGCAAAACAACTCTCGCAAGAATTCTCGCTGGTGAAACAGATCGCCAGTTCGAGCAATTGAGTGCAATTATGCATGGAGTCAAAGACCTTCGCGAGGTTCTAGGCCGCGCGAGAGATGACCTTGCCTCGGGAGGGCAGGGGACTTTATTGTTCATCGATGAAATTCACCGATTCAATAAGTCTCAACAAGACGCCATGCTCGCCGATGTTGAGGACGGAGTCGTCACGCTTATCGGAGCTACAACCTCTAATCCCTTTTTTGCCGTCAATGGAGCTCTCGTTAGCCGCAGTCAAGTGTTCCAATTTGAACCGATCTCGCCCGACGACATTAAACATTTGATTAGCAAAGCCCTTTCTGACACCGATCGAGGCCTTGGCAACCTCAACATAAAGATTGAGGAAGAGGCCTCTGATTACCTCGCCAACATTTGTGATGGGGATGCAAGAAAAGCGCTTTCCATATTGGAAACAGCCGCTATTGCTGCCAGTGGAAATAAACAACCAACACCCCTCGTTATTTCAAAATCGGTAATGAGAACGGCAGTCGGTCAACGTTCAATTCAATACGATCCCACCGGCGATGAACACTACGATTTGACAAGCGCCCTTATCAAAAGTATCCGGGGCAGCGACCCCGACGCAGCCCTTTATTGGTTAGCCAGAATGCTTGAGGGAGGCGAAGACATTCGCTTCCTTTGCAGACGACTGATTATTTTAGCGAGCGAAGATGTCGGGAATGCAGACCCTCACGCACTGCCACTGGCCGTTGCCTGTTCGCAAGCCTGTGAACAGATTGGACTTCCCGAATGTCAGCTTACCCTTTCTCAGACCACAACTTACCTGGCGTGTGCACCCAAATCTAATGCGGCGACTACCTCTATCGGTTTGGCTCGCAATGATGTCCGAGAAGATCGCGTGCTACCGGTGCCACGCCATTTAAGAGACAGTCACTATCGCGAGGCTAACCAACTGGGACACGGTACTGGGTATCAATACGCCCACAATGAATCCGATGGCATTTCAAGCCAAGACTATCTCGGCGTTGATCGCGTCTACTACCAACCGGTTGATCGTGGGTTCGAAGCGGAAATCAAGAAAAGACTCGAGGTTATTCGGGACAAATTACAACTGGCTAAAACTCAGCAGTCCAATCAACCCAGTCAAGAATCATAAATAGCTTGATTCAAATCAGCTAGCAATAGCGTACCAGCAAGCATCTATGAAGCCGACAGATCTCGCTTAAAAAAGGCGCATCTGTTAGTTTCACTCGGGATTCCTAATCATTGCGAGGAGAAACTTCGGATGGCAGTGACGATCGTTGGCAGCAAAAACGAGAATATCGTCAGAGCCACCAACACGATCACCCATTTGGGCAGCGGCTTTTTGAAGTCACTGGAAAGCAAATATTGGTGGCAGTACGGACACTGGTCGACGTCGTCAAATATTTCTTTTTTGCAATGAGGGCATGGCAAAGTGTAGTCACTGTCATCGTCCATCGGAATCTTTCAACCATTGAACTAATTTGCAAACAGGCATCAAAAAAACATTGGCTTCGCGACTGAAACTAATTTAACCAGTCACGCAATTGTGGATATCTAATATGCATTCATTAAAAAACACCGTAGTCGCAGTTGGACTGCTCGCACTTGCGTTCATGTTTTATCAATCATCTTCTCCACAACCACAAGGGGAGATCGGAGAACAGCAAGCTAATCTAAGTCAGTTGGACAAAACTAGTCCCAACTCAACTGATCTGCCAAAAACAAAATTTGAACCGGAACCTTCTCTTCCCGTTCCAGATATTGATATCCCCAATAGATTACCCAAACAAGTAATCAAGCCAGATCTAATCAAGCCAAATTCCACTAAGCCAAATTCTGCAAAGCCAACAAACCCAGAATCGATTCCAATGCTTGGAATCACCAGTCCTCTCACCGAGACCAAGAAGCAACAAAATTTGGCAGATGCAATTCGAAACCAAGCAAACTCGCAGGGGAACTTATCAGGCTCACTGAGGACGCCAAGTCCTGCCAACGGAAGTGCTGCTCCAATAAATCCCCCAGTCCAGGACGGTTCGTTTAATAAAAAGGCGGGGGGAATTGCAAACCCGACACCAAACCTACCGCGCAAGTTAGGGCCGATGGAATTTGCCGATTTGTGGGCGCGAGTCGGACTCGATATAGAACAGGAAAATTTTAAAAGCGCTCTTAAAACGTTATCGAATTCTTATGCATCGAACGACCTTAACGGGCCGCAGTTACAGAGAATGATGCCGTACTTAGACAAACTTGCCGTCAGGGTGATCTGGTCTCAGGAACCCCATCTTGAAAAGAGCGATCCGATGACGGCTGAGACTCCCCTTACAGAAATCGCCAAACGGTGGGGAATCTCAGTTCCGTTGATTCAGAAAATTAATGGGCTTCCCGAGTCAAAGATATCCGCCAATCCATCTACCTTAAAAGTAATCAAGGGACCGTTTGACATCCAAGTCGACCGCGACGGCTCAAAAATGACACTCTATCTCGGTGAGCTTTACGGCTGCCAGTTTGATTGCGTAGGAAGCAACCTTATTCCCGGCAAGTACAAGGTCGCCATGAATAATGGCAACATCTTGCTAAGAACTAACCAAGGCCAAACGCTAGTGATTCGTGGTGAACTGGAACCGTCATCATTCACTCCACAGAGCGGGATTATCAGTCTGGCAGACGGTCAATTACAAGAGGTGTGTGAACTTCTGACTCTCGACTCTACCGTCACTGTCAAATAACTCAGCACCCGTGCTGTTTGTGACGGTATAAACTTTTACTCCAACTCTTGTGATTCCATCAAATATCATTGTCCCCGCCGGTCAATTTTATTTGTCATCCTAACGCCCTCTCCAGCGCGATCTCACGCTTCATCTTAACCAGGCGTGAAGGGCATTTGGTTTCCTTCTTTCATTTGGCAATTCTCCCGACTTATCCGCAGCCACTGCTTAATGAGTCGGTTACCGAACAGGCAAATAACCGCTAGGATGGAGTTGCCGATTTTTTGAGATAGCCCTGGAGACAATCATGCGTCGATATTTGCTGCAAGCGTCGAGACATTACCATTGGTTAATCATTGCGATGCTGACCGTATTATTTACGATCTCGACATCGGCCGATTCGTCTTTCGCGCAGACAATCTCGTCCGTCGAAGCCAACTATCAAAAACAGTCTTTCCAAATACCGATGCGGGATGGAACCAAGCTGTATACCACGGTTTACTCTCCCCGTGATGAGTCTAAAACCTATCCCTTTTTGATGAAGCGAACTCCCTACAGTGTCCGTCCTTATGGTGCTGACCAATACTCTAGCCGCATCGCGCCGTCTAAGTTAATGGAAGAAGACAAATATATTTTTGTACTCCAAGACGTGCGAGGTCGCTGGATGTCCGAGGGAACGTATGACAACATGCGACCTCATGTCAGCGGAAATGATTCCATCGATGAAAGCTCCGACACTTATGACACGATTGAGTGGCTGCTCAAAAACGTAAAGAACAACAATGGAAAAGTTGGAATGTGGGGAATCTCTTATCCCGGTTTTTACACCGCAGCCGCGTTACCCGAACACCATCCGGCTCTCGTTGCCGCCTCACCTCAAGCACCAATTTCTGACTTCTTTTTTGATGATTTCCATCATCACGGTGCCTATTTATTAAGTTACTTTGTCGCCACCTCAACATTTGGATTTCAACATCAAGGTCCAACCGAATCATCCTGGTATAAGTCGATTGAACCAACATCCCGAGATGCCTGGAATTTCTTCATGAGCCTTGGGCCAATGAGTGAAGCGGGGAAATTGCATGATGAGGATAATTTTTTCTGGAAACAGTTGGTAGAACACCCCAACTATGACGAGTTCTGGCAGAAGCGAAGTATCCTTCCGCACTTGAAGGGTATTAAAACCAATGTCTTAACTGTCGGTGGGCTATTTGACGCCGAAGATTTATACGGTCCTCTCAATATCTATCGCGAAATTGACAAAAACAATCCGGACATTTTCAACGCGATTGTGATGGGTCCGTGGAGCCATGGAGATTGGTCAAGAAACGCTCCCAATGCCGTTGTGGGAAAAGTCGCCTTCGGTAAAAACGTTTCTGAGTTTTATCAAAAAGAAATTGAATCCCCCTTCTTTCGATACTTTTTAAAGGGCATCGGCGAGAAGCCAAACTTCAAGGCCATGATGTACGACACTGGCCTCAGGCGTTGGAACAAATTCATGGCGTGGCCACCGGCAAATGTTGAATCCGTTAAATATTATCTTCACGGCGATCGCTCACTTTCTAAAGTTCAACCAGAAAATTCAGAGCCGACAGAGACTAGTTTTGTCAGCGATCCGCAAAATCCCGTGCCCCATCGCGATCGCCAAGATCTCGAATTGAGATTTACACCTCGACCTTACATGTCGGATGACCAGCGGTTTGCTTCAGCCCGAGCGGATGTTCTGGTGTTCCAAACCGAACCGTTAACACAGGCCGTGACGATCAACGGCGATGTAATGGCTCATCTGAATGTTTCCACCACCGGAACTTCCGCGGATTGGATTGTAAAAATCATTGACGTGTATCCTGATGACCACCCTTTTGTTGAGGGCTCAGAACCTGGACTGGATTTTGGCGGATTCCAGCAAATGGTTCGCAGTGAAGTCATTCGTGGGCGATTCCGGAATGGATACGATAAGCCCGAGCCTTTTGTCGCCAACGAAATCGCTGAAATCAACTTACCACTTCAAGATTTATGCCACACATATAAACCCGGGCATCGCATCATGATTCAAATTCAAAGCAGCTGGTTTCCATTAATCGATCGCAACCCACAAAAGTACGTTGAGAATATTTTCAAAGCAACCGCAGACGATTTCATCAAAGCGACTCACCGGGTTCACCATAGTCCCGCAGCCTCTAGTTGGATCGAATTTAAAATAGCGAAATAAGTAATAAGTTGAGTGATTTTAAACCGTCGTCGACTGAACTAAAACGTCGCAGTTGCCTGATCCATATTCTGGTTGGCCATTGTCGCACCGGCTTTTAGTTTTAAGTTGATCCGGCAAGCCCAACAGCCATTTGAATCTCCTTTAATCTTCCAGTGCGGTTGGACGCAAACCGATTGATGAACCAGCTCAAATCCAGATTCTGATTGACTGACAGTCCGCACTGGATAGGCAAATATACCACCCGCTTGGTCCGACTCCAGCCCGATCTCAAGACCTAACCACTGGTCAGTCAAATTGATTTCTTGAGAATTCTCAAGACTCAAGATTGATCCAAGGTCACCCAGTTTTTCTCCTTGAGAGTCGCTAAAAAATCGATCGTGCTGGGCATCTGGGAGTCCCGCAAAATTCCATTCGACCCCAAAATGCAATTCGCGATCCTGAGGTAAACCCTCAATGAAATACGCTATTTCAAGTGCGTTCGCGCCCGCATTGAGTGTAATTCCCTTTTTCAAAGTTAATGGAATTCCCCACGCATTTCCCTCACGACTTGTAAGGATCTGAATACGATCTGAATTTCGTCTGACAGTCGCTGTGTAGGCTCCCGTTGCAAAATCACCCCGTTCTACGGAGCGGCTTTCCTGCAGCGAAACCACGTCGACGTCATCGTCCCAAAAGTGATCGATTAGTGAATTCCTCGGCTGCAAGTCATATTGAAGTTTCTCATCGAGATTCGCCTGTTTGAAAACGACTAAATCGTGAATGCTCGCCGCTTCATTTTCATTTTGATTCTCACCTTCGAGAACCTTTGCATGATAAAGCTCGGGTCGCCTTTGGATTGTCGCACCGAGATTATGACTCACGCCTCGCACGTCCAACCCGTAAATCTGACCGCCGTCTTTAGGCGTAATCCAACTGACTAGCTGATCGTTCGCCAAGCGTATTTCGGCACAACCATCGAAATCATAATCGCCAGACGTTGCCTCCACCCATGTCTCTTCTCGGCCCATCGAACGCTCTAGAAGAGACTCGGCGGCAATCAGATGTTGATAAACTGCATTTCGCAAATGCGGTAAGTAAATGCCGCCAAAAGCACCATGCCAATAGCTACAGTTACATTGGCCTTGAAAAAGATGATCCTGAGCCGCATCTAAAACTTGCTGGCTACACCCTTGGCTCGTCGCTCTTTCAAGTAACCCGCTGACGTACATCATCCTCGCGTACATCTGATTCGATTCTGGATACTTCACTTTAAAATTTCGCCAATACCCACCACCCAGGAACGATTGGATTTGTTCCCAACGGGAATCGTGTTCCAGTTGATGAACCAAATCGTCAAATTCCACCTGTCGTTCAACTGGCAACGACCACTCCGTCATTTCCCGATAGCTGGCATCGGGAAGGTAGATTTTTCCGCGAGGAGGGGTCGTGGTCACAGCATGCTGAAGCGTCGTCGTTTTCAGCCACTCTTTATTATCAGTCAGCGCTTGAAAGAACCTTTCCAACCAACCATTTTGATAGACGTGTTCTTTCGTGTTGGGCCATGTCCCAAACTTCTCCCCATCGTCACCAAAGACAACCACACTCCCTGGGCACTGCGCCGCAAGCATTCGACAATGATTAATCGTTTGTTCAGGCTCTGCAAATGGGATTAAGTAACGTAAATGTTCACTCCCTGGAAAAACGCGGACGGTTTTTCCTTCATCCTCAACAATGTAATAACCTGTCAGCTCGTCGTTTTTCAGTCCAGCGCGTCGAAAATGGTAATCATCAAGAACCGTGTATTGAATATTTGAATCAGCTAGGGATTCAGTCAAACAAGACTCCCAGACCCGCTCTGGCATCCACATTCCATTAACACTCGAACACACTCGCTCGTTCAGCCATTTTGTAAAACGTGTGATCTGGCCCACGCGATCTCTGCGCGGGATCATAGGTAAAATTGGCTCATAGAAAGCGCCGCCGATAATTTCAATTCGGCCCGCTTCGACAAGTTGTGCAATTCGATTGAGATAATCCGGGTGATTCGTTTGCAACCACTGCATCAACGGACCGCTGGTATGAAGCGAGATAGACAGATCTGCAAACTTCTCAAAAACATTTAAAAACGGAAGATAGCTGTCTTGATAAGCGTCTTCAAAAACGCCATCGAAATTCCCAACCGGCTGATGGTTGTGCAACACCAAACAAAGTTGAATTTGGGGATCACTCATATTATTTTTTACTTTAGCTCTCGACGGTCACCGCAACCAAGGACTCGATTCGGCGCTGACATTACATGGGTATCTTTACAGAGAAACGGACTGGGCAGACTTTCGTCTATGCCCCGGCATGACCGCCACCTTGGTGACGTTATTGTTTTACTGAATTTCGCGTTATACCAAAGGTCGAAAATCTTATTCGCTGAAAATTCTTCGACGATTCACACTTTTCATTTACAACATTCACGAGATTTTAACTGACCCGTAAATTTTAATGTAGGTGAGCAGTGGCAAGAGATCTCTCGCCAAAAAAGTTGATTTTGAGATTAACTAATCTGACGGTCGCAACCTTCGAGCCGCGGCTTCCGGAGCGACCGGATTCACCCAGATATCAGTGCCCAACTCGAATCCAGCGGCGAGAGTTAAACGAGGGAACAACTCGAAGTAACCTATTTGACCATTAGATGACTCGAAGGGTTCTGTATGAAACAGCAAGTTATAGGCCGGCGTGTCTAATGTCACTTCATATCTCGTTACGATATTGCGGCAATGCAAAGCCAACTCGTTCCTAACCTCCTCGTCACAAGAAGTAAAATCGAAATTCTCGCTTCTGGGGAGGATCCAAACCTGAAAAGCAAATCGACTGGCAAACGGACATACAACGCAAAAATTTTCCGTGAGATCCACAATCCTAGCTTCTTGAGCGATCTCCCAATCAGCAAGGTCTGCCAACATTGAGCGACCGTTTTTCGTCCGATAAGCCTGCGCTCGGGTTGTCCGAGAAATCAAGGATTCACTTAAAACCGGAGTTCCCAGGAGTTGGTAGTGAATGTGTCCCAATGAAGCGCCAGCGGCAAGCCGACAATTCATAAACAGCATCGCATGCTGGATGTACTCTAATGATTTTGCGTGCTCCAAACGATCACGGCAAACACGAAAAGACAACTTCAGTTCTTCATCAGTCAATTCACTTAGCGAACTCACGTGCCGGGGGGAGGGAATAATAAGTTCCTGAATGCCTTGGCAGTGATTGAACTCAAATGGCCCGCAAGACTGGCTCCCTGACTCTGGCTGATCCCGATCCTCCGTTGAACGAAAAGAGAAGGATGGATAGCGGTTGGGAATCACCCGAGTCGACCAATTCGAAAGTTCTTCGTCAGACAAGAGCATGGAACCATCGGAGCGATAAGCCGTCAGCGCCGACGGTGTCTCCTCTTCGTTTCCTTTGCAGAAAGGACAGATCAACTGCTGACGGAGTTGTTCTATCGGCACAAATTCCATCGGCCGATCTCGACGATTTCTAGCAATCGCTACCCATTGTTGATTGATTGGGTCTAACCGCAGGTCGGACATGGTTTTATTAAGCTCTGGGTGTTCGAAATTGATAAAAAGGCAAATGTCGATCTAAACACAAATGTCTCGCAACAACAAAACAACCTTCCCCGACACTGAATCCCCTACCAGGCTTTAGCACTGAATGGTTCGGCGGTAAAGTTCTTCGTATTGCTTTGCACTTCGCCGCCAGGACCAGTCTCTTTTCATTCCCGCTTGCATTAACTGATTCCAAATCGGCCGGTGGTCGTTGTACATTTGCAATGCACTTTTAACGGCGGTACGAAGTGCCTCCTCCGTAAATTCATCGAAACAAAACCCGTTCGCCGTTCCGTATTCGCAAGTTTCGTGTGTCGCATTAACGACCGTATCCGCTAAACCACCGGTTCGGCGAACAATCGGAACTGTTCCGTAAGCCATGCTGTACATCTGGTTTAAACCGCAGGGCTCGTATTGGCTAGGCATTAAAAACATGTCGGACCCAGCCTCGATCCGATGTGCAAACTCATTTGAGAATCCTAAATTCAAACCGAGTTTGTCAGGGTATTTTTGCTGCAGGGTCTCCAACTGCTGATGGTAGTTTGGGTCACCCGTCCCCAACACAACCCATTGGGCGTTCATGTTTTCCAGAAACTCTTTCATCACCGGAAGAATTAAAGGCCAACCTTTCTGCGATGCTAATCTCCCAACAATTCCTATGAGAGGTATTTCTGGATCTTGTTTCAAATTGGCTTCTTTTTGCAGTGCCTGTTTGCAAACTAATTTGCCAGGATTCCCAGCATGAACATTAAAGTTGGAAGAATAGTTTTCTTCAAGGAACGGGTCGGTCTCTGGATTCCAATCGTCCACATCGATCCCATTTAAAATGCCTGTCAGTTGGCCCGAACGTTCTTGCAACACACCTTCGAGCCCGCATCCTTGTTCAGGCTCTCGGATTTCCCTCGCATAAGTTGGGCTGACGGTGTTGATCATGTCTGCAAATACAATTCCCGTTTTTAGCAAATTCAATTTTCCAAAAAATTCTACTTGCTGCCAATTGAAATATTTTGCCGCCATCCCTGTAATCGCCATTTTTTCGTAATCAAATAAACCTTGATAGGCAAGATTGTGTATCGTGAGCAACGTTCGCGTTGCCTCGAAGCAAGAATGATGGTTGTAATCTGTCTTTAGAACCGCGGGAATCAATCCCGTTTGCCAATCGTTGCAGTGGATTAAATCCGGAGCCTCGCCCCTTTGGATCAACGACTCCAATATTGCGCGGCAAAAAAAAGTAAAACGCTCGCAGTTGTCTGAAAAGTCTTTGCCCGATTGGCCATAAAAACTATCGCGATTGAAATACCCAGGCTGCTCAACTAGAAACACCTTGACGTGACTGTCAGGCAAAACAGTTTCGAGCAACTTGCCAGCTACCAATCGATCTCCGATTGGAATCTCAAATGAGATATTCGCATCTTTAATTTCATGTAGTTTTCGATCGATACTCTGGTAGGCGGGAAGAAAAATCGAAACATCATGACCCAGTTTTTCTAATTCGCGGGGGAGAACACCGGCTACATCGGCGAGACCGCCCGTTTTGGCGAACGGAACAACTTCGCTGCTGGCCAGGATGACTCTCATGTTCTTTAGGGGGCTAATTTAATTAAAACGATGGATCGGATTTAGGTCGGCTTGGAAAATTTACCAAACGATCAATCTCGCCGGGCGGTTCTTTTCAAAAATTTATTATTTTTGAATCGGTTTTTGTAGTTTAAGCCGCCTATGCGAAAGATCCGCGTTTCCAGCCTATTGGATGGCTTCGATCGCCGCAAACATTTCCCGTCTCGCTAACGCTAGATCGCGAGGCAATTCCAGCCTCGGCCCTCGAAAGCTCTTTGCCGCTAACCAACACGTATCTGCGACCGAGTCATCCAAGGAAAAATAGGTCATCAACACAGCATTCATCGGGTTACCCTTGATCTGGTCGCATCGGTCGACGCGTTCTAAAGCCCACGCTGGCCCAAATTTCTCCGTGAACTCTACCTCGATTTCGTTATAAATCTGACTGAGGTCATTGTCGGCAAGGCAGAGGACCACCCGATTGGCTATCGCGATCTGTTCGATAAGTTGTCCAATGGTTAAACAAGAAGGAGGGTGCATCATTTCAGCTGCGATTTCGCTGGCTGGCTCCAGTACGAATCGCCGAAATGACATTCGCGGATGGGGGACGGTTAATTTCGGCGTGTTTATCTGGTTTTCGCCGTAGAGTAACAAATCGAGGTCGATAGTCCTCGCTCCCCATCGGTCTAATCTAACCCGACCAAGATCATTCTCGGTTTGAATCAGCAGTCGATGAAGCTCTTCTCCGCTCAAGCTAGTCGATAATCGAATCGCACCATTCAAATAGGAAGATTGATCTCCAGGCCCTCCTACAGCGGTCGTGACGTGTAGTTTACTGACCGCGACCACTTTGGCTTCTCGACATTGGTCCAACGAATTGACAGCAGCCTCGTAGGCCCCTTCGCGATCTCCTTGGTTGGAGCCAAACGCGATCAAACAATCCACCATGAACAACTACTACCTTGCAACAAACCCAATCGAACGCTCAAACCAACAATCCCAAGACATCAAGTTTCTTTGTACCGCGCAAAAAAAACGACGATCGGCGTCCTAGCCAAATCGTCGAATGATCCTGATAAGTCAAAAATTCCAACGTTACCAGAAAAAATGGCTGCCTGCTGGCTTGCTGCCATGCTGTTCGCCGATGGATTTACGATTCGATAAATCGTTTCGCATGATTTCCTTTTACTTTTCCATCCCACAGACAAAATTTAAAGGGCGTGGAGGTCCGCTCCACGACTCTCGTCGCCGACTGTCGCATCCCTCGGTCGCCGCCACCCAAATTCAAAAGTCGCTTCATGCGACTCGTAAATTACAGCGTTTGGTTGACGTGCTGACGTTTAACCAGGTGAACAAAACAAGTTGCACGCACACGATTTTCGAGTCGATGGAAAACACTCACTAGCAGCTTAACTGCTTTCAACATCGACCATGGAAGTGGCAGACGAAAAGGGCAATATATTTACAAGTGAAACGCAGGATAGATCAACAATTTTGTAAGTTTGATGAGCCAAAATGCACTTGAAGTTTTCTTAACTAACTCGAACGCCATTTTGATGACGCTTCCTGAGTTGTCAAGCAAGCAAACAAAATTTTTTTCATCAACAATTTTTTTTACGGTTCAAATCGAATCACTTTCTATCTTCAGCGGCGTCAACTGTTTTCGATTTCGGTGTTGAGAACAGGCAACGAGTCACATTCATAAATAATATTTCATTCGATAAAAAACGATTGATTATTTTCCGATCCCCTTATGTTAAGATCTCCTCGATACCCTTAGCCCTGAAATCTAGCTATGCTATCGGTTAACACTAATTGAATTGTCAACGTGCTTTTGCATAAGACATTTTTATCCACCCGACAAAAAAGTCGAACGGGAGCTTGACTGACTTGAAAATTGTCCAATATCCACACCCCACCTTGCGTTACAAATCAAAACCGATTAATCGAATCGACCGTGAACTAAAAACCATGGTTCGCGAAATGTTCGATTTAATGTATGCCGCCAGCGGAATCGGGCTTGCGGCAAATCAGGTCGATTTACCGCTCCAGTTGTTTGTGATTAATCTTTCGGGATCAGCGGACGAAGGAGAGGAATTGGTATTTATCAACCCCGTAGTGAGCTCGCCCAAAGGCAGTCACGAAGCTGAAGAAGGCTGCTTGAGTATCGTTGGCGTTAATGCACAAGTCGCAAGACCTGAAACTGTTCACATCAGTGCCTATGATTTATCAGGCCAAGAAATCAATCAAACCGTTAATGGTCTATTGGCAAAAGCCATCCAACACGAAGCCGATCACCTCGAAGGGGTTTTGTTTATTGACCGGATTAGCGAATCGTCGAAGCGACAAATCGATGGCGAACTGGAGGACTTCGAAATTGATTTTGATAACCAGCGATCGACTGGTGAAATTTTAGACGACGCAGCCATCTTTAAGCGGCTGGCAGAAATTGAGTCTAAGTATTGTTAATCCGTCTGTTAGATGGCAGCGTTAGAAACTGTGGAACCGTTGAGTCGAGACCAATGATTTAATTCCGTTTAATTCTTCCAACTCAGAAAGTTTAGAGATGCGTTTGATCATGTTCGGTACCGGCCCATTTGCCGTTCCGACTTTTGAGGCTCTCATTCAGTCACCTCACGAAATAGCTGCCCTATTCACTCGGCCAATCGCGGACTCGGGCAAGCGTCGAAAAACCGCCGAGAACCCGACACGGGATGTCGCGGAAAGCGCTGGCCTTCCAGTGTTCGACCCGATGAATGTCAATGATCCCGAATCAGTCGAGCAACTGTTAAAATTAAACGCTGATTTATTTGTGGTATGCGACTACGGTCAAATCCTTTCTCGAGACTGTCTTGCCGCTTCAAAACTAGGAGGCATCAACCTTCACGGTTCACTCCTGCCCAAATACCGTGGGGCCGCTCCGATCAACTGGGCGATCTTTCAGGGCGACCCCGTCACCGGCATTACCATCATTCACATGACCGCAAAACTAGATGGAGGCCCTTGTTTAGTCAAAGCAGAAACAGAAATTGGATCACAAGAAACAGCCGAACAAATCGAACCGAGATTAGCGCAACTTGGCGTCACCCCAGTCCTTGAGGCCATTGAGGTTTTAGAAAACTGGGACGGCAACTCACCCATCGGTCAGATTCAGGATCCAGCACAAGCCACCCGAGCACCTCGGTTAAAAAAATCTGATGGTAAAATCAGCTGGTCTCGATCCGCTGCTGAAATCGTCAATCAAATTCGCGCTTTCCAGCCGTGGCCAGGAACTTTTACAAACTGGAACAATGAAAAACTCAAACAACCCCTGAGAATTATTATTCATCAGGCAACTGCATTGCCAGAACAGAATGACTTATCTGGCAAGGCACCCGGTCGTGTTGTGGTTTCCGACGGTCACACGCTCATTATTCAAACCGGATCGGGTCAAATCTCGATCGATACCGTTCAACCGGCCGGCAAACGCGTCATGCCAATTGGTGATTTTTTACGAGGACGGGCGCCAGCAATTGACGACCTTTTCCAATAAGGTTTTCTATTGCGGGAAAGGAAACGCCGATGGGCGACGCTGTGCAGCGATTTTGCCTTGCAATTTGAAGGATATTTACCTCCTTTGCTCCTTCGTGTGAACTTCCACTTCCCAAACTCAGGCGAATCGGCATCTTTCGTTCAACGGCTTGAAAACAATTTTGAGCATCATGGAATTTCGACTCGCGTCGACGAAACGCCTCATGGTAGACTGACGACCGAGCTACCAGCACGTTTTTCCAAGCTTTCTGGGCGGCTATTCGATTCACCAGTTTTTACGCTCGCTACCTATGTCCAACGATACCAAAACACACAAGCTTTACATCGAAACCGTCGGCTGCCAGATGAACATGCTCGACAGTGAAATGGTCGTTGCGAGTTTGCGTCGAGAAGGATACGAACTATCAGACAATGTTGGCGATGCCGACACCATTTTGTTTAATACGTGCTCGGTCAGGGAGCAGGCAGAAAACAAAACCTACAGCGCTTTGGGGCGGCTTCGCGCTGAAAAGAAAAATCATCCCCACAAAATCATCGGCGTCATGGGTTGCATGGCACAGAAAGATCAAAAGCTGATTTTCCAAAGAGCACCCTACGTCGATCTAATTGTCGGCCCCGGCCAACTGAAAGAAATTCCATCTCTCATCCAAAAAGCGAGAACCGATGGTGGTCAACATTCTGCGGTAGGACTAGGGCGAACCGCCGGGAAAGTTGCCGATATTAAACGGAGCCACGAAACTTTTGATCCGCTACGCGATCCCACAATGCGACCGACACCGTTTCAAGCCTTTCTCAGAATCCAAATTGGCTGCGATAAATTTTGCACCTACTGCATCGTGCCTATGACAAGGGGACCGGAGCAGGGTAGGTCACCGCAAATGATCCTGGACGAAGCCAAGATACTTGCCGATCAAGGGTGCAAAGAAATCACGCTTCTCGGGCAAACGGTCAATAGCTACAAACACATCGCCGGCGATGGGACGACAACGCGACTTGCAGATCTCCTGTATCAACTTCATGAAATCAATGGGATTGAACGCATCAAGTTCGTGACCAGCTACCCTAAAGACATGGGCTACGAATTGTTGACTGCTGTTCGTGATCTGAAAAAGGTCTCACCTTATCTCCACGTCCCACTACAAAGCGGATCCGATGCCGTGCTAAAGCGGATGAAGCGTGGCTACACCGTAGGTGACTATCGCGACATGATGGCTCGGATTAACGAAACGCTCGGCGATGCGGCTGCGATTTCCTCTGACTTCATTGTTGGTTTTTGCGGTGAAACAGAAGAAGAATTTCAAGAAACCGTTAACCTGGTAAAAGAATGTCGATTCAAAAATAGTTTTATTTTTAAATATTCTGAACGGCCAGGAACCAAAGCATCCGATCACCTACCCGATGACATTCCGTTTCTGGTAAAAAAACGTCGCAATAATGAATTATTGAATGTTCAAAACCAGATCAGCGAAGAAGACAACCAGAAGTTCCTCGGCAAAACTGTGGAAGTGCTCGTTGAGGGACCAAGTAAACGAACCGGTGCTGACATTAACGACCTTTCCAACGGCCAGCCCGTTTCGGAGGGAACGCCGATGCAGCTCACTGGGCGGACTCACTGCGACCGGATTGTCGTATTCGATGGCACAACGCGGCTAGTCGGTCAAACCATTCCGATTGGAATTTACGAAGTCGCTGCTTTCACGCTTATGGGCACCGTCATCACCGATCATGTCGCTTCGGGACCAGTGGTCAGCCTCAAAGGATGATGACTGATTCCCATCCAACAATTGCGTCAAAGGAAAGCACTGCCGACCCCGTCTCTTCGCTGGGACTTGATTAAAATCCCGGGTCAAGATTTTGATATCTGCCAATTCGGACTAACTCTTTAATTAAATCTGAAGGCGTCTGGAATCGGTTGTCAGGATCTTTCTCAAGCAATTGCATCACGATCTTTTCGAAGAGGTCGTTAATTGCTAACTGGTATGACTTGGGAGCCCGAGGCGTTTCATCACGAACATTGGCCAGCATCTCGACCAGCGAATCGCCGCTGACCGGAGGACGACCAGTTAACAACGCATAACAGGTAGCTCCCAGTCCATATAAATCCGACCGGGTATCGACTTCCAGGTTTGCCCGCGTTCTCTCTGGAGCCATGTAAGGAATATCGCCCAGGAGTTGACCCGGTTGGGTGACTTGCTGCGCCAAAGTTCCTTCAAGTGCTTTCGCCAGCATAAAATCACCCAGCAAACACGCCTTGTCACTATGCCGCCGCAGGATATTGGCAGGCGTTACATTTCTATGAATAATTTTGTTTTCATATCCTTTGTTCAGTGCTCTCGCTACATCGACCGCAATCTGCCAGACCTTTTTCCAGTCAAGCATTCCTTCAATTCCGGTGCGTTCGATGAGTTCCGACAGATTTTCGCCATCGACGTATTCCATTGCAGCCCAGCAGTAGGGCCCGTTTTTACCGGCATTATAAAGATCGACAATTCGTGGATCTTTAATCGGCAACATGGTTCGCATCGCCCGAACAAACCGCTGGCGCTGTTCATCATTGGATGTGAATTGCGGGGTCAAAACTTTAACCGCTGCAATTCGATCCTTTTTTGCATCCCGCGCCCTAAAGACGATTCCGTTGTTGCCCTTCCCAATAATTTCAAGCAACTCATAAGGGCCTAATTGAGTACCCGCTAACTTCTGGAGTGGTTTAATGGCTCCCGCGTCTGCTTGATTGACTGGCGAATTAGTGTACTCGTCGCCGTCCTTCTTAATGAGTCTAATCCGGCTATCGCCTGCCTGAATGACACTTCCCAGATTAATCGTACCCGTCGTTATTTGCTTTCCATCAACAAACGTTCCGCTAGAACTACCTCGATCTGAAATGACATGCTCGTCACCACGATTTCCTAATTCGAAGTGTACCCGCGAAACCGAGGGGTCCGCCAAACGGAAATCACTTTTTTCTCCGCGGCCAATAATGACAGTTTCGCCATCCCCAACATCACAAATCCGGCCGGCGTCTGGTCCCGCAAAAATAGTTAGCTGTAAGTCCATGGTCTTTCCGGGGGATGACTAGTCAAAAATTTTATTCTTGTCCGTTTGCGAACAATTATAGCCACTCGGCGATATTGCTGCGACCGACGAATTATTAATATCAACTGCAATTAATACCAACGACTGCTCCAACCCCTGAAACCAAGCTTAGGTGGGTCAGAGGTTGCAGTCGACGCGGTTTTCGGCGGCAACTACAATGCTAAAAGTCCGATCGTCCCTATTGGTTCTGAGATCTAAGTCTTTGAAAATAAATTGCCACAACTGCGATCGATCACTGGCCTACGGCGAGAAACCTCCTCGCTTTTGCCAGCACTGCGGAAAGGCCTTGGAGCTAACTGGTGATCTCAAGGCTTCAACTGAACCCAATGAAGACCTCACCATTGCACCGCAACAACCTACCGCTGGCGGGGAGTTCGCAGTTCAAGAGGGTGACCAAATCGATCATTATCGAATGATTCGCTGGCTCGGCTCCGGCGGGATGGGAACCGTCTGGGAAGCCGTCGACGAAAACAATGGTCGCCGCGTTGCCATCAAGCGGAACGCCGAAAGCATGGGTTCGGATGAGACGTATGTCAAACGTTTTATCCGCGAGGCCCAGCTGGCAGCGCAAGTCTCCCACCCCAATGTGACCTTTATCTATGGCGCCGGCAATGAGGACGGTCAGCCTTATATCGCAATGGAATTGATGCCTGGAAATACCTTGGCCGACTTAGTCGGCGTTGAAGGTTCGCTGGCTTGCTCGGTTGGCGTCGATCATGTCATTGGCATCATTGATGGCTTAATTGCGGTACACGAACAGGGGATGATTCATCGAGATGTAAAACCGGCGAATTGCTTTCTCGATTCCAACGGCAAGGTCAAAATTGGTGACTTTGGACTTTCTAAATCCACCCGCGATAAAGAAACAGGATTGACGAAAACAGGCACCTTCATGGGCACCCCATCCTATGCCGCTCCCGAACAAATCCGAGGCGATAAGATTGATGGAAGGACGGATCTTTACTCCGTCGGAGCTACCTTGTTTTTTCTGCTCACCGGTCGCACTCCATTTCTTGGTGACGCTATGTCGGTCACCGCTCAGGTAACTGCCGATCGGGCGCCTATTTGTTCTGAAATCAATCCTACGATCCCCAAAGATCTAGGACGGGCCGTTGCGAAATGCCTAGAAAAAGATCCTTCAAAACGATTTCAAACGCTTGAATCTCTGCGATTAGCACTGATTCCTTTTGCGACGAAACGCGAGTCGATCTCTGACGTTGGTCGCCGACTCGCGGCATACATGATCGATCAGACTGTCATTCAAATTGTGCTCACTCTGGTGATTTCAATAATTGCAGTTGCCATGATTTTCTCAGAAGGGGAAGTTCTATTTGACGACGATAAAGTTCAACGAGTGACTAAGTCCGTTGGATTTTGGGGTGTAATCTTGAGCTGGTTACTGACAACGCTTTATTTTACTTTTTGCGAAGGTTGGTTTGGACGTGGCATTGGCAAGCGTTTGATGATGTTGAATTTGATCGATTCCGAAGGACAACGGCCTGGCGCACTCAAGGCCTTCGCTCGATCTGCAATTCTTCCAGGTGGACTAGGAATTCCCCTCGTCTTTACACTTTGGAATGTAAGTGGCAACTCGCCGACAGCAACGGTGGAAGTTCAATTACAGATGTTTATGCGCGACCTCGCTGCATCCTATATCCCGTGTCTGATTTGTGTATCAACCATGAGGGCCTCGAATCGATTTTTAGGCATTCATGGGATGCTAACGGGGACGCGTGTCATTCGACTCAATCAGGGAAAACAGAAATTTCCAATTCCAGTTGTCGTTCCCGCGCTGACTACCGTAGAGTCGGTGCAATTTGGCCCCTATGAAACAAAGGAGCTGATTGGTGAATCCAAGTATGGAAAAGTCTATTTAAGTAAAGACGACACTCTGGATCGCAACGTCTGGATCGTTGTCCATACAGATGAAACCGATTTTTCGGTTGACCGAATGAATCTAGCCCGAGATTCGCGTCAACGGTGGCTCGATGGTGGCTTGCTTGGCGATGGACGACGATGGGATGCATTCGAATCTATCGAAGGTGTGCCCGTACACATTTTTGTGGGACTACAAAACAAAGCCGACTGGAGCCTATACGGGCAGGTTATGCTCGATATTGTCGTCGAGATTCAAGAAGCTATCAAAGACAATACCTTGCCAAAAACAATTAGCTTATCTTTAGTCTGGCTGAATCAAGCTGGACAGGGCAGACTGATCGATAAACAACTCGTTAACCCTATCGAAAATAACCCACTGGAACTCGATGTTAATTCTCAGTCTATCCTTGCCGACAGTAACTCTCGCCAGCAAGTCGCAGTCGAGGAAGCAGTTGGATTAGTGCAAGAGTTGGGAGAACTGTTTCAAAGAACTCAAGTATTTCCTAATTCTGTGCAAGACTTTTTAGCCGAACTCCAATTGCGCTCAAAAACGGTAGAAACGCTTCAATGGGCTGAGGAACAATTGCAATCTCGGTCAAACTCCATCAGCAGTCTTACCTGGGATGGTCGCCTGGGAGTACTGAGTGCGACACTCGGTATCGAACTCGTTTTGTACTCCTTGGTCTCCAGCGTTGCATTCCTGACTTGTTTTTTCTTTGTTCCTGCAACCAGTGCCTATTGCTTCTCGATTGGTCTCGCGCTGTCTTTAATACTACCCGTTCTATTTAGCTGGCGCTGGGGCGGCGGTCCCGTGTTTCAAGTAATGGGCATCGAAGTCTGTAACGTAAAAGGCAAAAAGTCTAGCGGACCTGTCTGTTCGATTCGCTCCATCATTTCATGGACACCTATTTTTTCGATTATTGGTATCGTCGTTCTTTCACAACTCTATCGCGATCAACCCGGGGGAGTTGATTCTCCTGTGGGAACGATGATGCCCCCCATTACCGATCCGATAGCACAGTTAAATGGAGATCTAATTGTTTATTATTCTCTATTCTGTTTAGCGCTCGGAGTGGTGATCGCTATCGTGAAACCGAAACGAGGCATCGCTGATCTACTCCTAAGAACACGATTGATGCCAAAATAAAGAGGCTGACCTGCTCGCACCTAATGCCAAACGACAGCATGTCGCCCAGACCCCCCGTTCAACCCACATTGACTCCTAGAGACGACTCGGGGAAAGAAAGCCCAGCATCACCCCACGGCAAGCAGGGGCGGTTGAGTAGAGTTTAACGAATTGGTAATTTAAGCGGCTGTTTCATCGGGCAATGTTTCGGTGACGCGACACCGGCATCGAAGCCGGGATCGCATCGTATTGCGTTATGTATTCTCAACAACTTGGGAATGATTCAATCGCATTAGTTTGTTTTACCATTCAAGGGGATGAGGATGAAAAAATTTATTGCAGCTTCCGTATGCACGTTGTTGATGACCGGCACCATGTTTGCTCAAGACAGCGAAGCTCCTGTTGAGCCAGTTGCTCAGACGGCTCCAAGTGTTGTTGCTGGAAGTGGTTGCTGTGGTGCGACTGCTGAATCTGGATGCGACCCATGTGCAAAGCGAGTCCGCTTAGTCGCAAAGCTTCGCGGAAAAATGTCTTGCCGCCGCGCGAAGCGCAGTTGCTGCAACTAGTGCTATTTTATTGCACTCGTCGCAATCTGAAAAATTCAAGGCATCGCTCCGAACAAGAGCGATGCCTTTTTTATTGGAGTACCGGCGCGATTAATTAAACAACTGAACAATCAACTTCCAGTAGGAAACAGACGAGTTAATATTTTCGTCGCTTGATCCCATTGCTCTGCTGCTCGCTCAAAATCAACCTGCATAATTTTGAGAGATAGCGAATCTGGAACTGCCGGAGACTTCGTCGTAATTGACCGGTTTAGGGGAATTTGTGCGCTTTGGCTCCGCGCCAACTCCTCTTCGACATCAGCTTCCAATAGTCGATCGACTAACATCCGAGCCCGTAGTGGGTTAGGGCCATTTTTGATAATTGAGAGTGTATTTGGGATTAACAAAGCCCCCATTTGGTCAGACTTTTGATCGGGAAACACAATTGCTACTGGGTTGGCTTTGTTAAGCTCGATCATGGCGTCATCAGTATCGGTCAACCCGAACGCGTATTCTCCACGGGCCACCTTGATCGCGACCTGCTTATTTCCACCCTCGACCACCGCATTATTTGCAATTTTAGTCAACAAGTCGACGGCATCGGCTTCGCCCAATGTTGCAAACAGCACGGCCGCATGGGTTGCTGTGGTTCCAAACAAGGGTCGCGCGATAGCGCATTTATTTTTCCATTTCGGATCCGCTAAATCGTATATGGAATCCGGCATTTGATTCGGATTGTTAATCAAGTTGGTATTAACAATCAACACACGAGCCCGAGCGGCAAAACCGTGCCACTGATCACGAGAGGAGATGTACTGGGACGGAAATACTTCAGCAGCAGGACTGCGGTAAACCTCTAACAATCCCATTTTTTGTAATCGCAACGTATGGAGTATTTCATTATTCCAAAAAACATCCGCTTGAGGCCGCGATTTGCTTTGAATAATTTCAGTCACCAATCCAACTGTTTTATTGGATTCTTGGTCAAATTTAGGCAACACACGCAGATCCAATTCTGGACCAACGCGATTTAAAATAGGCTCGGCAAACTCTCGGTCCAACGCTGAATAGACGACGACTTCATTGTCTGTTTGAGGAATACAGCCCGCACAGAGACAAATCAAGGCACCGCAGAAGAAGACAGTAAACCGATAAAAACAGGGATTTTGATTTGCAAAAGAAGCTTTAATTTTAGTACCCTCTATTTTCTTCATTCGAAACTCTCCGCTTTTCGTTACGATACAGTGCGTTTCATTTCGCCGAAATAATCTCGTCAACAACCGGACTTAAATGATCTCTATTCGCAAATTATATCTGATGACATTTGCTAACCCAATGAACAAAAACTTTTCATTGGCACTAGCACAACCGCAGGTTTGCAAATTTACCATTGGAATCCTAATTGCAGTGCTGTTTGTCAGTTCTACCTTGGGTCAGGATGACTGGCGGGAGGGGATGAAGAAAATCAACCCGCAAGTTTCCGACACGTTCTCTATTGACGATACCCTGGTAAAAGCTGCCGGGATTCAAAAAGTTTCGGGCACCCACATTGATCTTTATACTGACGTCCGAGATGAACAGAAGATTAACGAGTTGGTATCCGCTTTTGATCAAGCAGTCTCCCAGTGGTGCAGCTATTTTGGTCTTTCAGTGGAGTCCGCCGAATCTTGGAAAATGAGAGCCTTTTTGATTGCCGACAGAGCCAACCCAACGCTATTTCAGCGTGCCGGATTAATGCCAGACGACCTGCCAAATTTCAAAGCGGGATTCCAACGACGACATAATTTTTGGCTTTACCTCCAACCCGGAAATTACTATACGCGTCATTTGCTCCTCCACGAGGGCACCCACGGTTTTATGCTCTGGTTTCTCCGTGGACACGGACCGGCATGGTATAGCGAAGGAATGGCTGAATTGCTTGGAGTCCATCAATGGAACAATGATCAGCTACAACTAAATCACCGATTGAGAAATCGCGAGGAGGCTGAGTATTGGGGGCGAGTCAAGCGAATCCGCGACGAGCGAAATACCGAGAACGAACTCACCCTTGAAGACGTAGTAAATATCCCTCCCGCTGGATTTAACGATGTTCGATATTACGCTTGGGCTTGGGCTGGTTGTGAGTTCTTTCAAAATCATCCAAAAACAAAACAGACATTTTCAAAACTGCCTGAAATGGCAAAACTGGATGAAGATCGTTTCAATCGGGAATTCCTCGACTTGATTGAAAGCAACTTAGACGTATTGAAACGAGATTGGCTACTGTTTATCAACGAGATGGATTACGGTTATTCAATCGCCCGCGGATGTTTATCCGAGGCCAGTCTATCCGGTGGTCGATTCGGCTCTCAGCGAACCAAATTCCAAATTTCTGCGGAGAGAAGTTGGCAAGTAACCGAACAAAAAGTTCAACAAGGAGAACGTTTTCGCATTGAAAGCAGCGGTGAATTCGTAGTCGGACAGTCCAACCCGAGTACGCCTTGGAAATGCCAACCCAATGGAATTACCATTCAGTACCACCTTGGGCGTCCTTTGGGACGATTACAAGTTGGCATTTTAGACCTTGAGGCAAAAACAGCAGAACAACAGGTCAAGGGATTGCTTAACCCCCTCGACGTTGGAATAAGTGGGGTGATCACCGCACCGACGAACGGTGTTCTTTGTTTTCGGATCAACGAATCGCCTGCTTTTTTAGATGATAATCAGGGCGCCTTGGAAGTCGTCATTGAAAAACTAGAATAGAGACATCCATCGGCTCGCCGAGCATCCATTCCATTATTTTTCCTCGTAACCAACAAGCAACTTAATGAATATTCTTCAATCGCAAGATCCTGAGCTTTGGCAAACGATCCACGACGAGTCGATTCGTCAAAAAGACGAACTTGAGATGATTGCCAGCGAAAATTACACCAGCCTTGCCGTTATGGAAGCTGTTGGAAGTGTATTGACGAACAAATACGCCGAAGGTTATCCCGGCCGTCGCTATTATGGCGGTTGTGAACATGTCGACGTAACCGAGAACCTTGCCCGTGACCGAGCGAAAGAGTTATTCGGGGCAGAATTTGCCAACGTTCAACCCCATTCGGGTTCACAAGCTAACCAAGCTGTTTATCTCACGGCCCTAGAAGTTGGCGACACCGTTCTAGGTTTAGATCTTGCCCATGGAGGGCACTTAACCCACGGAATGCGTCTTAACCTCTCTGGGAAGCTGTACAACTTTATTAATTATGGTGTCTGCCGCGACACTCATTTAATTGATTTTGATCAAATAGCTGCTCTAGCAAAAGAACATAAACCAAAAATGATTGTGGCTGGAGCTAGTGCCTATCCACGACAAATTCCTCACGAAAGATTCAAAGAAATTGCCGACGATGTTGGCGCAATGCTATTTGTTGACATGGCACACTATGCCGGCTTGGTCGCTGGTGGCGAACACGATGACCCAGTTCCAGTCGCCGACTTTGTGACAACCACAACTCACAAGACGCTTCGCGGCCCAAGAGGTGGACTAGTATTATGTAAAAAGAAATATGCAAAAAAAATCAACTCAAGTGTTTTCCCGGGAATGCAGGGAGGGCCTTTGATGCACGTAGTCGCCGGCAAAGCCACTTGCTTCCGAGAAGCTCTCCAACCCGATTTCAAAGTCTATGCGAAATCGGTAAAAGCAAACGCCAAGGCTCTCGCTGAAACTCTACAATCAGGAGGCCTTTCTCTTGTCAGCGGAGGAACCGACAACCACCTCGTTCTTGTCGATGTCACGGCAAAAGGAATAGGTGGTACGATTGCTGAAAACACCTTAGGCGCCTGCGGAATTACTGTTAACAAAAACATGATCCCGTACGACCAGAGGAAACCGATGGATCCGAGCGGAGTTCGAATTGGCACTCCCGCTTTAACGACTCGCGGCATGGGTATAGAACAAATGAAGCAGGTCGGCCAATGGATTGTCGAGGCCCTCAGCCACCACGAAGACACCTCAAAACTCGAATCTATTCGAGGAAATGTCAAAGAGCTTTGTCAGCATTTCCCAGTTCCCGCAGCCGAGGCTGAAGCGGCGGTTTAACGTGCGATATGGGATGCTAAGTTATTTTTTAGAATGAACCGACTCGGTTGGTTCTTTGCGAAATAGTTGAGCGATCTCTCGATCGCTCGAAGCCAAAATCATCGCGATCAAAACGGCAAAGAGTACAATTCCCGCCCATACAAATGGGTGAACTTGCGTAAAATCAATTGACCACTGCCAAGTGTCAAATGCGGTCATCGCTTCTAGGGAAATCCAAGTGTCGATTGAATCTGGCTGGCGCGTCAAAAAACCCAGGCTCAACCGAGCCGATTGACTCAGTTGAACCGGGGGGGTGAATGCTGACACGCCATTTGGAAGAACTACGTTGCTAAAAACTGCCCCTGCTGCGATGACAAGTGATAATAATAAACGTCGAGGATAAAACATTTCAGTTCCGAGCTCTGAGGTCTTTTCAAAAGTCAGCATTCCCAATTTGCTGGCTACATGGGTCAGACCTTCGCAAACCGTATGCCACGGCTAAAAATCAAGAAAGTCCCGCATTTCAGAGATGTTTTTGAAGGGTTGGTGTTGTCGAAAAACCACGTGTCTCGCGAATGGTGACCAAAGACCTCATTCCACGGCAAGCTACCGGTAATATGTTTTCAATGGATTCGATTGTCGTAACAATCATTGCGGTTTTAGGTGCTTGCGAAGGTAAGTAGCGCAATAAATTTTTGCTTTCTTACCTTGACTGGAATCCGCCAAGGTAAACTCTTAGCGTGAGAGATTCGGCTAGAGTGAATCGTTAACGTGATTTCGCACTACCGCTAAACAATCTGTAGTTGGTCATGACGGAAAAAACTTTGAACCGCAAACAAGCTCAACGCCAAAAAAATATCTTGGCGGCAGAAGGCTATCTAGAACTTGCAACGGCGCTGGAAGGCTCGTGTAGTCTCGATTTAGATTTAAAGAAACAGTTAGTGGATCTTGCCCTGTGTTGTTTAAATAAGGTAATCCGACCGTCAGGCCACAAGCCGTATGTTTTGTTCTTGAAGGGCCAGGCTCATCGGATCGCTCAGCGGCCGCGTTTAGCCATTACTTTTTTTGAGCAGTCTCACAGGATCGATGGCGAAAACCTTCACACCTGTCTCGCACTGGCATGGTGCTGCAAGCGAACACAACAAATCGACCGAGCTGTTGAAGTCATGCAAACCGCTGTCGAACTGAATTCCGAAAGCAGCATCAGTCATTACAACCTTGCCTGTTACTGTGCTTTAAACCAGCGAATCGACGACGCTTTAATGCACCTGACATTTGCGTTAAACCTGAATCCGGATTACCTGGCGAGAATTGCCTCTGAATCCGATTTCGATTCCATCCGAGACAACCCGAGATTTGCCGACGTCACAACGCTTACCGTCTAAAACATTGCTCGGTGGTATGGCTTACTCGGTGGTGGCGCTTACCCGATAGTGACGCTTGCCTAACGAACTTCGATTTAAAATTCCCAGCGGCTTTCAATGGCGCGACGCGAAAAATGCCATCCTCGATGGTTGAAAACTCATCGCCCGCAATCGCTTTGATAACAACAATTACGTCACTGCCAGTATCTAATTCTGCTCGGGCTCTACTAAAGAGCGTGGGTCTCACATCCGCGGCCAATTGATTGTTCGAATCGGGGAACCGGTCACTAATTAGCTTTTTCGTCAGACATGCAATGTCGGATTTGATTAATCCATTTTCATCTGCCTCGATAGAAAACGAAGCTGACCAGTGACTCGAACCAGCCATTCCAATGCACCATATTACGTCGCCATCTGGCAACACATGACAATCAACATTTTGAAGCGGCGGACTAGGTGCCCTATCTGATCTGCGGTTCCTTCAAGACGGCACAGGGCTCCCAGTCGACAAACATAGTCGATGTGCCCGGCGATCGTCATTGCGATTAACCTGCATCCGAACCACCAGAGCCGTCTGTCGGTTTAAATAATTTAAAAGATTCAGTCGCGAGGATAGCTTTTACAGTTTGCGTTAGCCATTGTTTTTCGCCCGCCAATTCAATAGAGAATCCAAGAACCCCTGAATCTCTCCGTCAAGCACTTTGTGAAAATCGCCCATACTAAATCCGGTTCGGGTATCTTTGACTCGCTGATCTGGATGTTGAAAATAATTTCTAATCTGTGAACCGAATCCTACTCGGGATTTATTGGCATATTTATCAGCTTCCTCTGCCTCGCGTTTTTCTTCTTCTATTCGAGCAAGTTGTGCCCTCAACATCTTCCAAGCTTGATCTCGGTTCTTGTGCTGGCTTCGCTGACTTTGGCACTGCACAACCGTATTGGTTGGGATATGTGTCAAGCGAATCGCACTGTCGGTTTTGTTAACGTGTTGGCCGCCAGCACCGCTTGCGCGAAAAGTATCGACTCGGACATCTTTGTCATCGATGCTAATTTCTACACTGTCTGAGATCTCAGGCGACACATCGACAGCCGCAAAACTGGTCTGACGTTTTCCCTCAGAATTAAAAGGGCTAATCCTGACCAATCGGTGGAGACCCGTCTCACTTTTTAAATAGCCGTAAGCCATCGGACCGCGAATCGCAATTGAGGCACTATTGATTCCTGCTTCGTCATTGTTGTTTCGATCGAACTCAATAACTTGATAATCATTCTTTTGAGCCCAAGCAACATACATTCGGAGCATCATCTCAGCCCAGTCGTTCGCATCGGTACCCCCATCGCGCGCATGGATCGTCAAAATCGCGCCTGCAGTATCGTAGGGGCCATTTAAAAGCGCTTTGAGTTCCAGAGAGTCCAGTTGCTTTTCGAGTGATTTTATTTCCGATCGCACCTCTCCCTCGATCGATTCATCTTCAGCCGCCATCTCAATTAGTGCTTCGAGATCCTCTCCTGCACTGCTGAGTTCGGTCATTGGCGCAACCACGGCTTTAACGGACTTCAGTCGGCCTACCGTCTCCTGAGCAGATTCTTGATTATCCCAAAAATTCTGAGCCGCCATTTCAGCTTCGATATCGACAATGGATTTTAACTTGGAATCGTAGTCAAAGACTGTCTCGGAGCAGAGTGATGCGCTCGATAATCGCTTGTGACCGGTTGGTAAGATCAGAGTCCATGAGATTACTTCTTTGAAAGGTCAGGCCAAAACGAAGGCCCAGCGATTAGTCCGAGATTAAATATAAATTCAAGAACATGATTGTTAACTCATCCTCAATCTGGTCAACCGGTGCAAAACCAGTTGCGGACGTCGCATCAGCTACCCAGGAGGCTTTGGAAATCTTGGAAAAACCTAATTTATCTCTGTTTCTCGTTGCTTGGCATATCGACCGGATGATAACGGTTAAACCGAATGATTTAACGTCAAAAACGCACGATTGGTTGACCATTTTCCCGACCGAACTTAAAGTTAAGGATCGTTTTCAATTTGCACCAAAGTCCACGATTCAGACGCTATGATTAGCTAGTGGTTTCGTCAAAGAAAAAAGAGAGTTCCACGAGAATCGCTCATTTTTCACCTACTTTCCGGCGGAAACATAGCAAACATTTACCTCTGCAGGGCGTTTTCCAATAAACTGTAAAAGCATGAACCTGTCGATCTGGATTCCCAGCTGGACCGACAGACCTACCTAATTGAGAAAATCTAGATGTCCAAGCCAAAACAAAATGCTCCCACTTCTGAAAATTCCAATGGTTCAGAATCTAACGGCAAAACACTTAAAGAACGCGAGGACGAAGCAATCGAGCGAATGGTGGGTCAGTTCGTCGTCAAGCAAACTGAAAAACCAGTTGATAAATATTTTCGTGCACTTGTAAAACTAGAAGGCTCCGACCTTCATATGAAAGTCGGCAAAGCGCCGATCGTGCGTGTCAACGGAACACTCAAGGAACTCAATCGAGGTCCCATTGAGGTCGAAGAAATGGCGAGGCTGCTGTTTCCTATGTTGAACGAACGAAATCGAAATATTTTTGATCATGAAGGGGGAGCTGACTTCGCTTATACGGTAGACGTCGACGGTGTTAGTTGGCGATTCCGTGTAAACATGCTGAAGCAATTGGGCAAAATCGGATTAGTTGCCCGTCGCGTTAACAATCACATCCCCGACTTCGAAGGTCTCTATCTTCCTCCGGCCATGGAAACACTTTGCCATTTTGACCAGGGAATGATTTTATTGGCAGGAGTTACCGGTTCGGGAAAAAGTACAACCATTGCGTCGATGCTGAATTACATCAATCGCATTTATTCTAAACACATTTTAACTCTCGAAGATCCTATTGAATTTGTTTTCACCGACGACAAGTGTCTGATCAACCAACGCGAAGTTGGAATCGACGTTGTGGACTTTGGTGTCGGCATGAAGCACGCTGTGCGTGAGGATCCAGATATTATTTTGGTGGGTGAGCTTCGAGATGAAGAAACATTTATGACCGCGATCCATGCTGCGGAAACCGGCCACCTCGTTTTTGGAACCATTCACGCATCCACCGCTCCTTCTACTATCGGTCGTATCCTCGACCTTTTCTCGGAAGAGATGCACGGTGCGATTCGTGGCGCCATTGCGATGAACATGAAAGCAATCGTAGCACAAAAGCTGCTCAAATCGATCAATCCCAAAGTTGGTCGTGTTCCGACGTGTGAGATCATGACGTTTAATCCAACCGTCAAAAAACTGATCCTCGAGGAACGAGATCACAACCTCAGCGATGCGATTCGCATCGGTGCCGAGGAAGGCATGCAGGACTTCACAATGAGCTTGAAGAACCTGATTGACGACGAGCTAATTGACCGCCCAACGGCATTCCAAGTCGCTCCGAACAAAGAAGAATTAAAGATGAAGCTCAAAGGTATCGACGTCTCGCAACCTGGAATTATTTAATGGCTCGCTGCTATCGAACGGTATTATTGCTTACGGCCGTAGTCGCCATTTTGCTTGTACCTTTTGCTGACAATTTATTTGCCCAAGACCTTGAGTACACACCTGGGCCGGGTGGCTATTTATCCTGGTGGAAATTGCTGCTGATTGCAGTGGTATTCATTTTCTGGGTACGAATCGCAGACTGGGTTAATCGCGACTCGATGAAAATCGGGGAACGAATGAATATGCAATCTGAGTTTTGGAACCCGATGGTTGCCTTTCCTTTTCTTGCCGGTTTTATTTTAGTAATCTCTTTACCTATCTTCCTCGCTGGATTGCCGATTTACTTAATCACCGCATTTATGCCAGTGACGGTTTACTTTTTTATTCGCCGCAGTCGTTTCAAGCAAAATCCAAATATCAAACAATACCTGAAACTGAAACCGGGTGAAGCTCCTGCTGCTGAAGCGCTACCACAAGACGAAGGCGTCTTTATTGAATTTACGCCCGCGGGTGACAATTCGAGCCAAAAACAAGGTAATTTGATTCGCGCTCGACACTCTGACGGCTTCACCGCTTTGAAAGATTTGCTCGCGTTAACCCAATTTAAACGAGCTGAGCAGCTGCAAATGGAATTCACTCGTGAGGGTGTTTCTCTGCGGATTTTAGTCGACGGTACGTGGCACCCCCTCGATCCAATCGATCGAGAATCTGGAGATGCGATTTTATCGAGCATGAAAAGTTTGGCTGGTCTAAATGCCGCCGAACGTCGCGCCCCACAAACTGGCACATTTCGGTTTAAATCTGATTCGGGCAAAGCGGTGATTTCAGTCGTTTCACGGGGAGTGGCGACTGGCGAACGCGTCCTCATGAAATATGAAATCTCTGCCAAAGAACCACTGCCTTTTCCGCAGTTGGGAATGTTCCCGGAGATGGTTTCGCAAATCAAAACTTCGCTGGATAAAACTGGCACCACAATCATTTCAGCTCCACCGGGATGTGGTTTAACTTCCTCTTGGCAGGGAGCATTAGTAACTGCAGATCGATTAACTCGCGATTGTGTTGGAGTCATTGATCAAGACGAAGTCGAAACTGTTCAGGAAAACATCGTCATCCATCGGTACGAAGAGGGTACCGAAAAAAACCAGTTTCAAATTCTCAAAACGCTGCTGTTGACCCAGCCGGACATGCTTGCTGTACCCAAGGTAGAAACCTCGGAGACCATGGACGTGCTGATGCATCAGGTAGTCACTCAGCAACGTTCAGTTTTGCTTCGCGTACCAGCGAAATCCGCTGCGGAAGCTTTACTTAAAACATACAAACAAGTCGGCGATCGAGATCAGTTTTTGAAGGCCACCAACAATATAACTTGCCAACGGCTCGTCCGCCGTTTGTGCACTGATTGTCGTGTCGAGGTCCGTGTTCAACCCAAAACCATCCAACAGCTTGGCGGCAATCCAAAAACTCAGGGCACAATTTACAACCAATGGCGTTTACCGCCCCCCGATCAAAGAGTTGATGAGAAAGGTCGGCCAATAGAGTACCCTCCTTGCACAACCTGTGGAGGAATTGGGTTTATTGGTCGAATCGCAGTTTTCGAAATGTTGAGCTTAAATGATCAGCTTCGCACACTTATTAAGCAAAGCCCAAAAATAACAACCGTGGAAGCGGCAGCGGTCAAATTTGGAAAAACAACAATTACGAAAGAAGCCTACAAACTTGTATTGCTGGGCGTCACTTCACTTGCCGAAGCGCAAAGGATACTTAAACAACAGTAATTTTCTCTGCATGCCTCGTTAATCTTGTTCGTAACGCGGACACGCGACTTTGATAGCTCACACGTCATAATCCTGAATTCAATTATCTCTAGCTGGACAAAATTTATTAATGTTTGATGATTTGCAACTCCCGATCGAATTTACCGCCGCCGGTGATACGCCCGAGGAACAGAAAACAAATCTAAAAATTGTCAAACCGTCGCCAGGCTTTGAACCAGCATCGGAACTGGTGGTTGAGATCATCCTAAAAGACGCCAATGTCACGGTGATGGATTTTAGTGCCCAAAAAGTTGTCACTCGTTTTCAAATCGATGGATTGTGGCATGCGGGCGCTCCTATGGATCGCGAAATTGGCGATTACATTTTAGCTACGTTGAAGCAACTTGCTGGTCTTGACTACCGAGAACGTCGACAACGCCAGGAAGGCGTATTCTCAACGCTCTATAAAAAACAAAAACAAAAATTCAAAGTTGTCTCGCAGGGAATTCAGACCGGCGAACGCGTCGCTATTTACCTCGATTACAAACGACCGCCGCTCGACAAAGTTCTCGATCTGGGAATGCGAGAGAGAATGCTCGATCAGTTGCAACCAATTCTTAACGATCAAAATACTGGAATGGTTCTCGTAAGTGGCGTTCCTGGTGAAGGATACACAACAGCTTGGCGAGGCGTTCTTGATGCCTGCGATCGTTTGACACGTGACTATTTTGTCATGGAAGAAAAAGGAAAATTAGAACCGGAAGTCATCAACATTTATCCTATTGAGTTTGATTCCTCCAAGGGGGAAACAGCGATGACACCAATCCCTCAATTGTTGTTGAAAGAACCGGATGTCCTGGCGTTCACTGAATTGACTGGTGGCGAATTAATCAATGACATAATTGATTTATCAGTTAGCAAGAAGATTCCAATTTTCACCCGCATCCCTGGAAAGCACTGTGTCGATGCATTGCTTCGCGTCCTGTTGCTCAAACCGGATGTTAAGAAATTTGCCGAATCCTTATCCTGCGTATTGTCGATGCGCTTGATTCGAATGCTTTGCAATAATTGCCGGATTCCATACCAACCGCATCCAACACTTCTCCAAAAACTGGGACTTCCCGGTGGAAGAATTGCCGAACTGTACAAACCAATGGTTTTTCAGCCGGGGATGGTAGACGAAAATGACATCGAAATCGAACCGTGCTCCGAATGCGCTGGCATCGGCTATCGCGGAAGAACAGGTTTGTTTGAGATGTTAACAATTAATGATGATCTTCGCCGCGCAATTGTTAAGACCCCTCAGGCCAATAAATTATCGGCACTTGCCAAACACCAAGGTCATATCTCTCTGCAAATGGAAGGTATTGTGATGGTTGCGGCCGGCCGGACCTCGGTAGAAGAGTTACAAAGAGTTTTAAAGTCATAACGAAAAATCGGGTTCAATCTCCCGAAGAAGAAAGTTAATGATGCTGATTTTTATTGCAATCACAATGTTCATCTTGATCGTCGCAAGTACGTGGTGGTTCGGCCTCTGGAGTAATCTGATTACTCTCGTCAACCTTTTGCTTGCCAGCATGCTCGCCAGTATTTGTTTCGAGCCCGTTTCTATGAGACTGCTCAGCCTGAACTCGTCGTATCGCTATCTCTATGATTTTATCGCCGTCTGGCTTGTATTCTTACTGGCTTTTGTCGTTTTGCGGGCAGTCACGGATGTCCTCAGTGGCTATCGCCTAAAGTTCGATCCGATTACCGAGCTGGTAGGTCGATCGGTGCTCTCGATCTGGATTGCGGGAGTGTTTGTTTGTTTTTCGTTTTTCACACTTCAGATGGCGCCTCTCAAACCGGGAGTCTACGCTGAAAATGTACCTAAATCAGAAATGGGAACTATTCCCGATCGCTTGTGGCTATCGTTTATCCAAAGTCGATCACGCGGTGCGCTCGCCGCATCGAAAGATTCCAACTTTTTGTTTGCAAGTTACGGATTAGCTGATCACCGAGACGATGTCGAGATTGACGCGCGCGTGTTCGATCCTCGCGGCGAATTCTTACCTTATTATTCTCAAAAACGGCGGGCCATTGCTGACCGCACCGTTTTGAGAGTTGGTGGCAAATAGGTTTCTGACCGAATCACGGCCGGAACAACCATTTAATTAATTACTTGGCAACAAATCAATCATGCGACCGGGAGAACCCATCGCATTGTAACCTGCATCGACATGCATAACTTCGCCGGTAATTCCATCAGACATTTCTGATAATAAAAACGCGCCAGTATTTCCAACTTCGTGATGCTCAATGTTGCGTCCCAAAGGAGCGACATGTTCGTACATCTTCAACATATCACCAGCACCCACGGCGGTGCTCGCCAACGTTTTTAAAGGGCCTGCACTTAATGCGTTAACTCTTACGCCACTTTCACCAAGATCGTAAGCCAAATAACGTGTCGTTGCCTCAAGTGCAGCTTTACAGATTCCCATCATGTTGTATCCAGCTACAATTTTCTCTCCGCCAAAATAGCTCATACACGCAATCGATGCCCGCTCCGAAAGAATTGGTCGAGCAGCTTTGGTGACAGCGATCAAGCTATAACAACTGATGTCCATGGCTAACTTAAATCCGTCACGGCTGGCATCGATCGTATCGTTGAGGTCAGCTCGATCTGCGTAGGCAATGGAATGTAACAGGAAGTCAATTTTGCCAAATTCATTTTTGGCGGTTTCCATAACTTCAGCAATGTTTTCGTCATTTTGTACATCGAGCGGCACAAGGAATTTTGGCGCTGCATCCGAATCTAGTTTGTCGAAACATTTTTCTACCCGCCGACGATTCTTTTTTCTTGCGTCATCAGCCGGGTCTGGGAGATGCGTAAAACCGCACTCACCACCCTCTGACATGATTTTTTTTGCAATTGCCCAAGCAATTGAACGATCGTTGGCGACCCCGAGAATTAAACCTTTTTTACCGTCGAACAAGCCCATCTGGTGATACCCTCTTACAATACGATTGTTGAAACGTGTCAAAATGACTACGCTCTTATTGGAATACATCATCATTCCGCAGCAATTTGATAACAGTTTTAGTCGTCGACAACAATTCCCACCCCCCACGAAACCATGTCCTTTGAAGTCCAATCAGAGCGAATAACGGCGGTTCCGGGCGGTTCCGAACTGCTGGTGCAGCTAATCAATCTGTCCCTCGACTCACTTACCGAGACTGATTTTTTAGCCTCTGCACTCGATTTAGTCCGTAAAACAGTCAATTCCAAGGGCGCAGTCTTGGTTCGTGGCGTCAAAGGTCAGTGGAGGGTAATTGCGAATTCTGGTTCCGGCGACAACCTTCCCGTAGAACTACTTGCTGAAACCCTCGATTCCGAAAAATGTCAACAATCCGAAGGCTGGACCGCGGCTCCACTCTTTCGGCCCAATTCTTCGGGAAAATTGATTGCCTGCGATTCTTCCGTCGACCCTGAGATTTTCGATGCATTGACCGCAGCCGTTGGCCTCGCACTGACGGCGCTGGAGCGTAGATTTCAGCACCGTCGACGGGCAGCTCGTTTGGAAGCAATTCTAGACATGACGGTTCATTGGAATCAGTCTCGGGAAACCGATCAGTTATTAGAAAAAATAGCTCTGGCCGCGACGCGGTTGATTCGAGCTGAACGAGCGACGATATTCCTACCGGATGCCAGCAACAGTTCCCTCATCGGTAAACCTGCCCTTGGTGTCGACGAAGGAGAACTTCGGATTCCGATCAATGCCGGAGTGGTTGGGCAAGTTCTGAAAACGGGTAAAGCGGCACGAATCGACGAAGATATTTCTGCCGAACAGCAACAGATTAACCGCGCGGTTGACGAACAATTGGGTTTTCAAACTCGAACTATTTTGTGCGTACCGATGACCAACAGTGCGGGCAAAACAATTGGTGCATTTGAACTCATCAACCGAGAAAAAGGAAGTTTTTCTGACGAGGACGAGGCCGCATTAACTGAGCTCGCCGCCCACGCTACGGTCGCGATTGATAACACCCAGCATGTTGAGCAATTGGTATCTTCGAAACGCACCGTTGCCGCTCAGGCCGCCGATCAGGTTCAGATGATTGGCGAGTGCCCAGAAGTCGAGAAACTTAAAAAAACAATTGAACGAGTCGCCGATACGGATCTCGTCGTTCTGATTACCGGGGAGAACGGAACTGGCAAAGAAGTTGTCGCCCAAATGATTCACTATCTTAGCAAACGGCGCGACGAGATTCTCGTCGCCGTCAATTGTGCAGCTATTAGTGAAAATCTATTAGAGAGTGAGTTATTTGGTCATGAAAAAGGGGCGTTCACCGATGCTCACCAAAAACGTGAAGGGAAATTTGAGCTCGCCAACAATGGCACGCTCTTTCTAGATGAAATAGGTGATATGAGCCTCGATGGCCAATCCAAATTACTGAGAGTCCTAGAAGAAAAAAAGGTCGTTCACGTAGGTGGTTCGCTGCCCATTCCGACCGACGCCCGAGTCATTGCAGCAACCAATCAGGATCTGGCGGAGTTAATTTCTGAACGCAAATTCCGGCAGGATTTGTATTTCAGGTTGAACGTTGTCACGATTGAACTCCCGCCACTTCGTCAACGTGGCGATGATATCCTGTTATTAGCGGAGCATTTTCTGGGTAATTTCTGCATCAAAGCCAGGCGAGATACGCCTACCTTTTCCGCATCTGCTCGCAAAGAACTCCTCAACCACCGGTGGCCGGGGAATATTCGGGAACTGCGAAATATGATGGAGCGACTGGCATTTCTGACCGATGGACAAAAGATTGATGCTAATGACTTGGATTTCGTGAATGCTCCCACCAATCACGAAAACGTCGTGCCGATGGATTTACCTCTCACCGAGGCAACCAAACAGTTTCAGGTTGACTACATCGCACGGCACATTGACAGGTCTCGCGGAAATATGACCAACGCCGCATCAAAAATGGGGCTCCATCGTTCCAACTTGTATCGCAAGATGAAACAACTGGGAATGGGAGAGCCGGACGACGATTCTTCCGGTGATTGACAGCAAAAACCGCTTTTAAGGCGAAAATAGAGTTAAAATACGGTATTTTGGCCCTCGACGCTTTCAGGTGGTTCAGCTACAATTTTCCCTTCTGTAGGACGGATATGGCCGTCCCTATTTATTTGACGGATCTGACTCAGAGACACCGAACAACGGTTAAAAACATGTACGCGATAATTGCTGACGGCGGACGCCAATATAAAGTTGAAGAAGGTCAAATGCTTGAAATTGACTTTCGAGACGTAAACGTAGGTGATACTGTCACATTCGACCGTGTTTTAGCGGTTTCCTCCGAAGGTGCATTTAAGCTTGGAAAACCAACGGTCGATGGCGCAAGTGTTTCAGCCAAAGTCGTTGGTGAAACCAAAGGCGAAAAAATCTACATCCAAAAATTCCGACGACGAAAAAACAGCAAACGACGTACTGGGCATCGCCAGAAGTACGTAAAAGTTCAGATTGGTGCAATCGCCAGCTAACGCTCAACTCGATCGCTGATAAAAATACAGACCGAACTCATTCCGAGTTCGGTTTTTTTACGTCCAACCCCCCGCCAAAGCCACCCGAATCTATCTTTACCCGGTTCACTCTCTCGAATCGTCGGTTTTGATTGCAATAGACTGCCTCATATTAAGGCATATTTTTGTATCAGGATGCGTGTCAGGGCTTTGCGCCGCATGATCTAGTCGTTGAAATGGTAGTTGAAATAAAAACGCTTTGATTTTTGACCACTATACAGGCACTCCTATTTCATATTTTAACAAAATCGATGCATCTCCCCTGGATGGATTAATTGGTAATTCGGCATCCATGCAGAATGTCTACCAACTAACTCGTCTGTCTGCTCAGGCAAATTCGTCTGTGCTGCTACTTGGAGAAACTGGAACGGGTAAAGAGCTCATTGCTGCGGCCTTGCACAAATTAAGCGACCGTAACAGCGGGCCATTCGTACGTGTCAATTGTGGAGCTCTCACCGAAAGCTTGCTCGATAGTGAATTATTTGGACATGTCCGCGGATCATTTACCGACGCGGTCAAAGACCGCACGGGTCGATTCGAAGCGGCCCACGGTGGAACTATTTTTCTCGACGAAGTCAATTCTACCTCGTCTACACTTCAAGTGAAATTACTGCGTGTTTTACAAGAGAGAGAGTTTGAAAGGGTTGGTGATACCAATACGATTCAAGTCGACGTCCGAGTGATTGCGGCCAGCAATTGCGACCTTAATCTTGAGGTATCAGAAAACCGATTTCGCGAAGATTTGTTTTGGCGGCTCAATGTCCTTCCCATTGCGCTTCCGCCCTTGCGACGCCGCGAGGGGGATATCGAATTGCTGGTCCGTCATTTTCTCGATGTTTATGGATTGGCCAATAAAAAATCGATCTCGAACATTGACCCCGATGCTTTAAAAGCGTTGATCGAATATCCGTGGCCCGGAAATGTACGCGAACTCCAAAACTACATTGAACGGGCCGTTGTCTTATCACAAGATAACCAGCTGGTGCCTGATTTATTACCCAAAGCAGTCATCGGTGATTCCAAGGCAAGTCAGGAATTTATTTTCCGCCCGACGGATGACCAATCTTTGATTCAGGAGTTCGTTTACAACCGGCTCAATAAATCTGAAGCCAATGCTGAAGATCTCTACAAAGAGATTGTGGAACCTGTTGAAAAGGAACTGTTATTGCAAGTCATGCAGTCCTGTAACCAGACTCAAACCAAGGCTGCAAAAAAACTTGGAATCAATCGAAACACTCTCCAAAAATATCTTGCCAAGTTTGGCCTTGGACGACCCAAAACAGAGGATAGCTAATCCAAGATTCGACGTAATTTAATTGCGCAACCCGCACGACCGAATTACCATGGAAAAAGTCGGATTTACCACGGTGTTACAACGAAAACTATCTCCAATTTATCCGGTTAGCACTGCGCTACCGCGCAGACTCTCGTAATCCGAATTTTCAATCATCGAATCAGCTACCGACAATTAGATGACCTAGAATCAATCCCGCAAAAGGATGACTACGTGTTATTCTTTGGCAGTACGTTTCCTATTTCCTTAACCTCGAATTTGACTGTCATGAATTGGCTTCAAAACATCTCAATTACTTGTTTTGCGGCAAGCTACGCGGTGGTTTTCATTTTAGAAATATCTCGTGTCTTTTTTGACGTTAGCTTTAGGAAATATGTTCGCGTCGGTTTTGCAGCGGCAGGTTTATTTGCCCACACGGTTTTTCTAATCTTACAAGGCAAACTTGTTCTCGGTTCAACCGGACTTTGGCTTGGAAGTTGGTTTGGTTGGTGCTTGGCCACCGCCTGGATCTTAGCGTTTGCTTACATTTGGATTTCTGCTCGACAGCCTAAATCTGTCATCGGCCTATTTCTGATTCCACTAATCTTGGGATTGATTGGCTTAGGCGTTGGTTTCGGTCACGAAAACCAGTTCAGCCCCATGAGAGCAAAATCCATTTGGAACATGATCCACGGTTCAGCCTTGTTGCTAGGAACAGCAATCGTTGCCCTCGGATTTGTCTTTGGCGTTGTCTATGTTGTCCAATCGCGCCGGTTAAAACACAAGAGTCCTCAATCAAAACATTTTCGTCTA
>CALKCK010000030.1 GCA_938083195.1 uncultured Pirellulaceae bacterium | reverse complement strand
TCCGTGGACTATCAAATTGGCAACGATTGCAATCCCGGCAATCATCTACTTCCTGATGCTAATCAAAGTTGAGTTCCCCGAGCAGGAACGTGTCGCAGCAGGCGTGAGCTACAAGGACATGCTCTCTGAATTTGGTATTCTCGGCGCAGCGGTGGTCGGTTTCCTAGTAACGCTTCAGTTGATGGATTTTTTCCCCGAAGGCAACAAAACGGTCTTTATGGGAATCGGAGTCGCCATGGTGGTCGCCTTCGGATTGTACACCAAAAGCCTTGGACGTCCGCTGATGTTCGTCTTGATTCTCATCATGATGCCTTTGGCTACGACTGAAATCGGAACCGATGGTTGGATCTCAGGGATCATGGGAGCTGTAGTCGATTTCAATGGTGGCTGGATTTTGGTTTACACATCTTTCATTATGATGGTATTGCGGTTCTTTGCCGGTCCAATCGTGCACAACCTTTCGGCACTTGGCCTGTTAATGCTTAGTTGCGTCCTGGCAATCGCAGGACTGTGGTTCCTTTCCTTCGCAGAAGGCGTTGCAGTTATTTTTGCGGCGGCAACTTTGTACGCTCTTGGAAAGACCTTTTTCTGGCCAACCATGCTGGGAATTGTTTCTGAGCAAACCCCTCGCGGTGGTGCTTTAACCTTGAATGCAATCTCCGGAATTGGAATGTTGGCAGTAGGTACCCTCGGCTTTCCTTACATTGGAGCACTTCAAGCTGACAAGGAAATCCAAGCGGTCAAACCACTTGTGGCATCTGTTCAGGAAGATCAAATTTTGACTGACAAAAAAATCTACGAGATCATTCCTTACCAAGTTCTGGATAAGGACGCGGTTAATAAATTAGTAGTCGACAAAGCACCAGAGGCAGAACGAGCGAAACTCAAAGAGGAGATCGCTGCAGCCTCAAGTGGAAGTGGGCAAAAAGCACTCGCCAGTATGACAATTTTCCCATTGATCATGTTGCTTTGCTACATTGCAATGTGGTTCTACTTCAAGTCGAAAGGGGGATACAAACCAGTATCCCTTAACGATGGACACTAAAAAACAGTCGTGCTCTTGCTAAGCCTTCCCAATGGAAGGCAAAAAGGGCTAGCACTTACAACGCAATCAAGGGACTTCCATCGGGAGTCCCTTTTTTTACGCATCCACAGACTCTAGTAACGCAAACTCATCTTTTGAAATCTACCGACTACCACTACCATTCGGCTTGATTCCAGTCTTGATGAGAATTTCGTGCAATTTCAGCAACCTACATTTCGGTCAACATCTCGATCTCCGAGGAACAGGTCTTCGTTTGGGCGGCTGTTACGCTTCCTTGCAGTACTCGCGATCGTCGGCGGTGCGGCACTCATGTTCTTTAAACAGACAGTGCAGAGTCAGCTTCAGAAGCAAATATCCAACAAAGTCAGCCAAGTCCTTGAAGGTACGGACCTCTCCTTTAACCTTGAGCAAGCTCGATTCCATGAGGGCAGGGGACTTCAATTAAATTACGTAAGCCTGAATCTAGAGTCAGGCGACGCCTCCCAACCGCATTCCCATCTGGAAATCTACGAGGCATTTATTCATGCCCGAATTTCTATGGCGCAGCTCATTGCCACGGATCTTCCAATCGAAAAGATCGATATCACACGAGCCAAAATAACGCTTGTTCGCGATCAAAATGGCCAATGGGACTTTAGCAACATCATTGATTCGCTCCCCAAAACAGATTCAGAGAATCCAATTCAAATTGAATTCAGGGACTGTGAAATTCGAATGATCGATGAGCAGAACATTAACAATCCGCCCATTGCATTGACCAATGTCAATTTTAGACTTGGCCCGCGACTAAATGGGGGAGACAAGTATCAGCAATTCGAAGGAGCTTTTGAAAGTAAAGTAATTTCAAAGATCGCTTTTCAGGGATTCCTTCACCCACCGACGAAACAATGGAAGGCGAAACTGAGCGCAACCAACGCTCAGCTCTCTAGTGGACTAATCAAATTGCTGCCAACTGACATGCAAGACCAAATGAAAGAACTTCGGGCCGTTTCCGGAAAGATCAATTTAAAGGTCGAAGCGCAAGGACTGGCAACACTCGAGGAAATCCCTGAAATCCAAATTGATGCCCAGGTTGAACAGCTAACGATTGACGATGATCGCCTTCCGTTTCCAATTCAAAATGGCAGCTTCGATTTTCAGTCAAGTAATGAACATGGCAACGAATATATTTCCATTAAAAATGCATCTGCCAGATTGGGCGAAGCACAGTTCAGGTGCGATTACTCGCATCGAGGATTTGTTCTCGCCCCCGAACAATGCAAACTGAACGGCCACCTTGATAATTTCAATTTCACCAATCAAGAGCGCCTCATCAAATGGTTCCCAGAATACTGTACGAAATTTTGCAATGAATACTCACCAACGGGCACTAGCGATATTGCCTTCGAAATTAATTACGACGGCACCTCGCTGAATCGGTCAATTAATGCCGAACTAAAGGACATGTCCTTTTCATTCATTAAGCTCCCCTATGAAATTGCGAACTGCAAAGGGAAGGTAATCCTCAACAATGAAAAATGCGATTTCTACGTTCAATCCAATTCCGGCGACGATCTGATCATGCTCAAAGGGAGCGCACGCGGCGTCGGCAAATCACCAACCTATGAAGTCAATATTTCAGCCCCCGGTGCTTTGCCAATTGATCAAAAAATGAGAGATGCAGTCAATGCACATCCTGGGATGGCATCCGTCATCAATCGATTTGGAATTCAGGGACAAGTCAGCGGGACAGGACGGGTTTTTAAAAATTCACCCAACGGTGATGTTAATCGTGAATTCGACGTTCGACTAAAAAATTGCTCTATCCGCCACGACAATTTTGATTATCCAATTAACGAAATTGACGGCCTTATTCAAATTCAAAATGACAATTATCGATTCCGCAACCTCACTGGAAAAAACCACCAGGGACGAGTCACGTGCGACGGCTATTGGAACCCAAATGAGGGACTCGACGTCACGTATCTCTGCGAATCGATCCCTTTGGATGACACACTGAAATACTCCCTTTCAAGTGAATTGAGGGAGATCTGGGACAGCTTACGCATTCGTGGAACGCTCGACCAACTCACGGTAGACATGACTCTGCCACCGGGAGCATCCGAAATCGAATTAGCAATGACGGCCAGAATGGGCACCCGCCATGTTCAACCCACCCCCAATCAGATATCCATTCTCCCCGTTTGGTTTCCTTACGAAGTTAACGACCTCACCGGACAGGTCAATGTAAAAGACGGCAAAGTTAAGCTCACCAATATTCAGGGAAATCACGGGCGCACGAAACTTCGGTGCGAAGGGAGTGGGGCGTACACCAACAATGACTGGTTCATCAGTATCGATCAGATGGAAGTCTCCTCGCTGAAGGTAGATGGAGATCTTATTGACGCAGTCCCCAAAGAGGTTGCCCCGGCAATCAGGCAACTCGAATTCCAAGGAATCATTGGCGTCAGCGGCGCGTTAAAGGTTGAAAGTGCGGGCCGTGGGCCAATCTTAAATCAACCCGGGCAACCAACCATTTTGGGCAACGGCCCCCTGCAGGCAAAACTCTCATGGTCAGATGTTCGATTTGACTTGAGTGGAGCGAAAATGTTGATCGGTATGCCGATTGAAAACATGTATGGATTTATTACTCTAAGTGGCACTTCCGACCAGAATTCAACAAGATGCAGCGGGACGATCGCACTCGATACAATTTCGATCTACGGCCACCAGGTGACCGAAATCAACGGACCTATATGGCTGGACGATCAGATAATATTAGCGGGCAATAAAAATAACATCAGACTCGGACCAGAAAATAGCCCTGTGAATTATCCTCCGATTAAAGGAAAAATGCACAATGGTGATGTGGTATTTAATGCCGAAATGGAAACGGCGGGAACCAACCGATACCGACTTGATGCCGCACTAATCAACGGCTGTCTAAAGGAATCCTGCAAAGAATTTGGAACCGACGCTCGAAACATCGAGGGGGATAGCTACGCTCAAATCAAGCTTGAAGGGGATTACGAGGGGATTCAATCTCAGTCAGGCAGCGGAGCAATTAAAGTAAGTAATGCAAAGATTTACGAGCTTCCGATTTTTCTACGCCTGCTGACAATACTCAACCTCCAGGATAATCACGCTTTCGACACCGCTGACATTAGCTTCAATGTCCAAGGCGACGAAATCAATTTCGCTCCAATGAAATTTAGCGGCAATGCCATTTCGCTTATTGGCACTGGAAAAATGAATCTCGATCAAGACCTCGACTTCAAATTTCACTCGGTCTTCGGACGCGATAAATATGACAAGACACTTTTAAGCAAACTCTACCATAAGAGCAGTGAACGCATCCTCCAAATTGAGGTTAGCGGTACCGTCGAAAACCCAAAAACGAAACAGCGATGGTTGAATCAACTGGGCGAAGCTGGGCTTCTCAACTAATACTGCAGACCGTAACAAAGTAAGTGCACGTTATTCCAGTTGAACCTGATCGACGCTAATCTCTCCAACGTTTACAAAAACAATGACCTGGATCCACTCATGAAAACGGATGCAACCTCTGGCATCAACGGAACCTCTGACATGAACCTAGCCTATCAAGCGCTAAGATCCCGGGATGCACCGCAGCACTCGTCAAAAGAGCTAAAAGTTGACAACGCAGCTATCTCAGACACGCTCGAAACAACGGATCGCGAAGGGAATGGAAAAAGTGAGTTCCAGTCCACTGAACACAATGCTCCCTCGCAGCCTCCACACGAAACTGGCTCTCATCTTGACATCACCGGGTGATCGAAACGCACCGGTTAGAAAACTCTATCCAAAGTTTATTTTTTGAAATTGCGATTTGGGCGATTCAAGTAAACCCAATTTAATGCGTCTGAATTTGCCGTCAAAACATCCGGGTAGGCATCCCCGTTGAAATCTTCAACAACCAGACCGTAAGTTCTCGCCTCAGACGAACCAAATTGAGAAACTGCATAACGGGTTCCATCACCTTGATTCAAATACATGGCATTGGATTGGCCAGCATTCGCGAAGACTAAATCTGGTATTTGATCTTGGTTCATATCAACAATCGCAACTGCATAAGAACTGTTCCGAGAGTCGCTTAACAGTTTCGACTTGCCAAACCCTCCCTTGCCATCGCCAAACAAAATCTGATTAGGCTCACCAATGTTTGCCAAGGCAAGATCGAGATGGCCATCACGGTTAAGATCTCCGACCGCCACTGAACGTGTCTCGTCTTTTCCAGTTCCAAACGGGATTTTCTGATCGAACCCAAGTTGTCCATCATTGAGTAAAACGAAATTCTGTTGCTGGTCACGGTTTGCGAGAATGAGATCATTGAAACCATCACGGTTTAAATCGGCTACGACAACATCGATCGTCGAATCGCTCTGCTCACCAAACGGCTGGGGGATTCCAAGGTTCGCTTTACCATCATTTAAACAGTAGTAATTTTGGCGGCCACGGCAAGTTACTAAAACATCGACGTCGCCGTCGCTATCCAAATCACTCAAGGTCAAACTTCGCACACTCGAAACACTTCCGAATGGTATACCTTTCTCGAATTCCGCATGCCCGTTGTTAAGAAATAGTAAATTAGGCGCCATATCATTTCCAACGACAATATCGAGGTCGCCATCTCCATCCATATCCGCAATTTCCGACGCGTAGGATGTCGATTGATTGGTTCCCAGCAACCAAACCTGATTAAAGCGGGCATTTCCCTGATTTAGGAAAATGAAATTCTGCTGCGGCCAGTGCCTACCATTAGCAACGACAACATCTAAATTGCCGTCAGCATTCAAATCACCTGCGCGAACCGAGGCCGTTAAATTCTCCTGTGTACCAAGACTAGTACGAGAATTAGAAACCAAGATACGCTCGGAAACCGGTGGTTGCTGGGCGCCCCTCAGCAGCGAAGCGCTGCTTAGGACCCAACAGATTAGCACCATCAACGTTGTCGTCTGGACCGATACCTTCACGAGACCCCCAACTTTCTGACACGCACCTCGAAGACTCTCAGGTTTTATTGGCAAACTTCGACACGAACCTAATTTTCAAAACCTGCCCATGGAAACCATGTGGTGGAACTACTCTTTACTGTAGACTCGCACATAATCAATCATGAACTTCTGTGACGTTATGGACTCGTCCAATCCTTTTGCACCACCCCATCCGCCGCCCATCGCCAAATTGAGAATTAGGTTCTGTGCCTGATTAAAGGGCCATTCTTTATCATTCGCGTTCTTGTCGTAAACGTAATACTGTTCACCATCAACGTAGCCTCTGACTTCAGTTGGTGTCCATTCCACTGCGTAGGTATGAAATTCACCGGCCATATTGGGAATGTTCTTTGTACTGCTGATCTGGTTGTTAATTTTAAAGTAATAGGCTGGCGTGTGAACCGTCGCATGAGCGATTCCATCGCCAGTCTCGTCATTGACTTCGAAACCAACTGACTCAAGGATGTCGATCTCGCCGCAATAGGGCCAACTAATCTCGTCCCGATAAGTATCTCCCAACGTCCAACCCGCTGCCCAATTTCCACGTTCACGAGGAACTTGAGCCCGCATTTCAATTTTCCCGTAAAGGAAACTCACCTTGCCGCGAGTGGTCAAGCGGGCCGAAGTCCAGGTTTTACCATCGTCGTTCTTGCGTGCCTCAATGACTAGATTGCCATCCTCAATTCTGGCATTTTCCTTACGCTTGACCGTGTAATACTGAAGTTCGTTATTTCCCCAGCCCCAATTTCCAACATCATAAGTCCATTTTGCATCGTCAACTTCATCTCCGTCAAACTCATCAGACCAAGCCAACTTCCATTTATCTCCATCCATCTTCTGGGTGAGACTCTCCGGTGTCATTTGATGTTCTACCATCGGTGTAAATACGACTTTGTCGATCATGACACTTCCGTCGGAGACATGAAACTTCATTTTGTGGGGCCCTTTATTAAACGGGCTTCCTTCAATAAAGAACTCTGAAACAGTATCTGTAGGACTGACTGGAATATTACCCGTAACGTTGTAGGTTCGCCCGTCTGTGTTATCAACGTAGTCCTCGACCCACACCTTAGCATCCGCCGCAGAATGAGCAAACACTTGAACCCGATAGCGAGCCGCGACTCCAAAATCCATTTCAAATGAGATCCAACCCGGCTCATTCATGTTGACGACGATCGCATCACCAGACTCAGTTTTAAAATCTTTACTGGACCCAGTGAGATCTTCCGCTTGAAAAACTCGTACATTGTCCGAAGGCGTCTGCTGATTATTTGCTTGCATATTTGCTTGATTTGAGCAGGCGATCACCGCTCCCAATAAAACGATAGTCGGAAGGTAAATTAATTTCATGTCAATCCAGATTGAGCGGTGCGGAACATTCTTGAAAACGCTTTCACAAAGTACCGAAGACTGGCCGGAATTGCAATGATCGGGGCCTGCTTTACCCGATTAATTGCTGATTTGCCTAGAGACAGCCTCGTTCCAAATGCCTAAATCAGACCCTGGAAAGGCCCACCCAATCCACTCCGTCTCCCCTCAGGGGCGAGCTCACGAAAGAGTGAATTCGCAGGCTAGGAAACATGAAACCCTTAAGATATTGCCCCTAAGAAACGCGGCGGGGTCCCACAGGATCTTAAATGCCCAAACACGAACAGACTCATTCAATCGCGCGTTCTACGATTCCGCCGCCCAATCATAAACGTGGTCATGCCGAGAAGAAAAACAGCTCCCCCTGGCTCAGGTACGGCAAGGATGAAACTTCCATTGGATCCAAGATCGTAACCGCTGAATAGTTTGGTTTTTCCGTTGACGGTCACAGTAAAATCATACAAACCGCTAAACACTCCATCCGCAGCAATCCACTGCCCGTTACTATCTAGGGTTAAACCATCCAACTCGGTCAACCATTCCCCTTGAACTAGGTCAAACCAAGGAGCCGCCTCGTCTTTCACGTTCCAGTCTTTATCGTAAAGGGGAGCGTTTCCACGCCAGTGACCTGGATCCCAAACACCCCACATTATAAACCCGTCGACGGACCGACTTTCAAATGAGGCTTCCAGCATATCTCGAAAGACTCGTTCCTGTTCCTCCGGTGTTAATTGATCAGCGTCATCCCGCGAATCGAACTCCGTAATTTCAACCCCCAGACCAGTCTCAGCGAGGATGTTAAGGCGACGAACGATGTCCGCTTTGGAAACGTCATTACGCGACATATGCGCTTGCACTCCAATCCGGTCGATTGGCGCTCCAGCCGCGAGCAAATCATTGACAAGGTCTCGATATTCAATAACGTCGTTATCGCTTCCCGAATTTAAAATATTAAACTCATTGATCGAAAGCACTGAATCAGACCGAAGACTATCCGCTCGAACAAAATAGTCGGCGAGGGCATCAACTTCATTTTCATAGATCCCCGCTTCGACAAAGGTATCGGCGTAATAGCTCTCGTGAATCGGCTCGTTGAGTACCTTCCAATCCGTGATCACGGGACCGGGACCGAACTCGCTGTACCTCCCCATGATGCCATTCGCACTTAGACGGTCTTCGATCAAGCGATCATGAAAGTCTTGCGCTTCAAAAGATGACTCGGGGCGAAATTCGACTGGGGTGGGCCAGCGATCCCGCTGCCAAACAACTGACGCGCCAGTAACAGTTAAGCCATTTTCCTGTGCAATCGAAATCGCGCTATCGGGAACCGTGGGACCATTATTTTCAAAAGAAACCCACTGCAATCCAACCGTTGGCACAACATGATTAAAATTAGACAAAACCGCTTGCCGATAATTCACAGCATCTTGCCAATCGGGCGTATAACGTGACTGCCCCAAATCAGTCAAATTAGGAAGTAAATTTTGTTTCTGAGTTTCATTCAGTGAATCAAATTCGGTTTCGCTAATTGAAAAAAAACGATCCCTTACTTGAGTACCAAATTTAAACGAATGCTTTTTCATCTGGACGCCAACGATCGCATCGTCGATTGGATTTCCAAAAGCGTCATGGACAGTCAGGGTAAGATCGGATTTGCGATGCGAAAGATCTTGTCCGAAAACCTCTACAACAAGTCCTAGATTCACTACACTCAGCCAACAAATTAGGCTGCAAGCCAGTTTTCCTTTCGACTTCATAAAACTATCCATCGGCAAGAGGCAGGAGGCGTCCTCGTCATTCAAAAACTTGAATAGAGGTGCGTATAATAGAATAACCAACGATCACTCATTTTTCCAATGTTTTTAAAAAACGACAACCCAGTATCAGCCATAAGATTTAAGCAACGGTTACGACTTGGCTCTCTTCCATCTTCAACACCCAAAAAATTCTCCTAAATTGCACCATCAACCGAGCCGTTGTTCATTATTCCCTCCACAAGCCACCATGGACCACTCACTTGAGGATTCGTTTGCGGAATGAAACTACAACGCTAGACTGATCATTATGAGTAACAAACAGATTTTCGGAAGAAACGTCGATGACTGGGTCGATGAATACGCGTCAAGCCACCAAAATGGGATCAACCAAGTTTGTCACACGATTGGAATTCCAACCATTGTGATTGGGTTGTTGCTGATGCCATTAGGGTTTATTTGGACTTGGTGTCTTTACGCGGGAATCGCTCTTTTTGTGTTGGGATGGATTCTTCAATTCGTTGGGCATGCCTTTGAAGGAAAACCTCCTGAATTTTTTAAAGACTGGAGGTTTCTATTCATTGGCCTTCGTTGGTGGATTAGAAAAATTAAAAAATAAACCGACAGCAACGCTACGTTGAAATGCAACAACACAGAACATGTTTTCAGTTATCCAATCGAATCTAGGTCCGACAACATTTGTTCGCTCTTATTTCTTGAATTGCCGATGCTGGGCATCGCCACCGGTCATCAGATAGCCCATTAGGTCGTTGAGTTCTTCGGCGTTCAATTTATCCAACAAGTTCTCCGGCATTTGAGAAACCCTTGATGGTCGAATTTCGTCGATTTCATCTTTGGCAACGACAATCGGATCCGCTCCCACTTTCCCGGGATAAATCGCTACTTTGCCCCCGTCTTGTTCGGTTACGATTCCCTCGATTAACCGACCGTCAGCCAGTACGACCAACGATGAACTATACTGATCAGAAATATTACGACTTGGGTGAATGATCGTCTCGATTACATAATTGCGATCAAATTTATTGGGAACACTCGTGAGGTCGGGGCCTACACTTCCGCCAAGCCCACGGACTCGATGGCACTGAGCACAACCGGCACCAAAAAACAAAGAACGCCCTCGCTCAAAATTAGATTTATTCTTGACTTCCTTTGACACCATTTCGACAGACCATTTTTTTCCCGGCCCAACTGGCGCGGCATACTCAAAATCGGGTACAGGATTAAAATCTTCGCCCGTTATGGACTCAAGCGCCTCCCGTTCGGCGTTTGTACAACTGGTAAGTGCCTCATCGCGTATTCGCGTTAGATATTTTGCAAACGAATTTCCGCCAGCCGTTTTAGCTGCCGCATTTAAGAACTCAAAATAAACGCGTCGCGAATCCAGTGACCAACCTTCACGAAGATTCCGAAGCATGAATGCGTAACCAATTTCTCGGCTCGGTGGATGATTACCCAACATCCGCTCGATCGAACCACCATATCTTCTATTTCTCGAAATCAGTTCCGACCAGCTCGGAATTTCGGGAGACTTTCGATTTTTGATTAACTCCATCGCTTTCTTCGCTACTGTTTCGCTTCTTAAAAATGTCAACACACGGATGAGTTCGGTGTTCACATCGGGCCCTGAATGAGGGAACAGTGGATCCAGTTCTTTTGTCAAAACCTCTCTTTGTTTTTTTGATAAATCACCGAGTCGGATCATGCCGAGTGAATACGCACGTAACAAACCAAGAAGCTGCGTCTCGGACAAATCTTTGGGATCTAGACTCGTCAGGGAATCAAACAGTGACTGTTGATACGTAGGATCCCCCATTCGTGCGAGCGCGACCGCACCAGTAATTCTTGCCTGTGGATTCGATTCCGTTAACACGCGATCCGCCCACTGCTCAACGGGTTGACTCTCAATTGCAACCCGGGAAGCATGGCGGAGAAACCGATCCTCGCTCGAAAGCTCTGGCCATGCGGCATCCACCGCCTGCCCGTCGATTACTCCATGGAATTTTTCCAGAGCGCGCCGTCGCTTTTGTGCCTCCGTCAAACTCGGTTTTGCCGGGGGATCACAGGACTCATCACAGGACTCATCACCGGAATAGCGAACTCGGAACACAGCCGACTGAGCGCCTCGTCCCCCCACCGCAAAATAAAGCGCGCCGTCGTGACCAACAATCGCATCGGTCACTGGCAGTGGAGAACTATAAACGAACGGATTAGCTGTTCCAGTATAACCGGCTCCTACAGGGTTGAGCTCGATCGAATAAATCGTTCCAAACGTCCAATCCAACGCGAATAATCCACTCTGATATCGAGTTGGAAATTTCAAACCCGCACCGGAAACAACGCCAGTTGGAGATCCCGGCCCAATGTCGACAACCGATGGGAGGCTATCCTCATAATACGTTGGCCACTTGCCTGAGCCATGTCGCCAGCCAAAATCGGCTCCGCTGACTACATGGCAAATTCGAGTCGGCCTGTACCAAGGAGACCCCAAATCCCATTCCATATCAGCATCATAGGTAAACAAATCTCCAGCTTGATTTAAAGCAATGTCGTACTGATTCCTAAACCCAATCGCATGCACCACCTGGTCATTCGTCTTGGGATCAAGTCGCGTGACCCACCCACCCGGAGCCATGATTCCATTGGCATGACCGTTCGAATCCGGCATCCGCGGCAAAAGCAGATCCTCTGCCCAGGTCTGAACCCGGGCTGCCGTATGAGCCGCCAGTTTCGAATGATTACCACTATTAACAAAAATACCTTGTTCATCTTCGGTAAGAATCAAGGCGTGGTTACCATGCTCTCCCCCTCCCGTTGTACTGGGAATTTCTGTCATCGAGTCCAGTTTATCGTCTCCATCTGAATCAGTAAGACGATAAAGATGGCCTCCATTACGATGGAACCAAAGACTGTCAAAAGCCCACAGCAACCCCTGAGCACCGGACAGTTTCTCAAGTGAGTTGACAGAAACTTTCTCAACGATTGGTGACGCATCCTTCCTTACCGTCATGCGATACAACCCCGCACCGCCTTGGTCTGATGCATAGATCCTTCCTTGCGGATCAGTTGCCATCGAAACCCAACTTCCTTGTTCTTTGGGAACGGTATAAACGGGCTCAACGATGAACCCCTCAGGTGCGAAAATATCCTCTGAATTCAATTTCGATACCGGACTGGCAGAACGAAGCCCTGGAATATTCCAAGGACCTCCTCCAAGCGTGCCAACTTTAACTGGTGTCTTCCATTGTGAATCATCAAAAGCTGCCGTTTCCCATAAAGGAAGTTTTTCTTCACTAAACTTCCATGACGCAACATCTGACACAATTGTCAAAGTGTCTGATTGAGCAGGCTTACCACCTTTGCTCAATTGGGAAATGCCAAGTTTAAAAACAATTCCAGCAACGCCACCTTCATTGGCTCCTTCAATGGCGATCACGTTCTTCCCTTTTACCAAAAAAGGAGCCACATTTAATTTGAGCGGTGTTTCCCAAGCGCTACTTGCGCCTACCTTCTTACCATTAATCCACATCGCCATTTGATTGTCACAGGTCGCATACACAGTCGCGGACTTGGGGGCTAAGCCCAATTCAAATGAACTTCGAAACCACAATTTTTGATTACTCGAGGGAGATTTACTCCAGATCCACTGAGCCTTAGGCTTGGAATTCAGCCACTTTGAGGTGATCGATTTTGAAGCGTCAGTCGCCTTTTGAGCTTGAGCAGGCGTTGCCAGACAATACAGGAACACCAAGAGAAGCGCAACCATATTTCGAATCTGACAAATTAAAAGAGCTTTGGGACTGTAATGCATAGTATTCCCGTTAGAATGTAGTCGTGGACCAACCGATACAGTTGTTAGCCGCTAAAGACAATATATCGGATACATTCCCACTGGCAAAAAAAATTACGATGAAGGAGAAAACAAAATGGTCATTCGCCGATCTGCCGCTGGGATCCTGATTGGAATTAGCTTCTTGTGGATCGCTCAAAAAGCTACCCAAGGAGAAGAAAAAACAGCGATTCACCAATGCGACACAAGACCTAACATCGTCTTTATCATGTCGGATGACCATGCCTGTAATGCGATCAGCACTTACGGCGGCCGGCTTGCGGGCACTGCTCCGACTCCGAACATTGATCGAATTGCAGCGAGCGGTATTCGTTTGGACCGCTGCTTCGTCACCAATTCAATTTGCACGCCTAGCCGAGCTGTTATTCTGTCTGGTCAGCACTCCCACAAAAATGGAGTAAAGACCCTTGTCGATGCATTTCCCGGTCCTGATTCGGGAACTCCGAATGTTGCCAGTATCCTGCAACGCTCTGGATACCAAACTGCCTTAATTGGTAAATGGCATCTTCGTTCTGCTCCGTGGGGCTTTGATTACTGGAAAATCGGGCCGGGTCAAGGTAAATACCACGACCCATTTTTCATAGCTTCAACCGACGAAATTCCCTACACAACAAAAGTCAGAGGACTTGGCAGAACCAAGGGTTATTACACTGACCTAGTCACTGATTATGCAACGGAGTGGTTAGACCAAAGAGATACTTCCAAACCGTTCTTCCTGATGCTTCACCACAAAGCGCCTCATGGAAAATGGGAACCTGCCAAACGTCACCAAGACTACCTAAAAGACATCTCAATCCCCGAACCGGACTCACTTTGGGAAGACTTTTCTCATCGTTCGCCAGCCACCATCGACAAGGGAACCTCAATCACCAATCGCTTGAAAGATCGACGGTCCATGGTCGGCGATGTCCAAAAACCAAATTGGTACGGCGGCCCAGTCGAAATGGCCGGCATGAATGAAAAAGAAAAAGGACAAGCAGCTTACCAAAAGTACCTCCATCAATACCTCGCCTGCGTCAAAGCAGTGGACGAAAATGTTGGTCGCGTCCTTGACTATTTGGACACCAACGGCCTCAAGGAAAACACCCTTGTGATTTACACCTCGGACCAAGGGATGTTTTTAGGAGAACATGACTATTTTGATAAACGCTGGATTTACGAAGAGTGTTTTAAAATGCCATTCGTCGCCAGTTTACCAAATCGAATTAAACCAGGCACAGCGGACCAACAACATCTTTGTTCCAATTTAGATTTCGCTCAAACCATCCTAGACTACGCGCAGATCACCGAAGCACCGGAGATTTCGCAGATGCAAGGCTTGAGCTTGAAACCAATCCTCGAAGGCACACCTCCGAACTCATGGAGAGATGCGGTCTATTATCGCTACTGGATGCACCTCGCTCACCACCAAATCCCAGGCCACTATGGCGTCAGGGACAGCCGTTACAAACTTGTCTTTTTTCATGGACTGCCTTTGGACGCCAAACTCGGAGCAGGTGTTTTTCCACCCTCAACCGCAGGTTGGGAATTTTACGATCTTCAACAGGACCCAAACGAAACGAACAATGTTTATGAAAAAACTGAATACGCTTCGGAAATCCGTCGCATGAAACAACGATTACTGGATTTAAAAATCGAATATGACGATCGAGACGACCAATATCCTGAATTGCTAAAATTAAGAAATCAATTGTGGGATGATTCCTCCAATGAATAATCCTCGCACAAACACCATGTACGGTTCGCGGATCATGAGAACCTTTTGCCAACTCACAGCCATTGGCTTGATTATTCTTTTTGCACCCGATCGAATTCAAGGAAATGAGACACGTCCAAATATCTTGATCATTTTCACCGACGATCAAGGTGTAAGCGACCTCGGCTGCTATGGCTCGCCAACCAATTTAACCCCGCGTTTGGACCAGCTCGCCAAAGAGGGGACAAGATTCACTCAATTCTACGCCCAACACGTCTGCGGACCGTCTCGTTCCGCACTGTTAACTGGCCGCTACCCGTTCCGCAGCAAAGGCTGGGGAATGCCAGCAAGTGAAATAACATTCGCAGAGCTACTTAATCAGGCAGGATATCAAACCGCGTGCGTTGGTAAGTGGGACGTATCAAACCGAAAACCAGTTATTGACCGAATGCCAAATGCACAAGGTTTCGATTACTTTTTTGGAACACTTGGCGCTAACGACAGCGGACTGGTCAGGTTTCACGAAAACAACGAACCGGCTGGACAGACTCGGGACATGGGGAACTTGACCGAACAATATACAGACAAGGCGATTGACTTCCTATCGAAACGACGGGATCCTCAAAAACCCTTTTTACTTTACTTAGCCCACACGATGATGCATACCATCATCGATGCGTCACCGAAATTCAAAAACCAATCGGCGGGCGGGCTTTACGGCGACGTCGTCGAAGAATTTGATTTCCACACAGGTCGCCTACTCGATGCTCTCAAGGAACTCGGGTTGGATGAGAATACCATCGTGATTTACACCAGTGACAATGGCCCCTGGAACCAACCCGCTTACACTAACAATAAAAAAGGGCATCCCGAGGATTCAATTTTCTGGGGAGAATCGAAAGGATTGCGTGACGGAAAAGGCTCTTGTTACGAAGCAGGGTCACGGGCGCCTTGCATCATTCGATGGCCTGGAAAAATTCCCGCAAATCAAATTTCCAATTCGATTCTGGCAACCATTGATTTCCTGCCTACTTTCGCAAACCTTTCCAAGTTCTCGATACCTACCGACCGAATTATTGACGGAGTTGACCAAACTCAATTACTACTTGGCAAAAATAAAACAGGGGCGAGAGACACCTTCTACTATCAGGGAAATGGATTTCGAAAGGGTAAATGGAAATACTTAAAGGCCAAACACGATGTGCCTGGATACGCAAAAGATAGAAACCGGGAACCGGTCGAAGAACTTTACGATCTTGAAAACGATCCTTCCGAATCTAATAATTTAGCGGCTCAACACCCAGAGATTGTCCTCCAGTTGAAATCCCTGCTAACGAAAACCGAACCCAAAAAAACTGGAACGAAACTTAGCCCCAAGCAATGAACAGAAACTCAACACCGGCCCCCGTTTAGCACTTTCGGTCGGTTCACTTTTTTGAATTTGCTTTTGAATTTGCTTTTGCTTTCTTCGTTTTCGATTTTGGCCACGGAAGTGCCTTTGCTGCGGTCGCTTTCTCTCGCCACATTTTTTGCATACGTTGGAACCTCTCTGGTTCGACCGCAGACAAATCATGCATTTCGCTTCGATCATTGGAAATATTAAACAACTCCCACTTTACCTCATCTTGACCGTGACGACCTTTGGCCACCAATTTCCATTCGCCAATCCGAAGGGCACGATTACCCTCGTGCTCAAAAAAGAGCATCTTTCGATCAAGTTGCTGCCCCTGAAACACCGGCCGCAAGCTCAATCCTTCTAACGGTGTTAGGGGGTTGTTTCCAAGTGTTTCTGGATACCCAACACTTGCCACATCTAAACAAGTCGCCATCAAATCAACCAAATGGGATGGCTCGGTTCGCAGCTCATCTTTTGCTTCAATTCCCATTGGCCAATGCACGACCAACGGAGTAGAAATCCCACCCTCATGGACATAATGTTTGTATTCACGAAAAGGAGTATTGGACACATTGGCCCAATTTTCGCCGTAACCAATATAAGTGTCTGCAGGACCGGGCATGACGTGACCACGTCGCACAGGATATCCATCCCGCGTTTGCGACGGTGCTGAAGCTTGATAGTGCTGCAAGTCATCGGGGATGACCGGCAAAGTAGGCCCAGCGACCCGCAAAGACCGTTGCCCTTTGGTATTCCTACCTGCTGCCTCAGCACATCCACCATTATCCTGCATAAACATGATGAGTGTGTTATCTAATTTCCCATCTTTGCGAAGTGCTTCTACGATCCTTCCAATCCCCTGATCCATTTGATCGACCATTGCCGCATAAACTTCCATGCAGGCCGACTCCCATTCTTTATCTTCAACGCTCGTCCAATCCCCAACTGCTGGTGACAATTCAGCCTTCTTGGAGATAACGCCCAACGCCTGCATTTTCTCATACCGAGCTTGCCGAATCCCTTGATAGCCATCGTCGTAAACACCCTCATATTTTTGGATATCACGATCCCGAGCGTGCATTGGCCAGTGGGCCGCGGTGTACGCGACATACATAAAAAATGGTTTTTCATCTGAATGCTCATCTATAAATTTCACGGCGTTGTCGCTCACCGCATCTGTAAAATGATAAGGCTCTCGAGGTTGATACTCGCCGTCATTGCGAATCGTAATCGATTTGTTATCACGTGTTAGAGAATTAGGATCCCACAAGCTTGATGCTCCATTGATGATTCCATAATACCGATCGAATCCACGCTGCAGTGGCCAGTTGAATTTCCCTGTTTCAGTCTTGGGAAATGTACGTCCCGTGACATGCCATTTCCCCACGCAGTAGGTCGAATATCCTTTCGGCTGCAACACCTCTGCGATGGTGGCACACGAATCGTTAAGTTCACCGCGATAACCTGCAACACCTCGATCAGCAACCATATGGCCAATTCCAGCTTGATGCGGATACAACCCAGTCAGCAACGATGCACGCGTGGGACAACATCGCCCCGTGTTATAAAACTGAGTAAACTTCAATCCATTCTTTGCTAATCCGTCGAGGACTGGTGTCTTAATTTCACTTCCATAACATCCAATATCGGAATACCCCATATCGTCCGACAAAATCAAAACAATGTTCGGGCGCTGGGCGAACAATGAACCCGAAATCAAAACTAACAAAGTAATCGCCAAACCAAAAACCTTAGCCATGATGTGTTCCGTCAAATAAAATGCAAACAAATACCGCCGTAGAAACTCAACTACCTAGCAAGTGCTTCAGTAATTCCAACCGTCCGAATCCGCCACTCAAAATTGGTTTATTCGCGAGCCAACTCACTTCTTTTCACAAACGGGAGACGCACGGAGCAACTTCAAGGTTAAGCCATACCAACTCATCAAGCCTTCCAACCAATCAAGCCTTCCAATCAATTAACCAAATTGATCATAAGCTTGCTTTTTACTGAGAACTTTTGCCTTTATGTATCCATGCGACAACGACTCACCAAACGGATCGACATAAACCCGTCCCCGCTTCGTTTTGTCCGCATCCACGTTAAGTACGTGAATGTTGAATATGTAAGCACTCTGCGAGCTGGCCTTGAACCAATGAATATTATCTCGGTAGTCGGAAACAGTAGAGTAGTCACCAACCCCGAATTTCTGGTCAAGCGTAGGCTTGATGATCATAAAGTTTTCGCCGTCCTCCACGCGATCATAATGCCGACCGTGACAGTCACCTTTGAGTACGAGGAAAGCGGTCGCCATATTATAGTGACCATGTGGCGCGACTGAACGATTTTTCTTTAAGGCAAAGATCTGGTGTCCAAACACCAATTTCGTTGGCAATCCTTCGACCTCTGGAAATCGCTTACTCACGGCTCGTTCACCGCGGTCACTGAGCGGCAGGTTCTTTGTCAATTTCTCAAAATCGACGAATTTCATCAAGTCGGTCAAATTGACTTTTGCCATCAATTTTTCGACTTGTTCCTGCCATTCTACCTGAGTCAATTTCCGATTCTTTATATCGTTTCCAATAGTGTTCAGTTCCGCCAACCATGCCGCAGCAAGCGGTTTTATCTCATCTGAAAAAGCGCTCTTGCAGAACAGAGATTCCAACAGCGAAAACGTCAATGTGGAACCAATGATACCTTGGCTAAAAGTCCGACGATTAAGATTCGACATCGGTTACCTCCAATTGAATTTAGTTGAGGAAACCAACATCTTAGACAGCGACTGCCGAAATTGCCATCAAACGAGGGGAACAAATCAGGCGAGTTGGTAAACTTCTCCGTCACCCGCATCCTGTTTCTGCTGCATCCACAATTCATTGGCTGCCACCGCCCTTGATTCATAATCCTCATCAAACAACTCGTAGTGGACGTTGCGTTGCCTTGGTGTAAACCCAAGTGACGAAATTGCTTCTCGCATCTGCTCAAGCGACAGGTAATGAACTGTTCCCGCCTCCGCAACCACATTCTCTTCGATCATAAGACTGCCCATGTCATTGGCTCCGTAGACCAACGCAAGCTGTCCGACCTTCAGTCCTTGAGTCACCCAACTGGATTGAATGTTAGGAATATTATCGAGATACAAACGAGCGATGGCTTGCATTTTTAAATACTCAAACGCACCCAATGGTTTGACGTCCGACATTTGGGTATTGTCCGGTTGGAAAGTCCAACAAATAAACGCTTTAAAACCGCCGGTCTCATCCTGGAGTTGCCGCAATCGATCTAAATGCTCAATGCGTTCCTGTTTCGTTTCCACATGCCCAAACATCATGGTAGCGCTACTCTTGCCACCCAACTGATGCCAAACACGCATTACATCGAGCCAGTTATCTGAATTGACTTTTCCACGAGTGATCGCGTCTCGAACTCGATCTACCAGGATCTCGGCGCCGCCCCCGGGCAAACTCCCGAGTCCCGCCGCCTTGAGTCGCGTGAGAACTTCCTTCAGCGAACAGTTATTCACCTTTGTGAAATGGTAAATCTCCGGAGGACTAAATCCATGAATGTTTAATTGAGGAAAGTGAGATTTGATATCGGATAGCATCTCCTCATACCAATCCAATTTGTATTTGGGATGCAAACCACCTTGAAGCAAAATTTGATCTCCGCCAAGGGCAACTGTCTCTCGAATTTTCTCCAGTAATTCAGAACGCTCCAGCACATAACCCTCAGGATCTTTGGGGCCCCGATAGAATGCACAAAAGTTGCAAACGGCAGTACAGACATTCGTGTAATTAATATTTCGGTCAATGTTGTAGGTGCGATATGACTCAGGATGCAAGCGCCGAGTGACCGCGTTGGCCGCCGAGCCTAACAATGCCAGGTCATTACACTTAGTCAATTCAAGCCCCTCTTCGGGACTCAGACGTTCTCCGGCAACAGATTTTTCAAGCAGTTTGGCAATCATGAAATTGTAGTTGGTAAGATTGTGGGATCAGTTGAAGTTCCGAAGCATGACGAAAGAAACGGTCCATTCCCGCTTTCTCGTCCACTCCCAAATGAAAATGTAAATATTCCTGCAGGTACTGAACGCATTCCTGTTCCTGCAAAGCATACTCGGCATGATGAGCGCGGGAAATTGACTCGATGGATTTCAATCCAAAATCACGAGATTCTGACAAAACCCGATCCAATCGATCGAGATCGCAGTCCGCCCACGCTGCCCATACAGCGAAAACAAACGGACGCCCCGCCCATTGATTCCACGCTTCGCCAAGGTCCCAAACATAGGGAAAATTCTCGTCGGCGGCTTTCATCGCCCGATCGCCAATGATTAATGCTGCATCGGAAGACGTCTCTCGCCAGTCGTCACGAATCGAGAGCGAGTGGCAGGTCGGAGTCACATCGAATTTCTTTTCCAGAAATACTCGCGTCAATGCTCGACTCGTTCGCGATCCCTCATCCAGCGCTAATGTCTTGATTTCCTCAGCGGGTACGCGACTCATGAGCTTCACACTCCAGACAGGCCCACGACAGGCAATACAGGCATCCGAAACAATGACGTACTCCGGATTACTGACAGCCTCGACCACTGGAATCAGCGCAACATCGAATTGCTGAGCTGAAAGGCGATCCGCGAGACGACTCGGCAAATCGAAGATCACCTCAAAATCCTGCTGGTTCTCAAGCCCGGCTACCAAGGGTTTGGTGTTTAAGTAGGAAACCGCGCCAATTTTGGGTCGACCCATGGGTCACTTTCAAGCCTGAAACTCGGGATGTATTTCGTAGTTTAAACCGCGATGCGAGTTGGTTAAAGGCAGCTTAATCAAGTGTGTCTCAGTCCTTAGTAAAACTATCCATGGTCGTTCCGCAGACAGCAACGCCTGACCGACTCAAGAAGCCACAAAACAAAGTAAATTTCCGTCTTACAACACAGTTTTAACCGCATTAGCACGGTTCGCGCAACCCACGCAGGAGTCGCCAAGACCCTTAAAAAAACAGGAAACAAGACATATTGGGCGACACACATTCGCCTTCCTACTCAAGTCACCGGAACTGAAATCCACCCGCGTTTCGAAATAACACGGCTCGAATTCGCCTCAGAAACTCGCAATCCAATTTGATTTCCCTGTTTGCTCGGTAATTTATACGCATTATACCGAATAGAGCCAGATCGCCGACCTTACCCATTGGCGAGACTTTTTTAACACTGACAAAAACAAGGCATTCTCTGGTTGTATTGGTCGAAACTAACAAAGACCGTTAATTATTAGGAGAGCAACGTGCGTTTTTCATCCACCTTCATGATTTTGACCACCGTCTTTTCCGGTTATTTCTGCATCGCGACGGATGCTTACGCTCAGCAAGTTATCTACCAGAACGAGAATTGCGCTCCTACTGAATTTTACAAGCCAAGCGACCCGTGGACTCGCGGCAAGCTCTACAACATCCAGACGGGTAACAGCGGGCTTTTCTTCAATTGCGACGGCGAGCAAGCAAAACGCTACTCGCCCTACATCTGCTGGAAGCCAATTACAGAGAAGGCACTTCCTACTCGAAAAGGAATCTGGAATTCGATCAAGCAAGATATCGCAGAAGTCAAGCAACGTGTGAGAGACGGCTCTTGCTGTGATCTGGGATGCACTTGTGCAGATTGCCACAGAGCTCGAAAAAATGGCGATATTGGAGGATGTGCTGCGTCGGCGACCAACGGCGGATGCAACCAAAAATCCTGCGAAAGTTGTGGTGACAACACCTTGCCAATGGTAGCCCCCGCCATCGACGATGTTCGCTTGAAAGCTCCGCTGCCTACCGATACATTGATTCGCAATGCCTCCACGACGCAGTCCTCACGACGCCCCGTCATCACACCCCAAACCGAGGCAACGAATCATGGCAAGAAATTCGGTTTGATTCAGTACCGGCGGCCACCTGCAGCAACCGCCAACCAATAATCAGCAGCCAATAATCAGCAGCCTAGGGACGGTCATGAACTTCTTTGAGAAGCTCATTCCTTGAAACCCAAAAATCAAATTGCAATCGTGGCGGATCCGATCACCCAGCCAACAGCCGCCTTAATCAGTCGTGGCTAAAGCCTGCTGGAGATCTTCAATTATATCACTGCTATTTTCAATGCCGCACGCTAACCGGATCATGTTGTCGGAAATCCCGAACGACTTCCTTTCTTCAGGCTCATACCCCCAATAGCTCATCACCAACGGTTGCTCAATCAAAGTTTCGACCCCTCCAAGACTCGGAGCAATTCTCGCTAACTTGGCACGATCAACGACTTTCGAAGCGTCTTTCCAATCTGCATCCGCGACTTCAAAAGTTACCAACCCACCGAAGCCACGCATCGTCTCCTTGGCGATTTGATAATCGCGGTGCGAGGGAAGGCCAGGATAAAGTACGCGAGACACCCGAGGATGGCTCTCAAGAAACTCCGCCACGCGTTGCCCGTTTTCATTATGACGCTGCATTCTAATTTCAAATGTTTTTAATCCTCGCTCAAGAAGGTAACAGTTATGCGGAGAATTAACTGCTCCCGTTACTCCCCGCAAGGCGCGAATCTCGGCCAGCTTATCAGAACTTCCCAAAACAATTCCAGCCAAAAGGTCATTGTGTCCACCAAAATATTTAGTAGCGGAGTGCATGACATAATCAACTCCAAAATTAAGAGGCTGCACGTTAAAGGGGGTCGCCAGGGTTGCATCAATCATCGTTTCGACTTGATACTTTTCCCCAATCTCAGCAAACCGAGCGAGATCAAGAATACTTAAATGAGGATTCGTTGGAGACTCACTTACCAACAATTTGGTTTTCGAACTTATTGCGGATTCCATTGCATCGTAATCCCCAGTCTTTACTTGACGCGTCACAATTCCAAATCGGGAAAGATGCTTTTTGCAATACTCCCTTGAGCGATGATAACATTCATCAAAAAATATGATCTCATCCCCAGCGCTCAACTTGGCATTAAACAATCCAACCAACGCAGCCATTCCACTAGAAAACAAAACCCCCTCCTCCGCGTTTTCCAGAGCTGCTAACTTCCTTTCAACAACCTGCTCACCGGGGACACCGTACCGACCGTACTCACCGCGGTCTTCGTCGTTTTCGATGAAGTCGATGATGCTTTGAGTGTTCGCAAACGTAAAGGTCGACGCCAAGACTACTGGATCCGTAATCGAATTAGCCATCTTTTGCCTTTGTTCGCCAGCGTGAACCGAAAGTGTTGAAAACCCCGGCACTCGCCCATCGACTAGATCGTTATCTCTTGCTTTGATTTGATTGCTTGACACGCTATTTCAACCCTACTCAATGATAGATATCGCATCCTCCAAAATCGCGCATATACATTTACGGCGAAAAAACGGAGGTGAAACCTAGAGAAGTCAGCGATTGCAAGACCTACAAAGAACTACCGTCAGGCAGTGTGCGCTCCACCTCAATGCAATTGCAGTCGGTGAAGTCGGAAGGCTCTTTAGCAGATAAAGGCTGCAAGCGGCTAACAAATCCCTATGCGCAAAGTATACCCAATGAATAAACAATTCTGCAACAATAAACTCGAATTTAAGTGAATCGGCAATCAAAGGCGGTTTTGCAACCAGAGGATCGCTGCAAAACAGAATTTAACGCCCCAAAGTTTCCCTCGATTAAAAAGAGCCAGGATAACTTTCGAGAGTACGATCTGCCCACTCAACGACGAGAGTGAGACAAATCACACCTATTTTCGATCAAGGTCGTTTTTCAAAGATCCGCATAGTCGACGAACCAATAAGCAGTCGTTTTGTGATACCCACCATTATAGAGTCCGTTTGAAAAAAATTGATCCAATGCCTATCTTAAAGAGATGTCCAAACTTAACCGAGAAGAACTAATTCGTTTAGTCGATCACATCATGACGACTAGCGGGTGCATCGTCGATGTTGATGCACTACTGAGTCGACTGGAACAAAATGTGCCGCACCCTAATGTCAGCGAGTTAATCTTTAATCCACCAAGCGGAAAAGCAATGACCGCAGAGCAAATTGTGGATATCGCACTTAACTATTAACAATTCCCACCGATCATCAACTCAACGCTCCTCAACCATTCAGAGAATCGAAATCATGAAACGGCGAACTTTCTTAAAATCGACTTCCGGTATAGCTTCGGTCGCAATCGCATCCTCACTCACCAACTCAATCATGGCATTTCCCAATCTTCTTCCAGAGAACAGCAAGTATAAAAAAACAATCGGTTTGCAATTGTGGACCGTTCGAAACCAGATGGAGCAGGACAAGCTGAAAACGCTAAAGGCAATCTCGGATGCCGGTTATTATCAAGTAGAACTCGGTGATACCAACGACGCGGCCGAGTTACTTCCAATCTGCACAGACCTTGGCCTAGCCGTGACCTCCAGTTTTCTTAACTGGCAAGCTGTCTGCACTCCCAACGCTAAAGGGGCTCCCTCACTCGACAAGGTCCTTGAGCAAGCTCAAAAAGCCAATCTCAAACATCTAGTGTTTGGGTACATCAATAAACCGAACCGACAAACGTCGGATCAATTCAAGCGTTATGCGGAAACTTCAAATCAATTCGGCGAGAAATGCACCGAGGCCGGCATTCAACTGTGTTACCACAATCACTCCTTTGAATTCGCTCCGCTTGACGATGGAAAGACTGGCTTCGACTTGCTGATAGAAGAACTCGATGAGAATCATTGCAAATTCGAACTCGACGTGTTCTGGGCGAAAATCGGAGGCTGGGATCCCATTGAGACACTTCAGCGACTCAATGGACGCGTCTCTCAAGTCCACCTGAAAGATCTCAAAGATGGTTCCAAAACCTGCTTCGATGAAGGCCAGGTTCCGCACGAAGCGTTTAAGGAACTAGGCAGCGGGAATATCGACATGGCAAAAGTCATGGCTGTCGCCGAAGAAATTGGTGTAGATCAATGCCATGTCGAGCAGGATCAATCCCCCAATCCAATCGTCAGTATTGGTCAGAGCATCGATCACCTCAATTCGCTATAAGGTCTAAAAAAACTTTTTGACATTACCGCCCCAATCCCCTGATACTGCCTCCGCATCTTTGCGCGGTTACACGCGAGGCATGGCGGGTTTCGCGCTCTTGTTGTTTGCATCGACATGGAAACTGTGGACGCCTCAGGATGTATTTCCGCAGATCCCATTTCTCGCATCCTTAATCACGACGCCAACCTCGGTCGATTGGATATGCCTAGGACTGGCTGCCAGTGGCCTCGTGATTTGCCTGTTTGCGAAAGAGGGCAAGGCACTGAACACCGCGTTGATTCTATTCGCCTTGCCAACCATCGTGCTCATTCTGTTGGATCAGCATCGCCTCCAACCTTGGGCTTACCAACTGGTAGTCCTGGCAATCGTAATCGCCACCTCCACAAAATTAAATGCGGTTCGACGAATCCAAGTCATCACGGTCAGCATTTATATTTTCTCGGGCGTAAGCAAACTGGACTACCAGTTTGTCCATACCGTAGGAGATCAGATGCTCTCAACTCTAATCGGCATCTTTGGATTAACGACTGAAAATTGGCCGACACAAATAAGAAATTCCGCGGTCCTTTGCTTTCCAACCGCCGAAATTTTCATTGGCGTTGGCTTGCTAATTCCCAAGATCCGAAATTATGCGGTCGCCAGTGCAGTCGTAATGCACACAGCCTTACTGGTCCTATTGTTCAACGATGTCAGTGGCTCTGGCGTCTTAATCTGGAATCTGTTTTTCATCTTTCAAATTATTTGGATCTTTTATCGACAACCAAAACCAAAATTGACTCCGACTGCCAATCACTCTTTGCTAGATTCAATCGGCTACTTGGTCACTCTAGGTGTCGTCACATTTCCCCTGACCCAACCGATGCGAATTTGCGACCATTGGCCTGCGTGGCAAGTTTATGCTCCGCGATGCAGTCGCGCTAAACTCGAGAGCCCCATCGAAAACAATGAGCTTTGGAATAACTTTGGACAATGGTCAAACCAAACTCTAGCGGTTCCAGTTTATCCCCAGGCAAGATTTGAGTTCGCCGTAGCGGTCGCCGCTCAGCAAAAATTCAACCCGTCTCGTGGACTTTCAATTGAAATCTCAGAAGCATCTAATCGTTGGGACGGCACCCGCATTTCAAAACGAATCGCAGGCGACCAAATAAAAATGCAAACGCGTGAGTATTGGCTCAACACGCGCGCAAGAAATACATGGACCAATAAAGGAAACGACAAACGCCAATAAAGGACGCGGGGAAATTTAACCCACTCGTTTATCGGAACGGTGCACCTCGAGTGGACTCTGGGGCTGTGGCGCTTTGACGATCTTCAATTTCAACGGAGCAACGACAGGCTGCTCAAACACAACGCGATTGGACCGCCGCTCCCGTGTGAAACGTTGCTCACCGACCATCTTCTGTTTTGAGTCCGCCCAATGCTGAGCCTCATCGGTAAGATCGTTCATCAAACCTTGCGCACCCACCCGAAAAGCAGCCAATGTTTCCCTGCTGGCCTTCCTCGGCACGCGAATCTTTGGACCAAAGATCACACGCACACGGGACAAAGGCCGTGGAATTGCAAACTTATCCCAAGTCGACAAACGATAGGGATTGCTAATACCTATACCAACGGGAACCAGCGGCATTCCAAGCAGCGAAGCTAAATAAACAGGCCCCATAGCCATTTCACGCCGTGGCCCACGGGGACCATCGGGCGTCATCGCAATACTGGAAAATTTCGAGTTTGCTTTCATCGCCCGAATGGCAGAGGCGCCGCCCCGACTAGTACTGCCTCTGACAATATTCAAGCCTAACGATTCAGCAGTCTGGTTCACTAGTTCGCCATCTCGATGCTGCGAACAAAGAACCGTCAGAGGCGTATGTCCCCATCGAGGAAGAATGACAACAATATACTCATGCCAAAACGAGAATATCACGTGCTCGTTGTACTCCGAACGAACAGGATCAACCGTTCGGTCATAATACCGAATCCGAAAGTTAATGAGGTCTAGCGCACGCGGCATCAAAAGCGCATTGAGATGACCTGTGATTCTTTGACTTAACTTTGCGTCTGACACGTCGCTTTAGCATCCTTACTAATCAAAAACACAAAACCCAGCAAAAACGAATTTCCACGTCCATCACAATCCGTAATCTAACTGGCCAACGGCAACTCTAGCTTTTTTGAAAGGAATTCAAATCAGAATGACATTCAATAATCATTTCCTCAATCGTCCCAAACGCCAGTAAACACTTCGCTCGCTGGCCCCGTCTTGAACACATGATTCGTCGATTCATCCCACTCGATCAAAAGCGTCCCACCGAGTAGATGATTGGTTATCTTTCGTTCTGTTTTGCCCGACAAAACTCCCGCCACACAAACTGCACTCGCACCAGTTCCGCAAGCCATTGTCTCTCCCGAGCCTCGCTCCCAAGTCCGTTGACGGACTTCCGTCGGCGATATTATTTCGACAAATTCGACGTTGACCCTCTGAGGAAATCTCTCATCATTTTCAATTCGTGATCCAATTTTCAAAACCAAATCATCGGTCGCTTTGTCAACAAAAATGACACAATGAGGGTTACCCATTGAAACACAATTGACAGCAAATTCGTGTCCGCCGACTGACAATGGAACATTGATCACATAATGATTGACTTCAGGATTCCCGGCAAGTGTAGTCGGTATCTCCGCCGCTAGCAGAATGGGTTCCCCCATATCCACACGCACTTGCTGGACTTTACCGTTTTCTTCCTCGACATCCAATGCCAAGATCCCAGCTCCCGTTTCGATCGTCATGCGGCTTTTCTGGCACAACCCGTGATCAAATACATATTTGGCAACGCAGCGAATGCCATTCCCACACATGGCTGATTCACTCCCATCAGCGTTGAACATTCGCATCCGAGCGTCAGCCTTCTCAGACGGGCAAATTAAAATCAAGCCGTCCGAACCGATTCCTTGATGCCGGTCCGATACCAAAATCGCCAACGATCCTGGGTCTGCCGGAATGGGCTCCTGAAAGCAGTCGACATAAACATAATCGTTGCCTGCACCGTGCATTTTGGTAAATCGCATTTTTTTAAACGGAGTTAAGTTGTGTTAGAAAATGGAAATGGTGGTCTGAGGTCACCAGATGTATTCTCTCAAATCCCCCGCCATCGGTGCAAGCCCGACACCCAATTGCGCTGACAAGCCAGAATTGCGTGTGAGCATTCAATACCTAGTCTTGATTGTCGAATGCGGGATTTTCAAAAATTTTGATTCGCTCTCCTGCATTGACGTCTTCCCTAATCGTCTTTTTGCCACTGGGCCATGTCACTTCGAGCATGTCGATCTTCTTCACGTCTCCCATTCCCACATGAATGCGTTTGGAATTCACACTCGACAAACCTTCTCCACAAGACAAGTGGAACATCCGTTTCTGTTTTTCACCATTCTGCCACACGGTCACCGTGGCACCATAGGCATCCCGCGGGCTCCATTGCTCACTCGCGACAGTTGTTGTCTGTCCACCCACAAGCTCGATTTCGACATAACCAGCCTTTCCCCCTCGATCACCAATCGTGTTCCGAACCAAACGAAATCTCGGATGATTGGGGCTGGTCACACCAAGGTCAATCCACCCGTCTCGGTCGAAATCCAATAGAACAAACCCACGACCGTCTTCCCGAAAATCGGCACCAGAAACAAGTGAGAAATCTTTATAATTGCCGTCGCGTCGAAAGAAAATCCGGTTCCTTTCGCCACCACTGAGGGAATTGCTATTCAGGTACCGCTCGCCAGGTTGCGGATCATCAATCCACTCGAAATAAATGGTCCGCATTTCTTCCAATGGCCCCCATTCTTTCGCATTTGAAAAATCGTGTCCTCGACCCTCTCCGAAGCGAACTGCTTCACGCCATAAGCAACTTCACAAATCAACTTTCGTTTTCACTTCCTCCGGAGCCGAATAACACCCACTCGGCACGTAAATATCCAAATTTCCATCGTTATCGAAATCGGCAAATTGACCACCATAAGACCATCCAACTCGCGCGACATGCTGCTCTCCCTTTTCATCTCCCGCGACCTGCTCAAAAACTCCACCTTGGTTCTCAAACAAGAAGTTTCCATGGGCGGCCACCTTCAACCGGGGATCAGCCCCCTCGACCTGATCGACAATGCGATTCCCAGCTTTGGAATACATGTTAGAAACATAAAGGTCTAAATCACCGTCATTATCGTAATCGCCCCAACTACATCCCATGCCAAAACCCATGTCCATCGTAGGAATGACTGCCGCCGTCACGTCCGTAAATTTTGGCTTGTAACTGCCTCGTTCCGTATCGTTCCGAAGAAAAACATCGGGAGCAAAATCATTACAGATATAGAGATCGAGGTCGCCATCGCTATCGTAATCATTCCATGATGTTTGGTAAGAATTACGATACTGCTTTAATTCATCATCCATCTTCACCCATTCAAAACTCTCTCCACGATTCATCAGCAATATATTTGGAGGTCCGCCTCGATCGACAAACTTATCGTTCCCAAGAATTTTCAGCCGCGTTTTCAACTGCTCTTTTTCACGAGTAACAAACCCGATCCAATCATCAATCGGTCCAGTTCCCGTAGCATAGGTACTCAAGTAAAGATCCTCGAGGCCGTCCCGATTCAAATCTGCAACTGAAATTGCATTGACAAAACGAGTTTCTCGAAGCACTTCATTAATGGCGTCATGCGGCTTGAACTGTCCGCCGATATTTTCGAAAAACTGACTTGGCACCATCGACATCCCGATCAGCAAATCAGAATCACCGTCGTTATCAAAATCAAAGAAATATCCGCAAGTCGCCATTTCGGGCACATCGATGCCAACCGACTTGGTCACGTCAACGAAGGTCTCGTCCCCCTGATTCCGAAGCAACTGCACGGCTTGCCAGCGATCTGTCATAAACAAATCCTCGTAACCATCGTTATCGAAATCGACGACGCTGACCGATGGATATTGCCCTACAGAACCCCAATCATTACAGCCTTTGAATTCATCCCTCGCTTCCTTTATCGACTGCGATTCAACCACCTTACCATTTTCGAGAGAGCGAATAATTTCCATCTCCCCACAACGGGTGACAATCAAGTCTTCGTGAGTCGCTTTCGATACGGCGTTCAATGTTTCTAGATCGGGAATGGAATCGGCCGTAATATTCTCAAATAACGTCTCCGACGAAGTGATGATTGAAAACTTTGACTGTTTCCAAGAAACAAGCTTCCAGTCGTTATCTGCAACTTCGCGCCAACCAAGCGTTTGATAGGCGCGAACTCCGAGTGGCGCCCCCTCTCGCAGCATACGACCCTCAAATTTTGTTTCCATCTCGAAGACACCCGACTCAAGGAGCGAGCCTTTGAGAACTCCTAGTTGAGCATCTTCAAAACGTCCTTTTTTAAACAAAGGCGCCCAGACCTCGCTAAAACCAATCACCTCTGACTGCCGTCTGATCGGCCAATCCACGAACGTTGCAAGAGAATCATCAGACTTCTCTTCTGCCAAGAATAACAACGACTCAATCGTCTTGTCTTCGATACCAACGTATTCGATGGTCTCAGGGACCACAGCCGAGAGATCTAATTGAGAATCTTTCAACCCCGCGGTTAGCAGGCTCTTTTTACCAGCCAACCCCTGAATCACCGTTTCAGAGTCAGTTATTCCTTTAATGCGAAGCTGCTCGGCCGACAACTCGGGCTCGTCGACAACGGGACGTTCCACATCATTCGGAGGCGCCGGTTCAGGCTGGCAGCCAACTAACAAAACGACCGAACTAACAGCCCAAGCCAAGAGGGTAAAATAAACAAATTTAAAGTTCATATTTTAAGCCTTACGATGATGCTGACCATGACCAACACCGCCGTGGTTACCACTGACGTCTCGCCATCAGGCTAGAGTCAATGCAAAATCTATCTTCTCATCTTAACCCAACCGGACAACTGCCCGAACGCCAACTTTTAATCGAGCCAAAAAACAGGGAAGGTTCGGGGGGGATAACTATCGCACCTTGGCCTAATCCAGATGATTCTGAATGTCCGGCTATTGGTCCGAGCCACTTTTCAGCGACTAACTTTGCCGAGAGCACAGTTCGAAAACAAACGAACGGTGCAAACCTAGTCCTTCGACATCTCCGGGTTCTCATAAACCGTAATACGCTCTCCGGCTTCAACATTCTCAAGAACCGTGGTCTTTCCACTAGGCCACAATACTTCAATTCGGTCAACTGATTGAAGGGGCCCCAAGCCAACATGAATTCTCTGGGCGTTGACGCCCGATAGTCCCTCCCCGCATGAAAGCTGGAACAGCCGTTGGTTCTTGGACGTTGTCACTTTTACCATCGAGCCAAAAGCGTCTCGCGAACTCCACTCGTCGCTAGGCGAAGCTGATGTTTGTCCACCGACGAGTGAAATTTCGAGAAACTGATTATCGATCTTGGCCTGATCTCCAATCTTATTTCTTACGATTCGAAAGCGTGGATGGTTCGAACTGGCAACTCCAAGATCGAGCCAACCATCACGATCGTAATCAAACAGCACAAAACTTCGGCCGTCCGACATAAAATCCGCACCCGAAACGAGTGAAAGGTCTTCATAATTCCCGTCTCTTCGAAAAAATATCCGGTTTCGCTCCTGGCCACTCAGTGAATTACTATTGAGGTGCCTTTCTCCCTCAGGAGGCTGATCCGTCCATTCAAAAAAGATCGTCCGAGTTGACTCTAACGCCCCCCACTGTTCGGCCATCGAAAATTCGGAGTCCCGTCCCACACCGAAGCGAACCGCTTCGCGCCAGAGACAACTTCACAAATCGATTTTGGTCTTTACTTCGGAAGGTGCCGAATAACACCCACTGGGAACATAAAGATCAAGTTCTCCGTCATTGTCAAAATCAGCAAACTGCCCACCGAATGACCAACCGACTCGAGCGACATGCTGTTGATCTTCATCCGGTCCAGCAATTTGCCGAAACTTCCCACCTTCATTTTCAAACAAGAAATTACCATGAGCCGAAACTTTCAGCCTCGGATCGGACCCTGCTACTTGATCCACAATTCGATTACCTGCTTTGGAGTACATATTAGATACATATAAATCGAGATCACCGTCGTTATTAAAATCGCCCCAGGAACATCCCATTCCAAATCCCATATCCATCGTTGGAATAATATCGGGCGTGACGTCGACAAACTCAGGCTTGAAACTGCCTTTCACGGTATCGTTTCGCAAAAACACATCGGGAGCAAAATCATTACAGACATAGAGGTCTGGATCTCCGTCACTGTCGTAATCCACCCAAGAACTCTGGTAGGAGCCTCGGTACTGCTTCAATTCATCAGAGATTTTGGCCCACTCGAATCCTCCGCCCCGGTTCATCAATAGAATATTTGGAGGGCCGCCTCGATCCACAAACTTGTCGGCGCGCTCAATTTTCAAACGCGTTTTCAATTGCTCCTTTTCCGTGGTAATAAATCCGATCCAATCTTCAATTGGTCCGGTCCCCGTCGCGTAGGTGCTTAGGTACATATCCAACAGTCCATCACGGTTAACATCGGCAATCGATATTGCATTCACACACCGAACGTCTTTCAAAACCCGATTAATCTCCGCGTGAGGAGTGAATTTGCCATCTTGATTTTCATAAAACAAGCTGGGCACGAGTGAAAGGCCAAGCATCAAATCAGCATCGCCATCGTTGTCATAATCAAAGAAATAACCACAGGTCACCATTTCATCGACTTCAAGCCCGACCTCGCTGGTCACATCAGTAAAGGTACCGTCATCGTTGCCGCGAAGCATTTGCGGCGGTTGCCAGCGATCGGTGACAAATAAATCATCAAAACCGTCTTGATTAAAATCGACGGAACTGACTGCCGGATACTGCCCAACGGAGGTCCAATCGTTGCACCCCTTGTACTCCGCTCGGGCCGCAAAATTCGCAACCATTTCTTGTCTTTGCTTCTGGGATTGGCCGCCTGAAGCATCAGCCTGTCGCACGGATTCCTCCAACTCATCGCAACGCTGAATAATTAACTCCTCATGGGAAGCGGTCGACAGCTTTTCAAAAGTAACGGGGTCAGTGATCGCTTGTCTTGTTACGTCTTCAAACAAAGACGAAACCGAATTAATGACCTTTAATTTCTCTTGCTTCCACTGAGCTATTTTCCAGTCGCCTGTATCGGAGCGATGCCACACCAAAGTTTGATAACCAATTACACCCAAAAGAGATCCGTCGGCAGTGCGAATGCGACCTTCAAACTTTGTCGCCATTTCGAAATCTCCGCTTGGCAACAAGGCTCCCGAAAGCACTCCGAACTGTGCGTTTTCGAATTCGTTTTGACGTGACAGCGGTTGCCAAACTTCTCGAAGACTTAACGAATGCTGTTCCTCAGAAATTGGCCATAACACTTCGGTTGCCAAATCCTGCGGCAGCAAAGACGATTTGGCTGACTCAGAAGAAGACCGCGCGAGTAAATCTTTTAAATCTACATCTTGAAGACCACGGCACTGCACCGCCTCAACCGCGAAGGCAGACGTATCGATGCCGGAATCAATTAGAGAGCGGCCCAGCATACTTTTTTTTGCTGATAAAGACTGAATCAAAGTCTCAGAATCCGTGATCCCTTGAATGCTTGCCTGTTCAGGCGAGAGGGAGACTCTATCCACCACCTTTTCAGGAGGAGCGGATTTTTCAATGGGCTCAGAATTACCATTGCATCCCAGGAGAGCAAAACCAAGGCCGGCGATTAAAATTCGGTTGTGAGCTTTCATACATCCAGACTATCGAGAACAACCAAGATCGTCAAATAATCCAAGCTAGTTCATTCAAGATTAAATGGCCTCGCGCACAACACCCACCGTTATTCGCAATTGTTTGTTTGCACGCATACAAAAATCGACGATACCCAAATTTCCATATCGCGATTCCAAACCGCTCACGGGAGCAGTAGCCATCCTTTGAATCTCTCGAAAATCAAGAATCCCTCCCCCTCACACTTTAACCGCACAAAAAAAACCCACAGTTCACACTGTGGGTTTTCTAGTTCTCAAGATTGTTCTTGACGACTATTCGTCACCAGCTTTTAGCCACGGTGTCAGCGTTGGTGTGTATTCACAAATTTCGTCATCACCAAAATAGAGATTAATTTCTCGGGCTGATGCTTCTGGGCCATCGGAAGCATGAACGAGATTCATCTGACGACTGCTACTAAAATCGCCACGAATCGTCCCCGAAGCAGCGTTCAATCCATTGGTTGCCCCAAGCATCTCACGAACAACACGGATGACTTCGAGGCCTTCGACCACCATAGCCACAACAGGAGCACCGGTGATAAATTCTTCAAGACCTGGGTAAAATGGCTTTTCTACATGCTCAGCGTAGTGTTGCTTTGACAGTTCAGGTGTCACCTGGATCAACTTCATCGCAATGATGTTGATGGCCTTTTCCTCAAATCGGGAAATGATGGTGCCCACGAGACGTCTCTGAACGCAGTCGGGCTTGAGTAATACGAGTGATCTTTCCATCGCAGTAGGTTAACCTCTGTTAAGTGTTTGATTGAGTAGGTGCTGGTTGCTAAATTAATTGCCAAAAAGCGGCCACTACTCTGAGTCTAACAGATGTTTTCCCCTTTCGAAAACCGGTCATATCTGGGAAACTTCAACTCCTTGATAATTCCGTTCACTATTTGAACGGGGGGCGAAAGGATCCAATAACGCTAACTCTCGGTTCACGCCGAATTGGAGAATAAGTACACCAACCGGGGCGATGTCGTCAGGACCCCGATCGACTGGTACATTTTAAGTACCGATATCGATAGAAAAAGACTAAATTGCAGTGTCAATATCAAATGTGATTTGGCAGCACGATCCGACTACCGTCTGAGTTTGTTACGAGTTTCGAATGATAAGTGCCAACGAACAGTTTCCACCCACGCAAAAACCTTCCGAATCCGTGTCCGGTGTTACCGTCCGACTCGCCGGTGACTCTGGAGACGGTATGCAACTGCTGGGAACCCAACTCACCAATACGTCCGCTTTGTCTGGCAATGATGTTGCAACGTTTCCTGACTTTCCAGCAGAAATCCGCGCTCCGCGAGGAACCAGAGCTGGCGTAAGCGGTTTTCAGGTTCAGTTTTCTGCAGAGGAAATCTTCACTCCTGGCGATGGGCTAGATGCTCTCGTTTGTATGAACCCTGCAGCCCTGGTCACCAATCTTTCTGACCTTAAGGGAACAGGCATTTTGATTGTCAATTCCGACAGTTTTGAAGCGAAAGATTTGAAGCTTGCAAAACTGGCAGACAATCCACTCGAAGACGGCACGATTGAAAACTACCGGACGATCCGAGTGCCAATGACGACATTGACTCGTGGCGCCGTTGAACCCACTGGACTCTCCGTTAAGTTAGCCGACCGCTGCAAAAACTTTTTTGCGATGGGCTTGGTGTTTTGGCTTTACGGTCGAGATGTAGAACCGACCCTACGCTTTATCGAAAACAAATTTTCCTCTAAACCAGAGATCGCTGAGGCCAATCGTCTCGCACTTAAATCCGGTTGGCACTACGGGGAAACAACCGAAGACTTTGCCTCCACCTACCAAGTCCCGAAAGCTGAACTGAAGACCGGCACGTATCGAAATGTCATGGGCAATCAGGCACTCGCATGGGGTTTGATTGCAGCGTCAAAGTTAAGCGGCAAAGAATTATTTCTAGGCTCTTATCCGATCACCCCTGCCAGCGATATCTTGCACGAGTTGAGCAAACATAAAAACTTTGGCGTTAGAACTTTTCAAGCCGAAGATGAAATTGCCGCTGTCTGTTCTGCAGTGGGTGCAGCATTTGGCGGCAGCATGGCCGTCACGACCAGTAGTGGCCCGGGCATCGCGCTCAAGGGAGAGGGCATGGGACTGGGGCTTATCCTGGAGCTTCCCATGATAATTATCGATGTCCAACGGGGAGGGCCTAGCACAGGACTGCCCACTAAAACGGAACAATCTGATTTAATGATGGCGATGTACGGCCGAAATGGTGAATCGCCATTGCCAATTATCGCTGCCCGCAGTCCAAGTGATTGCTTTCAAACCGCAATCGAAGCCTGGCAAGTCGCAACTCGCTACATGACGCCGGTTGTTATCCTTTCCGATGGTTATATTGCGAACGGAGCCGAACCTTGGAAAATTCCTGAAATCGACACCTTGCCTAAAATCGAAGTCAGTCACCCCACCGAATTTAATGGCGAAGAAGAATTCCTGCCATACAAACGCGACGAGAACCTAGCTCGTCCATGGGCTTTACCAGGCACTCCCGATTTAATGCACCGCGTGGGAGGCCTCGAAAAACAGGATGGCACCGGCAATGTGAGCTACGACCCTGCGAATCATCAGCACATGGTTGAAACTCGTGCTAAAAAAGTCGAAATGGTTGCAGAATTCGTCGACGAAGCCGAACTCGAAGGCAGCAACAACGGAACGCTTGTCATCAGCTGGGGCGGAACTTACGGTGCTTGCCATACCGCAGTCCAAACCTGCCTCGCCGACGGCATGAACATAGGGCACGTCCACCTCCGCTGGATCAACCCTTTCCCGCGCAACCTAGAATCGCTTATTCAGCAATTTGATCGTATCATTGTGCCGGAACTTAACACGGGACAAATGTCCGCATTGATCCGGCAACAATTTCTTGTGGATGTTATCGGCATCAATAAAATCCAAGGCAAACCTTTTCACGTCAGTGAAATTGTTGACGGCATCAAGGCTGCCACACGCGAAGTCGTCAGCTAATTCTTCACCAGCTGAACACCTTCTAACCCTCAATCCTTATTTCAAATTCAAAGTATTGAACCATGAGTACTGAACTACCTGTCCTGAAACCAGCTGACTTTGCTTCAGATCAAGACGTGCGATGGTGCCCGGGATGCGGCGACTATTCAATTCTTGCACAGATGAAGAAAGTGCTTCCTGAGATTGGATCCACACGAGAAAACACTGTATTCATTTCCGGGATCGGTTGCTCCAGTCGATTCCCTTATTACATGAACACTTATGGCATGCACAGCATTCATGGTCGTGCCCCCGCCTTCGCAACGGGTCTTAAATCAACCCGCCCAGAACTTGACATTTGGGTCATTACTGGGGATGGCGATGCGTTGAGCATCGGCGGAAATCATTTCATGCATATCGTGCGACGAAATGTTGATGTAAACATCATTCTCTTTAACAACGCAATTTATGGACTCACCAAGGGACAATATTCGCCCACCTCAAAGGTTGGCTCAGTCACCAAGAGCACACCTCGTGGGTCAATCGACCACCCTCTGAATCCCATCTCAGTTGCCATTGCCGCCGAGGCCAGCTTTGTTGCTCGGTCAATCGACACCAACATTAAGCACCTCGTTGCAATGATGAAACGTGCGGCAGCCCATAAAGGGACCTCTTTTTTAGAAGTCTACCAAAACTGCAACGTGTTTAATGATGGCATTTGGGATTACGCAAAAAACAAAAACACCAAGGCAGAGACGACGCTTCTCCTCGAGCATGGCAAGCCCCTCATTTATGCCGGCGGAACCAAAGGAATCCAACTCAATGGATTTAACCCGGAAGTTGTTGAGCTTGCCAATGTTGCTCAAGACGATCTCCTGTTTCACGATGAGAAGGCTCCCAATTCCCAACTGGCATTTTTGTTGAGCCGTATGCGACATCCAGAATTCCCAGAACCGATTGGCGTATTTCGAGACGTTGACCGACCGACCTACGACGAAATGATCAATTCGCAAGTCGACGACGCTGTCTCGGAAAAGGGGGCAGGGGAGTTGCAAAACTTGTTCCACTCCGGCGATACCTGGCAGGTTGATTAATGCGTGGGCAATCTCAATTGATCGCTCACAGAACCTAGTCGTGCAAAAATATTTAGTGGTGAGGCCAACCGATACCCTGCCGGCCCGGTTTTTTTTCAACGATGAATCTTGGGTAAAATTTTGAAAAACAAGATTCTCGTAGCCAGCGAATATGGATCTGTTAACGGCGGCGAGAATTCATTTCTCACTCTCGTCGATGGCTTACGGCAATGCGGCTGGAATTTCAAAGCTGCCGTCCCTCAGCAATCACCTTTCGCAAATCGACTGCGCGAATCCAAAGTCGAAGTGGTTGACTTTTGCATGCACGACGCAAGCGGCGTAAAAAAATCACAGACAGAAATCCGCGAGGAATTTGCGACACTTTCTACCAGCGTTGGCTGCGACCTAGTTCATTGCAACAGCCTTTCAACCGGTCGCATCTGCGGTCCCGTCTGCCGATCGCTTGCCATTCCAAGCCTTGGATATCTCCGCGACATTTTAAAGCTGAGCAAGACCGCCATGGCCGACCTCAACCAGATCGACCGGCTCATCGCTGTATCCCACGCCACAAAGCAATGGCATTGCGAACGTGGCCTCGATCCATCGCGAACATTCGTTGTCCACAATGGAATCGACACCACCGTCTTTTCTCCCGACGAAACCTCTAATACGCTTCCCATAACTGAAGCTCCTCATTCAACATTAAATCACCCGAAATTATTATTCGTGGGACAAATTGGAGTTCGCAAAGGAGTCGATTCCTTAATCGACGCATTTCTAAGAGTTGCTTCGGAAATACCTACAGCCGAACTCGCGATCGTTGGACAACGCTATTCACAGAAACAGGAAGCGATCGAATACGAACAGGGACTGAAACAACTGGTCACCAACTCTCCCCACAGTGATCGGATATCCTGGCTTGGCATCCGCGATGACATTCCCAACTTAATGCGACAGTCAACGATCCTGATTCACCCCGCTCGCCAAGAACCCCTGGGACGTGTGTTACTCGAATCAGCCGCCAGTGGGCTCCCAATGATTGCCACGAACGTAGGCGGAACACCGGAGATCTTATCGTCACCGGAGTTCGACGAGTTGTTGGTTCCGACAGAGAGTCCAGCAGTGATCGCGGAAAAAGTTATCGATTTGTCGACCTCAACAGAAAAATTAAATGCCATCGGCAGCCAATTGAGAGCCATGGCCATAGCCAAATTTTCGGTTGAAAACTGTGTCAGCAATATCGACCGGCATTACCGCTGGCTCCTAGAAATGAATTAAGGCGTCATGCGATCTAATTCAAACGCTACATTCCTTCCAACCACAAATGCAGACCGCTTCACTTGCAGTGTCGACGAAAACAGCTGATCACTAACTTCGCGTGGTTAAAAACGCATTTTCACGTTTAAACCGACTAAACGGCAGAATCCCCTCACGATTCCGCTTCATTCTCAATTCCATGGTTGAAGTTGCCCTTAGCGAGTGCAAGAATAACAAAGTCAGGCACGGAAAACCCCTTCTTTGGTAGCGTAATGTCGAAGATCACAAAAAATGACTTCATAAGCGGCTTAAAACAAAGCGGGATCGTCGAGGTAAGCCAGCTCGAGGAACTGCTCAACAACAACACCGCTGAGACCCCCGAAGCTGTTGCCCAGCTATTCATCCGTGAAGAACTGATCACGACTTGGCAAGCCAAGTTCCTGATGACTGGCCGAACGAGGTTGGACGTCGGAAGTTACCGTCTTCTTGAACGCATTCATCGAGACGAACTAGGGGATCGCTTGCTCGCGATTCACACTTCGCTGGCGCGAAAAGTCGACATCCAAATCCTCCCCGCTGCACTCACAAAAGATCAAAAGAACTGCGATCGCTTTATCCAAAAGGCCAGCCTCGCGGCTCAGTTAGACCACCCCCACCTAACTCATGTTTTTGACATCGACCAAGAAGGCGGCAGGTACTTTTTAGTTACCGAACATATCGAAGGCCAAACGCTAGACCAATCGACATCCATCCAATTTGATGAATTACTAATTGCAAAGATCATTCAGCAGGCAATTGATGGCCTACAGCACGCTCATCAATTGGAAGTCATCCATGGCTGGATCGGCCGGGAGGATTTGATTCTCGATGCCCAGCAAAATCTAAAAATCCAGAACCTTCCGCTATCTCCATTGCGACGACAACTCTCTGGTACACAAGAACAATCAACGGTCACACAAGATTTTTCTGCGATGGCGACGATTGGCCAGTCACTATTGAAAGAGTCAAATCTCGAGGAAACTAATCTTGGCACAGAACTCTCCGACCTGCTAACACAGCTAAACGATGCATCTCCAGAGTCGATAAAAGACATTTCAGCCTCGCTGTTAAGCTTCATTCAGATGAACGCTGCTCCAGAGCCTATGGATTTCGGAGGATTTAACCAGCCCGTTGCCAGCACGTCACTCTCCCCTCGAAAGAAAAAGAGAGTTGCACCGGAGACAGAAGCCCCCCCCGTACCTCAAGAACTCAGTGGATTGTCTCGCGTTTGGCGCGACAATCCAGTCGCCGTCATTGCGACAGCCAGTGTGGTTGCCCTGTTTTTAATCGTCGGTTCAGTTTTCGCGGTTATCGCCGCACTGAATCTCTCAACATCGGGAACAATAGTTAACGCCAACTTAGATGGCTTGTTGCTGCCAGCCAATTCGCCTCTTGAGACTATTACGCCCGAGGGCGCTGGAGAAACAAAGACGGCGGCCAAAAACGAGGAAGATTATGATGAGTGGCTTGACAAAAAATTCGAGAATGACAATTCGAAAAATTCAGGAGATCCCCCCAACAAAGACATTTCGCTTGTAAAACCTAATCCCAAAGACAACACCCCCAAGCCTCCCGCCGAGACCAAGCCTCCAGCAAAACCAACCCCACCAGTCGCCGTAAAGCCCGAACCCAAAACTGACTTAACCATCATCAAGGGAATTGCTGAAAAGACGCAAGAAGTTCTCAACAAAGGCGATGTCAAAACAATCGAGCAAATGGCAAAGTTAAGCCCGACCGAAATTAAACTGGCGTTGCAAAAAGGCGGCCGAAACCCTGCAAACAATTTAGAAGAATATCGATCCTGGATTAAACAATCCAAAGGGATCATTGGCGACACTTCGCCTATAAAACAGTCCCCACCTTCCGTCGCAACAACCAAACCTTCCCAACCAGACGCAGCAAAAACTCCATTTGCTAATTTCCCAAAGCGGTTCAGTTTACCGCCGATCGAAAATACAAAAGAGAAAAAACTTGCTGATCTTGTCATTAAACGACAGTACTTACTGGGCGTCGAAATCATTTGCGAGGAAGGGGTTGCTCGTGGCAAACCCGTTTTTGAACTTGAGCGGTCCAAAGACGATAAGCAAAAATGGAATGTAACGGTTCGTAAAAGTGCGAAACAGCGACCGCTTCCCATCGCTACGTTCCGGAAATCAGAAAATGCGTTTCTGTTTCAATGGCTTGCCGAAGCCACCACGGACAAGACGGCCGCAAAGTTGGCGAGCAACCTGCGAAACTGTTTGTTGAAATTAAAACTCCCCGAAGACCAGGGAACCATTGTTTTCCTTCGAACTCCAATGAAAATCCCCGACCTCCGTCTCGATAAAGAATCGTTTTCGAATGAACTGGAAATTCTAATCCCTGCTATGCCAGCGCCCGAAACGATCGTTGTCGAGGTTCTCCCGTTACGCATCAAAGGGGTTGAAACAGCCATCCCCAACTCCCGAATTGAAGCAAACATGCCAGCCAGAATCTGGCTTAAACGAAGTGATAAAACCGGATTCATGTGGATTCAAGTTGCTGGTGATCTTCGCTCAAAATTGACTCTCAAAAGTAATTTGGTAATGAATGCCAATGGCAAAATCAAACCGATCCAATCTCCGAAGATGCTCGAAAACCTCGCAATTACGTCAGAAGGCATGAGCAGACAGTCACAAGCGATGCTTCAGGCATTCAGAAGTTCTAATCAAGGGCAACAATTCGCGGCCCAGAGAAACAATCTTGAATCGCAACACCAAAAACACATCCAAACAAATGAGAAACTCACCGACTATCTCGGGACCATCCCCAAGGTTATCGAACATCCGATTACTGTCCGAATTTACGCCAAGCTAGGAAATTACCAAGTTCCGCTCGCAGTAACGGACTCTAAACTCCCGCAGCCCGAGAAATAAACGCGAGCCCAGAAATCCTCTGACCTTCAACACGCTCAATCCGCGTAACTTAGTGACTACTGACGATTCCTAACAGGTGCGGTGTTTGGTGCATCGCCTCAGTGACCTAGCCCTGCAAAGCAACGGCGGGTGGCATCAGCTTAACTTTGGCTCGTCTTCGAGAACTCCCTGATGTTCTTGAAGCCCTCAATCCGATAAAATCGGATTGTTATACGACAACAGACTTCAAGAAACCTAGCACGATGATAAGAGTTGGAATTGTAGGCGGTACCGGATACACCGCATTGGAACTTATTAAAATTCTGCTGCGCCATCCAGATGTTTGCATCACAACATTAACATCCAGAGATGAGTCTTGCCCAGCTCTTTCAGATGTACATCCGCAACTCCGTGAGCGTCTGGATCTTAATTTTTCTTTATTCGAAATTAATTCGTTTACCGAGCAGGTCGATTTTGCATTCTGCTGTCTTCCACATGCGGCGTCAGCAGAGATTGTCAAACAGCTACTCGATCGCGGCATCAAAGTCGTCGACTTTAGCGCCGATTATCGACTTAACGACGCCGCCACCTTTGAACAGTGGTACCAGGTCGAGCACCCCGATGCAGCTCGCGTCGGATCCGTGCCCTACGGAATTCCAGAACTATTTCGAACTGAAATTAAAAACGCCGAATTGGTCGCAAATCCAGGGTGCTTTCCAAGCTCCGCGTTGCTTCCCTTAGCGCCCCTGTTGAGTCAAAATCTAATTGAATCGACTCCCATCATCATTGATTCGAAAACAGGGGTTTCAGGAGCCGGTCGAAAACCAAATCTTAAATTTCACTATCCAGAGTGCAACGAGTCGGTCGCTGCCTACGGTGTTGGCCAACATCGACATATGCCCGAGATCAATCAAATCATTGCCCGTGTTTGCAACCTTGAAATTTCTGCAACCTTCACGCCACATTTAATTCCGATGGATCGCGGTATCCTCTCGACAATTTACGTGAGCCCTAAACAGGGAGTAGATGCGAGCGCACTTCAAAATCACTTGAAAGATTTTTATCGCGAGGAGACGTTCGTTCGAGTCACGGATATGTTGCCCAAAACAAAAGACGTTTCCCATACTAATTTCTGCGACATTTCAATTGCTCAATGCGGTGACTTCGCAGTGATCGTGAGTGTGCTGGATAATCTTATTAAAGGGGCTTCTGGAGCCGCAGTTCAAAATTTCAATATAATGGTAGGTTTACCTGAGACGACCGGACTCGTTTAAAAACGCGGCCTACGGATTGAGGCAAAAATCATCGTTACCAATTTGCTCCTCCGTCGATAACAGTCCGTTGAATACACTACAAACAAATACAAACCTCACTAACTTGGATCACTGAGATGGGACTTCCCGGCGGCTTTGAATTCACTGGAATTGCCTGCGGTATTAAACCTTCCGGCAAACTTGACCTTGCGGTTGTCTCCGCCAAAACACCCTGCGTCGCAGTGGGCGTCTATACACAGAATGTCGTCAGGGCGGCAAGCATTGAGTGGAATCAGCAACGGACACCGACCGAGGGATTCAAAGCGCTGATTATCAATTCAGGCAACGCCAACGCCTGTACAGGGCAGCGGGGAATCGATGACAACCAAGCCATCGCTGCGATTGCGGCTAAGCACTTGAATGCGAAGGAAACTCAGGTGCTGGTGCTTTCCACGGGCGTTATTGGTCAACACCTCCCGATGCAAACAACAGCCAAGGGAATCGAGAAAGCTATCTCAGAGCAGGGAAATTCACAGGATCATTTTGATCGTGCAACGATGGCGATCCTGACGACCGACAAAGGTCCCAAAACTGTTGAATCAGTCGTCTCAACAGAATCTGGAGAGATCAAAATTGCGGGAATGGCCAAAGGAGCGGGAATGATTGGTCCAAAAATGGCAACGATGCTGGCCATCATCCTTTCGGACGCAAAGATCAGCTCCGAAAAAGCTCAACAAATTTTAAATCGGGCGGTTGAAAAATCGTTCAACCGAATCAGCGTCGAAGGTCATACCAGCACCAACGATGCCCTGGTAATGATCTGCAATGGAAATTCGGAGGTCGAGGTCGATTCCGAGGAATCAGTTCAAGCATTTGAGAGAGCCATCACTGAAAATTGCATCCAACTTGCCAAACAAATCCCTGCCGATGGCGAAGGGGCAAGTCATCTAATCACCATCGACATTGCCGGAGCAACCAACGATGACCAGGCCGACTCAGTGGCAAGAACCGTCGCAGCAAGTGCGTTGGTAAAAACAGCAATCACTGGCTCCGACCCCAATTGGGGACGCATTGTTTCAGCGGCTGGCTATGCTGGTGCCGAAATGGACGTCTCGATGACCAGCCTAAAACTCAATGGCTTTCTCGTGTTCGAAAATGGCCAGCCCGTTAATTTTAATGCAAAACAAGTCAGTGAGGCTTTAAAAGAGCAATTTGAAACCCTGATTGAATTGAGCATCGGCGGTGGAACAGGATCTGCAAGACACTGGACCAGTGACCTTACCCAAGACTACGTTCGGTTTAATTCAGAATACACGACTTAGTTGACTCACATTTCCTCTCGATTTTGTTTCCTGTCGACTTCATTTGCAAACTGGTCCTAACGTCGACCACTGCCACTATCAGCACGTAATTCACCTCATATTAGCCAGCCGTCTGAAAACTGAGTTTTCATTAAAACCGGCTTAACCGTTCTATTTTATCAAATTTAGAATTGATAAGACCAGTTGCGAGTCTCCCACTTTTTAAACTGGCCTATTTTTTTGAGTGGCGGGAAGTCAAACCATAACGACTTTCTCACCCCGTGTTGGACAGGGCCAGTAATGATTACTGGCCCTGTTTTTCGTTAGGCACTCGAGAATTCCCCAAAACCATGATTTACACGCTGGATGTCTACCTGCTTTCAATCACCTCCTATTTACCGACGATCACCTCCAATGAAGACAATTGCCTAGAGTCTTAGAAAACGCCATCTGAGCGGGTCTCCGACAATCAATTGAACGATGGTAACGGCAGGGAAAAAGCCGCGGCTGTCTGCCAGATATCCAAGGCTCAATCAGCTCAAAAACTCAAAACCCATGCGTTGTTTGACTATTTTTGCGAACATTTGCCGATGTCGGTTGACATCCGTCGGCGTCCACATACCCTTTACCGATACGCAATTGGTTGATTTCGTTATCGATTCGATGAGTAACGGTGAATACTGAACCGAAATTGGGCGAGTTTCAATTTCACATGACAATGAGGCAGAGAAAAAATGGTAGATGACGATCTTGTAGATCCACTGGACGCTCCTGGCGACGACCAAAACACGTCCGAAGACGACGCGGTCGACGATTCAATTGAGGATGTTTCCGCCGAACCAATTGATAATCTTGAAATTGAAATCATTGACGAGATCGACGAAGACGATTTTGATGAAGATTTTGATGACGATTTCGAAGAAGAAATCAAAGGTGAGTACGATCTAGCTGATGATCAGTACGGAACGGAATTCGACAAGGAATTTGGGCACCTTACGAATCCTGCTGCGACTCCTCCGAAAAAATCGGCGGAAAGCAAAAAAGAGGCCGACAAGAAGAAGCGTTAATCTGTCTTTGCAGCACTAAACTCTAGAAATCTATCCTTTAGATGCTCGGGCAATTTTGAACTGCGAAATGCAATATCGGCCCGAGCAAACGGATCAGGTAGTGGATTGAGGAACAAATGCCAGATTCCTCTCCATGGTCGCTGTTTTTGCCAGTCTACACCGGCCCCCTTTGGCAGAGTCCGTCATTTACACGTGACGTTTCTTTGGGGATAATGACTTTCGTTGATCAGAAGTCGATTCGATATTTTTTTGAATATCGTCTTTGCACCCTTACGAACTGATCCGCGTTTTATTTTCAATGTCGAACTATATTATCGCTCGCGAGCTTTGAGATATGTCTACTCCGCTGAAGGATTCCAGCATGTTCCGCCCCTTCGAAAACAAACCTAGTTTTCCTAAACAAGAAGAGGCAATTTTAGACTTTTGGCGTGAGAGCGAAATCTACGACAAATCTCTCGAACAGCGAACAGAGGGGCCGCGGTATGTATTTTACGAAGGTCCGCCAACAGCGAACGGGAAACCTCATCCCGGCCATTGTCTAACGAGAGCGATCAAAGATCTATTCCCTCGCTACAAAACGATGCGGGGCTATTATTGCGAGCGAAAAGCCGGCTGGGATACGCATGGACTCCCCGTCGAAGTTGAAGTTTGCAAAGAGATGGGAATTCACTCCAAAGAGGAAATTGAAGAATTTGGAGTGGAACCTTTCATTCAGAAATGCCAACAATCAGTTTGGCAGTACATGCAGGACTGGGAAAAGCTCACAGAACGACTTGGTTTTTGGGTTAAACTGGACGACGCTTACGTAACCTATCATCAGAGTTATGTCGAATCCGTTTGGTGGTCACTAAAAAACCTCTTCGACCGGAACTTGCTTTACAAAGGCCACAAGATTATCTGGTGGTGGGCACAAGGTGGCACCGCGCTCAGCAGCGGTGAAGTCGGTCAAGGTTACAAAACCGTCATGGACCCCTCGGTCTACGTGTTATTTCCACTCGTCAATCGAGAAAACACAAGCTTGCTCGTGTGGACGACGACTCCTTGGACTTTACCAAGCAACCAGTTTGCCGCAGTCAACGAGAAAATCGAATACGTAACCGTCTACGACTCAGAGCTAGACCAAAACATCGTGTTTGCAAAAGACCTTGTCGAAAAGATCAGTCTTAAAGTTAAACGTGAATTAGAAGTCAAATCAGTTGAAATGGGCTCCGAACTCGTTGGAGAACGGTATGTGCCCCCTTTCGATTACTATTACAAAACTCAAGCCGAGCTCACCGGTGAACTACTGGACGGGACCGAAGAACATCTCGCTTGGCGGGTGACCGCTGCGAATTTCGTAACGACGGACAGTGGAAGTGGCGCGGTTCACGAAGCCCCTGCGTTCGGTGAAGTCGATTATGAACTGCTCGTCGCCGAACAGGCTCGCTACAAACCAGGGCAGGGGCCCAAAATGATTTGCGCCGTTGGCCCCAACGGCAAGTTCACCGCCGAAGCGCCCGATTACGAAGGCCAGTGGGTCAAAGATGCCGACAAGCCCATTACCCGCCAAGTCAAGGATAACGGCAAGCTCTACCACCAAGAACAGTACCAACACGAGTACCCATTCTGCTGGAGAGCCGATGATGATCCGCTAATTCAGTATCCTCGAGAAAGCTGGTTTATCCGAACAACTCAGTTCAAAGACCAAATGCTCGCTAACAACCGCGAGATCAACTGGCAGCCCGAACACATTAAGGACGGGCGATTTGGGAATTTCCTTGAGTCGAATGTCGACTGGGCACTTTCGAGAGAACGATACTGGGGAACACCGCTGCCAATCTGGACCTGCGAGAGCACAGGGAAATTTGAAGCGGTCGGTTGTTGGGACGAACTGACATTGAAACCCGGGGCTACCGGAATGGAAGTCTGGGAAGCAGCCAAGGCGGCCAACCCAGAACTGCCCGATGACCTCAAGGTTCACAAACCCTACATCGACCACATCTCCTACGATTCCCCGTTCGAGGAGGGTGCTAGAATGCACCGCGTCCCAGAGGTGATCGATTGCTGGTATGACAGCGGCGCAATGCCGTTCGCTCAGTGGGGCTATCCGCATCAAGGAAAAGAAAAGTTCGAATCACAATTTCCAGCTGACTTCATCAGCGAAGCCCTCGATCAAACTCGCGGTTGGTTTTACAGTCAATTGGCAATCAGCACGTTACTCTTCGGTGACAAGACATCGGAGACGCACAAAGCAATCCCTTATCCACACCCCTTCAAGAACTGCATCGTGCTTGGCTTGATGCTTTCAGAATGGTGGCAGGACAAAGAGAAAAACATTTACCTTACGCCGGAAGAGGCAAAATCAGCTTCGACAAAAACAACGCAAACCGTTGGAAAGATGTCCAAGAGCAAGCGTAACTACCGAGCGCCGCAGGAAATTTTCGACCAATATGGAGCCGACGCACTGCGGTGGTACTTCTTTGCAAAACAACCGCCGTGGACCTCGATCCAATACAGTGAACGTCAGATTAAAGAGAGCATTCCCGAGTTTCTACTGCGACTCTGGAACGTCTACAACGGATTCTTTATTCAATATGCTAATCTCGACGGATTCTCACCGGCCTCGCTCAACAATCCTGGCCAGTTAGCGGCCGACAATTTCTCCGATGGTCATGGTTATCGACCAGTCGATCAACGCGGTGAACTAGATCGCTGGATTTTAAGTGAACTTCACCGCACTCTTTCAGTCGTCATTGAGTCCATGGATCAGTACGACAACTACCGAGCCTGCACCCAGATCACCGCTTTTGTTGACGCCCTCAGCAATTGGTATGTCCGTCGAAGTAGGGATCGATTTTGGTCAAAGGATAAAGCAGCTCCAGAAAAACTGGATGCCTATTGGACGCTCTACGAGTGCCTCACAACCACCGCCAAAATGGTCGCGCCTTTCGTTCCGTTTATGGCTGAGACCATTTGGCAAAACCTCAGCAGCGTATTTGACGGTCGTGCCACTGAGAGTGTTCACCTGTGTGACTTCCCGACCCCTGACCCTGCGATGATTGATGAAGATCTATCGCGTCGGATGGGTTTGCTTCGTGAAATTGCCTCTTCGGGCTTATCGGCTCGAATGAATGCCCAACTAAAAGTACGCCAACCACTCTCTGGAGTGACGGTAGTCCTCAATGAACCGCTTGACCAAGCCTGGCTTGAAACGCATGACGAATTGCTCAAAACGGAGCTCAATGTTAACCAAGTGACCTACACGACCGATGCAGGTGAATTTGTCACTTACCAGGTAGTCCCAAATTTCAAACGCCTTGGCCCTCGCGTTGGCAAATTGATGCCCAAACTCAAAGCGGCATTTCAAGCAGCTGATGGAGCAGCCATGCTCGCGGAACTGACTCAAACACAACAAGCCTCACTCACCATTGAGGATCAAGTGATCGCACTCGACCAAGACGATGTCGAAGTTCGACTGCAGGCCAACGAAGGCTGGGCAGCCGCTCAGGGGCCCCAAGCCGTAATCGTTCTTGCAACCGAACTCACTCCAGAGCTAATCCGCTCAGGACTCGCTCGAGATGTGAACCGTCTCGTCCAGGATCGACGCAAAGAACTCGATCTGGAGCGATCCGATCGCATTGAGTTGAATCTCGTTACCGAATCCGAGGAACTGAAGCAGGCAATTTTAGAAAACACCGATTACCTCAAAGGTGAAACTCTTGCCACTCATTTGAGTGTCGAGTCACCAGCAGATGCGATTGACGTAAAAGAATGTAACGTGGGCGATGGCAAACTACAGATTTTCATCAAGGTAACGGGGGAAGTTGATGCCTGATGGCAATAAGATTGCAGTGTTAATTTCCGGCGGTGGAACAACCCTGAAAAACTTAATTCAATGGCGGGATGAGCAAAAATTAAGCGCTCAAATTGAGTTGGTGATCTCGAACAATCCCGTAGCGGGAGGGCTTGCCTACGCATCCGAAGCCGACATCCCTCATCTGGTTGTGAATCACAAAGAATTCGATGACATTGCTACATTCAGTAATGCAATTTTTTCAGCGATCCAAGCCGCGAACATTGACCTCGTCGTGATGGGTGGATTCCTTCGTCGGCTGACCATTCCACCCGCTTACGAAAATCGCGTGATCAACATTCACCCTAGCTTAATCCCAGCCTTCTGTGGCAAGGGGTTTTATGGACAAAAGGTTCATCAAGCAGTGATCGACTATGGATGCAAGCTCAGCGGTTGCAGTGTTCACTATGTCGATGACCAGTATGATCACGGCCCCATTATTGCACAGGAAACAGTACCAGTGAAAACGATGGACACCGCAAATACGCTGGCGAAACGCATCTTCGAAAAAGAGTGTCAAGTATACCCAACCGTTATCAACGCGATCCTTGAGGGCAACGTTGAAATCAAAAACCGTTGTGTCGAAATTTCGAAACCTTAAGACCCTCGAAATTACAATCAACGCGTGCATCTCTTATTTGACTGCCCTGACTTCGACTCAATTTCCTTCCACATTCGACGGTACCTTAATGACTGATATTGAAGCGAAAAAGCAACTCATCTGTGACATTGGCAAACGCGTCTATGCCAAAGGTTTCGCCGCGGCCAACGAAGGAAACATCTCAATCCGAATGGATGAAAATCGGGTCTTGTGCACTCCGACCCGTCATTGCAAAGGATTCATGACTCCCGATGACATTTGCACGGTTGACATGACAGGCAAACAAATCGACGGCAAACTCAAACGAACCAGTGAAGTTTTACTCCACATCGAAATCTACAAACACCGAGACGACATCAACAGCATCGTTCACTGCCACCCGCCTCACGCGACGGCCTTTGCCGTGGCCCACGAACCTATTCCAAATTGTGTTCTACCCGAGCCAGATATTTTCTTAGGCGAGATTCCAATTTCCGCCTACGAAACCCCCGGCAGTCAAAATTTTGCCGATACAATTCTTCCATTCGTGGATAAAACCAACATTATCGTGTTAGCAAATCACGGCACCGTAAGCTACGAAGCTGACCTTGAAACGGCTTATTGGCTTACCGAAATACTAGATGCTTATTGCCGAATTCTTATTCTTGCAAAGCAATTGGGAGGCATTAAATATCTTCCCCTGCAAAAAGGCCGCGAATTACTCGCCATGAGAAAGGATTGGGGGTTTTCCGATCCCCGTTCAGAATCAATCGATGCGAAGGAAAACATTGCTGACTTCGCCTCGTTCAAATCATCCTGGACACAATCTGCGATAGAGCAAACTGCATTTGCCAGTCACCCAAGCTCGGTTGATCCTTCTCAATCACTCTCTAAGTCTGAAGCTTCAGACCAAGGCGGCCTCCACCTCTCTGAACAGACGATTGAATTAATCGCCCAACGCACCGCTGAGATCCTCCGTGACAACCAGGGCAATTAAGAAACTCGTCTTTTCAAAGGTCAGCTTTCCAATCGCTGAAAAAAAGGGCGAGGAGAATGCTCGTCTGAAAACTCCAATAGTTTAATCATCATCATCACGAAACTTGTTCGTCACAATATTTGAGTGTTGCGAAAAATAGGCAAGATGTAGCGGTTATTCCGAAGGGGTATTGGGGGATTTGTGTTAAGAATTCGACTATTTCAATTGAAAGGGTAATTACCCCTACGTATTAAATGGGGATCGTTCCGATTAAATGGGTAACGCACCCGATTGCCTTACCTCGATGGAATGAGACTGATGCTAACCAAATTCTTAATTTCAACACTATTGGTTGCGTGCGGACTTTGTAACTTCGCAAGCGGACAAACCATACCTGCCCAGCAAACGGCCACCTCGGGACTGACAACTACCAGTGCCGCTTACAGCTTCGCCAGCCAAGAAGAAGACGAAGCAAACAAGAAAATTGCCATGCTCGAGGCTCGCCTGAAAGAGCTTGAGATTGACGTCGCCAGTAAATTAAAAGCCGAACCTTCGGTTCCAGATGATCAAAGTGACTGGGGCAAGCGTCTCTCTTTCTTTGAAGACGAACTCAATGCTCAAGAGGAATCGATCGATAATTTAGAATCCGCTGCTCCAGGATATGTGGTTCACGGCCACAAGACCCCTAAACTAAAACTCTTTGGTCGCATTCATACTGACTATTGGGCGTTCCCCAATGTAGACGAGTCTTTATTTCCACTAGAAGCAGGCGGCAATCCACAGGATCGGTTTAATTTCCGACGGATGCGGCTTGGAGTTTCAGGCGATCTTAATGACAACATGCTCTACAAATTTGAATGGGAATTCGCGGGAGGCGTTGCTACTTCCTACCGCGATGCCTTCCTTGGTTTTAAAGACCTGCCTCTATTCCGTACTGTTCTGATTGGAAATCAAAAGCGTCCTTACGGCTTAGACCATTTAAACAGTAGTCGCTACAACATTTTCATCGAACGTCCTTTTATCGTCGAAGCGATCAATCAGGATGCTCGAAGAATGGGAATATCCAGCAACGGCTACTCCGACGATTTAGGATGGAACTGGCGATTCGGAGTGTGGAACCAAGAACTAACGCAAAGCAAGTCCGGTTACATAGGCGATCACTATCAACCAGAATTCGCGAGCAGACTAGCCAGAACCGCTTGGTACGACGAAGCCTCGGGAGGACGAGGCTATATCCACCTCGCAGCCAGTACCTCTTTTGGCGTTCCTGATGGCAACTCGCCTACCAATAACCAAGCTCGTTATCGCACACGTCCGGAAGCACGTACCAATAGTCGCTGGCTAAACACAGATAGAATCGCTGGAGCCGATAGAAACTCTGTCTTCGGCCTGGAATCTGTCGTCAACATTGGCGCCTTTAGCTGGACATCAGAGTACCTGCAAACCAAGGTTGAACGACGCCCGGCATTTGGCCCGAACGTGACTTTCAATGGCCTCTACACTCAGGTCGCTTATGTCCTCACGGGAGAGCACCACCCTTGGGATCGTAAAACTGGAACACTGGGCCGCCTAAAGCCATTCGAAAATTTCTTCATGGTTCGAGACTGCGATGGATGCCGTCAAAAAGGCATTGGTGCTTGGGAAGTCGCATTTCGATATTCCCACGCGGATCTCAATGACGATAACGTACTTGGAGGGGATGCCGACTCGTATACATTCGGCATGAATTGGTACTGGAACTCTCACGCCCGAATGCAGTTCAATTACATTCTCGGCGATATTCACTCCGGTGCTCAAGCAGCCGGGCAAGGAAACTACCAAATTGCTGGCGTCCGATTAATGGTCGACTTCTAATCAACGACCGTGTCCGTCCAAGCCAACAGTAAAATTTAGAACAATACATAAGTGATCAAAATGAATTACGGAACTAAACTATGCACTGCTTTGGCAATCGCAGCCACCGTACTCTTAGGCACGAACTTTAGCAATGCTCAAGAGGTCGCATTGACCACCGCCGAGTGTGAATGTGGTGACGCAAACTGTGATGCAAACAGGAGTGTCAAAAAAATTAGACTGCGAAAATCGTCACGCATGGCATGCCCAGAATGCGACTGCGAAGTTTGCACACTGGAAGTCAAATCCGTCACAGAGAAAAAAACCTGCTTTAAGGTTGAAGAAAAAGTCATTTGCGTTCCAGCCGTGCGAATGCCCTGGAACAAATGCAATCCACCAACAACTTCCAAAACGAAAACAGTTAAGGTTCTTAAAAAGGAAAGCTACGAATGCCCAGCTTGTTCTTATAAGTGGTCCGTCGCGAAAGCAGTCGAACCCATCTCGACGACCGAAAAAACCGCGACTGCCATCGAGCCAAGATCTTTAACCAAGCCCCTCAACCCCCTGCCGCCAATCATCCGAGCTTCACACACCAAGCTCAGATTGCGAAAGGGAACTGATTTCACAGCGCCTACCAAGTAAAACAGATCACCTCGCTACCGACCAACGCCTCTCGTATTTTGAGAGGCTTTTTTTGTCCTTCCGCAACCCTCATTCATCAAAACAAGCGATTCAATCCATTGAGCGCTGCCACTCGATAAGCTTCCGCCATCGTCGGATAATTGAATGTTGTTTCGGTGAAATACTTAATCGTATTAGCTCCACCTTTCTGATTCATAATTGCTTGACCAATATGAATAATCTCGGAGGCACTTGCTCCAAAACAATGAATCCCAAGGATCTCAAGCGTATCTCGATGAAACAATAGCTTCAACATTCCAACCCGCTGGTTCAAAATCTGAGCGCGCGCCAGGCTTTTAAAATTAGCGACTCCAATTTCATAAGGTACTTTTTCTTCAGTCAGCTCTTTTTCTGTTTTCCCAATGCAACTGATCTCGGGACTTGTGTAAATTCCAGAAGGAATTTCACTTGCTAACTTACACTGAGCTTCGTCCATGCCAAGAATTCGCATTCCGGCAGCGCGGCCCTGGGTGTAAGCCGCACTTGCAAGCGAAGGAAATCCGATGACATCTCCGACGGCAAATACATTCTCACAATCCGTTTGAAAACAATCATTAACCTGAAGATAACCGCGACTATCAGCCACCAAGCCCACCTTCTCTAATCCCAGGTCTTGGGTGTTACCGGTTCGCCCCGTCGCCCACAAAAGTACGTCAGTCTTAAAGTGTTTCCCACTTTTCATGTGAGCAATCACTCCATCGTCCAACGCTTCAATTTTTTCAAAACTCTCGTTGTGGCGAATCACGACTCCGTGTTCACGCATGTGATAACTCAAGGCATCACTAATTTCATCGTCGAGGAAATCCAGCAATTCGCTTCGACTATTGACCAAATTTATTTTGATTGACAAATTACGAAACATCGATGCGTATTCACAACCAATGACACCGGCGCCCAAAACAGTAATTGAATGCGGCTTATGATCCAACTTAAGTATGGTATCACTGTCAAAAATACGTGGATGAGAAAAATCAACTCCTTCCGGATGATACGGTCGTGAGCCAACGGCAATCACAATACTTTCGGTAGTGACTCGCTCTTCCTCGTTAATGGAAATCGTGTTGGCATCCTCGAATCGAGCATGCCCAAATGCCACCTCGACGTCATTGCGCGTATAAAAGTTTCGGCGCATCGTTTCCTGACTCGAAATCACCTCTTTTGCGGCGCGTGTTAACTCGGCCACACTCGGCTTGACGCTAACTCCACATTTTTGCAGCAGTGGATTATTAAGTGCCTCCGTCAGACGGTTGATCGAATAACGCAATGCTTTACTCGGTATCGTACCCCAGTGAGTGCACCCTCCACCAATCCGGCTGAATCGCTCGATTAATAGAACACGCTTCCCCGCTTTGGTTAGCTGCATCGCAGCGCCCTCTCCACCAGGCCCCGATCCAATCACCACTACATCGACTTTCCGATCCTTCGACACGCAAACCTCAATCCTGAATCTAGTTAATTCAATTTACTCGCAACCCCGAATCCAAACTCGGACGATACGATTTTAAAACAACAAATGATAACCTCGCTCTACACCCAACCGTTCGAATGACATTACTCTTGCCCATCAACTCGGCAAAGCCCAAATTCTAGTCACTGGCGGTGACGCGATCTCCAATCCTCAGGAAATCAAATTCTGACGCTTGATTTCCTTCTAATAAATCGACCAGATAACTCCCAAGCACCGGGGCAAACTTAAATCCGTGACCGGATAGGCCAGCAGCAAATACAACATTGGAATGCCCAGGATACCGATCAACGAAAAAATGACCGTCCGGTGACATTGTATAAACGCACGCACTGTGGTGAACCAATCGACTCTTGCCATAATTACAATGATCCCTCATAAACTGGCGAGTTCGCATCAACTGAGCCTCATCCAATCCACGGTCGATATCAGCCGGAGAGTTTACCGGAACACCACCGGTGTGCTCACAGACCTTCATTCCAAGATAGTCGATTTCGGGGAAACCGTAAAAACAGTCCCCATTATCCTGTTCGAGCAGAAAACACGGGAACTTGCTTTCGAGTTTCTGGTCCACTCGATCCAATTGAAACCACTGTTGCTGCTTGTGAATTAGCTGAAGCCCCAAATTTAAATCACCCAGCAAAGGCGCACTCCACCCTCCTGCAGCGATCACAAGCCGCCGAGCCCGATGTACTCCCCGATCCGTTTCCACCGTCACCAACCCCTGTTCGTCGACATCCCAACGCTCAACACAATGGTTGGATTTCAACTTAGCTCCGAGTTTGACGGCCTGTTGAATCATTGCCGCAACACAAAGCTCAACTCTCAGAAACGCCGCGCCGGGCTCGAATACGCCGACAAAGTTATCGGGAATTTTAAACAACGGCAATCGCTGGCGAATTTCATCTGGCGTAAAGTGCTCAATTTTCAAATCATGAGTCTTAGCACTGGCAACCACACCTTGAATCACATCACTATCTTGGCGGCCCATCTGAAGTAAGCCGGTCTGGGTCAGCAGCTCCTTCTTATCAAGCGACGTTCGATGGCGTTTGTTCAGATCGTTCCACATCTCGAAGGCGCGGTTTGCCAAAGGCACGTAGTTAGGGTGTTCAAAATAAGCACGGCGAATGATTCGAGTTTGCCCGTGAGAACTTCCACGATCATGGGCTGGACCAAATCGATCAATACCCAATACATTCCACCCCTTTTTAGCTGCCGCCATAAGAGATGCGCTACCCACTCCGCCGTAGCCGACAACGATGCAGTCGTAAACAATCGATTGATCCGCCAAACCCTGCTCCTTTAATAGTACTATTCGCAAACCCCACTTGCTACTTTTTTGGAGCAGCAAGATCAATACAAATCAACTCACGGTCATTACGAAGGAAAATACATCGATTCGCAAACGCCGGATGCGACCAACATACTCCACCTTTTCGATTAGGTGTTCTCATTTGATCTGGCGTGAGAATCGTCTCACGAGAAGTAACGTTGAGGCCATCTCCCGTCAGCTGGCCAATCATGAGTTCCCCCTGTTCGTTAAGCATCCAAGTATTGGAACCATGAGCCACAAAATGAATTGTCGCCCAACGCTGACGTTCCACAGCACTTAAGTCTTCCCAAACCCGCTCTCCGTCACTGGCTCGAATGCAGCGAAGCTCACCATAACTATCCACACCGTAAATGTAGTCACCGATCCAAATCGGCGTACTAATGATCGAATGCAACGCCGCAGTTTTCCTCTCATTGGGACCAATCAGGTGCCACAATTGCTTTACCTCCATCGATGTCTCAGACATCTCAAGCATCATCGCCCCATCATAAAATGAAGTTAGGAAAATCTTATTTCCATTAACGACAGGAGTCGCCACTCCAATCGGCATTCGTGTCGGTTTGAAGGGATGTTGCCAGTAGGGTGTTCCTGTGGTCGGGTTCAACCCGGCAACTCCATCTCCAGTCCAGCAAACCAAAACTTCTGTTCCATTCTGCTTGACGAGTACGGGAGAGGCATATTGCCCACGATCATTTAACGACCGCCAGACCTCATCGCCCGATTCTTGATTGAACGCCACCACCGAAGCCTCTTTTGCGCCCAGCTGAATGATGACGTTGTCACCAACGGCAATGGGACTTGAGGCAATTCCCCAGATCGGCATCCGACGATCTGCAGAAACCTGATAATCGACATCAAGATCTTTCTCCCACAAAACTGCTCCGTCGTTAATGTTCAAGCAATGCAATCGCCCCATCGCACCTAAACAAAATGCACGGTCTCCCACAATCGTAACCGCGGCCCTTGGGCCTGCGGTGTAACTGATTCTATATTCAGAGAGATAAGTAAGACTCCAAACTACTTCTCCCGTTTTTGCGTCAAAACATCTCACCGACTCATTTTGCTTGGCTTCATCGAAGTCCATCAACAAGACCTTCCCATTGGCAACAGTCGGGCTGGAGTACCCAGTGCCGATTGGCCGCCGCCAGAGCGGTTCCAGATCTGATTTTTCAAAAGAGGTAATCACACCAGTTTCATGCCATACCCCATCTCGGTTATTACCACGCCATTGGGTCCAGTCGTCGGCAGGTAAATACCCAGCCAAGCAAACGAAATATACGAGGCAACCAATCTGCAGGATTGCAGGCTTTACGATACCCGCTACGCGTACTCGATCCCATTGAATTAACATCGTCGATCCTTTAGTTAATTTTTTTCAAAAGTGAAATCAATCCAAGGCAATTTCAACCATCCACACAAATCAAAAATTGGGAGTTGGGGGTCGATAGTCGTCAGCGTTTATCGTCTTAAACCAATCAATGGTTTTGGATAGACCCTCTCGCAGTGAAACAGTGGGCTCCCAATTAAGATGTTGTCGAGCGAGCGTGATATCGGGTTGCCGACGAGTCGGATCATCCGGCGGTAGCGGCTCATAAATAATCTTGTTGTCGTTGCCGACCATCTCAATGGTAAGTTCGGCAAGTTGTTTGATCGTATACTCACCTGGATTACCAAGATTGATTGGCCCTACTACTTCGTTAGGTGCCTCCATCAAACGAATAAAGCCTTCAACCAGATCATCTCGATAGCAGAAGGAACGGGTTTGGGACCCGTCTCCAAAAATTGTGATATCCTGACCGCTCAACGCCTGTCTGATAAAATTACTGACGACACGGCCATCGAAGGGGTGCATTCGTGGGCCGTAAGTATTGAAAATTCTCGCAACTCGGATGTTCGTCTTATTCATTCGATGGTAATCGAAAAAAAGCGTCTCAGCCGCCCGCTTTCCTTCGTCATAACAAGCTCTCAATCCAATTGGATTGACACAACCTCGATAAGATTCGGGTTGGGGATGAACTTCTGGATCTCCGTAAACTTCACTCGTCGAAGCCTGAAAAATTTTCGCATTGCATCGCTTCGCCATTCCCAGCAAATTAATCGATCCGAGAATCGAAATCTTCATCGTCTTGATCGGATTGTATTGATAGTGTCCCGGCGCGGCTGGACATGCGAGATTGTATATCTCATCAACTTCCAGCAGAATTGGATCGACCACGTCATGACGGATCAACTCGAAATTAGGTCGACTCAATAAATGAGCAACGTTGGATTTTTGGCTTGTGAAAAAATTATCGAGGCAGATGACATCGTGCCCGTCTTCCACGAGACGCTCACACAGATGAGATCCTAAAAAACCCGCACCGCCAGCAATCAAAATCCGCTTGATCATTAGTACTTGCCTTGCAATAAAATCGACAATTCCACCCCATCAGCGAAGCAAACGCCATGACAACCGGCAGACCATCTTCTCCTGGGTAGTTTACCATTCCGGGACGTTGTGAATCAGACCCCCTCATTTTATTAATAAACCTGAAATTCACCGAAAAATCTGCGAGTCAGATTGATGGAATCCTCAAATGATGGTCGAAAAAAACTTAAAAAAGACTAGTATTTACGCAGCCTCCTAACGCCTCTCAAGAAACTAAATAAACGTGAACCATCAAACCAATTTACCGATCATTGGCTGGCGCGAATGGGTCGGCCTGCCGGATCTGGGAATCAAACGCATAAAAGCGAAAGTTGATACTGGAGCACGTTCCTCATCGCTGCACGCCACGGAAATCGAAGAATTCGAACTGGACGGACTTAAATACGCTCGGTTTAAAATACATCCCTACCATCGCTTTCCCGAACGATTCGTTTCAGTACAGGCCAAGATCGAAGAATTCCGCATCGTCAGAAGCTCATCTGGAAAAACAACGAATCGTCCGGTGATCTCGAGCGCAGTGTCCTTACTTGGTGAAGTCTGGCCCGTTGAGTTGACGCTCGCGAATCGCTCAGAAATGGGATTTCGGATGTTGCTGGGTCGGGAGGCATTTCGCGGCAAATTTATCGTCGATGCGGGACGATCGTTCTATGGTGGCAAGCCCAAGCGAAAAAAGAAATCTAACAAGAGTTAACCATGAAGCTAGGTATCCTTTCAACCAGTCCCAGTTGCTACTCCACTCGCCGATTGCGTGAGGCCGCGCTCAACCGTGGTCACACCTGCAAAGTACTCAATACGCTGAAGTTTTCAATCGACGTTGCCGCTGGAAATCCAGCTCTTTTTTATCGGCAAAACCCCCTCTCCGATTACGACGCCGTACTCCCAAGAATTGGCGCATCGATAACTTATTTTGGTACGGCAGTCTTGCGTCAATTTGAACAAATGGACATTTTTTGCACCAATACTGCCGCAGGCGTTGCGAACTCGCGAGACAAATTGAGATGCCTTCAAATCCTTAGCCGACATCAAATTGGCATCCCCGAAACCACCTTCGTACGAGATAAAAAGGACGTCTTACCTGCCATCGAACGGGTGGGCGGGGCGCCCGTCATCATCAAACTGCTGGAGGGCACGCAAGGAATTGGAGTTCTTTTGGCTGAAACCCAACAATCAGCCGAAGCCATTATTGAATTACTACAGAGCCAGAAACAAAGCGTCTTAATCCAAAAGTTCGTCTCCGAAAGCAAAGGGAGGGACATTCGCGCTTTTGTGGTAGGCGACCAAGTTATCGGCGCGATGCGACGCGTTGCCCAAGGCCAAGAATTTAGAAGTAACGTCCACCGGGGAGGGAAAACCGAACGGGTGATTCTCGATGAAAATTATTGCGAAACTGCAGTTCGCGCCACACAAATCCTTGGCTTACGCGTCGCCGGTGTCGACATGCTAGAGGGTGCCGATGGTCCTCAAATCATGGAGATCAACTCATCACCCGGCCTCGAAGGCATTGAAAACTGTCTGCAACTCGACATCGCCGGTGCCATCATTGATTACATCGCCGCTCAGGTCGACTTTCCAGAAATTGACTTGCGGCAACGACTGACCGTCAGTCGCGGTTACGGTGTGACCGAAATACATATTCCCGACGGTTCTAAATATATTGGCCAGGCAATAAACGCTTCCGGTTTTGAAGACCGTGATATAAATGCGCTAACGCTTTACCGAGATGGGAAGATCATCCCCAACCCAAGATCGGACCGAACTTTGGAGCCAGAAGATCGACTTCTTTGTTTTGGAAAGCTTGAATCCATGCGAGAACTGGTCCCTAAAAAGACACGCCGGAACCGACGCCCAGTTGTCAAAAAATTACCACCTGATTCTCAAACAGAATTGCCTTCCTCTTAAAATCATTTCCACCCCCCCAGAAAAGCCATGCACAACGAATTAAAATCAGCGGAATGTTTCATTTCACCGATCGCTTCGAGATTGGAAACTGGCAAATCGGCGAATGCTGGTGAAGCGAATTTCATTCGCCACTCCGCCTGCCAATGGTGCTACGATTCCCTGCCACTCGATGAACTCTGCCGTGAAGGAAAACAAATTGGCCTTCAATCGGTCGAACTACTTACGCCGCAACAGATCGGCATCCTTAATCAATTTGATATGCAGTGCGCAATGGTAACGTTCCCGACTGTTATTGCCGCTGACGGAAAAGAGGTCGGTGGAATTCCTCTCGCATGGAATCGCCCGCAATATCACGACGTCCTTGAAACCGCTTATCGCGAACAAATTACCGACGCATTCCATGCTGGAGCCAAGAATGTAATTTGTTTTTCTGGCAATCGAGATGGCATGAACGACGAAGAAGGCCTGCAGCACTGCGCTGATGGTTTGAAACGCATCTTGCCACTATGTGAAAAACTAGGCATGACGCTAACGATGGAATTGCTAAATAGCAAGATCGACCACGAAGACTACATGTGCGATCGATCGGATTGGGGAATCGCGTTATGCGATCTCATTGAAAGCGATAACTTCAAATTACTCTACGACATCTACCACATGCAAGTAATGGAAGGCGATGTCATTAATACAATTACCAAATCACATCGTTACATTAGTCATTATCACACCGGTGGTGTCCCGGGACGGAATGAAATCGACGAATCACAGGAACTCTTTTACCCTGCAATCATGCGTGCTATTCGCGACACTGGCTACACTGGATTCGTCGGTCAGGAATTCATCCCCTCTCGCTCCAATCCGTTGGCGTCCCTCAAACAAGGGATTACTATCTGTACTGTTTAAATTATTCCGCTTGAATCTAATCCCCCGGGGAACACTCCTTGTGGATGTCATATAAGCCCCTATCCCTCTCAGCCACACTTCGGCAAGTTCATGCAAAAATTATTAATCGTTGGCCAGTGCGATTTTGACTACCAACGCATCAGCTTTGTAGTCAAAAAAAATTACAACATTGAGATCCATCGAGCAGACTTATTCGATGACGCGATCCAGAGTGCTCTCGACACTCAATACGATCTAATCATGATTAATCGACTATTGGATATTGACCGGTCAGAGGGCATGGCAGTTCTCCATGAGCTAAAATCAAATCCACAGACAGAGCACACACCAGTGATGATCATTTCAGATTACCAAGAAGCACAGGAGGCCGCCGTTGCAGCGGGCGCGAGCTTGGGTTTTGGCAAAGCGACGCTGGACACACCACAAACTTTCGCACTTTTATCCAATTTTCTCATGAAAGAAAACATCTAATTTTGCAACGCATCACAATCTAGTTAATCCTCCCTCCACAGCCCAAACATGATTACAATTTCACCGAACCGACCTCACCAAATAAAAATCGGCAGATTAGTCCTTGCTGGATTGACGTTGGTCTTTGCCAGTCTCGCAACAACCGCCTCCGCTGACATTACTCTACCAACTGTCTTCGGAGAGGGGATGGTTTTGCAGCGTAATCTACCCGTTCCCATTTGGGGAACGGCGACTCCCCAAGAAAAGGTGACCGTCAATTTTGCCGGCCAACAGCACTCAACAAAGGCTGACGAAAATGGCAATTGGATGATTAAGCTCAATCCGCTTTCCACGTCGTCAAAGGGAAGTAAACTGACGATAAAGGGTTCTAACGAATTGATCTTAAACGACGTCTTAGTAGGAGAAGTTTGGCTCTGCAGCGGGCAGTCAAACATGGCAGATTCTTTCAACCCAAGTAAAAAACGATTCATTCCAGAAGACATCCTCGATTCAGATCTTTCCAAGTTTCGAGTTTCAACTCAGCGAGGCTGGGAAACCATCAATGAGAAATCTCAGCGTTCTATTTCTCGAGTTGGATTCTATTTTGGATACGAGCTTTACCAGAAACTAGATATCCCAATTGGCTTGGTTCTTCGTTACAACTCCGGTACTCCAATCCAAGCATGGATACCCAAAATGGAATCGGAAGTCATACGAAAACGTCTCAACATTCCTGCCGACTGGAATGACGATCAAGAAAACCGAAACCCTGCCGTTCAATTTGAAGACAAAATTCGCCCAATTATGCCTTTCGCCTTCCGCGGCGTCGTGTGGTATCAAGGCGAGCGAAATGCAAAAGCATTTACTGGCTGGGAATACAAGGAACTGCTTCCGTTCTTAATTCAAACGTGGCGGGAAACATGGGCGAAGTCCGCAAATTTGGATGTCCGCAATTTTCCTTTTTATTATGTCCAAGTCCCAACACAATCCATGACGCCCACCAATCGTTCGGTAAAAACCAGCAATGAATGGCCGTGGCTGCGAGATGGAATGCGACGTGCCCTCGATCACAGCGTAAACACTGGCATGGCCGTTTTTTACGATTACGGCCCTAGCTTGCACCCGCCGGAAAAACGCCACGCAGGTGAACGCCTGTCTCTCTGGGCACTGGCGAAAGACTATGGAAAAACCGAAATAGTTTTTTCTGGTCCCTTGTTAAAAAACGTCGCCATGAGTCAGCAACAGGCAACGCTTACTTTTGACCATATAGGAAGTGGACTGGCGAATGCGGAATCTGGAGATCAACTCAACTACTTTGAAGTTTCAGGGGCCGATGGAAAATACTTCGATGCCGATGCCAAGATTGTCGACAATTCTGTAGTGCTCTCCTCACCGTCTGTCCCCAACCCTGTCCACGTCCGCTATTTATTTAGAAAGCCTATTCCCAACCCCAAAATCAGCTTAATCAACCTGGAGGGACTTCCTGCCTCTCCATTCATGACAGACGATCGTTGCCCCGACCGCGAGAATTTAAAAGAAGTCCTACCACTAAAAAAAGAAATACAAACCACGGCTCCCGCCAATGATAGGGAACCGCAGAATGGGATACCGAGACTTTCAGACCGGTTCCCCGCAGAGCAACAGACTTTCCAAGAGCAGAAAAAACTCCCCGATTTAGAAAAACCCTATGTAAGCGTCGCTCCCCTCAATCTCCACGACGGACTCGACGTCGGTCAACTTAACCACCCCCAAACGAACGAGGCAGTTCAGGCCTTGATCGCTGCGGACAAAGCTGGCAATTACCAAGACCTCGACAGTATCTTAATTTGGCAAGACGGCAAATTAGTATTTGAAATGTATAACCGCCGCGGACGTGTTGACGCTCCACATTACGCAATGTCAGTGACAAAAACATTGACATCACTTACTTTGGCCCGGGCCATTCAGTTGGGAATCTTCAAGATGACCGACCTCGATAAACCAATCATTGATTTCATGCCAGAAATTGACCGTACAAAAATCCAAACCGGCGTTGACTCAATTACACTTCGCAACGCACTCATGATGAAATCTGGACTTCGGTTCCCAGACCCTAAGGCGATCTTTACTCTTGGAAAAGACTTCAAGAGACAGGCGTACTTTCAAAAACTATTTGAAATAACCTCGCCGGTCACTGAGGCAAGCAAAGAATACAAATACAGTGGCGTTGATCCTTCGATGATCATGATGCTGATTGATATCAAGACCGATTCCAACGTACAAACATTCATCAAAAAAGAGATCGCCGACAGACTCGGCCTCAGTTACGTTTGGGAAAATCAAAACTGCGGAATTCCTAAATGCGGCGCAGGAAGTAGTTTGACTTCACGAAGCTTGATCAAACTCGGCATGGCGGTGCTGAATGGCGGCACACACGACGGACAACAACTGTTTTCTCGCGCCTACATCGACCAAGTCATGGACCCGAGTAAAGGTGCCGGTTATTTCTACTTTTTCCATAACCGCAGCGTTGGAAACTCCAACCCAGAGATTAATTTTTTTAGTGGAATTGGCGCGGGCGGGCAGTACATGTCGATTTTCCCCAAGCTGAACTTGGTTGCCGTCGCCACCGCTCACAACAAGAAATCAATCAACCTCCCACTCAAGGCAATTGTTGATCATCTGCTCCCCTTGTTCTCTACCGCCCCAGACAACCTTAAGACGGATTAACTAATCAGCCCACCAAGGATGGAAAGTGGGCATTCACCCTATTTGATTTCACCGCGAAGGTAAAAGAATCGGACCTAGCCAGTCTTTTGAGAGGAGGCCGTGGCTTATTCACCACGGTTCCCCTACGCCCTCGAACAGTTTCCAAGGACTGCAAAAGCTACTGTTTTCTGACTTCAATCACGTACTTCATTAAGTCATTGAATTCTTCGCGGCTTTTCAACGCCTTGACCAAATTTGCAGGCATCAATGACGTCTTCGCTTCGACGACATCGTCAATGTCATCCTGCTTAATAACAATTGGCTTGGGCTGAGCTAAGCTTCGGATAACGAACTCATCGTCCGATTCTGAAACGCGAATACCAGTGTACAAGACACCGTCGAGTGTCAGCACCTTGACCTGGGCAAACTCTTTATCGATTCGTTTCGAAGGATAAAGAATAGACTCAACCAACTCTTCATGAGTCAGGGATGTCGTAAGTGCCTTTAGATCGGGCCCCGCTTGTGGTGCACCATTACCGGGGTCATGGCAAGCAAAACATGCGGCTGCGGATTGATAAAAGAGGGCCTTCCCGCGATTTGCATTTCCCTCAGAAATCGCAATCTGCGCGAGCTCGGCAGGATCGGCAGCGAGCAATTCTTTTTCAAGTTGATCGTTAGTGAAGTCATCGACCTCAGTTCCTGCTTTGTCCATCGCCAGCTCAGCCTTCCCAAACGGGTGCTCTACTAGTAATTCATCCGGAGTCCAAAAGATCGTTCGCTTTTTCGTGGCTTTGCGAATTCTTCGCACGTCTTCAGGCTCGATCTTAGAACCCTTGTTACCCCATGTATTACGAACGAAAGTCAGTACGGCAGCAAGTTCTTCATCTTTGAGTATCGAGCGAAAGGCAGTCATGGGAGGTACGCCCCGAGCTGGGTCGTAGGTCTTACCATTGACTTTCATTTTTCCCCACAATCCATGCAACGTCATTTTAATAAGCCGATCCTCGTTTCCCAGAACCCATGGACTTCCGACCAGGGGCGGATAAACATTCGAGTTACCTTTTCCATCGGTCAAATGACAAGTCGCACAGTGCGACTCACGCTGATAGATTTCAGACCCAAGCTTATAAATTTTCTTATCAGCTGGTTTCAGGTGCTTCGGAATTGCGTATTTCACGACATGAGATGCGGCGGGAGCAGCAAATTTGGTGGCGCCTTTGACGTCCACATTGTCCCAGAAATGCTTGACGGTGTTGGCAGCCAATGCCGCATGGCCAACTTTCGAACTCAATAAAGATTGCAAGAGTTGGTCATCCCGCACGTGATGCTGTTGATGCAACCAAAGCGCCTCTAACAGATGGTGGGCTTCCGCTTCATCATTCGGGTCAAAATCTCGCATCCATTTTTGAGTCGCTGAAATCACCGCGTCACCATCGCGAGCGCTTAACTCAACTCTTGTCCGTTGACGCACTCCGTCAACCGTATGTTTCAGGTTTTCCAACAGTGCTTCGATTGGTGCCCCGTGAATTTTCACAGGTTTTTGCAGAGGACGATCCTTGACAGTCAAACGGAAAATTCGGCCATGCAAATGGTCACGATTTGGATCGCGAATATTATGCTGCATGTGACCAATGATTGCGTTTTGCCAATCCGATACATACAACGCTCCATCGGAACCAATAATGGCGTCCGTTGGACGGAAATTTCGATCTTCACTGTTAAGCAACTCAACACCAGGAGTTCCCCAAACATCACCAAATTTACGATTTCGTCCGTTGCCCTCGCGATCAAGCACGTATTGCTTAACACCAAGAAAACCAATGCAGTTACAAATCAAAAAATCATTCTGCATCTCCTCGGGAAAATGCTCCGAGGATAAAATCTCATCGGCCGCTACAGGACGAAACTCTTTGACCAACAACGGATGCATTTTAAATCCGTTACCTTCCGGGCGAACTTGATAGGATCGACCGCCGGTTCCATCATTGGCGTAACAATAACCCCAATAATCAAAACTCGTACCGTGAGGGTTGGGAGAATTAGCTGCGTGCGGGGTAATCGAGAACGTTCGCGGATCGAATCGGTACATTCCCGAACCGCCCGTCGTCATATTTCGCTTCCACGGGGTTTCATGGTTATGAACTAGAAAAATTCCGCTCTGCCAATAAATACCACCATCGGGCCCCATAATTAGGTTGTTCGCCGCATGGTGAGTATCGGAGGTACCAAGTCCTTGAAGAATTGGAAAACGGACATCAGCTTTGTCATCACCATCAGTGTCTTTCAAGAACAACAAGTCGGGACCAGAAGTGACCAAAACTCCGCCACCCCAAAACTCAAAACCAAGCGGATTGTGGACATGGGCAAAGATCTTTCGCTTATCCGCAACGCCATCGTTATCGGTGTCCTCAAAAATCATGAGGCTGTCATTCATCTCCTTCAGCGGTTCCCACTTGGGATAAGTGTTCCAACTTGCCACCCACAGCCGCCCCTTGGTGTCCACTTGCATTTGGACGGGATTTGCCAAATCGGGAAACATCTCTTCCGAGGCAAAGATATTCAACTCGAAGCCCTCTGGCACCTTAATTTTCGCAAGGCTCTCTTCAGGGCTCAGGTAAGCGAGGGTTCCTTCTTTTTCTGCACTTGAACTTTTACTACCGCCACCAACATTGGAAACAACTTTGATCGGTGGTGGCACATTACTGTCGTCTGCGACAATTTTTTTACCATTTGCAGCGGCCCAAATAACTTTATCCCGATTCGCAGTCATCACATCGAGCATCACTAACTCGTGCTTCAAAACATCAGCATTGCTCTGGCCATCCACAAAAGTCAATGTTGAGCGACCACCCCAAACATCATTCCCGTCGGTTGCCCGATAACGATTATGCCAGTGCCAGTTCTTGTCTTTGACCGTTGCGTGCAGACTCTCTAAAGATTTCTCTGCGGGCATACTTTTGCCTAATAACGCTTCCGAAATAAAGCCTGCAAGCTTTTTGTATCCCAACGCATTGAGATGTATTCCATTTAGCGTGTAGCGTTTGACGCTCGTTTGAAACAAGCGTTTTGTTGGAGAAAACAGATCAACAAACGTGGCCTCAGTTTCGCTAGCCGCCGCTTGGGTGGCATCGGTGTATGCCGCCAAATTCTTATTCAAATCCACGCCATCTGAAAGAAGAGGGTCTCCAGTATTTTGAGCTGCAATCGGACTGAATAAAACAAACCGTACGCTCTTACCCGCTTCCTTTCGAAGTTTCTTGTATCGATTGACAAACTTAACAAGTTCCTTTCGGTAAGCGTCAGCGCCATCTGCCCCCGCAAAGGACTCGTTGTAACCGTAAAAAACAAAGACAACGTCGGGCCCGACCAATTGCAAATATTCTTCGTCGTTAGTAAAGCCCTTACTTCGAGGTTTTTGATTGACCATGTCGCCCGAAAAACTCATATTCCGGAAGCTAACATTTTTTCCCTTCAGCTGGCTCTGAAGAACCGTCTCAACCCAAGGGTCGTGTTGCATTCGATCCGCCAGACCGTTTCCATAAACAGCGACGATATCATTTTTCTTAAATTCAAATTTCTCGTCGCTGTGCGCGGTCTCAATTACCAACAACGCCGAAAAAATGAAAACGAGGAAACGCAACAAGTCGGTCTTCAGTATTGAATTCGAAGAATAAGTCATAATTCCTAGCATACGTTGAGATCTAATTTTCTGAATAAACTGGCAATTACACAATGACCAGAGGACAACTCAAATGAAAGGGCGTCGTCGCATTCCATTTCTACAACTGGGAATCCCCACAAGCAAAACTAAAATGACGAAAACCTGGAAAGCAGCCGACAAGCAGAAACTTACCATTTCCGACCGATCCTTTAAGTTTACTTTAACACTTCTCCTCGACCCACGCCATATTTTTAAAACAGCAAGCGAGCTGCAGAAACTAATCAATAATAATTTGAATGTTTCGACTCACAGCCAATAACTCCAGCCTGAAAGGTACTTTCGACGATGGGAATACGAGGTAATGGTTGGCCGACACCAATGCACATTGGGACCTGTTATCGTACCTGAACCCCAGAGACTGTTAAAAAAAATACTCAAACCTCCGCCCATCGGGCAACGGCGCTACCAACAGAAAGCCCGGAATTGAAGATCGGAAAAAAGAGCAACTGCAAGCCAAGAAAAGCCGCGTTGTATGCCGCCGGAGTGCGGGGCAGACTGAATACTTTTGCCATTTTATTTAAGAAAAAGCGGACGGAGAGGGATTCGAACCCCCGGACGCGTTACCACGTCGCCGGTTTTCAAAACCGGTGCCTTCGACCAGACTCAGCCATCCGTCCGAATTTCTCAAGTGGCGGCGACTCAACTTACTAGAAGCATTGAGCCGCGTTGCCAACCA
>CALKCK010000029.1 GCA_938083195.1 uncultured Pirellulaceae bacterium | reverse complement strand
ATTCGCCCAAGGCTGGTTTTACTGGTTTGGCTGCTGGGCAGTTTGGCCTTCGTTGGTTGTGTTCAGGATGCCGAGAAAGCTTCTGGGACAGTTGGCGAAAATTTGGATAGTGATTTCCGAGTGGTCGCCGTTAGCTATCCTTTGCAGTATTTGACTGGTCGTATAGCCGGTGACTTGGTTGCCGTTGATTGCCCGGTACCACTGGGTGTAGAGGACCCGTCACAGTGGAAGCCCTCACGTGAGGCTGTTTTGGCGATGCAGTCGGCAGATTTGGTGATTGCTAATGGTGTCGGAGCCGATTACGCAAAATGGCTGCCTAAAGTTAGCCTTCCCGGATCAAAACTATGTAGAACTGCAACCAAGGGGTTGTCGATTTCGGATTACATTGCTGTCGAAGATGTATCGATGGTGCATTCCCATGGCCCCGAAGGAGAGCACTCTCACCCCACCATGGTTTCGCGAACCTGGTTGGATCCTGCGATTGCAAAAAAACAAGCGGTCTATATTTCCGAGCAACTAACAAAAATGTATCCTCAGTTTGCCGGCGAGTTTGCAGCCAATCTGGCTTCTTTGGCAGAGGATTTAGATCGGCTGACGGCTTTACTTCAACCGATTGCCGGGCAGCAGGTGGGGCCTCTAATTACTGCGACTCCGTTGCCAAAGTTTTTTACTCGCGCTGCTGGAGCGGGTGATCTGCATCTGACTTGGTTTGCCATTCCGAATGTCGAACAGGCCGATTTAGAGTTGAAGGCACTTCTGAAAGGTGCAGACGCGACCGAGGGGGTTGTCTTGTTTGACCGGGAATTGCCAGCAGGCGACATACTTGGTGTGATTAAAAGTAACGGTTGTCGTCCAATCTCGCTTGATTTAATCGACCAGCCGCCTGAAAAGGGTGATTTTTTGTCATCCCTTGAGGCGAATATTGTTGCCTTGAAAAAAGGGTTGGATCAGGGTTAATGAGAGGTGATGTGTTGACGTACGTTCGCCATGTCCGCCGCTTCTTGGGTTGCGAGTGATTATTTGTCGACGCCGGCGGTTACGTTAAAGGTCAACCAGTTTGGCTGTTGAGTGAATTTTCAATACTGCACGGTGTCCATGGTGAAATTGAGATTTAATCTAAAGGCTTTGCTGCTCGTTGTTTCACTCTGTTCGCTTGCCCTGGCCTGCGTGTCTCAAGTGGGGGTGCGCGTCGCTCGATTTGAATTACTTGAGAACAATCTCTTGCTCAATTCAGAGGGGTTCGTACAAGGGAAAATGTCGTTCCAGTGTACAACGAATGAGTATCCCGATTCGAACTGGATGTTCGAATGCAATGTTGTGAATTTGCCACAGTCAGGGATTCTTGGTTTTAAGCCAGGTGCATTCAAAAAACTCAGGTACCGATCTGTCGCTTTGGGGCCTTGGGGGAAAGAAGACCCTTACTCATTGTTTGTAACCCAAGGGCTGAAAATACAGCAATCTAGTATTGTCGGTTTCGTGACTTATGAAACTGGCGCTGAGGTGATGATTAATGGCCGGCAATAGTGCTTGTTTGAAACGCACTTATTTGAAAAGCAATCGTCGTGAGCATCGGTGTTATGTGTGCGTGTTTTGTCTGCCGAGTTTGAGCACGAATAAGGGAGTGGTTCCCTGCGGGGCAGTGCATGTCTTCGGGTTTAGTTCGTGCTATCGAGGCGGATTTTGACTCCGTTAGCAAAGATGGCGTAGTCAACACCGACAAAGTGAATTTCAAACGAGCCAGTTTGTTCGTCATCGATTCGAATCGAGTTAGGCGAAATGGAAGCGCAATTAACGTCGTAGCAAGCCAGGTCGATGCGATCAAATCCATCTTCGCCGTTTACATTGATGATGTCACCGGTCCGTGCGAGAAAGACCTCGTCTTTGTCGAAAATATCCTCGCTCTTCTTCTTTTCAATTTCTGAAGAAGCTTGTTGGCTTGATTCTGGAGAGGGTGATTGGATCATCCGCGATTCCGAATCCGACCGGTAGGCTCCTCTGATCAGTTCTATTTTTCTACTAGCAGAATCGCTGAAGTTTCTGATGTCGTGAAAAGGTTCGCTAGATTCAGGTTTTAAAGGGGTGACAACCGATCGTGGTTTCGTGGAAGGGGGCGTGCGGGGCGTGATGATCGACAAGGGGTCGGAGAACCATGTGACTGGTGGAAGCTCTTGATGAATTTGCACGTTGTCATGTTGTCCCGAAGAGAGGTGGGCGACTGGAGTTGTTCCGGTTGTCTCAAGGTGAGTTTCAGGCTGCATCGGGCTCTTGTGGGAGTCACTCGACGGTGAAATCATTTCATTGGAATCATTGGCAGCTGGCAATTTAATTTCGCTTTTTGGCGAAAGTGGGCCAGCGTCGGTGTCGCGAAGACTTTGCAAATCAGATTTTCTTAGCTCAGAAGGATCAATGTAGGGATCAATGTCCGGGGCGTTTGCTGTCGGTTCCCTTGGCGGCGTTTCGTTTTCGGTTCGTCGAGGAGACGATAATGAAATTGAGGCGTAGTCGAGTGCGTCGAAATTTTGAGCCGGTTGATTGCTTGGAAATGATGCGTTTTGGGACAAACGAGAAATGTTTTTTTCTAGTTCTTGTGCGGTAAACGCAATTTCTTCGGGGGTGCGAAGCTTAGGTTGCGGAGTTCTTTTTGCCTGAGCCTGCTCGGGGGTTTCCCCGAATTGAACCGCTGGCTTGTCTTGGGGATGTTGATTCATGTTCAAATTCCGGCACAAATACAATGGAAGTCGATACTGTTCCATCGGGATAATTTTGATTGCAGGATGAATCCGCACTCAAGCTTGACGGTTTTTACGATTATCGGGAACTTAGATTGGCGAGCGATTCGTAGCTTTCTGCGATAAAATTTGAGCTTTGTGTCCGGTTGACCGTTCAAATTAACTTTTCATATAATCCGCGGCTTATCTCCCAACATTTTGAATGTAATAAGATGAAAATACACGAGTATCAAGGTAAGCAGCTATTCCATCAGTTTGGCGTTAAAGTCCTCGAAAACAGAGTCTCGCGGACTCCCGAAGAAGCCGCTGCGGCTTTCACTGAACTTGGGGGAGCGATTGCGGTGGTGAAATCGCAGATTCATGCCGGCGGCCGAGGCAAGGGTACTTTTATTGAGAATTCTGAGCAGCACGGCGTCCAGTTGGTTAAATCTGCCGATGAAGCTCGCGAAGCGGCTGCGGCCATGTTGGGCAATCGTCTGGTGACTATCCAGACCGGAGCGGCTGGGAAAACGGTAAATCAAGTCATCGTCGAGGCGGGATGTGATATCGCCCGCGAGTTATATCTGGGGATTGTGCTGGACCGTGCGAATATGCAGCCGGTGTTGATGTGTTCTCAGGAAGGTGGCGTCGAGATTGAGAAGGTGGCCCACGAGACTCCCGAGAAGATTTTTAAAGAACATTTTGACCCTGCTCAGGGAATTGAAAGTTTCCAAGTCCGAAAGCTTTGTAAGAAGCTTGGGATTGAAGGAAAATCGGTTCGCGCTGCGGACAAATTTATGAAGGCACTTTGTCGGCTCTACGTTGACACGGATTGCAGTTTGATGGAGATCAATCCCTTGGTGGTCACGGGTGACGGAGATCTAGTTGCCTTGGATGCCAAAATCAATTTTGATTCCAATGCAGCTTTTCGCCACAAAGACTGGGAGGAAATGCGGGATCTTTCAGAAGAGGAAGAATCTGAGGTTCGCGCTTCCGCGGCCGGTCTGAGCTATGTCAAGTTAGAGGGGAACATTGGTTGCCTCGTCAACGGAGCGGGTTTGGCGATGAGCACGATGGACATTATCAAGACTCATGGTGGCCAACCTGCAAACTTTCTCGACGTCGGTGGTGGTGCCAATGCGGATCAGGTGACCGAGGCTTTTCGGATTATTTTATCTGACCCGAATGTAAAAGCAGTCTTAGTCAATATCTTTGGCGGCATCATGAAGTGCACAACGATCGCCGAGGCAATCGTTGTCGCTGCAAAGTCGGTTGGCTTTACTGTTCCACTCGTTGTCCGATTAGAAGGAACGGAAGTGGAAGAGGGGCGTCGAATTCTCGAGGAATCCGATGTTGAGTTGGTGACTGCGACTGATCTTGGTGACGCTGCTGAAAAAGTTGTTGCGACACTGAGCTAGTTCTCACCGAATACGAGTTGCCGAGTAGTTTCGAAAATCGGGCTACGTTGCAAGTCACCAAAAAATAAGCTGTTTCTAAAAAATCAATTATACGCGGAAGATCAATGAGCATCCTCATCAACAAAGATACAAAGGTCATTTGTCAGGGTATCACCGGAAACGTCGGTGAATTCCACACCCGTGGGTGCCTTGAATACGGTACGCAAATGGTGGGTGGAGTGACTCCTGGCAAGGGCGGACAGACGGTTGCCGGGTTGCCTGTTTTTGACACCGTAGAAGAGGCTCGTCTGCAAACGGGAGCGAATGCGACAATGATATTTGTGCCGCCGCCTTTTGCTGCGGATGCAATTCTCGAAGCGATTAATGCCGAAATCGAAGTTGTAATTGCCGTGACTGAAGGTGTTCCGGTAATTGATATGGTTCGCGTTTATGAAGCTGCGAAAAAATCTAAATCTGTTTTGGTCGGGCCAAACTGCCCCGGCGTAATCACGGCTGATGAATGTAAAATTGGAATCATGCCGGGCTATATTCACCAAAAAGGTTGCGTCGGAATTATGAGCCGTTCAGGCACGCTTACCTATGAGGCCGTCTGGCAAACGTCCAGTTTAGGCCTTGGGCAAACTACCTGTGTCGGCCTTGGTGGAGATCCGATTGTTGGAACGTCGTTCATTGACTGTCTGCAAATGTTCCAGGATGACGATGAAACGGAAGCTATTCTGATGATGGGCGAGATCGGTGGAACGGCCGAAGAAGAGGCTGCTGCTTATGTGCAGGAGCACATTACCAAGCCAGTAGCTGCGTTCATTGCGGGGAGGACTGCACCTCCCGGGAAACGAATGGGACACGCTGGAGCGATCATCAGTGGTGGCAAAGGAACCGCGGCAGAAAAAATCGCGGCCTTAGAGGCGGCTGGGATTGAAGTTGCCAATAGCCCCGCTGATATGGGCGCTGCAATGAAGCGGGCAATTGAGAAAGCAAACTAAGTAATCTCAGGCAGAGATGATTTATTTTGTTTTGCCTCTAAGCTGGCTGTCGGCGCTAGGCTAAGTGTTATGCGGCATGCGGCAAGCCGTGTGCTTGGATAAGTTCAGTCTGATTAGCCTGGCGGCATTAAATATTCTGTTAGGGTTTCCTCCACGTTGCTCGGATGCAACCCAAGTCGGTTCAGGATGCCCTGAATGGGCGTTTCGGCTTGAGCCCATGGAAGTGGCTTGCTTCTGTATTTGAATCTCACTTTTTTTCCAACATTGATGTTGGTGCAGTCAAGCAGCACATGCTGTTTCATGAAAAGATTCGTTTGCGAATTTTGTTTTAGGTGTTCAGGTTTTAAGAAACGAAATTGAATCTTTGAGACTTCCAGAATTGAGTGTTCTTCGGAGAATTCGAATCCATTCCAGTCTTCCAACTCGATGATTTCAATCTCTCCTTTGGAGATGCCGTATTGAGTCGTAAGCCACAGGCCGAATGAAATCAATGCAAAGACGGCAAATAGGTGCCAGAGCTTTAGTTGGAGTCTTCGAGGATTCGGCATTTTGTATCCGGTTTTACAAATTTGCAGATTTGGTGGTTGGCGAAGTCCGGTTCGAAACTTCTACGCGTAGAAGGGGTTCAAAACTGAAATCCACTTGCCGATCTAGCTGAAAGCTTTGTCTTATTGGTAATTTGAGGCGGGTTTCGGCGTTTCGCATGTCCCGCAACATCGAATGCTGGGGCTCGTCTCTTTTTATGTTTTGAGCGCCCACTTTAGTGGTGAGATTTCAGTAATGTTAGTGAAATTTCCTGGAAAGCGGGCGGGCAAGATTTGTACCAGAGTTGGAATGGTCAAACTTCCTTGTTGGTGGGGCAAACGAATTGAGTCGTTCCGAATTCGTTAAGGACATCGCAGTACCATTGAGCGACGGTTGCACAGTACTTTGGCAGCGACTGAGTGCCCCAAATTATTGAAAGCGTTCTTCGTGTTTGGGGAGATGTTTTTGTTCTCTGCGAATCCTTTACGGCGTTCGCACATGCCCCAAGATTGTCGAAGAGACACAGTAGTCCATCGAGCTTAATCGTTTGTCCCGTTTGATTGAAAACATAGTGCGAGTCTTCCGGGGCGATGCGAATTCTTAGTGGCTCTGACGCTAAATCCACATCGATGACGCTGATCGGCAACCCGCTATGGAGCGAAACGATATTGCAGATGTCGACGGGAAGGTTGATAGGCGACAATTTGTTTTTTTCAACCGCTTGTCGGAGATATTCCGACGCCGGCTTACCGCGACCAGTTGGTTTGTAGCCGCCAAATCGGAGCATGTCGCGGACGTGAGGTTTAACGTCCGGCTCAGTGGCAATCGGAACCGTTTGGGGGAAAGCAAGTTTTTCGGCGAGTGCGATAGGCGATGGCGTTTCCCCGATGGGCTGATCGAATTCGGTAATCACAACCGCGGTCTCAAGTAACGGGTGCTCGTCGATAACTAGCATGGCTTGTTGGGAGCCTTTTAAGGGGTGAGAGATAAGGAGTGACAGATTCATCAAAAGAAAGCGTAGATAAACGGGCCGATGGCAGTTCCCGTCAGGGCAATGAAAAGACTGAATAAAAGCAAGATAAAGAAAATTGGAGTCAGCCACCATTTCTTATTATTAATTAAGAAGTCGCCAAACTCAATTAAGACGTTAGGGTGTTTGGAGTTGGATTTGTCCAGAAACGTTGCAGGTTCAGTTTTTTTTTGCTGCTTGGAATTCACGAAATTAATATTGTTTAAAGTAGCGGGTTTTGTCGGTCGTTTCGTTTCGAGATCGCCAATAAGATATCGTCTTCTCAGTGGGATGGGAAACGGGAATCGATTTGTTTTTGAATTTAAATCGATAGAGGAGCAGGCTGATGGGGAAAATGCAGAGGTAGTAAACCAGTAATAAGGCAATTTTTGATACTGCCCACCGTAATGGGAAAGTCAGCTTTTGCCATGCATGGAATCCGCGGTTGAGCCATGTGTTTTTGTATTTGGGGGGACGCGTTTCAGTGTTGAAACTGGGTTGGTCTTCTTTTCTCAGATAGAATTTTCCGATCGCTAGGGCATCGATATTTGTTTTCATGAAACATTGATACGCATCGTCCGGCGAACAAACAATCGGCTCTCCGCGAACATTGAAACTTGTATTTACGAGCATTGGGCAACCGGTCTCGCTGCGAAAACGATTCAGTAATTGGTAAAGGAACGGGTTGTCCGTCGAGGCGATCGTCTGGATTCGAGATGAACGGTCAACGTGTGTAATGCCGGGAAACTTGGTTGCTGGTACCTCAGGGTGCAGGTATGCGGCGAATGACATTAGCGGCGACGAATGACGGGTTGAAAACCAATTCTCGAATTCCTCCTGAAGAATGACAGGGGCAAATGGGCGAAACGGTTCTCGGAATTTGACCTTTCGATTTAATTGGTCTTGGGCAGTTAGTGGGCGGGGATCTGCGAGAATGCTGCGGTTTCCCAGAGCCCGAGGTCCAAATTCCATGCGATTCTGAAACCACCCAATGATTTTCTCACTGGCTAAATCATTAGCAGCGGTGTTTGCTAATTCGTCGTTTGAGAGTTCCTGGAAATTCGCATTGTATCTTTTTAAGGTGTTGCGGATTTGGGTTTCGGAATACTCCGGGCCAAGGAACGGAGATGTCGCAACAGCGTTGTTTTTTGGGTTCTCAAGGATTTGGTGCCACGCAAATAAGGCCGCACCAATAGCGCCGCCGGCATCTCCGGGGGCAGCGTTGACCCAGATTTTTTTAAACGGGCTCTCTCGGAGCAATTTTCCATTGGCAACGCAATTTAATGCAACGCCTCCGGCAATGCAGAGTTGGTCGCATTGCGTTAATTGAAACAGGTGGTTGGTGATTTTCAGCAGCGCAGATTCGATAACAAATTGAATCGATGCGGCGAGGTTTTTTTCTCGTTGCGTAATAGTAGATTCGGGCGCTCTTGGGGGGCCGTCAAAAAGTTGGTCGAACTTTGACGAAGTCATCTTGCTGCCGGTGCAGTATTCGAAGAATTCCTGATTTAGTTGAAAGGATCCGTCGGGTTGCAAATCGATTAGGTTCCCAAGAATCGCGTCTGCGTAAACTGGTGTGCCAAACGGCGCCAATCCCATCAGTTTGCCTTCCCCGCTGTTGATTCGGAATCCGCAAAAGTAGGTGAACGCAGAATAGAGGAGCCCAAGCGAATTGGGGAAGTGAAGTTCATTGTGGAGTTGGATTTTTGAGTCAACGCCGAGTCCGATTGCCGTCGTCGTCCACTCCCCTGCCCCGTCCACGGTAAGGATAGCTGCCTCTTCAAATGGAGATTGAAAAAATGCGCTTGCAGCGTGCGATTGGTGGTGTTCGACGAAAAGAATGCGTTTTTTATATCGTCCTTTCAGGCCTTTCGTTATTATCCTAGAGATGTACAGTTTGCTTCTTAGCCAAATGGGAATCGAGGTCATGAACGATTCGAGGCCGCGGGGAGCGTGAGCGAGGTGTGTCTCAAGGATTCGTTCAAATTTTAGAAATGGTTTTTCGTAAAATACAACGTGATCGAGTTCTTCAATTTCCAGGCCTGCCCAAGCTAGGCAAAACTCGATGGCTTGTTGTGGGAAATTGGATTCGTGTTTCTTTCGCGTGAAACGTTCTTCTTGTGCAGCGGCGACAACGACTCCATCGACCACCAAGGCGGCGGCGGAGTCGTGATAAAAAGCGGAGATGCCGAGAATTACGGACATTGAATCAATACTGCTCGCATGACAATGTAAAACTGGATTATACTTCTGGCAGCGTGCGGAGGAACTCCGGTGGTGGAGGAATCTCGCAAGCTATTTGGAAATAGGGTGAGGAGGCAGAGTGTCAGGAAATCAGGTGGGTTCAACAAAATCGTGGAAGCGTTCGCTCTTGTTTCGAGTTGGTGCGATTGCCATCGGCTTGTTGCCGTTTTTATTGTTTGAATTGGTGCTCTGGGGCTGGGGGTGGCAGAATTCAGATGCGGTTACCGATCCATATATTGGCTTCACCGAAATTCGCCCGCTTTTTGTTGTGAATGGAGCGGGAGGCGAGTACGAGATCGCGTCTAATCGGATGCCCTTGTTTTGCGAAGCAAAATTCCCAGCAGTGAAAGCAGATAACGAATTTCGTGTTTTTTGTATTGGAGGGTCGACCGTCCAGGGACGTCCTTTTGCTCCCGATACATCGTTTCCCAAGTGGCTTCAGTTGCGGCTTGAACAGCTTGATTCCACAAGAAAATGGACGGTTGTGAATTGTGGCGGAGTGTCCTACGCAAGTTATCGACTGGTTCCAATTGTTGAAGAAGTTCTCGATTACGAACCTGATTTAATTGTTCTTTATACGGGGCAGAATGAATTTTTAGAGGATCGGACTTACGATCAAATAAAAAAAACACCCAGTTGGATTGGACGCACCCATGAACGACTTTCTAGTTTTCGGTCTTACAGTTTTTTAAGATCGAGGTTGATGGAGGCGAAGTCGGAGCCTGTCGATCCAGAAAATGTCTTGCCAACGGATGTCGAAGCGAGATTGGATTTTCGAGGTGGGCTAGAGCAATACGAACGAGATGATCCGTGGCGGGAGGATATAGTTGAGCATTTTGAACAAAATCTCAATGCGATGGTTGATGCAGCCGAGGAGGCAGAGGTTCCTTTAATTCTTTGTAATCCAGTCACGAATTTAATGGATGCGTCGCCATTTAAGAGCCAGCATTCATCGGGTATGACCGAGTCTCAACTCTCAAAATTTGAATCTGAATGGCAGGCTTTGACCGGTGAGACGGAAGAGAGAGTGGAGTGGTCTGAGATGAGCGTTCGTTTAAAGGCGCTGGTTGAAATGAACCCTCGGCATGCGGAAGCTCACTATCGATTGGGGCAGGTCTATCACCAATTGGGGGAACTGGAATCCGCAAGACGTCATTTGGTTTTGGCCAAAGAGGAAGATGTTTGTCCGTTGCGAATTGTGGAACCAATGTATGCAGCTATTAATCGTGTGGCAAAAGAGAATGCGGTGCCGATTGTGGATGTTAAGGCATTTTTTGAATCAGTTGCCCCCGATGGAATTCCGGGACGTGGGTCGATGCTAGATCACGTACACCCGACCATTTTTGGACATCAGCAAATTTCAGAACTGCTAATGTGGGAGATGGTCGAGCGGGGGTTGGTGGATGCAGGGTCCGGGGAACTCGATTGCGGAGAAGCTTTTAAGAGCCATTTAGAGTCATTGCCGTTCCTGTATTTTGAGTTGGGTAAAGATCGACTCGCTGGCTTAAAACGCTGGGCCGAAGGGAAAGTAACTCGCGAGCGATCACCCGAGTAAAGTCTGTTGAGCGGTTGCTGGCTAAAATAGTTGTTCCAAACCGCCTTGCGAATCTACTCGAAACGGAAGCCAGTGGATTTCGTATTTTTCGATTGAGATGTCGCTTTTGCGAGGCGCGAGTGGATGCTCGGTGTATTCTAGGTTTTCAACGGCGAGTTTGTTGCTAAGGCAGTTTACATCTTCTTCGAATTCTTGGTTTAAGGCTTCGATTTCGTCCTCTAGGTCCTTAAGCTTGTCCTCGGCTCGTCTGATGTCTGATTTTTCTTTTGAGGATCGGCTGTAAGAGCGAACCGAAGAAGATGCGTTTCGAGTTGACCGTCGTCCCATCAAGACGCCGACGAGAGTGGTTCCGAGTGTCGTCAGCAATGACGTGCGGCTTTGTTCATATTGTTCGGTTTGGATTTCGACCTTATCTTCCGCTCGCTTGATTTTTCCCTCGAGCGTAGCGAAACGTTTTCCATGTTTTTGTCTAAGTTTGTCTACTTCTCCGTCGCGGTGTTCTGAGGCCATTTGTTCAATGCGAACCTTGAAATCGCCTAAAGACTCTTCGGCGTCAGAGTATTGTTTCAGTTCTTCGCATTTCCATATCGTTAGTTCGTGTTTTTGATATAAAAAGTCAACGAGGGATTTTTTCCAATGTGTGTAATTCTTTGAGGCTTGCAACTCTGGGGTTGGGGTTGAGAGTGTGAGTTCACCAGCAGCAGTTGGATTCGGATTGAAAGGCTTCAGAACCTGTTGAGATTTTTCCCAGATTTCGTTGGGCATTTCCCCCGCATGAATGAATGTTAACATCGACCGGTCGAGCCACTGGTCAATTTTGTAAGAGGCTCTCACGTAATGCAGGCGTCCAGTGGCGAACAGGCCTGGTTCGTAAACGACGCGATCGGTGGGCTCCGTATTACTCTCGGGTTGGACGATAAATTGAGGGATCGCCTTTGGAATCATCGCTTGGATTTGTGATGTTGTCAGGGTTGGAGGTTGCTGGTCAGTAGCACTTGAGAGGTCGGTTTGAAGCGGAGTTGCTGGGAGGGCTGGTTGTTCATTCGGCTTGGGTGCCGGTGAGTTGATGTTGTGTTGCTGGGTTAGTTTTTGCAATTGGTTTCGCGTTAATGGTCCTCGAAGATAGGACATGGCCCATCTCGTTTCGAAGAGGACTGGGTGATCTTCGTGAACATTATTCATAAGAAAAACACGGCTTCCAAGTCCCGCGAGGGTTTTTTCCATTTGGCTTCGATCGAATTTTGCTCCAGCCTGGGCAGAAGCTCCCTCGAGTCCTTCAAGGACTCTCATTTTATCTCGTTCCGTTTGCAGTCGCCCCAGAAACCAAGTGCCTGCATTGGAAAGTCCTTTGTAGTCAAGGTCGACTGGGTTTTGGGTGGCGAGGACGCAGCCGAGTCCGTAGGCGCGAGCCTGTTTAAGTAGGGTCAGCATCGGTTGCTTCGAGGGAGGGTTTTTGGTTGGGGGGAAATATCCAAAGACTTCATCCATGTAAAGAATCGCTCGCAAGCTGGAGGTTCCGGCTTGCGAGCGCATCCAGGTGATCATTTCATTGAGGATGAGCGTTACAAAGAACATTCGCTCATTTTCTGACAAATGTGCGATTGAAATGATCGAAATGCACGGCTTGCCAGACTCGGTGTGCAACATCTTTTTAATGTCGATCGGTTCTCCTTGCATCCAACTGGAAAAGGATGGAGAGGCAAGGAGGTTGTTTAGTGTCATCGCCAGTGCCTGACGATCTTTACGAGAGCAAAAGTCTTCCAATTCCAAAATTCCAAAACGCTCGAAAGGAGGGTCGAGGATTTGTTGAATCAATCGAGCAAGGTCTAGGTCCTGTTGCTGTTTCCAATAGTGGTCGAGAATTTTAGAGATTAAAATGTGTTCCGACGAATTGATTGGATCGGCATCGATACCAATCAGTCCGAGAAGCCCCGATACGGCGGAGCTAATTCTTTCATTGAGTGAGTCTGTCTGATTAATGATTTCAGGAGCCGGCGCAGCGAATGATTTCAGGATATTGAGTGGGCGTCCTGAATTACTGCCGGGGGTGTAGATTCGCATCTCAGTTTTTTCCCGCATTTTTTTGATGCGGTCACCGTCTAGCCCCCATCCGGCTAAACCGTCTTTCCATTTCCCTGCTTCTTCTTTAGCAAATTCTTCGCTAGACAGTCCTTTTCGATCTGCCTGCCCCTCATCGATCCAAGGGAGAAATTCTTCCGCACTGAGCTCGGGGAAGGTTAAGAGTAAGTTCGAGATGTCGCCTTTGGGGTCGATAACAATCGCCGGAATATTGTCCATTGCGGCTTCTTCGAGCAGGTCAATGCACAATCCGGTTTTTCCGCTTCCTGTCATGCCGACGACAACGGCGTGCGTACAGAGATCGCGGGAATCGTACAGCAGGTATTGTTCGGTTCGCTCGCGGCGATCCATGTCGTATTGTTTGCCTAGGTAAAATTGGCCAAGTTTTTCAAAGGTTTCGTCCTGCATCGGCTTAACTTCCTGCGGCGGGGTATTCTAAGTTCGAAATAAAGTATGGCGTTGAAAGCTAGGATTTCCAACCCGTGCCGCTGGTGTACTTTGGAGATTTTGGGAGCGATGAATCAAATCAGTCCTACAGACAAATCAACAGCCAATTCGTATGATCAGGCGAAGTCGAATGGTATTGAGTAGAAGGTCTTAAAGATGAAAACGCTAATTAAAAATGCTGTGGTTGTTTTACCCGAGGGCTCGGTTGAGACGTCGGTGTTGGTTGAGGGAACGAAAATTGCGGCGATTGATGTAGCAATTCAAACGGCCGTTGACCGGACGGTCGATGCAGTTGGAAAGCATTTAATACCGGGAGTGATTGACGATCAGGTGCATTTTCGTGAGCCTGGATTGACCCATAAAGAAGATCTTGTTCATGCTTCCCGGGCCTGTGCGAAGGGAGGAGTGACCAGCTTTTTGGAAATGCCGAATACGGTTCCCAATACCGTGACGGTGGATGCATTGCACGACAAATTGAAATTGGCTCAGAGTCGTTCGCTTGTTAATTACGGGTTTTATATTGGGGCGACCACCGATAATGTCGGTGAACTTCGACATGCCAAGCGAACTCCTGGAATTAAAATTTTTATTGGCTCGAGCACGGGTAATTTACTGGTGGATGAGCAGGCTGCGTTAGAAACTATTTTTGCCGAAACAACGCTGCCAATTTGTGCCCACTGCGAGGACGAATCGACCGTCCGGGAAAACGCTGCTCGCTATGCGAATTCGAAGGACATTGCAGACCACTCTCGAGTTCGTGACCATCGCGCTGCTTTGATTGCCACGCAACGGGCAATCGATCTTGCCATTCGCCATCAACATCCTTTTCATGTGCTGCATGTCTCGACCGCAGCTGAGATCGATCTCATTGCAGCTGGAGGTGATTTGATTACCGCTGAAATATGTCCTCACCATTTGTTTTTCAATGTCGACGATTACGCATCGCTCGGGTCGTTGGTCAAGATGAATCCATCCATTAAAACCAAATCCGACAATCAGAAATTATGGCAGGCGCTGCTTGATGGCGTGATCACTGTCATCGCCACGGATCATGCTCCCCATACGATTGAGGAAAAGCAACAACCCTATCCCGAATGCCCTTCCGGTCTTCCCGCTGTTGAGAATTCGTTGGCATTGATGCTCAATCAGGTTTGCCACGGTAAATGCACGTTGGAACAAGTAGTAAAATGGATGTCGGCTGAACCGGCGAGGGTTTGGCAAATAGAAAACAAAGGAAGAATCGAAGTCGGCTATGATGCTGACTTAACGTTAGTCGACTTGAGCCTGTCTCAAACCGTTCTTAATGAGAATCAGGAAACAAAATGTGGCTGGACTCCCTGGCATGGCACTGAGCTAACTGGGTGGCCAGTTGCGACGTGGGTGATGGGGCACCAGGTTTTTCGTTTAGAAAATGGCCAATCGCAATTTGATGCATCGGTCCTCGGGAAAGAGATTGAATATCGGCACTAAAGATTCGGGCAAAGTGTTTTTGGAGGGGCTCTTGATGGCGATCTCTAACCGCAAGTGTTCCTCAAGTCGAGCACCAATCGTCGGTTGGGCAATCGTGAATTTCAGTGGCTGTCGGTTGGAGTTTTTTAATTTTTTCAAGGGCGGCTTGAATAGCATTCGAATCTGTCAAAAGCCCAATGTGTAATGACATTGTGTAGTCATCGCCTGGCTGTAGTTGGATCGTTCGATCATGTTGCTTTTCGAAAGAATGCGGATTGGGAAAGTTTGTGGCTGGTTCAAGGCCTGTCACGTAGCCGTCGGATGTGCCTACCGTGTTTTTCCAAAGTGAGAAAAAAGGTAGCTGCGATGTGTTATGGCGGATACTGACCGCGTTCGTCTGTTGGGCATTGCTGAGCATGGCCAAAGATTCTTGTTCGGCATCTGCCGCGAGTTCCATAAAATAAACTTGCTCTGCATAATTTGGATCGGGGGCTCCGTATTGATCCCAGTGGTCTAAACCAGATGCTGCATGAGGATTGCGTGGGACGAGTTTCTTGATGGGCGCAAAAAAGCGACTGCCTTTTTCGAGGACGGGCGAACCGAAGTTATTGTGGTAAAGCATCTGGATGTTGTCCGGTCGATCCGAAAGGTTGGTGACGCAATCCGTGATCGAGATTTCATCCGAATCAAGTTGCATGCTGATCGTTGTCTCTAGGCGTAAGCGGTGGAAATGAAATCGATTTTCAACGACCGTTCCTCGTACCGTAATTTTGCCTTCCCCCTCATCGATTTCAACACTTAGTTGGCTCGCTGGTAGGTTGGCGATTCGACCGTGCAGCGGCCAGACGAGTTGGCCATTGGTGTCAAATTCAGGAGCCCCATTGTTGGACAGCCCGCAGCGGACCATCATTTCATCAAATCCATCGAGCCATCCCAATCCGCTTGGTTCGTTCACGTCGACCCACATCGGGTGAATGGGGCCTGAAACTGGTGAATCCCAGCCGAACCGCACGTCGCCGTTTTTGGCTTGCCAGATCCCCATTCCTCGCGTAGGGAGTATGTCAATTGCCTTGCTGCCGCAGCGAGCCGTCAATTTGTCAACTCCGCAGCTCTGTCCCGTCTCCATTCGGTGAAAATTCCAACCGAGAGTATTCGAGCCTCCAGTGAAATTTTGTTGGGAGGTGAAGGATAGGTTGAGTAGGTCGGTGGTGCTGGAATTCATGTTTTTTTTCACTCTCGTGTTGATGAAGAAGTTACTAGCTGGTAAATGCTTGCAGAGCTTCCTAAAACAGCTTAAAACTTTTACTTCGTTTACGCATGTCCTTGTTCGAAAAATAATTAGATATGGTCTCTTCGCAGTCACTTCCCGTAACATCAACTGATAACGTGCGTCAAATTCTTGACCGAGCCATGGATGCGACGGGGGGGCTTTTGCGGTTAACCCCGACTTGGGTTCCAAGAAGTTTCTTGCACCCAGGGAAGCGGATTCGCCTTCATCCGGATGATTATTATGCCATGGGTGCCGAGCGAGGTGGAATCGATGAACGTTGGTTTGGGAGTACCACTGAATGTGCCAACGAAAACCGAGAACCAACTGAGGGTCTCAGTTTTTGTCGTTTTGAGGGTGAGGCGTTTCTTCTCAGAGATGCTGTTGAGGAATGCGGGGCAGCTTTGATTGGATCCCAGATGTGGGACAAATATAAAAAGTGGCCGGTGTATTCAAAGTTCTTCGACAATATGGGGCCCATTCCGCATCACATGCATCAAAGCTTTGATGATGCAGCGCTGGTCGGCCAGGAGGGGAAACCGGAGAGTTATTATTTCCCACCTCAATACAATAATTGCGATAACAATTTCCCTCACACCTTTATGGGGCTAGAACCAGGAACAACCAAAGAGGATCTTCGCAAATGCCTTGAGAACTGGAGCAAGGGTGAGAATGGTATTCTTGACCTCTCGAAGGCATATCGACTGAAACGCGGAACTGGGTGGTTGATTCCGCCGGGAGTTTTGCATGCTCCTGGTTCGTTGTGTACTTATGAACCTCAGTGGGGCAGCGACGTTTTCGGCATGTTTCAAAACATTGTTGAAGGGCGATATGTTCCATGGTCGTTATTGGTCAAAGATATGCCTGAAGAGAAACATCAGGATCTGGATTTTATTATTGGTCAACTGGATTGGGAAAAGAATGTAGACCCCAATTTTAAAGACAACAATTATTTGGAACCGATCGTTGCCGATCAGGGGCCTGGTTGGTGCGATCGCTGGATTGTTTACGGAACGGTTGATGGCGAGCAGTTGTTTACGGCTCGTGAGTTGACCGTGGATCCCGGTTGTAAATGTGTAATGAAAGATCCAGGGGCAAGTAGTTGGATTACAGTTCAAGGCAAAGGACGTCTTGGCGCACTTGATCTGCAGACTCCGGTAATCATGCGTTACGGTCAGCTCAGTGAGGATGAGGTATTTATTTCTCACCATGCGGCATCTGCGGGGGTGGAAGTTGAGAACAATGGTTCAGAACCATTGGTAGGGCTACGGTATTTTGGTCCCAATACATGGGATGACTTGCCGTCGGTTGGGGGGCATAAGGCGTGATCGTTGGATCGCCAATGCCTAAATCCCGTTGGATAACAAATTAATCACCTGATTTACGTCAGAATAAATATTAAGGGAACAGATGAGCAAGCAACTAAAACTTCATAACGCGATGTGGCCTGGACTTGTTGGAAAAGGAACTGATGAGGGGCAAGAGCCGCCAATCAGCCTTGAGCGAATGCTCGATCTGACCGTGGCAGCCGAAGTCAATGGACGGAAATTTGAAGGCGTTGACTATTTTCTGTTTCTGCCGCATACCGATCCAGATGCGTCGGAAGATGAATTGCGTGGGATTGCGGATCTAATTCAAAGCAAGGGCTTGAATGTCGGAACACTGGTAGCTCCGGTGTGGCCGGGAACTGTCGGTGATAGTGCGATGGGAGATGCTGAAGCGACCGACAAGTTTTTAACTGCGGTTAAGAAGGCTTGCCACATTGCCAGCGTTTTCAATGATCATGGCGTTCGAACGTACGGTAGTATTCGAATTGATTCCGCTGAATTTGGAGTGGATCAATGGCGCGAAAATCCAGGTGCCAACACCGCGAAGATTGCTGCCACGTTTAAGGAAGCCGCCAAAATTGCAGCGGACCATGGAGAGCGACTTGCCGCAGAAGGAGAAATTTGCTGGGCCGGGATGCACTCTTGGAAAGATATGCTCGACCTTCTTGAAGAAGTCGGAATGCCTGAGACACTTGGCTTTCAAGCAGATCTTGCTCACACCTATCTGTATCTCATGGGTTACAACGCTCCCGAGCATGCGTTGTTGCAAGATGGCTATTCGGATGAAGAATTTTGGGCCGCTTATAAGACAATGACGGATAAGTTGCGACCATGGACGAATGATTTTCACGTGGCTCAAAACGATGGTGAAGTTCACGGCGCTGGTGACCACGATAAAACGGGAAAGCATTGTCCAGCAGACGATCCCAACGGCAAGCTCGACATTGTTGAGTGTTCCAAGTATTGGTTGCAAGATGCCGAAGCCAGAGGGATCCAGCATATTTGCTGGGATGGATGTATGTTCCCTAACGCGATGCTTGAGTCGCCTGAGACCTGGAACACAATCCTTGCATCGATGATTGCAGTCCAAGAAGCCCACGGTTAGAGAAAATTCGCTGGAAACGACCGTGGTTTTGCCCCGGTTGTCGGCGAAAAAAGTGGTTCGGTTGGAAGGTCGTTCGCTGGTGCAATCACTGGCCTGATTATAAAGTTACAGACAAATTTTAATTCTTGAGGAATCGGAAATATGGCGAAAAAGCCACTTAATATCGGGATGATTGGTTACGGATTTATGGGAAAGGCCCATACCAATGCGTACGCGACGGTGGGTAATTTTTTCGAGCTTGAGTATGAGCCAGTTTTGAAGGCCCTCTGTGCACGCAATGCCGAAAAGGCTCAGGAGTTTGCGGACAATTGGGGTTATGAATCCGTGGAAACGGATTGGCGTGCCTTGATCGCTCGGGACGATATTGACGCGGTTGATATCTGTGTTCCAAACAATCTCCACAAAGAGATTTCAATTGCGGCAGCGGAAGCTGGCAAGATGATTCTCTGCGAAAAACCAATCGCGATGGATGTCGCTGAAGGGGAAGCGATGTGTGAGGCGGTTGAGAAAGCCGGCGTCAATAACATGGTTTGGTACAACTACCGCCGGGTGCCTGCGGTTACGTTTGCCAAAAATATTATCGATAGCGGAAACCTTGGTCGGATTTTTCATTATCGAGCTAATTTTTTGCAGGATTGGACGATCTCGGAAGACCTGCCGCAAGGTGGCGAGGCGCTTTGGCGGTTGGATGCCGATGCTGCCGGATCCGGAGTCACCGGTGACCTTTTAGCACATTGCATTGATACCGCAATTTGGCTCAATGGTGGAATCAAAGATGTATCTGCGATGACCGAAACGTTTATTAAAGAACGCGTCCATCAGGATACTGGAGAGGTTCAAAAGGTAACAATTGATGACGCCTGTGCATTTTTGTGCCACTTTGATAACGGTTCGCTGGGCTTGTTCGAATCGACTCGATACGCACGAGGGCACAAAGCACTTTATACGTTTGAAATTAATGGTGAACACGCTTCGATCAAATGGGATCTTCACGATTTGCATCGCCTTGAATACTTTGACCATCGGCTCGAAGGGCCGATGCGTGGCTGGCGATCGATTCATGTATCCGATGGTGATCACCCTTATATGGGGAATTGGTGGGTGCCTGGTTTGAATATTGGCTATGAGCATAGTTTCGTGCATCAGGTTGCTGATTTCATCCAAGGTTTGGAATCTGGGACTCCTGCTGGGCCAACCTTTCGGGATGCCTTAGAAACACAAAAGATCTGCGACGCTGTATTGGAAAGCGGCGCGTCGCGAAGCTGGCAAGATGTTCAGAAGGCTGACGTTTAGAGCTCCGTTCATCGTGGCTCGTAATCCCGGGCCGTTAGGTAAGTGTTGTGGGCGACTGCATGGTGGCAGGTTGGTTTTAAAAGTTGGTTTGTCACGATGAATTCGTTTGCCCATGCTTTGCCTTTTTTAGATGATCCTTATTTTGCTGTCGGTTGTTGTATTCCAGATTGGTTGTCCGGTTGTGATCGAAAATGTCGGGCTCGCGAACGTCGTGCGTTGGCATTTGCGGAGTCGAACGATCCGCTGGTTGCAAAGATTGCAAGTGGAGTTGTCCAGCACCATCAAGATGATTCGTGGTTTCATCAAACCGCAGCATTCAATCAAATGGTGGTGGAATTTTCGGTGTCGCTTCGAGATGTATTCGATGACAATCACTCGTTGCGTCCAAGGTTCTTTGGGCACGTTGTGATTGAATTGTTTCTCGATGCACTGCTGGACGAGAAATTTCCCGGTGAATTGGAAAGGTTCTACGATCAAATTGAATTGGTTGACGGAACTCGTGTCGAGAATGCTGTTAATTTATTTGCGAATCGGCCTACCGATAAGTTAGCGGCGGGGATCGAGCGGTTTCGGCAAGATCGATATTTGTTCGATTATCGCACCGATCGCGGAGTCGCGTTCCGTATCGGTGGCGTTTTTAAACGGCTTAAGCTAGAGCCGTTCGACGAGCGGATTTTGGATTGGATGCCGGCGGCTCGCCAGCAGGTGATCGAACAAGCCCCGGCGCTCTTGGTCGGTTTGAATTACTCTTTCTGACATACGCGAATCAGTAAATTTGAAATCGCCGTCCGTTTTGCCTTTGTTTTCAATAACTGTCTTTGATCGCCAAGATTGTTGTCTTGGGAATTGAGGCGGACGCGGGTTGAGCGCGAATGTGGGGCAGGTGTTGAACGGACCGCTTTCTTGGCGGTTGGCGTTGCAAAATCGTTATAACCCGTACTGGTTTTTGGGATCACCGTCGGTTCGTGATAGAAATAAAAAAACCGCGCACAAGTTGAAAACTACACTTCAATGCCGATTTTTCAATTGGAAGCCGGATCGAAAAATACGAAAGAGGAAAAAATGGGGTTGTTTTCAACGCGAACGAAACAAGGGATGACGGACGCAATTCCGTACATGCGCCGAATTCTCGACTTAACAACACCTACGCTGTTACGCGCTAACGAGAGTCGGCAAGAGAACCGCTACGTGCGCGGTCTTCCAGTGGCTCTTTGTCCTTGGGTTGATGGAAATCCAGTTCCTTCTGTTCTCGCTTTGGGATTTACCAAAGACTTGAGCGATGGTGGCTTGTCAGTTCTTACGACGACGGAGTTGAACTCGACTGAAGTGGTTTATTCGATTTTAGTTGATACCGATGTCACGTCTGAATTGTGGTATTTTCACGCATCAATTTTGCGTCGGAATACCGCGTTTGGGTTCCTAGAGTATGGGATGAAAACGAACGGTTTTCTAAATGAGAATTACCGATTTGAATTGGCGGATCTTGATACGCTATTAACGACCCCGCCGTCCGGTAGCTAGATTTTCCTTGTCTGAGCATTATTTCGGGAATTTCTCTGTCGTATCCTTTCCAGATATCTTTTTTTCTAGTGCGCATGCTCTTGCTGCGCCGCGCGAATTGCATTTCGTGATTTCATCTCAATGAGAATGGGTTACAATGGACGAGTTCTAGCGACGCGTGACAAGTCCCAAGCGATTTGGTGAAAATGAATACTGGTAAGTTAAAAGTTAGAGATGTTTGTAGACGGCTCTGTTTGGTTTTTATTTTATTGGCGCCGTTGGTTTGTAGTCAGTCGGTTTTAGCATGGCAGGATGTTGCTGAAGTTGATTTTACTCGTGACGTGAAACCGATCCTTTCAGATCGTTGCTTTCTTTGCCATGGCCCAGATGCTGAAACCCGAGAGTCTGATCTTCGCTTAGACACTGAGTCTGGGGTTGCAGGGGTGGTCGTTGCGGGGCAACCCGAGACAAGTGATTTAATTGCGAGAATCCTCTCGGAAGATGATGACCACATGCCTCCGGTTGACTCGAATCTTTCATTGAGCGCAGAGGAAGTGAAGACGCTTGAGCTATGGGTTGCTCAGGGAGCGGAATGGGAACAGCACTGGTCTTTCGTTTCACCTAAAAAGGCACAATTACCTAAGGTAAAAGGAGTCTGGGGTGCCAATGCGATTGACCAGTTTATTTTAAGCCGTCTCGAGCAGGAAAAGCTCAAACCATCGTTGCCCGCATCCAGGGGCGTTTTACTGCGCCGGGTGACCTTCGATCTGACAGGACTTCCTCCGACGATTGAGGAATTGAGTGCTTTTAATGCGGACACTTCTGAAGATGCCTATGAAGTGGTTGTCGATCGTTTGTTGGCTTCCGAGCGTTACGGCGAACGGATGACCTCGGATTGGCTCGATGTTGCTCGCTACAGCGATACCTTTGGTTACCAAGTGGATCGCGATCGATTTGTGTGGCCATGGCGAGATTGGGTGATTCGGTCGTTCAATGAGAACATGTCTTATGATCAATTTGTTACCGAACAGCTTGCGGGTGATCTTTTACCCGAGGCGACGGATGATCAGATTTTAGCCACGACGTTCAATCGGCTCCATTCTCAGAAAGTAGAGGGTGGTAGCGTTGAAGAGGAATTTCGTGTGGAGTATGTCGCTGATCGAACGCATACCTTTGCGACGGCGTTTCTTGGGTTGACCCTAGAGTGCGCTCGTTGCCACGATCACAAATATGATCCACTTTCGCAAAAAGAGTATTACCAACTTTTTTCTTATTTCAATAACATCGACGAATCCGGGCTTTATTCTTATTTCACCAACTCAACACCCACCCCGACGTTGCGTCTGCTAAAGCCGGAGCAAAAGAACAAATTAGCAGCTTTGCAAGCGAGCTTGAAAGATCTCGAGCGGACCCGCCCCAACAGCCTGTCTCAGCGAATTGGCAGAGAAGAAATTGAGCGAGCGATTGGTTTGAAAGGTGCTGATCCGGTTGGGGTGGTTGATTTCAATGCGGTGGGTAGCGGGAATCAAAAGACAGTAGACGCTCGCGAAAACCCAGCGGTGAAACTCTCTGGTGATGATGCGATTGAGATGAAGACGGGTAATTTTACTCGTTACCAGCCATTTTCGATAAGCTTGTCGATGAACACGCCGGATAAAAAAGAGCGAGCGGTTATTTTTCATAGATCGCGAGCTTGGACTGACGCGGCGAGCCGAGGCTATCAGTTGTTAATCGAAGACGGAAAATTGAGTGCCTCGCTTATTCATTTCTGGCCAGGGAATGCGATTCGGGTCAAAACGAAACAAGAAATACCTCTCAATCAATGGATTGATGTTTCCGTAGTCTACGACGGAAGCGTCGATGCAGCGGGGTTGTCAATTTTTATTGACGGGCAAGCGATGGAACTCGAGGTTGTGAAAAACAAGCTCACCAGAAATATTACCGGAGGTGGTGGTAATAATATTGCGATTGGACAGCGGTTTCGCGATCGTGGATTTACTAATGGGTTGGTTTCCTCATTCAAGGTATATGATCGACAGCTTTCGAGTTTGGAAGTTGGCTTGGCCCATGATTCGGAGCGATTCAAGCAGGGGTTTCTGGGTTCCGAGGCAAACGCTGAGCTTTCCAATTTGCAGTTGCGCATGCTTGCTGAGCATCTTGAATTAAATGATTCAGAATTATTTGATGATTATCGTGCAAAATTGAAATCCGCTCGTCAGGTATTATGCGAAGAGTTGGACCGCACCACTGAAATTATGGTGATGCGAGAAATGGATAAGCCGAGGGACGCGTTTGTTCTAGGACGCGGGTTGTATTCAAGTCGGGGAGAAAAAGTTGTGTCGGCAACGCCTGCAGTATTGCCAGCCACGGACGATGCCTTGCCACGCAATCGGCTTGGACTTGCTCGTTGGTTGGTCGATCCTGGTCATCCTTTGACTGCGCGTGTGGCAGTGAATCATTACTGGCAACTGGTTTTTGGCGAAGGAATTGTGCGCACGCCTGAAGATTTTGGGAGTCAGGGCGTGTTGCCAACCCACCCCGAATTGCTGGATTGGCTGGCTTTAGATTTCGTGGAGAGCGGATGGGATGTTAAACGGCTAATCAAGCAAATGGTGATGTCGTCTGCTTACCGGCAATCGAGTCAAGTGTCAGATGAAATGTTGAAGCGTGATCCTGCGAATGAGTTTCTTGCCCGCGCTCCCTCCTATCGTTTGACTGCAGAGATGTTGCGGGATAATGTTCTCGCTGCCAGTGGATTATTGGTCAATAAATTGGGTGGCACGCCCGCTAGGCCTTACGAGTTAGAGGCGTCCTTCAAGCCAGTCAAACCGGATGGGGGAGAAGGACTTTACCGACGTTCGTTATACACCTATTGGAAGCGGACTGGACCTGGTCCTGTCATGATGGTTTTGGATGCATCGAAGCGAGATGTTTGTCAGGTCAAACGTGAGCGAACTTCCTCTCCTCTGCAGGCACTTGCGATGTTAAATGGACCTCAGTTCGTTGAGGCGGCGCGAGGGTTGAGTCATCGGCTAATTGCAAAGAACAAGGGGCAAGTAGCTGGCAAGTTGATTGACGAAATGTTTTTGACGCTGACGACGCGACGTCCCACAGCGAAAGAACGGTCGGTCATTGAGGATCTTTATCGAAGCCAATTAGAGTATTTTCAATCAAATCCGGACTCGGCGATTGCGTATTTATCCAATGGGAAATTCGGCGAATATGGGGCGGGTGCCAAAGTTTTATTCCCGACTAATGAGCACGATTTCAGGATTGGAATGACACCGGATGGTGCTGAAAAGTTCCAAGGGGAATTTGGGCGTGCGAGTGCGTGGGGCAGTGTGCTGACATCCGAGGAAATCAAAAAGCTCTATGAGGTAGATCGAAATCAAGTTTTGGATGCAAGCTGGAAGGTTGAAATTTCAAATCTTGAATCGATCGAAGGAACTCCGGTGGAGCCCGTGGTTGAAAAACAGAAAATTAGCGGGCCGTTCGTATTTGAAAATACATCGAATCTTAAGTTTCCCAATGGTTTTTCACTCGAGGCCTGGGTCAAGCCGAGTCGTGTAGGAGTCGGTCGAATCTGGGATAAAATTACCCCGGGTAGCGGCTCGGGGTTGCTGCTCGACCTGCATGGAGGTTTGCGTTTCATTTGTAACGGAGAGGTTCGGATGGTGGAGAGGAGTCCACCCGTAGGGCAATGGTCTCACGTTGTCTGTACGGCGGATATGAAATCGGGGCAGGTGCGTTTTTATATCAACGGAGAGCCAGCTGGCGGAGATTTTTCTGAGGCGAGTCAAGCCGATGAATCTGAGGATTTAGCCGTGCTCGCTGCATGGTCAAGTGTTGCCAATGCTTTGTTCAATTACGATGAATGTGTAACTAAACGGTAGAGAGCTAATGAACCATCAATGCACCGGATATTCTGCCAGCGCTGGAATGCCCCGCCGTCGTTTTCTCAACCAATTTGGGATGGGACTGGGGGCGCTTGCTCTCAGTGACTTGGTGAAAAGTGATCTGCCCGCTGATGACAGTAGAGGTGGGTCAATGGATCAGTTGCACCATTCTGCAAAGGCCAAACGCGTCATCTTTTTGTTTCAAAGTGGCGGGCCATCGCAAATTGATCTTTGGGATCACAAGCCGCACTTGAATAAGGTTCAGGGAGAGCAGTTGCCGGAAGCAATTCGTAAGGGGCAGCGGTTGACTGGGATGAGTGGGAATCAGTCGAGTTTTCCATTGGTGGGATCTCCTTTTAAGTTTGAACAGCAAGGAGAGTCTGGACAGTGGATGAGCGAGTTATTGCCTCACACCGCCGGAATTGCTGATCGGATGTGTGTGATTAATTCGATGTACACCGAGGCAATTAATCACGGACCGGGCGTAACGTTTTTACAAACCGGTTCACAGTTTCCCGGTCGGCCGAGTATCGGCGCTTGGTTGAGCTATGGATTGGGAACGGCCAATCAGAACCTCCCGTCGTTCGTAGTAATGGTCACTAAGAACAAAGGTGGGCAACCGCTGGTTTCTCGGCTTTGGGGAAGTGGTTTTCTCCCTGCTCGGCATCAAGGAGTGCGATTCCGGTCGGGAAAAGATCCCGTGCTGTATTTAAATAATCCGGCAGGAATCGATCGATCCAGTCGGAAACGCATGCTCGATGCAATTGATGCCTTGCATCAAATGCAGTTGGAAAAGCAGTCTGATCCATTGTTGGAGACGAGGATTGCTCAGCACGAATTGGCTTTTAACATGCAGGCTTCAGTTCCAGATGTTGTTGACATGTCGGGGGAGTCAAAAGAAACGCTCGATATGTATGGGCCTGATGTTCACAAGCCGGGTTCATTCGCAGCCAATTGTCTTTTGGCTAGACGGTTGGCTGAAAAGGATGTGAAATTTATCCAGCTTTACCATCCAGGTTGGGATCAACATGGAGGGTTACCTGGTGGTATACGTGGGCAGTGTCGTGAAACCGACCAACCCTCTGCCGCTTTGGTGAAAGATTTGGCGGCTCGCGGGATGCTGGACGACACGTTGGTGGTTTGGGCAGGGGAATTCGGACGCACTAATTATTGCCAAGGAAAATTTAGTGGCGGCAATTTTGGCCGAGATCATCATCCTCGTTGTTTTTCTCTCTGGATGGCCGGAGGTGGAGTCAAACCGGGTGGACAGTACGGGAAAACTGATGAGTTCGGATATAATGTCATCGAGAATGGAGTGCATGTACACGATCTACAAGCAACCATGTTGCATTTGCTTGGAATTAATCATGAGCGATTAACTTACCGCCATCAGGGCCGAAGGTATCGTTTGACGGATGTGCATGGAGAGGTGGTTCAGGGAGTTTTGGGATAACCAGACCGGCTCGATGGTCGGTTGGGATTCTGTTGGGCTTAACCGAAAATGGGTTCTCTTCCAGCGGCACTAATACGAAGGTGTTTCAATTCGGTATTGGCAAATTGCTCTTCGAGGTAGGCGATTTGCATGCGATGCCCAGCTGGCCCGGCGGCAGCGGTGTCGACACAAAGAGTTGCCATGCCCCAGCGTCGATCAAAGGGAGATTGGCTGATGCAAAGTGTTTGTATTTTGTCGAAAAACGTAATGCTCGTTTTTCGATTGAAAATGCCGCTTCGATAGACCACTTCGTTCGATCGTCTGGCGTATTGCATTGATTTTCCTTTCTTGACGGCATGTGCCAGCAAGATTGGTAACAAGGCGATACCTGGAATCCATCCCCACGTGGGGGAGACGGGCAGTCCAATCAAGCAAAGTACGACTGCCTGAACACAAGCAATTCTAATTAGTCGATTCGTCGTTCTGGGTGAAACACTTTTGAATTCAAGGCTTGCCTCCTCCCAGATGAGATCAGGTCGTAGGCTTTGTATGATGGCTGTGACATGGTCCTCTGCAATGACGGGGATGAACCACCGTTTAGAAATTGATTCTGTCGCATTTTCATTTTGACTTGAATCTCCGCCAGCAGTCTCAATCCTAATCGCCGCTAACCCCCACCACCTCATCAATAAGGATCGATGAATACTGATGAATTGAATCCTCTGGATTGGTATCGATGCACTTACCTTTGTCCAGAGGCCGCAACTGATACGAAGGTCGTTCCCATTCCGCTGAAGTTGGTAACCGTGAAACCGAATGACATACCACCCAACGCCAAGGAGGCGAATGAGACCTAAAACGAAGATGATTGCAGTTAGCGAAAGTCCAATAAAAACCCAGGAAGATTGAAGTGGATCCCCGATCTCCGATGTTCCAGATGAGTTTCTAACGAGCTCTTCCAGCCAGTTAAAAGAAAATTTAAATTTATTGTTGGTAAACTGAAAGAAGAGGCCGAGAGAAATGCTGACCAATACCAATCCGCGATTGCTTGCCAATCCAGCTTTGAATAGCCACGCGAGCGGAATCTTTAACAAATCTTCGGAGCTGTTGGGTGTCACATTAGCAGCGGGCTGAGAATGACCGTCTTCAATCGCGGGGAAGTCCCCAGTTGGAGTGTTTAGTGGATTGCCCTCAGGGAAGTGTGCGGGGCTTTCAAAAACAGCAGATCTCAGTGAGTTCATTTTCTCGACGGAGAGCACACGAAGAACGGCCTCGGGCTTGGTTCCACTGGCGGTCTCGATTTTCACCTCAGCAACTTTCAACAGTCGGTGTAACGGATTCTGCACCGAGTCAATGTTCTGGATTCGCGCCAGTGGCACCGTTCGAATGTTCCGATTGAGAATTCCTTCTCTGACAATCAGTTGATTGTCAGAGATGCAGTATCGCAGTGTGAAATAGCTGAAAATCGAATGAAGTAGTGTCGGAATAACAAGTAATGCGGAGAAGACTAAGAGAAACCCTTGACCTTCGGTCGCACCATAAAACAGACCAATTGCAACGGGCAGGATGTAAGTTTTTATGTGGGCCAAGAAATCGAAAATCAAAGACGTCGGATGGAGGAATGACATCTGATTTGGGGGGAGCATTGGTTCCCCGTCTTCACCAAGTTGATTTTCAGGTGCCGACACGTTGGGTGTTTGTCCATTCCCTGGATCCACTACATGCGGCAGTTGCGAATTAGGTTCCGTTGGTTCCTGTTCAAACGACATAATCACCTCGCTTTTGAGAGATTATCTGGTCTCGTAATTCGGTGGCTGTCGTTTGGCTTAATCCCGAAAGAACCACCGATGAATTCTGGGTGCCGGCGGTATGAATGATCAAAGTGCCAAGACCAAAGGATCGTTGAATGGGCCCTTGTGATACATCGGCGTGTTGGACACGACCAAGTGGGACTGAAATTTGATGTTTCCAGAAGACGCCTTTGTGAATTTCAAGTCCTTCCTCGTCGAGTTTCCATGAGTTGTGACGATAACTGATCGTAGGCCATCTCCAAGCCATTACAAAAAGAAAGACCAACAAAATAGAAGCTGCAGCAAGGAGCAATAGCCACGCCGTATCGAACCCGTTGTTTAGCCACCAGATTAAAAGTGCGATGGTCGCGACAACTGTCAGGGTAGTGGCAGTGATTGCACGGGATAGTTGCTCGTATCTAATATTTGCAGGTGCCAGTTTTTTAAATAGCTCCGGTGGGTTGACTGATTCACGACCTGTCTCAGAAAGGGTGGCGGCGTCTGTTGTTGGGTGATCTGTAGTCAATGGTTTTCCTTGGGAGGGTTCGTTATCACTCCGCAATGTTCTGTTTGGCGGCGAATCGATATCGTTGTGTTCGTTAAAAAACGATCGATCTTGTCAGAAATGTTAAACTCAGTTGTTTAACCGACCAAACATCTGATGATTAAGAATAATAAAAGATTACCGCAATTCAGACCTAATTGTTCTAGGGCAGTGTAGGCTTGTCGGCCATTTTTTTATATGTGCGTTTTCTAAGCTTATCTTGTCGGTTTAAAGCGGGATGTCGTAGAACTTAGCCGCATTTAGGCCTAAGATTTTTTCACGCTCGCTCTCGGATACCCCTCCAATGCACTGGAACATGGCGTCAAATACGTCTTTATAGGAGCTCGCAAGTTCGCAAACTGGCCAATCGCTGCCAAACATGCATCGCCCTGTGCCAAAGTGCTCGATCGCGGCATCGACGTAGATTTTGAAATCATCGGGTTTCCACGTGTTCCAGTCTGCCTCTGTAGCGAGACCAGACAATTTGCACCAGACATTGGGATATTGAGCCGCTGTTTTCAAGTTCTCAATCCAACCCTCCCATTGGCGGTTTTTAATTTGCGGTTTGGCGAGGTGATTGATGACGAGTTTGAGGTCGGGGAATTTTTTGGCGAGCGTTGAAGCGTGCTTTAAATGTTTGACATAGAACAGAAGATCGTAGGGGAGGTTGTGCTTCTCGAGTACTTTTAGACCTCTTAGGACATCATCGCGAAGGATGAAATTGTCATCTGGTTCATCCTGAACTACGTGTCGAACTCCGACGAATTTGGAATGCTCTTTCAAACGCTCGACTTGTGACTCACAGTCTGGACTTGCAAGGTCGACCCAGCCAACGATTCCGGCAATCCAGTCATGAGACTCTGTGAGCCCGAGTGCCCAGTCGTTCTCGAGTAGATTATGTTGGGTTTGGACAAAAATTGTCTTGTCAACGCCTGCCGCATCGATCTGTGGCTTGAGATGTTCAGGTAGAAAGCTCTGGCATATTTTTTCAAGTTCAGCATTCTCTTGCCAGGAATAATCGAATTGCGAAAGCGAGCGATCCCAGAAATGATGGTGCGAGTCGATGATCATCCGAAGGGCCTTGAGGTCATGTGTAAGTTTTGTGTTTGATCGAAAAAGTTAAGAAAACTCGTTGGAAATTAGATCGGGTCCGAATTTTCAGGAAGGCACTCAACGTAGAACCAATTATGGACGGGCGCTAAAATATCTTGTACTTCTTTCACGAGTTGTTGATCGAGTGGTTCCTGTAGCCATTCGCACCACTGGGCAACTCGGCCAGGGTTTGCGGAGCCAGTAATACAGGTTGTCATATTCTCGTTTGCAATCGAGTATTGCAGCGCGAGTTTGGCAATATCGACACCGGCTGCAGTGCAATGCTGAGCTGCTTGCTTACAGGTCTCTCGAACAGAATCGGTTGCTTTATGCCATTCTGGAAGTGGTGCGTTTGTCAAAAGGCGGGCACTGAAAGGAGCGGCGTTCATGATGCCAATTTGCTTCGCTTGCATTTCATCGACCAAGTCTTCCAGCATGGTGTTCTGAAGCGTGTAATGATTGTACGAGAGAATGACATCGATTTCCGAATGAGCCGCAGCTTCTCGGAAAATCTTCATGGGATAGCCCGAGACTCCAATGTGTTTTACTTTTCCAGCTTTTTTTAGTCGGTAAAGTTCTGGGATCGTTTCATCCCAAATCTGTTGCATGTCAACAAATTCAATATCGTGGCAGAGGATAATGTCAAGGTAATCGGTGCGCATGCGTTCTAGGCTGATGTCGACACTTTCGCGAACGCGTTTGGCCGAGAAATCAAAATGAGACGGGGCGTAGCGGCCCAGTTTAGTGCCGAGGTAATAGCTGTCGCGGGGAACACCGTCCAACGCAAATCCAAGCAAGGACTCTGAAAGCCCACGGCCATAATAGGGTGATGTATCAATGAAATTCATGCCATGGTCGAGTGCCACGTGTACACTTTTGACCGCTTCGTTGAGATCAATTTTTCGAAACTCGGCTCCGAGCGAGGAGGCGCCAAATGAGAGCACGGAAATGTCCATGTCGGTTTTGCCTAGTCGTCTTTTTTCCATGTCACTTTGTTTTTTAAAGGTGAGGTTCTGCCAGTCCATATCTTAGGCCATTTACGCACCGGCGAAAGTCGTCGCAACTTTAGAAATAAACCAAGCGATTCAGAAGCGATTCGTTGTTTTTGATGGGAATCTGTTTTAATTGCGATTAAACAAAGGCTGCCAGAGATGGGGTGTTTGGTCGCCGATTTTGTTTGGGACCCGTTTCCTCTATGCCAAATCAGACATTTGATGGTTTCCCTTGCCGGTGATGGTATCTCGCAGAGCCGAACGAATCGGGATAGAATTAGGAACCTGCAAAACACTAGAAATTATTTTACCGAAGCGAGTCGGTCACTGTGTCTGAAATTATTGAAGCCCTGAGATTGAATGGAACCGCATATATTAATCCGGGAGCACCCGAAGGATCAGTTACGCGGAATCTGGCTGTCGAATCTGTCACTCTCGAGGCGCCGCAACAGGGCGAGGTCATGGTCGAACCCATGTTCGTCGGGATCTGTGGTTCGGATAATAGCGCCAGCACTGGCAAGCCAAATTTTACTTGGGTCGAACGTCCAAGAACGATTGGGCATGAGGCAAGTGGGCGGATTGTCGGTTTTGGGCCGGATACCGAGGGAGTTAATGGACTGCAGTTAGGCGATGTTGTTTGTATCATCCCGATGCGAGGGTGTGGTGATCTTCGTTGTCGAGGTTGTGGACGCGGCCGTCCAAATTATTGTCGCAAGAAAAAAATCTTCGGTTTTCATCGCGATGGAGCCATGGCACAGAGAATGATCGTTAACGTTGGACGATGTATGCCGTTGGCAGATGGATTGTCTCCATTGCAGGGGGCGGTGGTTGAGCCACTTTCGGTGGTTGCTCAGGGTGTGCATCGGAAAGCCAACATTCAACCGGGTATGGATGTTGTGGTTTCAGGTTGCGGAATCATTGGCTTGATGGCGGCCGAATTGGCTAGAGCTGCCGGTGCGAGAGTTGCTGTGACTGGAGTTGAACGGGATCGAAATGTTCGTTTGAAGCTTGCCCACGAGCAGGGTTTTGTTCCAATCGTGGTGTCTGAAGAGAATCCATTGCATGAGCAACTAGCTTCCGGAGTAGAAGATTTAGAGGGAAGAAGATTTGGGGACGCGTATGAGCAAGGCACTGTTGACTGTTTGATTGAGTGTTCCGGTTTCCCTCCCGCCTTGGGGACAGCAGGGTTGTCGGTGCAACTGGAGGGGCATATTTGCGTGATTGCAACTTTTGGATCTGATGTCACGTTTGGTGCGACCGCGTTCACGCGATCGGGACAGTCCATGCAGGGCGTGATGGGATCCAATCGCGAGGACTTTGAGACGGCTCAGGCTTTGTTGCAACGGGGAGTTTTCCCTGTGGATGTTTATTCGCAGCAATACTCGTTCGACCATGCTATCGAAGCCATGGAAGAATCAATCATGGCCAAAACTCCCAAGGCGATTCTTGCGATCAATGGATAATTAAACTCTTGGTTTTGGATGTCGATTACGGAAATTGTCTGATTGTACCGTTTTAGATGTTTCATGAAAATTAAGAGTATCAGACATTAACATCCACCCATCGGATTTAAATTCAGAATAGGAATGACCAACAGTGGCTAAGGTTTTTATCACCGGAGGAACTGGTTGCATTGGTGCAGTCACGGTTTATCAGTTAATTACTCAATACGGTAATGAGATTGAACAGGTGTTGATTGCTAGTCGGTCGTCTAGCGCCGATCAGCTTGAAATTTGGTTTGGCGAACGTCTTCAACAGTATGTCAACGAGGGTAAGATCGCATTCGCCTGTGTAGATATCGGTGACCATAAATCGCTGCAACATACGTTGGAGACATTCGAACCAACCCATGTGATTCACTTGGGGGCTTTGCAAAGTCCTGATTGTGCGTCGAATCCCGAAAAGGGGTTAGCCGTGAATTTGGCCGGGACGATGAACCTCTTCAACATGATCGAGGCTTTGGAGCCGCGTTTGAAGCGAGTTGTATTTGCCAGTTCGGGAGCAGTGTATGGCAAACGAGCGATGTATCCAGAGGCAACGGTTTCTGAAAATGCACAACTTTCACCGCCGAATTTATATGGAGTTTGGAAAGTTGCCGGCGAACACCTAGCGACTTTATTCCATGAGAATACAGGGATTCCAACGGTTTCACTCCGGCTTAATACTACGTTTGGTCCTGGAAGAGATCAGGGGATGACGTCGGCTCCTACCAAGGTAATGAAGTCGTTAGTGATCGGTGCGAATGAGGGTAAATCACTTCCATTCGAGATGCCTTATCGCGGACGTGAAAACTACCACTACGTCGAGGATGTTGGAGCTCATTTTGCTGGCGTTTGCATGTTGCCTTTTGATGGTTGTCAGGCTTTTAATATAAAAGGTAAGACGATTGAGGTTTCTGAGTTTCTTGAAACAGTGACTGCGATCGCCGAAGAAATGGGAATCGGCGAATTTTTAGAAACTGGAATATCTGCTGACGCGACTCCTAATCTGTTTATTTGTGATCTTGACGACTCTGCCGTCGAGAAGCAATTCCCTGGTTTGCCGCGGACGCCAATCGACGACGGAATAAGGAAAACGATTGAAAGATTTCGCGTAATGGTGACTCAAGGTCGAGTGAAGATCTAATTAAGTTGTTGGGTTTGGATTAGTTGGTTTTCTTGGCTCCGCCGTTTGCAATCTTAATCGTTGCCTCTCGAAAGAAATTGAATAAAAGAAAAGTGATGTAAATGAAAGCGATCGAAATTTCAAAGCCGGGTGTCGTCTGTATTTCCGAACGGGAGAAGCCCGCGCCGAGTCGCGGTGAGGTCTTGTTGAAGATTAATCGTGTTGGATATTGTGGAAGTGATCTTGGGGCGTTCAAAGGGCTGAATCCTTTAGTCACTTATCCGCGTGTACCCGGTCATGAAATTGGGGCTACGATCGTCGAACTTGGTGGCGACGTTGAAGGATGGATTGTCGGTCAGGAGGTTCTCGTGATTCCGTATTCCAGTTGCGGTGAATGCTCGGCTTGCCAGAAAGAGCGCTACAACTGTTGTATGAGAAACGAAACGCTCGGCGTTCAGCGCGAGGGGATGTTGTGTGAATACGCCACGGCGCCGGTTGAAAAGTTGATTGCTTCTGAGAAATTGTCTTTGCAGGAGTTGGCGTTGGTGGAGCCGCTGACTGTCGGCTTTCATGCGGTAGCGCGCGGGCAGGTGCGGGAAAATGATACTGTCGCAGTGATTGGTTGTGGAGCAATTGGATTGGGAGTAATCGCTGGCGCTAAGTTTCGTAATGCTCGAGTAATCGCGATTGACATCGAAGACAGCAAGTCGCCGGTGGCCAAGGCCTGTGGCGCCAATGAGTTTATTAATTCCAGTCAAGAGAATGTAAGCGAGCGGTTGAAGGAGCTGACTGATGGGCATGGGCCGGATGTAATCATTGAGGCCGTTGGGCATCCAGCAACTTACCGAATGGCAGTTGAAGAAGTTTGCTTTGCGGGTCGAGTGGTTTACATCGGATGGGCGAAGGCTCCAATTGAATATGAGACGAAATTTTTCGTTTTAAAAGAGCTGGATATTCGAGGTTCAAGGAACGCTCTCCCTGAAGATTTTAGAGATGTTATCACGATGCTAGAGTCGGGGGATTTCCCTTTGGAGGCCGTGATTACTAAAACGGTATCGATGTTGGAAGCACCTGCCGCGATGGACGCGTGGGCTGCTGATCCGGGTAGTATTACCAAAATCCAAATTGATTTAGACGCGTAGGCTTTCAGCAAGAGAGAACATTGACGCCCAACCCAATCCCCCATAGATGGTGGGAAATATTGCAGGAAATTTATTATGGCACTTATTATTGAGAAGTTTTCTTTCGGCGTCGGCGATCGGTTTGCCCATCAGGGAAAAGCACAATTAGCCGCAATTATGAAAGCTGCCCAGCAGGGGGTTGAGATTGTTCCTGTGTGGAACAAGTCAAATCGCGAGCATCAAACCATCGGTTCGGAAATTGCGAGTTGTCGGATCGCCGCAGACGCTGCCGTCCGCGATTTAGGCTGGGAGAAAGCTCATTACGTGGATGCTGATCATATTAATCTTGAGATTGTCGATCCATTTCTTGACAGCAGTAATTTCTATACGATCGATGTTGCGGACGCGATCGGCCAACCAGCGGATGCTGCGGAGGTCGAAGCGTTTGTCGATTCTGTTTCTGAGCTGATTGGTTCTTTGTCCATTGAGGGGATCCCCGAGCCATTGAAGATGACTCGCGAGACAATTGAAGCGACCGCGAATCAATATCTCAAAGCGGTTCAGTTAGCTGGAGAAATCTATCGTTATATTGCTTCCAAAAATGGTGAGGGGACTTTTGTTACCGAAGTGTCGATGGATGAAACAGACAGTCCTCAAACGCCCCCAGAATTGCTCGTTATCCTAGCGGCGGTTGCTCAGCAGGGAATTCCAATTCAAACGATCGCGCCGAAGTTTACGGGGCGCTTTAATAAAGGGGTCGACTATGTTGGCGATGTCAATCAGTTTGAAAAAGAATTCGAGGACGATCTGGCTGTGATTGCTTACGCGGTCAAACAATATGGTCTTCCGCAGAATCTCAAATTAAGCGTCCATTCGGGTAGTGATAAATTCTCCATTTACGGCCCTATTCGTAGGGCGTTAGAAAAAACTGGAGCGGGCCTGCACATCAAAACTGCCGGGACCACCTGGTTAGAGGAGTTGATTGGGCTCGCCGAATTTGGAGGTGATGGGCTTGAATTAGCAAAAGAAGTTTACGCACAGGCTTATGAAAATTCAGAGGCGCTTTGCGCACCGTATGCCGCTGTGATTGATATTGATCCAAATTGCTTGCCACAACCTAGCGATGTTGCTGGGTGGACTTCGTCGCAGTACGTCAATGCCCTACGGCACAATCCACAACATCCAGAATTCAATTCTTCGTTTCGGCAACTGCTACATGTCGGTTACAAAATTGCAGCAAAAATGGGCGACCGCTATTTAAATATGTTGGATACCTGTGAAGAGTCCATTAGTCGCAACGTAACTGAAAATCTTTATGAGCGGCATTTAAAGCCATTGTTTCTCAGCGAGAGTGTATCGTAATTTGATTTAAGAACGGGCGACTAGGTTCTGTCGAATTTCTTCAAGAATCGTTTCGGGAGACATCCAGTCGTTCGGCTTGATTTTTTTAACTGGCATCGAAATGTTGTCTATCCGGCAGTATTCACCCGCCTCATTAATGCCCGGGATTCCCAGTTGGAATTGGACATTTGCTATCATTGCCTGAGTTGAAAACGCGATCTGCGGGATGCTCTCGAAGTGGGCTCTTGCGGATTTCGAGAGTTGGCCGACGAGGTCCGACTTACTGAGTCGAGAGGCGAACAGGATTGCATCACATTGCTGCGTCTGTAGCATCGATTCGGCCGAAAACTCTAAACCGTGCTGCCGAGGATGGCCGAGGTTATGATTGACAGCAAAGGGGAACCCGCTACTCCAGGCAAGGACGTTCTCGGCACTTTGGGCGTTGTTGTCTGTGCGAAGCTTGAGTCCGACAAATCGAGTTACGTCGTTGAGACTTCGAATCAATCGTGATATTGAATCACTGGTTGAGTCAAATCTCGAATTTTCGGTGACCTGCTCAAAAAAGATAGAACCGTATTTCGCGTCGACTAATTCTTTGACTAACTCGCTTGCCGTGGCTTCAGTCGCAGATGAGAAGTTGGCCCCAGACGCCGATGTTTTATTATCGCTCGGTAAAGTCAATTGACCTCGAACGCGGACCAACAATTCAGAAGCGTTCTCTTTTGAAATCTGAATAAAGCGATGGGCAATTTTTGTGGTGGCAGTTTCCTTGTCGCCGACAACTAAAATTCGCTGCGGTTGATCCTTGTCTTTTCGATGGATCCGTTCAAGAAGCCGGGGATGAGTGATTTCAGGATCACAAAACCAAAAGACGACTAGATCTGAGCGACTTCCAATTTCCCCAAGGGTTGCGGTCACTTTTCCAATTTTTTGAAGCGAAAAGATGCTTGAGCGGCCGTGGTTCGTGAATGTGGTATCAATGGTCGCTCCAGCAATATCCGCAATTTTCCATGAAACTTGTTGAGCCTCTGTAGAAAGTTGATCGAGGCCGCAGATCAGGGGAGACTTGGCATTTCTGAGTAACTGAGCAGTTGCTTTGACGGCCTGGTCAAGAGTGGCAACTTCGCCATCGACAAAATGTGTTTGAGTGGGTGAAGACGGCTGAGCGAAATACTGATTTCCTAGTTCGCAGGTGTTTTTGGGGCGCCAGTGATCTGCGCTGAGATCGACCTCAATGTCATCACAGAGGAGTGTGCAGCCGGCACAAATAAATTTTTCTATTTTTTGCATAGTCGAGACTTGTCTGCGGTCAAAGTCGGATTCCAGTAATCGGGTGCTCCGGCAGTGAAAGTGTTTGGGATTCAATGGAAGCGACGGGGTAGGAACAGTAGTCTACTGCGAAGTAAGCGCTGGGCCGGTGGTTACCACTTAGGCCACAACCTCCAAAGGGCAGTTTCCCACTAGCACCGGTTGTCTGACGATTCCAGTTGACAATCCCCGCTCGAATTTGATGGATAAACTGTCGATAGTTTTGTTCGTTATCGCTAAGGAGACCAGCAGAAAGACCGTAGTTAGTATTGTTGGCTTCCTCAATAGCCTCGTCGAAATTCTTAACCCAGCGTAAATTTAATAGTGGACCAAAAAGCTCTTCATCACCGAGATTGTTGACTGAGGTGACGTCGAGCAATCCGGGGGAAATCAGGGCTTCGCAATTTCTTTGATTTTGCATTTGGATGATCGGCTGTGCACCACGCGCGATTAAATCATCTTGAGCAGCGAGCAAGTGGTTTCCTGCTGCTGCGGAGATGAGAGAACCCATGAATGGTTGAGGTTCGTCGTCGAAAAAACCAAACGTGATTCGTCCAATCATGTCTTGCAGCGCAGTTAGAAATTTATGTCCCTCTGCATCATCAATTAGTATCAGCCGGCGAGCACAGGTGCATCGCTGTCCAGCAGTCATGTAGGCCGACAAAACAGTCAGGTAGGCGGCGGCTGCAAAGTCTTTGATGTCATGCACAATTAACGGGTTGTTGCCGCCCATTTCGAGGGCAAGAATTTTTTGTGGAAATGGTGCTAGTGTTTTGTGAAGTGCCAATCCAGCGGCACTTGATCCGGTGAAAAACAAACCGTCGAGTTCCACGTGAGAGGCAATCGCTTCTCCCACATCGCGCCCGCCCTGAACGAGATTTAGTACCCCCGGCGGCAGGCCAGATTCGAGCCATTTCCTGACCATCCATTGTCCGACTGCTGGTGTCATCTCACTTGGTTTGAAAATACAGACGTTGCCGGTGATGAGGGCGGGAACAATGTGACCGTTGGCTAGGTGGGCCGGGAAATTAAAAGGCCCAAGGACGCCACAAACCCCATGCGGTTTGTAGCGAGTTACGGCAAGTGCTCCGGCAATTTCGAACTGTGTAGTATCTCGACGATTTCGAAATGCGTCGATGGAAAGGTCGATTTTTGCTGCTACTGCCCCCGCTTCTGTTTTGGATTCCCAAATGGGTTTTCCAGTTTCTTTCGCAATCAGCAGGGCAAGTTCTTCGGAGGAGGCTTTAACATTATCTCGATAGGCTTCGGCAATTTCGATTCGAGATTCGACGCTCAAATCCCACCACGGGCCAAAGGCGGATCTCGCCGCCGCGAATGCAGCATCCACTTGAGATCGCGTTGCTGTTTTACCGGACCAGATTACGGCGTCATCAACAGGACAGGTCGATTCGAGAATCTCCCCTGCTCCGTTGATCCATTCTCCACCAATTTGTAGTTGGGATTCTAACATTAGGTTCTTTAGAGTGAATTGTGTTCCAGAGTGATTGGGGGCAACTGACTTGATTGACGCTACTTCGGATCAGGTTTTAAATTGATACATCGGACTCGGTCGCCAATTTTCAGATTGAGTCGAAGTGCCGTGACTTGATCAATCGTAACACCATCCTGATCCCATGCCGTGGTTCCTAGACAAGTTCGGAAGTTTAGATTGGCATTGGAGATTAATTGTTGCGATGCCTTTGGAAACGAATCTTCAATGCCCTTTACAAATCCACTCGTTGATTCTCGGACGGCGCGGATTTGATCGACTTCACAATGCATGGTGGGTCCTCCGTCAAAAATATCGACTAGTTGTCGAAATTCAAATCCTTCTGTTTCCAGAACTTTCAAAGCTGGAAGGGTGTTCTCATGCACTTTGCCAATGACCTTTTGCGCATCTTCTGGCAGTAATGGAATATAAATTGGATGTTTGGGCATTAAATCCGCAATGAACTTTTTTGATTGACTGGTAAGTGTTTCTGCTTTTGGGAAATCGATCTGAAAGAAGTGCGATCCAATTGCAGCCCAGAGGGGTGATTTCCCGTCTTTGCCGACAATTCCTCGCATTTCAGCCACCATCTCTTTTTCAAACCGTTCTCTGAATTCCGCAATAAACAGAAATCTGGAAAGGCTAAGCAGTCTTCCATGGCCACTTCCCCAGTAGTCTGGCGACAAAAATAGGCTTCCTATTTCGCTGGGTCCATTATGTTCTTCACGAAGATGGAGCACCTTGATCGTCTTAAAAACCCCGAGCTCTTCGGAGTTGTGGTGGGATTCCTTTATTTCGTAAGAGTACATCGGCTCGAAACCGCCAATTTTTGCATAGATCGAGCAGGTGCCGACAATTTTGCCGTGAGCAAGATCTTCCATCACAAAAACATAGGGCTGGCCACTCGGCTTTCCCATTTTTTGCTGGAAGGCAAAAGTTGACTTTTCAATGCGAGATTCCAGCTCGTCCTTCGAAATTTTCAGCGTGGTTAAGCCGTATTCGGATTTTTGAATCAACTCGAATAACGGGTCGAGATCCGATTCGTGAACTCTTCGTACGATCAACATTTTTTTGCCGTTAGCAGAGTGATTTTAGGATTTGAAAGGACTGCTGGAGAAAATGATTTTGATTCAGTCAAATGTCATTTTGGATAACTATCTATTTACTCTGCCATTTCTGCGACAACGCTCTCGATAATTTGACAGGCGAGATCGATGTGTGATTCATCAATGCATCCAAGAGGCAAGAGAAAGCGAACCCGACTTGGGGAACCGCCAGCCATGAAGGACATGAGTCCGGCGTGGAAAAGTCGTTTTACCAATTCACTGGCTACTTCTGGGGTTCCATCAAACGGTGTAAACGCGACCATTCCTCCCACGCCATGAGGGCCGCTAATTGAGCCAGGGTATTTTTCGCCAATTGCTTGAAGGCTTTGCGAGAAGTACTGATTGAACTGGACGTTCTTTCCATTGGGTCCGAAATTACCATTTTCGATCAACCCTGAAACGATCGCTTGCGCGGCCATGATTGCCCAAGTACTACCGGTAAAAGTTTGACTAATTAAGCCCGGCTTGGGAGCGTATTCGTCGGTAAACAAAGTTGCGCAGACTTGGGATATTTTCCCAATCGTGACTAAGTCAACTTCTTGATCGAGTCCGAAATGCTGAAAAGCATATGGCCTTGTCGTGCGGCAAAACGTTTGAACCTCATCGGCGATGACTGCAATATTGTTTTCGTGGGCGACTTCGATTAAAGCCTTGAAGAACTCAGTGTTACCTTCGTAGTAGCCCCCCTCACCTTGGACGAGTTCCATCCAAAGTGCAGCATGCTTGCCTGGGAAGCGATCGATGTGATACTTCATCCGACGGACGGCGTAGGCAATACTTTTCTCTGGATTGTTTTCATCAAAAAATGGAACATAGTCGACAGCGATCGTGTCGGGTAATCCAACACGGTATTTTGCTTTGTCAGTTACTTGTGCCAAGCCGAGGGTGCGTCCGGCAAAGCAATGAGTGAAGGCAATGACACGATTGGCTGGATAGTTTTTTTGAAAAGCCATCTTCAGCGAATTCTCATTGGCCATTGCCCCACTGGTGGTGAGGAAGCAGTGTTTTAAGCCCGCCCCCGATTCGCATGCGACATCCGTTAGTAGTTTTACAATATCGCAACTGCTGGTATTTTGTTGCAAGTTGCCCTGCATGACAGTGTCGCTGATTGCGGCATCAATCCCAGCATTGATTAAGCGAGGATGACTGTGCCCGTACCCGTGCACGCCAATGCCGGTGATCAAGTCGAGTTTCACGCTTCCATCGGCGAGTTCGACGAATGGACCGTTTCCAATTCCACTTCCCAAGTAAGGGAAAAAAGTTTTTCCGCCTCGGATCGCGCCGAACTGATCCAGCAGTTGCTCGTAGTCGACCGCTAATTCAGGTCGCGGGGGACGCACTGAAACGAGAGTCTCCTGGTGCTCGGCAACGGCGTCGAGAATTAACCTTTTCGCTTCAGCTAAGCGAGGGTCATTGTTGAGTTTTTCAGCTGCGAGCAAAGGTTCGGAGGTCATCTTCAGACTCGTTGGATAGCGAAGGAATTAACTTTAGGGAACGCGATAAACGTTGCTTCTATCTTAGATGCAAACCGTGATTTCAAAAAGACAGAAGTTGTCACAACCCGCTTTCCCTGTACTTTGAGTGGTGAGCGTTGCGTCTCTATTTTCTGGGATTGCCTCGAGTTTTTTCGATGCAATCGAGAACGGACATGGTTTGAGCTCGCGAATTTGGTGTCGCGAGCCATTTTGCTTGTTTTTTATTGGGCGAAAGAGGCAATCCCTGAATTGAGTGAAACCTGAAAAACACCGCTACTTCTCGTTTGCAAAGCTGAGCAAGATGAGTGTCACCAATTTTGCACTGGGAACGAGGCTTTCAGGAATCAGATATTCGTCCATGCTGTGGATGTCACCTCCCCTTGGGCCGAGGGTGTCGATGTTGGGAAGGCCTGCTGCTGCGAATTTGTTTCCGTCTGACGCGCCGCCGGTGCCTCGCCAGTTGATTTCTGTGTCAAGTAATTTCGCACATTGATTGATTCGAAGTTGAAGATCCGCTACCCCCGGTGACATTGGCTTGGGAGGCGAGCTGAATTGGCCATGCATTTCAATGAAGATTCCATCTGCTTGATTAGCGACTTTGACCAGGTCAGAAAATTGTTGTTCCACTTGATTTTGTTGTTCGACCGATTTGATGCGGACATTGACTCGCCCGATTGCCAGGTCAGGAACGACGTTTAACGCGCCGCCTCCTTGGAAGTTTCCAACGTTGTAGGTGATCTCTGGCGTGGAGTTGAGTTGGTCGATAGCCCCCATTAATTTCGCCATTGCCACGATTGCGTTACGACCTTTCTCAAATTCGCGACCGGAATGAGCAGCTTTCCCTTTGGCGACAAAGGTGAAATTACCTGAACCTTTGCGCCAGGAAACCAGCGTGCCATCGGGCAATGCTGGCTCGAAGAGTAGACCTGCGGAGCACCGCTGAGCGATTTCGTTGATCAAATGTACGCTCCCTGGAGAGCCAATTTCTTCGTCTGGATTGATGAGGACTTCCCAGCCGATGTTCTTGGCCAGTGGACTTTTCTCAAAAGCTAACAATGCATAAAGCATAACGACGAGGCCACCTTTTGCGTCAGCAACTCCAGGCCCATTGAGATTTCCGTTTTCGAGCCACTGGCATTTTTGAAAAGGATGGTCTTTGGCGTAAACCGTATCCATGTGAATGCAAAGAAGAATCTTTTTCTTGGCTTGCGGCCGTTTGGAGATATGAATGATATCGCCAAGTGTTTGTTGTTCAGATTTCCCGGCTGAATTGATTGATAACTGAGGGCGTGATTCGGAAATCGAAAGCTCTCCGTCTAGTTTGTTGAACTCAGCGGTCAGGCAATCTGCAACCTCTTTCAATCCATCTAAATTAAAAGTTCCAGAATTGATGTTTGCCAAATTCTCAACAAGCTGGAGCATGGCATCGCCTTGGCCATTGAGCCAATCAAGTTGATTGAGCCAATCTGATTCATTAAGAAGTGCGTTCATTTTTTATTTTCTGGTGGCCTTTGAGCGGTATGTTTTACTTTCCAAATCGGTTGCGAGATGAATTCGCTTGTAACGATCAGGGCTTGGGAATCAGGTGTGAAACAAATGGCCTCTCCCTGGCGCTGGATGGGGAGCAGGACGGCTCGGGGGGTGGTCTCGTTGATAAGCTCTGACCAAGGTTGGTCGTCCAGGCGTGTGTACAGGTGAGCATTGAGATAATTTCGAATGATGAGTGATTTTCCATCATCGGAAAAATCCATGCCTGTTACATTTCGGATTGGGAAATCGGCAATTCGTTTCGCAACACGCGTTTTTTTCTTAGACTTAAGTGAGAAGTCCAAGGCGTAGACGCCAGGTGTTTTTTTTCGAGATGCACCAAAAGCGACTTTTTCAACAAGCCATATTTTTTGATTGTTGGAGTCGACTCCAATAGCTTCGCAGTTTTTTGGGCCATCCTCGTAATTGAATTCAATCTGTTTTGGTTTGACTGTTTTCTTGACGGGTTTGTCGCCTGCGGTTTTAATCTGTTGATGTAAGTCCGGCTCAGGAAAGAAATAGAGTTGATAGGATTTTCGGCGACGTGCGTTATCTCCAACATCGGCAATCATTAAGTATGGTTTACCATCGATCTCAAAATCCGCGAGTGCTTCCCAGTCAATGTTACGAGCCTCTTTGAGTTTTATCTCCGCTAATAGTTTGCCATTAGTTTGAAGTAAAAATGCGCGATCCGCATTTCCTGAATCGTTGATAGTCCAAATGGCATCGGGGATTTGTCGAGAAAATGCAAGGCCGCTACTCTCTGTGACATCCTTGTTTCGGTTAGTGCCCAGAACCACAAGATCCGACTTGTTGGAATTCGAACGAGACTCCTGCCACGGGAATGAAACCAGTGCATAAATGCAAATAGCAATCAGTAAAATGCACGTGCGAAGAATCATGGGCAGGGTTGGGTGAATAATTAAACAGCGATTAGTTTAGGCATTATGAAGCAGGCAGCGGAAACGGCAACCATGCGTTAAAATTGGGCTTGCACTTACGCAATGATTGCCAAGTGCTGCGGTCTACCCAATTATATTGGTTGTCTAAGGAGAGAGAGTGTTAAAAAGTAGTTCACTGATTGAAGATGCCAGAGAAATTTGGAATGCCGGTGTTAGGGCGGTTGAGGCGGGACAATTAGTAAGCGAATTTATTGATATTACCGAACATTCCGTCCGTTTGGGAACTGAGACAATCGAATTCTCAGCTTGTCGCAGACTGATCGTGATTGGATTTGGTAAGGCAAGTGGAGCCATGGCGGTCGGTCTTGAACAGAGACTTGGTGCTGCTGCGCTGCGGAAATTGAATGCTGTTGGCCGGATCAACGTTCCTGATGACCGCGTTTTTGATTCCAAATTTTTTAAGATATCGGGGTGTCGTCCAGGAGCGGTAAATTTACCGACTGATCGTGTTCTTGAGGCAACCGATGAGATTTTGGAATTGGTGAGAACCGCTGGTCCCGAAGACGTCGTGATCTGTCTTATCTCGGGAGGCGGCTCAGCACTTCTTGAAAAACCAGTCGATTCGATTAGTCTCGCTGAGCTTCGAGCAACCACAGAATTCTTAAGCGCATCTGGCGCATCGATTTATCAATTGAATGCGGTGCGTCGAGAATTGAGCCAAGTGAAAGGTGGCGGACTGGCACGCCAGTGCGACGCCAGAATGGTGTCTCTCATTATTTCAGATGTGATCGGCGATGATCTGTCTGTGATTGCGTCTGGCCCTACCTGTTTTTCGGTCGATGATTCCACGGGCTTGGAGGTTTTGCTTGAATTTGATCCGAATCGCGAAACGGTATCTGAAGCAGTCTGGAGGGTTGTGGATTGCGGTGCTCCCAGAATTTCGACAGTGGAGGGGCATCCCCAATTATCTAATTTTGTCATTGGAAATATTGAAACCGCAATGCTGGCTTCAAGAAAACGAGCGATTGAATTGGGTTATCAAGTTGAATTGGTCTCCCCCGTGGGCGATGAAGGAGAGGCTGGAACCGTGGGGAGAAGTGTCGCCATCGAAATCGCGCAGGCAAGTTTAGGCAGTGGCAGCAAGTGTCTTATATCCGGCGGTGAAACCACCGTCTTACTTCCAGAGAATCCGGGTAGAGGTGGACGCAACCAGCAACTTGTGCTTGCAGCAATTAACTCGCTTCTTAGTTTTCAGTTAAGTGAGTCCGCGGATTATTGTTTGCTATCTGGTGGTACTGACGGCGAAGATGGCAGTGTCTCGGTAGCGGGGGGTTGGGTCGATGCAGATTGGATCAATCAGCACGATGAAACTCGAAAACAAGAATTGGCGGGTCAGTCAGAAAAAGCGCTGGAGGCATGCGGGAGTTTTGATTTTCTCAATGAGCATTCGCTCATTTTTCAAGTTGCGCCGACAAACACGAACGTTTGTGATTTAAGAATAGCTCTCAGTTATTCAGGGGGAAATTAAAGTTGTACCATCATTCCAGGCAAAAACACCTGCGGTAATTTATTCAGTGTTCTAGGATCAAGTTTTGTGTATTGGAGCCCATGTTCATCCGAAAGAGTTTGAATTGTTTTGATGGCAGCAACATATCCGTAGGCAAGCAAGACCCTGCCCTTTGGTTTATAGGTGGTTTTTGAACCTTGCAAATAGGACCTTTATTAAATCGAAATGGGCGTCATAGAGAGCGTGTTTATCGATTGGTTGGGGAGTCGAATTGACCCATAGTGGATTCGAAATGATTGAATCACATGTTGCTGAATCATCGATGACTGAAAAAGCTGAAGAATTAGTCTGTGGGACGTGCCCTAGTTCGAGATGAATTCTGCGTTTTCAGCGGTTGGCATTGAGACCAACATTTTCAATTGCATTGGAATTGATATCTGTCGCCATGACTCGCTTGGCTCCAGCTTGAAGGCAGCAAAGTGAGATGAGGCCAGAACCAGTTCCAATCTCTAGAATGCTCGACTCTGAAATAGAATCGTCTGCTCGGATAAGCTTACGGAGACTTACAGTACCCCTGGGATCCCCAAAAACAGTTTTGAACACTTCAAGATTCTGTTCGAAATCTTCAACTGATTTTCAGGCTCGAATTTTTAAATTATTCTTGGTTCAATCCGGCGTGGTCTGACCCGTTGAATTGCCTGTAATCGGCGGGATTGAAAAAGTAATTTGTGCGAATTCGGCGACCAGAATCACCAACGCCCTACCGATGATTTTTGATTTTCGAGACTTAAACATGATCATTCGGGAAGGCTTAATTCTTGGATGCAGTTTCCCATCGCTCTAGCTTCGAGAGTGATTTTGGTCCCAAATTACGCAGATGTTCTTTGGGTCAGTGACGACTCTCGGTTGCACCATTTCGTTCAAAATCCAATAAATTGGGTGTTCTGGCAGCTTAGGGGATGAGTTTTAAAATGAATATTTGCGAAAAATTCCATTAACGACCGTTAAAGTGGCCAATTTCCCCGCTGTGTCGATTTGCTAAATGGCGTGATCTTTACCATTACTGAATGCGTTGTTACCCTAGTGCCGCGCAAAGCGTGAAATGTTGTTTATCCGCGGTCGCTGGAAACAAGTGAATTGGGACTGCCGCAGCATTTTGGAAACGTTTTTGCGTGACTCTGTGAAGCTTCAAGCGGCAATAACTGCGTGGATTTTTCGGACTGACCTTTGGTCATTGAGCTTCGCAATTTAAACAGATCGAATTAACACCTTCCAAGATATTCAAGCAAAGAATAAGGCTGAAGAAACATGGCAAAGAAATACGTTTATTTTTACGGTGGCGGCAAGCAGATGACTGATGGCGATCGCTCAATGCGTGAACTACTCGGCGGTAAAGGCGCCAACCTTGCAGAAATGTCCAACGCGGGCGTTCCGGTGCCTCCCGGTTTTACTGTTTCAACGGAAGCTTGTGGTATCTACGAAAAGCAAGGAGCTTACCCAAAAGAGATGATGCAGCAGGTCAAAAAAGAATTGGCCAAGCTCGAGAAGCTCGAAGGTAAAAAACTTGGAGCAGCTAAGGATCCACTTTTGGTTTCAGTCCGTTCAGGTGCTGCCCAATCCATGCCGGGTATGATGGACACGGTTTTAAACTTGGGAATGAACGACAAATCAGTTAAGGGCTTTATCGATGTGACCGGCAACGCTCGGGCAGGTTGGGATTGCTATCGTCGCTTCATTGATATGTTTGGCGATGTTGTGATGGGCCCCTCATCGACACTTGAGCATCATCATTTCGAGGAAGCTCTAACTTCGATTAAGAAAAAGTACAAAGCCAAGCAGGATACAGACCTAACGGCAGAGCAGCTTGAAGAGCTTGTGGGTGACTATAAGAAAATCTACAAAAAGCACGTTAAAGAAGATTTTCCACAGGATCCAATGAAGCAGCTTGAGTATTC
>CALKCK010000028.1 GCA_938083195.1 uncultured Pirellulaceae bacterium | reverse complement strand
ACTTATAGCTGTTTTTATCCATCCATTTCTTGAGAGCTTCCGCCGAACCGGCTGAGAGGACAGCAACCTCATACATCCCGACCGCTTCTTCCTTTAACACCTGCACTGAATTCTTCCGCATCATCAGCGCTCTGTCGCTCTCCGCGAATCTTACCCCACCTCCAAAGTTGGCGGCAAGATTTCCCTGCATTTTGAACCTCAAATCGACAACTACTTCTGGCGGATCGATCGCATTGGCAATTTGTTCAAACGTATCGTCCGCAACTTTCCTTAACTCAGGCGGATTGGGAAACGGAATTAACATTCCAAAATTATCAACGTTCCCGGAAAAACCGGGCCGAATCACAAACGTCTCCACCCCGTCTTTATGAAATACATAAGTTTTCTGTAACCCAATACGTGTGATGGGCGATTGATCTCCAGTAAAAATGGGAGGTACCATTCCGCAGGGATCAGCTTTTACTTGAGCCAGAATCACCAAGCCCGCAATTACTGAAAAAAAGAATGTAAATAAGTCTCGTTTCTTCATTACTGAACCTGCTTAAAATGACAAATCAGTTTGTTTACGCTTAATACACTTTTATCTAAATTCAATCACAATTTGAATCAACTAGCTGTCCTTAGACGCGGCATCAACTCGCTCTAATTCGACTTTTACTTCAATTTTCCCTTGGCAGTCTTGGGCTCCATCGCTAATCCAAACTTGCCCAAGCGTCTGCCAACCCTCTCCATCCCGCTGGACCGTGAACCACGGCCCTGCCACAAAGTGGACACCTTCGAGTCACAAACGAATCCAAGCGTGATTCAATCCGACACGTTTTACGGTTCCACTAGTGACTAGAGGTTGCAGGGAATTAGTTTTCATTTCAAAAACATGGCGACGATCAAACGGAACAAGTGTTGGCTCGACCCATGTTCTCACGACCCCTTCTTCATCGGTAACCCGAATAGAAATCTTGGCATGGGAACAAGCCAGCTGCTTTCCTAAAAATCCAGCCCAACCAAAATCCAGATTGCCAAATCCATTTACATTGATCTGCCGCCTCGTTTGACTGCCAAAGAATATCAATTCTTCGAGTGCTTGATTCGTCTCCGCCATGGGGCCACTATCCACCTGAGAAATTAACTCCCAGTAACGGGCGTCAGAAAGCTCACCTGTGGGATGCCGACTCGCAGCACATCCGGAAGCACATAACTGGGTCCCGTGAGCCTCAAACATGGCGGCCTCGCCATGGGAAAATGCACTCTGTTGTGGAAAGTACTGCTCCTGATACCTTCCCTCTTTTAAAACCGGAGAATTTGCTTGTGACGGTAACACAATGGGAGGCACCAAACCCGACAGCAACTCATTAGATCGAACGCCAGCCACAGCACCAACCTTCGTTTCTACATCATCAGAAACCACAGCAGGATCGAATGGACGGTCAATTTCCATCTTGGGTGATGCATCCTCTGCCGGTGCACCAAGAATGTACCTCGCCACCAAACCAAGGCAGATTCCCATAAAAATGAGACTGATCCTCGATTGAGAAAAATTACGACTCATCGCTAAATTACCTTACCAGACAAACCAAATTACGATTCGTAGAAATCTTTTATTCCGCCAGACTACCGCGACAGGATGCAACTCACGGGTTTCGCGACTAACTTCTGTTTCCGATTTCACCCGTCGCATCTGCATTATAACGAGATTTTCTACTAATTGTGGAACCCCGCGTAACTACAAAACGGACGAGCTTCGAATCTATTAGAAAAAAACAGGGGAAAAGCTCCGACTTGGAAACAGATTCCGAGATTTTCTAGATAGAACCAGAACAAACCCCGATTTACAAGAATTTTTAGACATTAGCCAAGGAAGAACAATCCAGTTCGCAGCCAGGTGATCCGAGGCTCAGACGGCAACACTCAAGTGGGCGAGATAGGAGAGGCGCCCGCTGAAACGAGCCAATCGCACTGAGCTCCCATTTTCCGTTAGAAAAACACCTTAGAGAACCTAGACAAGCTCGTCAAAAGTCTCACGCAAAGTCGTCACGAGACGTTCAGCATCTCCCTCGGTAAAGACCATGGGTGGCTTGAACTTGATAACATTTCCATAGGGTCCATCAGTGCTCAATAAAATACGGCGATCCTTCATGCGTTCGACAATCGCATTGGCAAGGTCGGTCGCAGGCAACAAAAGATGGTGATCGAGAACCAGTTCCATCCCAAGAAACAGACCGCTTCCACGGACGTCGCCAATGCAGGGAAATTGAACTTTCAGCTTCCCCATCTCAGCCAGCAACCAGTCTCCGATTTTCGCCGCCGTTCCCTGAAGCTGATCTTTTTCGATTACGTCGAGGACAGCCAATCCAACTGCACAAGAGACTGGGTTCCCCCCAAATGTATTGAAATATTCCATTCCATTGTCGAACGCATCGGCAATCTCGCGCGTCGTCACAACAGCGCCGAGAGGATGCCCGTTCCCAATTGGTTTTCCCATGGTCACAATATCAGGGACGACATTGTGTTGCTCGAACCCCCAAAAATGAGACCCCACTCGCCCGAACCCAACTTGAACTTCATCTGCAATACACAGGCCGCCATGCTGCCTTACTTTGGCGTACAAACGCTCCAGGTAGCCCACCGGCAAAGGCACCTGACCTCCACATCCAAGTATTGACTCAACAAGACAGCCCGCGATGGTACGGCCCCCGGAGGTTGCCACATCTAGAACCTGATTGGCCATGGCAGCATACGCAGCGCCACACTCAGGTTCGTGCGTTTTATAGGTCCCCCGGTAACCGTCAGGAATTGGAACCACGTGTGTTCCAGGAGGCTTGCCCGCTCCACCTGCGCGATCAAACTTGTAAGGACTTAAGTCGATCAGCGAACTAACATGCCCATGATAGGCATGATCAATGACGACGAAATCCTGATGAGCGCGAAACGCCCTCGCAAGTCGAACGGCTAAATCGTTTGCTTCACTGCCAGAATTAACAAAGTAGCAAACCTCCAGACCGTCAGGCAGTGTTGCAGCTAATCGCTCGCCATAGCGAACAATATTTTCATGCAGATACCGCGTATTGGTATTTAGCAACCCCATTTGCAGCGCTGCCGCATCAACAACCTCAGGCCGACAATGCCCAACATGGCAAACGTTATTGACGCAATCGAGATACGTCACGTCGGAAGCGTCAAATAAATATTGACCGCTGCCACGGACGAAATGCAAAGGTCGTTCGTAAGCCAAACTCAACGAGGGGGCAACATGCTGGTTCCGCAGTCTCTCAATATCATCAGAACTGAGTGAGTCACCCGAGGTGTTTTGCACCGCAACGCCACCACAGGCTTGGGACAACTTGGAATGAACTGTCGAGACATCGAGCGTGCCAGCCACCTCAAGCGCCGCCCACGCAGGTGCTTCCGAAATTCGAAGATACTCGTTGTCTGGCTGCAGCGCATGCTGCTCAAAAGCTAAACAAACACTCTGGCAAAGTCGCATACATATCAACGGGAACAGCACCGACAACTCAAGTTCGCTCAATCGAGAAATCTCGTGATAACCAGTGACTAATTCGCAAATCGCCGAAACGGGATCCTCTTTCTCAAGAATAATATAGGCACCGCAAATCGCGAGATCAAAAACAGTATGCGAAAACAAAACGTCACCAAAATCAATCAAACCAATGAGTGCCTGATTCGTCTTTGCATCCTGATAAACCAATATATTATAGTCGTTGGCATCATTGTGAATGACAGAGCGAGGGAGTGAATCAATCCGCGACTCAATTCTTTGGTAGTGGGCAACAAAAGTACCCAACAGCGTCCGCTTCTCAACGTCTTCAAACTTTGGCCCAATTGCCTTAACGATCTCCGCTGCATTTAGAAGGTCCCATTTTAAATTTCGCTGAGCAGCGACACTGCTATTAAGCGAGGTGAGACTCTTATCCAATGAACCAAGCTGCCGCCCAAGTTCTCTAATCAGGGCAGGGGAGTGATGTTCAAACTCCGCTAAGGGAACCCCCTTCAGGAAACTAATACAGCGAACCTGACAAATTTGTTTAGCACTGCTCTGAACCGCCACGATCGTGCTTCCCGCTTTTGAGCGAATCAATTTTGGAACCTCAAATGCATGCGGCTCAGAATCTGCTAATCCACCAGCAATCTGAATCGCCGCGTTTTCCAATGCCAAAACATTTACTGAAGCATCTGGGTTGGAAATTTTTATTACGAATTCACCAACCTTCGCGGTGATTTTAAAATTCTGATCCCGCTCTCCAGGCAACGCGGTCGCAACCCCAAAGATCCCAAAGTGCTCCCCCGCGATACTAGCTGCATCATCCAAAGTAAATGAGGGCTTTTTACGGATATCTTCCACTACTAATCACCCAATATTTAAATTCGCCAAGATTCAGAAACGAGGGTCGCGAATTCGATCGCCGTCGACCAACGTATTTAATGAAAAGCTAGCCTACTCCATTCGCCGCCAAAAAACGTTTCTTTTTATCCCGATTAACTCAAACCAAAACAGCTATGCCACCCCTCTTAAGCGGCGCGACGTGTTGCAACCACCCGTTGAAAGACATTCTCAACTTGGCGCGTTAATAACTGAGGATCGAATTCAGCTTGAACCATTTGCCGACCATTCTCTCCTAATCGCTGACGTTCCAATTCTGAAACCGTCGCCATCTTGATGATTGCATCCGCAAGCGCCACCGGATCTTTGGGAGGCACTAGCCAACCATTCTCACCCGGACGAACAATCTCCGGAAGTCCACCGGTACGCGAGGCCACTACCGGCGTTCCTGCCGCCATGGACTCCAATGCAACCAGACCCAGTGGTTCTTCTACAGATGGCACTACTGTCAAATCAAATGCCGCCATAAAATCTGGAATATTCCACCTCAATCCAAGCCATTTAACGTGACAAAATATCTTGTCACGCAATTGGATCGCGCGTAACTTTTTTACATACGCCTCATTCCGATTGAACCGCCCTAGCAATACCAACTTTAGGTTGGGAATTTCCTTGACGACTCTGGACAAAGCCTCAAACAAATAGAGATGCCCTTTCCTAGCGACCACCTCGCCAACAACGCCGACCAAGAACTCATTGCCCTTCAATCGCATCTGACGTCTCACAATCGTGACATCTAAAGGCTTTACATGCTTGAATCGCTCGAGATCAGTGAAGCAATGCACCGTTTCCATTTGACGATTCGCAACACGATTGATGCGACGTTGATAGTTGTAAGTCGCCTGAGAATTCGCAATCACATAGTTATTCATCCGCCAATGGAGTTGGAATGATTGGTTATGGGCCGTCGCAACCACCGGCACTCCCGTCATCAAGCGCAAGAGAACACCGAAGGCATGCCCTCGGCTCATGTGGGTGTGTACGACATCGATCTGATTGGCTCTAACCCATTTGGCAACTCGACCAATCTCCGAAGGACTTCGCGACAATTCCGATGCCAAAAACTGAATGCTTGGATCAACATTATCTCTGATCCAGCTATCCGGTCGCCCAAGAATCGTAACTTCGTGGCCTATCGCAGTCAGCTGTTCGGAAACAAACTTACAATAAGTCATCGCTCCATTGACCGTCTTCCCCGAAATGACCTGCAATATCTTCAACCGCCAACTCCTAAAAACTATGCTTGCTAGAAAGATAACAATTGTGTGACATTTTTGCTGCGCAATTACTGCTAGCATTTAAGTCAGTTCAGACCCCAATTAATAATAGGCAAAAAAAAAACGGGAACCAGTACATGACTGGTTCCCGTTGTATTTTCAATTCCCCCAAGAGCTGGAGGACGTCCCTGATTAGAACCCTTGGCCGTTGAAGAAGGCTTCTTCATTTCCAATCAAGACGATTGTCGCACCAAACCCAGTGTCAGAGACACCAAAGAATGGACCAGTGAAACCATTTGTCAGGCCGTCAAGTCCGAGAGTGAAATCTCCCGGTGGAACAGCAAAGTTCTGGAAGTCAGGAATGGGTAACTGCAGAGCGTTGCTTGTCATCGACAGGTTCAGATCCGCAGTTCCGAATGCCACTGGGAATCCGAAGATGTCAAACCCTGCATTGATTGGGAAAAGGATACCCGGGGTGTCGGCCGGAAGATCCGCTCCACCCAAAGTTGCAGGGTCTCCGTTACCGTTAACAAAGATCCGGCTCTCGTAGTCCCGAATATAGAACTCTTCGTTGTTGATCGCTTCGATCGCAAACTCACCCGCTGTATTGAGAGCAGTTCTTGGTCCTTCGAAAATACCGGTTCCAAGTCTTGGCAACGTATAGTCTTCCGAACCTCGATCGTTACCAAAGAACGTGTTGTTATCCATGAAGGCGTTGATCGTAGCTGAGTTAAACGTATTCAAGCTAACTCCTCGCTCAAAGTTATCAACAAAGAAGTTGCTGACAATGTTGGTCGAGATAGTTGAGTCATCCAAGGCATCGATATTCAAACCATCCAAGTAGAACAACTGATCCGGATCAGCCGTAGTTCCCAGTGGGAACGCTGGGTTATCCGCTGGATGATTATTAAGCCCAGCACCGTTGTTTGAAATATCGTTTCCAGTTACGTCAACCAACATTTGTGCGTCACCCTGAGCCGAAATATCAACTCCGTTGAGAACGAAGTCTCGAATCGAGTTGTTTTCCAAAGTGACTTTGGTCAAGTTATCAAGATCTCCGTCTGACACCTGAGTTAAGAATCCGTATTCGATTGGCAAGTTTGGCAACAGGGCATTGAACTGTCCAGTGAACACCCCGCGTCCCTGAGCATTGATATCGATACCAACCGTTGGACCACCAACGAAGGGAGTGTTATCAGCTCGACCGCCAACACTTTGCGGGCCGTTAGAACGAAGCGTTGAATTCTCCACTGTCAAATCGGTGTAAGTATCAAACCCTGTGTCCAGTGTAATCGCTGTGTTGGAGAAAATTGTCACATCATCGATTCCAACTCGGTTGATCAACTCAGAACCGTTGTTGCTGAAGTCCATCGCGATACCACGCTGAGTAGTCCGATCACCGGCAGCTCCTGGAGCTCCAATCGATACATCCTTGATATCAACACCCACAAGAGCGTTCCCGCTACTGTCGACCAAAATACCTGTCGTTGGAACGATGATGTCAGTTCCACCCGGGACGATGATTCGACTGATGGCATTGTTGATATCTACGTTTCTAATGCTCGCCTGAATCTCACCCTGCGGCTGACCGTTGATTCCCTGAGCTACCAGAGAGATACCGTTGCCACCGCCGATGGCGTTATCAAGAATCGTCATAGGCAGAGCACTGTCTTCGTCTCCAATGGTCGCTTCGATCAGACCACTGTTGATTGCACTGAGATTAATACCATCGTTAACGTTACCATCAATCTCATTGGTGCTGGCGATATTGATTCCAAGTGTCGTGCGAGCACCCACTCCATCAACACCTTCGATTCGAGCAGCAACACCGCGGACGCCGCCGCTCAAAGTTTGGTTAGCAATATTAACCTTAGCTCGTTCGCCACCGTTATTCATAAAGATCTGAATGTTGGCGAAGGCACCGTTGTTAGAAATCGTACTTGTGCCTTCTTCTGTCGTTGCAATGTTGATGAAATCTGGATCAGCAGTCTGCCAGTTCTCAAGCAACAAACCAGCTCCGTTATTTCCAGTGATATTGGAGTCCAGTAGAGTGAAGCTACCCAAACCCTGATTCATGTGAACACCATGACTAGCATTTCCAGTCGAAGTTTGGTTCTGGATTGCAATCCCAGCTCCAGTCGTGTTCGCGTAGTTTTCAAGGTGAAGACCACTTCTCAGATTGTTATCCGTCGTGTTACTAAGAATCATGAGTGATGCGGGATCGTAGTTCCGCATCTGGATACCGTCGAGGAAGTTGTTCGTTGCAATGTTCTCTTCGATGACGATGTCTTGGGTTGTATCAAGTGCGTTGCGAATGAACAAACCACTTCCATCGTTGTTGTCTAGCAGGTTTCTAGCAATGTTAACATCGCCTGTGACACCCGACAGGAAGACACCGTGTGAGTCTGCCCCAGAAATCGTGTTATCTCGAACACTGGTTCCCTGGCCATTACCGAAGATACCAAATTGAGCGCCCGTTGCGTCAATGTTAATTCCAGCAACATCGTTGTTGTCAGCTAAAGTAACAACCGCAAATCCACCAGCATTCGAAATGGTTGGTGTGACTCCAAGAGGGTTAGTGCAAAGTTCAAAGAACTCGCCATTTTGAATTGGAATCAAGATTGCCTGCCCATTACCCCACAACCGCTGGTTATCCTGCAACTGGATCCCTGCATCCATGTTTCGATCAGTTCCGTCACCCGAATTAACCAAGATGACATCGCCCTCAGCACTCAAGTTTTGAGCTGCAAGTAGTGTCGTGTAAGGACGTTCCGCTGTACCGTCTTCAAAAGCAGCATCGGCATTGTTATCAACATGAATGACGTTGTAAGCCGCACCAGTCGTTGGATCCATTGCCAAAACTACATCTTGGTTAAATACAACGATGTGATCGTTTCGAACCGACGTTTCCAGGTCTCGACCAAGCCCAGCGTACTCGCTTCCACGACCGCCAGCGTTTTGCCCAAAGACCCAACCTAAACCAACCACACCCGTTGTGTTAAATCGATCGTCTTGATTCACTTCAAGATTCACCATCATGCCTCGAGTGCCTTGAAAACCCAATCGGATTTTTCCACCACCGAATGAGTCAATCAAGTCTGAATTGTATCCATAGCCACCGATGTCAAGGAAACCATTGACCCCAGCAAGTTGTCTCGGCCGTGTTCGGAGAGTCACATCGAAACCCGATAAGGCACTGTCAATTCCTGGGATGATGACGATCTCGTTGCCCACAAAGCAATCAAGACCAAGAGGATCGCCATAAGAATAGTCCTGCACGCCAGTCGGCAAATAACCGTTGACCAACAGATCCCATTTTTCTTTTTTGATTTTTCCGCTGATACCGACTTGGTGAAAGGTGTGCGAAAAGTCTTCTTTTCGATCACCGTTGTAGTCGTACCAAAGGCCAAAGCTAACATCAGCTTCCGCAGCCGGGATTGAAAATACGCGTTCCACACCAATGTTGGCGAAGGCACCGCCGCCCTCGCTTATATTGTAGTGAATCTGGCTTTCCAACAACCAACGGCCGTCGAACCTGTCTTCAAACAAGCGGGTTTTACCGCCTATCGTGAAATAGGTTCCACTCCAACCGAGGCCTTGGTCTGCCAAGTTAGTTTCAAACCATAACCTTCCCGGTATCCCATTGGTGGTGGGGCTCAACAAGTCACCTTGGACTGGCTGATAAACCGATTGGGCAGATGCTCCGTCATGCATTGATTGCATTATCTGAGCATCTGCGATGTTACAGGCAATGATTGCCAAGGCAATGCAGAAAAGGCTCAATCTTATCTTCATCGATGTCTCCCGAGACGAATCCCGACGCTTTCAGGGCTAGGTTATCCACAATCTCTGGCGCACAAGGCGCCCGAAATAGTGGTACATGTGGTAGAAAGCATCGACACAGAAAGCTCAAACTCATTAGAATTTCCGGTATGATTCGCATGATTGTTACAATTTAACAGCCATGAAGACGTAAAATCCAGTTTGCCAGCATCGATTTTGCTTGCAGATCAGGCGCAGCATCGCATTTCAAACAAATGTCTTGGCAACTACCTAAGCATCTCTCAGGGGATTCACAGAACCGTGAAACTCAACAGAACTTTACTGCGGCCTCAATGCATGAGAACGCATTAAAACGAAAATCGCGACTAGCTACTGAACCTTAGCAACGCATATTTCTTTTTGCCGCTTCTCAGCACAACAACCGTTTCGCTTGTTAGATCAGCAGGTGTCAAACGCCGATCAATTTCACCGACTCGACGATTATTAATATAGATACCACCCTGCTTTATCGAGCGACGAGCTTCGCCGTTAGATTTCATCAAACCTGATTTGACCAACGCATCCATTATCCCCAGGCCTTCGCCAGCCAACTCAGTCGCGGGGAGTTCACAGCTAGGGACATCGGCAAAAATGTCCGTTAATTGTCGGTCATCCAGATTTTCAATTTCCGCCCCAAAAAAGATCTCTGTTGCTTGAAGAGCTGTCGCCAACCCCGATGGACCATGAATCAACCGAGTCAATTCCTCGGCGAGCTTTTTCTGGCTGGCTCTTTGCTCAGGAGCCGAAACACGCGATTCATCCAACGCTTCAATCTCCGAACGCTCTAGTTCCGTCAAAAAACGAAGACACGTCCCAGTGTCCTCATCGGCCACATTGAGCCAGTATTGATAAAACTTGTAAGGACTGGTTCTTTTCGCTGACAACCAAATCGCACCCGATTCAGTTTTCCCCATTTTCGACCCGTCCGTTTTCGTGAGCAGAGGGCAAGTCATCCCGTAGAGTTGAGCTCCTAACATACGACGGCCAAGATCAATCCCCGCAGTCACATTCCCCCACTGGTCACTTCCTCCAATCTGCAATTCGCAGCCATGCTCTCGATTCAAATGAACAAAATCGTATGCCTGCAGCAGCATATAACTAAATTCTGTGTAACTTAACCCTGCCTCGCTTGAGAGCCGACTTTTCACAGAATCTTTGCCGAGCATCACATTAACTGGGAAGTTTTTCCCAACATCTCGCAAGAACTCAACGTAGCTAAACTGACTCATCCAGTCGTTGTTATTAACTAGCACTGCCGATTCGTCCCCGCAGTCAAAATCAAGAACATGCCTCATCTGGGATTCAATCCCGGCAAGATTGGCTGCAAGTTGCTCTGGCGTTTGCAGATTTCGCTCAGCACTTTTACCACTAGGATCGCCGATCATCCCGGTTGCCCCCCCGGCGATTGCAATTGGCCTGTGGCCCGCTTTTTGAAAACGGCGCAACATCATTAGTGGCAACAAACTACCAACGTGAAGACTGTCAGCGGTTGGATCAAATCCAGCGTAAACCGTCCGCGACCCGGAAGACAACCATTTAGGCAATAACTCATCCGCAGTGGTTTGATGAATTAATCCTCGCCATTGGAGATCTTCAAAAATATCGTTCATTATTATTTTCTAAAATGGGGAAATGCGGAATCGTTAAGATAACTTGCCCAAGGTTGTACTGGCAAGGTGATTGTTTTTCCCTCAAGGTGTTTCGCTGCCGAAGCAAGGAAAAACTCTGGCAGACATACCAACCAGTCTCTCAACTCGGCAATTATCTCCAAAACGTTGCGGCACTCGCTCACGCCTTTTCGCCTGATGCACTATCATGACCCTTACTCCATCCAACGTATTCCCCGCGGCAGTGCCCCGTGCCTCAATCCACGACTAACCTAAAACCAACTGAAAAAAACGATCGTTTTTACGGGTTACTCTTTTGCTCGCCTTGGATGGTGGGGTTTGTTTTCTTGTTCGCATGGCCGTTCGCCGCATCTTTTTACTGGAGCCTTTGTCGATTCGACTTAATTAATCCTCCTGAATTCATCGGTCTTGAAAACTACCGACGGCTTGCTTCAGAGCTACATAGCCAACAAGGATTCGGATTGGCACTCACCAATACACTCTATTACTCGGTAATCTCTGTCTCACTGTCTGTGATCACGGGCGTTCTCCTCGCCACGCTGCTGTCTGCAAAAGTCAAAGGTCAGGCAATCTACCGGACGCTTGTCTTCCTCCCCTCAGTAATTCCCATCGTTGCCGCGAGTGTCCTTTGGATCTGGCTCTTAGATCCAGAGAGCGGCATGATCAACTACTTGCTCTCATGGGTCGGAATTCCCAATCAGAACTGGCTGAATCAATCCCGATCGGCGATCAGTCCTGCCGGACTGACCGAGGTCTCCCAGTGGATCCACGGAGGCACCTTAAATTTATTTGGAAGCAAAGATGCGTTAATTTTAATGACGATGTGGGGAGTTGGTAACTTCGTTGTGATTTATCTGGCCGCACTCAGCGACATCCCAGGCCAGTTGTACGAAGCAGCAGAAATTGACGGCGCTAACCTCATCAGAAAATTCTACCACGTCACACTTCCGATGCTCTCTCCAGTGATATTTTTCAATCTGATCATGGGACTCATCCGCAGCGTACAAACGTTTGCCTCAGTCTATGTGCTAAGTGAAGGGACGGGAGAGCCAGGTAGTTCATTGATGCTAATTTCAATGCAGTTGTTTCTATCTGCCTTTTCTGATTTCGAAATGGGCTACACCTCTGCGATGGCGTGGATCCTATTTGTAATTCTTTTAGCCGCAACGACGCTGTTGTTCCGAACTTCAAAACACTGGGTTCACTATCGGACGAGCTCATGAAAAAAAGAAACCTATTCATTGGCGGTCTATTTAGCCTACTGGCCTGCGCTGCGCTGATGAAGAACTGGCAGCATGATCAGGAACCTCAAATCCCGATTGGCCGGTCGGAAGTAATTTTCTGGCATTTCTGGGGCGGGGAAGATCGCGATGTCGTCGACGACGTCGCCCGTCGATTCAATGCTTCGCAAACAGAATACTATGTGCGGCCAATCGCAATGCCCGGCAACAACTTACAAGCCAAACTTTTCCTAGCAGTCGCCGGCGGTGATCCACCTGACATCGTCAATCAAGACGATCCCATTTTAGCTGACTGGGGACAACGAGGAGTCATCCAACCCCTTGAAGATATTGCACCAGCATCCGAGGTGGCGGCGATGGAACACTGGATGCTCGATTCTGCCCGCCGCTTATCGACTTACCAAGACAAAATGTACGGACTTTGCAATGGCCTAGATATTCGAGCCCTCTACTACAACAAAACCTTACTTGAACAACACAACCTTCAACCGCCACAATCCATCTCTGATCTCAATGAAATCGCCAACGCACTGGCCCCCTTCCTTTCCGCCGAAAAAAAACAACGTTATGGCTACATCCCCGACTCCCGCAGATTATGGGCTTGGGGATACGTATTCGGCGGAGATTTTTACGACGCCTCGTCACAGCGAGTTGTCGTCGACTCACCACCGATCCGGGATGCCCTTCAATGGATGGCCAGTTATGCCCAGAACTACGGAGCGGACAATCTTGCGGCCTTCCGAAAAGGTGACCAATCACTGCCAGGCAAGACATTTCCCTTACTCCCACGAAACGATCAAGAAATGTCCGGGCGCTATGCCGTAATCATGGATGGTCAATGGAGAGTTCGAAATCTAGCGGCGTTCACTCACAACCGGCAGGCAAGGGGAGTGGCAGCACCAGAATTTGGCGTATGCCCACTCCCAGTCCCGAACACAAGTGCCGGACGAACAAATGCCGGCTGGGTAAACGGTAATTTTTTTGTATTCCCCCAAGGGGCAAAAAACTCCCAAGGAGCCTGGGAGTTTGCAAAGTTCTGGGTCGGTTACTCCAACCCATCGCAAGCCGCACAGACCTGCTCACAAGGAGGGTGGATTCCAGTTTCGAAAACAGTTACGCAAGATCCTCAATTTCAAAATTACTTAGATGAAAATCCGCTGTTTCGAACCTTCATTGAACTTTCGGAAAGCCCGAATCAATTTCCAATTCCATCGGTTGCCGGCGCGGCCTTTTTTCGGCGGACCATCGAGCAGGCAGCATTCCAAGCCTTTAACAATTCCAATGCTGATGTTGATGAAATTCTCCAGGAAGCAGAACAACAAATCCAAACGCATCTCAATCGCAACCATAACCTTCGCCATGGAGGGCATGTAGATCCATGAAAAAAATGAGTCAACTCTCTCTCTATGGTATCCTGTGGTTAACGAGTGCGATTTTCTCGCTCCCGCTATTGTTAATGCTTAGTGGCTCGCTCAAAACAACGGAACAACTCGCGAGGAACCCCTACCGCCTTTGGCCCGAGAACATCCGCTGGGAAAACTATCCTGTTGCACTTGAGAGCATGCCTTTATTGAGGTACCTCGGGAACACGCTGATCTTATGCACTGGTTGCGTCCTTGGAACCACGTTGTCTTGCGCGTTAATTGCCTATGGTCTTTCCCGAGTCCGCTGGCGTGAAAGGAAGTATTTTTTCGCGTTGGTGGTCGGAAGTATGCTTCTACCGTGGCATGTCACCATGATCCCCCGATTCGTGCTGATCAGCGAACTGGGACTTTACAACTCGTTCTGGGCAATCATTGGCCCGACTTTTCTCGGTGATGCATTCTTCATTTTCCTACTGCGACAATTCTTTTTAACACTCCCAGAAGAACTTTTCGAAGCCGGTCGTATCGATGGCCTGTCGCACTTTGGATTGTTTTGGAAAATACTCATTCCACTTTCTAAACCCGCCATTGCCACCGTCGCATTATTTCAATTTGTACAAACGTGGAACGATTTCAGCGGACCACTGCTTTACCTCAATGACCCACAAAAATTCCCACTTGCTTATGGCCTGGAGAGGTTTGTCAGTTCGTATGGAGATCAAACTCATTTATTGCTTGCAGCCAGCGTTTTATTTACGCTTCCAATAATTGTGTTGTTCTTTTTAGCACAGCGGACATTCATTGACGGAATCTCAACCACTGGGATCAAGAATTAGACACAAACCATTGACTCTTGCCATCGAGACAGTTTCCCCACATGAAAAGAAAAACCAGATGCCTGTTGAGCCAATGCAGGACGAAATGGAACACCTAAGGCCTTTTTAATCGACATAACTTGATCTACTACGTTATGTTCTTACGAAGAGGATCAAGTTAGTTCCCGTTGGTGCTTTCGGTAGCCCCGCATTCGCGATAAATTCTAAGGTTTTCCAACCGACCTTTTGACTCCACCCCACAGATCACAATGCCTCTTGTTGTACAGAAATTTGGTGGCACCAGCGTCGCCGACAGTCAAAAAATCCTTGCTGCCGCAAGGAAGGCAGTTCGCGCCCATCAGACAGGAAATCAAGTTGTGATGGTCGTTAGTGCGATGGGAAAAAACACTGACACGTTGATCGGCCTCGCTCAAGAAGTCAATGAACGGCCTCCCGCGAGGGAGATGGATATGCTGCTTTCAACCGGCGAACAGGTGAGCGTTGCCCTGATGGCAATGGCCATTGATTCACTTGGATACAAGGCGGTTAGTCTCACGGGAGCGCAAATCGGGATCAAGACCGACAGCTCTCACACCAAAGCTAGAATTCATTCAATCTCCACCGATCGAATCAAAACCCTGCTCGACGAAGGTAACATTGTTATTGCTGCAGGATTTCAAGGAATCGACGACAACCTGAACATTACAACGCTCGGTCGCGGAGGAAGTGATACGACCGCGGTCGCACTGTCTGCTGTCCTCGGAGCTGACCAATGCGAAATCTACACTGATGTCGACGGAGTCTATACAACCGACCCTCGCGTCCTCCCTGAAGCTTGCCTTGTCCGACAGGTCTGTTATGACGAAATGCTTGAATTAGCAAGCCTTGGTGCAGGTGTACTTCACAGTCGATCCGTTGAATTTGGAAAGAAATTCAATGTTCCAATTCACGTTCGCAGCAGTCTGAGTGACGTACCCGGATCAATCATTGTCGACGATTCTGAAACTGCAGCCCTCGCTGTGAGCGGCGCAGCATTGACCAAAGACGAAGCGTTAATTTCCGTCTTCGAAGTCCCCGACGTCCCTGGAACGATCTTTCAAATCTTCGCCCCGATTGCGGACAAAAAAATCACAGTGGACATGATTGTTCAAAATGTTGCGGAAAACGGAAACACGGCAGTCAGCTTCACCGTCCCGCGAAATGAAGTACGTGACGCCATTGATGCGATTCAGCCGTCCGTTGAAAAGATGGGAGGCCGAATCGGCTTGGTCGACGAAAATGTATCCAAGGTTTCAGTCGTCGGACTTGGAATGGCCGAACAAACGGGTGTTGCCAATCGGATGTTCCAGACTCTAGCCAATGCGGCTGTGAATATGGAAATAATTACCACCAGCGAAATTAAGATCTCCGCACTCGTCAAACGTGAGCAGGCATTAAACGCACTGAGAACCGTTCATTCCGAATTCGCTCTCGATAAAGTCGAATCCAAAGAACCAACTCAGCTTCCCTCCCGGGATACGTCCAACCAAGTCAACGTTGCTGAAGTTATCGAGCGTCTGCAACGCGACACGGGAATGGAATCGCTAATGATTGACGATATTTCGCTCGATGATTCCCAATCTCGAATCACCCTGTCCAAAGTACCCAACGAACCTGGAATCGCTGCCCAATTATTTGACCGCATTGCTGCCGCGGGAGTTTTTGTGGATATGATTGTGCAAAGTTACGCCAGCTCTCAAATCGCTGATATTACTTTCACCATGCCTCGGGAACAATTTGATAATGCCATCACGGTCGCTAATCAAGTTTGTGAGGACTTTGGATGTGATAAAGTCGATTTCAAAAAAACGATCGCTAAATTATCCGTCTCCGGAGTCGGTCTGCGTAGTCACACTGGTGTCGCTATCGGAATGTTTCGGGCACTTTCAGATGCCAACATCAATATCGAAACGATGAATACGAGTGAAGTTCGGGTAAATGTCATCGTGGACGGTGATTCAGGGCAACCAGGTATCCAGTGCCTTCGCGAAGCCTTCCGCCACTCACTTAAATAAGCCAAGCGCTGTAGACACCCCCCCAACCACAAACTGCTAGCTCAAAAAAAAGGGCTCGTATTTAAACGAGCCCTTAGTGATTTACTTTTAAACGATTCGCAGGATAACCTACTTTGCCCAGCGGTGATTCCGCAGGCTGTAAGGATCATCACCCACTGTCGTTTCGACGTCTTCTGCTCCAGTACCTTTCGATCCCAACGAAACCTTGGAAACCCCTTTGATACTTACCAAATTAAAACGCAGATCCTCTGCTGGAGGAATACCGTTGTTTTCAAAGGGGTTACTTCCCTGACCGGTAATCTTTGGCCACCGACCGGTTCCGCGGCCTTTTTTTGCCGCAAACGCGCCGTTAACGCCCTCAACCGCAAATCCGAGGTCTGCCATTGCACCCCATGTCGCTTGGGCAACAAAAGAATTCGCAAACACAATAGCTCCGGTATCCGGATCTAGATCGCCAATAAATCCGGTCATTAGTTCTTTTTTGAACGCGCCAGTAAAGGCTTGATTGAAGAAAGGTGGTAAATCAACCCAGTGCCCAAGTGCTGTTCCTGCACCACCTCGTTGTTCCAATGGAACGAATGAGGCAACTGGATTACTGATATCGCGCCGGTAGCCTATCAGAGCGTATTCGCCGTTTATATACTCAGTCTGACCAAATCCATTTAAAGGCCCGACAAGGCCATTTCCATCAAACAAGGTTCCGAAACCAAGAGCATGCCCCATTTCGTGGGCAATCACGGTGACTAAAATCCCATCAGCGGTCATCGAAGGGAAATCATCGAGATCAAATGTCATTTGAGAGCGAAGCGCAACCGCAAAATTCCGACGACTCGAGCCGAGCGTCAGAATCGCTGTCGGACCCGCCTGACCGAGGATACCGCCAGCACCGTCGATTGGTTCAACCGTTGCGTCGATGGTTAAAGAACCAAGTTGATCCCGGATGGCTCGCGGCAATTCGGTGCTGTAAGCCTGAATCCGGGCTTCCCAGATCGCCTCCGCAGCCCTCACGGCAGGGATTGCCGACGGGTCAACTGCACTATAGTTAATATTGATAACGTCAGCATTGACGTTAACTGGACTTAAAAGCAGCGCTACACCAGAAAGTGCACCTGCTATCAGTTTTGAAATTCTTCGACTCATCTCTGCTTTTCTCCCAAACTCGCCCAGTTTATTAATCAACAGGCGATTTTTGATAAATGCCAACCTCATAAGAGTTTGACAGTTCTGCATTCAATTAGTTCCAGTATACCTCAAAGTTAGCCCCTTGGTGTAAAATCGGGAGTTTTGGGGTATTTCGTTAGGATAGTAAAGCTCTAGACGGCCCATTTTTTGATATCAAATCTCGAAAAAATGATATGTTCGTCAAATTCCTGCTTTCTTATTCAACCCTCACAAACCAACACCCGATACTCACCTTAGCGGAATCCCTCGGAATTCCCCGGTAGTGGAATGTTAGGATTTCTCGTGGACTGCAACTGCAAATAGGCAGGAAGAAAGCAATGGCGTTGAAAAATACACTTATAATTGGTGCCCTTCTGGTTTCATTTGTCGCCCCTGGGGTGACTGAAGGGCAAATAAACAAACCGAGTCCTAGGTTCCGCTATAAAAAGCTGGAATCTGCGGAGAATACCCGGCCGTATGCAACCCCGGGCGTCTTTGATTATGACGCTCAGGTTTTCGCACCGCTGGAATTCACCGATGGGAAAGAAAAGAAGCCCAACGATGGTTTCTACTTCTCACTCGACAAGCTTTACACCAGTGTCTCGAAAGCGACACGAATCGGAGAGGAATCGGACACGATTCAAACCGGTTCAACTTACATCCAAGGATCACGTTATGATTTTGGATGGTTCTCGGACAACGATGACGGGTGGGGCTTCACCTATCAGGTTTCCGACGGCATCTACTACACCGCCGGGCAAGACGCCAGCGTCGCGAACCCGATGATTGTAGACATGAATGTGTCAACATTCGAAATCAATCGAATGTTCCGCCAGGCACTCTCTGAAGGCGGATACTTTGAGCCTTACATGGGTGTTCGGTACATGCACATTGGTGACAACACAATTGAAGACACCAATCAGACCGTTGGCACCGACGGAACAGTCAACCGCTTTAAGCAAAACGTAACCAACGATGGTTTCGGTTTCCAAGCAGGTGGAAAGTACAACGCTCGGCGAGGCCGCTGGCGAACAACCATTGATGGTTCGATTGCAACGGTTTACAACCAGCAACGTTACTTTGCGACTGACATCACGAATTCGTCGACAGGACCGCAGGGAATTTCAGAAACCTATCAGTCGGATCAGTCATTCGTACCGATTTTGGACGGTCAGTATGAAATCGCCTATAACATTAGTCGAGACATCTCCATTCGACTTGGTGTTCAAGCGATCTACAGCTGGGCTGGTATCGCTCGAGCAAACACCGAGACGACTAACCTCAACCCGAACTCAATCTTCGGTGCCGGTGGAGCTCCAACTGGGTTCTTTGACGACAGCCATCTTTCCGCTGGATTCCTTTACGGAGTTGAGTGGCGACGGTAACGTCTAGCTACCCCAACATTGCTTTAAAATCAAAAGGGACGCGAGAATGATTCTCGCGTCCCTTTTTTATTTGCGTTTTACAATCGAACTTTTTTACAATCGAACTTAAGAACCGAACTTAAAACTCGAAATTAGCAATTCTGTTTTAGAGTGCTAACAATAACCGACTTGGTGCCTCTAGGTATCCGATGACTTCGTTGAGGAACCTTGCTGCCGCTCCTCCATCGATCAGGCGATGGTCATAAGACAAGCTCAGCGGCATCATCAAACGAATCTTCACTTCGTCTCCAACAACAACTGGTAGTTTTCTCGATCGACCTACCAATAAAATTGCGGTTTCGGGAGTATTAATGATCGGCGTTGAATACGTCCCGCCAATCGCACCCAAGTTACTGATCGTGAAGGTGCCTCCTCGCAAGTCATCAATTGAGAAATTGCCGGAACGGACGTTCTCAGCCATCTGCCCTAGCTGTCGAGCCACATCGGGAATTCCAAGCTTATCAGCTTCGCGAAGCGAGGGAACGACAAGCCCGCGTTCGGTATCAATCGCAATCCCAACATTAACGTAGTCTTTGTAGATGATCTGTCCCTGTTCGAGATCGACCGAAGCATTAATAACAGGATGAGACTTGAGCGCCATCGCAACGGCTTTCACAAGAAACGGCATCGAGGTGAGCTTAATACCACCAGCCGCATATTCTTTTTTGCTGTTTTGGCGAATCTCTTCCAAGGCCGTTACGTCCGCATCGTCAAAGTTTGTAACCCGCGGGCAAGTAGTCCAAGACTCGTGCATTTTCTTGGCAATGGTCTGTCGAATCTTTGGCATTTTTTCGATGTGGACTGGACCATAGCCATCAGACTGACTTCCCGAATCAGCAGAAGCGGAGGTTCCACCCTGACGACTTCCCTCTCGAACCACTTTCAGAACGTCTTCGCGAACAATGCGACCATGTTCACCCGACCCTTGAATGAATTGCAAATCAACGCCAACTTCTCGGGCGAACCGCCGAATTGCTGGCCCCGCAGCGACAATCACCTTTTCCCCAGAAGCTTTTTGTACTGGGACAGACTCTGGTTTTGAAACGACAGGTGCGACCGGAGCCACCGGGGCTACGGGCTGAACCGGAGCGACAGGTGCGACAGGCTCTTGCACCGACTCCGCTGGCTTTTCAGCGACTGGGGCGGCAGGCGCACTTTCCACAGGCGCCGGAGCAGCGGCGGCAGTCGCAGGCTCTACCGATAGAATCACCTGACCGACAGCGATGGTATCGCCGATGTCACAGTTAATTCCGGTAATCACCCCTTCGACATCCGAGGGGACAAAGATCGTCGCCTTGTCAGTCTCTAATTCCATAACTTCCTGCTCAAGCTCTATTGTGTCTCCAACGGAAACAAGTATCTCAAGCACATCGCCAGACTCAACACCCTCGGCGATTTTGGGTAATTTAAATTCAACAGCCATAGGAAATAAAAAGCCTATTTTCAACTTGTGTTTTAATAATGAATATTGGAAGGATGCTGCAAATCTCTAAGCATACAGCGGACTGATCTTTTCGGGATTTACGCCCAGATCTTTAATCGCCTTCTCTACCGTTGCCGCATCGACTTTCCCTTGTTTGCACAATTGGTAAAGTGCTGCGACTGTCACGCATTCAGCGTCCACTTCAAAGTGCCTCCGCAAAGCAGGCCGTGTCTCACTCCGCCCCATGCCGTCAGTTCCAAGTGCGAGAAATTCGTCGGGCAAGAATTGTGCAACCTGCTCACTGTGAGCCTGAACGTAATCACTCGAGGCAATGAATGGGCCTTCTGATCCAGCCAAAACCGTTTCGAGGTAACTCTTCCGAGGCTCCATCGTTGGGTGGAACATATTCCATCGCTTGCACTCTTGTGCGTCACGTCGAAGTTCGTTGTAACTCGTAACACTCCAGACGTCACTCGAAACGCCATACTGATCAGCAAGTATTTCCTGTGCCTTCAGAACGCAATTCATGATCGCTCCACTTCCAAAGAGTTGAACGCGGTGCTTACCTTGCTCGCTCTCTTTGGTACGGAACTTATAAATCCCTTTGATGATCCCTTCTTCGCAACCATCTGGCATTTTTGGCATGATGTAATTGTCGTTACCAACCATCAGGTAATAGATCGCCGTTTCGCCATCTTCGTATAGTTTTTTAAGACCGTCGAAAATAATCACAGCCGTTTCGTAATGGAATGCTGGATCGTACGCACGGACCGTTGGAAACGCAATTGCGTTGAGAAGACTATGCCCATCTTGATGCTGCAAACCCTCGCCGTTAAGCGACGTACGACCAGCGGTTCCGCCAAGCAGGAATCCTTTGGCTCGCATATCAGCAGCGGCCCAGATGAGATCGCCAATCCGCTGGAAACCAAACATCGAGTAGTAAATATAGAACGGAATCATGTTAATGCCGTGAGCACTGTACGCTGTTCCCGCCGCATTGAAGGACGCCATCGAACCAGCCTCTGAAATCCCTTCTTCCAGCAATTGACCGTCTTTGGCCTCTTTATAATAGGCAGTTTCGGTGCGATCGACCGGTTCGTACAACTGTCCGGCATGGGCATAAATCCCCACCTGGCGGAACATCCCTTCCATTCCGAAAGTTCTCGATTCATCGGGAACAATAGGCACGATATTCTTACCAATTTTTTTGTCCCGCACCAAACTCGAGAGCAGGCGAACCGCACCCATCGTCGTCGACATCTCTTTCTTTTCACTGTCGTCGTCAATTCGCTTTCGATAATCTTCGAAACGAGGAACTTCCATTGTGGGAACAGTTGTCGGGCGAGAGGGAACCGGACCGCCAAGCCTAATTCGCTGCTCACGCATATACTTCATCTCGATGCTGTCTTCCGACGGCTTGTAGAAAGGCGCCTTGCCGACATCCTCGTCCGAGATCGGAATTCCAAACCGCGTGCGGAATTCCAACAACTCAGCTTCGTTCATTTTCTTTTGGTTGTGAGCGATATTTCGACCCTCACCCGCTTCACCGAGACCGTAACCTTTAATGGTCTTGGCAAGAATAACCGTCGGCTGACCCTTGTGATCTTCGGCTGCCTTATAAGCAGCATAAACTTTCTCAGGATCATGACCGCCGCGACGCATGCGAAGCAGTTTCTCGTCTGAATAATTCTTGACCATTTCAATTAACTCAGGATGCTTCCCAAAGAAATGCTCACGGGTGTATTCACCCGGCATGCCGACATATTTCTGATACTGACCATCGACGACTTCGCCCATGCGTTTTACCAATAACCCAAGTTCGTCAGCCTCGAGTAGGGGATCCCAATCATCACCCCAAACCACTTTAATGACATTCCAACCGGCACCACGGAATAACGCTTCAAGTTCCTGAATAATCTTGCCGTTTCCACGAACCGGACCGTCCAAACGCTGCAAATTGCAGTTGATGACAAATTTGAGATTATCCAGCTTTTCACGACCGGCTAACGTGATCGCTCCCAGAGATTCCGGCTCATCGCACTCGCCATCGCCGAGATAGGCCCACACACGCTGATTTGAAGTGTCCTTGATTCCTCGGTCGTGCAAATATTCGTTAAATCGAGCCTGGTAGATGGACATGATTGGTCCGAGCCCCATCGAGACCGTCGGGTACTCCCAAAATTCAGGCATTAGCCAAGGATGGGGATAGGACGAAAGACCGGGATGGTCTTGTAGTTCACGACGAAAGTTCAAAAGATGCTGTTCGTTTAAACGCCCTTCCATGTAAGCTCGTGAGTACATTCCAGGGGAACCATGACCTTGGAAGTAAACCATGTCGCCATCAAAACCGCTCTCGCCCCGGCCTCGGAAAATATGATTTTGAGCAACCTCATAAAGCGTTGCGGAAGATGCAAAGGTCGAAATGTGACCACCAACGCCACCCAAGCCGGGAGCGGCAGTTGCTTTGTTTGCTCGAACCACCATCGCCATCGCATTCCAACGAACGAAACTCTTGATCCGTCGCTCAATCTCACGGTTTCCTGGGTAAGCAGGTTGCTCGTGTTTGGCAATGGTGTTGATGTATGCGGTGTTCGACTTGATCGGTAAGTCAACTCCCTCGACACGGGCGCGTGCTTCCAAAACCGAAAGAAGATACTTTGCCCGATCTTCTCCCTTGGTACTCATGATGTACTCAAGTGATTCCAACCACTCTTGCGTCTCAGCAGGATCAACATCGACTGTCTGAGTAATATAAGATTCGTTCGCATCCTCGATTGACTTCGTCGTTGACTTGATCACGTCCGACATAAAATTTCGCCTTATCACGTTGGGAGGCGCACAACTTTCACGCAGTGCTTCCTCAAAGTTTTACAACCCGACGTCCGCAATCGTTGCAGACCATTTGATTCAAATGGGTTGAGATTCTCGTTAAACTCAAAGGTCTCGATCAGGGGGATCGGAACCCATCGGCCTAAGCAGTCTATTTCTACTAATCAAATTCGGCGCGATTGAGTGAATCAATGCGTCGTTCCGCCCTTGCTGGCCTAGTCCAAATAATTCTCGTAAATGGAACGCGTTTCGTAAAGCATCAAGTTTACAAAGCCAATCGAATAACCTGACTTAATGCAACAATCTACAACACTAGAGATTCGCAACGGAAAACAACCTCACGTTCCACCCTCAGGCGTAAAATAAGTTACGGTCATAAAAATATCCCGCAGCTTAACAAATCGTTAAAAAAGACCGATTTCCACGGGCCTAACCAGCAATTTCCACTCGTTTTTCATTCAGTGAAATTAGAGGAATTACAGATTCTCACCCCTACAAACTTCTCAACCGCTTCGAACTACCCTTTCAACTGCTCAGAAACAACTGCTCAGAAACACGTTTCAATCTGGCCGGTCCGATCGCTCTGCCAACCGCTTTCTTAGTGCAATCAAAGCATTTTTAGGCTCGCCCGCTGTACGATACCGTCCCCATCCATCAAACTCATGAAACCGGTTCCAAGGTTAAGATTCGCGTAAGCGCAACTCCTTACCAGTACAGACTCAGAATCAGAACGCTCAGAGACAAAACATGAATAGTTCAAAGAACATCATTGGCCTCGCCGCCATTCTTTCGCTTGGTGGATTTCTATTTGGCTTCGATGCCGGAATCATTTCTGGCGTCATGGAATATGCAGGTTCGTTTTTCGACCTTGACGAAGCTCAAAATGGCTGGGCGGTCAGCTGCCCAACCTTTGTTGCGATGTTTGCAATGCTAATCTCTGGCAAACTAAGTGATGCCGTTGGTCGAAAACCAATTCTGATCGTCGTCGCGTTTCTCTATGCAGTCTCCGCTCTCTTGTCAGCGATTGCTTGGTCCTACGCCTCGTTGTGCTTCGCCAGAATGGTTGGTGGATTTGCTTTTGGCGCGGCCCTGATTCTCGCCCCGACCTACATTGCTGAAATATCGAGCGCGGCTCATCGCGGAAGACTGGTTTCGATTCAACAGCTCAACATTGTGCTCGGTTTTTTTGCCGCCTTCTTAAGCAATTTGCTTTTTAACCAATGGTTCGAAGGAGGAGCAACTTTTCTTAGCGAGGATAATGTTTGGCGGTGGATGCTCGGAGTCGAACTTTTACCTGCACTCTTCTATTTCTTTTTTCTTTTCGCTGTTCCCAAGAGCCCTCGCTGGCTTTTCTCGAAAGGACGGTTCGAGGAAGGTAAAGCCGTGTTGGTGAAACTGCACGGCGAGAAAATTGCTGAAGAAGAAATTCAAGCAATACAAGCAAGCCTTAGCAAAGAGCGAAGCCTCGAAAAAAATTCGCTGGGCAGATCATTTAAGCAATTGCTTCACCCTTCCCTTCGATACATCCTGGGCATTGGGCTGCTGATCGGTATTCTCCAACAGGCGACCGGAATTAATGCGGTTTACTTTTACGCCACCACAATTTTCAAACAGACCGGAATTGGCGTGAGCGCCGCCTTTTTCTCAGGTGTACTACTTAGCTTTACCTCTGTGGTCTTTACGTTAGTTGCGATGGCGACGATCGACCGATTTGGGCGAAGACCTTTGTTACTCGCCGGTATGGCCGGGATCGCAATCAGCATGCTTACCTGTTCTTACGGTTTTTACGGTGCCACTTATCAATTGACCAACGAAGACATCGCCGTTTTAGAGAAGAAGAATGAGAGTATTGAGTCGGGCGTTTTGCTCCCCGTAGCTGGCAAAATCTTTAATTCAGATGTTGAATTCCGATCACAGATGAAAGAGGCTCTCGGCGACGATAATTTCCGAAAGAGCGACGACGACATCCTTGAGGCGGCCATTGAAATTAATGCAGTGCTTGTCCTCTTAGGCGTCCTCGGCTTCATTGCTTGCTTTGCCTTCTCGCTCGGCCCCGTCATGTGGGTAATGTTATCGGAACTCTACCCAAACCGAATTCGGGGACTTGCAATTGGCTGCATTGGATTCGTCAATTCGTTTACCTCGTGGTTGGTAACCTACATTTTCCCCTGGGAGTTAACCAATTTAGGCAACGCAGGCAGCTTCTTAATTTTCGGGGTGATCGCCTCCGTCGGATTCTTCATACTTTTGAAATCACTTCCGGAAACCAAAGGCAAGTCTCTCGAACAAATTGAAGCTGAGTTCATTAAGTGAAAGCCTTTAGCTGAAACTCAGCAAAACTCGTTTGTCAACTAAATGGAGAAGTGCAACAAGTTAAATAAAAAAGGCGAGCACTCAAGAGTGCTCGCCTTTTCAAATGTTCTTCGAATCGTCACAAAATAGCCGGTAGCTAAACCGCTGTATTAACGATACTAAGATTACTTTACTTCAATCCAACCCGTTCGTTGGATCGGCTGTGGGTAAGGACGCGTTTGGCTTTGTGCCCGTGGTTGATAACTGGCAAGTCGAACTGGGGAATATCCCCAACGCTGCTGCGTCGGCGAAGCGTTACCTGCCTTCGAAACAGTGATCGTTCCGGGGCGATAATAGGTTTGATACTCAGGGCCGAAGTCCGATTTAATTTGCGGCATTGGCACTTGGCTACTTTTACCATCAAGTCCTGGGCTCATGTCCGCTGGTGTCGGTGCAGCTGTCGTTCCCGGTTCGTAATAAGGGGCTTGGGTCTGGTAAGGCTGAGGTGTTGCCATGCCTTGGCCAACCGCACAAGTATCACATCCACCTGCTCCCATGGCAGTGCCACAAGTATTGCATCCACCGGTCGCACAATTGTTGGTAATTGTTGTTACAGGAACCTTATAAGTCTCCTGCCGATAAACTGGACGATACGTGGTGTATGGAACCCGCTGAACCTGAGTGGTGTACGAAGTACATGGTTTCATGCATGTCGTGGTACATCCCGTTGATGGATCAGTGGTCGTTTCAGGACGGTAGGAAGTGACTGGCACTTGCTTGGAAACCGTTCGATAGGCTGTGCAAGGAACGTAGTTAACGACCGTTCGGGTGCAGGTCTGTTGACACGTCTTCATGCACTGTCCAGGCTGAAGATTGTACGGATTCGCAGGAGCACAGGCCGTATTTTTGGGCGTCCGAAAACCTCTTAGCCAGCGTCGCAGCGGACCGTCAGCGTTAGCTTCACTTGGCAGAACGGCCAGTAGTGTTGCCGCAATGGAAAATGCGATCACAGTTGTTTTTATGCGTGACATAGTAAATTCACTCCAATGGCGTCGACTAAAGCGACAATAAAAAAGTTGAGTTTCCTCACTTCGTAACTCTCTCGCAGCACGAAGCTCGATCAAAGGTAGGATAGTTTTAAATTTTGAATAGACAAAATGTACGAACGTAAGTTGTAATTTTTACAATCAAAGTCGGGTCGTAACGAACAGCGAAGCTGGCAATGGTATTGAGCTTAATCCCATTACATAAAAGCAATTCATCAGGCAAATCATCTATTCAAACTCTGACGATTATCCGTATTATCCCGAATGAGTCGCTTAGCGTTCATCATGAACTTGAGGGTTCCGGAGCTAAAGTAAGCGATCTCATTGGATGGCGATCACTTTGTTTTTGAGCTCAATGAAATTGATGGAGTCTTTCCTTGCAAGTTAGCCCGCCAGGCACCAACTCTAATTAAATCACACGCCTTGAACTGCCACTCCACTGGCATCCAGTCAAAATCCTTGTGCTTTCACAGCGACTGGTCTCGCGCGATGCAATCCATTTCGAGCGATCGACGCCGGCCTCCAAAGAACGGCATCGTTTTTAAATTGCTTCCAAGTAACGTCCCAAGAAACCTGCTTCAAAGATTGCGACAATGGTATTGGGCTTCCTACAGAGGTCAAGGATTAGGAATTGAGGTCTAAATATGCAGGACTTTTGCTACCCGGCTAGCACTTGACACCTCTTTAAGACCAAAATGAAGGTTCAGTCGTCGTCATTGCTGGCTCTCCCCGCCAGCAGGCTGCATGTTGAACAAGACGCGCTTCCGTGACTTTGAATAACCAGCAACGCTTTCTGTTTTAAACTGACGACGATGCAACCTATTTCCCAGAGATGCTTTAACTATGTTTTTCGTACTCGACGGCGTGGACGGCGCTGGTAAATCGACCCAACTCGAGATGTTTGTCCAGTGGCTTGGCGAACAAGGGCACAACGTCGTAACATGCAGCGATCCTGGCAGCACTGAATTAGGTGAACAAATTCGATCTATCCTGCTTGGCAAACACGAGACCCCTATCTCGATGCGGGCTGAGATGATGCTCTTTACCACAGCCCGCACTCAATTAATCCAGCAAGTCATCAAACCAGCCCTAGCACTCGGGCAAACCATCGTCCTAGACCGCTACATTTTCTCCACAGTGGTATACCAAGGCCACGCAGGGGATCTCGATCCTGATGAAATCTGGACGACCAATCGAATCGCTACCGAAAACCACCTTCCCGATGCAACTTTCATTCTCGATGTTCCCGTCGACACAGCGATGGCAAGACTTGGCAAAACATTGGATCGCATGGAATCCAGAGGCAATGAATATTTCGAGCGCGTCCGCAACGGCTTTCTTTTAGAATCAAAACGTTGGCCTGACACTGTTGATGTCATTGACGCAACGCGAACTCCCGATGAAATCCAAAGTGACATTCGAAAACTCGCGATGCAGTATATTAAACGTAAGGCATCCAACTAACCGATCGGTGAACCCATACAGAGACTAGCAACATGGCATGGAATGAAATTCTCAACCACCAATCAGCGTTCGAACGATTCCATCGATCCATCGAAAGGAATCGACTTGCAAACACCTATCTGTTTGTAGGCCCTCCGGGGATTGGCAAACGCACCTTTGCGCTCAAACTAGCTCAAGCGCTGTTATGTGAATCCAACAACGACTCGCCACTGATGCCCTGCAATCAATGCCAAGGCTGCCAACAGGCGATTGCTGCGACCCACCCTGACTTAATCCTCGTCTCCCGCCCAGCCAAAAAGTCGATCATTCCACTTGAGGCGTTTATCGGTGATAAAGAACACCGCCGACAGGAAGGCCTTTGCCATGCAATTGGACTTAAACCTTTTCGAGGAGGTAGGAAAATCGCCATCATCGACGATGCCGACTACCTCAATCAAGAAGGGGCTAATAGCTTGCTTAAAACACTCGAAGAACCACCACCGATGTCAGTACTAATTCTGATTGGTACAAGCGAACAAAGGCAACTATCGACCATCGTTTCGAGAAGCCAGATCGTTCGCTTTGATCCGCTCTCTCAGTCTCAAGTTCTCGAAATCCTTAACTCGAAATCCATTATTGAAAACGACACCATCTCACTAGCCGACCTAGCCAATGCTTCGGCAGGGAGTCTTTCAACAGCGGTCATGTTGTCCGACCCCGAATGCTATGAATTTCGACGACGACTATTCCAACAACTCGCGACGCTAGATCCTGGACAAAACGAGTTTGCTAAAACGATCATAGATTTTGCGGAAAGTGCCGGAAAGGAAAATTCATTGAGACGAGACAGACTTATTCTGGCTGCGGATTTTGCCATCACTTTTTACCGCCAATGGATTCTGACCATGACACAAGCTCAAGTTGACCCGGATCGAGTTGATCCATATCTCGCGACAATTACCCAAGAAGAATTTGGGAACGCGACGGAGGATGTCAACCAAACCCTCGATCAAATCGCTCGGTGCATTGAACGATGCAGCGATATGCAGAGGCAGGTTCGTTCCAATGCCGGATTCGCCAACATTGTTGAATCCTGGGTCCGAGAGTTGGGCTGGATCAGTCGCGGCCCGACAACGTCGGCCTCCTGAAAACACCGTCTTCCCTCCAACAGCCCAAGCTCAATTATTACTTTCGATAGTACCAACCACTCGCTGGCTGGACGTTTGAATCGAATTCTTGATTTTGCTGATACCCAGCTTGCACAGGCTTTCCATAAACTGCGGGGTTCGGAAGCGGCCTCAAACCCGGATTCGAATTGTAATATCGTGGTGGCTGATTGCCATGAGCAGGTATCGCGTAAGCCTGAGGGTAGTAACCTCGCGAAAATTCGGAGTAATTCTGTGCGGAAGGCACTCTTGCCCGGTTCCCCTGAGCAGCGGGAAAAGCAGGTTGGAAAAATGAACCAAGCTGTGGCGGCACACTGGTTCCAGTTGAGTCTGAACCATTAATCGCTCGCTGGAAAACAATCTCAATGACTTCATTGAACCCCTCGCGAACCGCTGGATCGATTTTCAATTTTTTCCCCATCCGCTGAACGCCAGGGCCGTTTTTTGAAGTCGTCTCATTGAGCCGCTGAACAAACTTCAAAGACTCGACAAAATTGTGATCGGCTGTCGACCCTACAATAGGTTGAATCGTTTTGGCAATCAGACCAGCCGTCGCGTTTTCAATTTTAAGAAAGACATCTAGTTGGCTGGTGGCAACAGGCTTGCCGACTTCATCGAATTTACTCTCAGTCCTTAAAACCAAAACGCATTTACCCGTCAGCTTTCGCTTTAAAATAGGCCCCTCGTAACTACCTTCCCCATAGAAGATATGAAGGTTGTCTGTGCCGTAAACTAACTCAAGCTGACTGATGGTACCTGCACCGTCGTCCGTCGATACAGTGAACGGTCCAGTCCGCTCAGTTGTCATGTTGGTAATACCCATCAATTGCCAAATGTTTACCACGACTTCGGGGTATCGGATCAAGAACCGAAAATAATCCGGATCTGCATTGATCGAAGTGACCGGAAGTTGGCGATAGATGCTGGGCTTCTTTAGGATATCAACAATTTTTTCACGAGCCTGAGCATTCAACGCCTGCAAGGGAATCGAATTAAAAGTCTGCTTCCGTAAATTTTTACTGCTGGAGCCAGAAGGGGATTTATCATTCGCTTCCAAAACACCAACGCCAGATACCACCATCGCCAATAAACCACCCAAAATTGCAAACGCAATTTTGCTCCGCATCAAAGAGTGGTGATTGGGTCGATTAATCATATCTGCTTCCGTGTCAAACTTACGACAGATCCGCGGGAACAGACCAATCGATTTACGCCGCCCAGAGGCTACGTCCTAGTCAAATATTCGGAATCTATCGGCGTGAAGCGACAATGAAAATCCAACGGAATCGCATCAAAATACGTTCCACTAGACGCAATGGTTCTGTAGCTTACGCAGCTTGAAATTAATCAGCCAGAAAGATGCTGTCAAAAAAATGCTTGCAGCTCTGAAAATAGAAAATCGAGCCGATGGCTCAATCAAAGAAAACAAGGGGGAAGCTGACATTGAGACTCCCCTTAAGTGCTAGAAATCAGACGAATCGCGTGAGCCTATTTCATGAACCCCATACTAGACTTTGGCTTTTCCAGTAAAACCACACGTGTCGCGGTAACATGATCGAGCTGTAACTCACTGGCGTACCCACGCTGTCCAACAATTCCAATTCGGGATCGAAGATAACGCTTTAGATTCATCCCGGGAGACGGCCCAACATGGTGGGTAATATTCCCAGACTCATCTTGAAGCACATATTCAATTCGGCCGCTGGCATCATCGCGAACAATCTCGGAAAGCCAGCCATGGGCATCGTAAGTATTACTCAAATCTAATTCTGGCTTAACTCCTGTCCCGACAGGCTGATTGGGGGCGGCTCCCACGCCAATAGCCGATACGTTTCCGGGACTAGTGAATCCAGTTTGGATCGCTCGGCAACTTTTTAATTTCGTCAGAAACTTTTCGGCCTGAAGTTTTTCCTTTTCACGGTTGGACGTCTGGTAGATAGCGTTCGCCGCTTTCTCGAGATCACTTAATTTCCAGTTCGAAGGATCCTTTTTTATCAGTTCCTGAGTAAGCTGAAATTCCAAATCATTAAGATTTCTTGAATACCGCATCGACGAATCCCCAACATCTCCGCCTTGCCTCGCTAATTCCAAATTCCTTGCAAAACCATCTCTCGCAATATTTCGGTTGGCAATTCTATCACCCTTCGGGCCTCCCGCCGCAAGATTTAAGGTACCTTGATAACCAAATCTAGAATCCACCCCACCATTGGAGACTTGGCTCGCAGAACCATCGCTCAAAACTCCAACACCCAATCGATTTCGATTAAGCTCTGTTAGTGATTCTCCAACTCCAATTGGCTTGGGGGTCGGACGCCAACCCCGATTTACGTCTTGTATTTCAGCGGGCATCCCGTTTGAATCAACTTCCAATGATGCTCGCCGTAATTTATCTGACCCATCGCCATCCAAGGAATCGACACTCTCAGAACTGACTCCCGCCGCTAACCGAATCGAAGAATCTCCCGTTGTGTTGTTCGGAGAAGCAGTCAGCGCAACTGGAACAGTCGCTTCGGAAGGCAACTCCAACGCTTCTCGCCTCACCCAGCGAAACTCTCCAGAGGGGGGAGCGATTTGGTACCAAGTCGTCGAATGACCATCTGGACTTGGCCAACTCACCAGACCAAGCACTTCTACAAGTTCTTTTTCTTTTAACTTCACCTGCCATAGAGGCTTTTCGACGGGACCGAGTTTCGTTCCAACCCAGGCTTGCGTTCCGGACTCAATCACGCGTCCCACATTCCCGTCAAGAATCTTTAACGCCGATTCGGGAACTAAACTAAAACTTCCGCTGACCGGACGGATGGCAAACCATCCTCCAGGATCTTCACGGTACACCTCCACGGTGGCCCCCTGATCCAATTGCTCGGTTGGATAATGTGAGTCACCGGGACCGCTTAAAATAAGCGTTTCGTCTTTTAATACGAATGCCTGGTATGGAAACTTAAGCGCATCGGAGGCCTGCCCCCAACAATCTTCAGTCACTGTTGCGAGTACAATTGAAACCACGCAAAAAACACGGATTCCGATGGGCAAAAAAAACTGGCTAACCATAAAAGAATCGTCCTTGATTCCACAGGTGGGCGAGGTTACTCGAACACCGATTTGAAAATTTGCAAATTTTTACCGCGTTTATTTAGCGAAATACGGATTTCACCTCAAGTCGATAAAGTGATAGCAAAATCAAGGGAACCTGCAATCAAGGGAAACTTGCAATCAAGGACAGAACTGAACACGCTTCAAATAGATCTACCCATAGCGTTAATCCATGCAGGAGACTTCCCGTGCAGAACAACTCAAATCTGGTTCTTAATTGCTAGCTGCTTTAGAAGTAAGCCCTGGGAATGGTCGAACTAGAACTTAAACCCTCGTTCAGGGCCATCCTTGGTGGTTGTCAAAATCTCTGGGCCACTCTCCGTCATCAAAATCGTATGCTCAAACTGAGCCGAAAGCCGCCCATCTTGCGTCCTGACCGTCCATCCATCACGGCGATCACAAACTGAATGAGCAGTTCCGGCATTGATCATCGGTTCAATGGTAAAACACATTCCAGGCTGCAAGCGATCACGATGAGCTACAGGGCTAGGAACATGAGGGATGTTAGGGGCTTGATGAAACTGTGCACCAATACCATGGCCTACGTATTTATCGACTACACCAAATCCATAGTGCTCTTTCACGTGATCGACAATCGCTTGTCCGATCACGGAGATTCGGCACCCCGGGCTTGTCGCCTCAATTCCCAAATAGAGACAATCGAATGCACATTGCGTAACGCGCCTCGCAACGTCGCTGATTTGATCATCTTCACCAATCAAAAAGGTTTCCGATTGATCGCCATGCCAACCGTCTACGATAGTCGTCAGATCCACGTTCGCAATATCACCGGGCTTCAGTTCATATTCACTGGGAATGCCGTGGCAAATCACTTCATTGACGCTAATACAAGAGCTCTTTGGGTAGGGACCAGCATCTCCCCCGGGGTAATGCAGGCAGGCAGGTACGTGGCCGTGAGAGAGTGTGTACTCATGAACGATCCGATCTAATTCCTCAGTTTTCACTCCAGGTTTCACGAACGGGCGAACCACATCCAGCAGTTCAGCATTAAAGCGAGACGCATTGCGCATCATTTCGCGTTCTTCTTCATTCAGACGAATTTTTGATTGGCGACGAGTCACAATTTCACTCTAAAAAGGTGTGCAATTGGTTTGCAATAGGGATTTAAAAACGATCCGTCATGGTATCAGAACCGTCACACATCGCCTACCAACCGCACCGCATATTCCTACCCTCGCGAAGACGACGACGCTGTTTACCTTCTCTCAAAAAAGTACCCAATTCCAGCTCTTCGACTGAGAATCCGATTTCTCAGGAGGCCATGCGAAGACGCTTCCATTTTGTTAACATATCTCCCTTACAACCGATAATCTCATCCACGGCGAATCTCCCACAGAATTTGCCAAAACGCGACGCGTTAAAGGAAACATCGTGCCGAAGTACAATCCAGCCGAAATCGAACCCCGTTGGCAAAGATTTTGGGATGAAAACAAAACCTTCAAGACGCCCACAGAAGTCACCGGAGAGAAATTGTACGCGCTGGACATGTTTCCATACCCTAGTGGAGAAGGACTGCATGTTGGTCACCCCGAAGGATATACAGCGACCGACATTGTTTCCCGACACGCTCGCATGGTTGGAAAAACAGTTTTGCACCCAATGGGATTTGATGCCTTTGGATTGCCCGCTGAAGAACACGCCATTAAGCACAACGCCTCGCCTCGCGAGTTTACTGAAAAAAACATCAATACATTTGTGCGGCAGTTAAAGGACCTCGGCTTCAGCTACGACTGGGATCGTCAAATATCTACAACTGACGTCGATTATTTTAAATGGACGCAGTGGATTTTCCTGGTTCTGTTTGACACGTGGTTCGATGCCGACCAGCAAAAAGGGCGTCCCATCAGCGAACTCCCTATTCCAACTGAAATCAAGGAATCCGGAGAGGATGCGGTTCGGAAGTATCAGGATGAATTCAGACTCGCCTTCGAATCCCACGCTCCGGTCAATTGGTGCCCCGCACTTGGGACTGTACTGGCGAACGAAGAAGTCGTCGATGGACTCTCCGACGTGGGCGACCATCCGGTACAACGAATGCCATTACGCCAATGGATGCTGCGCATCACGGCCTACGCCGATCGTTTAGAAAGCGATCTCGATCAAGTCGACTGGCCGGAGGGAATTAAGAAACTTCAGTGTGATTGGATTGGCCGCAGCACCGGCGCGGAAGTTGACTTTTTCATCGGCGACAATGATCAATTTGAACCTTGGAAAAAAACCCGAACTGAGAACGGATTCCCGCGAAACCTTCCCGATGACGCCCTTCGCGTTTATACCACGCGCCCCGACACCCTGTACGGCGCAACTTACATGGTCATCGCTCCGGAACATGGTGCCGTCGAAAAATTGACGACCACCGAGCAGGCACCTGCAGTCAAAAAATATTGCGACGACGCGGCGATGAAAAGCGACCGTGATCGACAAGATGATCGAACCAAAAAAACGGGCGTCTTTACGGGAAGCTATGCGATCAACCCAATCAACGGACAACCCGTTCCCATTTGGGTTGCTGATTACGTTCTGGCAAGCTACGGGACGGGTGCCATCATGGCGGTACCAGCGCACGACGCGCGCGATTTCGAATTCGCCAAAACCTACGACTTGCCGATTATTGCCGTCGTGTTACCTCCCGCCAAATCCGAAATTGACCAAGCAAAATTGATGGCAGGAGAAATTTGTTTTGCCGGCGTTGGAACGGCGGTCAACTCTGAAATCTATAATGACCTCCCAACCGATGAATTCAAAAACAAGATCATCGAAACGCTTGACAGTGCTGCCGTTGGTTGTTCTGCCGTCAATTACAAACTGCGGGACTGGCTATTCAGCCGCCAGCGATTCTGGGGAGAGCCATTTCCAATCCTGCACGAACTGGATGAAGCTGGAAATCGCACCGGCATTATGCGCCCAGTTCCCCTAGAAAGCCTTCCTGTTGACTTACCATTTGTCGAAGATTTTAAACCGCACGGTCGACCAGAGCCGCCGCTTGAGAAGGCTGACGATGAATGGCTTTACCCCGTCATCGATGGGAAAAAGTACAAACGCGAAACGAACACGATGCCGCAATGGGCAGGTTCGTGCTGGTACTACCTTCGGTTCATTGACCCGGACAATGCCTCCGCTTTCATCGATCCAGAACTCGAAAAACAATGGATGCCTGTCGACCTTTACATTGGCGGAGCGGAACACGCCGTTCTGCATTTATTGTACGCAAGATTTTGGCACAAAGTCCTCTTCGATCGAGGCCACCTCCACACGCCGGAGCCGTTCAAAAAACTAGTCAACCAGGGAATGATTCTTGGCGATGTCGAATTCACAGCATTCCGAGACACCAATGAACAATGGGTTAGCGCCGAATTAACATGCGAGAACGATGAACGGAAGACCGTCCTCAAGTCTACCGGGGAAGAATTACACGTCGTCAAACTTGATCCTGAACAGGCAGAAAAAGAGGGGGACAATTTCGTCCTAAAATCTGATCAACAAATTCGCGTCGACAGCCGCGCCTACAAGATGTCCAAAAGTCGTGGAAACGTCGTCAATCCCGATGTCATTATCGCGGAATACGGTGCCGATTCACTGCGGCTTTACGAGATGTTCATGGGACCGCTACACCAGTCAAAACCATGGAGTATGGCGGGAGTTAACGGCGTTCGAAACTTCCTCGATCGGGTCTGGAGAATGCTGGTCGAAGAAAAAGCAGAAGAATTATGCTTGAGTTCCGCAGTCGGAGACCACTCACCAACGGACGAACAAGTCCGCATGCTTCACAAAACAATCAAAGCGGTTTCTAAAGACATTGAAACGCTTGGATTCAACACCGCGATTTCACGGATGATGGAATTTGTCAATTTCTTTACAAAACAATCCGAGCGCCCCAAGTCATTGATGGAACCATTTATTTTACTGCTTTCCCCGTTTGCTCCGCATCTAGCAGAAGAACTTTGGAAACTCCTAGGGAACGATTCGAGCCTCGCCTACGAGCCATGGCCTAAATTTGACGAATCGCTCACAGTCGACGCCCGAGTTGAAGTACCCATTCAAATCATGGGAAAAATTAAATCGAAAGTCAGCATTGAACGCGGGAAGTCCGCCAAAGAACTCGAAACGATTGCACTGCAAGATCCAAAAATCGCGACACTGCTCGAAGGTTTAACCGTCCGAAAAATCATCGCGGTTCCTGACAAACTGGTAAATATCGTCGCCAACTAGCGATCGAACCTGTGCCATTCCCAATTGATGCCAACCGCTTGGACGAACACAAGTTGCATGTACGACGCTAAATGGAAATCTAATTTTCGGCGCAAACTACTCAATTGGTTTGATGGTCACCAACGTGAGCTTCCGTGGCGGCAACACAAAACGCCGTACCGAATTTGGATCAGCGAGATCATGCTGCAACAGACTCAAGTTGCAACTGTCATTGATTATTTCAATCGCTTCACCCAACGTTTTCCGAACGTCGCGACACTTGCTCAGGCTGATCAAGCCGAAGTCTTAAAACTTTGGGAAGGCCTTGGCTATTACCGACGCGCCCGACAAATGCATGCGGCCGCTCAAGTGATTGTCGAAAATCACAATGGGAAATTCCCCACAGACTTTGAAAGTGTTTTAGCGCTTCCCGGCATTGGGCGCTATACCGCCGGGGCGATTCTTTCGATCGCGCTCGATCAGAAACTTCCAATTCTAGAAGGCAACACGATCCGCCTGTTTGCTCGCTTGATGACAATGCAATCCGACCCGCGAACCACCGACAATCAGAAAGCGCTCTGGGAATTTTCTCAATCACTTTTACCAAGAAAGCGCTGCGGCGATTTCAATCAGGCGCTGATGGAACTTGGCAGCCAAATCTGCAACCCAAAACGGCCCAAGTGCCTTGTCTGCCCAATTAACAACCTCTGCCCGACAGCCGTCAAAGGGCTTCAGGAGCAAATCCCAGTCGCTTCCAAAAAGGTTAAGTATGAGGATCTTTTGGAAGCAGCCATCGTCGTCAACCAAGAGGATCGCATTTTAGTCCGCCAGTGCGGCCCCGGAGAACGCTGGGAGAGCCTCTGGGATTTCCCCCGTTACACGTTAGACCAAAATACATTAACTCAAAATACATCAAATCAAAATGTCGATGCGAAATCACACGCACAGCAATTGTCGCTACGACTAAAAGAAGAAACCGGGCTTGCAGCCGAATTAAGCGGTCCACTTTTTCAAATGAAACATGCGGTCACCCGATATCGCATTACTTTGCAGTGCTGGAAGGGAGACGAAGTGACCGGCCGACTCAAAAAAACGAAAACGCCCACCCGCTGGTTGACGCTCAGTGAAATTGAGCAAATGCCAATGAGCGTCACCGGACGAAAAATTGCTCACAAACTAAAGAGCCTTTAGAAACTGCTCCCTAATACCAATCGAAGGAAAACCTACCGCACGAACACCGACCGCAGCGATAGATCTAAGGTTCCACGATTGGCTTGAGACTCATCCCGCCACTTGCCCGAATATTGACCCGATAAGTTTTTCCTTCGATTGGTTTTACGTAACTCGTTTGCCCCTGACTGGTACGAATTCCCAATTCGTCCTGTAACTGGGGGTCGTTACAAACTTTCCAAAAATCAGCCCAAATCTGTTTTTCAAAATCCCGCTGAGTCGAATCGTTATAGATCCCTGGCGGTGAATGATCACGGGTTTCAATGTCTAGACTTTGAGCATCCTTGGGAGTTTCAGCGTCCCCATAAATGCTCTTAAATACAAATAACGATGCAGCTCGAAGTTCATCAGCACTTTCGACATACTGGTCTTCAAAAGTTGCAATCCAACCGTCGATATATAACTTCTCTCCTTTGAGAATGTACTGCCGGGCTGCGGCAACGGGGCGATCATTCTCATCTACTTCCTCAAAACTCACCTCCATAAACGGCTCGCCAAATTCATCGAATCCTTTTTCTAGAACCGTTACATTAGCAAGCCGGCGATCTACCTTGAGTAACTTCATCGAGGTCTCAAGCCGATGCACGCGATCTTCGGCCTCCGTTAACTTGAAAGACTGCTGTTGATATTTCGCTTCGAGCTCTTTTAACTGAGCGGTCGCCCGCTGCGCGTCGTGACTTGGTTTTACATAATTGTTATAGCCAAAGTAGCCGCCGTACCCGATAACGCTGCATGCCCCCAGCATCATTGCTGTTCTCACCGCGCTATTAATCGTTTTTACATTGTTAATGATATCAGGCATGTCTAGCTCAATTCGTTAAACCCATTGGCACCTAATTCAATCTCTATTGAATAGGTAATCCTTACTTTTTTGATCGACCGCTTCCGTTCAAGATACCGAAATTTCTTTGTTGACGCATAAACGCGTTCAAATCATCAGGATCGGCACACGACAAGTCCGAACTAAGGCTGTTCGTCAGTCGAAGGAGTCTCTTGGCAAAATTTGGTAATTTCAAAAAACCAATCGTGAAATAACACGGAAAATTCGATACAAGCCGTGAAAACGAAAGACTTCAATGCCTATGGGAGCAATTGATCACCCATCAGCGATTCCACAGCCATCGCGATGTCTTCGGACCGCATCAATGACTCGCCAACTAAAATGGCATCCACGGAGTTATCCCGCATCAATTGCACGTCTTGGCGAGTAAAAACTCCACTTTCACTGACCATTGCAATGCCTTGAGGCAATGATTCCTTAACGCGAATCGAATGCATCAAATCAATTTCGAACGTATTTAAATCGCGATTATTGACACCAACTAGTCTTGGTTGACAAGCGAGCACAGCTGGAATGTTTCTTTCATCATAGAGCTCAACAAGCGCCGTCATCCCGAGTGATTCAATCATTCGATGAAGCTCAATCAAGCGACTTGGAGTCAAGCATTCGGCAATCAACAAAACTCCGTCCGCCCCCGCGACCCTCGCCTCGACAACCTGATATTCATCGAGAATAAAATCTTTTCTTAACAAGGGAACGGAAACCGATTGTCGAATACTGACCAAGTACTCTAAAGAGCCCTGAAAAAAATGCTCATCAGTTAATACGCTAATGCATGCCGCACCACTTCGTGCGTAAGTCCTCGCAATCGCAACGGGGTCAAAATCGTCGCGAATCACTCCTTTGGAAGGGCTCGCTTTTTTAACTTCCGCAATTAAGCTGACGCGACCTTGCTGGGCTCCCGTCGTCAATGCTGAACAGAAATCTAATGGAGGGGCCACTTCGGAAAGACGTGCCTCCAACTCAGCCAAAGGATTCCGTTGCTTGGCAGCCTCGATCTCACCCAGTTTGTGATGGACAATTTTTTCGAGGATAGAACTCACGTCATGACTTTCTAGTGATGTGTCTCGTTTTTGACAGTGAGCAATTGTTCGGCAATCTGTGAATCTTCACCCTCAGACCACCTGCCATTTCTTCAACTCGTTTAAAAACGAACAGAATCAAGCTCACTCAATCTCAATGGATACGTTTAATGATACCATCGAGTCACAGCGGTTCAATTGAGATAGTGGATTCCTACAAAATTGTGGTCGACTTCGACACAACTTTCGCGCCCTTTTCCAGTGGAACAAACTAAATACAGATTCGTCGATGAGATTGCCAATCCTGATAAAAAGCTTCGCGCAGTTGACCCTCAACACGTTTCAGCTAAAACAACGGAAATTAAAACTCCGATTATTTAACGTCATCGCATCCGAGAACCTCGTCGCGATTCGTTTTTTCATACTGGAAAATAAAAATGCCCGATTTTCGAATGGTCCTGGGAACTGGAAACGCGAAGAAAAAAGCGGAACTACAGCGATTGCTTGCTCCTTATCCTCAAATTCAACTCACTTCGCTGGCGGACTATCCTGATGCTTTAGAGGTCGAGGAAACGGGATCCACCTTTGCTGAAAACGCAGAGCTTAAAGCGACAGTTCAGGCCCGCCACCTCAATCGCTGGGTGTTGGCAGAAGACAGTGGGATCAGCGTCGACGCGCTCGACGGGGCACCCGGAATTTACTCTGCAAGATTTTCGGGCGAGCAGGCAACCGATACATCCAACAATGAGTTACTGTTGGAAAAAATCACCGGCGTACCCTACGAAAAAAGAACTGCTTTCTATACTTGCCACATGGCTCTCTCCGACCCCCACGGAGTCATCCACATTCGCTGCGAAGACCAATGCCACGGTCGAATTCTTACCGCAGGCAGGGGAAGCGGTGGATTCGGATACGACCCACTCTTTGAGATCCCGGAATACCATGCGACTTTTGGTGAATTGGGATCGTCAGTCAAATCAGTATTGAGCCATCGCGCCCGCGCGAACCGAAAATTTGTGCCACTGCTATTGGCTTTAATGGAGTCATTGAAAATTCAATAATCAAACATCCAATCGGCAATGGCTCAAATGATCTTGCTTCCGAACCTTGCTTCTGACTATCGCATATTCGTGTTCACACTTTCAGCTTTTTGAATATAGATAGGATCTCTGGTTCCTTCAAACGCTCGCTGATAAGTCACACTCAATGCCGCTGCATTGAAATCATCAGGCTCAAGTTGATAAGCTTTTTCCGCATGGGCCACAGATTTATCATGTGCCTCCGTTTTGTGATAGAGAACCGAAAGGGCTAAGTGCGCGCGAACGAAGTTTTCATCCAGCGCGAGAATTTCAATATTCTTGGCAATCGCCTCATCGTTTTTTCCATCGTTCTTTAGCTGTTCAGCAACCTTCTCGATCGCGAGTATCTCGGGCGTCATATGATGCTCCTAATTTCTTTTTGTGTTGTCTAAATCCAAAACCGAATATCTCAGCCTAAATTTCGTGGACGACTCTAGGTTGCCCTCGAGGCTGTCCTAGACCCGAACTCAGGCCAAACCGGATTCTTAACGGTTATTAACTTGCAATAAGCGATCGTTGTCAACGGCTAAAGCCGCGAGAGCAAAAAAATGACGGGAGCCTATCGAGACTCCCGTCATTCTAGTTTCGTGATTAACTACCGAAGCAGCTTAATCTTCAATAGCAGCTTAATCTTCAATAACAGCTTAACCTTCAATAACAGCTTAACCTTCAATAGCAGCTTGGGCTGCGGCAAGGCGGGCAATTGGAACTCGGTAAGGAGAACAGCTGACATAATTCAAACCAGCCCGAACGCAGAACTTAACCGAACTTGGCTCACCGCCATGCTCTCCACAAATTCCACACTTCAAAGATGGTCGAGTCTGACGTCCTTTTTGAACTGCCATTTCCACCAACTGCCCAACTCCGCTTTCATCGATCTGAGCAAAAGGATCAACATCCAACATCTTCTTTTCGAGATAATCAGGTAGGAAAGTCCCGATATCATCACGACTGTAACCAAATGTCATTTGTGTCAAATCGTTGGTTCCAAAACTGAAGAACTCAGCAGATTCAGCGACCCGGTCTGCCGTCAGAGCAGCTCGCGGAATCTCAATCATAGTTCCGACCAAGTACTTCACATCACAACCTTGCTTTGCGATGATCGCATCTGCAACGCGGCGAACGATCTTCTCAAGATAATCCAGCTCAGCCTTGGTTCCGATCAACGGAATCATGATCTCAGGAAGCACTTTGACACCCTTCTTAGTCATCTTGCAAGCCGCTTCGATGATTGCTTGAGTCTGCATTTCGCAAAGAATTGGGAACGTGATACTCAAGCGGCATCCGCGATGGCCAAGCATCGGATTGAACTCATGCAACGCAGCAACTCGCTCTTTGATCTTAGCAAGTGGCACTCCGATTTCTTTTGCCATTTTCTTCATATCAGCCTCAGAATGAGGCAAGAACTCGTGCAACGGAGGATCAAGCAAGCGAACGGTTACCGGTTTACCATTCATCGCCTTGAAAATTCCCTCAAAGTCCTTTCGCTGATGTGGAAGCAATTTTTTGATCGCAGCGTTTCGATCTTTATCTGTTTCTGCGAGGATAAATCGACGAACGTCGGTAATTCTATCCCCTTCAAAGAACATGTGTTCGGTCCGACACAAACCGATTCCTTCCGCACCAAAGGCAATCGCCGCTGCCGAATCAGCTGGTGAATCCGCGTTGGTTCGAACATTGATCTTACGATACTTGTCAGACCATTCGGAGACAGTCTGATACATCTTGAAGATCCAGTGCTTCTGGGCCTTTTTATTTCCCTCGACCAATGCTGCCACAACCGGTGAAGATTCGTTTGCGATCTCCCCTTCGTAGACCTTACCCGTCGAACCGTTGAGAGAGATCATGTCCCCCGCTTTGAAAGTCTTACTTCCTACCGAGACAGTTCCCTTTTTGTAGTCGATCTTAAGATCGCCTGCTCCGCAAATACAGCACTTACCCCAACCGCGAGCAACAACCGCCGCGTGCGATGTCATTCCGCCGGTACTTGTGAGAATACCTGCCGCCGCCCCCATACCACCAACATCTTCTGGAGACGTTTCATGTCGAACAAGAATAAGATTCTTTTCAGGGTGCTTCTTTTTGATCTCTTCGGCTTTATGAGAGTCAAAGACAATCTCACCGTAGGCTGCTCCCGGGCCCGCAGGCAAACCAGTCACAAAAGGAGTCTTCTTGGCTTCTTCCTTGGCATCGAAGATCGGAAACAGAAGCTGCTCCAAGTCGCTACCGGTCACAGTTAACAACGCCGTTTTTGGATTCAACAACTTAGGCTTCTTCTCTCCAGTGATGACGTCTTGCCCAGTTGCCATTTCGACTGCCCAACGCACACCCGCGATACCAACTCGCTTGGCGTTACGCGTTTGCAGCATGTAAAGCTTGCCCTGCTGAATAGTAAATTCAACATCCTGAGGATACTTGTAATGCTTTTCAAGCATTCTCATGGTCTTAAGCAGTTGAGCTCCGGCCTTCACCAAGCCCTTGTCTGACTCATTGGCCAAGTCATCCAGGTTTTGCGGAGTTCGAATTCCAGCGACTACATCTTCGCCTTGCGCGTTTACCAGATACTCGCCCATCGGCTTGGCTTCTCCGGTTGAACCGTCACGAGTAAAGGCAACTCCGGTTGCACAATCATCACCCATGTTGCCAAAGACCATTGTCTGAACGTTCACAGCGGTGCCGATCAAACCTGTAATCTTATTAAGAATACGATACTTAACCGCTCTCTCGGTTTGCCAAGAATCAAATACAGCATTGATCGAATACTCAAGCTGCTTCATTGGATCCTGTGGAAAATCTTCTTTAACGTGCTTTTTGTAGATTTTCTTATAGTCACCCACAAGCTCTTCAAGCTGCTCTGCCGTTAGGTCTGTATCCTGCTTGGCTTTGTACTTTTTCTTA
>CALKCK010000027.1 GCA_938083195.1 uncultured Pirellulaceae bacterium | reverse complement strand
AGGGTTACTTTTTCTTTGCTTCAGGTTTCTTTGCTTCAGGTTTCTTTGCTTCAGGTTTCTTTGCTTCAGGTTTCTTTGCTTCAGGTTTCTTTGCTTCAGGTTTCTTTGCTTCAGGTTTCTTTGCTTCAGGTTTCTTGGGCGGTTCGGCGACCACGGGTTTGAGTTTTAATTCACCAATGATCATGAGGTCTGGTCGAGATTTCTGAAGCGCTGCCATTCCCGCTTCGGTGACCTTTGATTTCCAAACATATAGTTTTTCCAGTTCTGGAAGTGCTTTGAGGTGTTCTAGTCCAGCATCGGTAACCTGCGTTCCGTAGAGGTTAAGGTAGGTCAGTTGTGTGGCTCCTTTGAGATGCTTGACTCCCTGGTCGCCAATTTTCGTTCGTTCTAAATGCAGTTTTTTAAGCGGTAGGCCCGCGAGTTGTTTTAGGCCGGCGTCGGTGATTTCCGTGCCGGCTAAATTGAGCCAGATAATGTTGGGGATTGATTGGAGCCCAGTTAATTGGGAATCGCCAATTGGCTTACTTGAGAGGTAAAAGCTGACTTCCCGAGAATCGTCGGCTGCGGAGATTTTCATTACGCGACCGCCGCAATCTTCAACTTGTTTAATTGCTTGGGTTTCGAGTGCGTTTTTATCCTGTCCGAAGCATGGATTGATCAAGCTCAGGAATGGAAAGTATGCCATTGCAGCGCCAAGTAAAACTAATTTGCTGGAAGGATTGAGGCGAAAGAAGTTCATTTTCATTTTGTATTTCTCGGTAACAAAGGCCACGATGAAGCTCGCATTGTAATCAAATGCCGATGCTCAGGTGGGGGCAAAGCCGAAAAACTCATCCCGATTTTTAGTGCGCTGGGCCCCTTGGGTAAGTGATTGCCTAGAGGGGGCATGCGGTCGTAGGGCGTGGCAATTGAGCGAGGATAGGCTTAGACGCCCGCAGTGGTTTCATCCCCAAATGGATTTTCGTCATGAGGCATCCACTTGCACATCGCAACGCCCATGAAGTAGAGGAAGGTTAGCGGGATGGCCAGCAAGAGCATGCTAATTGGATCGGCGGGGGTTAGAAACATCGCCAAAACAAAAATCACAAGGACTGCAACCCGCCATTTGCTCAGGTAATTTTCCACGGTGAAGAGTCCAATTCGATTCATGAATAACATCACCAAAGGAAGCTGGAAAGCCAGTCCAAAACCAAGTGGGAGAAACATGACGAAACTGAGCCAGTCGTTGATGCGCATTTCTGGCGCGATTCCCATTGAGCGATTGAATGAAAATAGGAAACCTAAAACGGGCTGGAATACAAAATAGAATGCCAGGAGAACGCCAGAAACAAACAGCAGAATACTGATAGGTAAAAAGACATGAATATATTTTTGTTCGTGTGGATAAAGTCCCGAGGCGACGAAGGACCAAATTTGAAAAAATATCCACGGCCCAGATAGAATCAGGGATGTAAAGAGGCCGGCTTTGAGCCAAACAGTGAAGGGCTCGGCGACTCCGAGTGCGAGGGGTTCAAATTCTCCATTTTCCCAAATTTCGATTGGCACAAGGTCCGCTTTAAAAGGGGGCATTTGTTCACTGAAGACATAAGTGATCAGGGCGCGATTTAAGCGTTGAGTTAGAACGGGGTCATCTTCTTTTTCCAGTTGCTCTCGGACGCTGGCTAGGGGTTTGGTTTCAGGCGGCTCAAGCATAGCCCAAAGCCCTTCCGATTCATCCACTTCGAGGAGATCGTCAAACGCAGCGGATTGGTGGATGGTCTCTGATTTGACTAAGCGGTTAAATACCGAGACAACCTGATTCAGGTCTTCCGGTGTCGTTGCCGTTTGAGAGGCGACGTTTAAAAGCGTTTCACGATCCGCAGCGGTGAGGGAGTCGCTGATCGCTGTGATTTTCTCAGCGGTTGGAGAATTTCCATCCGTTGGTTCGGTAAGCCGTTTGCATAGATTTACGAGCTGATCGGCTTGGAAGTGGTTAGCTCGGAAGCCAAACGGGTCAAGATTGACTTTTTCCGCAAAGTCTGGAATGACTGTTTTCAACGCGAGAGCAAGTTCGGCTGGGCTGATTTGAACTTGCTTAGGAATCCTTTGGTCTTGCTGCATCCATGGAAGGTACTCCGGTGGCACAAATCCATAACGCTCAACGAGTTCATCGGAAGCGTCTTCGAGGTCAAATTTAAGGATCGCTTCGACAAGTGGTTTTTTTAGAATTTCGACCACTTGGTCAGCAAAGTAAAATCCGAAAACACCAGCAATGGCAACGCCAATCAGGGCTCGAACGAGGACGTGCCGAAGTTCCTCTAAATGCTCGCCAAAGGACATGCGACTTGAATCGAATAAATCTTCGTTAGATTGGCGAAAATTCATATTCCAGAAATCCGAAGCCGAAGTGCATTGATAATTAAAAAGTCATGATGACGCATGGGAGATGGGTATTTTCCTGTTTTCAAACTACCCATTGGTCTAGTTACGATGTTAACATGGACAGGCGCCGTCAACAATGTTGCTTACCTGCTGATTAACACTGACGGTGGCCAGGAAGTGGGTGGCGCGTACGGTCACGTGATTCGTGCCGGTCATGCAGGCCTGACTCGAATCAATCAATCGTAATTCGAGTAGTAGTAATTTAACGCTCAAACCAGGTGTCGTTTTCGTGATGCCCTTTTTGCTCACCGCTAGATGAGGATTTCAAAATTGTATCCACTTCGTTTTGAACCGATTTTTCAACGCTATGTATGGGGTGGGCGCCGTTTGGGTGAAGTTTTTAACAAAGCAATCGGTGGAGCGGCGGCAGCGGAAAGTTGGGAGGTGGTCGACCATGGCGACGCTCAAAGTGTTGTTCGCGAGGGTGATTTTTCCGGGTGGACATTAAGCCAGTTAATTGCCAAGTTTGGTAATGAGATTTTGGGCTCTGAGTTGTTTGCCGCGATTACGGCTGAGGGGCTCCCCGATACGTTGCGAGCTCGATTTCCATTGTTGTTGAAGTTTCTCGATGCCAACCGAAACCTCTCGGTTCAGGTGCATCCGGATGACCAGATGGGGGCGTCTCTGGTTCCTCCTGATTTAGGGAAAACGGAGGCTTGGTATGTGATGCATGCTGAACCCGAAGCAAAGATCTTTGCGGGGTTGAAAGCCGGAGTTTCCAGAAATGAATTTAGGTCGGCGATTGAAAGTGGTGACGTTGAATCGATGTTGCACCAATTTACTCCGGCCAAAGGCGATTGTGTTTTTATTCCAGCTGGAACGATTCATGCCATTGGAGCAGGGTTATTGATTGCCGAAATCCAACAGGCAAGTAACACGACGTTTCGGGTTTATGATTGGGGGCGAGTTGGCGTCGATGGGGCTCCAAGGCCGTTGCACATAGAACGCTCCATCGAGGCCACTGATTTTTCGCGTGGCCCGGTTGTTCCTCAGTTGCCCTTCTCAATCGCAGGGACTCCCTGGGTTCGTTTGGTGACTTGTGAGAAGTTTGAAATGAATCGAGCGTTTATGACTGAACCCTTTGAGGTGGGGGGAGATGGTCGCTGCCGCATTCTTGCGGTGACCAAGGGTAGCTTGCAGTTGAGCGGAGATCCTTGCGCACAGCCGCTTAGGCTGGCTGACACTGCGTTACTGCCAGCGTGTCTAGGTTCGATCGCTGTCGAACCTGGAGTCGAGGGTGTCGAGCTGTTGGAGATTTCGATACCAAGCAGTCGATAGTGGGATTATCGCGGGGCAGGGGGGTGCTATCAAAGGGAAGCTATTGCCGAATTCCTGTGGTGACTCTACAGTCCCCGCTGAAAGATCTCAGAATTAGAATTCAGTGGTTTTATGGCGGTTTTCATGGCAAGTCGATTGAAAGATATTCGTGGTGTTGGGTTGGCGGTGTTTTTGGCCCTCGGTTTTCTGATCTTTATTTCAACCGGTTGTCGGACACAGCCGAATTGGGGACCGCAAGGCACGATTGGCCAGCAGCGTTCGAACGCGATTCAACACGATCCCTTCCCCAGCGATGATTTAGCCCCACCTATTCTCGGCGGCCGTCCTGCCGGTTTTGAGCAACCCAAGTCCGAGGCAGTCATTGCGCAGGGTTCTCCGTTTTCGAGCAAGCGCCCCGGTAGAGGTCCCGTCCAACCGGCTTATGGATTTTAGCCCGACTGCGATGTTTCGCTTGCTGGAAATTACCGTCTTTGAAAATTGCAGTTTTGGGAATTTGCCATTTTTGCCGGTCTATTTCACTTTGGTGGGTTCCGAGCCATTTTGCATAAGGTCTCGATTCCACGATCGATAACGGCATCATCAACGGCATAAGAAATTCTAAAGTGCGTATCGACATCGCTAAAGATATTCCCCGGGATCACCATCATATTGTTGGCGATTGCTTCTTCGATGAAATCCTGTCCGTTGCCCCACGGTAGTTTGGGGAATAGATAAAACGCCCCGCCAGGTTTTGCAATCTCGTAATCGTCTTTGAGTCCTTCGAGCATGCGGTCGCGTTTGGCTTTGTAGGAAGCGACATAGGGTGACATGTCGACGTCCATGGCTGCTGCGCCGGCCCATTGAGCGGGTTGTGGGGCACAGACGAAAGTGTACTGCTGAATCTTAAGCATGGTTTGCATGAGTTCCGCGGGGCCGTGGACGTAGCCGACTCTCCAGCCCGTCATCGCGTAGGTTTTAGAGAATCCATCGATAACAATCGTGTCGGGATTGTAAGTTGCTGCGGAGATGTGCGGTTCGTCGTAGGTGAATTTGCTATAGATTTCATCCGATACCAGGCAGATGCCACGTTCGTGGGCTAGTTCAGCCACGGCTTTAATTTCTTCCGCCGAGGGGCAGATTCCCGTTGGATTGGAAGGGCTGTTTAAGATAATCATCTTGGTTTTTGGTGTAATGGCAGCTTTGACTTTCTCGATGTCAATTTTGAAATCGGGATAGGTACTGATTTTGACACTCTTGCCTCCCGCCATTTCAATCATCGCTGGGTACATTACAAAAAACGGATCGAAATAAATTACTTCGTCGCCTGGGTTGATGGTTGCCAAAACGGCAAGGAAGAGGCCGCCACTCGTGCCGGAGCAAACGAACAATTCTCGGTCATCGTGAGCAAATTGGGAATCTATTTCGGCTTGGAGTTTTTCTCGTAAAACGGGCATCCCTTGTGTGGCGGCATAGCCATTTTTACCTTCTTCAACAGCGCGAACTAGTTCAGATTTTACTGCTGGGGGAACGTCAAAATCGGGTTGTCCAATCGAAAGGTTGATCGGATCCTTAAGTTGGGCAGCCAGATCGAACATGCGCCGGATTCCGCTGGAATCAAACCCGCGCGTACGGTTCGCAATCCAAGTGTCGAAAGCAGGCATAAGATCCCTCGGTAATTAAAAAATGATGTATTAATTCAGCAATCGGCCATATTCTAGCGTCAATTTAGAAATGTGTCAGAGCCAGTGAGACTTAGATTGTAAATCGGCGGTTGTGAGATTGATTATGCGTCACTAGAATTCGTTCTAACCTCGATTCTGGCACTTGGAAACCTCGATGAGCGAACTCCATCACGAGTGCGGCGTTGCCGCAATTTACCACCTCCCCAATCAACCAGTTAGTGATCTGTGCCCTGGCGGCGCAGATCAAGCATCCTCGCTCATTCCTCGAATGTTGCTAGATATGCAAAACAGGGGGCAGCTTTCGGCTGGAATGTCGCGTTTCCATTCGAATCCCGAGAATGGCCAACTGATAGATACCTATCGCGAGTTGGGAAGCGTACAGGAGGCCTTTCGACTTTCTCATGCGGCAAAAGCGACGAGCTTAATGGAAAAGTACGCGGGGCCTGCGGCAATTGGGCACGTTCGTTATGCGACCTGTGGCAAAGACGATCGAAGTTACGCACAGCCATTTGAAAGTCACCATTTCAATATGCGAAAGTGGTTTACGTTTGCTTTTAACGGCCAGCTTTCGAATTACCCTGAACTTGCGGCAGATATACTCAGCGACACCGATAACCACTTGGTTCGGCAGACAGACACTGAAGTCTTGATGCATGAGATAAGTCGTCAGCTAGAGGAGCAGGATTCGGATTGTCTGGTCGAGATGATCCGCAACGTTTCTAAACGGCTTGACGGAGCCTATTCCTTGGCCATGCTGAATGCCAAGGGCGAAATGCTGATTGCCCGCGATCCCCTGGGTATCAAACCGATGTGCTACGCCATTCAGGGAGCGATGTTTGCGGCGGCCAGTGAAAGTGTTGCTTTGCTGAACCTTGGTTTTAAAAGAAGTGAGATTAAATCTCTCAAGCCAGGGCATGCGATTACGATCATCGATGGCGAAATTACGATCGAGCAGTTTGCTGACAATCCGGGTCGGGCTCATTGTTTCTTCGAATGGATTTATTTTGCCAATGTAGCTAGTACGCTTGACGATCGAGGTGTCTATACAACACGTACTGAGTTAGGAAAGGAACTGGCGGCTCAGGAGGAAGCGTGCGGGTTAATAGAAATTGATGAAGATACGATTGTCGTACCCGTTCCGGACACGAGCAAGGCGGCGGCCGACTCAATGGCGTTTCACCTTCAAGTTCCTTCTCGGGAAGGCTTGATTCGAAATCGTTACAGTGGACGAACTTTTATTGAGTCTTCCCAGAAGACGCGTGCCCAGCGCGCGAAAATCAAATACACCCCTCTCCGTGAAGTTTTGGAGGGAAAGCGGGTGATTTTGGTTGAGGATTCCATTGTTCGTTCGACCACAATGAAGGCTTTGCTAAGGCGAATTCGAGATGAGGGGGGGGCTCGGGAGATTCACGTACGCGTCGCCTGCCCTCCGATTGTAGCGCCCTGTTATTACGGCATCGACATGTCGACGATTAAGCAGTTGTTCGCACCAAAATTTTATCCTCCGGGTGAGTTGTTAACGGATGCGATTCAGGATGAGATGGCAGCTTCCCTTGGATGTGATTCACTCAGGTATCTTCCCATCGAGTCGGTTGCGCGAGCGATTGGCATTCCCAGTGATGGGCTTTGCCAAGCTTGTATCAACTGTGATTACCCAACGCCCGTTGGCCAAAAACTGTACCAGTTGGATCATGACTCCTATCGCAACGAAGACGACCCTTCGGTGATCAGCGATTCAAGCGATCGTGCTGTTGATATGGGGCAGTCTTAATTCGAGCAGTCTTAATTCGAGCAGCCGCAGCAATTATGACTTGTGGAACTGTGCTCGAAAGACATCGTGGTCGTACTTCCGCATGCGTCGTTCAAAGTGTGTTCGGTAGTCCATGTCGTGTTCGGCAGCTGTTTCCTGGACGTGGAGAGGATCGGAGAGATCAGAGTGTTCTTTCATCAGGCCGATCGTCTCTTCGAAATATTCTTCTACATCGGTCCAGAAGTGAAAGATACCTCCGGGAACGAGTACACGCTGTAGATCGCCAATGAAGCCTTCTTGCATCACTCGACGTCTGCGGTGACGCTCTTTCCACCAGGGATCGGGGAAATAGACATGGACGGCCACGGCGCACTGACTGGGCAGCAACTCTCGGAAAAGTTTCAGTCCGTCACCACGAAGCATGTGTGCATTGGTTCGTTCTTTTTGAGCCAATCGATAGGCGGCAAAGCGGCAGTATTTTTTAGCAACTTCATTGCCGAGGTAATTGCGATCCGGGACTCGTTCGGATTCGTTGAGTACGAATAGGCCCTTCCCACTCCCAACTTCGATTTCCAAATCTGAAGTTTCCGCAAATAGACTTTGCGGGCAGAATGGAGTTTCGAGGTCGTCGACTTCAGTGATGTGTCGACTGAAATCAACGGACGGGTCGAGTTTGGGTAATGTGCGTCGGCCCATAATGTTGATAGCGGGTGAAAGCAGTGAGAGGATACGATTTGACAGGGATCGTGGAATACGGCAGCTGTTGAACTGGATGGTCAGCTTGCGGTCAGAAAAACGATGAAATGGTCGACCAATAGCTACAAAAAAAACGGCAACGATGCCGTTTTCAATGATTCCAGATTTCCCTCATCCCAAGCATGCGGGAATAAGGCTAGATCTATGGAGTTTTGATCTTTTTGTTTTTTGCCTTGCGTCCGCGGTTGTTTGCCGGACGTTTGCCGTGATTGGCTTTTTTTACTTTGTGACTTGGCTTCGCCATGATTTCCACCTCAATTACATAAATTAAACGAGCTACAAGGTTACCAATCCAATCGACCCCTCGATAGGTCTAACTCGCCTATTTTTGGTAAGTTCGCGAAAATAGCACTAGTCTTTGTTGGTCAATTCCTTGAGTTCTTTGAGCATTTCGGTCGCTTGGCCGTTGTCAATTGCTCTTCCGGCCCGTTCAGCTCCCGATTCGAGCCCGTCGCAAAGTCCCGAAACCCAGAGGGCGGCGGAGGCATTGGCGATGACAATGTCGCGTGTTGGGCCACTATGTCCGGCTAAAACACGTTGAATTTTATCAGCACTTTCTGCGGGATCGCTGGCTGAAAGAAGAGTCTGATTACCCGGGGTGATCCCAAAATCTTTCGGTGCGAGCGTGCCTTCGGTGATGTATTTCCCTTGGACTTCCGAAACATCTGTGATATCGGAGACGGAAATTTCTCCCAATCCATCTCGCGAATGAATGACGATTGAACGTTTTGTCCCTAGCATGGCGAGCGCTTCGGCTAACAGTTTGCGAGTCTCCTCCCGACCGGCGCCGAGAACTTGGAAGGGCGCATTGGCTGGATTGCAAAGAGGGCCGATGAGATTGAAAATAGTAGGGTGCGGAAGTTTTTTTCGGACATTCATCACGTGTTTTACAGACGGATGAAACAGGGGGGCAAAGCAAAAACATAATCCAAGTTGATCAAGGCACTTTTTGACGGTCGCGTTGGAGCACTGAATGTTTACGCCGAGTTCTGTGAGGACATCGGCGGAACCGGTCTTGCTGGTTGATTTGCGATTCCCATGTTTGGCAACTGAGCCGCCGGCAGCGGCAGCGACGATCGCGGCAGCGGTACTAATGTTGAATGTTCCAGATTTACCTCCGCCGGTGCCACAGGTATCAACGACGTTTTCCCGTCGAGTTTCAATGGATTTCATGTGCATCCGCAGAGCGCTTGCCGCACCGGCAAGTTCTTCAACCGTTTCTCCCTTTTCGTGAAGCGCGACAAGCAGTCCTTCGATTTGTTCGTCTGAACAATTCCCTTTCATGATGGCATCAACGGCATCAGTCATCTGTTCACGATTAAGAGACTGGCCACTTTTCGCAATTTCGGTCGACTCTACGATCACTTGGATTTCCTTGTTTGAACGATTGGGGTGGACGGGCTTGCGGTGAGACAAGGGGTTGGGACTACTGGAGTTTAGCAGACGTTAACGCTAGAAGCGGAGGCAGATTATATTTTTCCCTTGTTTGGTGTCCCTCGTCCATCTAGAATCCCAAGGGTAAATGAAAAATCTTCAACACACAGGCAAATCTTGCCGATTCAGGGGGACGGATGCCTCGTAAAGTCATCATTGACTGCGATATGGGAATAGACGACGCAGTAGCGCTGTGTATGACGTTATTTGATTCTCGTCTGGAGGTACTCGCGGTGACCGCCACAGAGGGGTGTGTGAGTGCCGAGCAAGCCAATAGCAATCTTCAGGCGATTGTGACGGAGTTGGATCCGGCTCGATATCCTCGTTTGGGGATGGCGCGGAGTACTGAAGATGCCCCACCGGTAGATACTCGGTTTTTATATGGTGATGACGGACTGGGTAACGCCGGTTTCGAATCATCCCACCGTCAGCGTGCTGTTGCGGCGGATAAACTAATGGCTGAGTTGATCCGTGCGAACCCCGAAGAGGTGACAATTTTATGTCTCGGTCCGATTACTAATTTGGCCAGAGCGATTCGTCGAGATCCAACTTTACTGCCGCTGATCGATCAGATCATCATGACGGGAGGGAGTCTGACTGGCCGAGGCAATATCACGCCTTGTGCTGAGTTTAATTTCTACTTCGATCCGTCGAGCACGCGTGAAATAATTAAATCTCGCTCAACAAAAACACTCATTCCACTGGATGTCACTCGGGAAGTTCAATTTGGTTACAGTTGCATGGAGGAGTTACCAGTTTCGACTTCGCGGGTTGGCTATTTTCTCCGACAAATCCTTCCTTACACGTTTCGATCGCATCGTCAGCAACTTGGGGAAGAGGCGATTACACTCAATGATGCGGTTGGCGCGTTGGCCTTATTAGAACCAGAATTATTTAATTACCGGCCTTTGGCATGCGATGTCGAAACCGAGGGCGAATTAACGCGTGGAATGTTGGTGATCGATGATAGAAATCAGCCCGAGTGGCGGTCTGCATTGACCGTGGCGGATAGTTTGCCGCCAGAGCGTGCACGTCAGTTCATTCTCGATCAGCTTGCCGTCGCTGGAAATCAGACGGGTTAGACGCTGGCATTCGTTCAACTAAGACGGATCATTGGTTGAAAGAAAACGCTTCCCGATTGTTGATGTTAATATCGATCAAGCTGATTTCTCCACGCCGGAATATTTTTATCGGAACGATGGAATTGATCGGCATTAAACTTACGTTGGTGACTAGCAGCGAATCGTTTTTGACCTTTTTGCCGTTGAATTCGAGAATCACATCGCCCACTCGCAAGTCGGCATCGGCGGCGGGTGACCGAGCGGTTACTCGGGTGACCATCGCTCCATAGGCGACATTAAGGCCCATGCTTGAGGCCTTTTCATAGGTGTAATTAGAGTCCAGTGAGACGCCAAGAAATCCACGTTGAACTTTGCCGAGCTCAATGAGATCGGTGACGATTCGCATTACCATGTCCATTGGAATGGAAAATCCAATGCCGTCGTTGCCACCGCTATTACTCGCGATCGCGGTATTGATTCCGATGATTTCACCTCGAAGGTTAATCAGCGGGCCTCCGCTGTTACCTGGGTTGATCGCAGCGTCGGTCTGCATGAAGTCTTGATAGTTTACTCCTTGCGGCCCAAGGTCGAGATCGTGTCGGTTGAGGGCACTAATGATTCCGTAACTAACGGAGTGGCTTAATCCAAAAGGGCTGCCGACAGCGACCACAAATTCGCCGACTTCGACATTCTTGCTTTTGCCGATGCGGCAAGGGATCAGTTCTTTACTACTTAATGAAATGACAGAGATGTCCGTTTGACGGTCGTGTACGAGTCGACTTGGTGAGTAAATCCTGCCGTCGACTTCGATTCGAATATCACTGATCCCAGCACTTTCGATAACGTGGTAGTTCGTGATCACATAGTAGTTACCGTTATGCTCAATGACGACACCGGAACCGGCTTCTTCGACAACGACAGGACGTCGTGCATTCGCGGAGTTTCCGTTGGTGACGGTTGATTTTTGTCTTTTCTTGGCTTCAATGTGAGCAACGCTGGGCCCTACTAATTTGACGAGTTTTTTGAGTAGGTCATTTTGCTTCGTTAGAGCTGACGAGGAAGCGGCAAGATCTTGATACAATAGATCTCTCGGGCTTACTGCGACTGGTTTGCTGGTGACGCGAGCCGACGTCGATGCGTTTAATGTAATTTGCCCCTGGACGCCATCGGTGTTTGCTACATGGAAGGCTGCAAATACGAGAAAAAGAACTGCAACTCTTAATTGAAATCGCTCTCTACGAACCAGTTCAGGTAGATAATTGTCGTGAAATATATGTTTCATGATTAACCAGTTTGGCGAAGTGAGCGGATCGAGCGTATCGAATCCTTGAGGGATTTAATATTAAATTTGAGCTTTGTCTTTTGGGAATGCCGTATTTTTGTCCAGCTGTAGCGATTACGAAAAGTTGAAGTCCACCGAATCGCTCGAAACGTCTTGATTCAGGATGACGGACCAGTCGACATCGACCCCAGGTTTCACTCCAGCTTTTTCCGCAGCTCGCTTGCAAGTGATGCAGCAGGCAGCGTAAGGGAGTGCCTGAAGGCGGGTGAGTGGAATGTTGGATTGGCATGCGTCGCATTTTCCAAAAGTCCCAGATTTCATTTTTTTCAAGGCAACTTCGAGGTGTTGCAATTCGCGATTTTCAACCTCGGCAAGTTGAGAACTTAGTTCTCCCAACGCACTGTCGCTGGCAAAGTCGACGACATCTCCACCGGAACTTTGGCTGAAATTTTTCAACAGACTATCGTCTCCAGACATTGCCTGAACAATCGCGTCGCGACGTTTAATAAGAACTTGCCGCATTGCTTCGAGTGTCGATTTGCGTGTCATGGAAGAGTCCAAGTAATAGGGTTTTTTTGGTGCGGTTGAGATCCGGATTTGATTTTCCGATCACCCAACGTTGCTGAGGTGCAACGAACTATAGGACGCATTTGGTGACCACCTCGGAAAATCAGAAGATTATTGAGTATCCGATGATGCAAAAGTGCAACATCATCAAGGCTTCCCCACGGTTTTTCCCGAATAACTGATGCAGGGAGACCGTTGAGTCTTTGCGACACTTGGCCTTTCTACAGGTCGCGCTCAAAGCGGTTTCCCGATGGATGCGTCTACGCAAAGGCTTTTCATAGGTCTTAAAGGATTTTGGAGTGGCGCGGAGACAGGCAAGAGACTCGGTTCGGATTGGGAAGGTTGTTCGTGTTGACCACTCGAACAGGATTTTTTTGTTTGATTTGAGCGAGGCTTGTTTGACCCTTTGCTGACCGAGAGCTACATGATTGTACCAAAAACAAGTTTATACCCAATTCAAATTGAATGCTGGAACACTCGTCGTGGACGTGCCGTTCGTGCCCATTCAAAATTTTGCAAAGATACCTATGGCCACTTCAACACAATACTCGCCAAGCGATCTTGTGCTCCGTCTTGCAGGAGGCGAACGTGATGGCGAACTGGTTACGGTGACAACACCCAAGTGCTTGATCTCAACTGGGCTCGGTTTAGGAAGTGTTCCACAGTGCGCTATTTTTCGCGGTCCACACGGTGCGGCCGTTCGTGCTTTTGATTCTCAAGTTGCCTTCAATGGAGAAATCGACTCGGTTCATTGGCTCAAAGCTGGAGATCGAATTGATTTCGCGAACGCGATTGCTATGGAGGTCACCCAGTTGGGAGACCTTCAGGGTGACTGTCCGGCGACCAACGAGCTTGCGACCGATGTTGACATTGAACTAGGGCGCGAGGAGATCGCAGGAGACGCATTTGACGACCACTGTTTGAATCAAATTCGAATACAGGTTTCTAAGATTCAAACTCAAAACAGCGCTAACTCCGAGAAGTTTGCACTATTAGATGAGAAGTTAAATCTGCTGACCGACCATCTAAATGAATTGATCTTTGTTGCCAAAGAAGGTCACTTTCCCTTAGCGGATTCCTCTGCGAATCCGGTGACGAGTACCGAGGTCAATCCTTTAACAGATTTCGATGAAGAGAAGATATTTTCTTCACTCGATTGGGAATCTGACGACCGGGGGGCAGCGCAATCAACGATTGCCAGTGAACAGCAAGCCACTCCAGTCAACGACGATCATTTAAATTCATTAACTGCGGACGAGCAGGTAAACCAGGCCTTTGACCCATTGACCCACAGCGACGTCGAAGGTTCTGATTCGTCCGCAGTTGAATCCACCGCTGCCCCGAATGAATTCGATAATTCTAATTCACTCGCTCAGCAACTATTAAAAGATCTTGCTATGGAAGAGCAGCAAGATCTTGCCGACAATGAGCCCGACGCTGAAACTGCAGTGCCGGCCGAATCCGAAACACAAGCGGTTGTTGGCGATTTGTTGGAGAAATACAGGTCGGAGGAGTACTGGCAGCAAAGCCCTGAATTTTCAAATTCGGCTCAGCCTGTTGGCTCTCAAGATGAAGCCGATCTTGAAGTTCCATCAGACGCTGCCATTTCGAGTATCGCCGATGATTCTGAGCAGCCATCCGTGGATGTGCAGGGCTATGTTGCCGATTTAATAAATCGCATGCGGATTCCAGGCCAGCAGTTGTTTTCTGATTTCAGGCCAGTCGATTCAAAGATATTAGCCGAAGGGGCGGACTTGGCGACGGAGGCTATTCCGGAGGAGAACAAGACGCCGTTTACCGAAGGAGAGTTTAAACCGGCTAAGAAAGCACAGAAAATTGAATTGTCAGCCATGCGGGAAATCGCTAACACCAACACCCGCCGCAATATTCAAGTGAGTGAAGAGAGTCGCCGAAAGGAACTTGGCAAAATTCGAATCCTCGTTGCAGTATTTAGCTTTTTCCTCGCCGTATACTATTTCCTGTTTGTTTCTGTTGGGCAACTCAATCTTGGTTTCATTACAGGTTTTTGCTGCGTGAGCATCACCGCGTTTCTGACCTACAAGCTCTATGAAACGATGCGATATAATGAAATGTTGGAACTCGAGAAGATGACAGTTTCAATGAACGAGTCCAAAGAGTCGGTTCCGAGTAAGCAAAAAGACAACTCAGAGAAACCGGTAGAGAACCCGGCAGAGACAGACCGCAAGTAAGGTCTCTCTTTCAAAACCCACGGCTGTTCTGGATGTCGGCAAAATTTCTCAGGCGATAATTTATCCCTGCGGTATCACACACTCGGCACAGCGCCCGCAATGCGACTCCAAATCCATCTGGCCCACTGAAGCCACCGAATTGCCCACCTCCCTTTACGTGTGGTTCGAGATCTAAGAACACGCCTGGAACACCACGCGCGGACATTCTCGACTCCAGCTCTGGCAGAAAGGTTGCTAGATCTTGAAAGATCTCTCGATGACCAGAGTCACCAATGTCGGCCGGGACAAAGTGCTTTAAAGCGTCTTCGTCGACGTGTTCGCCTTTGGTAGTCGTGGGCTTTAAAAAGTCTTTGATGTGCAGCCAACCGAGTCCCGGTTTCATGAGTTTGTATTGTTCGAAAACTTCTTGGGAAGAGTAGCCCATCGTAACCAGGTTTCCACCATCGAAAATCAATACGAGTGCATCATGGTTGATCTCCCGATGCATTGTCGCCAGCAGTTCTCCATTCTGCCCAACTAAATTTGCCTCGACTTCTAAACCATAGGTAAGACCATGTTGGTCACAAATTTCCGCAATCTGTCCAACTTGTTCGGTGGCTTGATTGACGTGTTCTGCTAATTTCGAACCTTTAGGATGGTAAAAGGAAAATCCTCGAATCAACTTGCAATTGAAGAAATTAGCAAGCTCACAGGCCCGGGGGACTTCGTCTTCGATGTAGCTGGCAAAAGGGCGATAGGGGGTTTGGGTGCCATCCTCAACGTCACAGAGTTTTACTTTTCCAATGGGCGATCCAATGGAAGAAACGAGCAAACCATACTCGTCCATTTTTGACTTTACGATTTCTAATTCGGCATCACTCAGTGTCATCACGTTCTTAATGCCCGAGCCCGCGTCAACGAAGCGAATCGAAAAATAGCGCATTCCCAAAGCTGCAAACGCAGAGAATTGTTGGTCAAGCGTTTTTTGATTGGCTGCTTCGTCAGCAAACCCGGAAAGCAAGATTGATGGCTGGCTCATTTTGATCCTCGTAATGCTGAGCAGAAACAGGTGAGATAAAACGCAAGATAGGCGGTGACAAAAATTTTAAGTATCGCCATCGCCGCGAGGAAATTAGGCCTGCTCGATCGTGTACTCGACTTTAATAACCGACGAAATTCCACCGCGGGGAGTAAATTCGGCTGTCAGAATGGCGCGTCTTGGTTTCGAAACTGCAACGAAGTCGTCGAGGATTCGATTGGTCACCTTCTCGTAAAAAATCCCCTCATTTCTGAATTGTTGCAAATAGAGTTTCAGGCTTTTCAATTCAACGCAAACTTCGTCTGGGATGTACTCAAAAGTGAGTAAACCGAAGTCAGGCTGTCCAGTTTTCGGGCAAACAGAGGTAAACTCTGGACATGTAATTTCGATCATGTAATCACGATCGGGATAAGAGTTTTCGAACGTTTCAAGTGTGTCGCGGAAATGAGCTGTCATCGGTACAATCTTCGGTAGTTAAAAATGATTAAGGAGTTGATTCTATCTTTAGCGCGGGCTGCTTGGTGAATTCGTTAGGCAATCGACTCGAAAGATAACGTCAAGATAATCAATCACAACCGCCAGCACAGTAGGTAGAACACTGGGTTATGCTGATTTCTGAAATTTATTGCTCCCGCCAAGGGGAGGGGATGCTGACGGGGACGCAGAGCGTTTTTGTCCGGACGTCTGGTTGTAATTTGCGATGTGATTTTTGCGATACCCCTTTTGCGTCATGGAAACCGCAGGGGGATTCCATGCAAATCGAGGAAATCGTTCACCGAATACAAGAGGCATCCGGTGGAGCGAAGCATGTCGTCCTTACCGGTGGCGAGCCCATGATCGCAAAAGACCTAGCGGAGCTGTGTGAAAAAATACGTTCAGGCGGGTTTCATATTACGATTGAAACAGCCGGAACCGTGTTTCAAGAGGTTGACTGTCAACTCATGTCGATCAGCCCCAAGTTTGGGAATTCCGATCCTACGGTGGCAAGGGCAGGGGATTGGCGACAACGTCACATTGCGACACGTTACCAACCGGAAGTCGTGAGTAAGCTAATTAGTGGATATGATTTCCAGCTCAAATTTGTCTTGGACGTTCCAGAGGATATGGATGAAATTCTCGGTTATCTGGCCGTATTGGGGCAACCTGCTGGTAATCGTGTACTTTTGATGCCCCAAGGTGTAGATCAGGATGCTCTTGATGAACGTCGGCACTGGTTGGAGCCGCTTTGCGAGGAATATGGATTTGTCTTTTGTCCTCGGATGCATATTGAGTGGTACGGGAACCGGCGGGGAACTTAGAAAACCCAAGTTCGGATAGCAATAAAAGGGTTTTCGAGTCCATCCTGCTTGAATTTTTCGAATTCTGGTGATTTCAGGTTATTAGTCGGTCTTCGTTCCGGAGTTTTCCATTCGGACAACGTGGGGTAAACTAGCGCCTTCTCAAATCGATTCCAAACGAAGTAGCGTTATGAAAAGTCTTAGCTTTCTGGTTTTTGTTGTGGTCACCATTTTTTGTTGGGGAATCTACGGTCCCGTTTTACATATTGGGCAAGGGCAAATGGCAGGCGGCGAAGGGAAGGCGAGTCTGCGTCCGTTCATGTGCGTTGGGATTGCCTACTTTCTGATCGCCGTTGTCTATCCGATTGTGATACTCAAAACTACGGGTGAAAAAGGCCAATGGTCGATGGGGGGAATCTTTTGGTCATTTACTGCTGGTGCCGTTGGCGCAATTGGTGCTCTTGGAATTGTGTTGGCATTTAAGTTCCAGGGGAAGCCTGTCTACGTGATGCCCCTCGTTTTTGGTTTGGCTCCAATCGTCAACACATTCGTGACGATGTTCATGTCGGGTACTTTTAAGCAGGCTTCTCGGATTTTCTACGCCGGGATTTTGATCGTCGCTGTGGGAGCAGCCGGAGTGTTAACGTTCAAGCCGACCGAAGAAGTGAAGAAGGAAAATCCGACTTCACAATTAGAGACTTCCAAATCGGCAATCACACTGGCATCGTTTCGACAGGAATCGGACGGCGTTCAGGACAGCAGTGAGAAACCCGTATCGCAAGACGAGGCAACTGACAAACCAGACGAGGATTCAGCTAAAGAAGATTCAGCTAAAGAGGATACTCTTAAGAAGACAGACGAAGAGTTTAAAGACGAGGTCGAAAAAATAACTGCAGCGTTGGGCAGCGAAAAAAGCAAGCCTAATTTGTTCATCATTGCCTTGTGCATTGGAATAACGGCAGTCAGTTGGGGAGCCTATGGACCTGTACTGCATAAAGGGCAGGCCAAAATGGGAGGCGGTCGCTTACGTCCGTTTCTTTGTGTGGGACTCGCTTATTTTGCCATCGCTGTTATCGTACCCTGGATTTTGTTGGGCACTGGAGTTTTCGAAGAACCAGGCGGATGGAAACACATTAGTGGCGTTTTCTGGTCATTGCTGGCAGGAGCGGCGGGGGCAGTTGGAGCGCTTGGGATCATCTATGCGTTCAATTTTGGTGGCAAACCAATTTTCATCATGCCGCTTGTTTTCGGCTTTGCACCTGTGGTGAACACGCTTACTGAAACCATTTCGAAAAATCTACTCGGCGAAGTCTCTTTCTTTTTCATTGGCAGTCTCGCCATGGTCATCGTTGGCGCGATTATTGTTTTGGTATTCGCACCTCGTGGTGCAAAGCCGAAGGCAGCAACTAATTAGAAAACTGGAAAGAAGTTTGTGCTCAGTTCTTAGAGAACATGCTCAATTTTTTTTCTTGGTGGGATTGGAATAGCGGGGGATTAGACTGATGAATTCACCAGACGCTTCAGGCGATTTTGATGCCAGCTATGTTCGGGAAATTGATCTCTGGTTGAGCCATGTCTGGATGATAAGGGCTTTTCTGAAGCATTGCGAAGAAGCGGAAGAGGACGACGAACTGAGAGATGTTCAGCGAACGCTTTACGACTATATGCTGGCATTAGGTGGCCCGCTTCGGGCTGGTAATCACGCGAAATACTTAAAGCAAGCGAAGAAGAAATTAAAGAAACTTCGCAACGCTAATGAATTGTTTTTGGAGATACAGCCGGAGATATCGTCTCATACAAATTTTCAAATGGCAGCTGTCTCGCTCAACGCCTCGGTCAAGCAAATTGCTGAATTAATTGAGTCGCATGCGGCAGGTCATCCATTGAGTTAGAGTTGGTTGAGACCCGGTTGATCTTGTCTGGCTTTAGAAAATCCAGTTTTCGAAAGAGTAAATCTCATGCGTCAAATCTGGATTCCCCGCCCCGGTCTCCCGGAAGTTCTGGAGATTCGCGAAACTGAATTGCCAGAACCTAAGCCGAATGAGATGCGGATCAAAGTCGAAGCGGCTGGCGTAAATTTTGCTGATATCTCCGGTAGGCTGGGGATTTATCAGGATCTACCTCCGCTGCCCGTGGTTGTGGGGTATGAGGTTGGTGGTTGCATAGACAAAGTTGGTGAGAACGTAGATCCAGAATGGCTTGGAAAAGACGTATTGGGTTTAACTCGTTTTGGTGGTTACAGCGAATCTATCTGCGTTGGCCAGCAGCAAGTTTTCCAACGCCCGGTCGGAATGACGGCGTTGGAAGGTGCGGCGCTGCCGGTCAATTATCTCACGGCCTACCAACTGGTTTGTGTCATGGGTGGGATCAGGGCAGGGGAGACGGTTTTGGTTCATTCGGCCGGCGGCGGTGTTGGAATCGCAGCAATACAACTGGCTAAACATCGCGGCGCTAAGGTGATTGGCACCGCGTCTACGGGTAAGCATGAATACCTAACGCAAATTGGCGTTGACCATTGTATTGACTATCGCAAAGAAGATTTTGAAAAAAAGGTGATGGAAATAACCGGAGGGGCAGGAGTTGAATTGGTCCTTGATGCAGTAGGTGGAAAGTCATTTAAGAAGAGCTATCGTTCGCTTGCAGCCACTGGACGCCTTGGGATGTTTGGCATCTCTTCGGCTGCCGTTGGCAAGTCGAGAAATAGAATTGCTTTCTTTAAAATGGTCGCTAATTTGCCTTGGTTTAAGTTTACGCCGATCGAATTGATCAATCATAACAAAGGTGTTTTTGGGGTAAATTTAGGACGATTGTGGGGTGAGTTGGATCGGGTTGAGTCCTGGATGGAAGACTTGCTTGAGCTGTATCGCGAGGGTCACATTAAACCACGCGTGGACGCTACCTTCGAGTTTTCAGAAGCGGCTGAGGCGCACCACTATATTCAGGATCGAAAGAACATTGGGAAAGTTCTGCTTGTACCGTAGCGAATGGTTAGGCTTTCTCTTCGCAAGTATTGAATTTAAAAATGGTAACGAGGGCGTTTCTTTTTAAGTGCTCACGCGGAAGGATTTTGAGGGAATAGGAAATGAAAATTACTTTTCAAATTTACATAGCGATCGCAATCGTAATCAGCCTTAGTTTTAGCCAGACGATGGCTCAGGAAATTGTGAAACCAAATGCTAAGGAGCCGTCTGCTAAGGAGCCGTCTAAAACTGAATTTGTTGGGGCGACAGTCGAAGTTTATAAAACGGTTGGTAAGGTTGAGTTAAAGGCGTGGATTTTTAAACCAAGCTCGATCAACGAATCTCAGAAATTACCTGCAGCGATCTTCTTCTTTGGTGGCGGTTGGCGAGGTGGGAGCCCAAAACAGTTCGTAGAGCATTGTAAATATCTTCGCAGTCGTGGGATGATTGGAATTGTGGTCGATTATCGTGTCTCGTCACGGCACCCGGTAAAAGTTGTTGATTGCATCGCAGATGCAAAGTCAGCGGTTCGTTGGGTGCGTCTGAATTCAGAGCGTCTGGGAATCGATCCTGAGAGAATTGCGGCGGGTGGTGGATCGGCTGGAGGCCATTTGGCAGCGGCGACCGCGACGGTGGCTGGATTTGATTCTGCTGAAGGTCAGACCTCAATTAGTTGCCGACCGAATGCACTGATACTCTTCAACCCGGCCGTTGTACTGGCGGGAATACCAGGCAAGGCGGAGATGAATGAAGAGCGATTGGCGAGTCTTACTAAAAGGGCAGGGGTGGAGCCCTCAAAAATCTCACCCTATCATGGTGATTTGACGTCAGCGCCGCCGACGTTCATTGTTCACGGAAAAGCGGATACCACCGTGCCGTATCAATCGGTTGAGTTCTACACCGAAAAGATGCACGCGAACAACAGAGAGTGTCGGTTGATCGGTTATGAAAACCAGCAACACGGATTTTTTAATTTTGGGAAAAGTGGCTTGGAGTACTTTAATAAAACGGTTGCCGAGATGGACGCCTTCCTTGTTTCGCTCGGCTATCTAAAAACCAAAGGAAAAATCGAGAAAGCGGGCAAGTGAGTTGAGCTGGCCTTGTTTTGTGGCAGAGATTTCGGAGCGAAATTCGCGATCTACCTGACTCGGCACTTGAACCGAACGAGCCCGCCTTTTTGAGGTGCGAGAGATTCAGACAATTTCCAACGAAGCATTAGAGAGCCGCCGTCATTTTTCTCTTGAGAGAATTCAGAACCAACGGTCGAGGATGCTGAATCAGCGATGTACTCGAGTCGGCGGGTCAAGTTGTCAATGATGGTGACCTCTTCAAGATCTCGAGCGCTGAGATTGTCAAATCGAATGGTGAATTCAACGATGTCACCAGTCCGGGCTGCAATCTTGGAAGCCACTTTGGTGACCCGAAGAATATCTGAGCCTTCTTTCGTTTCAACATGGACAAACTGCTGAGCTGATTTTACTTTATCAACGGTGACAGGAGCCGTGTTGCTGACTGCGATTTGAAGTCCGAGATTGTCTTCCCAAACCTTGGCCGATTGGATTCCAAGATCTAGTCGAGCCGACTCGCTATTGGAGTGTTTCCCTAATCGAATCAATGACAGATTTTCGTATGCTTTGAATGAGTTGCGAGTGCCGAGTAGATGAGTGATGTTGTCAGCCAATACGCCACGGGTACGGTCGATGAACTCACTGGCTCGCTTGGAGTTTTCAAATTGATCTAATGCAACGTGCTGATTAGAGGTCGCTGTCTCGTTGTTGCCCTTGGCCATCGCAATCGGTGTTTTTTCTTCTATTGAACCAATGGGTTGGCGGAGGCGAGCATTGAAGACGCCATCGAGACGACGGACGGCACCAAACCGAGGAGCGTAGATTGCGACACGGTTGCTTGGAGTTACGAATCGACGGCCATCCACCGTTTCGAAGTGTCCAACGGTATCTTCGGTTTCAAGTCCTTGGATTATCAAATCATCGCCGATGGTAACCTTGACGCCACGGTCGCTGCCATCGAAGACGTACTCATCCCGATTAGCTTTTGGGTTCCATCCATTGAACTCTGGCGTGGCGAATTTTGAAGTCTCTTGAAAGGATTTGTTGCCTTGATAGACCATTCCGTATCCAATCGGTTTGGGATACGAGTGGAGTAGGGCAGAGCGGGGAAGATCATTTTCGGCGGCAACAAGTGTCGCGGAGTTTTTGAGAGTAGGATTGATTTCCGCTGTGATTCGCGTGGCAGCCGATAACCCAGGCACAACGGCATCGGATGTGACCATTTTTACAGGGAGTTTATTGGCGATTGGCTCGACCGAAGTATTTAGTTTTTCGGGAAGTGAAGCTCTTTTGAGCAGTCGGTCGAATCCGTCTTGTGCGTGTGAGTCAGCACCGCCGAAAACTAAACTTCCAATGACTGTAATGCTGGCCAGGAATCCGGAGAAATGTTTCTGTTTTCGTGTCATTACTTGTTCCGAATTGAGAGTCGATTGTGGCTGGGCGGATTAAGTAAGAATCACGATCCCATATGGTTGCACGGCCCTTGTCTTATTTCGCAGGATCTGGAGTAGGGTCGGGCAGTTGAGCCGCCAGCGGTGCGTTAAAGTTGAAAAGGTTTACTTCGTCGGTCGCCAAAGGTATGCGTGAGCCAATTCTCAGGATTGCCATTGGACGCCCCAATCGCTCTGCTTCCCGCAATGGATCTCTGGCACCACTGATGTCGATTGTCGGTTGCTGATCCGCCATGTGCCGTTGAGGCAGGGCGTTTTCAGGATTTTCTAGATAAATCACCTTGGTTACGAGGCTGCCCCGCATCGCGTCGACGACATCTTCTTGCGTTAAGACAACTTCGACGGGGAACTCATTCTCGAGTCCTTGAGGTGGATTAAGTCGGTTGAGAAGTTCAATGGAGGGATACAGCGACTTTCCTTCGTAGCGAGGAACATTTGTCAGCTTAAATCGATATACGGGGCCGATTTGCATGGCCAAAGAAGCTTTTGAAGCATTCGTTTGTATAAAGCTATTTCCAGTTCCGACTTCGATGTTTGTCCCCTTCGGAGTAATCAATCGAACCGGTTGAACGTGCCCACGTAGCGCGGGATTGCCAAGACGATAGTGATCGGCAGCGGCGCCGGGTACCATGTTGCCATCGATCAAGTGATGTCGGGTGCGCTGTTGCGCTGATACAGATGCCGTGCTCATCACAAGAGTTGAGATGACAGCCAGCAGGATGAGGTTATTTGCAAAGGGATGCTTCATCATTTTACTCGTTAAGTTTCGACATCAGGTTTAAACCATCTGCGAATTTGGAACGTGACTGGTCGTCCTTCATTATTTCTGCCACTCCAAAGCGAAGTGCAAAAAACGAGCCGCGATGACTTTCGCCATCGCGGCTCGTGAGAATTCTAAAGAGCACTAGCGACGGAATCGATTTCCGAGTTGCCCTGGAGGGCAGTCCGGAGGAAGAACTCCACGAACCATGTCTGCTGGTGGTTGCGTGTTCATACGAGACGGTCGAATAGTTCTTTCATCGATGAGCACTTTGTTCACCGGTGATGGATAGCTAAGTCCTGGTCGCTGACGCATGTGGACATCAACTTTTTGAGTTGGCGTTGGGATTTGCATCGCCGTGTGGTTGTACATGTCGTACCGCTGCAGTCCTGCAGGCCCACCAAGAGGAATGTGGGGAGGGCCAGGCAAGCCAATGTTGGTGCCGGTCATCGGCATTCCGTAGTTTGGACCTGTAACTCCAGAGATATAATCTGAAACTCCGCCACCCATCATGATTGGACCGCCAGCTGCAACAGCTGGGTCTGAACCAGGTACCTCAAGGTCTTTGTTACCCATTCTTACGATTGCAAGAATGGATCCGCGACGATCTGCTTCGGTAATCGGATCGACACCGGGATCGAGGCGAGTGCTGACAATGGTGTCAACGCCAGCTAGTGCTAACTCTTGAAATTCCGGATCGGGAACATAGATAACTTTGGTGACAAAGTTAGCTGCTGCGACTTGGTCGAAATCTTCTTGAGTTAGTTGAACGGGAACTGCAGCGTGAGAAAGGTAGGCGGCAGTTCGTGTGTTCGCTCGGCCAATCTCAAGAGTTGGATAGAGTTCCATCCCAGGGCGACCTTCAATTTCGGTCACTTTCAGACGGAAGATGCCACCTTGAGCAAAATTTTGTCGACCCGGAACGACCAAAGGTGTTGAGTCGTACATTCCAACGGCGGAAACGTCCCAAGAGATTTTCATCATTTTAGGTTGATCAAACAGGACCTGTACGTTTTGGGTTGTTGCCACCCCAAAAGATCCATAGCTTGCATTCTGCATTGGACCGCTTCGCATCGATCGGTTGAGAACGCCTGGGCCGGGACCGCCGACGCCGGGGCCTGGCTCCATGAGCATTTGAGCCGGAGGCAAATTATGCCCTACCGGAATTCCAGTGCGGGCACCTGGCACTTGGTATGCGAGCGCCGAAGTAGTCAAAGTGGCTAACGCCAGCATTGTGATGCCCGTTACATAACGTGCGTACATCAGATTCCCCCTTAAAGGTTTTTTTGCCGAAACTGCTCGGCTTGCCGACTCTGCCCGGGCCTCGTGGCACGTGCAATCAAAAGTCTGGGTTGTAAAAGTGTTTTGTTTTCGCTGTTTCAACAGCAAACTGCCGTAGACCCTATGGTCCGCCCCTCCTAAGATGCCCGCCCTTACGGGCACGCAATCCTGCGCGGGTTGGCTACGTAGATGTTAGTTCGGCCCGTCACAACACAATTCTTTGGAAAAATCCGCATATCCGATTCATGAAGCAAGAATTACCCCTTGCCGTCGCTTTGCTAGCAGCCGGAAGTCTTTTGTGGCTGACCCAGCTAGCCGGACCCGCAAAGTCAAGTGGCGTTGTTTTGGATTCAAATGAGTCTCACATCGAGTTCGTTGGGCAGGGACAGGCAGAACTGCAGCGGCTTCCACGGCTCACCGACCCAGAAATCGCATTGCCAATTCGGGTTTATCGGGAACGCGAGGTGTTGACTGAGCGTTTAGGCAAAGGAAGCCGGGTCAATTCGCAGGTCGCCCAGGTAACTTATGAAGAAGAAATCCCACAAGCGGTGCGGCAGGAAGAAACCTCTTCCCCGGTTCGGAAGGGAAGCGTTACCGGAAGAGAACTTGCCAAAGTGAGCCAAAGTGCTCGTCGTTTTCTGTTGGATGTTTCCAATTCTCTTGCTCATTCGATGCCCTTTGAAGTGGATGTTTCCATGACTGGGTGGATTTTCGATCAGGAAGTAGCGGCCAATGGAAAGTATTATCAAATGGGGCAGGGGACTCAAAAATCGAGTTTAGTCCTAGAGTTTGCCAACAAGTCCAACCCCGTTTTGATTCACCAGCTGTGTGATGGGAAAATTGTTTTCAAATTGCAAAAGTTTTCCGATAGTGGATTGGTCGACCGAAAGGATTCGCTTGAATTCGTGAATTTGGATGAGTTAAGAGCAAGTATGGCTGACACGACGAGCGCTATGGTTCCTACGGGGTGGGTTGCCTCTGGCGGAATCGCTTGCACCATGCGTCATTTATCCGCTGCTTTTGATTTCGAAGAAAAAAAGCAGCAAGCAAATGGTGATGTGGTGCTTCGGGGAGTCTTGAATGCTGAGACCATCGCCCAATTGACTGGTAAAGCCCTGACGACTGAAGAGCCTGCCTGGGCTTCATTGCCGTCTCATTTTCCACATTCTGTTGAGATTACCTTTGGTGTGAATTCGACATTGTCTTATGTTCCGAGGCGGATGAGTTTTTCAAGGTTTTCTAACCTTGGTAGTAAATCGGCGAAAAAGGAACTGAAACTGATCAATATCGACTTTTCCAGATTTCAAGAACTTACCAATCTCTCTGACAGCTCTTTTAGGGCTAACTACATTGACGTTGAAAAGGTGGATGTGACCGAGGACTACATCGCTCGAATTAAAAAATTTGGCTTCTCGAGTGAGTCGCAGTCTGCAGAAAAAAGCAATGAAACCTTCGAGAGGTAAAGGGTTCCTTCATGCGTGCGGTTGTACAACGCGTAACTCGGGCCTCGGTTGCTGTCGAGGGTGAAACGGTGGGCCGAATTGACTGTGGACTGCTTGTTTTTCTCGGAGTAGAAGTTGGTGATGAAAAAGCGGACCTGGATTATCTGGTCGGAAAAATTACCGGGCTAAGGATTTTCGAAGATGCCGAACGAAAGATGAATCGTTCGCTATTGGATACTCAGGGGTCTTTACTAGTCATTAGTCAGTTCACACTCCTCGGTAATGTGAAAAAGGGCAAACGTCCCAGTTTCGTGCGTGCGGCCAAGCCAGAGCTGGCGCGACGTTTGTATCAGGAATTCATCGAATCCTGTCGTCTCTTAAGTGTGCCGGTGCAGACTGGTATCTTTCAAGCTGAGATGGCCGTGGAGCTTGTGAATGATGGCCCCGTAACTATTCTCCTCGACAGCCGAAAACAGTTTTAAGCAAATTGAGTGAAACTGACTTGAAAGCTAGGTTGAATTGCGTGATCAGATTTTACCGATTCAGAGTCTGGCCATGATCGTGTAAAAAGAGGTTGCGAACCCACTGTGCTGTAGTTGCTGGAGATTCAGTGGGAGGCTCACAAAAGCAGTCCATTACATAGTTATCGCTAAATACTACCCCGATCAAAATTGCCAATTTGAGATAGGTAGTCACGTTAAACCATGTCGAATTTCCCCAAAACTTCATCGCCGTGCCAAAGCTCTTCTTTTTCTTAGGAAGTTTGCCTTCCCAGTTGACCGCATAGATTTCATCGAGCACGAGATGACAAATGAATCCGAGTACAACTGCCCACGATTTGTAGATGCGGATTTCCAGGTCATTTGAAAGGCAGATCATAAAGGTAACCAAGCCCGCAATTAACGCCGCGGGAATGCTATGCCACATGCCGCGATGTTTCGTAAATCGGCGGAATAGGCCTCCGATACCAAATCGAATCAGGACATACATTACACCGGCAACAAAGATCATATGTTCAGTTGTCATGCCAATCGCTTCGAAGCGAGGTAGCATCATCATGGGAATGATGACTGAGACAAATGAGAGCATTTCACGCTGTGGTTTTCCAGAATTGCTATCGAGGTCAGGCAGCATCCCGGCGACGCTGCATAAGCTTCCTGCGATCATGCAATGCGCGAGAGGAACCTCAAAGCCAAAGTAACCGACGCCGCCATAGAGAAACCCTAATGCGGTGCTGGTGGTAATATGAGTTTTAAAATCAGCCATGAATTCTGAGTTAAAAACGGTTGATTAAAATGAATCGAGCGGTGGCGATCCTACGGTAAATCGCCTCAAGTGTGACTCAACATGACAATAGAGAACTCGCAGACGTGGACCAACGTGGATTCGATATTGTAGCGCTCGCTAGCAGCGCTGAGAGTAACTGATACTAATTCGGTCAATTGAGGGGGGCGTTAAAAATTGTTGAGTCTATCTGTATTGAGGTAAACCCAGAATTTATCTCTAATTTCGGCGGACTTTTCACGGATGGAAAGCTCGACGAAAATCTGAAATCAAACTGGTACGTCTGAACGCGTTAGCGTTTCAGATTTCATCCAGGATTGCGTTGGATAGCTTGCGGTACGGCGTGATTTTTTACCAATGGTAAACCAGCGACGTCGAATTTGAACAAGGAGAGATTGTGGGGATTTACGATATTGCGATGTTGGTGATTTTTTTCGGAGCCATCGTGTTTGGTTACTGGAAAGGACTGGCTTGGCAAATTGCATCGCTTGCCGCATTGGTTGTTAGTTATATCGTTGCGGTCAACTTTAGAGATCAATTGGCAGCGCTTTTACAGGTGGACGAGCCATGGAATAAAATTGGCGCGATGTTGATACTCTTTTTGGGGACATCGCTTGTGATTTGGGCAATTTATTCATCTGTCTCCAAATCGCTAAAGAAAAATGAGTTAAAAGGGTTTGATCGCCAAGCAGGCGCCCTTTTGGGTGCTCTAAAAGGCGGTTTGTTGTGCATGGTCGTTACCATGTTTGCGGTTTCTTTTCTTGGTGAGGACGTTCACGAGAAGATTGATCATTCGAAATTTGGCCCGTATATCGAAAAAGGAATCTGGCAGGTTTCTGACTTTGTACCGGACGAATTGGCTCGCTTTGTTAATCCTCATATAGAAAATTACAAAGATGCGGTCGGCCATGACGAACCCTCTGTTGATACCAGCGGTATTTTCGGCAGTTCATTGGGAACGACCTATCCAGTTGGGCAACCACTTGGCGAAGAGATTAAAAATTTGCAATCCAACGGCTTTGCAGGCCGCTGGAAGACTCCTAGCACTGCTCCTTCAGAAAATAATGTGATAGATCCGGTCACTTCGCTGTTTCGGAAGCAAACGGATAATTCCAGTGGTGGTGGGTTCCTGGGCACCTTTCAGAAGAAGGCAACTCAATCGCAAGAATCAGGAACCAAGGGTATCGACTGGTCAAATGTAGACATCTCGGAAGCATCCAAGCAGACTCTCGAAAATATTGGCAAGCAGGCTTTAGAAGCCACGAATGAAGCGGCTGAAAATTTGTTTGAGAACGTTTACAAGCGTTAAACGATATTCTCATTTCTGTTGACGGGTTTGTTCTGCGCTAGTTCGCAACGCCTCGGTCGGCAGGAAGTTTGATGCTGGCCCTTGAGCTCGGCTAAGTCGGAGACTTGGGATTTTGCCCAGGGAATTCGTGCTGCATAGAAAAAGCCATATATACGGGGAAAACGAGAGACCTAACCGAACATAAGAAACATTATCGGACGTTGGGGATTGGGTGAGATATACACTGTTTTGTTGATGTTTTGCATTGTGACTTGGGAGGCTTAGCCATGGACCCGCAGTTAACAGACGCCCAGATCAACCAGATCCGAAAGTGTTTAGGTGATGATCAGAAACTCGACGCGTGTAAGCTCTACATGGATTTCACTGGCAGTCCTTTGCTGTAAGCAAAGCAATTTGTAGAGAACCTTCCAAGCGTCAAATTAGATTCTGTAGAAGACGCCGAACAGGCGTTGGTTGAACAAGTGCTCGATCTCTTGGAATCTGGCTGTAAGCTAGATGCGATGCGGCTTTACAAGGATCACACTGGTAAGTCGCTAATGGAATCAAAAGTCTTCATTGAGAAACTAATTAGCGATTTTCAGATTCTTGAGAAAGCCAACAGCCAATCAGGTTGCGCGGGGGTAATTCTGGTATTTGTGGTTTTAGGGTTTATTCTTCAGTCTATGCTCTGACCACTCTGGCGGACGAATTGCAATTTTTTGAGGTTATGGATTTTTTAAATAAGTCCATAAATTGGGCGGTGCTAATTCAATCGAGTTGCCCGCGGGGTCACGGAAGTAAATTGAAGTTCCACGTGCTCCATCGTCCCAGCAAACTTCGGATTCAATTTCGATGCCCGCGTCGGCCAAGCGTGTTCTCCATGTCTCTCGCTCATTATCGGTAATGACAAAGGCAATGTGGCCGTGACCACGCGTGCCGTGGGATGGGACTTGCCTCCCCACAACCGAACTTTTGTCTGGATTGAAAATTAACAAATAGCTTTCATTGAGTTCGAAAACTAGCATCAAATCATTCTGGCTAAGCAAACGCAGCCCAATCACCTGTGTATAAAATGTTTTTGCTGCGTCGAGATTATTGGCATAAAGAACCGTCTCATAAATTTTGAGCGAGTTTGGCATGGCATCCCTTGGTCGATCTTACAAGAAAACAGATTAGATTTAAATTTCTAGATTCATGAGCTCTAGGTTGGGCGATCGGCGATTAGTGCGTGTAGGATTTTTTTCGGTTCCCCCCCCTGCCCCAATCTAATATGTCAATTAAGAAACGCGTGCAAAGAAGACTCCGAATCTGATTAATTGGCTTTGCAGCAATGGAGGGCGGTTAGCACTTAATCGTTTTGCGTTTCTTGTAGACGCGTCCTGCGTTTTCCATCTTAGCGATGTAGTCTGTTGCGAGCGGGACTTTGCAAGCCGTCTCGCCCATCTCGACCGATACCTTGCCAATTTTTTTGGCTACTGATTTTGCTTTCGCTGAGAGTGGCTTGACATAGCCACCAACGGAAATCACAAATCCATTCATGGTGTATTTTCCGCGTTCGCCACATTCGTGAATGGACGCAGCGATTTGCTCAAGAAGCATTTTAATTTCTTCGAGATCTAACTCAGCATCGGGCTTGGTTGCCACGAGACCCGAATACGTATTCCATCCTGCAGCGGCGATGTGATCCTTTTTTGATCTAATCCATTTTAGGGCGAGTGTTCTCGCATGAGGGTTTTCGTGGGCGACGCCCGGCAACGAATACTCGGCAATCATGTGCCAGTTGGCAGTGCGACACCAATCGTTCAGCTCTTTTTTAGACATGGCTTTGCCATCAGCTACGATGCCGGCTAGGTACATCGCATCACTGTTGCCGGTCTCATAGAGTTCCATCGCCAATGCTTGATTGCCTTTGATTTGTTTGGCAATCACTTTTAAGTCCGCAATTTTAACTCCGAACATATTCTCTGGAGCACCGTGGCGGGCGAAGGTTTTTCGAGTTTGCGCCGATCCCTTTTTTTCGAGTGCCGACATGACTTGCTTAACGGTTTTCATGGGTGCTCCTGGAGCGTTCAATTGGACACCTCCGTTGTACTCGACTCCTGAAAGCCAAAGGTCGATGTCATGAAGACCTAGGCGGGGCATCCACCTAAAGCCCTAAGCAGGAAGTTCGCCAACTTCGTCAAAGACGCCAATTTTTCGAAACCGCTGGTAACGTTCTTCTAATAAAGAGTCGTGCGGCTTTCCAACGAGGTCTTTGAGTGTTTTCTTCAGATAAGATTTCATTTGCGATGCTGTTTTGTGGTGGTCACGGTGGGCGCCGCCGAGAGGTTCGGTGATCACATCGTCCACGATGCCCATCTGTAATAAGTTTTTGGAAGTGAATTTGAGCGCTGTTGCGGCTTTTTCTGCATGTTCGGCGCCTTTCCAGAGAATGCCTGCACAGCCTTCTGGGCTGATCACGGAGTAATAAGCATGTTCCATGACTGCGACGCGATCTCCTACACCGATTCCCAGTGCACCGCCACTTCCACCTTCACCAATAACAATGCAGATGATGGGGGTTTTCAACCGAGACATTTCATACATATTTTCGGCGATGACCTGCGCCTGCCCTCGTTCTTCCGCCCCGATTCCCGGATAGGCGCCCGGAGTGTCGATTAGGCAAATGACTGGAAGGTTGTATTTTTCAGCCATCTTCATTTTCGCCATCGCTTTGCGATAGCCTTCCGGATGTGCGCATCCGAAAAAGTTTTCGGTTCGATCTTGGAATGTTCTCCCTTTTTGGTGGCCGAGAACCATGACTTTGGTTCGGTCGAGCGATGCGAAACCGACACGCATTGCTCGATCATCGCCAAACAATTTGTCGCCGTGCAGTTCAACAAATTCATCAAATACGAGTGATAGATAGTCGATCGTATGAGGGCGGTCCTTGTGTCGCGCGACTTGAACCGTTTCCCATGGAGTTAGTTTTCCATAGATATCGCGTGTTAGATCGGTCAGTGATTGTTTCATGTTGCGAATTTTATCTGCTGACTCTACGGAGTCGCAGGATTCGGTTTCACATTTTTCAATTTCGAGAGCAAGGTCGGCAATGGGTTGCTCAAATGAAAGATAATCCATGGTGTATTAAGTTGGGTCAGTGGGATGAAAAATGTCACTGTCTAACGAACGATAGTGACTCACAGTTTGCAGGTTACAGATTACCTGCGAAAGCCCTCAGGCCGCTGGCCAGATCGAAAGATCTGTGTCGATTCAAAAAGCTGAAGAAATTCAGTAAGGTTTTGGATTCGGTCGTCGGGATTTTTAGCGAGCATTAGTTTCACTAAGTTGGAAAATTCTTTTGAGGCTCCGCTGTAGGCTTCCAGTGATGGAATGGGAGCTTTTAAATGTTTGGTTAATAATTCATCCGGTGAGTTGGCTGAGTAAGGGGTCTTTCCGGACAGTAGTTCAAAGATTACGCATCCAAAACCGTAGATGTCGGATCGCTTGTCTGGGTGTTGTCGACGGATTTGTTCAGGAGCCATGTAGCTTCGTGTGCCGCGAATCGCTTTAGGTCTCCCGGAAAGCAGACCGCCTAACCCACCTTTTTTTGTGCGTAATTTTACGCCGATTGAAAAGTCAATCAACTTCACATGCCCCTGTTCATCGGCAAGAAAGTTATCTGGTTTCACATCGCAATGAACCCATCCCTTGTTATGCATGTGTTCCAATCCTTTTGCGCAACTTCGGATGATCGAAGACACATTTGGCATCATGTATTCTTTCCGTTCTCGCATCTCAATTTTGAGGTTTCGCGAGGGGAAAAGTTGCATGGATACGAGTGGATATCCCTGGTCATTATGGTAACCAAAGATTTTAATCACATTGGGGTGGTCAAGTTCCGCACCGACTAACGCTTCGTGTTTCAATTGACCAATTTCGTAGCGATTCTTCCGGAAATTTTCCATCAAGACTTTGAGTGCGATTCGTTCACTCTCGCCAGTTTTCAATGCCTCCCAAACCTGGGTTGTTGTACCGGCACGAATAAGTCTCAGCAGTTGAAACGGCCCGATAAAGTCTCTGCCTATTGACATTTATTTCTAATCCATCGATTCCAAGCTTGATAACGCAGACGCCGAGTTGCACCCGTGCGTAAATCATTTTAGTCGAAGATTCGAGGAAACCAAAGTCGACTTGATGGGTTTGAGCCTTGGTTTGTGTATTCAGTGAAATCTGGAATTTGCCAGGTTCCGAGTGCCAATTGAGTGTTTTAGCCGCTAGGCCGGAATCAGTTCGAGGGCTCCCAGGATCGCGTAGATCACGAAAGAGGCGTAAAGAGCACAAAAGAGGATTCCAGTTCGTCTGTTGATGTGTTTCAAATGCCACATGCAGGCCATCGCAACGCCGGTCAAAATAAACAGAAAAATACGCAATCCAACGACTCCATTCATGGTTTCGCCATTACTCATCACTAGCTCGATTGGCTCCCACTGGTGGAGGTAGCAACTCACAATCAACGGAATGGACATGCCAATGCACACGTCGAAAACGTTGGAGCCAAAGACATTCGACATTGCCCCAGCATCGTCGCCTCGACGGGCCGATCCAAGGGACATGAAGGTGTCGGGGATTGACGATACCGCAGCGGTTAAGATGACGGCGACAAAAAAGGGACTGACTCCGAGTTTGTGCGCAGATTGGTTGGTCAGATCGACCAGTAGGTAGCAGGCAAATGCTGCAACGGCGGTAGCTGAAATGATGACAATCGTAGAGGTGAAGCCATTCAAGCGAATATTAAAATAGCCAAAGCAGACGGATGCCGTTTTAGAGTCAGCCTCCTCCGTTGCTATTTCGATTTCAGCTAGTTGATTGCGAAATTGTCGCGTCGCTAAATACAGATGCAGTACATAAACCAAGTAGGTTAGCAAGGCCGCGACTCCCATCCACCATTCTAGTTTTTCCTGAAACAAGAATACGAGTAGGCCGGCTTGGGTGAAAATTACCCACAGGCCATCTCGGTGAATGACTTCTCTAGAAACCTCAATTTGAGGTCGATCGCGTCGAGAAAAAGAAACGACGATTGCACACAAGGCAGGTATTAAAATTAAATTGTAAATCGAACTCCCGGCGCATGTAGCAACGGTTGATCCGTAACCTTCAGCGCTGGCAAGCATCTGCCCTTGGTCGTCTGAAGTTCCAAACAGCGCGATCGTTACAAAGAACAAACCAGTGAACAATTCTGGCATACTGCTGGCCACGGCATCGAGCGTTGCCCCTCTGACAGATGGTGGCAGCCGCAAGCGGATTCCGACCCATTGCGCTGCATCCGAAAATGGATCGCATGCTTCTGCGATCAAAATGGAAATCGCCGCGCAGGCGGAGAGGATAAAGCCCAGTTCAATCAACCAGCTTGAGTATTGGTTGGAAAGGAGAAAGAATACTAGTGTCAGCACAAGCGCGGAAACAAATATTCTGAAACTAGAATTGAGTTTCTTTTTTGGTCGATTCGAGTTGTTTTCCGTAGCTGCCATTTCGTCTCAAAAACCGATTCCTAAAAAGGTCGTTAACAGGGAGTGTGTAGGCGGTGCTAGTAGACAACATGGTCTAGGAATAATCCATGCGCCGGAGCTGTTTGCCCGGCATAGCGGCGGTTTTTTTGATCGCGTACCCAAGCCACCCATTCGATTTCTTCTCTGTTTTTACCAACCCGGATCAACGTACCCACGATATTTCGAACCATATTGTATAAAAATCCGTTGGCAGTAATGGCGATCTCGAGTCCAGGGAGGTTGTGAACGATTTCTGGAACGATTTGTAAGTCGATGACGTGCCGGATCGACGTGGATCGTTGGGCGCCCGCACTTTCGAAGCTGGCGAAATCATGTTCTCCCGTAATTAATATCGCGGCTTTTTGCATGGAACCAAGATCCAATTCTCCGGGAACGAACCAGCAGGTTCTCAGTCTGAGTGGATCCATGATTCTGCCATATTGAATATGGTAACGATACGTTTTTTGTTTAGCATCTCGTATCGCGTGAAATCCCTCGGAAGCTTCCTCTGCGGTTAAGACGGTGATGTCAAAAGGTGTTTCTGCATTAAAGGCTCGAACTATTTGTTGAAGCGGCAATTGGCTTTCAGTTGCAAAGCTGCAAACTTGGCCGAGAGCATGGACACCACTGTCGGTTCGCCCACTGGCCGTAATTCGAAGTTGCTCGCCGCTTACTGAGGCCCAGGCTGTTTCGAGGCATTGTTGAATTGACATTCCATTCGGTTGGACTTGCCACCCAACGTAGTCTGTTCCATCGTACGAAATAACCAGTTTGATATGCCGCATGTGCTCAACCTGTTTTAAACGAGGAGTTCGGCGATTTGCACGGCATTGGTGGCAGCGCCTTTCCGAAGGTTGTCACTAACGCACCAAAATGCGAGTCCGTTCTCGCAACTGATATCTTTGCGAATTCGCCCGACAAAGACATCATCCTGATCGTCACTGTTGCTTGGCATCGGATAAACTCCCTGCTCGAGATTATCCATGACTTGAATTCCAGGTGCGGCATCGAATAACTGCAGTGCCTGTTCTACGGAGATAGGGTTTTCTGTTTCAACTAAAATTGATTCGCTGTGGCAATTAGATACCGGAACTCGTACACAAGTTGGGCAAACTTGAATTGAATCGTCTCCAAAAATTTTCTGAGTCTCCCAGACCATTTTCATTTCTTCTGAGGTATAGCCTAGGTGTTTGGCAGATCCGATTTGAGGGATGACGTTAAATGCAATTGGGTGGGAGAATGCTTGGTAGTCCCATGGCTTTTCGTTCAGCGCATTTCGTGTTCCTTCAATCAGGTCCGCTTGGCCGGCAACCCCTGCTCCGCTGGTAGATTGGTAAGTTGAAACGACGACCCGTTTGATTTTAGAGAAATCATGGAGGGGCTTCATCGCAACCACCATTTGCGTGGTGCTACAGTTGGGACTGGCGATAATGCCCTGGTGGTCGTTGACAGCATCGGGGTTAACCTCGGGCACGACCAGTGGTACGTGATCCAGCATTCGGTGATATCCACTTTCGTCGACCACAATCGTTCCTCGTTCGACTGCCCAAGGCACGAACATTTCGGCGACGTCGTCGGGGGTACTGCCAATGACCAGATCAATGTTGTCAAAAACATTAGGTTCCAGCAATTGAATCGTGTGCGTCTCGCCTTTAAATTCAAGCGTTTTACCTGCCGAACGTTGAGATGCCAGAAATGTGATCGTCTCGTACGGAAAATTCCGCTGCTCTAGCATTTGTCTTACGAGGCGACCGACGGCCCCAGTTGCGCCTGCAATGGCAATTTTTTTGGCCACGCCTAACTCCGAATCAGCTTTTTTTGAATGGTTACGCGAAAATGGGAATAGTCGCGCACGTTTGTTGAATTCGTTATTATACGAGGCGGAATCAAATTCTGAAATGACTCGGAGTTAATGAAATCCCAATTCGAATACAACCGTTGAAGTCGACGGTGGTTGACCTCGATTCAACTCCCGTCTTTTAAATGAACCTTGGATTCATCAGATAATTGGAAGAGTTTGTTGATCCAGCGAGAATCGACGAAAGCTAAATTACCCGCCAACATTACGAGTCCAAAGGAGAGCATTCCCATGCAAATGCCAATTCCAAGGTGAATCGGTACCGCAAATAATAGCATGATCGGTCGGGTTAATTTGAGCCAAATCAAAGCTGGATAGGCGAGTTCCCAGGCCAATGTGCCGAGGGTGAGGATTGCAACCAACCACATGTGATTAGAAATCCATGACATATCAACGGACTGATATTCGTAGCTCGCTAGTGCGCCCCAAACGGCTTCCCCATTGAACCAGGTTGTGCCTTGCAGTTTACCCGTGGCTGCGAAGAAATAAACAACACACATGTGAATCTGAATTAAACGAATCGCTATCCGATTTCGAGTGCACGACCTCCCCTGCCCTGCCCCGCGACGTTTGGCAATCCACTGGTCGATCGAATAAGCACCTCCGCAGTTTCCAATGGCGAGATACATACAAAGAAAACTACTGATTTGATCGAGCCCGAAGAGTGTTCCCGTAGCGCGATTTGCATAGGAGATCACAAGTAAAGTTGTCAGAACGGCAGTCCAATTTGTCCAAAGTCCAAGCGTGAACATGCTGACAATAATCAACCCTAGAATGTGAATGGTCATCAACAGTTGGTTGTTTTGAAACCAATCAAAATGGCTCCACGCAAAAGGACTCTCAAATAATAGTGCACGGTATTCCAGGGGCAGTAAGCCATCGACACCTAAAAAAGTAGAGAATTGAAGGCCCCACGTGAAATGGGTGTAGAGCACAAGCAGGCCCACAAGAATCCGCATTGCCCCGAGTGCATTGGGGGCTTCCAGTTGAAACCAAAACTGATTCCAACCATTGGTCCAAGAATGAAAAAACGTGGCTCCTGAAGTAGGTTGTGCAACGGTTGATTCTGAGGGTGTCTTCATTACTTTGACCCTCTCAGAGTATTGGGGTCAGCTAAATTTGCTGCGCGATAGCCATGGGTGTCTAGTTCGCCAATCTTGATTGGGGGCAAAAGTAGTTGTTCGGAATTGAGTTTTAAGCCATCTGCAACTTCCTCCGGAAAGGGGATGCTGCGTTCCTGGCTGAAGAGTTCGATCGAAGTTGCTTGGTGACTATCGAGAAGCACTCTTGCTACGGAGTTAGCGAGAAAGTCGGTTCTTTCGGAAGCTCGCTGGTAGTAGCGGAGTTCAAGTTGGCGATCCAATTTTAATTGTCTTAATTGATTCGTCCGATTTTCTGACGCCAATCTTGCTGCTTGTTGCTCGTATTCTACCTGTCGGTTTTTTAAGAAATTAGAATTTGCTTGGTTGGCGTGCTCTACAAAGAGCGTTTCACTGAGCATGAACCAGCGATGGTAAAGTAAACGTGGGTTCTGGTTTCGGCGGTCGGGAAAGAATCCCTCAAATTTTGAGCCGTCTTTTTTAACGCCGCGAAACACCAGTCGATGGGTTGGCCCAGGGTCAGGGCCGAAAAATCGATAACCGTGACCTAAAAATAAAATGCGATGTAAAGGGGCGAGTTGTCGAGCAATTGGACCGCTGAAATATTTTGAAGCAATTGGATTTGCGAGCGGTCCAATTAAAACAACGAATAAGTAAACCAAGATTAATACAGTGGCAATCGCTCTTGCGTACGGCGTCCACTGCAGTGGGGAGAGATCTGGAGTGTCTGGTGAAGAGGATGGCTTGGGTGAGTCGCTCACTTCAGGTCGATTTATCCGCCCCTTGGGTTTCGTATTTCGTTTGCGATTTGCCATGGCCAACGCGAGATTATGGTTGATTCTTCAGTGGTGAATGTCTGGGGAGAGTCTCCCTGTAAACTAGTCTAGTTTAGGAATTGGCCGGAGCAAATTAAGGCCGAGATTGCGTGTGAAGCCTCGTGTGTATCTATAAATGAAAAGAACAAACCACCAAGTTTTTGGCGGTTTGTTCTTGATGGAACTGCTGAAGTTGTACGTCGCTAGTTCTTAACGAATTGCGATGTCAATGAATCATCACCAAGGAACGTGAACGAATGTGATTTTCCAGCGAAAAGATCAACTGTTTTTTCTTGTGTCATCGTCTTTCCGTCGCGCTCGAATTGGACTTGGATTTTATAGTCTTTCCAAGTTTCTCCCGAGGGGAGACGGTTGGTCGTGAAGGTTCTCAATTTACCACTTTTCTGAGTTTGGCTTCCGCAAAGAGTGACGATTGCGTCTGCTGGAACTTCCAATCGAAGTGTCGTTGCGATAGTCGTTTTCAGAGGAGCATTGCTGTCAAAATCAAATCGAATCGTTTCGTCTTCTCCCGGGATCAATTTGACCAATTTAGTTTTGATCGTTTCGATTCCATTTCTATGGATGACGGCTTTTACACTGTATCGATGCTCTTTTCCAAATTCCAAATTTGTAGACCGATAACTGCGAGTTGATCCTTCGGTTTTCGTTAATTTATCGTTGATGAAAACTTTAGCGTCTTGAGGTAATTGCACATTCAGAACCGAAGCGCCAACTGCCGGTCGGTCGCTAGAGGTAGCGTCGCCGCCGATTGGCCGAATGGAACTAGCGGGTTGGGGTTGTACTGCTGGTCCTGGAGTGTCGAGCATCGAGTTGATCGAACCACCGTCCGGGATGCGCGGTGAGTTTACTGGAGGTTGTTCCATAATCGAGTTGGGGCCGACCGAACCAGGCATGGTCGTTCCATAGGGAGTCATCATTGAGAGGCTTCCTGCTGCTGCATCCCAACCGCCGCAACAACCATAATTTCCCGTTCCCCACATTCCCATTGGTGCGCGATAAAAACCTCCGCAGCTCCCGCCGGATGAGTGGTGACCAATGTTGGAAATGCGGTAACCAACTCGCCCAAGAAGGTTTCTTACTGGTGTTCGGTAGACGCGTTGTGCGCCGCCAGAACTTCCGCCACAGCATGAAAAGCTGCCGGTGGAACCGTAACTGTTCGTCGTGCCGCCCCAACCACCGCTATTGGCCAAGGCATCACTGTTCGTGATTCCGGAAAGACCCAGTGAAAGTGCGGCGAGGATTGCTAAACCCTTCAAGGAATTGAACCTATTCATCGTTATCTATTGCTCCGAAGAATTCTCGTCATGATGAGGAAATTGGATCGTTCCGAGCGTTCGTATCTTGATGTTAAGCCCGAAAAATCGTAGATCCTTGCGGTTGTTAGAATAACAGGCGATCTTGGTAATTCAAGTCGGCTGGGCTGTTTTCGACGACTGGGGTAAGTTTGTGGTGTGAAAAGCCCGTTTTCGAGGTAGATCTGGCTGAAATCTCTCCTCTGCCCGGTTCAATTCCCCTTAATCACCGGCAAGTTATGCAATCAAGGGCAGTGGATGTCGAAGTTGTTAGTTTGTTTTTCAAATACTTTGTCAAACTCAACCGTTTAGAAATTTCCCATGTTATTTCTTGACTGCCTCGACCGTAACGTTGTCGAACCGCGCGGTGCCTGTTGCTCCCCAAAGTCCGATTCGAACAATCCCTTCTCTTGCCGAACGAGGGATTCGAATCACTTTCGATTGCGTGAGCCAATCTTTGGATCCCTTGTGCGGGCCTAAAGAAAACATACCTAATTCTTGACGGTCTTCGTCATAAAACGAGATGACGGCGGTCGGTAGATCATTTTGCCGCGGCCCAACGACAACGTTTTCACAAGAGAACGATGCTGAAAATTTGACGAGTGGAACTTTGCGTCCATCGCATGCAAAAGCCTGCATCACTTGGGCTAGTTGCCCTGGGACATTGTTGTCGAATTGGACAAAGTTGTTAGCTCCTTCTTCGGCAGTTCCTTTTTCGAGAGTTAGTTGGCGTTGATAATACCAGCCTTGGGCAAATCCTTTTTCATCGAGTCCCTGCTCGAATCCTGAATTGATTAACTGGGGCCTACTCGGGTCGGGAAGAATCTTTCGGTTGTCTTCGGCTGCACCGGTCATTGGAACAAATAATGTGGGGCGCAATGCGAAGCGTTTCATTTCTCCATCAGTTTTTTTCATAAGAAAAAGTGTCTGTTGATGCCGTTCTCCCATGGGAACGATAATGATTCCACCTTCGACGAGTTGATCCACAAGTGGTTTTGGGATGGCTTCCGGTGAGCAGGTGACAATTATTTTGTCGAACGGAGCGTTTTCTTCCCAGCCTTTGTAGCCATCACCAATTTTGGTAAAGACATTATCGTATTTGAGCTTTTTCAAAACTTTCTCAGCGGATTTGCCAAGTTTCTCAACGATTTCAATCGAATAGACTTCTTTTACTAACGGACTTAATATGGCGGCTTGATAGCCACTTCCGGTACCAATCTCAAGGACTTTGTCAGTCGGCTGAGGATCCAATTCCTGAGTCATGTAAGCAACGATGAACGGCGAGGATATCGTCTGGCTTTTACCAATGGGTACACCAGCATCGAGGTAAGACTGCGTCTTGCGTATTTTTTTGGGGACGAACTCATGTCGGGGGGTGGCCCGCATGGTTTTTAAAACTCGTTCGTCAGAAATTCCGGCCCCGACAACGGCAATTTCAACCATTTGGTTTCTGAGTTTTTCGAACTCCGCTTCATTCTGGGGCATGGCTGCTATGCCGAAGGTTGTTTGTGCAGTCACTGCTGCGAACAGCGAGCAACAGATCCAAATTCGTAGATAGCTCAATTGCATGGTTCAAACCTGATCAAACTAGTGTCGGTGGCTAAAAAGGCTTTGTGTCGTTAAATCCTGTCCAACGAAGTGACAAGCAACACGAACGCAGGCTATTATAAGCAGGTTGTTTTGATCAAGCCGAGTTTTTGATCACCGGTGAATGCAATCGGATGTGACTTTTCTATGATTAACCGCCGAGATTAGCTAAATCGAGTTATAATTGGGTATGGCGAAGAAAGAATTGCAACAAGACACTGCGGGGAGCCCTCGCTCATCAAGCTCATTGCCCTTTGTTTTGCCACTTGTGGTATTCCTGTTGATCGCGAGTCGGTACCCGGATTTCGCTTCCGAAGAAGAGCCTAGTGCGATATTGGCGTCGACCTATTGGTATGTCGGTATGATCGCGTTGCAGGTGGTATTGGCGGCAGGGCTATTGGTCTATTTTCGGAAAATCTATCTGCAGCATTTTCCTTTTCGAATTTCCCTACTATCAGTGGCGGTGGGGGGAGTTGGCGTCGCAATTTGGATTGGGATTTGCAGCCTAAAGCTTGAGCCGAGGGTTCTAGGGTTATTAGGGTTTGATTTTAGTCGACCCTCTTTTGATCCCTTTACCCTTGAGGATTCAGGGGTTCGAACTGCGTTTCTTTTTTTTCGAATCCTGCTACTGGCTGTCATTGTTCCGTTGATTGAGGAGTTGTTTTTGCGAGGCTGGTTTGTCAGGTGGGTTGAGGATCCTGAATGGGAGAATCTTTCGCTTCGAGGTCTGTCGTGGAAAGCGTTGCTAGCCGCAAGTGCTTACGGCGTTTTGACTCACCCAACGGAGGCCATCGCAGCGTTCGTTTGGTTTGGCCTAATAAGTTGGTTGATGAATAGAACTGGCAACCTTTGGGACTGTGTCGTTGCTCATGCGGTAACCAATCTGTTGCTTGGCGTTTACGTGTTGATTTTCGCTCAATGGCATCTATGGTAACTCGCCAGCGCGAAAGAGCTCTGGTCGTTAGGAGAACGTTGCTTTTTCGCTAAACGAAGGGAATCTCAATTCGAGTTGTTCTGAGGGAACCGGGAGTGTATTTGGCGGCGAGCTTTGGGAATTTGAAAATTCGATTCCATTACTTTTGATGTTATTAATGATGCCGGCAAGAAAAAATAAAAGCGTTTGATTCATGGGGATGATTGAGACGTCATGAAACATTCCGGAGATGAAATAGTGGGCAATAACGACCAGCGTGAGTAGCCCAAATTGTCGTGGCCAAAGATCAAGAGATTTATCCAGCCAGAGGGACCAGCTGGCATAGGCGACGACGGCTAGTACCCAGAGTAATGTTATCAGCCCGACCAGTCCGGTCTCGACTAAGTAGGCGAGAAATACATTATGTTGGTAAAACGGTTTGGCAAGTGAAAGTGGTTGTCCTGAGTAGGGATCCTGAAGGTAGGGTCTTTTGGCGATCGTGTACTGACCGAATCCACAGCCCAAAAGCGGGCGGTCTTGAAACATATCGACCGCGATAGTTAGAAAAAGTTCTCGCAGTTGCGCTGATTGTTCCATGTCGGCAACCGAAACATCTTTATCTCTTTTAAACGCCCAAATCTTGTCTGAGACAAAAGGGAATGCAATGATGGCAACGATGGTTGCGGCAAGAATTAAGGAGCCGCGTTGTTGACGGGATGCGGGTAGCCAGGTGAAGATTCCTGCGCCCACTACGAATCCAAGCCATACGCTTCGAGTGAGTGTGGCAAAGCAGCCTGCGCCGAGCAAACCCGCTGCCAAGATTAAACCAAATTTACCGATTTGATTTATTCTTGGCCACCACATCCAACAGCAGCATAGACAGACTGATAAGAAGATTCCGTTAGAGACGGGATTTAGAAATGGGCCCCGACCGCGACCAAAAAACTCCGACTCTGCGGAATTGACGATGTAGCGAGGGAAAATTATCGCGTAGGATTCTGAAATTTCGGCTAAGGCAATGAGGGCTAGGTAAATCCCAAATCCACCCAAGACCAGCGCAATGACTCGCAGGTCTCCAATCTTAGTTTTATAACTGCGGGCGAGGAAATAAACGGCTACGGGTAAGAGGTTGAAAAATAGGAGTCGCGACAAAGGAGATTTATCCATGGCTCGCCAGTCATGGGAAAGTGTATTCAAAGCCAAGCAAGTAATCCAAACAAGAATCGCTAAGTCCATCGAATTAAAGTTCGGTAAATCCTCGCGACCTTTGAGCCACCTCCATGCGAACAAAGCGATCGCAACGAGTAGTAGTAATCGATCCAGCGTGATAGGAATGGGCCCGAAAGGCGCGTGAAAGAAATCGTGCCCAAAAACTGATCCAGCAATCACGACGCCGAGTAAGATTGCCGGCATGGTTGACATGGGGATTCGTGGATTCAAGCGGAACAAAGCGCATCCGCAGACAATTAAGATGGGAATTAGGATGAAAAGAATCAGATCCATCGAGGTGAGTCACCTTGGTTCACTGGACATTAAATAAAAGATCTTGTTCGAGATTCCCTTTTTTCTGTCCATTGAGATCTTCGATTTCCATTCGCAATCGATAGTTGCCCGGTTCCAGTTCGTTTAATTCAATTTTGAAATACAGATAAAAGTCGCGTCGTCGTTTGGGTGCATTATCTTCGATAATTGGGAACTGGCCTGATTGAACCAGTTGGCCGGCCTCATTCTCGATTTGATAGCCACCCTGAAATCGAGATTGAACGACTCTTTCCAGATTAATTTCTTGTTCTATCGATTCGTAGTTCTCAATTTCGCAATAAACTAAGAATGGTTGTCCTGGTTGAAATCTATTTTCAGGAAAGGGTTTGTGTTTTCCAAAGCCTTTGATTTCGGAACAAATGGCACTGTTCATGATTTGCAGTTCAGCCATTGATTCGAGGCGGTTCATTGCCATTCTGAGGTTGTCGAGCGTTGCATCGGTTGCCTTCTCGGTCGCTTCCTCTCCCCCGCCCTGCGTCATTGTCTCGATGGCTTCAAGTTGATGTTCCCAGTATTTTTTCTCTTCCGCAGAAATTGAAGTTAGCGTGCCATCGTTGGCGAGCTGATGACGCAGAAACTCAAATAGTTGCAAGTTGACTTCAATCGCGTTGCGCCGATTTGAATCGGTCTCAAAGTCTAATTGACCTTTGAGTTTTTGGATTGAGGCATCCAGTTGGTTTTTTTCATCGACGGGGTTGAGCGATGGATTGTTAGCATCTTTCTCAGTTCTTGGAACGAAAGCATTCGAAGGGCCCATCTCAGCCTTGGCAATGGGAGGCTCGGAATTGAGCGTTGCAGGCGGAACGAACGCATGTTCGACGACTCCCATATTTTCACGGTCGAAGCCATTCACTTGGCGGGTTTGAGTATCTGGTTTGGCGACAGGTTTGTTGGGGGTAAACACCTCAGTAGTGTCTGGGATTTGATTTCGGGTTATGCGTGGAAACGCATCTGATTTCGGGGCTGTATCGGCTAATGGAGGCGTGGGGAGAATTGCGAAAGGTGGCTCAGTAATCACGATGGGATATTCTGGGGTGATTATCATATCCTTCGTCTCGCACAGTCCAGCCTCGCAGTCGGGACAATCTCCAGTCTCAACAACATCAAAGGCAAACAGTTTGTCCCACCCTTGATCTTCGGAGGTTTCGGTGTTGGGACAATTACCGCGACACGAAATTTGATCGCAATTTGCACAAGGCTGCGCGACCAGAGATGCGAGTCGATCGGTCTTAATTTTGTTTGAGGACTGCCCCAAATCCTTTACGGTCAAACCCTTTACGGTCGTCTGTTGAGGTAAGGTATCCAGACCATCGTTCCTCGTTAAAGGACTGGACGTCGCGAGTCTTTCGGAGGGCATTGGCTGGAGTCGTGACTTTGGCTTAATTGCCAGCGGTCCTAATACTTTGGGTGTTCTGCGAGGGCGTAATAAGTTGAGGCGGTTGTCGTGCACTGGGTTTGTTTGGCCAGCCGGTTTTTTATTGAGCGGTGTCAGTGAATGATTGTCAAAGACGACCAGTGGGGTGGAAACGGGAGGATTGCTTGGCGCTGCGTAAGGCAGTTTGGGAGGCTTTTTGAAGTTCTGGCAGTCACATTCGAGCGAGTGACCACAATTAATTGGGTTGATTTCTACTGGCTGGTCCGAGCTCTTTTTTTCTGGTTTAGCAGTAAGCTTGACAGAAATGTCTGTAGATTCCCGATCGGCGAGGTCAACCGTTTTACTTTGTTCTTGTCCCGATTCTTCTTCCTCAAGCCCCTCGTTTTCTACTAGTTGATCAGTACCTTCTGACGAGTCATCAAGCCAAGCCGCTTGCTCGCCGAGTAAGTCCTCTGAAAGCGTCGTCTGTCCCAACTTGGCACATCCGATGTTTGCGCTGACCATGACCAAGATCAAAAACCATTGATATTTCATTTTGCTATTTGCCAAAATGGGTTTTGGATGTCAAAACCTAAAGGAGAAGGGATGCCAGCCACTCAATTCCAAAATGGAGAGTGGTTCTATATTCGCGGGGATATTAGAGAAATCTCGCAATCCGCTCAAGGCATCAATCTTGATAACCGCCGGCTAGAACGACGGCGGAATAGGTAAGATGAGGTGGATTAGGGGCCTTGGTCAGGCTTGATTTCGCCAACTGCAAAAACGGGAACGGGGCAATCGAGAGATTCCGCGACCGCCCGAAAAAATTCTGCTTCGGCAACCGTGATTTCATGGTCAAAGGTAATCAAGACCGCCGCAGCCTGAAGAAATTTCTTTTTTACCGCTGGTGAGGATTGATGGAGGGCGATCATTGCGTGTTCCAGTTGAGAGACTTCCCATGCTTGCAAGCGCGCATGATTGGTTTGGGCGTCACCCAAACCAGCGACCTGCATAGCAAGGCCATAAGATTCTTCGATCGATTCCTGGGTAGGTTTTTTAGTTCCCTGCAAAATACTCCCGCTGGCACTTGCGCTGGCGAATGCAGACAGCATCAGTTCGATTTCTGGTTTTAGTTGAGGCGTTTTATGGAACTTGATTTTTGGAGGTGGTTTGACTGAAAATCTACGGTCGAGGTGCATTAAAAGATGGTGTCGTACAATGAACTCAAACAAACTCGTTTGGTTGTCTAATTGAACCAATTCTTCGATGGTCTGTCGGAAGTTTTGATACTGATTAACCGAGAGAGTGGTTAATGAGGATTGAATCATTTCCAGGACAGGAAGTCGAAGTGCCATATGTAGTGATGAGGTTGGAGTCGCTAGATTCTTGGTGGTTTCCAAAGACCTGTCCCCTTCTCTCTTCAAAATCAAACGAAATTGTCGCTCGCGAAGTTCAGTATCACCACTGAGGAGAATTGCAAATCCAACACATCTCGCTGAATATGAGTTGCGAGATGCCAGTTTAATTACTTCTGGAATATGCTTTACCAGATCTTGAGATCGCCGAACGTTTCTTTCCCCGGGGTTTCCAATGGTGGATACCAAAAGCAATGGATCGATTGGGAATTTATTTGCGATCTCCTTCGGGAAAATCTGTCCTAGTGGCGATCGTATTTGATCGAGTTTATTTTCTGAATCCGGTCTCGTTTTCTTAGCCCTTACAGCAGCCTGTTTGTCACGAAGTTGTCGGTATTCTTGGAAATTGCCATGAAAGCTCGGGTCAATTTTTTGGATTCTGGTGACCAGCGGTGGGTGCGTCGAAAGGAATCCTCCAAAATGAGACGCAAGCCCGTTGGCGAAAAACATGTGACTGAGAGATTCTTTTTCCGGGGATTTCATTTTGGAACCAGTAGCGGAGGAGCCAATCATTTTTAGGGCACCGCCAATTCCTTCAGGGTAGCGAGTAAATTGAATTGCTGAGGCGTCAGCAAGGTATTCACGCTGTCGAGAGATCGAGGCTTTAATGAGGTTTGCAAATAGTCGACCGATGGATCCGAATATTAAAAAAGCTAGAGCAACCACGAAAATGATGAGAATGTATTGTCCGCCATTTTTGCTGTTACGCCTGCTGCGGTGCGAGCCAAATCCAATTGCACGAATTATGAAATACCCGATCATGGCGAGCACTTGGATGCCAAATAATACTCCAATGAGTCGGATGTTGAGTCGCATGTCTCCATTGAGAATATGACTGAATTCATGGGCGATTACGCCCTGCAATTCGTCTCGATTTAACTGTTCAATTGTCCCTTTGTTGACGCCAATGACAGCGTCGGTTGGGCTGAATCCAGCGGCGAATGCATTGATGCTTGGCTCGTCGTTCATGATGTACACTGGCGGTACGGAGACACCTGAGGCAAGTGCCATTTCTTCGACGACATTTAACAGTCTTCGTTCACCCAGATCTTTCGTGTCGGATGGAATCCGTGTCCCACCCATGAGAGATGCAATTTTTTGACCACCAGATTGCAGTTCGCTTGTTTTGTAGAGGGTGCCCGCACCGATGATTAATACGTTGACAGCGGCGACGACTGCAAACAGTAACAGATACTGCATATTGTTTTCAGCAGGGACGCTCTCGGGGGCTAATAAAGATAATCTGAGAATCAATGCGAGCGTGCCGAAAATCCCCAAGATGATAAAGAGAATAGATAGAACGTAAAGCAGAACCAGCCACTTAGTTCTCTTGTGCCGTAACTCTTGAGCTTCGAAAAAATCCACGACGATTCCTTGAGATTGCTATCAAACAATGTGACGGTTGAAAATCCTCCGCGGATATTTTCAACGGGAGGTATCCTTGAGGAGTTTTGATTTTTCCAGAACTAGAACTCGACTTTGGGAGCTTTGCGTTCTGTCGGTTCATCTACTTCAAATAGTTGGCATGAACTAAATTTGAACATGCCTCCAATGATGTTCGTTGGGAACTGCTGAAGGTAGGTGTTGTAGCGGGTTGCACCATCGTTAAAAGCCTGGCGTGAAAACGCAATTTTGTTTTCTGTCGAAACTAGCTCTTCCTGAATGGCCAGCATGTTTTCATTTGCTTTGAGGTCGGGATACGATTCTGCAATCATCAACAACCGCCCAATTGCTCCATCGAGGTTAGATTCGGCAGAGGTTAATTGGTTCATGGACGCCTTTTCGCCGGGATTAGCGGCGGCTGCAGTCGACGCAGTGAGGGCTTGATTGCGCGCCTGAATCACCGCTTCGAGTGTCTCTTTCTCGTGCGCCATGTAACCCTTGGCCGTGTTCACAAGATTGGGAATCAGGTCATAGCGGCGTTTAAGTTGCACGTCAATTTGCGCGAATCCATTTTCAAACATATTCCGGAGAGAAATGAGTTTGTTGTAAATACTAATGACCCACAAAGCGACCAGAACCGCTGCTGCTGCAACCACGCCGAGGGAAATTGTCAATGCTTTAATCATTTTAAATCCAATCTGCCGTTATCGGCATGCTTTGTATTTTCGTTTTTCTAAATTGTCTCTCGTCGTATTCGTTTGGCTTGGAGTATTAACGACGGTCGCGATTATCAAGCCGCATTGGGGCCGAGTTCTTTGGCCATCCTCACGAATAGTTTTTCCAAGACTAATCGTCCGCGATCTTCTTTGGAATGTGTATTTTTTAGCTGCATGTCAGCTTCCAGGAGCCAGTCCAGCATCAGCTCGGCTCGTTTTCTTCCTAGTTGTCTAATTCGCGTTTGCGCCGTTTCAATTTCTCCGCCCCAGCTTCGGAACCCGGCCTGTCGAACCGCCGAGGCCAAGTCTGGTTTCTTTTTTTGCCGCATTTGCCGCATGACGATTTCGGACGTGGTTGAATAGCGTCTGAGTGACCATGAGAGTTGGCCGAATAACCCGAGTGGGTGTTCACCACTTCGAAGTAGTTGGTCAAGCAAGGTGACGGCGCGATTCGCATCGCCATCTGCGGCGGCATCCACAGCATCCCACATGGTTCGCGCCCGCCAACCCCCCACCACCTTTTTAATTGTCTCTTGGCTGACTTTTCCTTTGTTGTCAGCGAAGAGTGATAATTTTTGGAGCTCTTGATCCATGCGGCCAAACTCACAATTAGTCAGATCAACTAACATTTGACCGCCCATTTTGGGCAACGAAAACTCATATTCATCTTTCGCTCTTTGGATTAGCCACTGAACGATTCGAGGTTCATCCGCGGTCTTACTCTTGGGGCTGGTTTTGGGAGGATCGCAGCGAATTTGAAAGCCCACTTTATCTATTAGTTTGTAAAGCTTTGTGTTACTTGCCCAGGTGTTAACGATAAGGACGAGTAACCCAGATCCTTTTTTTTGAGATACATATTCGTGAATGCGATCTCTGTTTTCGGTGACAAATTTATCGGCATCGTCCACTAGAACTATTTTGGGACTATTTCCCCCAAAGAGGCTTCGAGTCGAAAGTTCATCGTGAACGTCTGGCCAAATGGCTGGCCATGCTGCATGGTTGGAGTCGTATTCCGAGGGCACGAAATCTTCATCACTTCCGATGGTCTCGGTTATATGTTTAACGGCTAATTTTTTTAAAAACCGTTCGCTTCCGAATATCGCGCAAGCTCCAGTAAGGTCCTGCAATGACGATTTCTCGAGGAACTCGAAAACGTGATGGGTTCCATTCATATAATTCGATTTGAGCTATCTATTTTTTTGGGGGACGGGTGAATAGGGCAAACGCCACTACGATTGCAATCGCCGCTAGTGCGGTAATAAATGTAACTGTTTTAGAGGCAATGTCGAAGTCAAGCGATTGGATGCCCCATGCGGCGAGCCCCGCAATTCCAACAGCAGTTAACGCTTCACCTGCGATAACGCCGGACGAAAATAGAACGCCCCTGTGAAGCGTTTCTTCGTGGTCCTTCTCGGGAATATTGCGGGAGTAAAAATAAGCAATCAATCCGCCGATTAAAATGGGAGTTGCTAGTCCGAACGGTAAGTACATACCAACGGCGATTGGCATTAAATGGGCGCGGAATTTAAATTTTTGTTGTTTCAAATATTCGTCAATCACTAAAATGACGACTCCCAGTCCTGCACCGATTCCAATTAGTTGCCAAGGCAGCTCACCTTTGCCGGAGAAACCTTCGGCAAGGCTTGCGAATAATCCAGCTTGTGGTGCGGAAAGCTCTTTTCCGCCAATTCCTCCGGGAGTGTTTTCATGGAGGAGAGTTAGAATCGGGGCCATGACGAATGCGGCAACGAAGACGCCTAGGATCTGCATGATCTGCTGGCGGAAGGGAGAGGCGCCGACAATTGAGCCCGTTTTTAAATCATTGCAAACGTCGCCGCTGGTGCAAGCCACGCAGCATACGATCGCGGCAATTCCGAGAGTTGCGACCGCAGCCTCAGCACCGGTGTAGTTAAATAAGTACAGCAATCCACCGGCAACCAAAACAGCCGTGATGGTCATCCCTGAAACGGGGCTGTTTGAATTCCCAACAAGTCCAACGATATAGCTTGCGACGGCTGTAAAAAAGAAACCCATGACCAGCATCACGGAGGTAGAGAGTAAAGTGATTCCGGCGTTGTTGGTGAATGAAAAATTAACAACAGCCAGCAGTGCGAGGCAAATGCTTCCGAGCGCTAAAATGGCCCATGAAGGGATGTCGCGTTGTGAAAGTTTTTCATTGGGGTCTGGCTTCTTTCGAAATCCATGCCAGAGATTTAAGACCGCCGCGAGTAGGCCTTTTCGAACGGCGATCAAGGCGCTAAATCCGCCGACCACCATGGCACCCACGCCCACATAACGCATCTGTCCGCTCCAGATACCATAGGCTTGATCCACAGGATTTACGTCCGCTAAGCCTCCGCCAAGTAATGGGATTCCAATCAGCCAAGCCAGTCCGCCACCAATGAAAATTAAGATGGCGACGTTGAGTCGAACGATGAACCCGACGGCAATTAACATTGGCGAAATGTCTCCGCCAAAATAAAGAACTCGTGAATTAACGACGGTCGCCGTTTCAAGGCTCCCGTTGATCAGCGAGAAAAATCCACCGACGACTTTTACGAGGGCACCTAAAATGCCGCCAAAAATTAGACTGCGACCCGCACTTGCATCGCTTTCTTGTCCGCCTGCATTAAGAACGGCAGCGCACGCGATACCTTCGGGGTATTTTAAGTCGTCGTTGTTAACTACAAAAACTCGACGCATTGGAATCATAAACAGGATGCCTAACATTCCACCAGTAAACGCGACGAGAGTAATCGTCCAGTAGTCAAAGGATTTCCAGTGGCCGATTAAAATCATCGCCGGCATTGTGAAAATAATGCCAGCGGCCAGGGACTCGCCCGCCGAGGCGCACGTTTGAACTTGATTAGCTTCGAGAATGCTGGGCTTGCGAAACAGGTATCGAAATAACAACATCGACATGACCGCCGCCGGGATCGAAGCTGAGACCGTCATCCCAGCTTTTAGGCCAACGTACACATTGGCGGCTCCCATGACGACGGAAAGGATGATGCCCAACACAATGACGCGGAGCGTTATTTCGGGGAGATTCGGCGTCTGGGAAGACGGTTCGGCTTGCGTTGTTGTTTTGGACATGGGTTGGATCCATTTCGTTTCCGGTAAGTCTCCAACAGCATAAGCCGTTTTTGTTCCAATTTCGACTCCCTAGACAGGAGAAGGGTGAGTAATTACGCCAGTCCCCTACCCTGCTAAATACTAGAACGGAGCGTTTTTAGTTGCCAAGGCGACGGATAAATGCTGGTAATTACAAAGTCAGTGAACCCAGTAGGCGTTTAATGGTCTGAGGTTTCATAAATTGGTTTCAGCGCTGGCAAAATTCTGAGTGCATTCTCGAAGTAAATTTTTTTTAAAACAGTGTCGGGTAAACCGATTCCATAAATTCTCCACATCCCTTGAGGCGGCGGAGATTTTTCACTGTAGGGAAAGTACTCATCATAGGTCTCAAGAAACCGCCAGTAATAACTCAGTCTGAGATCGGGCCAGGGTCCATCGGTGGAAAAAAGAATACGGTCTTGATATTGAATGAAAAATTTTCGTGCTGTGTAAGGTTGGCGCCCGAGTTCGTTGATGCGAGATGCAAACCCGATCATCAGATTTGGGTATTTGTCGAGCCAGCCACTAAGCTGTTTCAGATCTTCACTGCTGTTGGCGCAATGAGCTCCAATGAAGATCGTCTCCGGATGCCGCTTTAGTATTCGGTTGCGAGCCGATAGTAGTTCTTGTCGGTCAGGGAACGCAGCTCCGTGAAAACTCCAATCCGGATGGCGGCTGAGTTCCTCCCAGCGTTCGTTGTTCGCATCAATTGGTTTGAAAAATGCGATGGGATCGGCGACATGCATGATTACCGGTAGCCCCAATTGTCCACAGGCTTCCCAGATGGGATCAAATGTTTGATCGTCGATTTTAATCAGCGTGCCAGTTTTATCTTTGTAGGTGAGACCGAATGATTTGAAAAATTTGAGTCCTAAGATTCCCTTCGTTTTGGCTGCGCGTAATTGCTCAACACAATTTCGAACGAATCCAGGTTGGTTGCAGGCCCAACTTGCGGGGTCTTTCCCCCCCGTGCCTTTAAAATCAATGTGGGCGAACGCGACAACGGCACTGGACTCGGTGGCATTTATGAAATCTAAGTGGTCTTCTTCGCTGCCGAGCACTGCGTCGAGACTAATTGAGATGGCAATCTGATTAGCAGACATTTGAGTTAAGTAATGCTGCAGTGCTTCTCGGTCGCCCTTCAGTCGTATTCCAAAATGAGAATGGACGTCGATGACTGGGTACTTTGCTTTTGTGAGTTTCGTGACCGGCACGACGAGGCTTGGGGTCGGATCGAATGAGAAGAGTGTCGTTGGTTTTGCTGGAGAGTCTGGGGTAGGCGTGGACTGCGCGCGAGCGACCGCTGCGGGGATTACGAACACCAACCCCAAGACAAGGAATTGTCTGCAACTGAAAAAAAACGACATGAGTTTGTCTACCACGGGGTGAAATCGTTGAGAAGAAAGACAGGATATCGTGTTTTTGATCTGTCTTAAAGCGGTTCAGTTGTCGGATCGGTTCAGTTATCCGTCCTTTTGGCAGAGGGAGTGCAGTCCGTTTCTGGGGCTAAGCTTTGAGTGAATCACAATTGATAATTGCGATGTTAGTTTTTGCCGACAACCGAAACTCCGCTAATGGTTCCACTGGGAACGAGCCCTGAGATATCGATGGGTTGTTGAAGCAGGTGAGTTCCAATGTTTCCAGCCTTATCACGGGCTTCGATTCTCAGGAATATCTTCTGCGGCACCTCGGTTCCAGGCTTCCACAGATGTTGGCCAGCGTTACTGAGGTTTTCGTCAATAATTATCCAAGGTCCACTGGCGTTACCGCTATATGCGAGAGTGATTGGTCGAAGCGTAAGTTCTGAATCGTTGACGGTGTAGTTAATTACGAGTTGACCTGCCTCGCGACCGCGTCCGTACGGAACCGAATTAATTCTAGTCTGCGGTTTTTCGGTATCCACTGTGATCCAGATGTCGGCGGGGTCGCCAGTCGAAGGCCCGGTGCCAGTTAAGCCGTCTTTGGAGTGTACGACGATTCGAAAACCGTAAGTTCCGTTCTGCTCGACGGACACAGGGAATGGACTTCGACTGTCGGGATCGCTCGCCCAGGATTCCCATTGAATACCATCCCGAGTTCCCCACAAAATTACCCGATCTACGCCTGACGGATCAATCGCATCGATTGCGTACTGAAGGTCAAAACGCATTGAACCAATCACTTGGTCCTTGGAATTCATTTTTGGCTTTTTTACAACTGTGGATGAAGGGCTGGGTTGCCAGTCTGATTTTTCAGCTGGAAATACGGTTTGAATTGGCTGGCTTATATTTGGATTTGCCGGCTCAGTTTCACTGGCTGGCTTCAACGTCGTTGTGAGGCTCTCAGGTCTAGTTGCCGGTGGAAGTTTGGGAAGTGGTTGGGTCGAGTACTGTCCGTCAGCGGGGGGAACCATCGGAGGTTGAGTGGAGACGGCCGGAACTAACGTTGGCGCCGTAATGGGCCGCTTGGTTGGAGCTTGCGGACCACGGTATTGGTTGGTGGCACCCATTGTCGAGGACTCGCCAATAAACATCCCTTTCGAAACTTTTGTGGTGCTTGTATTGGGGGGAGCCTCGAGCGAAGGTCGTGCGAGGAGTTGTCGAGGAGCGGGTTGTGCGGGGAGTTGATAGTCGAGTGGAAAGCTCCGTGGACGCGTGGTCGCTACGTTTGTTTGATTTTTTGAAAATTCTCGTTTTGTTTCGCTTTCCCAAACAATCGAATCTGCGTTCTTCGCGACTACGGCAGAGGGTACGCCTGCCTTTGGTGCTACTATATTTTGAGTGCTTTGGGGTGGCGAAAACGATCTGGGGACAGGTTGACTTGGTTTTGTTGCGGTCTGGATCTTCGAAGAAGCCATCCCAAAGTGTTCTTGCGGTGAACGAAATTGAGTCGTCGCATAGTTGTTTTGGAGAGGCGATTGGCGCGAGTCGATAGGCAATTGCGATTTTGAGATCGCGATATCCCGAGATGGTTGTGGCCGATCGTTGATTTGAGCAGTCGACTCCGAACTGTGCCTCCATGTTGCGGATTGGATCGTGAGCAGTCGGTCGGCTTGAACGGCATTCCCCGCAATGTCTTTGATCTCGACCACGACTTTTAATTGTCGCTCTTTCGTTTCCGGCCACCAGGCAATTTGATCCGAATAAACTCCGCCTCTTTGTCTTCCGTTCAAGTTGATGGGGACTCGTTTCCAATCATTAACGGAATTGCTTGAGTTGGCATTTTGATAATATATTTGCAAGGACTCCGGACGCAGGTTTTTATCTTTTGCCGTCCAGCGGCAGACGACACGACCTGCAGCATCGGCCTCTACTTGAAAATCGAGAGTCGGTTTAACCGTGTCCACGATAATTTTTAGTTCTGGTTGAGGATTCCCTTCCGGTAGCAGGCGACGATCGCGGTCGAGCGTCTTCATCGAGAACCAGTATTCACCGTCCTCAGTGGATTTAAAAGGGAAGTCTTTCTGGTCGGTGGTTTGACGGCCGACAAAATTCCACGTCGAACCAAGATCGCGCGAAAGATAGAGTTGGACTTCAATAAAAGCACTGTTGTTTGCATTAATTGCGAAGGGGATCCCAAACGAGCGGAGGTTGGTGCCAACCGTTTTAACTCGATTCATTTCTGAACGGGCTGGGGGTGAGAATGGGGCACTTGACGGTTGGTTGAACTTGCGAAAAACGTCTTGAGCCAGTCTTAATTTTGGTTGTGAGATTTGTGATGTTGTCGCTGTAATCCCTTGTCGCGTGACTGGTTTCCCACCATTTCGATTTGTATTCTGAGCGGCGCTTTGATTGAGTAACAGCGTCAGCAACAATCCGCAGATCAGGGCCAATCGTGCGGTTGTCAATCGCGTAGCTTTGAAACCGAAACGGACGCGTCGAGATCGTCTTGGCTGGGCTGTCATACGAGTTGAGCGGATCGCTGGGGGCCAAGTGGGCCTGTCGAAGACTTGCGAACGGTTGAATTGATTCATTTCGAGACGCCTCATCGCTAGTCGATCAGTTCTACGCACCAGCCCGGGCCGGGTGACCTTTTGTGTTGCGATCGATTGATTGGGAGTTAATCGAATCTACTACGTTGCCAAAATTTGGCGCAAAACTCCCCCTTTTCGAATTCGACTGGAAACCACGAAAGCTTCAGGATCGCTGAAAAGCCACCGAGTATTTTGTTTTTGAGGATCGCATGAGATCGGGGCTTCGCGACTTTATTGACGGTTTTTCACCAATGGAGATCGTCTCGCAACGATGCGAAAAAATTAACCGAACCAATAATCGTTAGATCACGTAACACCCGTGCGATCCGATTTAATTTGGAACTTCGGAGAAATTGTGTAGGGGGATAGACGGGAGATTTGCGTTGGGATCGATGGGAATCAGCGAGATGGAGCTGGAATGCTGGAGGGCGGTTGGAGCCGAATTGTCGGGGTCAATTTTCTTGCCCGGCATCTGGGTATTGGTTGGTTCGGATTGGGAAAAACCGAGTCTGAGCGGCTGGCGTTGGCGAAGATTGAACTAAGCGCAGACCGCGAAAAACGTTATAATTGGCAAGCCTGAATAACGTTTGAACGGCCATGGTAAAAAGATGGCTGTTTGTTTTTTTTAGTTCCAAAATAAGTTGAGGGTTGCTGCGAAGCCATGGATGCAATCAAAAAGCTGTGGACAGAGACAATGCAAATCCCGGAAGCTCGGTGGATTGCGATTGTTGCCGGGTTGGTCATTCTGGTGGCCATTGCATATTATGTGCTGAAATCGTTGAGAGAGATGGCGATAGGTGGAGAAGCATCTCCAACAGATTTCATTAGCGATTTTCAAAAATTACGAGACGAAGGAAAGCTAGACGACGATGAATTTTCGCGGTTAGCCCATTCAATCCCGAAAGATCCAATCAGTTCAAGTTCAAAAACTGAGGCAGAGGTCGAGTCGGACAGCAAAAACGATCAAGTAGAGTCGTCTGGCGAGGTGCCGGATTTTGAGGAAGAGCCAGATGCTGACGGTTAGCAGGCTTTTTCAGAGAATGGGATTGAGGATATTTCCTTCAGTTGTTGGGGAGATGACAACTAAGTAGAAGAATACAGGTCGCTATCAGCTTGTCAAGAATTGATAGCACTTATGCTGAAGAACAAATTAGTTCGAAGTTCGCGGGCAAGGAAGCACCGTTGCTTGGTGAGGTGTAGTCACTAGGCAATGTTCGAACGTCAACTGGGATAGCAACGGTTGGACTTAGAAAAGCTTTAAGGAGTAGAAATGCCCGCAGGCAACGATTCGGGAAACCGCCGCACGAGCGGTACATCTAAAAAGAACGCGCATTGCTCGTTTTGTCGTAAAAACTATCGCGATGTTGGACCCTTGGTCGAAGGGCCAGGCGATGTCTACATTTGTGGAGATTGCATTGAACTGTGCCAGTCAATTCTGGAACAGGAGCAACGTCGTCGAGGACCGTCAAAACAGTTATTCAACAAGATTTTGACACCGCGTGAAATCGTCGAACGAATGGATGAATACGTTATTGGCCAGGAAGGTGCAAAGAAGGTGCTGGGCGTAGCGGTTCATAATCATTACAAGCGTCTTTCGCTTGGTTGGGAAGGAAACGACGTCGAGATTGACAAGTCAAATATCATGCTTGCCGGTCCTACAGGATCGGGTAAGACTTTATTGGCTCGGACACTCGCACGTATCTTGAATGTTCCCTTTGCAATCGGTGATGCGACGACGCTGACGGAAGCCGGCTATGTCGGTGAAGATGTCGAAAACCTTCTTTTGAAGTTGTTACATGCCGCTGATTTTGATGTGGAAGCAGCCCAACGTGGGGTGATTTACATTGACGAGATCGACAAGATTGGCAAGACAAGCAACAACGTTTCGATCACTCGAGACGTTTCAGGAGAAGGCGTGCAGCAAGCCCTTCTAAAAATGTTAGAAGGCACCGTCGCCAACGTTCCGCCTCAGGGTGGACGTAAGCACCCAGAGCAGCAGTACATTCAGATTGACACTAGTAATATTCTGTTTATCTGTGGTGGTACGTTCGTTGGAATCGACGATATTATTCGAAAGCGTCTTGGTGAGCGGACGATTGGATTCGGCTCTGGAGCCGGTTTCCGAGAGGAAGCCGATATGGCTGAAATCATGCCGCAGGTGACTAGTGATGACATTCTCGAATTCGGGCTAATTCCTGAATTAGTGGGTCGTTTACCGGTAACCACCGCGTTGGCACCATTGGGAGAAGAAGGACTTATCAAAGTTCTGACCGAACCGAAAAACGCACTCGTGCGTCAATTCGAGTCGCTATTCCAAATGGAAGATTGCGAACTGAAGTTCACCGACGGGGCGCTGTCGAAAATTGCCGGGAAGGCGATGGAAAAAGGGACGGGAGCACGTGGATTACGCTCGATTCTCGAACAGGTCATGCTCGATATCATGTACGACCTGCCCGATCAACCGAAAGGTACCAAGATCGTGATCGATGAAAAGATCGTGAATCGCGGTATTGATCCCCAATCTTTTTCGATGCCTGAAACCAAGAGTGCTTAAGAGTGCTTAAGTGGCACGCTGAGGTTGTCGGGGCCGCCCAATGACCTTTTGTGTTGCCGAAGGCAGAAGTTTCATCATGGCCGCGGTTTATTAAATCGAACCGATGGTGGAAATTCTGACAAGATCCGAAAGAGTGATTTAGACCCATTCAAGTTTTTCTTTACTCCTTGAGAGACAAGATTTTTCGGCTCTGTCAATAAGAAGTGTTTTTGCTGATTGAAACCACGGTCGAAAGTCCGTTACCGCTGTTCCCAGCTGTATGGTTTCAGTTGTCAAAAACGATGGCCAAAGTCGCGGTTGCTATCCAAGACTTTGGTGCGATTCGACGAATTAAAAAAGCCCCGTCAGTGTTTTCGCTGACGGGGCTTTTTTTGATTTTTAGCTCGCGAAGCAGTTGTTGTTTCAGACACTGTGAGGCACGCGAAGTTTTCTTCGACGTTGTAGTCCAATCAACGCAGTTGCCCCAAACATCAGCAAGGATGTTGGTTCCGGGACGGATGAGAAATTACCGTCGACAAGAGTGATGTCGTCAATCTCGTAGGTTTGACCGCCTCTTTGTTGGTAGATTCGAAAGGCATCGGCAAGCTGATTATTGCTAAAAGCTACATCATCTGCGATCGTCGACCCATTGATCAAAATATCCAGTTTTTGATTTGCAACGGAACCGTTGCCATAGTCAATGTCACTACCTGTATTGTTGCCATAGATTTCAATGTTATAGCTCGTATTGTTACTCAGTGAAAAACCAGTCCCTTCCCAATCTGAGGTTTTATAATACTCCAATGAACCATTGTTAATTTGGACACCAAAGAAAAGTTGAGAACCGGTAAACCCGCTGTTATTTGTGAATCTATCTCCAGTGCCAGTTGTGATAACGAGGTCACCTTGGGAAACGTCGGCTGATTGAAAATTAAACGATAGACCGAGAAAATTATTATTGCCTAAGCCAGATGTCAGACCGACACCATTTAAGCTACTACTGCTTGAGCCACCGAGTGACATGGCAGCCTGTGTGAAGCTAGAGGGATTCGTTGAAACAATTCCTCCTCCACCAGAACCGATCCGACGGTAATTAAAATTCGTGTTTGAGGTGGTAATGTTGGTTCCGTCAGAAATGTTGCCAAAGTTTTCGGAGAAGATCAGGTCCCCCGATGATGAATGGCAGGCGAAAAGGACAACGGCGAGAGCGAGGGTAAATAATCTTAGGTGGTTGTACATGATGTATTTCGCGTCAAATGCTGGGGACAGAAGCGATGGGGAAAGAAATCCTCTGGGGATAGTAATTATCCACGAACGTCATTGCAACCTTTAAATGGACGCTTAATCAGGGTTTTTTAGGGCATCTCGAAACGGCAATGAGATTGTGGCTCAGTTTGCAATTTAGGTAGGTGTTGTGGTTGTTATTTTTCCATTGTGGGTTATTTTTTTCTTTCAGCTTTGACAGGAAGTCTCGTTTAAGTGATCGTTTTAGAATGAAATTAATCATTGCTATTATCCAGCCTCATCATCTTGAGTCGGTGAAAACCGCTTTAAGTCGGGTGGAAGTCTTCCGTTTGACGATCATGGATTGCCAAGGTTTTGGCAACCAGCACGGTCAGGCGCCAGCTTACGGGGCCGAGGATTTTTCCGGCAATCTTCGTCGGAAAATTCAGCTTCAGATTGCTGTTAATGAAGAATTCGTTAAGCCGACGATCGATGCGATCGTTGAGGGAGGAAGATCGGGAGCCAAGGGAGAGATTGGTGACGGAAAGATATTCGTCATACCTATCGATGACTGCGTTCGGATTCGAACGGGAGAAACTGGACCAGACGCAATCTAGGTTGATGGATGAGTGGATTGCCATTATCCAACATGGCAATAACTGGAAAGCACACACCCGCTCTCACATGGCGGTTACATCTGAAAACTAGAAGTTTTGCCCGGTCCCTTTGGTAAGTGCCATGAAAGCAGATTCGAGATTAACTTCTTCCTCTTGGAATAAGGTCAGTTTAAAACCTTCTCCAATTAACGCAGTTGGTAATTCGGAGTAGTCAGTGACTGTTTCTTTAAGCGTTACGACGAGGAATCCATCTCCCTTAACAACGCTGGCGACTTGATCCTCGGCATCGAGGAATAGAATTGCTCGTTCTTCGTCGTCTTTGACGCCCACTTGTAAAATTATCTGGCTTCGAACCTTCTTGATGACTTCAGATACTTCATCGGAGAAGCTCATTACGCCACGATCGATAATGCCAATTTTGTTACAAACGTCAGCCAATTCTGGAAGAATGTGACTGGAAACAATAATTGTTTTTCCAGTTTGTCCTAATCTTCTCAGGAGATTTCGCATTTCGATTCGAGCGCGAGGGTCGAGACCGCTCAAAGGTTCGTCAAGCAGTAGTACCTGAGGATCGTGGAGTAGCACGCGAGCGAGTCCAAGTCGTTGAGTCTGTCCGCGGGAAAGCGTATTTGCGAACGCATCTCGTTTGAAATCCAGGTCAACAATCTCGAGCATTTCATTACATTTTTTTCGACGAGCTGGCCCTTTGATTCGATAGGCGGCAGCAAAAAACTCAAGGTATTCGATAACCTTCATGTCGTCATAAACACCGAAAAAATCGGGCATGTAGCCAACGAGTCGGCGGATTTCTTTGGGCTCTCGATAGATGGAGTGATTGCAAACGTAAGCCTCTCCCCAGGACGGTTCTGAGAGTGTGGCAATGATCCTCATCGTGGTTGTTTTGCCGGCACCGTTAGGGCCGATGAATCCAAACAGATCGCCCTGTTTTAGATCGAGCTCGATCCCCTTGATCGCAAACAATTCGCCATACTTTTTTGTCAGATTTTCAGTTTTGATCATAGAACTGTCGGGGGCTCATTAATATTGAACTTCGAGGAGAATCCGCACGATGGTGGTAGTTTGGTCGTACTGCGAAAGTGCAGATTCACCATTGATTTTTAAAATGGCACCCGGTTCATCGACTTCGCCGACTAATATCGCGCGGTGAAGGTTGAGCTGGTCAGTCATGTCGGTAAATGAATGATACTGGTGACTTAGGTTTGTATAGGCCATGCCACCGGACGCTTGGTAAAACATCATGATGTCGGCGATTCGATTAACACGAATGTCGGTCGGATCCCAAGGACTGTTTTCGCTTCGGTCGCTCTTTTTCAGTTTGACCTTTCGCGTCAGGATGCTCTTCAATGATTTTTCGGTAGTCCCTGTTTGGACGTCGAATGTATCACTTGGATTTAGAGGGTTTTCTAGGACGTAGGCCCAGTTTTCAAAAATCAGACGGCAATTTTTAAGTTTAAATGGGAGTTTGTAATTCACGCGACCACGAAGTTGGGTCAAGCGGGGGTCGCGATTGAGTTGGACTCTTGATTCTGGCTCGATACTCGCCCACCAAGTCGCAAAAATTGGCTTTGTCGATGATACTTGAAGAGGAAGGTTTTCGATCTCGGTGTTTAACGTTTGGCCATTTTCGCTAACTTTGAATGACTGCTCGTAGTTCGTTTTTAACAACCCAGGGTTAGCCGTGGTTGCCATTCCCCCTAGGCCATTTCCGGGGAGTCCGTGCCAAGTCAGTAAGTTGGAGTCAATTTCAAAACCGAGCTGGTGCGATTTTTCCAACCCAATCGAGCAAGTTTGCCCAATAGGGCTGTAGAGATTGCCCCAAACTGTTCCACGAACCTCTCCATTGATCGTGTCGATGTCTATGATTTCTAATTGGTTGATCTTAATTGTGTCGGGGCGGGTCGCGACCGAAATGCCAATTGCCAAGCCGCAAAAAATCAATGAGACCAGTGGGAATGTGATCCAGGTTAACTCCATTTTTTTGAAAAATTTATGGAGCAGGAAATAATCGCCGGGCCCAATGCACAGGATGTATAAACCGATCAGCAAAGCGATCATCGCAAACTTGACGAATTGCACATCGCGGAATCTATCGAGGGGAACTCGCAATTGGCCAATGAGGTCTTTATAGCCAAAGTGAGAAACAGAGCTGCCGCGGGCCGCGGTCGAGGAAGTTGTCTCTCTTTCGGTTGCTGCACCGGAAACTAGCTTTTCGACCAGCTTAGGGAATCCAATCCACTCGGTCGTCTTTGAGGTGTCTAGGTCGAATGTCACAAAAATGACCTTCCCCATTCCGTAAGCCGTTTTGATGATTAAAGGCTTGCGATTCTTGGTGTTAGAGTTGTCAACCAAAACAGTGCCGCGAACGTCCTCGATTTGTACAATGGGAATCGAATCGTTCTTGGCCGGCAGCAGTTTTTCCTGGCTATCGCAAAATGTCTCCAGGCGGCTGCTGTTGAAGCACTCGTCAAGGCCGACAAAGTTACCAGGGCAAAATCTCGCAAGGGAACCATTTTCAGAAAGAAGCTGGTTGGCATTGGAAGTTGCTGAGAGGATTAGCGTTCCGCCTTGCTTGACCCATGTTTCAATAGCATCAAGTTGAACTTCTGAAATCCGCTCAACACGTTCGATGTCGGAAGTCACCAATAAGATGGCGTCCGCCGAATCGTACTCAAGCCAATTGAAGGGCAGCGTGTTATTTTCACCTAACGCAGCAATGATTCGGGCATCTTCCTGAGACGCCAATGAAGATACCGATTCAATTGATTTCTTGAATAAATCTTGAGGCTCGAGAGTGAGTATCAACTCCTGAGTCGAGCCGATGAATTTTCCGACGCGGTCTTTCCCTGTGAAGCTAAGTTGAAAAGTTTCAATTAGCTCATCGGATGAGTTGAGCAATCGCAATTCTGACTTACCATAGCTGCGCCCGATTCGCGTCCACGCTTGAAACTGCCCTGGGGATTTTGGGTCCGATAAAAGCGGACCTTGGTAGATTACCGGCGTATCATCGCCGTCAATATTCTCAACTTCAAATTTGGAAGCCGAGGTTGATGGATCCAGTGAGACAAATATGGGAACCCATTTTCCTAGTTTGACGTTTCCGTCAAAGCCAATTGAGACTTTTGCGGGGGGAGCCGTACCTTGTCCTTGAGATTCTTGTAGGAGTGCTGAGTTTAGGGTGCCACTGAAGCTTAACTGACAGCCCAGCAAAACTGCGGCAAACAACCCAATTCGATGAAGCACAAAAGAAAAGCTCATGAATTTTTCGCAATGGGTTGAAACGAACGAACACTCTCTAAGCATAATCGAAGTCTCTATTTCAGGCTATCATAAGGGGCGCAGATTTAAGAACCATTTCCATAATGCACGAATCGAAACGGACAACCTGTAGTGAAGGGATGAGTTGAAGGGATAAGTTTTGAGGATTTACTCCCTGTAATCTATCTTCGTGAAGCGACAGTCAGTCCGTTTCAAGGTTTTTGCTCATCGGGACAAATGCAGTTAAATTTTGTACAGCCTGGGCATCCAGAGCCATATTTTTCGGTAATTGCTTCGCTTAGATCAACATCGACCACGTTTGCTATTGTTGCCAACCAAGCGAGCACATCGGCAAATTCCTGTTTCAGATTTTCGCGCCGGTCCTGCCATTGCTCCGGGGAAATTCGTGATTGCTCGGAAGGGGTCGTTTCACGTAGGGCCGACGCTAATTCACCAACTTCTTCCATCAACCACATGAATGTCGCAGGGACACCTCGCGTTTGATCTTTTTCTAAATACATGTTCCGGATCAGCGTCTGGAACTCACTGAGCGTAACGTTTGGTTGGGGGGATTCATTTTTTGTCATTGGAAGAATCCTCCGGGTTGGGGGTGGGAGGCGTTGCGGCATCGTCCCCCTTTGGATTTTCGGAAGCGGCGATCTGAATGTCGTCTCCAACAATTCTTACTTGATAGACGTCAATGTTGATGCGTCGGTTTTCACACCATGCTCCGTCTCGAATATCAAAACTCCACGAATGCCACGGGCAAACAACATTGCCTTGTTCGAGGTGCCCGGATGCGAGCGAAGCGCCCATGTGAGGACACATGTCGTCAATTGCGTGGTACTCGCCATTTTGATTGAAAACGGCGACCATGCGACTGTTGTACTTGTAAGCTTTCCCTTCGCCGTCAGGGATGTCACCTAATTTTGCGACTGTAATGAAATCGGTCATCGACTGGTTTTTTTCCAGGGAATTTTATGTCGGGTTAAAACGATAAACAAAAAGCAATGGTTCATTGGTTCCAGCAATCAGGTGCTTGAATGTTTCAGGCTAAAGATAAGTGGTTCATTTTTGCCTTCTCATGTTCATTTCGATTTCATTCGAAACGGTCGTTTTGATCATTTTTTCGCGATAAGGTTTCTCAGTGCTAATCGTATTTTGAAGTTTACTGCTGCTGAAATATCCGTTTTCAATATCCAACAACAATGTCCCCGACCCATCAAAGCTAAGTAGTTCTCCTTGTAAGCTGGAGCCCTGTTGGTCTGATGTTGAATCAAGAGGCTTCAGTTCGGTTGCAACGCTGAACTCCGCAACTTGCCCTTGCTCGCCATCCCTGTTTCTTAAGTAAGTGTAGGTTTCGGTTTGCTCCATCGCTCCCATTGCTGTGTCAGTTTTCGACTGTTGATTCCAGGTCTGGCCGATAGACAGTGGTTGCGGAAGAATGACGGACGAAGCGCCCATCATTTCTTTGAGGCCAGCGGGGCTAAAGAGTTGTCTTAGATTCTGCGTGTTGGGAAGTTTATTCAGTAATTTGGCAACCTCCGTCGAATCCTTAACGTCGATTTCACCTGTCGGCGACATTACGACATCGATCGGAATGTTGAGAAGGGGTTGGATCTGTTTAAGTAATTGCTTGCCTTGCTTCGAAGTCTTCGCGGGGTTTGATGTGTTGACCACGACCTCGAGAAGCGGTGACCCCGTTTCTCCTTTCTTTTTTCTGGTGAATCCGTTTACCAGCAGGTTAATGCCCGTAATGGTTTGTCGGATCGTGGCGTTTCCTTTCGAATCGACTTTGCTGACTTCCCAACTCATCTCAATTTCAGTTTTGCTCTCGACGCTTGTCTCTCGCGAATCAACAGTCGTGTTCGATTTTGAGGTCTGATTTAGTTCAATAATGAACCGGTCATTCGCCTTCAGTTTCCAGCAGACTTCATTGGACTGTCCGTGGGCCGGCGAATTCAAGGCTAACAGGATTGAAAAAACAGCAGCGGCAAAGATCGCGAACGAAACGCGACGTTGAGTGCAATTGGCTTGAAACATAAAAACTCTTTTAAAACGAAATTATTCAATCACATGAGACTGGCCAGGTTGCAACACAACTGGCTCGGCAGTAGATCCAGCTCGGACCATTTCTGCCCAGTTCTCGGCGTCCTGCTCGATTGGGGGCCAGGTGTTGTAATGCGTTGGGAGAACTTGCTTGGGGTTTAGGTAGTTAGTTGCCGTGACGCTATCGCGAGGCCCCATGGTATACAAATCACCAATCGGAAGTATTGCTGCGTCGATTCCTTTTTCACGAAGAAGTTGCATGTCTGAAAACAATGCGGTGTCGCAGGCGAAGTAGAGTGTTCTGTCACCAAGCATTATCAAAAATCCACCCGCGACTCCTCCGTAAGCGCCGTCGGGCAGTTGCGAACTGTGGATTGCCGGAGTCATTTTGACGCTGCCAAAGGGAAGGGAAAGTGAGCCCCCAATATTCATGCCTGTGGTTCTTTTTACATCTTGTTGATTGGCAAACCATTCTGCCACTTCGAACCCGGCAATTACCATGGCATCGCAGCGATTTGCGATTTCCGCAACATCAGCTACGTGATCGAGATGTCCATGAGAAACCAAAATGAAATCGGCATCGACTTCGCTCGCTTTGTGCGGTGCAGTTGGCGAATCGTTCAAAAAAGGGTCTAGGAGGATGCGGTGAACCCCATCGTTGATTAACCAAGTGGCATGTCCGAGCCAAGTTAATTCAATACTCATATATCCATTCCTGAAAGGTCGAAGCGGTCAGTCAGATTCTACCTGAACTAACTTGTTGTGGAGTTTTACGTGATGCTGAAGCGTTACTATTGGAGGGGATTACGGTCAATCGATACGTATTTTAGCGGTTCGCAATCAGGAATTCGACCACGGTGGGTTACTTTGATACGGGTTCTCGCAAAATACGGTTCATGTTGACTTTGTATTTCTCGACCCCCGGTTGTCCGTAAGGATTGATTTGGAGTAAACGACCTTCGAGTACTGTCGCTAACATCATCATCTGAAAAAATTGGCCGAGGCTTGATTCGTTCGCTGCCGGGAGGTGGAGATTGGTCGTCGGGCGATTGTCGTCGAGGTAGGCCTGGTTGGTACCCGCAATCGCGGCGGACATGATTTCAGGTAGCGTTTTGTCAGATAGTTCATTGAGCTGATCCTGATTCCGCTGGCTTGAGCCGATTGGGAGTGGATCGCAACGCCAGTGGTCAACGATCACATTGTTCATCACTTTGTCACGCGCGCCTTCTTGGTGTTGCTGGGCACGCGAGTGGAGGTCTCGGGAGTTTAAGCAGGTTAAGGGCAAGGCTCCCCGTTCGAACTTTCCGAGGCTTTCGGCCAGCAATTGGTCATACCAAAATCCGGCCGACTCAAGTGATTTGCTCCAAACGGAAAGGACTCGCGTAACAACGCCCTGCTCTTTTTCAAGTAAATGGTTGACCGCGACGTAATCCAGAACTGGATTGCTGCCGAGAGGTTGTGTTCGGAATAGACTGTTCATCGCTGCCGCTCCCTCAAGAAGTGCGACGATGTCGATTCCTAAAATGGCGGCGGGCAAAAGCCCAACAGCGGAAAGAACCGAAAACCTGCCACCGACTCCATCGGGAACTAAAAATCGGTCACGACAGCCAATCTCGTCGGCCAGGCTCGCTAGTTTTCCAGATTCGCCCGTGACTGGAACAACGTAGTCTGGCAGATTTTCCGTACCGACTTGGGATTCCAACGCTGCGAGGAATTGCCGAAATGCCGCGGCAGTTTCGAGCGTGCCGCCACTTTTACTAATCACAACGATTGCCCATTTGCCTTCTGGGCCTTCGCCGTGAGAGTGGTTCTTCAAAAATTCCAAAAGGCCTTGCGACCAGTCGTTATCAACATTGTTACCTTCAAAGTACATCTTTGGGCGTCCGCCTCGTTCGGCGCGAGTGAGTTCATTAAAGTAAGGCTGGCAACAGGTCTCCATTAAAGCACGAGCCCCCATGTAAGATCCGCCAATTCCAAGAACGACCACTTTGTCGACACGTTCTCTTAATCGTGCTGCGGTATCGAGAATGCGTCCAAGTTCACTTTCGGGACGATTCGCTTGATACTCATCGAGGATCCGTTCTGGCATTTCAAAAAAACCAGCGTCTAATGGCTGTTTCTCTTCGGGGATGTTGTTTTGAGATGCAAACAATTCAACATCGGTTTCGAGGATTTCATTCCGGGCCGACTCCAGCGCAGAAGTGAGTTGCTGTATTTGATCGGCCGTGATGCCGTTTTCTGGAATTAATGAGCCGCTGTAATCAAAAACAAGTGGTTTTACTTTTGCCATCGAAGTCGCCAAAAAGTGTCAATTTTCATGTGGAGTGAGGGAACAATCCTAAGTTTCAATTGTCCTCCAAAAGCTTGATCCGTTCTAGTGGACTGGCTATTTCAGAAACAAGAACGCTAAACCAGGAAGGCTTCGCTTTCCTTGCTGAAACGATCGGTTTTGCCTTCGCAGTGGCTTCAGGTTTCGAACCTTGGTGGGATAACCCGTCTAAGAAGCTTTTTTTCAACCAAGTAACCCTCCCGAATTTCTCTGAGATCCCTACAATAGGAACTGATTGCATCGGGCGCGAGAAACGCGGCGAGTTCAATTTTCAATCTAATTTTATCTAAATCACAAACGCTATGAATCCACTTACCAAGCACCCATCATTTTCTGGAGCCGAAGGCCCCGTCGTTCTTGTCATTATGGATGGAGTTGGAATTGGTCAAGGAGACCTTGGCGATATGGTTGCAAAAGCATCCACGCCTCATCTCGACCAATTGAAGGCAAACTCGGTGTACACCACGCTTCGCGCTCATGGTAAATCAGTAGGGATGCCGTCGGATGATGACATGGGCAACAGTGAAGTTGGGCATAACGCGATCGGGGCCGGTCGTGTTTTTGATCAAGGGGCTCTGTTGGTTCAGAATTCAGTGCGGTCCGGTGAGATGTTTCGGGGAAAAACTTGGCAAGACCTTACCGAGTCACTTGAAGATAACACCCTCCACTTAATTGGCCTTCTGTCCGATGGAAATGTTCATTCTCATGTCGATATTTTAGCCGCTATGTTGAAGCAAACTCATGGGCAGGGAATTCGCAAAGTGCGTGTCCACACTTTGTTAGACGGCCGCGATGTTCCGCCGACCTCTGCCTTGGTCTACATCGAAGCACTGGAGAAACAGCTCGCCGAAATTAATGCTTCTGGAGACTTTGACTATGCAATTGCTTCCGGAGGTGGACGGTTATACATCACGATGGATCGATACAACGCAGATTGGCCAATGGTGGAACGTGGTTGGAATGTTCATGTAAAAGGAGTGGGGCGCGAATTTGATTCGGCCCAAGCCGCAGTTGAAACCCTGCGGGCAGAAACACCCGGCGTGATTGACCAGGATCTCAAAGAGTTTGTTGTGGTGCGGAATGGTAAACCCATCGGCCCAATCGTCGATGGTGATAGTGTCATTCTGTTTAATTTTCGAGGCGACCGCGCGATGGAGATTTCGCGCGCCTTTGATGAGGCTGAACTCGATGCGTTTGACCGTGGTGGAGTGCCAGACGTTAAGTTCGCTGGAATCATGCAGTACGATGCCGACCTTGAAATTCCTAGACGATTTCTCGTTACGCCACCCAAGATCGACCGACCCATGGGAGAGTATCTTGCCAGCGCCGGAGTTTCTCAATTAGCTGTCAGTGAAACTCAGAAATATGGTCACGTGACTTATTTTTTTAATGGCAATCGAAGTGGTAAATTCGATGATTCGGCTGAAGATTATGTTGAGATCAAATCCGACCTGCTTCCATTTGAGCAACGTCCTTGGATGAAAGGTGGCGAGATTACCGATGTTATTCTCGATTCCATCAATAATCAGAAACACGATTTTATTCGCGTCAATTATCCCAACGGTGACATGGTTGGGCATACGGGTGATCTTTTGGCGGTTGAGATTTCTGTGGAGTGTGTCGATCTTTGCGTTGGCCGTTTGAAGGAAGCGATCGATCGGACCGGCGGGATAATGATTGTGACTGCCGATCACGGTAACGCAGATGAGATGTTTGAAGTTGGAAAAGACGGTAATTTAAAGTTGGACTCGAGTGGAAATCCCAAGCCTAAAACCAGTCATACTCTCAATCCCGTACCGTGTTATATCTATGATCCCACCGGGAAAGCTAATATTAGATTGGGGGCGGAGCAGGATCTTGGAATTAGCAGTTTGGCGGCAACCGCTTTGAATTGTCTTGGTTTTGTGCCGCCCGAAGATTATGATGCCTCTATTGTCGAAGTTGGTTGATTTGTGAATTTCGGGTCGGCGGATTTTGAGATTCGTTACGTCAACTGAATTTAAAAAAAACACGCATAAGCTCCTTTTTACTGAGGTCGATGAATGAAGTCTGTTCCTTGCATATTTCGTTATTGGTTGTTTCAAGTTTGCCTCGTCTTTTTCATTGGAGGCTCCGTCTGTGCGGCGCAGGATTCCGAAGTGGGGGCTGAGCGAGATGATTTTGTGTCAGATGCCAGTTTCGTTGTTGGAACGTATGATCCAACTTCGGCCAAGCACTCTGTCGATTCGATCGTCGCGTTGGCTGATCAATTTCTTGAATCCTTGGGTGAAGAACAGAAGTCAAAATGTCTCGGTAAGTTATCGAGTGAAAGGCGAAGGGAGTGGACGAATCTGCCTGCACGGAACGATGCAGACGGTGTAAAGTTGTCTGAATTAAATAAGGAACAAATTGAGAAAGCCTGCGCCTTGATGGGAAGTTTGTTCAGCCGGCAGGGTTTTGAGAAAATGAGGAGCATCATGCTCGCCGATGACCAGCTGTTAAAAGATGGCAAGCCGAGGCGGGGATTTGGAACTGAAAACTTCGCCATTGTGATCTTTGGTTTGCCCTCAAAAACAGAGCCGTGGTGTTTCCAGTTGGATGGCCATCATGTTGGGGCGAATATTTCTATTCAAGGTAGAAAAATGACAATGTCGCCAAGTTTCATTGGCACGCAACCACAAGCGTTTAAAATCGGGGATGTCGAATATCGGCCTTTCAAAAATGAGACGGAGATGGCGCATCAGTTGGCGATGAGTCTTTCGGACGAGCAGGTCAAAAAAGCGGTCGTTCAACCAAAGCGAGCCCGAATTGTTGCCGGGCCGGGGCGTGATGATTTTGTCCCGGTTCCACAGGGATTGCCTTGTGAGCAATTAACGAAGAAGCAACAGGCCGTGTTAATGAATTTGATCGAGCAATGGGTGGGCGATCTCCCTCCTAAGCAGTCGGAGAAGCGGATGAGAAAAATTCGCTCGGAGTTGAGTCAAATGAGTTTTGCTTGGAATGGAAATCGAAGCCCTGAAAGTGATATTTCTTATCGGATTCAATCGCCCTCGCTCATTATTGAGTACGCCTGCCAAGACCTCGGAGGCGATCCGTTGGATCATCTGCACTCGAATTATCGGGACCCAACTAACGATTACGGTGGGCAACTCAATCAATAACCCCGATTTCTGGCTGGCAGATTCAAAAAATAAGCCCATTGAACTGTCCTGCTAGCAAACCTGGCATTGCTCCTGAATCATAAATTTCGCACACTACGCCGCGAAATTTTTGAAATAAGGGGATTGGGTTTTGAGTTTGCTGCGACACAACCAAGTAAATGCCTTCATCCGGCAAGGGCTCCTGACGCTATTGTTGTTGGTGCTCAGTTGCCAGGTCGGTTGTCGTTTATTTCGTTACGACGAAAAATCGTCAAACTTAATGGGGCACCCGCCAGTTCAGAATCCCATGGTGGTTCCGATGGTCGATCGCTGGGTTGTTATGGAGCAAGTTAGTGATGAGGTTGATAATTATTTCAAGATCTATCGCGAGGAACGCATTCGCGTCTTAGATGGAATCATGTCTGAGGGATGGATTGAAACGCATCCCAAAATCGGCAGCACGTTAGGTGAGCCTTGGCAGAAAGATTCAACCCGTGGTTTTGAGCGGCTGCATGCTACGCTTCAGACGGTGCGGCGGTTTGCAAAGATTCGCGTGATTCCATCCGGCAATGCCTATCAAATCGACGTGAGGGTTTTTAAGGAATTAGAGGATCTTAACCAGCCTGTGGGGGCAACGACGCAAGGTCAGTTACGGTTTGACAATTCGCTTGATCGTGATTCGGTAGCGGGAGTGGTAGCGAGCCCTAATGAAGGTTGGATTCCGATGGGACGTGATTTTTCTCTCGAGCAAGAGATGCTCCGGAATATCTCAAGCCGCTTAGACGGTCTTACTGAGAATCTCAATTGAGTAGATCTGCTTCGGCGCTCGCGAGCAGGCGTGGAGTCGGGGCTCATTAACCGGGAGCTGAATCGATCCAAAATGAGATAGCTTCCTGAAGCTGTTCGTTCTCTAGCGTATAGTGTGCTAAAAGTTCATCGGCGACAGCACCGACGGCGGCCCAGTTACGAGTTTGATTGAAGAAATCTCGAACCCAGAATTCAGCTCTAGAAATTAGTTGCAGTTGTTCCCGCCTGGTTGCCTTAAGGAGCACGGCCGATTCGGCCACTCGCTGCCAGTCGGCCGCGAATTCTGGGACGGATTCAATTGGTATCTGTTCCGACCGGTAAAGTAGTTCGGCGACAGGGCCAGCGAGGCTGACTTTGAGTTCGACTTCATAAATTGCGGCATCTGTGGAGGGAGGCCAGCTCACGATCGATTCACCGAATCGCTTCAAACCATCGTCTTCGGGCGGTTCGATTGAAACGCGGATGATGCGTCCACCGAGTGCCGCAGCCATCACAGCGTGTCCAGCTTCGTGATAGGCCGTTATTTCCTCGATTTCGTCTTCCACCGTCAATTGAGTCCTAAAGTTTGTGTGTTTGGGGGGATGGATTTGGGTTGTGGGGCGTTTATTTGGCACTTGGTATAACCCATTCAATTCTCAGCGATAGCGGTGATATTGCCCAACCGTTCTAATTTTCTCAATTGGAGCCAGATTGGACGTATACATAAGTTGGATTGGTACTACACTTGGTTTCCTTAATAACTCATGGTTCGGCGCATCTGTGCGCTAGAGGAAGTGATTCACGATGGCGAAAAAGAAATCCAGCAGTAAACCCCCTGCCCGTCCCAAGGCATCGGGACGTGGAAAAACGGCTGGAAAAACGGCTGGAAAAACAGCTGGAAAAACAGCTGGAAAAACGGTCACTCAGCGTAAGCCTGCTAAGAAATCAGGCTCGTCGGCGAGATCGTCAAAGCCCAAAGACGGACGGCTTAGGCTGCAGCGCGTGATGGCTTCTGCAGGGGTTGGCAGTCGCAGGGAGTGTGAGCTGATCATTGAAGAGGGGCGAGTCGAAGTTGACGGCCAAGTCGTCACGACGCTCGGCGTTAAAGTAGATCCCGATAAACAGGAGATTTACGTAGATGCTGAAAAGTTAACGGTTCAGCGCCTGCAATATTTTATTCTCAACAAGCCTCCAGGGATTCTCTCGACCAGTAATGATCCGTCGGGGCGTCCGCGTGTTATTGACTTAATTAAGACAGACAAGCGAGTGTATAACGTTGGACGGCTAGATCAGTCGAGTGAAGGCTTGATTTTAGTCACTAATGATGGTGAATTAGCGAATCAATTGACTCACCCAAAGTATGGCGTTGAAAAGAGATACCACGTTCAAGTGGTCGGGATTCCCGCGGCGGCGGACCTTAGAAAGCTAGAAGAGGGTGTTTATATTGCCGAAGGTTTGGCGCGGGCGACGAAAGCCAAGTTCTTGAAGCGGGCAACGGGGGGTTGCTGGTTGGAGATTGTCTTGGCGGAGGGGCGAAACCGAGAAATCCGTCGAATGCTCGCTGGAATCGGACATAAAGTGCGGACGCTTAAGCGCGTTTCGATTGGACCGCTTCGATTGGGCGAACTTCCCAGGGGGGCTCACCGGGCGTTAACCTCTGCCGAGATTAAATTGTTGAAAAAAGCGCCTTCTCCGGAGCCTTTGAAAAAAAGACGTCGCCCTACAAAGAAGAAAAAAATAACAGTCAGCTCTGAAAGTGGAGATGCTGAGACAGAAAAGAAGCCAGTTGGAAGACGTGGATCCGACAAGACCGCGGGACGTACAAGTGGCGGTAAGAAAACCGTCGTCAGAGGGGCCAGGACGGCAGCCCCTAGAAAAGATGCACGTGGAAAAGATGCACGTGGAAAAGATGCACGTGGTAAGGATGCACGTGGAAAAGATGCACGTGGTAAGGATGCACGAGGAAAAGATGCACGTGGTAAGGATGCACGTGGAAAAGATGCACGTGGTTCTAAAGGTGCATCTAAGAAACGGTCTGTCTCGAAAAAGCCCAGACGGGGTGGATTCGATGCGAAGGCCAAGCGGGGACGCTAATCATTGAGCCGTCGACAACCGACTGTTTGCCGGCTAAGAAAAAAATCGAAGCGTGAACCATCGTCAAGGCAAAGAGGTACGGACGGGACCGTCTGCGATGGCCACACTGCAATCTGTCGCTCGTTCTACGGGCTCCGGTAAATTCGCGTACGATTTCACGAAGCACATCGCAAGCGTCCATGGAGCCTACTGAACGTAGCGGACTACTTTTTAGCCGCTTTGATGGCTCGTTGGAGTCGTGATTTTTGTCGCCCAGCAGCGTTCTTATGAATCACGCCTTTCGCGCCAGCTCGGTCCAGTCTCTTCGCTGCGAGTTTGAACTCAACTTCGGCCTGTTCGACATTGCCTTCGGAAGCAAGGGACAGAACCTTTTTGACTTGGGACTTCATGGCCGTTTTGGTCGCTTTATTACGAGCTTGACGGACTTTTGTTTGTCGGAGACGCTTGCTGGCGCTTGCTGTATTTGGCATTTGTCTATAAATCTGTTGACGTGGCTGCGTTGAAATTTGAGAATCAAACAATATCGCGAGTTATCGGGTTTTTGTCTAGCACTAATTTACCCTCTTTTCCTTTGTTTTTATGATCCATCCCCCAAAACCACCTGCTTTTGACGGCTCCGACCCCCAAAAACCACTCGAAAACTGGGTTTCTGGCAAATTTGTGTTAGTCACCAGACCGGAGCGGCAGTCCGGAAGTTTGTGTGAACTATTTGAAGCAAAGGGTGCGAAAACCCGTCGGCACCCAGTCATTGAGATTTCTCCTGCTGAAAATCAACGAGATTTAATCGAAGCGGTTTCTCAAATCGGAGATTTTGAGTGGTTGGTTCTGGTTAGTCGAAACGCTGTTCGCTTTGCCATGGAAGCGATCGAGGAAGTCTTTGGCGAATTGGATCAAGCGCCCTTTGGCAAGGTAGCTGCCATTGGGCAAACGACTGCCGACTTGTTTTATTCGATCACAGGGAGAAAAGTAGACTTAGTGCCCGTGACTGCTAACAGTGAGACTTTGGGAACCGAGTTAGGGGAAATCGCGGGTGTAGAAAAGGTGATGGTTTTTAGGGGGAATCGCGGTAGCGCCGTTTTAGGTCAGTATTTGTCGGACGCAAAACTCAACTTTCGAGAGGTGGTCGTTTATCAAAGTCAAGATGTTGTTGTTCCTCAACCGGAGGTGCAATCGTTATTACAAGCCGGTAAGGTTGACTGGGTGACGGTCACGAGCAGTGCCATCGCAAAGGCGACAATCGCGCTATTTGGCGAGGATTTGAAGCGAACGAAGCTGGTGAGCATTAGCCCAGGCGTTACTCAGGTTTTAACGGATTCTGGGTTCGAGGTTGCTGCTGAAGCAAGCTCGCCCGGTATGAAGGAGTTGGTTGCGGCAGTGAATGCTTGCGAATGTGATACCTGTTAGCGGTTCTGGTGATTTGCTTGCATCTGTTGTTCGACCCAAGTTCTTAACACTTCTCTCGAGTGACTTGGTCGCAGGATCCAGCTGTCGTTGTGGTTTCGGAATCCGGTGGATTGATAGGTGAAATCTCCTGTCACCCCAGTCGATTGAAGGTAAGTTCGCGTAGATTCAATCGATTGTTTCCCGGCGGGTGATTCAGCGCAGATGAACTGCGGCCGATGACCGAGTCGATCCAAGCGTTGTCGGGCTGATTTTCGATCGCCCTGAGGTAATCCAAAATTGGTGACACCATCATAGTGACTGCAGGCGACAAAGCCGCTCCAGAGTTTTGAAATCTCGTCGTCGTAGAGTCCGATGAAATTACATGCAATCGCGCCTCGTGAAAATCCGACGAGTAGGATCCGATTGGGATCGCCGCCATACTGTTGGCAAATCCGGGGCACGACCTGCTTGCAGTAATCTACGGTTGGCCGCGGATTATAGTTGGGTGAGTTGCCCCACCAAGTAATCGCATTTTTCGTTTGTGCTTCGTCGATAAACGGCAGGCAGACCCAGATGAATTTTTTCCCTCCGGAGATGCCATAGCCGAGTTTTCCATCGGCGACTTTTCCCGTACAGACATCTCCCAGCCTGTTTCGATAGTTACCATTTCCGACGTACTCGACAATAACTGGATAGCTACCTGTTGGCGTCCAGTCCATGGGAAGATAGACGACATGGTGTATTTCTGTATCTTGCAGGGAGGGCAGAACTTCTTGGAAACGCTTACCTGCGCGGGGCGGGGAATTCGAGGTAAGCGGCGGCACTGTTAGGTCTGGTTCTACCGAAGAAATGTCGACCAATTTAACCGGCGGGGAGGTTGCATCCTGTAGCAATGCACCATCCGAAGGTGATGCCAAGATTACGAGTAGCATCAAAAAGCCGACAGGCCCGGTAGAATAAGCTGCAAAGAGACGTGTTTTTTTATCCATGAAATGATTGTAGCAATTCATCCATCGGGTCGCGCAAAATCGAGTGTAGTTTTGTTTAGATCTTATTAATTCAAGTTCTAGTGTGTGTTTTCTTTTCGATATCAATCGAATGTTTTTCCTAAGAAAAAAAGTCATTTTCGATTGTTGCCCATGACGTGAAAGAGAAACTGCTATGATGGGGAATGGAATCTTGCCTCTGATTTTCAGTCATAACTGAAGCTTGTCCAGTTGCTGATCCGCGGTAACCAAAAAATTAAAAGCTCAGGTCCTGAGCAAAGGTGCAAAATGTCGAGTCTTCCATCGAAACGTAGTCTAATCTTTTCAATTTTGCTGACTGTTGGCTGTCTCCTCGGTAATCCGCCGCATTCGCATTCGCAAAACATCCCCAATGATGGTTCGGTACTGCCCTTCCCTCCCCAGCCGATGGACAGCATCGTCAAACCTCGCATGCAGGATTCGACCATGAAATGGCCGACCCCTATCAACCGTCTTCCTGACGGTGCCCCGAATGTTTTAATTGTCATGCTGGATGACGTGGGCTTTGGTGTTTCTGAAACTTTTGGCGGCGAGGTTCATACACCGACTTTCACCCGCCTAGCCGCTGAAGGAATCAAATACAATACCTTTCACACGACGTCTCTTTGTTCACCAACTCGCGCGGCGATTTTGACCGGGCGTAACCAGACCCGCGTCGGCTCGGGGACTATTTCAGAGCGAGCCGTGGCGTTTGACGGGTTCACTGGGATTATTCCTAAGGAGGGTGCGACACTCGCTGAAGTGCTTAAGCAATATGGGTACATGACGAGTGCGTTTGGGAAATGGCATAACACGCCAACGCTGGAAACCTCAGCCGTGGGACCAATGGATCGCTGGCCAACCGGTTACGGTTTTCAGCATTTCTATGGATTCCTAGCTGGTGAGACTTCGCAATACGAGCCTCGCCTCGTCCGGAATTTGGATCAGATCGAACCTCCTCAAACAGATACCTATCACCTCACGAATGACCTTGTGGATCAGGCTCTGCATTGGCTTGACGATCGCCAATCGTTTTCACCGGACTCGCCTTTCCTGATGTATTGGGCGCCAGGTGGTGTGCACGGACCGCATCAAGTTTTTCCAGAATGGATTGCCAAGTACAAAGGGAAATTTGATGAAGGTTGGGATGTGTATCGCGAACGTGTTTACCAGCGTCAGTTAAAAATGGGAATTATCCCGCCGAACACCAAATTAACACCTCGCGATAAAACGCTAGATTCATGGGAGAGTATTCCGGAGAAACAACGAGCGTTTCAGTTGCGGCTCATGGAGACTTTTGCAGGTTATGTTGAGCACACCGATACGCAGGTTGGCAGGTTGGTAGACGGTCTGGATGCCCGTGGCCTAAAAGAAAACACCATTGTCTTCTACATCTGGGGCGACAATGGATCGAGTGCCGAGGGGCAGCGAGGATCCATCAGTGAATTGCTTGCTCAAAATAATATTGCTAACACGTTTGAGCAGCAAATCACGGCGCTCGACAAGCTAGGCGGACTCGATGCGTTAGGCACATCCAAGGTTGATAACATGTATCATGCCGGCTGGGCATGGGCGGGCGGGACGCCATTCAAAGGGACGAAACAATTGGCTTCCTATTTTGGTGGTACTCGGAATCCAATGGTGATCTCATGGCCAAAAGGAATTAAACCGAGCGATGAAATCCGTACCCAATTTCATCACGTCGTTGATATCGCACCAACGATTTATGAACTTCTCGAGATCACTCCACCGAAGGTTGTGAACGGCCATCAGCAAATACCTCTCGATGGAATAAGCCTTGCTTACACTTTTGATCAGGCGAATGCTCCATCGCAAAAGAAAGTCCAGTTTTTCGACAACAACGGAAGCCGAGCGATTTACAAAGATGGCTGGATGGCCTGTACCTTCGGCCCTCTGATTCCGTGGAACACACCTTTGTCGGTTCCTCGAATTGCAAAATGGGATTCAGCTAAGGACGTTTGGGAACTGTACCGCCTTGAGGATGATTTTTCTCAGGCGAACAATCTGGCAGCGGCCATGCCTGAAAAATTAGAGGCTCTTAAAAAAGATTTCTTAGAGCTTGCGGCTAAGAATCAAGATTTTCCAATTGGTGCTGGCGACTGGCTTAGGATTCATCCACAAGACCGAGTGGAAACGTCTTACACGAGTTGGGAGTTTAATCAGAATACGCGGCGGATGCCTGAGTTTATGGCGCCCGGATTGGGAAAGCAGAACAACCGCGTTTTCATGGATATTGAGATTGGAGAAAACGCGAATGGTGTTTTGTACGCACTCGGTGGCTCGAGTGGCGGAATCACTGTTTATCTGCAAGATGGTTATCTAACGTATCTCTACAACATGTTGATTATTGAGCAATACAAATTAACGACCGATGAGCCGATCGCGGCGGGTAAACATCAAATTGAGGTGGATACTCGAATTGTCGGTCTCGGAAAGTCAGGAACCGTGGTGATTAAGGTAGATGGTAAAAGTGTTGGAACGTTGAAGCTAAAGCAAACGGTTCCCGCTGCCTTTACCGCGAGTGAGACATTTGACGTAGGAGTCGATTTAGGATCGACCGTTTCCCTCAGTTACGCGGACCTGCGCCCTTTTGAATTTCAGGGTAAAATAAATAAAATGAATGTTGATTTAAAATAACGCCCGGTTAGCGTTAACCTTGTAAAGGTTAGCCTTGCGCGGCTCCCAAATGAAAATTTCTGGATCAGAAGGTCACATGAAAACTAAATTCGCGATTGTCTTATTACTGGTTTGTTTATTGCCGACTTGTGTCGTCGCGCAAAAGTTTAACCGAGCGGTTTCTTTCGCTTCCAATTTTGAAGCCCCCATTCCACGGCCGGAGCAAGATAAGCTGGCCGGGGAGAAGTTAGCTCAGTTGAAAGCCAAAACAGGGAAACGTCCAAATATTCTCTGGATCATTATTGATGATATGGGATACGGAGACCCAGGATGTTATGGCGGAGGTGAAGCGATTGGAGCGGCTACTGTAAATATTGATCGGCTCGCTCGCGAGGGTTTACGTTTGACATCTTGCTATTCCCAGCACACTTGCACGCCGACACGAAGTGCGATTTTAACTGGCCGCCTGCCGGTAAGAACCGGATTAACGCGACCAATCTTGGCGGGGGACAAAATTACTAAGAATCCCTGGGAGGATGAATTGAGCCTGGCAAAACTACTCAGCGACGCTGGATATACGACTAACTTGACGGGGAAATGGCACATTGGCGAAGCGGTGGGAATGCGACCTCAGGATGTTGGATTCGATGAGTTTTATGGTTTCTATCCGGCTCAGAAGGAGATCTCTCAAAGCGTTGACGCGCGGCGATATCCCGATCTGGTTCTGAATCCGGAATTGCTGGAAGACTATTACAATATTGGGGCCAACTTAAATCTCGTTCACGGTTTTAAAAATGGCAAAACAACCAACGTTTCGGCGATCAAATCAACCGAAGAAATGGGGCGTGCGGATCAAGTCCTTGCAGATTTTACCGTCGCTAAAATCAAAGAGCTTGCCAAGTCGGATAAGCCATTTTTTCTTGAGCATTGTTTTATGAAAGTTCACTGTGATAATTTTGCCAATCCTGATTACGCTGGCAAAAGTAAAGCCAAATATGCTTACAAGGACAATGTCTGGGAAGTCGATATGCATATTGGCACGATCATGGAAACGCTAAAAGACGAAGGTCTGCTGGAGAATACATTCGTCTTTGTGACCAGCGATAATGGTCCGCAGATGGACGCGTGGCCGGATGCTGGGTACACGCCTTTTCGTGGCGCCAAAGGGACAACATTTGAAGGTGGTGTCCGGGTTCCTGGGATCGCTTATTGGAAAGGGATGATCGCTCCAGGTCAGGAGAGTGATGATGTTTTTGACCTGATGGATCTGTTTGGTACGGCGCTTAAGTTGGCGGAAGTCTCTTATGACAAACTACCCAACGATCGTTTTTATGACTTTATCGATCAGTCGTCTTATCTTCTAACCGACCAGGGTAAATCGAATCGTGAGACAATTTATTTTTGGTGGGGAACTGTGGAAACTGCAATTCGGATGCGCGAGTATAAATTGCACACCAAGGTGATTTTGCCAAGCTCTAAAAATCTTTATATCGATATGTCGCTGTTGCAGGACGTAGGCCTCGCTCCTTGGTTGTTTAATCTGTACATCGATCCCAAAGAGCAAACGACGGTGGGGCATCGAAGAAATGCTTGGCTAGCTACGATTGGCGGGCAACTGAAAGCCCATTTAAAGACGTTTAAAAAATTCCCGGCGAAGAAAATTGGACTGGGTCTTTAAGACTGCTTGATTGGGGAAATGAATTTTTTTCCAATCAGGCGATCAGGTCTTTGATCACGTGCCCTAGGCCGTTCACGAGACTCTGTTCGCGGCCACCAAATCGATGGGTCAACGCCTCGTGATCGAGCCCTAACAGATGAAGAACCGTAGCATGCAGGTCGTGCATGGTCACTTCGTTTTCGACGGGCTTGTATCCGAGTTCGTCGGTTTCGCCGTACGCAATTCCAGGTTTCACACCGCCGCCGGCCATCCACATGGTAAATCCATAGGGATTATGGTCTCGTCCGTTTTTGTCTTGAGAAGTTGGCGTTCTTCCAAACTCGCCCCCCCAAATAACGAGCGTTTCGTCGAGCAACCCTCGTTGCTTGAGATCCTGTAAGAGTCCAGCAATAGGTTGGTCTGTTTCCCTGCATAGGTTGCGGTGGGCTTTTTCTAATCCACCATGGCTATCCCAGTTGTTTTTGTAACCGCCATGATAGATTTGAATAAACCGCACGCCCTGCTCTGCCATTTTTCGAGCCATCAATAATTGAGTCCCGAATGTTTTTGATTCTTCGACATCAATGCCGTACAGGTTTTTTGTGGCCGCTGTTTCGTTGGAAGTGTCGACAATTTTAGGAGCCGTCATTTGCATTTTAAAAGCAGTTTCAAAACTGTTGATGCGTGTCAGCAATTCCTGTTGATTAGGGTTTTGGTTGGCGTGCCAGTGATTCATTTTCTGCAGCATAGCCAGTTGTTTTTGCTGGCTGCTTGAGGAAATGTTTTTATCTCGATTCAGATAGAGAATAGGTTGGTCTGATGCGCGAAAGGGAACTCCCTGATTTTCACCTGGGAGGTAAGCCGCGTCCCAAAGGTTCGCGCCACCCTCGGGGGCCGTTCGGTGATCGTACATTACTACGAAACTTGGCAGGTCCTCGTTGCCTGATCCTAGGCCGTAACTTGCCCACGATCCAAGGCATGGAGCACCAATCTTCGAAATGCCGCAGTTCACCATATAGCAGGCGGGAACATGGTTATGGGAATGGCACGAACAGGCATTGAGAAAAGCGATGTCGTCGACGTGTTTCGCGATGTTCGGGTAGAGTTCCGAAACGGGCAAGCCTGATTCACCGTGTCGTTGGAACTTAAACGGGGACTTCATGATCGGGCCGGGATGGGGGAATAACGTTTCGATGCTACCCGGGAATCGTTTGTCATGCCATTTTTCGAGCGCTGGCTTATGAGAGAAAAGGTCTAATCCCGACGGTCCGCCATTCATGAAAAGCCAGATTACAGATTTTGCTTTTCCAATTTTTGGAACAGACACAGGCACGGTTGTCCCGAGAGCTTGCCCTGAATTAAGAAGTGAAGATAGCGCCAGCATCCCGAATCCGCCGCCACTTCTTTTGAGAAATTCGCGTCGTTGAATAGCCTTCATCGTTCGATTTAAATCACTCATGAGACGAGATCACTCTGAAATTGGGGGTGAATTTTGAGTGGAGGTTTGCGTTGGATTGAGGCCAAAGCCCAAGCGTCTTGCTCGGTCGGAGGTTGGTGGCGTGTTTGCCTGTTTCCGAGGTTGAGCATTTGTTCGGGGCGACCGACCTACCTATCTCAATCGAATCGAAACCCTGTTTCAGTTGATATAGAAAAATTCATTCGACATAAACAGAACTTGGCACAACGCCTCTAAATTTTTCTCTTTCCAGCGATATTCAGTTTGCGCGGGTTTTTCGGATAAAAACTCCACGAAGTTCGAGATTTCGGAAGATGTTGCATGACGGCCTAATGTCAGACGTACCAAGAGTTGGACTTGTTTCTCAGGTTGAGACTCTGCTTCAAGGATGCGATTCGCAAGGAATCTCGATTGTCGAGTCACGAAGGGTGAATTGAATAAGGCTAGTGCCTGAGTGGGGAGCGTGGATGTTTTCCGTTTTTGGCAAGAAAAACTTCCATCGGTCCCATCGAAAAGCTTAAGGACGGGAACTGGCATGGTTCTCCGAAGAAGAACGTAAATACCTCGCCGCCATAATGCTTCGCGATCAATTTCGTAATCGATAGGCCAAGTTTCTTCTGGACCTTTTTCGGTGTTAAAGACAGCGTCCCGCGGGATTGGTGGCATGACTGCAGGGCCATACATCGTAGAGTTAAGGTTGCCGGCAGCTAGAAGCATCGAATCTCTCATCATTTCCGCTGTGATTCGGCGTGAATTGAATCGCCCGAAATAAATGTTCTCGGGATCGAGTTCCATATGATTCAAAGTCACTCTCGAATCTTGACGGTACGTTGCACTTGTGATGATCAGCCGGTGGATATGCTTAAGGCTCCAGTTGTGATCAATCAATTCCATTGCGAGCCAATCGAGTAGTTTGGCATGGCTTGGAGTATCTCCTTCGAGCCCAAAGTCTCCAGCGGTAGTCACAAGTCCACGTCCAAAATACTGTTGCCAGAGTCGGTTAACGATGACCCTCGCAACGATCGCCCCAGCGCCGTGGGTTGTGTCGGTTGTCCAGGTCGCCAGCGCAGATCTTGGAAGTGGTTCGGTTTTGTTGGGAGCCCAACGTTGCCATTGGTGTTCGTTCCAGTTGTCCAGCCCAGGGGTCAGGCAGGCAAGGAATCCAGGTCCGACCATCTCGCCGTCATCTCTGTTTTTTAAATCACCATTCTCGAGAATGGCGGTTTGAGAGATTTTACTGCCATGCAATGCCAGTCCTTGCGGCGGGCAAGCGGGAACTTGCAGCTGATAATAGTTAATTTCGGCTTTGAGTTGGTCGTATCGCTCTTCATCTTTTGGAAGCGGAACGAAATCGTCATCCAAATACGAATCATTGAAATCTAAACATCGTTTGCAAATCGAAATTAGCCGGTCTTGTTCGAGGTCGTCTGGATTGACCGGTTTTCTAAGGATGTCTTTCTGTTCCTCAGTGAAATCCTCTAGATCGGCAATGCTATTCTCTCGCAAACGCCGATACTGCATTTTATCCAGTTCTTCCTGACGAATTTTGACTGGATCGTAGTACTTTCGGTAGCTCTTACCGCCCTCGGAATCGAGATAGGCGTTGGTTCGTTCCGTTTCAGAAAAAATCGCGACCATGCGATAGTATTCTTCGGTTGAAATTTCGTCATAGAAATGGTCGTGACAGCGAGCGCACCCGACGGTCATTCCAAGAATCGCGGAACTGTAGGTGGAAACTTGCTTATCCAGTTCATCCATCCGCTCGGATTCTTGAGGTCGAAATGTATTGTAAGGAGCGGTTGTCATAAATCCGGTGGCAGCCACCGCCATTGCGTTTTTCGGTGCGAGTTCGTCACCCGCGATTTGCCAACGTGCAAATTCGTCAAAGGGAAGGTCATTGTTCATCGCCCAGATGACGAAGTCTCGGTAGGTATACGATTTTTCACGAATCTCATCTTCTTCGTAGCCATTGCTGTCGGCATAGCCAGCGACATCCAGCCACATGCGAGCCCAGTGTTCGCCAAACCCATCGTTATCGAGAAGTTCGTTAACGTAATTTTCATAAGTGGGTGTGGATTGCGAATTGTGCTCTTGGCTCTCGGACCAATAGTTAGAACGCACTTCTGTTAATGGCAGGCCAGTGAGGTCATAAGAAAGCCGTCTCGCCAGTCTTGTTTGCGATGCAGGTGGATTGGGAGAAAGACCCGCACTAAGCATTTTCTCTAGCACAAATTGATCAATTGGATTCTTGCACCATTCCTTAAAGTCGGTTGCCATCTTAGGGGCAACTGGGCGATTCACTCGTTTCAAAGACCAATGGGTGGAATTATCTTCGTAGAGGGCAGTTTCTGACTTTGCCGTCGCACTCCGACTTTCGAATCTGGATAGGGTATTGGCTACATTTGCTGATTTGAATTTGACGAAAGACAGGGGTGAAACCAATTCAGGTTGCGTTTGCTTTAGATGGGCAACGTAGTTCAGCGTGGAGGTTTCGATCTGGTTCGTCCACTTCAGCCTCTCCCGGCCTGTGACTCGGTCATCGCGTGAAAGCGTGCTTAGGAGTTTCAAAACCCTAACGTTTTTTTCTTCAGTAGCTTTTACGATCTCACGTTGAATTAATTCACCTTGTTTAATTTCCGCAACGTCATTGCAGTGTTTTGAAAAACCGGATTCGAACCAGTTGATGAAAATGAAAAGACCGATCGCCTGTGCCGCGCAACACATGACAATCAAGCGTAAAGCTCGGTATTTCCCCCGTTTTTTGGTTTTTTTGGGTTTGCGAACGGTCATGACATCAATGCGAAATGGAACCAGAAAGAGTTGCTATAGAAACGTAGCTTTTAAAAACGCACTATGAACCAAAAGCGGTAATCTTTTTTGTTGAAAATTAATTCTTTTTTGCTTCACACGGCCAAACCCAACCTATCTTTCATAAAGGCAGCACCCTCATGAGAGGCAGTGTTCGTGTTTTTTAATAATTAGCCAGCGATCAATTCCCCAACCCCCATCCTCCTCCCGGTTGAAATAGAATGAAGAATTCTCCCGCCAAACTTTCAAAAGACAGCTCAAAAGAAAGATATCGACGTGCCCGACTCGGCGCTGCCGCGATCGAGTTTGCATGCGTGCTTCCTTTTCTAGTGCTGTTTTTAATGGGCTCGGTCGAAGTTGGCCGCGGCGTCATGGTGAAACATGTTCTCGAAGAAGCAGCCCGAGCAGGCTGCCGAGTTGCTGTTTTTGAAAGTAGTACCGCAGCCGATGTGAATTCGATTGTTGGAACGGCAATGGATGCGGCGAACCTGAGTGGTAGCAATTACACCGTTACGATCGACCCTCCAAATCCTCAAGGTTTGGAGGCCTTTCAGCCTGTGACTGTCTCGATCGAAATGAACTTCGCAGACGTTTCTTGGATTCCAACGACATTTCTCAAAGGCAAGTCAGTTGGAGGAGTGTGCGTAATGCCTGCCGAAGGCGATGGCGTTTCCGATCCAACCAAAAAAGCCCCGACCGGTAAGAAGAACAAAAAAGACGACAAGGACGACAAGGACGACAAGGACGACAAAGACGACAAAGACGGCAAGGACGACAAGGACAAGAAGGGGAAGAAGGACGACAAAGACGGCAAGGACGACAAAGACGACAAGGACAAGAAGGACGACAAGAAGGGGAAAAAATAGTAGTGTGAGTGTGGGGCTCGAGTAGAGTCCACGGCTGCTTGATTTTAACCACGATGACGCTTTTTCAGGAACTAATACGGTGAAAACCATCCCGACCAATTTGAGTAATCAAAAACGAAAAGAACGCCGCGGCTCTGTCGTCGTAACGATGCCTGTGATGCTCGGAGGATTAATCTTCGTTGCCGCGATCATGGTTGATATTGGCTCTTTTTATGTCAACAAATCGCAGATGCAAAACGCTGCGGATGCTGCCGCCATCGCCGCAGCGATGAAAATCGGTAACGATCGGTCGGCAACCTCTCTCGAGACCGCGAAAGCCTACGCCTCCGACTTTGCTAATAAGAATCAAGTTGGTCGCGGTGATGTTTTGGTAGCGGATGACATTTCCATGGGGATTTGGGACTACTCAGGAGGTGGATTCACCCCTGGTGCAGATGTTAACAATGCCAATTCATTTCAAATTACAGTTCGAAGAGGTGGAGCAGCATCGGACGGGTTGGGTTCCTACTTCAGCCGATGTTTTGGGCTCAATGATTTTGAGGCCGTTGCGAAATCCACGGTTGTCATGTCGGGTGCTTCAGCAGCCGTTGGGGTGCCGTTGGCGTTGCGAGCACCGGGGTTTGGCGCGATTAACCCAAACTTGACACAAACGAATCCAAATTTTGACGGCCCCTGTTGCCCAGATGATAATGTTGAGTTTGCAGTCGGAGATACGGTTGTTCTATTGGCCACCGGGAATAACAAAGTGACCTCCCATTTGGCGTTAAAATTTAACCCAAACAATATTAATTCAGGGAATCATGCTGGAAACAGAGACTACATGTACAAACTCTTGGATGGGTCGGTGGATGGCGTGGTTATGCGAGTGGGTGACGAAGCCGCTGTTCATGATAAGGGGATAAAGCCTAGAAACTTTCGTTGGAAATTGGAACAGAGAACCCTGTTATCGCCTGACGATCCCAAGCGTTGCATTATCGTGCCAGTCGTGGAGCTGTTGAGTAATTCAAAAAACGGTGCAGGGAAAATTAGTAACAAGGTTCGGATTTGTGATTTTGTCTGCGTTTATGTTTGGAAGAAAATGAATTACCAGGTCATCAATCCGAATAATTCAAGCAAGAAGCTAACGCAGACGGTAATTTTGGGCCAAATCCGAAACCGTCGTGCCGCTACGATTGGTGGCGGTCAGACCCCCAGTGGTGCCGGCGGAAAGTCCGTCACGTCCGCTGCTTTGGTAAACTGACCGAACGTTTAAAAACTAAGACCGCGAAGATTAGATTCCAGCCGTCAGATTCAATTAGGTATTGAGGAAAGCGAAGCACCGCTGATGCGGGCTTCG
>CALKCK010000026.1 GCA_938083195.1 uncultured Pirellulaceae bacterium | reverse complement strand
GTTGGGAATGCTGAACCAAGACTAGGCCCTGCGCCTCACTGGAAGAGTTTTCATCAAAATTGGTTTTTTTCTCAAAAATGATTAGGGGAATCGCGGCTCAATTTCGCATAGGTATCAGTGGTCTAAATTCGAACTAAGTTTAAGCCGTCAAGGAATGCAAATGCACATCGAGAACAACTCTCGCACTCAACGATATCACGACCTGGACTTCGTGCGAGCAACAGCCATGTTGCTCGGTCTGCTTTTGCATGTTTGCATCTTTTTTATGCCGCCCCACAAATATTTCTGGGGAACAGGGGAATACTTCGGCGATGTTCTTGATCTGCAGTTCCTAAATTTTATCCACCTGTTTCGGATGCAGCTCTTTTTCTTCATGGCTGGCTTCTTTGCGGAACTCGTTATTGACCGCAAGGGACTCCATCACTTTGTCAATGACCGCCTCAAACGCATTGTTCTTCCATTCATCATTGGCCTCGTGCTGTTAATGCCGTTGCACATTTTATTGGTCGGCAAGGGCGGGTACTACGCAACGACGATGGACGGCCTGACTTTGCTAGAGAAACTAAAACCGTTTCTGTTTTTCGGGATTCTGGACCCAGACGGGCCATTGCAGGATGGCTTGATCCATCTCTGGTTTATTTTCTACCTGATCATTTTTTATGTGGTTTACTTATGCCTGCGGCCACTAAATCGTTTTCCGTTGATTCAGAAACTATGCAACTGGCAGTCATTAATTGACTTTACTGTCAGCCACAGGTGGGGATTTCTTCTGTTGGGTGCGTTCACATTTCCACTTCAGTACCTGCTCAAAACTGCCTTTTTCCCTCCCTCTGGATTCAATGTACCGATCGTCAGCCTCACTTTATATTTTGTTTTTTATCTGTTTGGGGTAGCCTTTTATCGTCAGCGGCATTTGTTGGCAAAATTGGGTGATAACGCCTGGTATTATTTTGCATTCTCCGTCCCGTTTTTCATCCTCATCAGTGAACCCACCGATCGCCTTGATCAATCCGTTTCGGTCGTCAGCAGCATCACCACTTGGACTTTCATCGACCTTGGGAGTTCCTCGTTCGCGTTACCCGCCGTATGGTATGAGGGAATCTTCCACAACGGCTATCACAAAGTGCTCATCGTCTTGAGTCGTTCGGTGCTTTGCTGGAGTATGTGTTTCGCGTTTATTGGACTCACCCACCGCTATCTATCGCAGCCGCGAAAATCGATTCGTTATCTCGCTGACTCTGCATACTGGGTGTACTGGGTTCACTTACCAATTACCTTCAAGCTTTCGTACATGGCGCAAAGTGTCGAAGGTTTAAACGCTCTAACCAAGAGTTATCTCGTTCTTGTCTTCAGCAGCTTACTTATATTCGCGAGCTATCACTGGTGCGTACGCTATACGTGGTTGGGAGACTATTTCATGGGCTGCCGGAAGTCCAAGACCGACCCTAATGAATTGCAGTTCAAGTTTCCGACGTTTCTGAGAAAGGTGATGTTGCCGGCAGTTTCAATTGGGATACTCATCTTTTGTTTTGGATCTTTGCTGCATTACAACAATGAGTTTAAGCAACCACAGGTGCTTGTTGAGGCATATGTTGCCCGCCAACGGAGCACGCTGGACGCGGTGGATTCCATTGATGGAATCAGTGACAGGCATGGCAACACGCCCTTGCACGCAGCCGCGAAAATGCCAGAAGGCAAACGCAGGTATGACACGATGCCAGTGCTACTCAGTAAGTGTTCGAACCCAAATCTTCAGAACGATTTTGGGCGTACCGCATTGTTCATTGCAGTAAAAACTGGCAACAAAGGTGATATTGAACAGCTTTTGGGAGCTGGAGCAGACATCAATATTGGCGACCGATACGGTCACACACCAGCACACGCAGCTGCAATCCTCGTGGGCAATCGTAATGAAAAGGTCTCAAACTCTTACTTTGAAATCTTGCAGATATTGATCCGAAATGGTGCTGACCTGAGTGCCACAGACTATCGGGACAGGACGGTGCAAGATTGCCTAATGATGTTTAGCGGGCGGAAGCTTGAGCCGGCGTTATTGCCAGAATTAAGAGATTCTTTGAGTTGCACGACTCCGGTAAGCGGCGACCCGCCAAAATAAAAATTGAGGACGCCAATGTCGCCGTCGTCAACTTCAACAGTAAATTCAAGGCGATATATACTAGGGTTAATTGCCCTCGCACAAGACGATGCTTTGTCGGCAAAAGCCTACTTCGAAAAGGTGATTCAATCTGAAATATTTTGCCGTCCGCAATATGCCATGTCGCTAGATTTTGTGGCACGAGGCATTAGCTCAACCGGTGATGAGAAATAAGTAACTGCCGAAACCTTTGACACGCAACTACGTCCGATCCTACGCCCGCTTTCAGCCATCAACCAACATTGTGTCGCGCTGCAAACTGGACCCTATAATTTCGTTAGAAAACGTTTCATTGCGGCAAGGGTTTTTGAACTGATATGGTTGATAAATTGCTTGGTGAGTCTGATGATTCATCGCTTCCATCGAATGAGCGTATCTGGATCGAAAAAATTATCAAACTCGCCCGCAGTGGTGATTGGGAATCCGCTGCAAAAAAGGCGAAACGCATGATGGAAGATCAAGTGAAATACTGATTCTCAGATAGCAATGGGGCCCCTTACTAACTCCCGCGCAGACTTTATCCCAACTGACCATAAGAGCGGGAAGCAGATACAAAGTCGGGACAGCGGCTAGAGTTCTCAAACCCTGCATCTCTTAAAACGAATCAGCCAACGCAGAGAAAATCACCTGAAACAACAGCTTAACAAGGTATCACAAACCCAAAAGGAGGATGGAATCGCTTCCTTGCCCGTCCTTTAAAAAAGGGGGCCGTCTTTTAAAACTCAGCCTGGATTTGTGTACGGAACAATGTTCCGTCATCACCGACAAGAATGTCAGAAGACGCATTGTTAAGCGGACTTCCGTCGAGCACGGTTACGTCAAACGACCATTTGAGTTTGTAGTTATTCTCCATCGGGTACCAATTGAAACCAGCCGCGTACTCCGTCCGGTCACCCAGCAATCCTGAAACCTCTGAATAACGAAAATTGACGTCCAGCTTTTGTGGAATAATGAATTTGCCACCTTCGACATAAAATCCGCGTTGCATCAGGCTATCAACTGGAACGGCGCCATCAGATTCAAAATTCTCTAACCATCGAAAGAACACCTCTGAATCAAAACTCCAACCTTGCCATTTGGCAGCAAGATCAACTCCGTAAAAGAAGACATCAACACCGGAAACCGTAACCCCCGGGCTTAGTGCTCCCTCTTCACCCAAACGCGTTCCATCGGTCATCCGGATGAAATCGGTCTCGGCAAGTGGACTTCCTAACGCATCGGACGTGATGGGCGAATAGACAAAAGAATGACCGAACCGAACCAACGGATCGCAGTTGTAATCAAAATCGACAAGCTGGCCACCGAAATCTCCAAAGGGGTCAAAGTACTGAGTCATTGCAACAGTGAGTTTGTCATCTGTAATACGATTCGGCAAGTTCGAAGTTCGATAGCCGTTTCCAAGCATGAGTTCGTAATGTCCGTTCTCACCGGTCTTACCTTGCCCCCAAATACCAATCGTTCGGTCAGGACGGAAAAAGTCATTTGACATTGGACGATCAATAAATCGAGTTCGCCTTGCACCCAAAAGCCATTGACGGCTTGCCGAAACTTTTCGTTTTCCAAACTGCAGGCGGAAGCGATCGCTGACTTTCCAAGCCCACCAATAGTCAAAAAAGTCAACAGCGTGGCGGCCGTCGGTATCGCCATCAAGCTGATAAAAGTAGGTCAAACGTGGATCGAGAGCCGTTCCTTTAAAGCTCAGTCGCGCCCGCTCGATATCAAAAGCGTTTCGATTTTTTACTGGCCGCGTAATTCCCGCATTGTCTGTCCAGCTATCCACTTCACGTGCGAATGCATGATGTCGAAACTGAATCCAGCCATTGATTTTTAGTTCAAACGGATTTTTCTTTTTGTCGTAAGGAAAAATCCCAAAGCCCTTGTCGTAAGCAGCAAAATAATCCAACTTCTCTTCAGCGTTGGGGGATGCGGTCGATCTAAGCGTCACCGCTTCACTTTCAGTTTCAACACTGATTCCTCGTGGCTCAAGATTCCCCAAAGCAGGGGAATAGACTGGCGCCGCTTGCCCCGTCTCTTTCTCGGAATCTTCAAACGCTATGAAAACGTCTTTCGCGGGAGCAACCTTGTCGCCCAGCGGGCTCAAATAACCAGCGTTATTATTGCTTCCAACGTAGTCTTTTCCGACCACATTTGAACTGAGGAATAATAGTACGATTAGGGACGCAAGAGTTCGAACTAGCATGGCTGTATTCACGGCTGTATCAATTGACTGAACAAAACAATCGGCATAATCGGGAGCGTTACGGTAATCAGTAAACTTCCGCACCTTTTGTTTTCTGTCGGCCAAATTGAGCTGAACATTCTGTAAAACTTGCCTAACCCAAGCAAATCCACGTCATATGGCCTGCTAAGACGTCTCGAAGCTCGATTCAATCACGTTTCAACAACGGTTTTGCTAGCACGCTTTCGACCGAACGCACCCGCTAGATTCCGAAAATTTTGGCCTGCTAATTATAAAACGGAATCGGAAAATTGGATCAGAGAATCTGCCCACACAGACCGTTTTTAGCCTGCTAATTTCATGCGGGCAGAAAACGAAGATTTACAATCGGTTCGCGTTAACTTGGAAGATGACCGCATTGGCATTTGAACCTCAGGTTCGAATACCGACTATCGAACTGGAACGAACTTTGCAAACAGCAGCTTCCACACGGTTCGAATCGCCTACGAAGGCAACGATAGTTACCTTCGTCTGAGTCGATGACCAACTACTCAACCATGACCTCACAACTGCCTCGGGATTCGAGAGAGGAAACGGAAGTTTCAACGCGGGAGGTGGATGGTTTATTGGAGAATTCACAGGAGGTCTGGCAGGTGACTTGGACGTTGACTACATCCGGTCCACGAACAGCAGGGCATATTCGTCGGTCCCGGAACCGACATCGTTTGCACTATTCGTTGGCGCGATTGCTGCCGCTGGCTTAAAGCGTCGCCGGCATTAAACTGTGTCGCGTGCAACATTACTTATATGAAGCCAGTTCCTTCTGTCATAAAACTGGTATCCAAACGATAGATCGTGCTTTCGTTTCAGGTCGCAAGCGATTAGGAAGATGTGAAATTTGCTTGGCTTTGTTATTGTCTGAATCTCATTTTTATTCGAAAATATCAATGACTTACGACCCCTCAAGACGATAATGCAAAAGACTATTCTTGGGTTGCCCCCATCCTTTGGTTCGCGATTTTGTTGTCTTGGCGCTTGCTCTTTAGTAAGCTTAAACCGAGCATTCCGGATTTTGAATTCCGCAAACTTTCTCTAAAGCCAGACGCTGAACTAAACTGTGACAGTTGCACTAAAAAACAGTCTCCTAAAAAACGCATCGCGTCGAAACCCTAAGTCGAGGCAAGAACGATTGAAAGAGAATCCTGGGAAGCGGAATCGATATTGGCAATCGGAAAACACGACTCTAAAAAAGGCTAATATGAAGTTGGAAAGTTGCGGTTTAGGTCTTGGCAGCTTCGTAAAGTTGCACTCACTCCTGCTGTGTTCACTCCTGCTGTGGTCGCCCTTCACAGTTCCATTGGTTGCACAGACCGCGCCCACAATCGCAGACTTAGATCCGATGGAACTGGAGGAACAAGCAACTCGGGCACTAAAGACTCACTGTGTATCGTGCCATGGAGCCGCTAAGCAAGAAGGCCAAGTGCAGTTGGACGCATTGGAGACAATCGATGCAGTCGATCGACAATCGTTGTTAAAAAAAGTTCAGGATGTGATTCATCTGAACGAAATGCCACCCGAGGAAGCCAGACAGCCGAACGAGAATGAACGAAAGATTCTGTTGCAATGGGTAGATAGTCAACTGACGGGCGATGCCTCAAAGGCGCTTGCTGAGAAACTGCTGCGGTTCGAGTACGGCAATGTCGTTAATCACAAGGAACTATTTTCCGGCAAGCACGCTGACCTGCAAGGTTATACGCCGGATCGTCGGTGGCTGGTAAGCGAGTTCATCTTCAACGAAAAGATCAATCGCTTGCTAGATTACCACCCGACCCGGACGATTTACGGAACCATCCAACCCGTTCAAGGTGATAGTGGAATTCATTGGAGCCCCAAGACAGAGCGGGGGGACAAGTTCCGCAGGACGATCACCAACCCTTACCTGCTGCCCGAAAAAGTCGGCGTACGTTACAGCGTCCACAATCGCCTGACGACAGGTCACTTACTAACGATGATTGGCAACGCCAAACGGATTGCTGGTCATATGTCTTCTGAAGCAACGATGAAGGCAAATTTCCCAGCTATGTACGCGTTGATGAAGGCGGAACTGGATCACCGTGAGACACTGCGTTCGCGGGAGCAATTCCTGAAAACATTTCCCTTCATGCAAAGACTGCTTCGAGAAATTTATGGCGATCAACATGACGCGCTCCTGCCAAAACTGATCCGAAAAGAAATCCCGTACCCCGGACCACCAAAGCATTCAACAAACGGCATTCAGAGACGGCACGAAAACCTCGGCTTCTTGGATCGCTTTGATCACGGAGATATTCGAGCCATCCTGCGAGGCATTGCCACCTTCAAACGGTCCGCCTACGAGGTCACTGAAAACACTGACGCGTTCGAATTGGATCGCAAAGGCAATCCCGTCTGGGCTCCTTACAGCAATCAGAACCGTGCTGAATTCGACAGCATCATCGAGCAAAGCGAGCGGGACTGGTATATGGAGGGAGTGACCGACTACCGAATTCAAAACCGAATCGCCACTATGAAGCTTTTCTACGACACATGGGACATGAACCGGCTATATAGCCACGTTAAAAATGGCAATTTTGTCGTGCCCGAATACGCCCCACTTAAAGACACTGAAATGGCGGGTATCAAGCAAGCAATCAAAAAGCACCGCAAACAGGGTGATCGGTTCCACCAGATCATCGACAAGTGCCTTGCGGACTGGAACGCTTCGTTCAAGGCTCAGCGCGAAGCAGCGGGGGGCGACGAACTGATACTACTTGAGCAATTGACCCTTGAGTTGTACGAGAAGATCTTTGAACGTAGTCCGACAGATACGGAAACTGCTGATACCGTCCAACAACTCAGACTATATATGGACAAACTCGACCGACAGAAGGCCATCGGGAAACTGATCGAATCGATGTTATTGAGCACCGAATTTGCCTACCGTAATGAATTCGGGCAGGGAACACCGGATGAACATCATCGACGGATGATGTCGCCACGTGATGCGAGTTACGCATTGGCCTACGCTCTGACCGATGCAAGTCCGGACAAAGAACTGGTCAAGACAGTCGAAGAAGGCCGCCTCATTTCACGTGCCGACTATGAACGGGAGATTCGTCGCATGCTGAACCGTCGAGACCATTGGTCCATCGTTGACGAAAATGTTCAGGCGGCCAATCTCAACGCGAGCGTCACCAATCAGCCAATCCGGAAACTGCGCTTCTTTCGAGAATTTTTTGGCTACCCCAAAGCCCTGAAAGTATTCAAAGACGACTCGCGTTTCGGTGCGGGGCGTCATGAGCAAGCGGTTAGCCGACTGATCGACGAGGCAGACATGCTAGTTGAGCACGTTCTCGAAAAGGACACACAAGTTCTTGAAGAACTTCTTACGACCGACCAATTCTTCGTCTACCACTCCGGCGATAACCAATCAATGAAATCCGGAGCAGATCAGTTAAAATCAGTCTACCAATATTTCAAGAAACTTCCGTGGGATACCTGGGAGCCCGACGATATTACCCCTCACAAGGAATTCATGTTGACGATTTGGGAATTTCGCAAAGTTCGCGGCGGAGACAACAAATCGCTACTGACTGCTCTCAAGAGAATGATGCCCTCCTTGGAACTTCACTTCAGCGAAGGCCAAACCAATGGAATGCCTTATATGAAAATGGGAATGGGATTCTGGCACGGTGGAAACGTGATAGGCCGCACCGGACAGCAAATGCGTGGAGAACAGGTC
>CALKCK010000025.1 GCA_938083195.1 uncultured Pirellulaceae bacterium | reverse complement strand
GTGAAAATGACCGCGATCATCAGAAATAGGATCGTGATTGCGCAAGCTCCAATTAGTCCATCGATTCTCTTAATGAACGATTGCTTAAACAAGAGCTGGATAAATGTATTAAAAAATTGTCCAACTCCCAAAGCGATCAGCACCAACGCCGCCAGCCAGAGCGTCCAGCCGAGAAGCAAGAAGACGGCGTTGAACACTGTGGTGACTTCGGCTTCTCCAAAACTAACGTTAAATAAATTCTGGAGTGAATTGGACAGGTTTCGAATTAAGGGCCAATCGATAACTGCAAATTTTGAAGTCGCGATCAGTGTTCCAAACCAAACTGCAAGTGTGGCTGAAAGCAGGCCCGCAATCACACCGACTTGCGATGGTGCAGCGAACGTGGGTGGAGATTCCTGAGAGGAGGACTCAGCCGTAGGGGATGTTGGTGTGTCTTGTGGCCGAGGTATTTTCAAGGGAGCGGAATTGCCCGCACCGGCTAAAATGTCATCGAGGTCCCCGTAGGTGTCTTTAAAAAGCGGTTCCTCCGTTCCGGGAGAAGAGACCGAAACAGTGATTGGGATTTCTATTGTCCGGCCACGTCGTTTTTTTCTTTTTGTTTTTTTTTCGCTGGAGGGCGAGCGTTCAGGGGGGACCGTAGGTAATCCCGGTTTAACATTTGGAGACGAGTCTCGAGATTCTTTTGGCAAAGCCGCTGAGGTCTCTAAAGCAGAGGATTTTTTTGCTCCTAGCCTTACTAGTTTGCCGCAACTACATCGTGCCTTTTTCCCAGCCAATTCGGGTTTTAGGTTGCGAAATGTTTTGCCACACTCAGGACAGGATACAGTAAGCTTCAAACCTAACTCCGGTTAATGATTGGCAAGAACTCGATCGCGGCAGTTTTATTATACGACTGATTGCCTGGAAGGCCATTGCTGGAAATCAATTAGCGAACCGATTGTTGTGCCCTTTCAGCGGCTTGTTCAGCGGTTGAGATTTCCCCGTCGAGTTGCGCGGAGCGGACATCTGAGAGAATTAGGCTGAATTTTGGCCCAGGGGTAATTCCCATTCGAATTAATGTGCTTCCATCAAGCAGCGGTGGTGGATTGAGTCTCTCAGATTCCCACGTGAGTCGGTCGCGACAAAATTGAACCCCGGCACTGGTAATTTCGGTTTGGCAGGCGGCGATGGCAAGCGCCGATCGAGACTGGCGATGGGTCAGCAGTGGTTGGATGACGGACCAGGGACGCTGCTCTGCATCGACTAGTTTTTTCCAATTCTGATGGATCCAGCGAACTGCTTTAATTTCATGATTAGAAAGTTTCCAACCACTAGATACTGAATTTAAAACTGACTCCGTAAAGATTGGCTCCATTAGAACGGCAAGCGCGGATTCAAAATTGCCATTGAGTCGGCGCAATTGAGAAAGTAGATCATCCCATGTTTTATTATTGGGAAAAAGCGAGGCGGCGTTTGGGATGATTTTTTCGATTAATTGAGTTTCTCGCAACAATGAAATTGCAGTCGCGCGATTGGAGTGAGTGAGCATTCGGCGCATTTCGGTTCCGATCCGTTCGCCACTGACGACAGTGATCTCCGCTGCTGCACTCTGAATCGCGTGCATGGTTTCTGGTTCGATTGCAAATTCATACGTCGCAGCAAATCTCACCGCGCGAAGCATCCGCAATTTGTCTTCTTGGATGCGATCCTCTGGCGTACCGATCGCACGAATTAGCCGCTTGTTGAGATCCTCTTTGCCGTTGACGTAATCGATAAGCTGGTCGGTAGTTGGGTCAAAAAACATTCCGTTGATTGTGAAATCGCGGCGAAGCGCATCTTCTTTGGCGTCGGTAAATTCAACGCTGTCTGGGCGACGACCATCGGAATAGCCGCCATCTTTTCTGAAGGTTGCGACCTCGACCTGCCCCGCGGTCTTGGGGCCAAGAACGGTGATAACCCCGAAGGCGGCTCCAATGGCCAACGTTTTGTTTTTTCCGAATATTTCACGGATTTGATCGGGTGTGGCATTGGTCGCTACATCGTAATCCTGTGGCTGAATCCCGAGGATTTGATCGCGTACGCAGCCCCCGGCCCAAAACGCTTCGAAGTCAGCGCTCTGGAGTTTTTCAACGACTTCGACTGAGAATGCGCGTGGTGTCATTGGATAGATGGCGGAAAGGAACGGGATTGTTACATCAGACTATTTGCTGGCTGCAAATAACCGACCGGTTCAATATATCGTTTTAATCGTGAATGTTCACCAGACCAATACGGATAGATTAAGCAAACAGATCTTGGACGGGTTGCCCTTTCCCATCTTCGGTTACGTAAAACGGACGTTGCTCGACGTCGAGTGCGGTGTCGGGGGCAATTCCCATCGCTTGAAAAATTGTTGCATGCAGGTCGCTAATGCTGACTGGGTTTTCGATGGCTAAGCAAGGGCGTTGGTCGGCAGTTTTTCCATACAGTTTCCCTTTTCCAATTCCCCCGCCGAACATTAGTACGCTGCTCCCTCCGGTAAAGTGACGGTGGAGCCCATATTGTTTCATTTCAGACATGATGTCTGCTTTGGCTCGGGATTGATCACGAGCGGTACTGCCAGGCACGCCTTCGATCATCATGTCTCGGCTAAATTCGCTGGCAAGAACAACCAGCGTGCGATCCAGCAGTCCCCGTTCCTCAAGATCAAGAATCAATTGAGCAATGGGGCGATCGATGTCCTTTTTCATTTTGGCGACCGTTGTATGGCCATTCTCGTGGGTGTCCCAAGAGACAAAGGGGACATACTCGGTGGTGACTTCGATGAATCTGGCCCCCGCTTCGGTGAGTCGGCGAGCCAGCAAACATCCCTGTCCAAATCGCGAAGTATTGTAGCGATCATAGGACTGCTTGGGTTCAAGGGTCAGGTCGAATGCAGTTCGCTCGGGCGAACTCAATAGCCGGTACGCATTCTCCATTGACCTCATCATTGATTCTTTTTGATAATCCGAAACGCGATCTTGGTGCGTTCGATTCACTAGTTCACGATATTTCTGATGACGAGTTTTAAACCTTGAAGGAGTCATTCCTTTGGGTGGGCGTACTGACTGGATCGCTTGCTCAGGATACGGGAGAACAAAGGGTCCAAATTCACTTCCCAGAAAACCAGCCGTGTGAAATGCTTTTAATTCTTCCTTTTCACCGACTCCTTCGAGACGTTGACCGATATCAATGAAAGCTGGAATGGCTGGATTGCGAGGCCCGAGAAGTTTTGCCATCCATGCTCCAATGTGCGGGGCTGCAACGGTCTGAGGTGGGACGTATCCCGTGTGCCAGTGGTACTGGTGACGGGAATGCAGAATGTTACCGAGGTCGGCTTGGACGTGAGAACGAATTAAAGTGCCGCGATCAAGAATCTGAGCGATATTCTCCAATCCTTGAGTCAACTTGATTTCGTCGACGACCGAATCGATCGCTGGAAAAGTTGAGATGATATCTTTCGCGGCGAGGCCTTTTTTAAAGGGCTCGTAATGTTTTGGGTCAAAGGTGTCAGGTGCTGCCATGCCTCCGCCCATCCAGAGTAAAATGCAGGTGTCTGCCGTTGCCGCCGGAGCGTTGGGATTGACAGTTGCTGTCGCCAGTCGGGGAGCGCCGCATGCGAGTGCTGCCATGGTTGCAGCCGATGTTTTTTTGAGGAAATCTCTACGTGTTTTATTGAGCTTGGACATTTAACATTTCATCACTGAGAGAATCAGAATTGCGTAGCTGGAGGGTGCTTAATTGAAATCCGCTTAATTGAAATCCACTTAATTGATCAACTGAAATTCAGGTAGCATCACAACCAACCAGAGGACGTCTTCGATGGCTTCGGTTTTATTTTCTTGTTTGGCGATAGATAACAATTCAAGTTCCTGATCGCTGGGAAGTCGGGAAAACGCTTGGCTGTAGATTTCGTTTATTAATTGTTGGTCTGTCCAGCGATTGTTTTTTTGTTGCTCGATCCAATTTTTTGCACCGATTTTCAACCAATTCGCCAAGATGTCGCCATTGCTAAGGTCCAATGCTTGTAGCGTTGAAAGCGAATCCGGGCGAGTTGTTACCACCTGTTCTCGATTGGGACGCCCCAAAGAACGCATGAGTAAATTCGACACAACCAAAGAAGCTCGTGTCGTTGCCTTTGAGTGCGGAGATTGTTCCGCATTGAGTTTGGCTGATCCAATGCTAGGTTGCACGGCAGCGTAGGTTTTCCAGCCGCCTGGAATTACCTTCGCTGCGGCCCAGTTCGCAGGACCACCGGATTGCTTTAAGCCATCCGCTGTAATGGGCTGTGCTGTGAATTCCCAATCTGCATTGGAATGAATGGTTTGCCAATTTGTAGTTGAGTTGTTGCGAAACAAAATCTCCGCAAAAAATCCGGCTGGATTTGGGCTGTCTCCTTGGTTGACTGCCTTGACGATAATTGAGTTCTCGCCTGACTTCAGGTAGGTGCTGAGATCAGAGGTTACCGGCTGGGTCCAATTGTTTCCTTCAGAAACGCGTTTGCCATTTACCCAAAGGGTAAATTCGTTGTCGCATGTCGCGATGCAATAAGCATCGGAAGGAATGGATTGTAGTGTGAAAAATTTTCGAAAGTAAACGGTCTCTTGGGCTGGTGACGACAAGGCTGGAGTGGTGCTCCAGATCCATTTTCCAACTGTTTTTATCTGACTCGTGGGGATGATCTTGGCATCTAGCTTGTTGGGGGCGGTGCCTGATAAGCTCCAGACTGAATCGACGAATTGCTCTGCCGTCATTCGCTTGGTAGCAACTCCCCGAAACACGTAGCCAGTCGCATCGGTAGATTCTGATGCTGCTGACTGTGATTGGTAAATTCTAGAAGTTGCAATTGAATGTAAGACATGTTTCAGGTTGTATTTGTTTTTAACCAGGTCTTCAGCTAGAAAATCGAGCAGTGGTTCAGACCACGCTTCGTTTGCCATGACATCGACCGGATGCACCAGTCCTCGACCCGTCATGCGATGCCACAGGCGGTTGACGATCGTTCTCGCAAATCTCCCATTTTCACGAGTTGTCATTAATTGGGATAATTGTTCGAGTCGTTTTTCACGTGGCTGGGAATGGTCGATGACGCCCAGTTCTGGGAATACAAATTTACTAGTCGCAGTTTGACTCGTAGGGATATCGCAACGATGAATTTCGAGAGGCTGTTGAGCGGTAATGGCAGCCAGGCCGTAAGCGTCTTCAAGTCGCCAATCGTCAATAAAGCTATCGTGACAGGATGCACACTTCATGTTTATTCCCAGAAACACCTGCGAAATGTTTTGAGAAAATTGGAGCGGTTCGATTTGACTTGCATTCACCCGGCCTCTCCATTTGATTCCTTTAATGAATCCAGCCGAATTCGCTGATGGATTGACTAGCTCGCGGACAAATTTGTCGTACGGTTTGTTTTCGAGGAGCGACTGATGCAGCCATTGAGTGATTTGCTTTCTGCCCCCGTCGATATAACCCGTGCCTACATAGTCATTTCGAAGCAGGTCATTCCAGAATGACATCCAGTGATCCGCGTAATTTCGATCTTGTGAAAGAATCGAATCGATCAACGCGGATTGTTTGTTGGGGTTGCCGTCGTTTTGGTAAGATGCGACCTCAGCGGGAGCTGGAAGTAATCCAAGGAGATCAAGTTTTGCGCGGCGGAGGAATTCTCGATCCGAAAGGAGCGGGGACGGTTGTATGTTATTCGTTTGAAAATACTGGTCGATGAAATAGTCGATCGGGTTTTCTTTGGCGTCGATCTTCGCGGGTAGATTCGTCTCACGTAGGGCGAGTGGTCTTTTGAACTGCTGTTTTTTTAGAGTTATCTCCAAGGGCCAAGGCAGTCCAGCGTCGATCCAAGTGGCAATTTTTTGGATTTCCGCGGAGGTGAGCCGAGAGCCTTCGGGTGGCATTTTCTCTTCAGGGTCATCGGAAGTTATCCTCGAAAATAAATCACTTTTCAAGTGATTTCCCTTTGAGATATTACCGGATTCGATGAGTTGCTCACGGGTTTCAAGAGACAATCCACCTTTGTAGACGCCATTTGAATGGCAGGCCGCACATTTCATTTTTAGAAGTGGGAAGATGTCATGCGAAAAATCTATTTTGTCTTGAGATTTCGCGGAATTGCCTTCAATGAGCGTTAGACTAAATACGAAAACCCCCAAGAAGACCAACGTTTGCTGGCGGATAAGGGCGACGCCAGAGATGCGCGAGCCGATGATTCGGGGTTTAGTTGTCATAGCGTCTTGTCAGTGTCGATTGATTCAGAATAATAAGGCGACCCGTGTTTTTAAGTTACCATAATTTATTCGATTTACATAAGTTTTAATGTCATCTTCAATTGAACAAAACGAGTTGCCTTTCGAAATTGACGTCCAGAGCGTCAAGGAATTGTTGGCCAGTAAAGACGATTTTTTGCTGCTCGATTGCCGAGAGTCGCAAGAGTTTGAGCATTGCCGAATTGATGGATCGTTGTTGATCCCGATGAACGAAACACCCCAGCGGATTGATGAGTTAGAGCCCTATCGTGAAAAACGAATTGTGGTTCATTGTCATCACGGTGGCCGAAGTCACAATGTGGGTCAATGGTTAATTGGCCAAGGATTCCGGCAGGTGCAAAATATGGTTGGGGGAATTGACGCCTGGAGCCTTTCGGTGGATCCGGAAATTCCTCGCTATTAAGACATCTTTCGAAAGACATTTTTCGACTTGAGTGATTCAGTCTTTGGTCAAGAGAATATTGATCCCTATCATTAATCCAACGGATGAACAATGAAATTTAAAAGATGCTTAGGTTTGATTTTGCTAATGGTTTGCGTCGTTGCGGGGCGTTCTGCAATTGCTCAAGATTCGGAAAATAAGCCGGGGCAGCAAGTGGAGGCTGTGTTTGAATCGAGTGATGGAGCCAAGGTGCCCTATTTGATTTATTTGCCTAAGAACTATTCAGCCGATAGCGATCAGGAGTTCCCCCTTTTGTTTTTTCTTCATGGTCGTGGAGAAAGTAATGGGCCGTTAAGTTTGGTGGCAAAATGGGGGCCGCCAAAATTCGCCGCCCGCGGTGACGATCTGCCTTACATTCTCGTTTCCCCGCAGTGCCCACGGTCAGATCGTTGGTCTTCCGATACGCAGCAAAAGCGACTGACTGAATTGCTAGATGCGGTGACCAAACAATACCGAATCAATGAGGCAAGTGTCTTTTTGACCGGCTTGAGTATGGGGGGGTATGGAACCTGGACGATGGCGACGAATTCACCCAACCGGTTTGCTGCGGTTGCTCCAATCTGCGGAGGTGGTGATCCGTCGAAAGCTGCTAATTTGGTAGACGTTCCAATTTGGGTTTTCCATGGCGATCAGGATAAGCCTGTGCCGTTTGAAAAGTCAGTGAAGATGGTCGATGCGATTACTAAAGCGGGGGGGACCAAGGTTAGGTTCACCACGATGGAGAATGTAGGCCACAACTGTTGGTCCGCTGCCTACGCAACCCCCGAGCTGTATCAATGGATGAATGCTCAGGTAAAAAAATAAGCAAGCCAAGCGGCTTTGAATCAGGGTAGTTGTTTTTGCTGAATGAAATTTTTAGCTGCCGTTGGCAACTCGGGGTTTACGAGGCCTCGAGTTGCGTAACCTGATTCTTGTTTGACCTTGAGAGCGTTGGTGATTTTCGGATGATCTGGCTCCCAGTATCGGTTTGCCAATTCGAGTGGAACGTTTCGATCAACTGGCCGAACGATCCGAAATCCAATGCCCTGCCCTGCTGTCGAAGTCGTCCAGTGCGGACTGTGGGGCAGCATTGGCTCATCTTCGTAAAGTCTCGCACTTGATGATTTTTGGGAGTGGACTTGGCAGTTTTTGGGTAAATCGAGGAATGAGCCTCCCAGGGCTACGCGTTTTCTGTGCTCTGTTGGCCAAGCAACGGAAGATAGTGAATCGATAGACCCTCTGTTAATCAAAGTTGATGAGAGGCATTTCTGCCCATCGAGTACCCATTCCGAGACGTTCCCTTGCATGTCGTAAATCCCCCATGGATTGGGAGGTTTAGTGGCTACTTCTTTACGAGTCCTGGCATTTTTACGAGTCCATGCGATTTTGTTGATCGCTTCTGCCGGTGGCGAAGTTGTTCTTCGATTAGCATTCGCAGCGTATTGCCATTCAACTAAGCTAGGTAGGCGATAGGGGGTAGATGTTAATTTAGTCAGGAATTTGGTGTAAGCTTTGGCCCCAAATTGTGACACCGTTCCGACGGGGTGATTCGGTGTCCCACCATAATGATGTCTACGATAATCTTCGTCGTAAATTAAACTTGGCGCGGTAACACCGTCAATTTTATTATCGGGATCGATCTGTCGAATTTTCAATTTTTCGAACTGACGAAAGACGGACCCCAAATCAAGAAACGGTCCATATTGTTTCCAAGTTGTCTCAGTTTTGGCAATCCAAAACGGCGCGACATTCACCTCTACCGATTTGTGTTCTCCAGTTTGTGTTTGGAGCGAGAGGTTAAACTTCCCAGCAGGAACAGGCACCATTTCAATGGAGGTCTTCGTTCCTGGAATCAGGAATGAGTAGGGAATTAAATAAACATCCTGATAGGCGACATAGTACCCGCTGGTTGGTTGACTTACTGTGATGCCAAGTTCGTTTTTTTCTTGGGCGGATGTTAATTCAGCCGCGTTAAAAATGCAGACATGAAGTAAAAAACCAAGTGCGAGTTTTGACATTATTGTGAAAATTCTGTTCTGTTGCCAACGCGAGAGAGGCAACCCAGTGCAAAGAAATATCGAGTTAGGTTTTACTTTGCTACGGAGGTCTTTCTTTTCTTTTTAGAGTCTAGCTGTTTGAGCATCACCTCAACGGCTCGGGCAATTTGCTTGTCTTCGCCTTTCGATACAGATTCTGGATCGTTCATGACCTTGTGATCCGGTTCCATTTGCTTGTTTTCCAGAAACTCGCCTTGTTTATTTTTCATGCCGACCTGAGGGACACCGACTCGCATGTCGCCAGAGAGAGACGTTTCCCACCAAACCGCCGTCATTGTGCCGGGTACGGGCATGCCGACCAGTTCGCCGATCTTCAACGCCCGGTAGGCAAACGGGAAACCGTTAGCATCGCTGTAGTTACCTTCACCCATCACCACGATCGATGGTTTGTTCCACTGGTCGAGGGAGTCGCCTCGGTATTCGCGGCCACGGACATGCATGGTGACGTATTCTTTGCCACTGAGCAGTTTCGCTAAGTCGTTGTGTAGCCATCCTCCCCCGTTCCATCGGGTGTCAACAATGATGGCATCTTTGTCGAAGTGTTGGCCAAGAATTTCCGAATAGGCAACGCGATAGCTGGCATCATTCATTCCGCGAATATGAACGTAACCGAGTCGACCGTTGGAGAGTTTGTCTACTAAATCTCGTCGGTTTTTAACCCATCTCTCATAAAGGAGCTGCCCTTCGGCTCCTGTTGAAATTGGTTTTGTGACTTCGTCAAATTTTGTGCCATCAGGACGCTGAATGCTTAGGCGAACGCGTTTGCCCGCCTTGTGATTCAATAGTTGAGCCAGATTTGTTTTTCCATCAAGCACTACACCATCGACAGCCGTTAATTTCATGCCCGGTTTGATAGAGCTCTTCGCTTGCTTAAGAGGGCTTTTGTCAAGAATCTCGACAATTTCCAATGGCCCTGTCGTGTCGGTGAGGTCAAATAAGACACCCAAGGCAGCAGTGCGGTCGCCATTTTTAGCGGGGGACGGGCGGTAAGTTACACCAATGTGCGATGCGTTTAGCTCTCCAGTCATTTCTGCCAGAAGATTGGCAAAGTCTCGGTTGTTACTGATCGACGGTAGTTTCATTTGGTAAGCGTTTTTCATTGCTTGCCAGTCGATTCCATGGAAATTTGGGTTGTAAAATTTGTCATTGATCTGTCGCCATGAGTGCTCAAACATGTAATCCCGTTCTGCTGTTGGTTTGAGTTCCATGACTGCTTCGAGTGAAATCGGTTTTCCTTTTTCTGGACTGCTTACGTCGGCGTAACTCAAGCTACTGCCCGACTGAAAAAAGAGTGTTTTTCCATCCTTGGAAAGAACGAAAGACGCGTTTCCACCCCCCATTTTCTTAACCATTTTTTCCTTGCCCTCGCGCAGGTCGCGTTCCCATAATTCATTGCCGCCTGCGTGCCGAAGCATGTAGTACAACTTTGAATTATCTCCATTCAGTACGGCTGAAGTGATATCTGCCGAGTTGCGTGTTAGGCGAACGGTTCGGTCATCGAGCGCCTGCCAGTCAATCTCGACAGTTTTAACTGCGTCGGTTTTTTTTTCGGCTGATTCCCCATCCTTTTTCTCGTTCGCTTCTCGAAGCTCTTTTGCTAATTCGTACTCTTCTTTGCTAAGCGTGAACTTGTCGTAGGCGTCTTGCGTGAGAAACGTTGCCATGATGTCGAGCTCGCGTCCCCAGCTTCCGTGATCGCGTTGTCCATATCGACTGCTCGCCCAATAAACGACGTCACCCGCTCTTCCCCAACTGGGAACGCTGTCCAAATAACCTGAATGGCTGATGTCGACCGGTTGTGCAGAGCCGTCTGCAGGTACGATACCGATATTGGTGATAAACAAACGGTCACGCGGTGCATAATCAGCAATTAACCATTTACTGTCAGGCGACCAGGCGAAGGCAATGTCGCCGTCTGAATATGAATAGTTGTGTTCGCGACCTAAAGCGACGTGCGTTTCGCCACTGTCGCGATTAAGTACCTGGATTTCATCGCGGCCGGAAAGGTAAGCTATTTGCTTTCCATCGGGTGAATAAGAAGGTTGAAAACTTTCGCGGTCAGCTGAGTGAATCTCTTTTTCTTCGACCTTGGTTGCGGCAAAAAAGTATTTTTCTTTGGTGTCGGCAATGGTGGACTCGTAAAGATTCCATTTGCCCCCCCGTTCGCCGGTGTATAGCAGCGTTCTGCCATCGGGATGGAATGATACGCTTCGTTCCTGCTCGGGCGTGTTGGTGATTCGGCGGGTGGTGGTGAAATCTCGACTGGTAACGAAAACTTCTCCTCTTGCTACAAAGGCAATCTCTTTTCCGTTGGGTGAAACGGCGAAGCCCTTGATCGCACTGCTTACCGGTGTTGTGATGTACTCGTTGGCATGTGTGTCAGTGCGAAAGCGGATTTCCAATTCTTTTGCCGCTTGCCCAGGAGTTTGGGTGTAGAGTTGGCCATGTTGTGTGAAGGCGAGCGTGCCGTCCTTTGAGATGGTTAGGTGGCGAACTGGATGTATTTCAAATTTTGAAATTTGTTGTTTCTTTTTGCCGTTGGCGTCCATCTTCCAAACATTGAAATTGTTGTTGCCGTCTTCTGAGAGGTAATAGATGCTACCATCGCTTGCCCAAACGGGGTTGTGATCGCCACCTTCGAATTGGGTTAATTGAGAATGCTTTCCCGATTTCAGATCGTGTTTCCAAATGTCGCGTGCGAATGCGGAAGTGTCATGTTTTCGGAATGGTATCTCGTAAGATTTTTCATCGCGATACAGAATTTCGTTTCCATCCTCGCTGTAGCGAGCTTCGGAACCGGCGATGGTTGAAACCATGCGGGGTGTGCCGCCTTCGGTGGATACCTGATAAAGCTCTGCTAATCGACTTGTTGGAAACAGGCTTGCCTCAGCACTGTCAGTTCGGCCGGACGTGAATAATACGCCGTCGTGGGTTGGTGTGAAATCGGTGGGTACATCGTGCGCGCTGTGGAAAGTTAAACGCTGCGCCTTACCACCGGTTGCGGGCATTACAAAGATATCTAAGTTGCCATGCCGATCGCTGGCAAACGCAATTTGTTGCCCATCGTGGGACCACACGGGATGCCCTTCCCAGGCATCGTGAATTGTTAATGGTCGTGCATCGCCACCTTCGGTGGGAACCGAATAAATGTCCCCTTGGTAGCTGAAGGCGATGGTTTTTCCATCGGGAGAGATTGCCGAATGGCGAAACCAGTCACTGTTACCATGGGCTTGCGAAGAACTAAATAAAATCGCGGTAAAAAATATGGCAACGAGCGAGTATCGATTCATCTGGGGTTCATCCTGTGCAAGTGATTAAGCTGTCTCTTAACTAGTATATGGATCGCTGTGCGAGTTGGTTCGACCCAGATTGCTAATAAAAATAGGATGATTTACGAGGTGAGCGTTTTCAAGTGCCAGAGAAGCAAACTTCTTCCAATTTCGCATAGAAAATGGTTTTTCGATAAACAGTCAGTTCAAAAGTAATAACTCCGACAAAGCGATTCTCGACAAACAAATGAAAACCTCGATAATCTTGCAATCGCACATGCGGCGGAATTGGCAGACGCGCTAGATTCAGGTTCTAGTGGGGGCAAGGGCGTGGAGGTTCAAGTCCTCTCGTCCGCACTTTCCTCAACAGATGTTTCCGTGGAATTGTCTCATTGGATATGGGCTGCTACCCATTTCAAGTAGTCGTCATTTCCGCCAGAGACAGGGATGGATAGGATCTGGGGGAGCTCATAGTTGTGTAATGTTTTGATTGACTCGACGACCTTTGCAACGTTCGCTTGCGTTGTTTTGATTGATAGACGGAGTTCCTGCGACGACTCCAGTTTGTCCTCCCAGACATAAACACTTTTAATAGGCCCATCGATTTGGACGCATGCGGCAAGTTTGTTTGAGACCAGTTCCTTGGCGATTGCTTCGGCAACGGTTTGGGAATCGGTGGTCGTCAAAACCATCGCAATCTGGTGCGGACTGGAATGGTTCAATTCTAGGTCTGACACGAATTCCCTACTTTCAATGTGTTGGTGAAAATCACGGCAAAACGCTTGGTTTGTTATCCAGTTTCCGGCATAAAGGTCGGCATGACCACGCCTTCGGTTGGTGACCAATCGCCTCGCACTTGTGAAAAATGAATTTCGCAGTTTCGAGCTCCCCATTGGTACATTGTTTTAACCAATTCAGGGCGTGCGACTGGGATTAAGAAAACGGGAGAGCGCCCTCGATTGCAATTAAGTTCTGCATGAATCAGCGCAGCTGCCTGTTGGTCAGTTCGAGCAACGCCAGGTCCGAGCATGTTACTTGCAGCGTGTTGAACTGATACGAGAAATCCATCGAGGTCGCCCGTATCGTTTTCATAAACTGAGACATGCCAGATGCCGGATTTGTTTTCGATGAAATACCGGTAGTCTTTTTCCCGAACCATATGATTGAGCTCCATTTCCAGTGCTACCATATTGGAGACGTCGGCCAGGGTGGCCTTTCTGACTCGATTGAGACCTGTGGGGGAATGGTCAATTCCGGCTTCGGGAACGCTCAGTATCATGTCTTGATAGGTGGTGCACGGCGTAAATCCAGCTCGGGTGTAAAGCGAAAATGAGTCTAAGTTAAGGGCGCTCGAAACGAGACGCACCGGTTTGTGCTGGTCATCTGCCATGCTTGTAATGTGAGCAAGCAGTCGGCTGGCAATTTTCTGACCCATTGCATCGGGATGCACATTCATGATTCCAAGTGAGATATGGGTTTCACGGGGGTGGAAGAAACAGGAACCGGCGATCCGTTGACTCGACTGCTCAACCGCCAAAATACAGCATCCCGGATCGAGATCTTCGTAAACCTCACAAAAAAGTTCAGTGTCTTCAACTGCTCCGGTGAAAATGGCATTCATGCCATGCGATTGATACCAGTGGTTGGTTCCTTTGTAGATCAAGCTGGCTACTTCCGGCCAGTCATCGCGAACCATCGGGCGTAATATGATGTTGGAAGGCTTCAAGTTTCGGACTCGCAATCGGGGGCCTGTACTCAGGGTCGGTAATCTGACTCTGTTAATCAATGTAACCAAGTTCATTTTGGCAGGGATTTAGTTTATCCGATTATTTGATTGCTGCAATTTTTTGAATTACTGCCTGTCGTACTTGGCAAGATCCGGTGCCAAGAATCGGTAACGTATGAGGGAAATATTTATTGTTCTGGATTCGTTGAAGTGGTAGCTTGGAGGCGACTAAGACTTAACAAAGGAATAGGTGTGATGCGAATTGGGACTTTAGGCTGTCTGGTTTTGTGGTTGTGTGCATTTAGTAATTACTCATTTAGTGCAGAACCGGAAGTGGTTTCGTTGTGGGCGAACAACGTACCCGGCGCGGCTGGAACTGAGGAAAAGGATATGCCTCGCTTGATTCTCTATCCCGCATCTGAGAATCCTTCGGGAACGGCGGTAGTAATCTGTCCAGGCGGGGGATATGGCGGTTTAGCCATGGGGCACGAGGGGCATCAGGTTGCAGAGTGGCTCAATAAGAATGGGATCTCAGCATTCATCTGTGATTATCGCCATCGAGGAAAAGGATACGGGCACCCCTACCCATTGATGGATGTACAGCGTGCGATTCGGATGGTTCGAAAAAATGCCAAGGAGTGGAAAATCAATCCAGAAAAGGTGGGAGTGCTCGGATTTTCGGCGGGTGGACATCTCGCATCGTCTGCTTCGACTCATGAGAGTATCGGCAAATTAGTGGGTGATGAGATTGACGGGATGCCCTGTCGGCCAAATTTTTCCGTTCTCTGTTACCCCGTGATTGGGTTTGGCAAGCCCTATACTCATCGAGGTTCTCAGCGAAATTTAATAGGAGATAAAGCCGAGAAAGAACTGGTCCAGTTCTACTCCAATGAAGAACAAGTAGATGCGAAAACACCACCTACTTTCTTGTGGCACACCACTCAGGACAAAGCTGTTCCGGTCGAAAATAGCATTGAGTATTACCTGGCCTGTAAGCAACACCAAGTTCCTGTTTCGTTGCATGTTTTTGAGCAAGGTCGGCACGGAATTGGGCTGGCTGTCGGTACCAAAGCCGCCTTTGCATGGCCTCAGTTATGCATCGAATGGATGCAGGAGTTAGGCTTTGCTAACGGGAAACTTGCCAAGTAGTCCGTTGAGAATTTACTTGTTCCAAGGAACATTTGGCCAGTGAACGGAGTTCTTGTCGTTCGTTTGCGGGGTGCCGGGGGTGCTCCGCCCGTTTTCAATGAAACGCCTCAGAGTTTCGGTCATTTGCTGGACGATCTCTGGGTGCTGAAGATGCACATTGACTGATTCTTTTGGGTCGTTTCTCATGTCATAAAGTTGCACTGCGGGAAGATTTTGTTTGCCAGCTGCTGCTTCACGCGGCGTACTCCAACCGCCTGAGCCACGACAAAAAAGTGTTTTCCATTGGCCATTCTCTCCGCCTTGTCGAACGGCAAAATGTCCAGAAATTGAGTGGCAGACAATCGCTTCGTGAAGTGGTTGATCTAATCGCTTGCCATGCAACAGTGGAGCGAGACTCATGCTGTCTTCCGCAGCTTCATCTGGCAGGTCGTAGTTGGTGATTTCCGCCAAGGTTGCCATGATGTCAACTAGTGAAACGACTTCGTTAGTCCGGGAGTTGGGCTGTGTGACTCCTGGCCAGCGAACGACCAGTGGAACTCGGTGTCCACCTTCGAAGGCATCGGCTTTGTTACCCCGAAAATTTTCAGTAAGGTGGACTCCCTTTTCGGCAAGAGACTCAAACTTTGCGATAGGCGATGTGCCATTGTCAGTTGTGAAGATGACAATTGTATTTTTTGATTGTTGCGAGTCGTCGAGCGCTTTCAGTAATTGCCCCACGATGGCATCAGTTTCAATTAGAAAATCAGCGTATTCACTAACGCCACTGGTTCCTTTCCATGGTTGGTCGGGTGCAATTGGCGAATGGGGTGACGGCATTGGAAAGTAGAGGAAAAAAGGTTTCTCTGTGTCTTTTTGAGAATGAATAAATTCCGCACAACGTTTTCCGTATTCTGGTAAAACAGATTCCAAACGCCATTCCGCGACGGCCGGTCCTGGGTTGACTCCGGTGTATTCTGTTAGCTTCAGTTTTTCGGCAGTGGTAGAGATGGTTCCCAGCAATTTGTCATTTTCCCGCCACGCATAGGGTGGCCAATTGGGGACATCATCTCCAAACCAATAATCAAATCCTCTTCCGTTGGGGCCATTTTGAATGTCACCGCTGAAATCAATTTCCGCCAGCTTTGACGTATAGGTGGGAGGCTCACCAGTTTTCTGGTTTTTACTCGGCCAATTAAATCCGAGATGCCATTTTCCGATCATGTGGGTGTGGTATCCACGCTGGCGAAGCATTTCAGGCAGGGTTAGGCGGTTGGGTTCAATAAGCGGGCGTTCCCATTTGCCAACGATGCCTCGCTTGAGCCTTGAACGCCAGTTGTATCGGCCAGTCAGTAAGCCGTAACGGGACGGAGAGCAAACCGCCGAAGTGGAATGAGCATCCATAAACGAAACACCTTCACCGGCGAGTCGATCTATGTGCGGAGTTTTGAGGCCGAGGCGATCATTGAACGCACTGACACAGTCGAGCCCCATGTCGTCCCCAAAGATCAAGATAATGTTGGGGCGCGTTTCAGCAGTGAGTTGGTTTTCCGTATCGCAGAAAGTAAGCCAGCCAAGCAAAACTAGTCCAATCAATCTTGTTGCATAGTAAAAAAACATGGTTTTCTATCCTGTTGTTTTGTTGCTGGCTGGATTAACTAAGGGAAATGAATGCTGAGGCAGAACTAAATAAATCTGATTGGGACGTTAGGCTGGTTTTGCCGGTCCAAGCTAGTGGTAGGCGTCAGTCAATGTTTTTTTGAATCTGGATTTTGTCGGGAGTCGGTGAGGGGCAACCATCGCTTGGGACTTTTACTTTTGCTGTCCAAAGGATTGCATTGAGAACTACTTTTCTAAAATTATCGTCTCGCCAGCTTTCATGATTGTGAGCTCCCGTAAATCCGAAGCCCCGTCCTCCATCCGGGCGTTGATAAGCCCAGGCCACGTGTTGTGGTTCTCCGTTGGCGACCGCTGCGCGAACCGTAGGGTTGCCGCTGCGATCCCCATCGGGGCGGCGAAGCGTTTCAGGAGGTGGGAGGTCTGACAGGATGGGTGTGACACCTTCCATCTTGTCGCGGAAACGCATGTGGTAATACCATTCATCATCAACGCTGAATGGCTCAACGCCGTTGCTAACTGGGTGGTCAGGGAATTGGGTGAAATTTGGTTTCCAGTGAGGGTTAACTGACCAGTTGAGATCGCAGAATCCCCCCATCCAATCTAAGAACTTCTCACCAGCTTTCCCCTTCTCTGCTTCGGTAGCCCAGTGAATCATGACAACGCCAATGCCCTTTTTCATGAGCTCATCAAATTCATCAAGATGAGATTTTAGTGTGTGACCACGGTGTCCAGTGCTGAAAACGACGATGGTCGAGGCATCGTCGAGAAGGGATGTGTCCTTGGGGTATCCGTAGTGTGGCACGAGTTGAGCTTCGACGTTCAAGCCGGAGTCATTCAGTGCTTTGGCAAGGATCATATTACCGGCTCTGTGTTCGTGCTCCATTTTTCCATGACTTGGTTTGCCCGAGATAAAGATGATTTTTGTTTTCTCACTCTTCGCTGGAAGGGGCTGGCTCTCGATTTTAACTTCGTTCCAATAAGCCCATTCATTAAACCAATCATTCGCTCTGTTTTCGATCGATAGTTTAATCGTCTGTCCGGCAAATTGGGTGAGATCGACCGAGACCTCGAGCCACTCATTGGTCCCGACTGATTTACTGCTAATCAATCTTTTTTTCAGTAATTTATCATTGGCCAGGACGCGAAGTTGCCAATCGCCATGCGGGTGATGACTGACTTGAAGGTTCAGCGCTGTGGCTTGATTGGCTGGCACTTTAAATTCACGGTACAAGTCACAGGAGATTTTTTTGTCGAGCGGATGTGTCTGGATTGCAGTTCGGTTTCGGAAAATGTCGTGTCGAACCACTCCGCCCTCGCCAACGTTCCTGACCTTAAAGCCTGGTGCAACGGACTGCAGCATTCGCTGCCATTCCGGTTTCATTTTTGTAATCTTGGGTCGTTTTTTTCCAACAGGTTTATTGTTTTGACTCACCAATCGTCTGGCAACAAACTCCTGCAGGACGGGAATCTTCCCCGCGGTCACTAATTCCAAGGCCTCTTTCGGATGCTCCACCACCATCGGTTCAATCCCAAACCAGTACATTCTGGGAAGGTTGTTATCAGCAATATCTTTAGAATGGCTGACGAGTCCTTCGAGAATCGGCCAGCGTTGTTCGAAGGGAAGTCGCTGTACTGCGGCAGAAAGATAGAGTCGGACGACGGGCGATGGATCGTTGCCGGCCAGTGAAGCTAAGCGGTCAATCACGGAATTGCTAAGACGGGGTGAGTCTGATTCGATAGAGTTAGCAAAGGCATGTGTCGGGCTGTCGTCGCATAGAAATTGAATGGCCCAGCCACGCACATATTCATCTTGGTGAGTTAGAAGTTGGAGTAATTTCGTTTCTGGTAATCCGCCGGTGACTTGGAGTGCCCAGAGGGAGCGGAGACGTTTGGGAGAGCTACCAGCTGTTTCGAAGTTTTTCAATAATGCAGCATGGACTGCTGGTCGATCGAGGTTTTCTGAGGCGGTTCGATAGTGCAAGAGCGTTCTTGCTTGACGTACGAACCAATCGTTGGAATGGTTTTGAAGGTCCACCAATTCCAAATCGGACATCTCACCTAAATCCGGGCAGGTAGATGGTTGGCTATTCTCGGGCATGATTCTGTAAACGCGGCCGCTGTTTGGGAAATTAACGGAATTGCCGCAAACGTCCGTGTCGTGCCAGTCAAGAATGTAGACGCCGCCTTCGGGCCCAATTTCAACGCTGAATCCCACCCATGCGAGGTCGTTGGTCGGCATAAAGTCATCGCCATGTTGTCCAATGAAACTGGAACCGGCTGGCTTCATGACGTCGGTGAGTACCGCGTGTTCGTGAATATTGCACATGAAAAGGCGATTGCGATATTCTTTGGGAAACGTATCGGCGAGATAAAAACGTGCACCGCCATGAGCAGACAAATGGGTGTGGTCACGAATGGTTTTTATATCGTCATAAATATGCGGATTCACATGGGGTTTACTTTGTTTGTGATAAACGCCCCCTTGAACGATATGGAATAAATGAGGAATGACACAGCAGGTTGCGAATCCTTGGCCATGTTGATTGAAATCAAATCCCCAGGGGTTGGAGAGCCCGCGGGCGTAGACTTCGAATTTGTGTTTTACAGGATGGTATCTCCAGATTCCTCCGTCAATAAATTGTCGCTCGTTTTCCGGCGCATTGGGAAGGCCGACTTTGGATTCTGTAAAAACACCATGGCATCCATACAGCCATCCATCCGGTCCCCAAATGAAACTGTTGAGCGTCTCATGCCGATCGTTGATCCCCCAGCCGTCGAGTAAGACTTCTGGTGGGCCATCGGGTTGATCATCACCATCAGCATCCGGGATAAAAGTCAAATTTGGAGGAGAGCCGACGAAGACTCCGCCAAATCCGCAGGCGATTCCAGAGGTAAAAGTCAATTTGTCGGTGAAGATTTTTTTGGTGTCGAAGATTCCGTCGCCGTCAGTATCTTCCAGAATCTGGATTCGGCTGACTGGTTCATCGGTATGCTTTCGGCGGGTCTGGTAATTAAAGTTTTCCGCGACCCATAGTCTCCCCCGATCGTCGAAGCAGAACGCAATTGGTTCAGCAATGTCGGGTTCTGCGGCGAAAACAGAAACATCAAATCCGTCTGGGATCGCCATTTGGGCGACGGCTTGATTGGGTTTCAAAAACGGGGCATCGCTGGTTTTGTGCTGTTTTTGAGGAAGACGGTTTTTGGAGTCCGAGGGAGTGTCTTGCGCGTGGATCGAGTTGCTTGCAAAGCAAAGGCCGAGCAGAAGTACGAATTTCAAAGACATCGGATGGATACGTTGGATGCTCATTTGGCCAGCTCCACTTGTTCGGTGGTTTGTAGGTATTTGATGAGGTCTCGAACTTCTTGTGGCTTCATTTGATCCAATTGCCCTTCTGGCATCAATGATTTTTTCGATAACTTGCGAGTTTCGATGTCAGCTTTTGCAATGACCAATCTAGGTTGTTCGACAGTTTTGAGAACTACTTTCGTTGCGTCTTCTTCAGCAATAACCCCAGTAACCAAGCGCCCATCAATCGTGTGGATTAAGACCATTTGATAGCTTTCCGGGACGTCGTAACTTGGGGCAACGCTGTTGAGTAAAATGTAGTCGAGGTTGGCTCGATTAGATCCCGTCAGGTCTGGTCCAATTTGCGCGCCGTCGCCATATAGGATATGACAGGAAGCACAGGATTTTTTAAATACTACGCGACCGCGTGAAGCATTGGCTTTTTCAAGAGCGGAGCCCGAAACCATGCGTTTGTATTTTGCAATTGTCTTGATCCTGTCCGTCGTGACTGGTTTGACCTCGCCGTAGTAGTCAATGAAAGATTGGCCAAGGATTTTATTTAGTGATCGCGCGACGTGAACAGGAATATCGTTACGGGGAATGGTGTTATCCTTGAGCGAACGAAGGAGTCGTTCGGCGTAAAATTGACGACTGGCCAGGGTTTCAATTACGGCACGACGTTGTTCCTCTGTGAATTTGCTGTATCGTTCCATGAGAACCGTTGGGCCGCCTGCATTTTCTACTGCAGCGTAGCCTCGAATTGCGTCGAGGCGTAGCTCGGGTTCCTCTATTAGAAATTCGAGTAAATCGGATGCTTCCTCATTTTGTTGGTTCAGCAAAGATTGCAATGCTTGCCGTCGAGACTTGAGCTCCGCATTTTTATCGCGGACTGTCTTGAGGGCGAGCAGCTTAGCATCAGCATCACCAAAAAATTGTGATAATTGGAGTGCGAGATTACGAATTTCGGGATCGGCATTTTGAGCGAATTTTGCGTTAAGCGATGCCCAGTTTTTTGGTGCAGCAACCTTCCGCCGCCCTTCTAGACCGCTGATCATGCCACGCATCAACGATCCCTGAATCTTGGGGTCATCCGTTTGTTTTATTGTTTCAACCAACAGTTGAAGTATTTGGGTCTCGTCATCAGCCAGAACTGGTGAGTCTGGATGTAAGAGGCAAAGTGCGATGATCGCGATGAGACATCGCAACCAACGGTCTCGGGTAAGAGGTGGCATCGTCATTTTACGATCCAGCGAGTTGATGAATGAAAAAGGAATTGAGAGCAGGAAACGAAGTTGCTTAGAGCGTGAATTCCGGCAGCTTCACGAGTGAACCACCGTCCAACGCTGATTCATGGGCGCAAAGGCCAACGCAAGTCCAATTAGCGCTGGTGCCCGCATTCGGCCACGGATCTCGATTCTCGATTAGTGCTGAAACCATTTCGTGCACCATGTGCGGATGGGAACCACCGTGCCCGCCACCCTGAACGAAAGAGAGATGGTCGGCGTCGTGAATTTCTTGTGGAAGCGTGTATTTTCGAATTGCCTCTGGAAGCAAATGGGCAAAATCTGGAACCTCGATTTTCTCTGGAATTTCTGGTTCCGGCTTTTTTGCTGTGTGGATCACGTGGGGTTCGTTTTCAATCAACGTCCATTCGAAACTCTTCTTGGTTCCATAGACGTCAAAACTCTCGCGATATTGCCGGGCAACATCGTAAAGGCATCGCCAAACATGGGCTGTCAGGTCACTGTCTTTATATTTAATGTGACATGACTCGACAGCAAACCGATTGCCAGATTTTTCGGCGATGTCTTCGCGAACACTGCCGGAACCAAAGCAGCTTACGTATTCGGCGACGCCATTTACTAACGCAAGGCAGGGGCTGACAACGTGTGTTGCGTAGTGCATGGGAATCATGCGTTGCCAATACTCTGGCCACCCATCCATGTCTTGCGGGTGAGACGCCGCAACGTGTTGGATTTCTCCAAGTTCCCCTTTTTCATACATCTCTTTAATGAAGAGAAACTCGCGGCTGTAGACTACCGTCTCTGCCATCATGTATTTTAAACCTGTCTCGTTAACCTTTTCGACAATCTGTCGACATTCGTCGATTGTTGTCGCCATTGGAACGGTGCACATCACGTGTTTGCCTGCATCCAGCGCCCGAAGTGACATCCACGCGTGGTCTGCGATGGGGCTGTTGATGTGAACAAAGTCAATGTTCGGATCAGCGAGGACTTCATCGTAATCGGTATATCGTTTTTCTATTCCAAATTGATCTGCCATTTTATTGAGTGCCACTTCGTCGCGGCGGCAAAGGGCAAGCACCGTTGTATTAGGGTGACTCTGGTAAATTGGAATAAATTCAGCCCCAAACCCGAGACCAATCATGGCAACATTTACATTTTGAGTCATTCAAATTTCCGCTAGTTAATGAAAGTTAGAGGTGGACTTTGCCATCATTGCGACGATGAAACGTCTGTGACCCAGCTCCGCGAGCTGAACCACTTTATTCTATCCTAATTTTCCCGCGATAAAAGTTTGTTGAACGAAACAAAAATAGTAAGAACAGGGGCGGTTCGTGGATCCCCTGATTCCGATTGGTTTTTTGAAGAAATGTTGCCCGAAGTAAAATTCGATCAAAGCCGAATAATTTGATAACTACTTCCTTCGGGCGGGCAACTGCAGTGGCTACCTCTGGTTGTTCCGATCCCTCAACCTCACATTTCTGAACCAAATGAATTAAATGTTGATTTGGTTCGAACTCGAGTGACTTTAAGCGAACGTCGCGTTGGAATCGACGGTCGCCCGTTGCTCTTGATTGGGTCTTGGAGTGCTGCTAAAAGCCGATAGAAGACTCATCTGGCTCGCCTTAATCAAGGACGCGAGCAGCCGCTATTAGAACGGGGATTTTTTGTGGCGAAAATTAAGAAGAAGAGAAAGCAGAAGACGGTGTCCCAGAAAGTGGTGAATATAGGGACAAGCGGCATCGTGATGCCCAAGGCCGCGAGAGATTTCTTAGGGCATCGAATCATTGCAAGCTTGATCATGCTTGCTGTCCCGTTGCTTCTGTTTTCTGGTGTTGTCTCCGTTGATTTCCGAAATGGAAGGCCCCATTTTAGCTTCAATAAAGATAAGGCTGCCCAGGTTGAGCAGCGAGCGAGAGAGCGATTGGAGGACTTTCGTGACGATCAAAGCCCCAATTTAGCAACAAATACATCGGAAGCGGTTAAGTCGTTTGTTGGTCAGCAAAAGTCGAACTTAGGTTTTCAGGATAAAGCTTCTAGTGGGATTACCGAGAATATTGGAAAACACATCGATTCAATCCGTCAGGCTGACATGACAAATGCAATTCCGGGAGTAATCCCTGATTTCAATGCTTTGAAGCCCGCTGAGCCAGAAGAATCGAGCAGCCCATTTTCAAAACTTAAGAAGCGATTTGAGGGTTTTCGTTAACGGATCTTCAAACGGATTGCTTAACAGAGTTTGTTGATTGATGCGCAAAAATCAAATTTCTGAGCATTAGGTGCCTGGCGTAGATTGGACGAGTCGCAAGGTTGCTGTTGACCGTCTGATCGAATCCAACTCGCTATTGCTTGAAATTGGCAATTTGGCTATGAAAACAAGCTGAATGGAAGCTGTTTTTATGAGATGTCGTCAGTCATGGATGATCAACAGAGGTGGCGGTTGGAATTGAAGGATTCCGACGCGAAAGTACGCGCAGCTGCGGCAGAGAATCTTTGTCTTGCCGGTTCTGATTCAGTGGCTGCTGCGGTCGAACTTGTGGTGGCCTGTGGCGATGTCGAAGACGTTCAAAATTGGGCCGCTTCGGCGTTGGAAGACTTGGGGGCTCCCTCGGTGGATTCGGTTGATGCTCTTGAGCCACTGGTGAATTCACCAAAACCATTGGTGGGATACTGGGCAGCGACGCTTCTCGGAAGACTGGGAAAGACTGCAAGTCGTTCTCAAACGATTTTGGGGAAGGCCGTTTCTGATTCCCCTCATCTTTCGGTGCAAGAACGTGCGGCTTGGGCTCTTGGTAAGGTGGGCGCAACCGAAGCTTCCGTCGTGGAATCATTAAAAAGAGCCGCTGCCTCAGAATCTCCGCGGCTGGCAAGTTTGGCGAATCGAGCGTTGGCGTGACGATTAAATGGCATCGCAATCGCTTGGTTTTTGTGAGAATTGATTTCGACGATTCCAATTGCGATTTGAGATGAGATGAGATGAGATGAGGCGTGGTTCGATCGAAGAGATGACTGAGTGTGTTGAATAGATTTATCGTGGTGAGCCAGGTAGGAAACTTGGCTGGGAAAGAGATAGGCAGGAGGCCAACCAGTGGCGAATCGGAATTCCAAATACGGTCGAAAACGTGGGTCGTTTAAGATTTTTTGGCTGGTTATTGCAATCGTTACCAGTGGGGGTGTCAGTGGGTTTCTGAATCCCGATTGGCCTGTCGTGGGACCGTTGGTGACTTCGGTAAAAACACAGGCAATCGAATATAAGAACCAAACTGCATCCGGTTTAGAAGATTCTGGCGTCAATAACGTTCAGGCGAATCCTGGAGCATATGCTGGAACACCTGTCCAGTCAGCTTCTGCGCTGGGGCCTAACGACAAGATTCTTATTGCAACCTTCAATATCCAAGTCTTCGGCGAGAGTAAACTTCGGAAACCCGACGCCATGGCGGTTATTGTTGAAGTGATTCGAAAGTTTGATGTTATTGCAATTCAAGAAGTTCGGGCGAAGGCGGATGATATCCTGCCGAGGTTAGTCGCCGAACTCAATGCGGATGGCAGTCGCTATGATTTTATTATAGGCCCTCGTCTTGGGCGTTCGGTAAGCAAAGAGCAATATGCATTCGTGTATGACACAAATCGGATTGAACTCGACTCCGCGTCCGTCGGTACGATTGGAGACCCTGGAGATTTGCTTCATCGAGCTCCCTTTATTGCCCGCTTTCGACCGCGGACAACTGATCCCGATCGAGCGTTTACGTTTTGGTTAGTAAACACGCATACCGATCCCGATGATGTGCCAGAGGAAGTTGATGCCTTAGCTCAGGTTTTTCAGGTTATGCAAACCGCTCGGCCGGATGAAGATGATGTGATTTTGTTAGGCGATTTAAATGCCAGCGAAAAGCAATTGGGCGATATAAAAAAGATCCCTCGAATTAAGTGGGTTGTTGGCGGCGGTGTTATGACCAATACGCGGCAAAACAAAGCTTACGACAATATTATTTTCTGTGCCCCTCCGACGCAGGAATTTACAGGCAAGTGGAATGTCCTGAATTTTGAGCAGGAATTTAATTTGTCCCGGGAAGAGGCACTCCGTGTTTCAGATCATTTTCCGGTCTGGGCAGAATTCGATGTATGGGAAAGCGCTGATACTATTCACTAACAAAGGTGTTTTTGATGTCGGGGGCTTCGAGAAACCTTCGAGGTATTGGCCGTCTATTGAACCGTTTCCGGTTGAGACTGGTTGGTTGCCATGTTTAAGCGCTTATCCGTGAAGTGTTCACGCCCGCCGAAATGCTGGTTTCGGTAGCGATTGGCCGTTGGATGAAACAGCCTCGTAATGGTTGGTTCTGAATTGGTTCCTGATTGGTTGCCAATTGGGGAAAAGAATCGTACGATAAATCATCACCGTAGACGACTTGATTAGGTTGCGGGCGGTGATGTTTTTGCAAATGAGCCAGTATTTGCGGGGACTTACTGTCGGTAAGATTTTCATTGCCGACTTAGGAAGCCGTGTAAAGATAAATTTCTTTTTTATGACAATCGAAAGCAAACGATGATTGAAGAACTTAACTCAGAAGTGGCCAATGTGGTGGCCTTTAAATTGTCCGGCAAACTGCATGACGAAGATTATAAAACGTTTGTCCCTAAGGTGGATGAAGCGATCGCCGAGCAAGGGAAATTAAAAATGCTTGTTTGGTTTCATGATTTCCACGGATGGGACATGCACGCTTTGTGGGACGATACGAAATTTGCCACGACGCATTGCAGCAAGATCGAAAAAATTGCGATGGTCGGCGAAAGCAAGTGGGAAGAGTGGATGGCAAAAGTCTGCAAACCGTTCACGATGGCCAAAATTGAATATTTTGACGTCAGCCAAATCGACGACGCTTGGAAGTCGCTTGAGGATGTCGAGTAACTTAGTTGAATTGGATTCAGCCATCGGTGCCGGTTGACGGCAACCGATAGGCTGGAACCAAATAGCGAACATTGGCTAGTTATAAAAGCGAGGCTAGCCCTTCATGGATGAGTCTTGATCTTAGCGTTTAGGTAGAAAGACAACTTCGCGGTCGTTGGGGATGGATTTGCCAGGTGAGCATCTCCCCGCGGCAACTTCTTTCTCTAGAATTTCCAACAGCTCCTGAGCCTTGCCAGGGTTCTTTTCGATCAGATTTTCAGTTTCTGCTCGATCTGAATTCAAATTGAATAACTGCATGGATGGGAGTCCCTGTTTGCGAGCGTCGGGTTCACGCGGCGCGCTCCACCCGCCGCTTCCTCTGGAGATGCAGAGTTTCCAAGGTCCTTTGCGAATCGCGAACGATCCACCGATCGAGTGGCTGATAAGCGTCTCACGACCGGATGATTCTGCTCCCTTAAAGACAGGGCTTAAATCAAATCCATCCTCGCCTCCGGTGTCGGTTTTGGTTTGGCCGGTTATCGACTCAAGTGTGGGGAAAATGTCGGTCAGGCAAGCCATAGCTTGAGAGGTCGTACCTTCGTTCAAGTGTCCAGGCCAGCGAATGATCAGTGGTACTCGGTGTCCGCCTTCGTAAATGTCTGCCTTGTGGCCGCGAAAACCTGCACTTGGATCGTGCCCGTGTTCTTTAAGCACTTTGAAATTTCCCTGGGGGGAACAACCGTTGTCGCTTGTGAAAATTAAAAGCGTTTCATTTTCAATTCCACATTCCTTGAGCGTGTCCATTAGTTGACCCATGTGGAAATCCACCTGCATGACAAAATCTGCGTAAGGGTTCATTCCGCTGGCGTCCTTAAACGGCGGGACAGGAACGATCGGCGTGTGAGGCGCGGGAAGCGCGAGGTAAAGAAAAAATGGAGTTTTCGAATTTTTGACATTCGATCGTGCTTTTACAAATTTCATCGATTGCTCAAATAAATGAGGCAAAACTTGGTCAATGTGAAAATCGGATCCGATGGGACCCTTGCGATACCAACCGTAAGGATCTTGTGCTGAAGTTACCCCTTCTTCGCGATCGGGAACGGCAGTGACTTTGCCGGTATCAACCCAGACATAGGGCGGCATGTCCAACGAACCACAGTGTGCGTAGTATTGATCGAAGCCATTGATGTCAGGCCCGTTTTTTACGGGTTTTGTGAAATCGATTTTTCCATTGTCTTTGTGCCAGTCCCAGCCGAGGTGCCATTTGCCAATCATGCCCGTATGATAACCAGCCGATTTCATAAGATGTCCGAGGGTACTTCGTTGGGCGGGAATTAAGTGCTCGCTACGACCGTTGAGAACCCCCTTGGCCAGACGCGAACGCCAGTTGTAACGCCCTGTTAACAGTCCGTAGCGAGTCGGCGTGCAAACGGAACTGGGGGTGTGTGCATCTAAAAACGTAAGGCCGGTATCCGCCATGGATTGCAAATTAGGGGTTTTGATTTTGCAATCCGGGTTGGTGGGAGAAACATCACCCAATCCAAGGTCGTCTGCCATCACGACAATGACGTTGGGGAGAGTGGTTGGAGATTGTCGGTTGTCATTGACATCAGCACACGCACTTTGGGATTTGAGACCTTGGAAGCTAAGGGCTATAAGGAAGCAAACGCCGAGGGTAATTAATGAGATGATGGAGTTGTTTTTTTTCATATTCAGGTGCTTGGCAATTCAAAATTAAGTTGATTAAAAGCCTTTGCAGCTTACCAGTTTCCACCCCAGAAACCAATAAATTTAAACAGCAACCATTAACTCTTTAAATAATGGGGTGGCGTCGATGGCAATATGTCATTTGATTGCTACGATGGTCGGCACCCCATCGAAACGTGAGACAAAACCCTTGAGTAATCAATGAAAACTGAGACGACGGTAGCAATAAATCAACGTTCCACAAAAGTGCTTGTTGGCGGTTTTGTAGTTTCGATACTCGTCTGCTACAGCGTGGCCGCGATTGGAGGTCTGGCGACCGCCGAGGCTGTTGATACTTGGTATCGGGATGTTGCGAAGCCGTCGTGGAATCCGCCCAATTGGATATTCGCTCCCGTATGGAGTTTTCTTTATTTTACGATGGCAGTTTCATCGTGGTTGGTCTGGAAGGCGGATCGCATCGCCGTGACCCGCCCTGCCCTCGCATGGTTTGGGTTCCATCTCATGCTCAATGCACTGTGGTCACTGCTGTTTTTTGGAATGAAGCGATTTGATCTCGCAATGATCGAAATTGTCTTGTTGTGGATCTCTATCGTTATTGCGATGGTTTTGTATTATCGGTTTTCTAAAATCGCAACGATGTTGTTAATACCCTACTGCGTTTGGGTGACGTTTGCGTCGTGCTTGAATTACGCGATCTGGTCGCTCAATCGGATCGGGTAAAACGCGAGGATGGCAAACCGGGCTAGGGGTTTCTCATCTCTCCGCAGTGTTCGTGTGAAGCGAGTAAAGTCTCATGATCCAGTGCCACGTGACCGCAAGTAGAACCGCAGTCATTCCGACGTGCAGAACCTGAATCACTTGATAAACAGAAATGTGGGCGAGGATGATCCCCATGAGCATCATGGATATCACCATTGCCACAATGAGTTTCGGCTCGCGCAACTGGAGTTGCGTCTTCTTTTTCACCCAATAAAAAATTAGTCCAGCCGTAATTAGAAGGCTCCATGAAAAACTACGGTGAACTTTATAGATCCATGTTTCTCCTAATTTGTCGGCCCACTGATCGCGAGAGAGTCCGTCTGCTATTTTCGCGAATTCGTCAGTCTGCTCTCGCAATTGGCTCCCCATTAAGCCTTCGCAAAACAGGAAGGCAAAGAAAAGAAGAGAAACGACGAGTAGCTGTTTTTTGAGTTTTGGATCTATGTGACGAATGGCGGTGGAATTGTCGCTCGGCCGGGACAGAAAAACGACGGAGACCATCATGCAGATTAATAAAAATGCCAATCCCATGTGGAGCGTGATGATTCCCGGTTGCAATCCGCTTTTCACGACAAGGGCTCCCATGATTGCATTGCCAATCACGTCCAGCAGCCCAAGCCAGCTAAGCAAGATAATCCAGCCTCGATGCCGCTTGGCGGTGAAGGAAAAAATCGCGAGAAGCAATGATGCGAGTCCGAGTGGCAGCGAGGTGAGTCGGTTACCAAATTCAATCCAAGTGTGCACTGGGTCAAAACTGTCGAGCACGGTTTCACGCGTGATGGTGTCGGGGTCGATGCCTTTTTTGACGGCGTGTCGTTTAAACTTTTCAAGATCCAGCTTGTCTACGTCAATTTGATCGACGTGAGTTGGCGGGATCAGGCAACCCCAGCAAGTTGGCCAGTCCGGGCAGCCCAGTCCCGAACCTGTAACGCGTACCGTTGCGCCAACGATAACGAGGATGATTAGACAGACGAGTGTGATCCAGGCGAGGCGGTTTACAATCATCGCGAAAGAAATCCCCTCTCGCGTTGAGGGCTAATTGTTGGCATTGGAATGGTGGTATAATTACGTTGATTGGTTTTTTGAACAGTTGGAGACTTGGCTGGCAAGCCTATCGAAACCCCAACCCTTCATCAAGATAACCGGTTAAGCTTGCTTTGGGTAACGCGGTTGCATCGAACTGACCATTCCTTTGTTAAATTAGGTGCGAAAAATTGGATCTGCTCGTATTTCCTCATCAATTGTTCGAGAATCATCCGGGTCTAAAGCGAAAGCCCGCCAGAATCGTATTGATTGAAGACAGCCTTTTTTTCGGCGACGCTGAAAATTTCGTTAAGTTTCATAAACAGAAGCTATGGCTGCATCGGTCGACGATGAAGCGTTACCAGAAGCGTCTTGAGGAACAGGGATTCGAGACGGTCTATTTAGAATACTGTTCCGATTCGCAGGCGTTGCAGACCCAACTCGAAAGTCTCCACGAGCGGGGGAATGATTCTCAAGGTCCAATGTTGGTTGTCGAGCCTGACGATTACCTACTCAACCGAAGACTTCAGCGGTATTCAGACAAGTCGGGCATTGAGTTGGAATTTTTGCAGAATCCAGGATTCCTCAACGGCGTTGGAGAAAATGCAGAGTATCGTGCAGGTAAAAAACGCTGGTTCATGGCTGATTTCTACAAGTGGCAACGCAAGCGACTGAACCTGCTGATGGAAAAAAACGAGCCGATTGGTGGCAAGTGGAGTTTCGATGAGGAAAACAGAAAAAAGGTGCCGAAGAAGTTGCTGCCTGAGATACCTGAATTACTGAAATTGAAATTTGATGAAATTGATAAAGAAGCGAAGGCTTACGTCGAAGATCGGTTTGCTGAGAACTTTGGTGAAATTGAGACGTTTTATTATCCGACCTCGCATCGCGACGCCAAGGCTTGGCTAAAGCACTTTCTTAAGCATCGTTTCGAAAAATTCGGCACCTACGAAGACGCAATCGTGGAGGGCGAATCATGGCTTTGGCACAGTATGTTGACGCCAGCGCTTAACATCGGCTTACTCACGCCCGAGCAAGTCGTCAAAGCAGCCATCAACCAATTTGAAAAGCACGATACTCCTCTCAATTCAGTCGAAGGGTTTGTTCGTCAGATCGTCGGTTGGCGAGAGTTCATGCGTGCTACCTATCACGACCTCGGCGTGAAAATGAGGACTACCAACCATTGGGGGCACCATCGCAAAATTCCACCATCTTTTTATGACGGAACAACGGGCATTGTCCCTGTCGATGACACCATCCAGCGTCTGCTGAAGACTGGTTACTGCCACCACATTGAGCGATTGATGGTTTTAGGCGGATTCATGTTTTTGTGCGAATTTGATCCAGACGAAATTTACCGATGGTTTATGGAGTTGTTTGTAGACAGCTATGATTGGGTAATGGTTCCCAACGCTTACGCAATGAGCCAAAACGCCGACGGTGGGCTAATCACTACCAAGCCTTATTTTTCTGGTTCATCGTATATTCGAAAAATGAGCCATCATAAAAAAGGTGAGTGGTGTGATGTTTGGGACGGTTTGTACTGGCGGTGGATTTGGAATCATGCCGATCAGTTGGGCAAAAACCCGCGCTGGGCGATGATGTGCAGTATGGCCAAAAAGATGGACGAAGAAAAAAGGCAGACTCACGTCAACAATGCGGAAGCATTTTTGAGCCAGCTAGATTCTTGATTGGCCGGTTGTCTGGTTGAGATTGGTCTCGCCGTTGTTGTCGAGGAATTTGTCTGCTAGATGATTTGCAAAGGCCGTTCTTCCGGGGCCGTCATTTGTTTTTCCTGAATTGCGAGAAAATTGAGCGAACGTCTGCATGCGCATTCGAATTCGCACAACTGGGATGCCTCGTCGTTCGGCCTCTCTTTCGTGGCTGATTGCCGCCTCAAGCCATTCTCTGAAAGTTGGAAAAAAATCCTCCGCATCGACTGCACTAGCTCGGAAATTTTCATAAATTTTCGCTGACGAATACCATGGGATGGCAGCAACTTCGATGGTCACGAGAATTTTCCCTCAGTATGTTTGATCTTGTTGAGTTGACTTGAGGGATCTGGCCCACCCGGTGATTTAGGCGATTGCCGATTAGTACACACCGAGAATCCAGCCTTCTTTTGCTGCAATTTGTTTTGTCGATGAATCGATTGGAGGTTTAAAGAATGTCGGTAGCTGTTCCGATTGATCCATTTCAAAAAGCCATCGACAAACAGAATAAGCATCTTGTTGGTCAACGGTTCGCGACGTTCGTGGAAAACGATTGCGAAAAATTGAAGGGTAGATTTCAGCCAAAACGGATGTGCCGGGCGGAATTTCCCATCCGTCATAGGGCCAGAAATGAATTTTGGGAACTAAATTGCGAAGGGAGTAGGCAAACGGTAGGCCGGCATGTGTAGATTTTGCAACCGAGCCCTGGACATCGAATTGAAAAACACTTTTTGCCGAAGATGTCCACTGCTCGGTGATGCGTAGTTCATCATTAGTTCCAACTCGAGTTGTCGTGGTCCTGAATTGTTCAACGGTTGCTTCGGAATGATCTGTGGGCCAGTGAGTTGCGAAATCTTTTAAGAAGTCATCCCATGAATCTAGTTGATATCGATTAAAGTAAGCTAATGGGAACGATAACCCATGGTCAATCCCAACGATGATTGGGCTGGGTTGTTCGAACTGACTTACCATCCAATCAAAGAGTTCAATTCGATTCCAGTTCCTTTTACGATTGTCCGTTGACGCTGGTGAAGCAACGCAATGGGGTAAGTCGCTCAACTGGCTTTGATACGTTTGAATCGTCGCCGAGCGAGTTTTCGGCGTCGCCGCTCCGCTGTAGTCAATTCCAATATGGTTTTTAAACTGCATTGATCGGGTGCTGGCGTTCAGAATGGGAATCAACGGTGGTCAGGTTGAATCGGCCGTGGTTGAGGAAGTTGTCAACCAACTGAATCGTGTTGGAATACCAGGTCAAAATTCCGTGGTGCCCACAAACCTCTGCATAGTCTCGGTAGCCGTCTAACAAAACACTGCCTTGTTCGATAACGCGGTCTTTTTCGGCTTCCACAATGCCAAAGTCAAATTGATTGTTTTCAAAGGGGTTAGGTAAATTTCGCACGAAGCTGTCCGGTTCATCGGATAGTTGTTTGAGACTCGGTGTTAACCAGCCAAAAAATGGTGACAGTTTCCTTGCTGCGTGGGATCCTTGGTGAGGAGGAGCGAGCATCACGACACGATCAATGTTGTCTAACTGAAACTGAGAAAGCATGGTTCGCGTGATGATTCCACCCATGCTATGGGTCACAAGGTGGATTTTTCGCCGTGGCTGCTCTGATTCCATTTTTTTGAGAAAAATGCCGAGCCGATTCGCATGGGTTTCAATTCGGTTCCCAAGACTGCGGTAACCCCACCGTCGTGTTTGGAATCCGGATTTTTTCAGTTTTCTTGCGATGGGTAACATGTCTATTCGCGTGCCACCGAGTCCGTGGATCAAGACCACAAGTTCCTTTGTTTTTTTTGGTGTTTCCAAGCTTACGTCCTCACTGGTTGAAAGGGTTGGGCATTTAAAGTTGACGGTCATTTGGATATGTCATTTTAGGTGACGGTGATCGCGTTGATCACTAATGTTAGCATCCACGCGACTAAAAAACCGCGTGCGGTCCAAGCCACTGTTCGGAACCAGTTTGTTAACACCAGCCTTCTGTGGATTGTCGCCGTGAAGCCCTCTTCCAGTTTTTCATGGCAAGGCACTTGGATCACAGCAGTGGATGCCCAAATACTAATGACGAGTAAAATGCCCGCGATTACCATTGGCAAAGAAGTGCCGGGTGGGAGGAACCAAGCTAGAAGGATAGCGCTTAGTGCTTCGGTCAGCATTGGCGGGCCAACAACAATTGATGTTAGGAATTGATGTTTCTGCGCATACTGCGGAAACTGCTCCAGTCCGACCTCGGAAAACAATGGGTAGTGAACAATTTGCACCATCCAGATGAGTCCCGTCATGTAGAGAGTGGCAATTGCATTGATCAATAAAAGTAAGATTGAAAATTCCATAATATAAACTGTTGCGATTTTGTTTTGTTGATCGAGTTCAGTTGTTGATCGAGTTCAGTTGTTGACTGGCTGGCATTTTTCGCAAGCGTACATTTTTCGATTCCCTAATTCCCATGTGCGAATGCGATGATTGCAATGTGGGCAGTGCGTGCGTTTGTAGATGTTGAGTCGCTCTCTTGCGTTGAGGCGGCTGAGTGGTTTTCCACCCTTTTCCCGATCCACCGTGATGATGCGATTATATTTAACGCCCGTTTTCAAGAGATTGGTTGTCAGTTTCCAAAGTTGGTCGAATGTGTCTCGGTCGATTTCGTTAGTCGGCGTTTCTGGATGAATTCCAAGAAGAAACAAAATCTCCGCTCGGTACACATTTCCAACTCCCGCGATCACGGATTGATTTAACAGCAGAGTGCCAATGCAAGAACGTGATCGAGAGAATCTAGCCCACACAATTTCGGGAGATGCATCGCTGCGAAGTGGGTCTTGCCCTAACCGCTGTAATAAAGTTGCCAAATCATCGGTCGTCAGTAGCTCACAGCAATTTGGCCCATTGAGATCAAACGTCCGTTCGTTTCCAATCATTCTGACACGAACGGCACCGCGAGGTTCAGGTGCAGGGTTTTGATGAACCCGAAACTTACCGTATAAACCGAGATGGATATGCATCGTTTGTCCATCCTCCCAGTGGTAGAACAGATGTTTCCCATGGGCAGACGTCGAGAGTAACTTAAGTCCTGAAATTTGGCTTGCCTCCTCGGAAAATCTTCCTTGAGGAGAAAGAGCCCCCATTTTCTGGCCGGCAAACCACTTTTGATGGTCATTTGCGAGTCGATGAATCGTATGTCCTTCCGGCATTTTTCAAATCTCAAAGGTAAACGGGGTATTAACAGAGAATCAAAACGGTGAATTTTAGACGTTCGCTTTTTCGAAACCGTAATTTGGTTGTAAATGCAACTTAGGAGGACGGCGGGAATGCCCCTGCTCTCCCCTTTTTGTAGCGAGGCACTGAAATCAGCGATCCTAAAATTCGCCCCGCTGCAGACATGCCACTGAGAAACGCGCCTTCAACTCTAGAGCCGTTGGCCCAATCTCCGCAAGCAGCAATACCGGCGTCGGCATCGAAGTAGCTTTCAATGGCTGATGGGTTGACGGGGATTGCGTATTTCCATCTGTGAGCAATTGAAATTGTGGGGATCTGTGGGGCGATTGAGGTCGCTTGCCAAAGCTCATTGAGTAATATCGCTTCAACCTGTTCGGGATCTTCGTCCCAGTGGGTGGTACTCCACTGAGGGTTGGCGTGAATAACTAAATGCTCATGCGATGATTGTCTTCCAGGTTTGGTCTGGTTACGGGCAACCCAGGAAATTGATGAATTGTGAACGAATGCTGCCGCCCAGGGTGCGTTAAGCGGGTTGGGGAACTCTGCCATCACGGCCCAGCATGGGTTCATGGTGATTTGGGAGATAGGCTCTCCGATGGTAGGGAACTCTGAAAGTAATTCTGCTGTTTGTGCGGCAGGAGCAGAGATTATTAGGCGGTCAAAATTCCCAAGTAAATGTTGCGAGGAATCTTTTAAAGTTAGCTGATCATTTGTTTGGGTGATTGATTCCACTTGTGTCTTGAGGTGGATGTTGAGTCCATTAGCAAGGTGTTTCCCTATCGAGTTCATGCCGGGGGTGCCAACGAACCTTTGTTCCGATTTTGAATAAGACTCAATCGTTCCGTTCTTGATAACCGCGACTTGACTGTTGTCGCCTTGATTTGAGTCAGGCCAATTCGCAACAATTCCCTGTGTTTGCCATGAACGGACGTACCTGACAAAACGCTCGTCCCTGGCTGTAAAATACTGCGCACCATGGTCGAACTTTTGTTGGGAGGGAGTGCGACGAGTGGCCATTCGGCCCCCCACACCACGGCTTTTCTCAAAAACGACAACTTCCATTCCATGATCCATCAGCGTTCTTGCGGCGAAGAGTCCAGAGATGCCGGCGCCAATGATGGCAATTCGCGGGCGGTTTTTGATTCTTGGCGGTACGAACTGTTCTCGGTAATCTGAAACAGAGAGGCGGCCAGCATGAGTTTCGGTGGATCGCTCTCTCACCGTCCCTAGGATCGAACGGTCGGGTTTGAACGGGCGGTCAAACTGTCCGAAACACCATAAAATCCCGCCGACGGATGCAGGGTCGCGACCGTCCAAAGCGTATCGGTGATTTAGATCAAAAACTAAATCCAAGGCGTCTTGAGGATTTTTGGTCCAGTTAATAATCGCTTTGCCCCAGGTCATGCGGAGGTTGTTGTGAAGTTCGCCATGCCTTAACAGGGTCAGTTGGGCAGCGTTCCAAAAATCGTCGTTGGTTTGAGCCCTTGCCAGTGTTTCCCACGAATAAACGACTGGCCGTTGATCCTCCTCGTGTGCCTTGAGGGTTTTTTTTGCCCACTTAGGAATGGCGTTCCAATGGTCATGCTCTTTTTCATGGAAGCAAAAAACAAAAGCTAACTCACGCCAAAATAAGAGTTCGTCGAGATATTTGTCGGCCCCTGCATGTCCAAGTTCTGCGGACTCTCGTGCCAATCTCATGGGGGAAACCATGCCGTAGTGAATGTAGGCTGACATTCGGCTAACCCCATGAAGTAATGGATCGTTCCGATGATTCGCATACTGGCTGAGTTGTTTCGATTTAAAAGAAACCCAGCGTTGATAGCCTGGTGTTGTGCCGCCTTGGGTGTCGGCGACGGGGGAAACCGAATGGTCAATTTCGCATTTTGCGATTAGTTCCGTAATGTCAGTGGATTCGAAATCGACTGGTTGGAAAGGTAGTGAATCAATCGGGAAAGAGTTTGGTGACAGTTCTGTCGTTGGCCAGGGAAGTGAGACCCTTTTTTTGTATTCATTTTTGGTTGCGTTGCGATACTCAAATGCACGAGTGAATGCGTTGTCTGATAGTTGCATGGGTAGAACACAAGACGCGTCCACGCACAGTAAGGAAGTCTCAACCGAGTCGTTTAGTAAATCAAGTTCTTTCCGGGCGATGGTCGTCGGCATTTCCTCAGCGATTACGAGTTCCGCCTGACGGGCAAGTGACGTCAGGGGAGAGGATTCGGCTTTGTTGGGAGCGAGATGGAAAGCATAGCTGATGCCTTTTGCAGCCAATTGGGCTTGAACGTCGGCCGCTCCTTCTAGGGCAAAAGTGTGATGCCGATCAGAGGAATATTCATCTTGGCAATTTAGTTCTTGATAAACCAGTAGTTGGCATCCGTGAATGGATGCGATTGTAATCGCGACGTCGAGCGCCGGGTTTTCCTCGGCGCGAAGGGCATAACGCATCCAGTAAACTATGAAGCCGTCTGTTCTTAAAGTACTTAAATCTTTTTCACAATCGACCCAACGGCATCGTTCGATGAGATGACTTTCAGAAGAAAACATGGTGACTCGACGTTGTTGCGAATTATTAGAAGTTGTTCGTTGTGCTCAAACGCATTTTTGCGGTCAGCTTAAGCTATACCGCCTATGACGGCTAAAAATCACGCTAATAAATGCGCGAATTACAGGTTAACGCAAAATGCACTGTTCTCATTCATTTTGAATTTTAGCAATGGGCGGAATGACGGCTATTTGATCGTTCCAGCAGCGGTGGCCGTAGGCATAGTTTTTATTTTGAACAACGAGGGCCAATGACGATGGGTGGAAACTTTGTAATTGCCGGTGGAAGTAAGGGGATCGGCCTCGAAATAGTTAATCAACTACTCCCGTTTGCAGATCGCATAGATGTCCTTGCCCGGTCGCGGGGAGAACTTGCTGATCATGAGAAGGTGGTTCGGCATGATATGGATTTCACGTCGGATAATCTTGATTTTTCAAACATTCCAGACATCGTGCACGGAGTCGTTTATTGCCCGGGTACGATAAACCTGAGGTCTTTTCGAGCTTTGAAGCCAGCTGATTTTGTCACTGACTTTGAGGTGAATTTGCTTGGTGCCGTAAAGTTTTTACAGGGGTGTCTTCCCGCACTGAAAAAGGGAGCAGCCGAAAAGACAGCGAGCGTAGTTATGTTCAGCACCGTTGCGGTCTCTCAAGGTCTGTCGATGCACGCCTCGGTCGCCGCAGCCAAAGGGGCGGTTGAGGGTCTAACTCGATCGCTCGCCGCTGAGTGGGCCCCAAAGATTCGTGTCAACTGCATCGCGCCAGCTTTGACAGATACGCCGTTGGCATCACGATTTTTTAGCTCCCCAGAGAATCGAGAGGCGATGGCGGTAAAGTATCCTCTTGGGAGAACTGGCTTGCCAGCGGACCTCGCTGCAACCGCCCGGTTTTTACTTACTAATGAATCGAGCTGGATGACTGGGCAGGTGCTGGCCGTCGATGGTGGGATGTCGACTTTAAGGAAATAAGTGCTTTGGGTTTTGGCGTTGACGTTGCCTGTTCAGTTTCTCGCGAAGATTACTGCCAAGCCTGAAGAATTCCCCAACGATTTATCCAGTACACCGCGATCGGATCGATCTCACCACCTGAGCTCGTACACCCTTGGCAGATCTCAGCGGCGGTGATCCATTGCGTGGTCGTTGATTCTATAAACTTCGACCGCGCTGAATTTCCATAGAGATGAACTAGGTAAAATGCAACTGCGATCTGGCTTTCCGTCACCGCTCCAGGGAGAGTGCCCGTGTACTCCATCGACAGTTGTGCCATGTTGGAAACGATGAAATCTCTTTTTCGTTCCAAGTCTAATTGCCAGCTTACCTCGCGTGTAACGGCCTCTCGAAAACTCTCTTTTTCTAAACGTTCGCCGATTACAAACTCGAGCTGATTTTTTTCTGCGTTAGCTTTTACTAGGAAAAGGGATTTCTCTTCCTCTATTTTTTGAATCAGAGCAACGGATCGAAATACTTTTTCCATAGGGGGCTTACGGGTTATTATCAGGCGGACTTCTATTTTGGTCTAACCGTTGCTGGGTTGATTTAAGCAACCCTCTCCAAGATTTTTCGCATTGGTTCAGGAAAGGTGGAATGGTTAGTTCGCCGCTGAGGGCTTTTCTTCTTCAGTGTTGGGGAGTGGTGGGCAGGTTGCTGCTTTGCAAATATTCCGAAGCATTCCTTCGAAAACGAACTGATGGAGCGGGAAGAGTGCGTACCAATAGGCGATGCCAAAGAGTCCAACTGGATCGAAGAGTGCAGTTTGGCGAACAACGCTTTGTCCATTTTCCTCAGTGACCTCGAACTCCAACCACGCCCGTCCTGGGACTTTCATTTCTGCTGCAAGACGAAGCAATTTACCTTCGACAAATTGTTCTACTCGCCAAAAATCGAGAGTGTCGCCAACTCGTAAATGGTCTGGATCGCGCCGCCCTCGACGGACGCCCACGCCACCAACTAGTAAATCCATGAAGCCCCTTATTTGCCATAGCCAGGTTCCATAGTACCATCCGGTTTCTCCACCAATTCGACGGATAGGGAGGAACGCGGCGTCTGTTGTGGTCGATACCTCCCGCGTACGCGAGTCTACGAGTCTCGATCCAAATCGGACTCCGCCCCATGACTTAGGTTGCCCGCCGGAAGAAAGCGCATCTGACCAACGAGTTTCTGCAAATTCACTGTCTTCGTTAACGAGGGCACGAGCGATTGATTTTTCTGCGGATCGCGGCCGGACCTTGAAGTGCCTGTCTGCGACGTTGTTGGAGGTTAACGTCGGATTCTTCAAGCTATCGACTAGCTTACGTCCTACTCGGGAATACAAAGGTGTCACTAGGCCAAGCCAGAGACTCGAAAGGTAAGGAGTCAGAAGTGGTACTGGAATCATCCATCGTCTTAGCCCCCGCTGTCGGGCGTAACATTGCATGATTTCGCCATACGAAATTTGATCGGGACCACCAATTTCGAAAATATGAGTTTCGTCGACTGGCTGATCCAAGGCTTCAACGAGGTAGGCTAATACGTCTTCAATCGCAATCGGTTGAGCTAGTACTCGCACCCATTTAGGGCAGATCATGACTGGTAAACGTTCCACGAGAGCACGGATCATTTCGAAAGACAAACTACCTGAACCGATAATGATCGAGGCGCGAAATTCAATCACGCTGGCGGTTGAGGTTCTGAGAATATCTCCAATTTCTTGACGGCTTCGGAGGTGTTTCGAGAGTTTATGATCTGGATTGCCGAGGCCACCGAGATAAATAATTCGTTTCACATTCTGGCGTGTGCATTCGGCTGCAAAGTTTTCAGCGGCGCGTCGATCCATTGTTTCGAAATCGTCGGTCGAGCCCATGGAGTGGACGAGGTAAAAAGCTGTGTGAACGTCTTTTAAAGCGTTTTTTAGCGACTCTGGGTCGAGTAGATTGCCGACCGCAACTTCGGTTTGGCCAACGCCTGTTTCCAGGCCGTCCGGCCGTCGAGTGAGGCATCTAACGTCGCTGTCTCGGTCGAGCAGTAAGGGTAAAAGGCGGCCTCCGACATAGCCTGTGGCGCCCGTCAATAATATTTTCATTTGCGATGTTTCAGAAGACAAATTCTATCCCGATATTTTATCAGTTTGGCAGGGTAATTTCGCTCTCGTCGTTTTCAAACGAGTTCAGTAAATAGCCGAAGGTTTCGATTGCGGGCTGAATCTGAATGAGGGAAAGAATTTTGTTGTGTTTTAGTGGCTCAAATTCCGTTGAAGGAACTGGATGACACGGTACCAACGCAATCTAGCAAATTTTCAACTCAATCGCATGGCTCTCAAAGCTCGGGTTGCACGATCGGAAAAATCGTTCGGGAAGTTCCCGATTTCGACTCTGATAAATAAATCGCCTGTTGATTCCCACAAGGCTGACCGCCAGACCGTTTTTTGTTGGCTGGGTTAACCTGTTCATGGCGGAAATGTCGCTTTTTTTTAAAAAGAGATCACGGTAGAGAGAAAATCAGGGTAATTCGAGGCCTGCGTTGAGCCTGGGGGTTAGAAACGGACAAAAGGTCGACAAACGCGGAAAGCCTAGCACTTCGGATTCAGGACGTTTTGTCCAAACAAAACCGAGAACTCCGTTACTTTTTTGCAGCGTTCCTCGGTTCTCACGAGTGACGAGCGAGTTCCACCAAGAAAGCCAACTTCGATGACAAAAACAGCAATGACATACGCCCGCTCGAGGTTATGGTTGGGCATTTGCGGAGTCGGGTCGTTGGTCACCGTTTGCACCGTGGCGCTTGTCTTTGGATTGCCAGCTAGTTTTCTTTCCAGTTCGACAGCCTTCGGGATGTCGGATTTGACCCAACTTTCGGTTCTCGCACTCATGTTCATCGCCTGGTTGGCACCGTTTGACTTCCTTGGGGGATTTCGACTTCCCAAGAAGTTCCTAAAGTCAGAAGAGTCGTTCGGAAATTGGGTCTCAAGTTATCTGAGGGCGGCCGTCGGTCAATCATTGTTGTTTATCGCTTTCGCTTGGTTAATTCTTGTATTTGGTCGTTGGATTGGTCTGAGAGGTGCAATCTCTATGGTTGTCCTCGCGATTGGCTTCTGCTTCATGCTGCGAAATCAAGCGATGAGGTTCCGACGGGTCGAGTCGCACGCGGGGTCTGACAAATTACTCGATTCGTTAACACTAATTCAATCGTGGCGGATTTTCGTGCCCAACATTATCGTCGTACGGCATCGAGATGTTGGATTCACGGGGGGGATCATCGGGTTTGGGAATGGGGCAACGATCGTCATTCCCCAGTCTTGGCTAGAGACAATGTCAAAGGCTGAATTGGCCACGGTAATCGCGAGACGTGCGGTCGCATTCAACAGCGGAAGCTACTACCGCGGGCTCGCATTTGCCTGCATCTGGAATTTGCTCGGATTTGTGATCTGTACGCAGCTGCCTAATGCCGGTGTTGATTCTGTGTCTGCCCTTGCCAACACGATCTGCGGCTTCACGCTTTGGTCATTTCTTGGCTTGCTGACGCTGCCTACACTTAGCCGAAACGCGTCCCTTCAAATCGATCACCTACTCAGTAAGCACGGAACGCCAAAGGAGTTGATTTTCAACGCAGCTGATTCTTTTGATCAGATGCAAGATGGAGAACATTCGCGGCCTCGTTGGATCGAAGCGATCTTCCATCCAGTTCCAAGTGTAGACCGACGGAACGCCCTGCCAAAGCAGGGGCCTGCTGCTTGGAATGTGGCACGGACTTCCCTGTTCTTTTCCTGGGCATGTTTTGGAGTTTTGTCCCGGGCTGTTCATTGTAATGTTGGTCGACCCGAACTGTGGACAATGCTGCCAATTGACTAAGTACGGAATCGATCAGAATGCTGCTTCTCTCCGCGTTCGGAGCGAATTTAAACCTCAAACTCGGTGATAATCATGTGGCCCCAATCTCCTCAAACTGAACAACTCATAGCAGACGCCAAGGCAGGCGATCACTCCGCAGTCAACCAACTCATGGACCGGCATCGGAATTCATTGAATCATCTGGTGAGGATGCGGTTGGACAAAAAAGTTCAAAACCGCGTCGACGTGAGTGACGTTGTTCAGGATGTACTTGTCGAAGCAAATCGACGGCTACAGCGTTACCTTGAAACTCCAGTGATGCCGTTTCACTTATGGTTGCGTCAAATTGCTAAGGACAGAATCATCGACGCTCATCGGAGGCATCGAGTTTCAGCCAAACGTTCTGTTGACCGAGAGCAACAATTGTTTGCTCCCCGCGGGCATGATCAATCTTCGATTCAGCTCGCGTCTCTGTTGGGAGACTCAAAAATCACGCCCGCCGCTGCTGCGTTGCAAAAAGAGCTTGCCAAAAAGATTGAGAACTCAATTTCTCAATTGGAGGAAAAGGACTCCGAAATCATAATTATGCGTCATTACGAGCATCTGACTAATCAGGAAATTAGTAAAATTTTGAATTTATCTGAACCGGCGGCATCGATGAGATACTTGCGGGCGATTCGTCGTTTGCGGGAGCTGATGCAACCAGAGCAGTTATCGCAGACTGAATTAAACTAAGGTGGGCGATCGTCCGATTGTCTTGGGTAGAGTCGGTCGAGAGATCGAGATTCTTTGCCGGCCGTTAGAATAATTCATCTCCTAATTTCAGAGTAAAATGTCGTCACCGCAAGTAGTCATTATCGGAGGCGGAGTTGCTGGCCTTGTATGTGCCCGGCATCTTCACGAGCAAGGTGTTTCAAGTTTGATTTTAGAAGCCTCTGAGGCGGTAGGCGGGCGAATTCGAACAGATCTCGTCGATGGCTTCTCTTTGGACCGTGGTTTTCAGATTTTGCTGACCGCCTATCCAGAAGCACGCAAACTGCTTGATTTTGAGGCGTTGAACTTAAGGACTTATGAGCCAGGGTCTCTGATTCGCTATCGAGGAGAGTTTTATCCGTTGGTTGATCCGGTGCGTCGGCCGGGAAAACTTCTGTCGACCTTGACTTCTCCAATTGCGACTTTCGCAGACAAACTCCGATTAGCCCGACTTAAGATCAAGTCTTGCCGTGGCCCAATCCAAGATATTTATTCTCGCCCGGAAACGTCGACGCTTCAACGGTTAAGATCGGAGGGTTTTTCAGAGGGATTTATCGATCGTTTTTTTAGACCCTTTCTTGGAGGAGTTTTCCTAGAGCCTGATTTAACGACATCGACGCGGAAGTTCGATTTAGTGTTTCGAATGTTTTCCTCCGGAAACGCTGCCGTTCCTGCGAAGGGGATGGAAGCAATTCCACGGCAACTGGCTTCTGAGCTGCCATGCGAAGCAATTCGACTTAATGCTCGAGTGAAAAGAGTGGATCCAGCAACGAACACGGTCGAACTGGTAGGCGGCGAGAAAATTTTAGCATCACGTGTGGTGATGGCGTGTACTGAGGGGGTGGTTAATGAGTTACTGGATTTGCAACCAGAGCCATCACAGTCGCACGGCGTTACCTGTTTATATTTCTCTTCGGATGCGGCACCCATTGATCAACCTATGCTCATTTTGAATGGAGAGGGAAGCGGCCCAATCAATAACCTGTGTGTGCCGAGCTTGGTTGCTCCCGAAACCGCTCCAGCTGGAAAAGCGCTGATCTCAGTTAGCTGTTTGGGAGCCACGGAAGATGGGCGAGAAGAAAGTTTGAGGCAAGAAGTATTGGCTCAGGCAAGGGATTGGTTTGGCAACACAGTTGATCAATGGCGACACTTAAGAACTTATACAATCCCTCAAGCATTGCCCAAAGCTAACCCGGCTTTCTTCAATCGCGGGGAATTTTCCAAGACCCGGTTTGACGAACTTTATATTTGTGGTGACCACTTAGAAACTGCATCGCTTGAAGGAGCAATGCTTTCGGGACGGATTACAGCGCAGAACGTGATTGCGTCGCTGGCCTCCTGATCCGCCTACTCTATTTCCTGAGGAGACTCCGCACCCGCCGTCTCGATCACTGCCCACTGTCCTAGTGAATGTCTGAGCGCGAGTCGATTGCACCGGACTAAATCGTCATGAGCCTCGGCATAACTAGCCACCGGATGCCGCGAAAGGATAACAGCTTGCCTTGGTTTTTCGAAGTAATTACGCGGCTTCCAACCTGTAGGTTTTTCAACCAGGGTCAGGATGTAATCGGGGCGGTTCAGGGAAAATCGGTTGATGGAAGACATGATAGGTAGATACCAGATCGGAAATTCAATTGCAGTTTCGTTATAAAGTAGACTGAATTTTAAAGCTCAAATTAACTCTTATCTGAAAGCGTCGTATCAGGTGACCGATTTGGTCTGAAGCGACCAGGATGCTCGCAAGCTTTTGCAAGCTGGGATGCAATTATCGCTCTTTCAAAACTTAATCAGCTTCCTTCAATGCTTCTAGCTGGAGGCGGATTTTTTCCGCCTCGGCAGTCTTTTCATCACTCTTCGCCCGACTGGACTTAGAGAGCTTAAATGCCTCTTCGAGAAGTTGTTGGTACTTTTTTTCAAGCTTTTCTGTCTTACTACCGAATCCAAACATGGCATTTCCCTTTGTAGTTTATTGATGGGTTGTGAGAACTTGGGGTTCTCTGGCCCTCGCTTATTTGAGACGGATCAATGTCTCGTTTCTCCGTAGAATTTTTGGAGTCCATGGTGGGTCGTATCCCGCAAATTCAGTTCCGTCTTCTCGCTCCCAACCTTGCTTCTCAATCCAGTCGATTAGTTTCGCTTCACTGTCTGCCTGAGTTCGTTGGTTCAAACGCCCATTAAATCGTATCACCGCATATTTACCGGCAGTTCTTTTCTCAATTTCTACGCGAGAACCCGTTGGTTGAGGGATGGTTGATTCGGCGACCTTCTGAGGAATGACAAAACCCATTGTTCCGTTGGACTCAGCGGAATTGGATTCCATGAAGACCGGGGTTGTCATTTTAACTTTTTGGCCGAGTTCGTTGCTGCCGCTGATGTACTGAAAAAGACGACCAAAGCTGCCGTCGTTTCCATTGGAGGCCACAGCCATGTCTGTGGTGACCAGCATGATCTCGGGATAATCTCGCAGTTCGAAGGCACCCTCAGAATCGATTAGTTGATAGGCTGCGGTCTCGTAATTACCCCTCGCAGTCAGTTTCCAGCCGACAAAAAGGACGGATCCAATTGCGATAGCCGTTATCCAGAAAGTCATTTTGGTTCCAAACATGATACCCATACAGAAGTTAAATAAATTGACTGGTTGGTCGGTACACTGGACATGCCGTTGGCGGTTTTAAACGGCAGTTATTCGTCCTCGGGCACGCCGAAATTCCGGAGTGGCAAAACTACCCGTCGGTCTCGCTTGCGTTAACTGCAAAAAGTGGGCTTGGGCAACGATCGATTTTGGTAAGTCTGCACGGAATCGTGTGTTTTTAACGTCTTGCGGGTTGATTGCATGACTCAAACGCTTCGAAGCGAAGAATTCGCAACTAAGTAAAGCAACTAAGTAAAGCAACTTGTTGACGTAGATTGATTTCGCGAGAGCAGCTCGCAAGAGAATCGAATAAATCAAGTCGAATAGAGGCTGTTCTTTATTAAGAGAGATCTGCCGACGGCAGATGGTGCGATTAGCGTCAGCCGCTTCCCGAAGAACAGCGTTTCCGATAGGCATTGGCGGCAGCCTGTTGCTGTGATCGCCTGATGGCATTTTGGCGATTGATTTGTGCCTGTCGCCACTGTTGATACTCAGACTTTACCTTGGAAACATTTTCTTGTGCCGCATAAGCGTCAGTTTGCCGTGAAAAGATCTTCCACTGGCAACGATTGTCGGTTTGATCAAGAAATTCAACAACTCGCCGAGCCACGTCTTCTTCGCCCTGAAAGGCATCGAAGTTTGCTTGGTTTCCAACGACGCCGCCGACAACAAACCAATCGTTGCTTGAGCCTGTGTTTCCGTCTGCCGGTTTTAGATTGCGAATTCCGTTCAACACGGACTCATATTTTCGTTGTTGTTTTGAATCTTCAAAAAGAGGTGAAGACGAATTGGTCGCTACCGATGCTTGGACGTTTGGAGAACTTAGTCGAGTCGTCGGGAGAACAATCGGGTTTGAAAATTGCGTTGGCTTTGTAACCGTCATGCCAATGTCGGGAGCCGTCAAGGTGCTTGTTTTCTGACGAGGCACGTTCTCTGTTTTGGGGATCGCGACCGACGTTTTGGAATCAGTTTTACTGACTTCTACATCTGCAAAAAGATGGCTGCAAGCAAGCGAAGCGACCAACAAGCAAAGTAAAGACACTTTCGAATTGTAGAGCATGCAACTGTCTCCCAAGAAAGCTTCTGAAATCTCTCTGTATGTTAGAGAATCATCGCCTTTAAAACAACAAAAATCGAACTAAAACTGTTTAGAATCCCTTTTCGGCGTTGCTGACGGCAGTCGTGGCGGCGATTTCAGTTTTTCAGGGCTTTTTAACGTTAAAATGGGACGACAGATTGTCTGATCGTAAATGTGCTGGCATCTTTTAAATTGCAACGCTGGATCAGATCACCCCTTAGAGGGGGCTGGCGAGGCGCGGGTCTTGGAATCTTTCGGTTCTGGACTACGGCTAATCAATCCTAGCAATTTCGATCGGGTGTGCATTACTCGTGTTCCTGTACGTGAGTGGTGGAATATGGTCTGCACTGAAAAGATTACCGGATTAGATTACTAAGAGTCAGAGTGTCGATTGCGAGTGATCGATTGCCTTAGATTTTTTAACTAAATCATTAAGCATTCCGCGGGCACATTTCAATTCGAGAGGTTCGGTGAAATGACTGGATCGATCCTGCGAAATCGCCGTTTCGATTAAACGGATTCTCCGGAGCGTTATCGGATTCTGTTGAGCTTCGCCAATTCAGATCCACCATCTAGGTTTCGAGTCCGCGTCAATTGTGATAGCTTGAAAATCGTTCTGGGAACTTAGCCAACGCGTTCTAACTGTTTAGGATGCAAGAAAATTGCACGGAGAAAATAATGTCAGAAGCGAATAATCCTTTTCAAGAGTTTTGCTCCAACGCGTGGTTTTTAATTTTATTGAGAGGGATTGGGCTTGTCATTTTAGGCGGTTTGTTCCTTTTTAAGCCTGGCATTGCCGGGATCGTACTGGTGCAATTTTTGGGGGCTTATTTCCTTGTTGACGGTATATTCAGCACCGCCAAATCATTTCTTGGAAGGAAGTACATGCCGGGATGGGGATGTGGTTTGATCATGGGCTTGTTGGAAATTGTGACTGGAGCTTTTGTTTTCGCTCATCCGCTTGCTGGCGCAGTAATCACGGTTAGCGTTCTGGCGTACATTGTTGCCTTCATGGCGATTTCTTTTGGCGTGTTGGGGATTTATACAGGTTTTCAAGTTCGCAAGGAATTAAGCGGAGAGTGGGCGATGATTGTCGGTGGCTTCTTGGCCGTGATTGTGGGCCTGATTCTAATCATGGATCCATTGGGAACCGCCAAAGTGTATTTGATGGTACTTGGCGGTTTGTCGTTGCTGGGTGGAATCATACAAGTTTTTGCAGCCTTCCAGATTCGCAGAATTGGACAAGTTGGGCTTGAAGCGGTCATCGAAGAAAGTCGTTAGCAGTGAAGTGGTTTAATCAAATTAGCCTACTTGCCGACAAGGCCTTGTACGGATCTTTTCGTGAAGCTTTGGGAAGTCTTAAGTGCAAAAATCTGAAAAAGTACAGAATGTTGAGATGCATCTTTGGGCCCCAAGGATTCGTGTAATTCCAGTGGTGTTATTTGCGACCTTTGGCTTGCTTTTGAATGTGAGCTGCCGCGAATCAATTGAGACCAGTTCTGTAGAAAAACCTGTTGTCGAATCTGCGAAGCCAACGACTCAATCGTTACTGGGGGCTGCTGCAGACTTGGCTTCAAAAAACCGATCCGGTGAGTCTGGATTCCTCTTGCTTGACCGTGGCAATCAGGCGCTCGCCTGGCGGACACGGTTGGCCGATGCAGCTGAGTCGAGCATTGATGCCCAGTATTTTTTATGGAAGAACGATGACGCTGGAAAGATAATGATGCAGCGGTTGATTGCCGCTGCCGATCGCGGTGTGCGTGTGAGGGTTCTCGTTGACGATTCGATGACGGAATCTAATCCGCGATACCTCGCAACATTCGGAGCCCATCCCAATATTGCGGTTCGCCTTTACAAACCATTTGGTCCTAAAGGCAAGTCGTTGGTGATGCGATGGTTAGACTATGCATCGGATTTGAAAATTCTCAATCGCCGTATGCACAACAAGGTGTTCGTGGTTGACGGAAGTTATGCGATCGTAGGTGGCCGAAATATCGGCAATGAATATTTTGAGTATATCGGTCCCTTTTGCTTTCGATGTCGAGACCTAATGGCGGTTGGGCCCGTGGTGAACTCAACCTCATCTGGCTTTGATCAATATTGGAATAGTGACTGGACGGTTCCAATCGAAGATGTCATTTCATCTGTCCCTAGTCTAGAAAAGTCTCAAGAAGAATGGGGCGAACTGGCGGAGTTTTCAACGCAAAAAGATTACTACCCAGACGGTTTTTTCGATCTTCCTGCAGGTTTTACCGCAGGCTGGGAGTCGATTAAGAACCAATTGTATTGGGGGAATGCACGATTATTAATTGATGCAGTTCCACCGATTAAGGGGCAGCCAGAGAATCGACTGGGATTCGATCAAACTGGTAAAACACTTTTGAAGATCATGAATCAATCCGAACGCGAAGTTTACATTCAGAGCGCGTACTTGATATTACTTGATGGTGGATTTGAGGCATTGCGGGCGGCAAAACAGAGGAACGTAAAGGTCGTACTGTCGACTAACTCAATGGCATCGGACAATCATCTATCGGCGTTTGTCGGTTATCGAAAGCAGCGAAAGCAGATGATAGAAACAGGTGCAGATCTTTTCGAGATGCGACCAGATGATCGCTCGGAGGAAGCGCTCTTCAGTCCAGCGTTAGTAAAGGAATATCACACTAAATTTGGATTGCACGCTAAAACGATGGTGTTCGACGGTCGCTATACATTTGTTGGGTCGTTTAATGTCGATCCTCGCTCGGTCAATTTAAATACTGAAATGGGGTTTTTGGTCGACAGTCGGGAACTGGCGTCTGCGGTCGCCTCGAGTATCCGGAATGACATTGCCCCCGGCAACAGTTGGCAGTTGGAATTGACGCCCAAGGGAGAGATCATTTGGGTAACTCGTCGAGAGGGTAAGATAACAGAAGAGTCGAAAGTGGAACCGATGACTAACGCGGCTGAACGAGCAGCAGCAGATTTGTTGTTGGTCGTTCCAGATAAATCCCAGCTTTGATATTCAAGCGGTTGAAGAGGCAGGATATTTTAAGAGACGTCGGCGACGGCTGAACGGCAACGCAGGAAAGATGGTTGAATATCGATGACAATAGCCCACCTGACGATGATTGGAATTGCTCTGCATTTGTTGGCAGAGGTGTGTTTGGTTCTCAGAGTAATGACGCGGGCTCATCGAGACCCAGCTTCGCGAATTGCATGGGTGGCGGTGATCGTCTCAGTGCCAGGGCTGGGAATGGCGGCCTATCTGTTCTTTGGTGAAGTGAATATCGGTCATCGTCGCGTTGATAGAATACATAAAATTCTTTCGAAGATTCCTCCTGTAGCGAAAGTTGTTGCCTGTGATGCAGAGAATGCAATTCCAGTCATTCCCGATCAATATCAGCACCTTTTTCATACTGGAAAATCGATCAGTGGGTTTTTACCGCTAGGCGGAAACACTGCAAAGTTACTGCAAGATTCCAACGCCGTGATTGATGCGATGATTGCCGATATTGACAAAGCAACCGATCACGTCCATGTGTTGTTTTATATATGGCTGCCGGATAATAACGGCTTACGCATGGTCGAAGCTCTCATTCGCGCCGCGAAACGGGGAGTGGCCTGCCGAGCAATTGTCGATGATCTTGGTTCAAGATCAATGATACGCTCGGAGCATTGGGGCCGAATGGCATCGGCAGGAGTGAGTGTGGCTACGGCGTTACCGATTGGAAGTTTGTTGATTCGTCCCCTCGTTGGTCGTTTGGATCTGCGCAATCACCGCAAAATTGTGGTGATTGATGGAGCGATTACTTATTGCGGAAGTCAGAATTGTGCCGATGCTGAGTTCTTGGTGAAGGCGAAGTATGCCCCGTGGGTGGATGCGGTCCTTCGATTTGAGGGGCCGATCGCGCGACAGAACCAGCAATTATTTATCGGTGATTGGATGAGTAGCGTCGATGAAGATTTGACACATTATTTGCGAGAACCAGTGCCAGCGCCGAGTCTAGGGTTTCCAGCTCAGGTGATAGGCACGGGGCCGACCGCGCGAAACTCTGCGATGTCAGAAATGTTTGAGTCGCTGTTTTTCGCGGCTCGACATGAGTTGACCGTAACCACGCCCTATTATGTTCCCGATTCATCGATCCAGAATGCGCTTTGCGCTGCCGCCTGGCGAGGGGTAAAAACCAAGATTATTTTTCCCGCGAGAAACGACTCGTTTATCGTTGCCGCGGCAAGCCGAAGTTACTATCAAGAATTACTCGATGCAGGCGTAGAGATCTATGAATATCAGCATGGAGTATTACATACCAAGTCGCTGACGCTTGATGGAGAAATTACCTTGATTGGTTCGGCGAATATGGACCGCCGAAGTTTTGAACTCAATTATGAAAATAATATTCTGTTTTACGATCAGGAATTAACGGGTTGCGTACGCCAGCGACAGCAGCAGTACCTCGAAAATTCTCAACAAGTAACAAGGGAAATGGTGGATGCGTGGTCATTTTCGATTCGACTTTGGAATAATACACTGGCGACACTCGGGCCGATCCTCTAGCGAGGTTTCGCAGCTGGTGGAAGTTGATTTTAAGATGCGTGGCGATCCAGGAAGATATCGCTAAAATGAAAGAGGACACTGCGATCGAAATTTTGTTAGTTTCGATCAAGAAGGTCGTCACTCTGACGTTGTTCGCAAGAATCACCACTACGCGACAAAAACGTTTAATCGATTGATTTTTTTGACTAAAAGGGGATTTCGCCATGAGCGAGCCGATCACTGTTGCTGCGTTTAATAAAATTTCTGAGGCAGAGTCCGCGGTTGGTCAATTGATCGAGGGTGGAGTTCCAGCTGATAAAATTTCAATTTTGGCCAAAGATCTGCAGTGCGAAAAACAGATTCATGGTTTCGTGACCGCTTGTGATGTTGCTAAAAAAACCGCGACGGGCACAGCTTGGATGGGTGGTCTGTTTGGCGTGCTTGCCGGCGCCGCGTTAGTCTGGATTCCCGGTGCCGGTCCATTGGTGGTGGCTGGGTCATTGACCTCCACTTTGCTGGGCGGAGTCGAAGGTGCCGTTGCCGGCGCAACCGCAGGTGGCGTGTTGGGATGGCTAAGTGCCTTGGGAATTGAAAAAAAGCACATCCTCAAATATGAAGATCACCTCGAGGCGGGAAGGTATCTCGTAGTGATCAATGCGGGTGTTGAAGAGTTGAAAGCAGCCGATTCGATTTTGAGCGGTACCGATCACGCTGAGCTTCACCCTAGTAGTGCAGCAGCCTAATACGTGTTTCAAAAACACGTATTTTAAAATGGTTGGTGAGGCGAGATGTGAGACCCGCTTAGTCGGTTCCTTGAAGAACTGTGGATTTGATATTCATCAATTGAAACCCGTTCTTCATGATGATTTTCCCATCGACTTTGACTACTGCCGAGAAATCAAAGACTTCGCTAACTTGTTCATTCAGCGAGACGGTCGTCGTTAAAACATCGCCTGGCCTCGCGAATCCTTTGTATCTGGCATGTTTGGTTTTTACGAGAACCCCTAATGCGTACTCGTTAAAAAATGGGTCTTCGGTGTTGAATTCTTCCATCGGATTATAGTGAGAAGCGATTAAGATGCCTGCTGATTGGGTTGTCAATTCGTGCATCATCGCTCCGGGGAAAATCGGGGCGCCGGGAAAATGTCCCTTGATAAATCCCTCTTCGCCCGTGACGGTTTTTTCGGTGATTGCTTCTTTGGGCGATACTGAAACGACTCGATCAACCAGTAAATAGGGTGGGCGGTGGTGGAGGTATTTTTTTACGTCTTCGAAATGGTGCTGATAGTACTTCATGGATTTTTCAGGTGCGTGGTCTTAAATTGGGCTGCATTAGATTTTACGGTGGAATAGCAACTCAGCCGACTCCACTGGGAAGAAATCGTCGAGCACTCTGTGGCTCGTTCAAAGTAAATACTAACGGATACAGTAAAGTTTTTTGACGCCTCGCAGTAGTAATGAATCTCCGGCAACCGCAGGTGTTGACCAAAATAGATCGTCCGCAATTTGATTGGTCGCGATGATATTCATACTGTCACTGGCTTCGAAAACGACTGTCTTTCCGGTTTCATCCATCATAAAGATTCGGTCTCCCGCCGCCCACAAAGAAGCAGCCATAGAACCGAGGCTCATTCTTTCTTTGAAACTGACCGAACCGTCGGTTGTCGAATAGCAGGTCAGTTTTCCTCGACCGGGGATGTAAACATTGCCGCTGACGGCGACGGGCGAGGCAAGGCCTGGGCCGGCCTGCATTACCATCCACTCGAGTCCCTCTGTTTTTAAATCGGGCGCGAAGGCACTGGTCCCGGACATCGAGTTGTTGATGGCAACCAAAGGTCCGTTACTTCTCGGTCCGCTGTTGCCGAAATAAATCTTTTGGTCATCGGCTGCCGGTGATGCGCTGAACGACATACCAACGTCCGTCATGCTCCACAGTTCGTCTCCGGTTTTCGGATCATAGGAACGCACAAAACCCGATCCACAGGCAATCAATTCATTTCGATTTTTGTTTTTCCAAAACAGAGGAGTTGACCATGAAGTTCTGCCTTCTCTCTCTTTTCGCCAGCGAATCTCTCCGGTTGCTCCATCGAACGCCACGATAAATGATTTCTCATCGTTATCGCACTGGACAAAAACATTACCGTCTCCGAGGGTCAGTGAGCTGCCCGTCCCAAAGCCGTTACCAGTTGGGTAGGCTCCAATCTCTTGACGCCAAACTTCTTTGCCGTCCATGTCAAATGCCGTCACGATTCCTACCGCGGCGAAATAAACGAAAACGTGTTTTCCATCCGTTGCTGGAGATTCGGTGGCATAAGAATTTGAGCCATGGATTGGGAATTTAGGTTGTTTCTCGACGATGGTCGATTCCCATAGTTTTTCGCCATCTTTCAGGTTGTAAGAAACGATCTTGAATTTGACCTTCGTGTCTGGTTTTTTGGGACGCATGTCCCCTACCCCTTCCATGAAGCTAACAGGAGGCTTTGCTCCGACGGCGGTGGTGAGGAAGATCTTTCCTTGCGACACGATTGGTGAGGATAAACCGCCTCCTGGTAGATCAACGCTCCAGGCGACATTTTCGCTCTCGCTCCAGGTTTCCGGAAAATTTAGTGTGCTAACTACCCCGTTGCCATCCGGTCCTCGAAACTGAGGCCAATCGGTTGATTGCCCGGACACGCTCGCGTTGAATCCCAAGCTAAGAAAGCACAAAAAAACGAGGAATTTAGTTTTCATCAGGATCTTTTCTAACAAAGTGAACGATTTCATCTGTGTCCAATCCCGCAGAAACCACCCGGAGATAACCTCCAGTCGGGAGGTTTTCGATTGAAGTTAGGTTAGGGCGACAAAACACTAATTTGAGACAGATCTCGAGAAGAACGGATGCCAGTTCAGCATTTCGGCTTTTCCATCGGCTACCGTCGGAAAGATCGCCCCCAAACTGAGTGATTTCCAGAACAAGATGGTATTCCAGTTCTAGAATGGCCCAAAGGGTGTGAGTGAAGATAGAATCGATCACTTCTTAGAAATACATCCGGCAGTCCATTTCTTGGCCGATCGGCTCCGCGGCGATGCAGTTGCGGCTCGAGTTCAAGTTGGGTGAAACGCTTTCCGTTCCTATCGTTCAAAGGTTGTCATGAGTTCTTGCAGATCTACAATTCGACGCTTTTGATTTGTTCAAACTCAGCTTTGGGGACAAATTTCCCATTCCAACTGTTATTAATCCAGCGATACCAAATGTAGACGTTTCCATCGTCGTCTTGATTGGCAGATACCTGTTCCGGGGTAATTTCATTCCCGACTTCCCATTGCAACGTATGATAGGTTTTTTTCTTGTGGAACTGACTGAATTCATCAACTGATAAATTCGCTGGTTTCCCGATGCAGTGAACGGTTACAAATTTTGGTCGCCCCTGTTCGCCAGCTTCGAATTCAAACTGAAAAAACGCAGATGACAGATCAATTGAGTCGGAGTTTCGTCCGTCATCGACTTCGATGTAGGACTCCATTAATTGAGCTGCTTTCTGAGCGACTTTTTTGTGAAATTTTGGGATCCGTTTTTTTTCTTTAATGTACTCACTGCCAATTTTCAGATTTTTTTCGCTGAGACAATCATTAGAAAGGGCCATCGAAACAACTCGATCGCGATGGTGCACCGGTTTCTTTTGACAGAATTCACATTTCGTCATCGGACCAGACTTTGGTGATCCACATTGAAAACAGACGGCAATCACATAACTCTCCCTGTTCACTGAGAATAAAATATTTCAGGCAAGCTCGGGGCGGACTATCAACTCAGCCCTCAATTGGAAAATGCTATCTAAACAAACGATCGTAAACGACTCACGGCACACCAACCAGTTAGCAGATTTTGCAATGAAATTTCTGTTTAACGATTTTAAAATTGGAAATATCGAGGAGGTTTTCATGCGTCCTAGATGAGGTTTTTAAATCTGGACGCTTAGTATAACGGGTATCTGAGTGAATTGAAAATTTGTGATTTTAAAACTTAATAGCCAATAGGTCCTCGCCGGTAGTTAGTTAAAGCGGAGGCCAGCCCACTTTTTTGGATTAGAGATTACCGTACAGCCAAATTAAAAACCCGAACCCCAGCATCCATTGCCGTGGTTCGGGTTCAAATAGTTTTTGTGATTGCTGGACTTACTGTCCAGACCGCTCATTAACGTTCGATTGAATAACAGAGAATTCTGTCGTCTTCCCGTAGATAGAGTCGACCGCCAACGATGACAGGGTGTGCCCAACTTGGGCGATCTCCACTTCCGGGTACCTTGAAATTTGCTACTTCTTGGAACGAGCTAGCGTCTGCTTTGACGAGGGTCATGACTCCATTGCTGTAGCGGACATAAACGTGGCCATCGGCTCCGATAACGCTTGCCGATTTTTTTCCTGAGCCTCTTGATTTCCATTTAATCTCTCCCGTCATCAGATCGGCACAGAAAGGGAGTCCTTTATCATCGGAGTCGCCATAAAGGTAGTCGCCCATAAGGATGATGCCGCCGTGTTTATTGGCAAGGCTCGGTTTAAGTCCGTAGATTTCTTCGACATTGATTTTTCCACTCGAGGCAACTTGCTTTAGAAGAGCGCCGCCTCTTTTATATCCAGCTGAAAAGAATACGAGGTCGTCTCGCACAATTGGGGTTGGAATGACGGCGGTTGTTCTGTCGATTTCGTAGGACCAAAGCAATTCACCATCCGATGCACGAACTCCGAGGGCACCGCTACCGGTGGTTTGAACGTAGACCTTAGTGGAACCAACGTTTGCGATCACGACTGAAGCATGCCCAGCGCCTCGATCGCCGTCGCGAACAGTAGACCATTTCAGTTTGCCGGTTTTTTTATCTAGAGCGACCATGGTGTTTTTGGTGCCGCCTGGTGTGCAAATTAAGTGATCGCCATCGATCAACACTGATTCGCTGTAACCCCAGCTATCCGCTTTTTTACCTTGGAATTCTTTCTTTAAATCAATCTTCCAAAGTTCTTTGCCATCGGTGTTGAGGCAAATTAACTTTCCAAATGGCGTAATGACATAAACACGATCACCGTCGACCGTTGGCGTGCTGCGCGAGCTCTGCCAATTGTCTGGCCCTTGATTCCAAGCTGGCCCGGTCTTGGTTCTCCAGATTCTCTTTCCAGATTCTCGTTCAAAACAGGACATGTATTCATCTTTGTTTGATTCGGATGATAATCCGTCTCCTAGTGTGTAGAGGCGATTATCATCTACGGCAATGCTCGCGTACCCTCGACCACAGCCTTCGGCTTCCCAAACCAATTTGGGTCCTTCCGCTGGCCAATCTGCGAGAAGTCCAGTCTCAGGAGAAACGCCGGTTCGTTGGGCTCCCCGAAACGTTGGCCAGTTTGCCTCTTGCCCAAGTGCTTGAGCCGAAACAAGTAAACACAGAATAGCTGCAGCCGGATACGATAGAAAAATGCGAGTCGTCATCGGTTTGTTCCACAAAAAAGGTTCATGTGAATTTGAAAATTCAAACGGTTTGAAATTATTGGGCGATCATCAGTAGACTGGATATCTTAGCAAATGGTCATGAGTGTGCGTTATACGTACTTCACATTCTTTTTTGTAAAACGGTGAGCACGCGTTTTGGAACTCATCTTAATCTTCGTGCAATGAGGAAAACGTGGTTCCAAGCTGCAATCTAGAGGAAACATCAATTTGGGAAGGATTTGTTTGGTGGGATCAAGCACCAAAAAGCGATGTAATCTCGTAATTGAGGAGGATTACTTGTGGCTCAACAAAAACATGATTCCATGGGGATTTGCGTTTAACCAAAGGCGAGCACCGTAAACCTGTTGATTAGTTGTGTCGATGTACTCCATTTTTTCTTGTAGATGCGTGATTGCCTCGGTCAATTCTGGACGCGTTGGCTGGAGCGTCTTCCCTACACTTTCATCGACGATTCCATCCTGCCCATTGGAATGCAGGATCGTTTGATAGGTGTCGCAGGCGACAATAATATCGGTGGCGACAAACCGTCGATTAAGTTGTTGTTTGAGAATGTGATCAAGATCGCATTCGATAATTACAACTCCGTAAAGATTTTCTTCTTGAGAATCGAAAATGGGGACTCCCGCAAAGAGGGTCACATCTTTTTTCTCGCAACTTGCTGCATCATGTAAAGCGCCACAGGCGAGGGACGTGTAAACTTCGTCGGGGTCATTTTGGCCAACCCGTTGAATAAACTCGCTGGAGGTGCCTGAACGCAATCGGCTTTTCGGGATGGAGCGAATATTAGAGTGGACGGTGCTGTGTCTTTCCACGCGAACGAGTTCGGTAAATTCGTCCCCCTCCAGACGACTGTAGACGATACTGCGGTAATCTGACTTGGCTCTTAATAACCCAGAAAAAATTGTGATTAGTCGGTCACGCCAAGCGGTAGTCTCTTCCACTGAATCGGCTCGGATGAGTTCTTGGATGGGGGGCAGATTTGCCATGAAGCGAACGTTAGTTTCTAGGTCTCTCACCGACGCTTGTGTGTTGGTTCGTAATTCACGGCCCTCCATTCGCATGGTTTCATATTCGGATTGCCGTTGTCCTTGGTTGACCATCCAGCGTTCCACGTCATTCGCTAATTCAGAAGCAGTATCGTGTCTGGCGTATTTTTTAAACGCCATCGCTTTCATGCAAATTGCTTCGAGTTCGATTGGAATATCTGCGCGGAAATCTCGCGGCCGTGGGGATTCGCTCTGCTGAATAGACTTCAGAACTTCTTTGATTTTGAGAGGCTCAGCAGATTTAGATTTCTTGGGTTCGTGGGGCGCATCGCCAGTCAAGATGGCAAACAGAATGGCTCCAAGTCCGTAGATGTCGGCTTGCTGTGAAACGCTCTTTCCAGCTGCCTGTTCCGGCGACATGAAGAGTGGTGTGCCGATGACTTCGCCAGCCAGGGTTTCGGCAAGGGCTTCGCCAGAAAGTTCAACATCCCCTGATAATTGGCTGCTGAGATCGCTGTCGTCGACCACTTTTGCGAGCCCCCAGTCGAGGACCATCACCTGCCCGAAATTATCGAGTCCGATATTTTCGGGTTTCAGATCACGGTGAATTACACCTCTAGAATGAGCGTAGGCAATCGCCTGGCAGACTCCAAGAAAGGCGGTTAATAGTCGATGGAGAATCAACGGGTCGCACTTGCCTGCAAGACACCGGTCATGGTATTCGGTAATCGCATCGGCAAGCGTCCGCTTTCCGACAAATCGCATGGAATAAAAAGGTTCACCCGTTTTGCGGTCGGTTCCGTATTGATAGAGGGAAACCACATTGGGATGCTCGAGTTGACCTGTGATTTCAGCTTCTCGTTCGAAGCGCTGCCAAGCCTTGGGGGACTGCAACGCATGACTGTTCATTTCTTTGATTGCCACGTTGCGATTCAGTTTTTCGTCCCTTGCTAGCCAAACATTGCCTAGTCCACCTTCGCCGAGTTTGCGAACGATAGTGTAAGGCGAAGATGCTTCGCGAGAATCGCCAGGTTGAATTTCTTGCTGGTTTTGCAATGTGAATTGCTGGTCTGCGGGAGATTCGCTGCTGTCGAGTAATGTAGCAGCGAGATTTGAGTTTTTTTCCATGGCTCGCAAGATTGAATCAGACATCCTGTTTTTTGCGTCTTGACTTAACGCGGAGTCTCCGTCGCCTGATTCGGAAATACCGCTATTTTCAACAATGGATTTGTCGATAGTTTTTGCAAGTACAGCAAAAGCTTTGGCAGCTTCGCTGTTGGAAAGATGGACCTCCAGTTGATTGGATTCTGTCTCGGTGAGTTCACCATCGATTGACTTGGAGAAAAGTTCGGTCGCCTTTTTATCATTCAGCATGGGTTGCAGCCTCCTCTTTACTATTCCATTGACGTCCCACGCAGTTGGCAAGCCCCAAGCGGGCACGGTGCATTCTCACCCAATAGTTTGACGGAGTGATCGCGAGTTCCTTACAAATTTCATCTGAATCTAGTTCTTCCATTACACTCAAGGTAAATACGTCTGCCTGGCTCTGTGGCAAGTGAGTCAAACATCCTTTAACGATGGTCCAGAGTTCACTCGATTGAAGGTTGCGATCGAGGCCGCTTGACCAACTGGTTGCGTTTTTGTGGTAGTTGCCGTGTTGGTCAAAGAGTTGATTCGATGGATCGTGTTCTTCTGACTGATCGTGCTGGTGTTTGTTTCGTTTGCGAATGAAATCGATGATTTTTCGCTTCAAGATTCCAGTCAGCCAGGCTTGCTGGGACCCTTTGCCGGAGTACTGTGAATAATATTTTATTCCGTTGAGAAATGTCTCCTGCACAACCTCTTCTGCGGCATTTTCGTCGCGTAACCTTTTCAGGGCATAGCGGAACAAAAAGTCGCCGTATTGTTCCACCCAATATTCGGGGGTACTGTGTTCCGTGGGCACCAAGAATGTATCCTTTTGTTATCCGACCAAGCCAGCTTGGTGATTTTTTGAAAAGCAGTAAGCCGAAGCGAAGGAGTGTTGACCAATGAGGTCGGATTTTAGTTCTTGAGAACTTTGAATCCTGATTCGGTTATAGCTGTGGTTTGAAGTTGAATCAACTCTTATGGGCGTAATTGTGAGGCCACGGGCATTGGTGGGAGTGATTAGATTCGCTGAAAAAAAATCGACCAGCGAACGTCAATTCGTGAATGCCTAACCTAATTCGACGTCGGTATCCTGGACGTCGTCATTAACTGGAGTGCCCGGTTCTGCGCCGTAAGTTTCAGAGATTTTTGCGGATAGGGCTTCCATGTCAATGTTCAGTAATTCTCTGAGCGTTCTTTGGATGTGTTTAAATTTAACGGGAAGATTGAGCATCGCCCGCTTGTCATTAAACCACTCTTGTCGTACAAGCTTTCCGAGGTTTCCAGTGACAACTAGGATTGCGGGAACCTCAGCGGTGTAACTTCCACTAAGAAACTTCTCAAACCAGCTGATTGCTTCTTTGCCGAGTCCTGCACTGCTGAAGATTACGCAGTCGACGGGAGAATCTTCTAGGGGATCGAGGTCATTAAAGCGTTCCAGTCCACGCTCGGGGTTGCCTGTGATTAGAACCCTGTAACCTAAGTCTTTCAGGCGGTCCCTTAGGTTGTCTTGTACTTTGATATTTGATTCGATGAGTAAAACTGTTTTACCGCGTCCCTCTTCGTTCTTGGTCATCAAGGAAGAGTAGGCTTGAGCTTCTTTTTCAGATAGGTCTTCGTCATACCGTTTCAAATCCCCCGACTCAATTGCGGCGAGAACGGCTTCGATTTCACCCTGCGCGAGCGCGGCTGATTGTACGCGTTTTTTTGGATCGAGATCCATCATGCGATTAATGAGAATGACGATCCGGTGGGGTAAATTTGGTTCGTGTAAAGTGACCGGAGCAACTTCCTGAAAACGTCTTGGTGAAAGACGCTTCATTCGTTCACGCGTTTCGTACAAAGGAGGCACGCCAGTGACCATGTGGTAGAGCATGCAACCCAAGAAGAAAATATCACTTTTGGGATCGTCGCGGAGAACCGCTGTGCATCGCTCGAGTCCTGCGTAGTCGATACTGCGGGGCCCCCCTTTGCCATCGTCTTCACGGTCACTACTTACCGTTGCAAGTCCAAAGTCAACGAGTTTCGCTTGCCCTTTTGCGGAGAGAAGAACATTAGATAGCTTCATGTCTCTGTGGTAGATGCCTTGCGCTGCGGCATAGGCGAGACCTCCGGCAATGTCTCTGCAAATTCGTAATGAGGTGAGGTTTGGAATTTGCTTGTGCGCCTTGACGTACTCGCGAAGATTTTGACCTTCGACAAAATCCATGACCATGTAGATGCGACCACGGTCTTCACCAACTTCGCTAATGGGGACGATGTTAGGGTGTCGCAATCGCATCACCATTTTTGCTTCCCGCATAAACTGTTCGCGGGTATCGTTATCTGTGCTGTATCTCTGGCGGAGTACTTTGATCGCTTTGATATCACCGGTTTTACGATGCAACGCGCGATAGACTCTCGCAAACGTTCCAGCTCCGATTAAGTAAAGGACTTGCCATTGCCCATAAAAGTAGCCGCGTCTCTGACCGTCCGCGATTCTGGAAATCTGCCAGTTGGTCATTTGCTCTTTTTCGAGCAGTTTCATGATGAAGTCATTGAAACTAGCACGGCCTCTTCCGCCGGCCTCACTGAGGGTAACCTCAAGATCTTTTGTACTCATTAAACCACAATCGTGGATGCGTTGAGCAAATTGTTCGGCCGTTAAATCGTTCATGCTGAATTAGAACTCTGGCTCAGCTGGAATCTCCACGGTAGAGGTAAAGTGGTGGATCCGTTGCTGAAGGGAAAGTTGAGATTGGTAGAGTTATGTACTAAGAGTATTGCACAATATTATTGGAATGAATGGCTTGGGACAACTTTTACCGACTATTTAACGGTTTGACCTGCGACAAAGGATGTTTTTTTGCATTGTTCCCCCTCTGCCTCTGTTTCATTCAACTCAAATCCCGATTTTCCAAGTATTTGGCCGCTATATTTCATTCAACCTGAATTATTGGCAACTAGCGGTTGGTAACTGCTTAGCTGTTACCGAAAAAATTTCAGTGCCCGAAATACGATGTCGCTAAGGGCCATCCTTCGGTGCTTTTGATGACCGATTCGTTTGAAAATCTTAGTCTTCCAAAGCGTTTTTGTACGAATCACGTTCGCGGCGTGTGGCTTCCAAATCAAACATGAGGTATTTCATGTCCATGCGGAGCTGGCTCAGGGCCTCTTGGATTAGGTTCAGGATTCTTCGCCGCCGACGCGTATAATCAACCACTCGGTTGAGGGGGCGTTCTAGTTCTTGGCGGTATTGCTCTGGTAGTGTTTGAACTGCCGAGAGCAAATCATTGAGGTCCATGGGAAGTTGGTCAGAGTTTGTGTTGCGATCGGTTTTAATATTCATCTTAGTAACGCCTTGTGCATGAGTTTGTTTCTGTTGAAGGCGACTTATTGCGAACCCGATGCCAAAGAGAGACGGTTTTTGGGTATTGATACGCAAAACCCGAAAAAAACCGTGCTAGCGTGTGTAAGAAAAATAAATAGCTGCAATCGCATCGAGGAGCCGTGAGGTGCAAATGCAACATCTTTGACGTAGCGATTAGGCTAAAATCTTGCTAAAAGTCTCGGAACTTCTCGTTTTCCAGCAAAATACCAGCGTTGGAAAATTGCAACAGGCGATTCTCTCGATCGTTGGTTTTGTGAATCGCCAATCCAGGCATGTTGTTTTTTCGCGACACTGAGCATGAATTTTCGAATTACTAATTTGATTATATTCGTTTTCGCGGGATTGATTCCTGTGGGAGCTGCCTGGGGGCAATTCCATGAGGAATTTGAGTCGGGACCAACATCTTGGCAGCGACACGAGACAGACTGTTCGATTACTCAAGCAAGTTGGACTCAAAAACGGTTCCGTGATCCTGATTCCAAAAACGGCTGTGAAAACATTCATTTTACAAACGGTCCGGGAACCAAGATCTACTTATCGCACAAGGTTTCTCCTGCGTTCGTAATTTCCGAACTCAACCCATCGGTGCGTATTAAGGCGACACGCCCCGGAGTTCAGTTGATGGCGCGAGTCGTCCTTCCTCACTCCCCTTCTCCGTCGGGGGAAGGACCATTGACGACCATGCTGGTGGGTCCAAGGTATGAGGGCAGAGGGCGTTGGGAAACACTTTCGTTTGAAAAAAAGTCCTTTGATCTACAGCATCAATTAACGGAGCGTGTTTGGCTTTTGCGACGTAAATACGGGTCGAGTGTGGATCAGCGAGATGCCTATGTTGATAAATTAGTGCTCAATCTTTATTCGGGTCCCGGTAGAACTGTGGTGCAGATTGACGATCTCAAGCTTAATGGAATTGTGGCAGCGGACACGATTGCTGCGGGAGTTGCTGCGAGTGATTCGACGGTGGTGCAGGATGCTAATTTACAACCGGCGAATTTTGAAGTGACCGACGAAAAACATAAGTCGCTCGTGACGCGAGAAGGCACGGTGTTACTAGTCAAAAAGAAACCTTTCTTTCCCAAGATTATCCAACACAACGGAGAGTCGTTTGACTTTTTAAAAGCACTTGGATTCAATACGATCGAGCTAAAGTCGACCGCAACCGAAGCTCAGCTCCAGCTCGCCCAATCGCTTGATCTGTGGTTGATCTGCCCTCCCCCTTCGTCGGTAGGTGTACAGGCGATCGGCTTGAAATTTGATCGAGTATTGGTTTGGCAAGTTGGTGAAAATTTAGCGGCTGCTGATCTTTCGAGCCTTCGGCGCAAGGTGCGGGAAATTCGCTCATCCGATCGCCGTGACGGGCGGCCTATTATGGCCGAAGTTGACTCAGATTGGTCTCGGTTATCACAAGCTGTTGATGTGGTTTCGTTGGGATTGAGTCCGATTGGCACTAGTTTCATTGCAAGTCAGTATGGAGATTGGATTGCTGCCCGGCGTCTATTGGTTGGCGAAACCAAGCCCGTCTGGGCGAATATTCAAACTGAGCTACCGGAGGCACTGCTTACGCAAATCGCAACCTTGGCAAGAAAAACTCCTCCGGTACCCATTGAACCACAGCAAGTTAAGTTTTTGGTTTATGAAGCTATTTCGGCGGGGGCTCGTGGTCTGCGTTTTGGTTCTCGTTCACGTCTGGACGATCCTAGTCCTGTCACTCGTTTAAGGTCTCAAACCATTCAGTGGGCATTGGCCCATGTTGATCAAATTGAACCATGGGCGGTCGGAGGGGCTTTGATGGGATCGCTGGCCGAGGCAAATGACGAACTCGAGATTGCGGTCATCAAAACAAATCGTTCGCGACTGTTGCTGATTGAGCGTCCGACTCACCATGAACAATATCTGGCTGGTGATTTGCCTGTCCAGCCGATGGCGATTAAAGACTCTACTGCAAATGCGACCGAATTGGCCTATTTGATTGGAGATACTGGACTGCAGCCGTTGTCCAAAACACGAGATATCTCGGGAGCCGTCATTCGAATTAATAACTGTCCAGCGATGATGGCGATAGTTCTGACGCAAGATCCGCTAGTGCTCAAAAAACTGACTAGCAGTTACGAGCGAGTTGGAAAGCAATCGATCCTTCAAATGCATGTAGATTTAACCCGTCAATGGCTGGCGATTATGCAATTGATTGACAAACAAATGGGACGAATGGGCCGCAGTTCGTCTGCCGGCAGCACTGCTCTCAATGAGGCTGTGAACTCGTTTCAGAATGCTCAGCGGTTTATTGAGAGTAACAACGCGGTAATGGCAGTCCCGTATCTTGATCGAGCGGACGAACGACTTGCGTTTGTTCGTCGCGACATGATCATTGAGCCATTGGGCAAGTTTCAATCAAAAACTTCAACTCCTTTCACCGTCCATTCGAGTTTGATCCCTCTCCATTGGGAACTAACCGAACGATTAAACCAAGGGAATTGGAAGCCTAATGGATTGGCCGGTGGAGATTTTGAAGACTTAAAGCACATGCTTGCCAATGGTTGGGAAAACCATCGAGAAGAGAGTGAACTCGTCAGTACTCGCGTTGAATTGGCGGCGAATGCGGCGGTTGATGGCCGTTACGGATTGAAGATGTCGGTGTTTGAAAAACAGCCCAATCAAGGTGTGATCGAGTCTACGCCGCTGTGGATCACGTCCCCGGAGACGTTGGTTAAGGCGGGTCAGTTAGTGCGAATTCACGGGTGGGTCAATATTCCCAAAGTCATCCGTGGAACCCACGACGGTTTGACCATTACCGATTCTCTGGGAGGTTCGGAGATGATGGAGCGGATTCCGATTACCGCCGGTTGGCAAGAATTCACCTTATATCGCGCGGCATCTGAGAACGGCCGTGTCCAAGTTACTTTTGCCCTGACTGGCACTGGAACAGCCATGCTGGACGAGGTTACGGTGAGGGCGATTGACTTGCCTGCCGAGACCGTTCGACAGGCAAAAAACTAACGTCTAGCTTTTGCTGCCTCGGTTCTATTGAGTGCGTTGTTCTTGGCTTAGTGCGCAGGGCCAGATGAAAACTAAATCCCGTTAAAAACAGATCGCATTTGGGTTAACACTTGAGGAATGTTTTCGAGTGGATTTTCTTCTTCGTATTCAAGGACAATATGTCCCTTGTACTTCGACTCGGTTAGCAATTGGTTGACTCTCTGCATATTGACGTCCGCTTTTTCGCCTGATGGTTGTTTCATCTTTATTTTGTATTGGACATTTACGGACGAGGGTGCGCATTTTTTTAGGTCGAGATAAGGGGTGGAAGAGATAAAGTTTCCTGTATCGAGATTGACTCCCAGCCAGGGGCTGTCGACGCCTTTTACAATCTCCATGACTTGGTCAGCTGTTAACTGTCCGTGATTCTCAACTCCGATGAATATCCCCAATTTAGCAGCGTGTTGGGCACATTGTTTTAGAGAGGTAATGGCCGAAGCGAGCGCATTGGGATTTGCTTCGATTTGTTTTTTTGTCCCTGCAAAGAACCGTATGTGATTGGCTCCCATGATGGAAGCACGATCAATCCACTGGTTTGCCAGTGTGATCTCTTTTTCTAACTCTGTTTTATTGGCAACGGTGAAATTGTTTCCAATGGCTGTTCCAACGATCGGTACTCCAGATAAAAATGCATGGCGTTTGATTTTTAAGAAGTATTCCCGATCGGCATCAGGAGGAAAGAAATAGCTGGTCAATTCAGCAGCGCATTGTTGTTCTGCGCAATAATCAAGGAACGAGAACATGTCAAATTCTTGTAGTCCGTTGGTAGGCTGAATTCTTCCTTTAAAAAATTTGAAGTGTTTTCGTAATGAGTAGGCAGCGAGGCCAAGGCGAAATCTGGCAGCGAGGTTGGGACTTGGTTGAGAACCTGTCTGTTCCGGCAGTAAGTTGCCGCCTGCAAATCGGGCAGCATCGATGGAGGTAAGGCTAAGTGCGGAGGCAGCGGACAATTGGAAAAAATTTCTGCGATTCAGCGGCATGATATTTTCCTGATAGTTCATGGGTTTTATGGGCGACCGTGCGTGAAGAAGGGAAGCTGGATTTTACTCGATTAAATAATTCAGCGCGCAAAAAAAGCGTTCCGAAGAGGAACGCTTTTTGAAAATCAATTTTACCCGTGCGAAGCCTACTTCTTAGCGTAGGATGCCTTGGGGGGAGAGATCACGCCAAGCGATGCGCCGCTGACGCGAGCAAATCGCTCTTTCGTGCCGTCATCCAAGTACCGGTAACCGATTCTTGTTGGTTTGTTCGTCTTGGGGCAAACTGCCATGACCTTGCACGCGCGAATCGGGGTTTCCTTATGAAGACGTCCGCCTTGCGGGTTCTTTTGACTAGGCTTTACGTGTTTGTAAGCCAAGTTGACGCCTTCCACGACCAACATTTGGTTCTTGTGGTCGACTGAAATGACTTTACCTGTCACGGATTTGTCTTTACCACTGATGACTGTGACTGTATCGCCGTTGTGAATCTTCATTTTTCTCGCCGCTTTCTCGAATTAGTGAATCGAGGAGTTTCCGTCATTTCCCGCCGATTGTCAAGGCTTAATGGTGAAATGATAGGTTCGTCAACTCAGAGATGGTTTGTTCAATCTCAAGTCGTAAATTAGCACATTTACCCGATGAAAAGCTTCCATGGATCTGGCGGCAGCCTGAGGTTTGGGTGATTTTTTTAGCGTTTTGGGCGTTAATTCCGCCCGCGGGCAAGATTTCGATCCTCTCCTCGGCCTGTCTGAAAGCTGACGAGATGTTAGTCAGTCCTTCCAGGGCGGTCGGTTGGTGGCCACTGGTCATGACGCGGTCAATTCCGACCTCAATCAATTGCTCTAGGCTTTGCTGGGGGTCTCGAACGTCGTCAAAAGCCTTATGAAACACTAGTTTTTTGCCCATTGCGAGTGAACGCATTTCAGTGCATCGATTCAAGGCGATGTCATTATTTTCATCGAGGCATCCGAAAGCGAGTCCAGCGACGCCTTGCGCGAGCAGCCATTTTGCGTCGTGGATGAGGGTTTGCCATTCCAAATCAGAATAATTGAAGTTCCCTGCTCGGGGGCGGGCCATCGCAATAATTGGAATTTGAATCGAATTCATGACCAATGCAAGCAGCCCAGCAGACGGGGTAAGGCCATCAAGTTCCAACGCAGAATTGAGTTCGATTCGATCCGCACCGGCGATTTGAGCGATTTTGGCAGCTTCGAGGGAGCCGCAGCAGACCTCGACCTGAAACCCTCGAGAAGATTGGGGCTTGTCACTCATTTTCGATTTTAGCGGGAGAATTGGGGTCACAATATTTGAGGGCCAGCATTGCATAGGCCGTCACGAGATTGGGATCTCCTTCAAACCAGCGATCTGCAGGATTGGTCCATGAACCGTCCTTCCGTTGCAGTTCAGACAGGCGACGCGTGAGGTCCGCTCGCCAATCTTGCTTTTTTTGATCTTTGGTTAAGACGAATGGATCGCCGGTTGCTGCGAGTGTTTTTGCAAAGATGTGATAGTAGTAAAAAAGCCCCTGCTGTCCCATGCCGGGATTGGTGGTTAGGTCGTAGTGTCTTCCAATCCAATCTTTTGCGGCTTGAACTCGGATGTCGTCTTGAGCGACACCGGAATAGAGGAGACTTTTTAAACCGGCGTAAGTCATGGAAGCGTAGCTTCGCAATCCACCTTCGGGCGTTTCTCCCGCTTTTGACTCTCCCTCGCCGACGGCGGTGTAAATAAAGCCGCCTTCATCATCAATCGATGCTTTACCGACCCACTCAGCCGTATTGTGTGGCGTTGATAAATTTTGACACCGAGACATGAAGGTAGCCGCTTTTTGAAACGCCTCGCTCTGTGGGTCTTCCGCGACGGCTTTAAGGGCATCGAGGAAATAGGACGTGTTGGATGCGTCGGGGCGTTTGTGTGTCCCGTATCCTTGCCCACCGTAAAACGTACTGTTCAGATCGTATCCCTCGGCTTCGTCCCATTGCAGGCCTTTGAGGAATACGATTGCTTTTTTGATTGTCTCATCGTAGTTCCCGTCTCCATTGACACGATTGAAGCACATCAAAGAAACGCTTGTTTCGTAATTTCGGAGGTTGCTCCCCTCGCCATAAATTCCACCATCGGGTCGGATTTGTGTTTCGAGGAAGGCGAGTGCTTTTTTAATTTTTGGATCGGCTTGAGGTACTCCATGTTCTAGTAAAGCACTGGTGCAGAGGGCAGTGACTGCGGGACTGAGTTGCTTACTGAAAGAACCATCGGGAGCTTGACCTTTCTCTAGCAAAAAGTCGGTTCCTGCTTTTGATGTTTTTTGAAACAGTAGTTTGACAGTTTCATCTGGAGCATGAGACGTGCTGGGAGGAGTCGCCTGAGAGTTTTTTGTTTCTTGAGAAGTGGGATTTTGAGGGGCAGGTTTTAAAGGTTGCAAATCTGTATTTGGCGGTGTCACCGGTGGGGTAGTTTTGGCGATCGCCGGCGCGTCGGTGTTTGCACCCGCAGGCGTTTGTTCTGGGGCTTGAGGGACTGGAGTGTCAGAGAGCCGAAGTGGTTCTTCTTGGTCGGTCTGTGAGCAGCCAACATTAAGGCAGAGCAAGACTAGGATGCAGGTGATTATTAGATTCATGGAATCACGATTGACGCGTGGCAACATTGTTATCGTTCCTCAACTGATTTGCATGGCAGTATGGCAAGACAGGGTATGTCCGTTGGTGAACCGTGCGAGTTAATCAAGCAGAAGTCCGTGAAAGAACTTAAGCTTGGTCAAAAATTGCAGTATTTGAATTCGTCTTTGACTTGAACCGCAGGTGATTAAAAATGTGGCATGTCAAATGGTATCATTGCTGGCTATTCTAAAACGGCAAGGATGTCGGTTTCGTTCATGATTAGCAATTGCCCGCCATCGACCTCAATCTCGGTTCCCGCGTAGCTTGAAAAAAGAACGCGATCCCCTTCGCTGATCTGAAGTTCGGCGCGACTGCCGTCGACCATCAGTCTTCCGTTTCCAACGGATAAAATGCGACCTTCTTGTGGTTTTTCACGGGCGGCATCTGGTAAGACAATTCCGCCGGCAGTTGTTTCATCAGCTTCAGTACGTTTAACAACTACTTTGTCGTCAAGAGGTTCAATTCTCATAAAAAAAAATCCACGAGTGTCGAGCAATAATGTGACACCTGTCAAAAGTTGGATGTCACCCAAGCCCGACATTGTTCCATGAGCGGATCAGGGGTTCAAGCCGATATCCCCAAATCGAAATCGAGAACCGAGAGTTCTCGCGAAATTTAGTCTTAGTGAGCCAAATAAGGCTGTTTCCCCAAGGTTTCATTGGGTTTTTCAGATTTCTTAGGCCGTAAAGTCTGCACAATCGTTGGAAGCCACTTCGGGGGTTGTTTCCACCGTTTTAGCGCGAAAATGCCGAAAACTGAGATATAAGCTTTTTGTTCCTCTTCGAACGGCGGTGTGAAATCAATGAATTCAGCCCAAAATGTACCTCAGCCCGAGACGAATCCACGAACAATCCTGCAAGCGATCTGTGCGCGACATGGATTTGATCTCGCTCAAAGTAATTTCAAAAAAGAAATATCTGAGGACATCGATCGTGCTGATTTAGGTGATTGGGGTGCTGAGGGGGGAGAGGAGTTGATTGCACTTCGGATTGATCCAAGCACCACCCCGCAATACTCTTCCAGGGATGCAAGTATTCTTGAGTCGGTGGTCGAGTCGGCGAGTCAGATTCAACAACTCGCTGAGCGTCTCTCGGTCAAGGAAGACGAACTTTGTCAGGGTGAGGAATTGCTTAGCCTTAGGATCAACGAGTGGGAGGCAGCCACCGAGATACAGGAAAAAGATTTTGAGACGAGGTCGCAGCAGCTTTCTCAGCAAGCATCGCAAGTTAGTTGTCAGCAGTTGCATTTAATGAAACTGCAATCGGATATCGTAAAAAGTTATGACTCGGTACGGGCCGCAATTGAAACGCTGATAGAAAATCCTGAGAGCGAAAGCGAGACGCTTGCGGCATGCAAAACTTTGAAGTTCGAATTAGGTGGACGCTTCGACTACATCGCTCATCGCTGGGAGCATCTTTCAGAGCTAATGAAGAAAATGCGATTGACGCAACAAGCAGAACAAAGCGAATCTGATTGGGCGAATTGGCTTGCCAGTTAGTGGCTCAGTGCACTCGCCAAATTTGCCCACTGGGCAGTTAACGAACGAGGTCGTTTACGCTGAGGCCGTAAGCTGAGAACGCTTAACTGGTTTTTTTGCCTGGATGATTCTCAGCCCATTTCATCAGTGAAATGACGAATCTTTCGATAACGGGAATGACATCAACCGACTTGTCAAAATCCCATTCAAGCGTTTTCTCATCCATGTAGGTTGAGCGGTTCAGTTCCAGTTGAACTGCGTGAACGTTCTCCATGGAGCCGTAGCGCCGTGTGATGTAGCCGCCAACAAAACGTTCGTTGACGACATGCGTGTAATCACGAATGCTCTGGGCAAACTCTTCGATCAGTTCTTGAAATGCCGCTCCGCACGATTTTCCATGATTCGTTCCAAAATTAAAATCGGGTAGATCTCCCTCGAATAACCTTGGGACTCGCTGTTTAATTGAATGGACATCGAGCAGGACCACGAAACCAAATTTCTCGATCAATCGCTTTAGCTCTGCCTCGAGTTGATCGTGATAGGGTCTCCAGTAGTGTTCGATGCGATTGTTCTTTTCTGTCTCATTGGGTTCCTCTCCAGGTTGGTAGATCGCATCACCTCGGAAAGTGAAGTTGGGACAAATGCCGGTCGAAACCTGCCCGGGATAAAGAGCTTGGTCATCTGCAGATCGGTTGAGATCGGCGACGTACCGAGAGGTATTCGCGGATATCATCGCTCCACTTTCGATCGCGGGTAGATCGTAAAGCCGTGTCAGGAACCAATCCGTGTCCGTTTTCCTGAGTCCTTCTGCGGTCATTTTCTCCGCAATTTCCGGCGGAATAAATACGCCGCTATGAGGATTGCTGATCACAAAAGGAGAATAGCCTTTTTGGAATCGAAAAAGTTTCATGAGAATTTGTTTTGTTGGCTGTATTTGTTCGGGATTAATAGCGGAATGGCCTAACCGCTAGCATAACTAAAACCGGATTCGACTTGGAGCAGGCAACCGTTTAGTCGTATACTTTCGATCTCTTACCGAGTAAAAGCCCGAGGAAAAAGGAGTTTCCACGATGCGAAGTATTGCGGTTATAAACCAAAAGGGTGGTGTTGGGAAAACAACGACCGCCGTAAACCTAAGTGCTGCGCTAGCGGAAGCGGGTAATCGAGTATGGCTGATTGATTTGGACCCGCAAGCCCATGCGTCTCTTCATCTCGGTTTCGGGATGGAAGAGGACTATCTCTCAGTCTATGACGTCCTGACGGCAGATGTTGGGTTGGACGAAGTTAGACATTTGGTAGACGACAATCTGTGGCTGAGTCCGGCTCATATCGATCTTGCGGCGGCGGAGATGGAGTTAGCGGGTGCAGTGGGGCGAGAGATCATCTTGCGTGACCGCATGGCAGAAGTAAGCGAAAAATTCGATTACATCATTTTTGATTGTCCTCCCTCTCTTGGAATTTTGACACTCAATGCGTTAACGACGGTGGATGAAGTTTTTCTTCCATTACAGCCCCATTTTCTAGCACTCCATGGTTTGAGTAAATTACTGCGGACCATCGAATTGGTAGGGCGCCGGTTGAACCCCGTTCTTCAGTTGACTAGCGTCGTGTATTGCATGTTTGACACTGGAACGAGGTTAGCCAATGAAGTCGTGGAAGATGTCGAACTGTTTTTCGAGGATCAGCGTTTGACCGATTCGATTTGGTCTAACGCTTATAGTTTTGACACAAGGATCAGACGAAACATTCGATTGGCGGAAGCACCAAGTTACGGCCAGTCAATTTTTCAATACTCGAATGATTCCAACGGAGCTCAAGATTACCGTAGTTTAGCGCAAGAAGTTATTCAGCAGACGGCTGCGATGCAAACGGTGGCATCTGAAGCACCAACTGAAGAGCCGACTTTGACTTCTGATCCCTTCTATGCCCCAGAAAATCACTTTCATTATTAGCTTCCGCAACCTCCGCGTGGCTTAATCTGTGTCTTCCTGCTGGTTTGTGGTGAAACTGGCCGGCTGGCGAAATCGGAAAGAGGTTCGTTGCTGGGGCAAGTTAACGCCAAAGGGCAACTAACGCCAAATTGCAGTTAACGCCAAATTGAAGTTAACGCCAAATTGCAGTTAACGCTTCGTGAAAAAACGCGGTTTCCGCCAAAGACGTCTCGCTCTTTGAAAAATGCTTGTTAGCATTAAGCCGTGTTTTTGAGCCCTGTTTTTGGATCTTTTAATATGTCGGATTTCCCGCCCAGTACGGAAGAATTAATTGAGACGTTCGAGGATCTCCAGGAATGGGATGAACGCTATGACTTTATGATCGACTTAGGGAGGGAGCTTCCCGCGTTGCCGGTGGAGTTGCAAACCGAAGAGAACATTGTCGAGGGTTGTATGAGCACAGTCTGGCTGGTCACAGAGCTTCCTGACGGCGTTGAACAGCCAATGGCAATTCAGGCAGACAGCGACTCGATTATTGTGAAAGGTCTGATCGTCATTTTGTTAGCCTTTTACTCCCGCCAGACATCGGCAGAGATTGTTGATTCCAATGTCGGAGAGTTTTTAAAGAAATTGGGTTTGGATCAGCATTTGAGTCCTCAGCGGCGAAACGGTTTATTTTCGATGATCAAGCGTTTGAAGCTGCTGGCAGCGACCTATTCGGGTGCCTCGCCAGGTTAGGCGAAAAAATTACCGTTCCCAGTGAAGAGGTCGACTAAGAACGGATTACCGATCGAAGCCTTCGGCTTCGGGATCAAGGCTGGCAATATTTCCCTCTTTGAAGGCCTCTGCGATGGCGAGGGGGACGGTTGCTTCAGCAGCAACAAGAATCGCTCGATTGGCGACTACTTTTGCTTTGTTCTCCTGCTCGACCGCGACGGCTTCGGCGCGTCTTTTTTCGGCGAGTGCTTGGGCAACGCGAGTGTCTGCTTCGGCTTGATCAGCTTGCAGGCGGGCGCCGATGTTGTCTCCAATGTCGATATCTGCGATGTCGATGGAAACGATTTCAAATGCTGTGTTGCTGTCGAGGGCCCGGTCAAGAACCGCTTTGGAAATACGGTCGGGCGTTTCCATGACCTCTAAATAATCTTTCGAGGATCCGATGGAGGTAATGATTCCCTCTCCCACTCTGGCAATGATGGTTTCTTCGGTCGCTCCCCCGATCAACTGATCTAGGTTGGTACGAACTGTGACTCTGGCTCGAACTCGAAGTTCAATTCCATCTTTTGAGATTGCACTCAGTGTCGACTTGTCGGTAAAGCTACGGTCGGGGCACTCAATGACTCGAGGATAAACGCTTGTTTTGACGGCATCGAGTACATCTCGTCCCGCTAGGTCGATTGCCGCGGCGCGATCAAAATCGAGATCGATGTTTGCTCGTTCAGCCGCAATAATCGCTTGCGTTACGCGGTCAATGTCACCGCCGGCAAGATAATGGGCTTCGAGATTTTGGGTGGCGATTCCCGATTTTTCGTTTGACTGGATGCCCGCTTGGTGGGCCATGATTTTTGCTTTGATCACTCGCGCGGCATCAACACGCCGCAACTGCATTGCAATTAGTTGAATCATTTTGACTGGCGCACCAGAGGTTAGCGCCTGAAACCAAAGGGCTCCAAATTTTAAAAATGCGAAAAAAACGATGAGCAAGAACAAGCCACCGAAAGCGGTTCCAGTCCAAAGCAAAATGGTCAAGATCGACGGCACGGTTTAACCTTTCGACGGACTTTTGGTTTGACGAAAAACGTGTCCGCAATCACATTCTTTTCTTCTTACGTGCAGTTGCGATTTGCATTGAGGACATTGCTTATTCCATGATTTTTGCTTTGGCTCGCCGGCTTGGCTTGCTTTGCGCGCCGCGTGTAATTGCTCTTTTCGAGATTCGTCGGCTAATTGGACAGCACATTGAGGATGAATGCCATCCTTGGAGTACGATGATTCTCCGCAGACGGGACACGATTTCGATTTTCGAATTGAGTATTCAAAGGTCCGAGTTCCATTCGTCATCTTGCCGCCTTTTCGTAAACGAGTTCGGGCGTTTGGCAGGTCGTTTCCCTGACAAACTGGAAAGTTTTTTCGGTTTCGCAAGGTGCTCAGCACAACTGAAGAAAACTCCAGTTTGAGTTGATAGGCAAGCGAAAGTTCGGCCTTGATCGTCAGTCGCTGATTATGCAATCGGGGGATGTCTTTGACATCTCTCTCAGGCGCAATCGCATCGACCATCCTTTGATTTGATTGCAACCTATAACGAAGTCGACGCCGGATTGTACGGCACACCAGTGGCTTCGTCCATCATGTAAAATGAGATCGTTAGGTTATTAGATTAAATACTCGTTTAAGATTCTGTCGCCATGTGGCTCGATGCCTCCGACTTGAAGATCCGCTTGGGGAACGTTGTTTGGAAGGCGCATAAAAAAAGCCTTGGTAAAATTTACCAAGGCAGTTTAGCGACGCTGACGGGACTCGAACCCGCAACCTCCGGATCGACAGTCCGGGACTCTAACCAATTGAGCTACAGCGCCTGAAATACTCTGACGAGCACTTGTGGAATAGAAAATTATCCTGAATCCGCGTCGTTTGCAAGTCGTAATGTAAATTTCGGTGAAATCCATATAGAACTATAGGAAATGCTGGGTTTCCTTCGATAGTTTTTACTAATCTTTTACTTTTTCGAGTTTCGAAACGGCATCGATAGAATTTAAGAACATTGCATTGGTTGCCAAGGGTAAAAAAGCCATGGTGCTTTTTCCACCAACCCCGCCGCCAAACGACGATTTTCCACCTGAAATATCGCTACAATCGGTTTGAAAGCGGGTGTCCGCCCAAAAAATTCTCTGTTGATCTCTCTGGTCGACACACAAAACTGTCTGAAAACCTAAATTTGAATTGAAGGCTGCATTAGCTTTCAAATGGATCCCAGACTGGAACGGAGAGATAATGAATTCTTTTGCAGACTCGATTAGCGATCTTGCCCAACAAGTATCAAAGGAAATGGGTGGGATAACGCAAAATCTAACGGGCACCGGCTGGGCAACCCTTTCCATTGCTTTGCTAATTACTGGCTGGTACTTTTTGAGCGGCAATTCAATCAAAACGTCCTAATCAAAGTTTCCGTTGAGGTGCCGTCTGCGGAAACCGCTGGTGAGGCCAATGACTTGCTCTCGCTTTGGCTTAGAAAAGGCTTCCATTCGCTTCAAATCCAAGATTCTCGATGATCATCCGGTCTTGGTCAGCTGCCTTCTTTTCACCGGCACGACGGTGAATTTCCATACGATGGTAGATTAAAACGGCAGTCATTCGGGTAGCCATTTTTTTCCGTCGAGCGATTTGCTGTGCAGAGAAATCTGGTGTGTTGTAAAGCGAACTTTTGAGAGAAAGTTCCATGAATTCAGATGCGAGAATCGCACAATCGAGATCAGTCAAAGCAGCTTCGTAGCTGCTGGCTAGATTAGTGTTGGGATTTAGTATTCGAATGTCACTGACAGTCGACTGCGATTCTTGGGCAGGCGGGGCCAAGGGGCTGGACTGCCAATTTCGTCGGCCAGATACAAAACCACGTGTATCGAGATACATGCTGGCTTTCTGTAATTGGGTTAGGCAGGCTTCGGTATTAGGGAGGCTGGTGGCGAGGTTTGCGAAATCTAACCCCAGTTGCTGCAGTCTTTTTCGATCACGATCAGCGAGTGCGAAAGCACCGAGGTCTTCATTAATTAAAGCTCTCGTAGCGAGCATGACACCCAAGCTGTTTTTATCTATTTGCTTAAGTGCCCTCGCGTTGGAAATTCCTTTTTCGAGTTTTTCTCCAAACGCAAAGCTGGCCGTGGAATCCGTTGTCTCGGTCGGATCGCTGCCGATGGCTGGCTGTGCCGTCGATGTCGGCTGGTGGGGCGTTGGAGGGTTTTCTTGCATTAACTGGGTGACGACACTCTGAATAAAGGAAACTTGGGTTTCCAATTTAGCTTCGTAAGTGTCAATTTTCTTATCGAGCTCTGCCAAAGCTCGGTCTCGTTGGTTGAGCGTGCGTGACAGAAGGCCAATGGCGACGGCGGTTCTTACGTCGAGTGGGACGATATAGTTACATCCCCAGTACTCTAATTCTTCGGAGTCAATTGCTTTGTTGATGTCTTGGTTCGCCCGCGACAGTTCTTTTCGGGCCAGTGCCCGGAAGTAAGCCAGATTGTTGAGCTCGATTGGAGTTCGCGATATTTTCCCGGAGAGGTGGCGTTTGTAATTTTCAAGCGCCAGATCAAATTCCCCCAGATACTGGAAGCAAGTGGAACGGGTTTGGTGGGCCAGCTCGTCTTCAGGTGTTAGTTCGAGAATTTCGTCGCAGAGCGTAATTCCAAGTTCACCCTGGTCGTTTTCGGCTAGGAGGTTCGCATAGGCTAATTTGATTTGCCGGTTGTCGGGCGCTGCTCGAAATGCCATTTCCATGACATTCATGGCCTCCTCGGATTGCCCGGACTCAGCAAGATTCATGGCTTTTGCAAAGTTCCATTTTGCTGATTCTTCCCGGCAACCAACAAGGCAGGATAGGACAATCAAAAAAGCAGTCAACGTGAATTGGCTTTCCCGAGAGGAAGTGAGATGTCGATTCGAACGAGGGATTTTTAAAGTCAATGAATTTCGAGATCTAAGGGAGAAGTAGTTAAAGGGGAGCCCTGCACCCTGGTCAACCTACGGGTCGGTAGATTCAGGGGGTTCGAGGAAATTCCGCGTTGCTTGGAGCAATTCATTTTTGATGAGTTGGAGTTGATTGCGGTTGCGAATCTTGTTTCCCTGTTCATCGGTTACATAAAAAACATCAATGACTTGATGAGCGTAGGTGGAAATCCTCGCGTACGTCACATCGAGGCCTAGGCGGTGGATCTTCTTTGTTAATTTATACAGCAAACCTGACTTGTCATAAGCAAAAACATCAATAATGGTGGCAGAGCTAACGGTTTCATTGTCGATTTTTACGCGAATCTCTGGGCGTGACAACTTGAGAGCCGCGCTCTCTTCTTTTTGCCATTTCGCTGGAAATCGTGGCGGATTCTCATCAACTTCTAAAACTAAGTCGAGGGCTCGTTGTTTAATGTCGTCGTAGCGTGCCTGATTCGGTTTAGAAAACTGTTTGTCTTCGAACTGAATCCAGTAGAAGACTAAGGAGTCCCCCATGGGTTTGATGTCTGCCGCACGGATCTGCAGGCCTAAGCTGCTGAGCATGCCGGTGATTTTGTAGAAAATTCCAGTTCTTCGACTTGATACTTTGCCGATACAAATTTCGTACAGCTTCGATTTTTCTAAACGACTAATGTCGCAGATCGCTTCGCGAGGATTAACTCGCCGTATTTCATTCAGTCGAGTCGCGATCGTTTCGGGTGCGTGGGATTCGCAATAGCTACTAGGAAGGGTTTCCACTTTATTTCTTAGCCAAGCCTTCCCATCCTCCGTTTCAGCTTGTGCGGCGACTAAGTTGTAAACGCCATCGAATCGCTCTTTTTCAAGATTTTCATTTTCGCCGGACAAGACGCTCTTAGCACGCTTGTACAAGCCCGTCAGCAATCCTTGTTTCCATGGATTTAAAACTCCCGGCCCGACGGCAGAGATGTCCGCACAGGTAAGGACATAGAGCATGGAGAGCATTTGGACAGAGCCAACGTTGGAAGCAAATTCGGCGACCATCTCGTCGTCATTAGTGTCTCGGTGGAGCGCTAAGTGCGACATGACGAGGTGGTTGTGAACGAGGAATTTAATCGTTTCTGTTTCGTCTTCGGTTAAGTCAAAACGTTCGCCGGTGGACGCCGCGATCCGTCGTCCAACCTCGCTGTGATCCTCGTGGAATCCTTTCCCCAAATCATGCAGGAGGATCGCCAGGTGCAAGATGTTTTTTTCGCGAATGTTTCGGTAGGTAGCCCCCACTGTGTTCTGAGCATCGGCAAATTTTGTCAAATTTTCGAGGGCCTGCATTGAGTGTTCATCGACCGTGTATTTGTGATACTCATTGAATTGAAGCAAACCGCGTGCATGTTCGAACTCCGGAATGATTTTCCATAGAACTTTCATTTCATGGAGACGTCGTAATTGAGAGGCGAGTCCGTGGGTATTGGAAAGTAACGCCATGAATCGACGAGCACTCTCGCGAGTGAATTTGATATCCGGATTCTTGAGCATCTCATGTCGAATGGCGATCCACGTATCGTGTTCGATGGTTTTGTCGTGAAGACATGCCAGTTGCATTAATCTTAGAACCTGTTCAAGGTTTTTTTTAACAGATTCCAAATGGGGTTTGGTGACTCCGATCTGGGTGGCGCCCATGCGGAAATGATCGTCAATTTGACGCGTGACTAAGGGTTCTAAAAGCGTCACCGCTTGAGCTTTTTTGCGGCTTGTACTTTTCGCTACGAAATGTTCGCAGATATAGTGAATTCGGCTTGTGTAGCGAAAATATTGACGCATGAATTCCTCGACGGAAAGCAACGCGTCATCTCCCAAAAAGCCAAATCGCTCGGCTAACCGGACTTGCTCATTTCGGCCGAGTCCATCGTTCGCGCGATTTGCATGGAAATGCATTTCATTGCGAACTCTTAACAAGAATTCGCTGGAATTGTTGAGCTGCGTCGAATCCGCTGTTGATAGCGCGCCTTTCGCGAGGAGGCGGTTGATATCGGTCTCGCCAAATTGAACATAGCCCAGCCAACGGACGAGGTGAATGTCTCGCAATCCGCCGCGAGATTTTTTGACATTTGGACGAAGTAAGTAGACGGTTTCGCCAAACTCGACCCGTTCTTTTTCTCGGGCTGCGATAATCGCTTTGATAATGTTAAACGTTTTTCGATTGGTGATTCGTTTAAATCGCCCGGCAAAGTATCGAAACAACTCCTCATTACCAGCCAGCAGCCGAGCTTCGGTTAGCGAGGAAAAAATATAAGCATCTTTAAGAGACATGCTGCAGGCGTCGCGGGGAGTACGAAGGCTGTAGCCCAATTGAAAGCCAGAGTCGGTTATGTCTTGGGAGATTCGGCGCGAAAATTCAACAATGTCATCAGTTAAACTGCCTTGATAAAGGACCATCAGGTCGACATCGGAAAACGGTGCAACGTCCCGCCGTCCGCAACCACCTAGAAGAACGAGGCTAATCCGAGAAGCGAGTCCGGGTGAAATTTCCGCGAGAGCTTTTTCGTAAATCTTAATTAGGATTGAGTCGAGCAGATCGGAAATGAGGTGGCAAGTTTCTCGACCGGACGCTCCTTGGTCATGTAATTCCCGAATATCGACCAGGCTCGATTTCCACCGCTCGCGGGATTCGAGAACGTTAGGGCGAATGCCGATTCCATTGGTCATGGTGGGATTAGCTCTTTCCATCGCAAGGGATGGTTAGTCATCAAGGATTACAGTTTGGAGTAAGTTGTTTGGATGGCTCAAACAAATTGGCGGAAAATTAAGCCGAGGGCGACGCGTGTGGTCGGTCGCGAGGCCCTGTTGCTTATTTTATTCCATCGATCTCTGGAAGATCGTTCATTAAACCGCGTCCGCGCCAGTTTCACCGGTTCGAATTCGAATGACTTCGGAAAGGTCGGAGACGAATATTTTTCCATCGCCCATCTGTCCGGTCTGTGCTTTTCCAATAATGGTATCAATTACACTTCGTAGTCTTTCTTCAGAAACGACCACTTCGACTTTGACTTTGGGAACAAAATCGATGGCATATTCATTGCCACGGTACATTTCAGTATGACCTTTTTGCCGGCCATAGCCTTTGACTTCGGTAATCGTCATTCCCTCTACACCGCATTCTGTGAGTGCTGTTTTAATGTCATCGAGTTTGAAGTGACGAATAATGGCTTCGATTTTTTTCATAAAACGTATCCTTGACCACCGTATTGTTTGATTTGCCCCACACCCGAACCTTGGGTGGATGACGCAAAAGACTCGTGACCGACTACGTGTCGGTGACCACACTAGAGCCTTCTCAATTGTAACGCATTGTCGCTGAATTCTAATCCTGCTGACAAGATTGTTTTTGTATCACGTCCGTGAGGTGGAAATCCTTGGACGCACGATTATCTATGGGAAATCAGCCATTGCGATGCTGGCAAGGCTGGAATCTTAGCCAACGAAGACAGGTTTGTATTTTCAAGGTGTGAATCTTTTTTTTAGGATTTGTCCTTCCGCCCGACATTCCATTCAGTTTCTGGGCATTGGTCGAGCTGGTTTGTGTATCTCGCCAACACAAAAAGTAGGTCGCCTAAGCGGTTGAGATAGATAAGTTCAAGTGATAAATCGGTTTCTACTTTGGAGTTCATTAATTCTACCAGTTGTCGTTCGGCGCGACGGCAGACGGATCTGGCAAGATGCAACGTACTGCCAGTGCGCCCGCCGCCAGGGAGTATGAAAGCTTTTAATGGAGCGAGTTCTTCATCGCATTGATCGATCGCTTTTTCTAATTCTGCGACTCGTTCAAGTGGGAAGTTGGGAACGCGGTCGGTACTGCTCAGGCAGGCAGCGACTCGACTACCGAGGTCAAATAGGTCATGCTGGATCTGCGTCAGAAGTTGATTGAGTGATTCTGACTGATTTTCAACTCGCGCCAAACCAATAAAAGAGTTGATTTCGTCGATTGAACCACAGACTTTGATTGCTGAATGAGATTTTGAGACACGAACTCCACCGAGTAATCCGGTTTCGCCTTGGTCACCGGTTTTAGTATAAATTTTCATCGAATTCCTAAACGACTTTTTGGGTCATTAATTTCTTGGGTCGGATATTAAGAGGATCTCGCCATGGCTAAAGTAAAATCTTGCGGATTCTTGATTTATCGAGAAGATCCTAGTCCATCTTTTCTGTTAATGCGACATGCGGATCGTTGGGACCTGCCGAAGGGGCATGTGGACGATGGTGAAACCAATCTTCAGTGTGCTTATCGAGAACTTGAAGAGGAAACTGGAATTCGAGCAGAACAGGTTTTGATGGACGAGCACTTTAAGTTTAAAAACAAGTATGTCGTTAAATATGATGAAAATGGTGGAGTGATCAAAAAAAAGAAATTGATTATTTATCTTGCCAAATTGTTGGAACCGGTTGAAATTAAGCCAACGGAGCATGAGGGGTTTGAGTGGGTCTCTTGGACGCCGCCTCATCAAATTCAGAAAAAAACGATTGACCCATTACTGCATCACCTAGAAGAGTATTGGAATTCAATCGGCGATAGAGTCCGAGGCAGTGTTTGATGTACCGAAGTCCAGCGAGTTTGTCTGACGATTGGTCATTCGATTTCTTTTTTGCGACTTTGCCAGTTCCATCGAGCGGATCGTGTTTGGGAAGTCGTTGTGAAGTTCGGAGGTTGCGATGAATTTCACGCTTCAGAAGAATCTTGTCGATGTACATCGACGGTCTGTGTTTCCCGCCGAAATAACGGTTTCCCAAGGAAGAATTGAGGGCATTCGAAGGATTGAAAGTGCCCAGGGATTTATCATGCCCGGGTTTGTCGATTCTCATATTCATATTGAGAGTTCGATGCTGTTGCCGAGCGAATTCGCGCGAGTCGCTGTTACTCATGGCACGGTTGCAACTGTATCCGATCCTCATGAAATTGCGAATGTATGCGGTCTGCCAGGGATCGAATTGATGCTTCGTAATGCGGAGCAAACTCAATTCAAGTTTTGTTTTGGGGCTCCCTCCTGTGTGCCGGCAACTGGTTTTGAGACTGCGGGTGCCACGCTAAACTCCTCAGAAGTGCTGCAGTTATTGAAGGATCCTAGGATTGGTTACCTGAGTGAAGTAATGAATTTCCCAGGTGTGCTAAATGGCGACAGCGAGGTGATGGCGAAGATTGAGGCTGCGAAAAAAATGGGTAAGCCAATTGATGGTCATGCGCCGGGTCTTCGCGGGGAGGATGCGGTTAACTATATTCGCGCTGGAATCACAACTGATCATGAGTGTTATTCAAAACCGGAAGCGCTCGAGAAAATTGCAGCGGGATGTAAAATTGCAATTCGGGAAGGGTCGGCCGCTCGTAATTTTGACGCTTTGCAGTCACTCATCGATGAGTTCCCCGCAGATTGCATGTTGTGCAGCGATGACAAGCACCCTGACGAATTATTACTGGGTCACATTGATCGACTAGTCGCAAGGGCCATTTGCGAAGGGCGGGAATTGATGAATGTCCTACAGGCGGCGTGTGTAAACCCAGTTGAGCACTATGGTTTAGACGTCGGTTTGTTGCGGGTCGGGGATCCGGCAGACTTCATCCTGGTTGAGGATCTCGTTGAATTTAGAGTGCTTGAAACCTATCTAGAGGGTGTTTTGGTGGCTAAGGATGGTGCTTGCCGGATGCCGGGTGCGGTGCCGGAGTCAATTAACCGTTTCGATGCAGGCCCAATCCAACTTACTCAATTGCAAATTGAGGCGTCGTCGGAAAAAATTCGAGTCATTCACGCGATCGATGGCCAGTTGGTAACGCAGTCCTCCATTGAACATTGCAAGACTGACGGCGGTTTCGCTATTTCCGATCCCGAAAGAGATCTTTTGAAAATTGCAGTTGTCAATCGTTATGCCGACGTTGAGCCAGCGATTGGGTTTGTCTCCGGATTTGGGTTGAAGGCCGGGGCGTTTGCCTCTTCGGTGGCTCATGATTCTCATAATGTTATCGCGGTTGGTGCGAATGATACAGATTTGTTGCTGGCCATTAACGCCGTCATTGAACAGCGTGGGGGCCTTGTCGTAGTAGATGAGGGCGAACAACTCATACTCCCCCTCCCTGTCGCAGGTCTGCTCTCGATGGAACCGTGCGAGGCAGTTGCGGGCCATTACAGTTTACTAGATCAAAAAGTAAAGCAGTTGGGATCAAAGTTGAGAGCTCCGTTCATGACGCTCTCCTTCATGGCATTGCTCGTCATCCCATCGCTCAAGATCAGTGATCAGGGGTTGTTCGATGGAAGCAATTTTGAGTTTGTTTCTCTATTCGTTGATGGGGATTGAGTTTATCAGGGGTTTGAGGGGCGTTTCTGTCCTGCATTACGTTTTGAATAGCAGCCAATTCGTTCAGACTTCGGCGGTTGCAAAATAAGATGTCCCTTGGCAGGCAAATGTAGCGCATTGCCGGTTGTACTCCCAGCAATCTCGACAGTGGGGGGTTTTGCATCTTTTGCACAGCACCATTTGTTCCGTGATTCGTCCACTACAGATTGGGCAGGTGATCGACTCGAGAATGGTAGCATTGTTCTCATTTAAAAAATCAAGTCCATCCGTTGAAATGAGCATCAACTGATCGAATATATCGAGTGAGTAACGGATGAAGTTATCTAATGGCATGAGATCCTTCAGGAACCCAGGTTTTTGGATGATTAACTTTCCTCGTTTGATCGAGATGTTGAGTTCATGAGGGTAAGTTGACATTAAAAGTCGGATCAAGAGACTTTGGACGTTGTAATTTAGGGCTTTGTTCGCTGCCTCTAACTGATTGGTTCGGACGGAGAATCGGGAGTTGAATGCTATCTCTTTAAATTCAAACGGAAGGATTTCCTTAGCGCCTCGTTCCATTTTTGAGTTAACTAGAGTTGTGATTTGCAGCTTGAGATTTGGGTCGGGCCAAAGCATTGCCATCTGTGTGAGTTTGCCAGTTTTAAAAACGGAATTGGTTTGGCTATGAAGAAGGCAACTGGTTCGCCCATAGTCAAATGCAAGTGTCGGTTTTACAAACCCCCAACCGTAGGTCGCCCCTCCAGTCTTACTTTTACCAACAAAATGCCCTTCAAGTTGGGAGTAGACGCGATTCCATTTCCCAAATTGTTTCAACATTGAATATTCTTTCCTGGAGCGTTAATTGGCAGTGTTAATTGGCAGTGATTGGGATCAGTTCTGATTCAAAAGGTGATGTTTGCTTAAGACTGCAGTTGTTTGTCCGTCAGCTCTCAATGGGTGTTTTTTGGATGGCCTACAAAAAACATTTCACTTGCATTGGAGGACGAGGCTGGGGATTTGGGATTCGTCTCATGAGAGGGACGAGTCAAGTTCGCTGATTCTTCAGAACGCTGATGTTTGCGTGATGGAGCCAATGCGTCATCGAGTTTTTTCTTTCGGACTGATTGATTCAAAAAGAAACCAGCTGCCAGTGTTGCGAGGCCAGTTCCTCCAAAGATCGCCCAATACCATGGTGCAGGAATTTGATTTATGCGATCCATTAATGAACTCAGAAGTTTCGATTCTTCGGCTGGATTGGATGATTGTTGATACCTCTTTTCCAATTCGTCTTTTGCTTTTTCATGCGTTTTAAATATTTCAGCTAATTTTTGAGTGTGCGCTTGTTGCTGTTGGTCGAGGGCAATTTGGTAGGCTGAATTTTTGCTGTTTAAATTTTTAATCAACAACTGTTGGTTTTGATAGCTCGATTGGAGTTGGCTTTGAGAGATTTGAAGTTCGGTGTATTGGTCAACAAGTTGCGGGTAACCAGTTTCGTGGGACACGATGGCTGTGAGGATCTCTCGGTACGCATTCTCTTTGGCAGAGAGCGTGGCGTCGGGTTGGGAGTTTGCCGCCGCCGCTTGAGTCACGGGAATTGGTTCGACTTTGCTTGTGTGATCGTTATTCCACAGAGTGTAGGCAAAAAAACAGAAGAAGATGCACTGCATTACCAACATTGCTGCGATGGAGATTTCAGAAATGGGTCTGCGGTTTTCCATCATCACCATTGGGGTGAGGTTTGTGTTTGGGTGTGAATATCGAGGATCTTGATTCAAGACGGGCTCCTTGTTGTAGAAATTTGCGTATTGCTCTAGTTCCTCAAATCTCAGACGGTTCGTGGTTAAAATGAATCCGCTTGTCTGACGTTTTTTTGGGGGGGAATTGTCAGTCCAGTGAAACCAGCCTCGTTCCTGTTTACAGGGGTCGATCACTAACGCCACATCGAGTGCTCGATTAAAGAAGTTATTGCAGATAAAGAGATCCATGCCGGACAAGAAAACACCCCAGTCGGGATGCGTGTGATACCAGCCAACCATTTCTAAATCAGGTCGAAATCCCTCTCGTTGACGTGTTATTTCCCGCCAGGTCTCGTGTGTGAATTTGAATGTGCCTTTGGTGGCTTCAAAATGAGTCGCTCTCAGGCAATCCGAGATGATCACAAATGGTTTGCCAGCGTGATCGATGAACTGCCTACCCATCAACACTCCGCCTAATTCGACATTCGTGTTACTTAAAGCGTGGGCTTCCATGTCGCGTTGGACATCGAGATCAACGAAAATCGCCAGGTCATCTGAAGCGGTTTGACCAACAATTTTTGTTGAAAAATGGGCGTCTTGATCGGGGCGAAGAGAGGTCTCTGGCTGAGCCATCGCCATTTCACCAAGTTGAATTTCTTCATCCATGGCTAACATTCCTTGCATTGAAATGTAGCGCTAGTTGAGCCAGTCCGATTGGTTGGCTGGCTGCTTACTTTTACGGCATGACGGGATAGTTGAGGTGAGTCATTTTGTAATTTGACAAAAAGTGTTTCCAGCCCATCTGAGACTTTAATGATGTCGTATTCTGGGATGCCCAAGTCAAACAGAGTCTTTTTGGCTAATTCGGAATCGCATTCAATTTCACTGGTTGTGAGCGGGTGGCAGACTTCTCCACATGTATGGCAAATGCCCTGTTCAGCGGACACCCTGCTCAAAGGAATCTGTTCCTGTCTTTCGATGCCACAGGTTCGGCAGTTGAGTGAAATTAGGAAGTCTCGATCCATTATGATTTGCCAAGAGCTGTCGGTTAGGTCCTGGCTAGCTATTGTCTTTTTCAATTGAACAAATAGTTCGTCGGCTGTCGCAGTCTTGGCCATCAATGGCAGGTCAATGATCTCGTCGTATGTCTCGTGAGACAAGCAATCAGGTCGCCTCGGATATCGAGTTTGATAAAAATTATTTGAAAGCCCGTTAAAGACTAAGGCCGATCCTTCTGCCGAGGGCAAATCGTGGATCAGTTTAAGTGCTTCTTGGACTTGGAGACCTCCAATGATGGAAGCGATCGTTGGCGAGGTTGGGACTTTACCTTGTTGGATATCTTCTTTGCGGAGCAGTGGGCAGCTGTATCTAAGGGAAATCAGACGGTAATCATTTTCGGTCATTGCGCACTCGTAGCACGCCCCCAAGGGTGGGCAGAAGACCTTGGCGACTCCATTAATTTCCTGAATGCCTCCGTCAATCCATGGGCGATTTGTTTTCCAGCACATTCGATTAATCCACAGTCGTGCCTCTCGATTGTCGACGCAGCAGATGACAAGATTCATGTCAGCTACAAAGCCCAGTCCAATATCGGTCAAGATATCTCCAACGATTGGGTTGATGTCGCAGTCTGGGTTTAAGTCGCGGGCCATGTCTGCGGCCACCAGAGCTTTCGCCTGCCCTTCGTGAGCTGCACGAAAAAGAACGGAACGAGAGAGATTGGATTCTTGGACCTCGTCGAAATCAATGATGTTAATTTCACCAATCCCCATCAATGCGAGGTTCTTAATGACTTCATTTCCCAACGCGCCCGCACCAACAACTAGAATTCGAGCCGCAGCGATTTTCTCCTGTTCCCACCAAGCGATCAACTTTAATCGGGAATACCGATCTGAGTCGTCGATTATCATCGGGCGATCGGATTCAGGATTAGAATTCGGACTGTTTATCATTTTTTGTTGCTTAATCACTGTGGATGAAATAAGTCATCGTTTCGAATATGAAAGTGTTTTGACCACCAATTCGTCAATCAAGGAACATGATCTCTGCCGTTCGACGAGGAGGAGCGTCTGCGAACTTGGCGTCGATGATTTCGATCCCAGTTTCTAGGATTTCGATTCCATCTCTTGTGATCTCAACCACGCGAGGTTGATCAAGATGATCTGTGTTGGGAAGTGCCGGTGGCGACGAATTTGGTTGGCGAAAAGCTGGTTGCCCAACTAGATTTCGAATGGGACGTTTGTCGATTGGGAATCTATTCTCAGGTTGCGATCGAGCCCAATGCGCTGCTTCGCGATTGTAGGGGCTTTCAGAGTCAAAGTTTTTATAGCGAATCATATCCCAAAGCATGGTGCTCATTTCACAGAGAGTTAAGCTTGGCACCCAGTGGGTTCCATAGCCACCAAGGCAAACCACTCCATTGTTGGAAATGTTGGGATGAAAAATTTTCGTTTCCCAGAGCAGCCCTGGTGCTAAGCGTGGATACGCGGATCCCAAATCGATTCTCACAACGTGCTTCTTAGTTACATTGATTCCGGAAAAAGATGATTTTTTTATGCCATCCCCACGAAACGTTAAACGATATTTAGTGGGTAGTGACCGAGTGGAACCGACGGTATCAAATGAAAAAATAGAACTCTCATCTTGCAGTTGTTGCAGCGATTCGAAATCGGATTGAAGGCGGCGGTCGCGAGGAGATTTTCGCATTTAATTTTCTCACATAAATCTTAGAAAGACTGGTCAAGCCAGAATGAATTATCCGGCAACAATCTCGGGATAAATGATGAGGTGATCCCCTTTTGAGACATTGGCGTTGACGAGCGTTTCACTTTCGTGAAGTCGCCGCCCACCCTCTTTGTGATCGAGGCTGTAGCTCATGGGTTGGCCATCGGGTCCGATGGTTGGCAAATTCATCTTAGTGATGATGTTGGGAAGAATGCGCTGGACCGTGATGGATTCAGAAACGATCGCTTCCACGCTTTTCGAGCCGGTTTGATCTAGAAACGTTACCTGCGTCCCCTGTTTTTCCGAGGTTTGCGTCATTTTTCAAGCACTTTCCTTAATGGTATCAGATCGCAAGGTGAAAATTAGATTCCTACCATGCGGTGAGTCGGTTGCGCACGAAGCGAACATCCGTTTTTCGATGGACGCTGCGTTATCTTGGCTAAAAATCAGAAAAAAAAGCGATCACTTCGAAATGTTTCGAAATTCAGCACTATTCTCCAGGTGTTTTCTCTCGAAAATCTTGGGCAAGCAAGCCGTAGATGTGCACATCCTCCAATTGATTCCATTTGCGGATATGTCCTTTTCGGGTTCCTTCGAACCTCATTCCAATTTTCTCAAGGACTCGGCCAGAAGCCGGGTTTCTGGCGAAATGCTGAGAGGTGATCCGTTCGAAGCCGAGTTTTGTGAATCCAAAGTTAACGAGGCAAGAGGCGGCTTCGGTCGCGAAGCCCTGATTCCAGAACTTGCGGCCAATCCAATAGCTTAACTCGGATCTGTGGTGTTCTTTGTTGGCGATCAATTCCACGGTTCCGAGCAATTGCTCATCTCCCTTTTGGCAAATGGCTAGAACGTAGGCTTCACCGACCTTCCAGCGATCCTGATTTCGATCAATCCATCGAGAAGCATCGCCAGTTGGATAGGGGAAGTCGATCGACTCAGTATTGGAGGCAAGGACTCGGTCATTCAATAGTTGATCGATTACTCCGGCATCTTGGGCGAGAAGTGGCCTCAAGAGGAGTCGTTCTGTTTCTAAGGTGATCGAGTTGCGCATACGGGAGTTGTACTGCCTGAATGATTGATTTTCAGATGAAATCCAATTCGAGCTTCCATCTTAAATGTCATCTTGTTGGGCGACACCTTATTGTTGCAGCAATTCATCCCGCTGGGCAGTCATCTTAGCGAGCCTTTTGTGTGCGAAAAACCGTGATTTAAGAGATGGGTTGCCGGCTGAAGCGGAATGAACGTGGTAAGGGTGTCATTTGTTAAGTCCCCTTGTTTCGCCTATGGGTCGTAACCTGATTATGAGGATTGTATGGGTCGCTTTGGATAAAAAAGTAGCTTTGACTTGGTGGTGCTCAGCGGTCAGCCAAATCTTGACCTAGGTTTTCATATCGGGCCAGGAAGCCTTCAGCGAACTTTGCTGCCCCCAGTTTGGCAATTATGACTGAGATCAATAATGAGTTATTTAAACCGCTTCTTTCAAGAAGTATTCGACAACAATCCGCTCCCATCGACAGGTAGCAGCTTCGAGCAAGCAACCGATGCACAGATGGCTGCTCATTTGCAAACGGATCAGTACGATTCGTTCCATTTAACCGAAGCGATTCGCCCGGCAATGGACTTGAAAATCAAACCAAGTCAAGGCTATCGCCACGATACGTACGTCGATCAGGAAACCAAAGCAAAAGTGCCGGTCGTCATGGCCGCTGCATCAAGGGAGCAGCTATTTCCGCTGTTCATTCGTTTAATTCAACGTCTCGGCCCTGTTGTTGATGTTGTTCTTGAGTCCAGTCACGCCCAAGGCGAGGGTGGACATGTAGACCTCTACCGAGAACACATCGACATGCCAGTGCTGACAAGTATCTTGTGGGATTTTGAAGATCTCTTGCTCAACGATGGCTGTACTGGCATCGCGGTGTTGAACCCTAACACTCCGCAGGAAATTCAATTTGAAGAGCACAAGTTATTAATTATTTATGGCAGTCCTTTGGAGCCATTCGAGTTTACCCTTGAGTCTCATGGGGTTGGTGAGAATGAAGGAATCAAATTTATAACGGAAGCTGAACACATTCACTCGTCCTCGGATGAGTTTGCCGAACAATTTTCTCAATTAAAAACTGCGTTGGGTTTGGATGGCGATCATGGGATGCCTAAGCAAACTCGCGGTGGTGACAATGAAGAGGAATATGGCGAGACTTATTAATCACGACTCTTTTTAGATGATCGCACTTGTCTTTTCGCGATTCAATCTGCTGCGGCCTCTCTTCTTGAATTTAGGCTTCGGCAGATTTTTTTTGGTGACCATCGCCACTTTAAATGCGAGTGAGTTTGGTGATCCTGCCAGTCTCAACCCATTCTGCAACAAAGATGTTTCCCTCACAGTCAAAACAGGCGTCATGCGGGTGGACAAATTGTCCATCAATCCAAAGCTCTGGCTTTCGCCGCAAGTCTTTTACTGAGTTAACTCGTTCAACCGCCTCTCCCAGTCGCCCGACAATTTTGTTGTTTTCATCGAGGAGCGTAATTCGAGCTTTTAATTCAGGGATCATCATGATGTTTTTGTAAATATCGACGTTGGCGGGGAGACCGTAGCCCGTCAGGGTTTCGATGTATTCCCCGTCCATGGTCAAGTACTGAAGTGTGTTATGACTGCGGTCAGTGACGATGATCGAAGGCTCTCTGCCTTGCCGCTGATCTACCCACAATCCGTGGCATAATTTAAATTTACCCTCGCCCTCCCCTGTTCCACCAAACATCCGCGTCCACTTGCCATTTTTATCAAACTGGTGGATGCAATGGGCGCCGTAGCCATCAGCGAGAAGAAACCCGCCATCGTTTAGAAACGCAAAATTAGTAGGAAGGAATCCATTTCGCGTCCAGTTGGCCTGAGTCGAAGTGTTCTCTCCTGCCTGATAAATCCCCGATTCCATGGGCGCTTTTTGATACCAGACCGTTTCTCCAGTAAGTGTCATTTTTGAAAAACATTTCACCTGCTGATAAGCGGCAACGTAGAGGAATTCTTCGTTCCCTTCTTTGCGGATTTCAATTCCATGTCCCCCGCCTTGAAACTGACAGCCAAATGCTCGGATGAATTTTCCTTGTGGATCAAACACAAAAATTGAGGGGTGGTCTTTTAGGTTGGCCCGACCTTCGTGAATGACATACAGATTATTGGCAGAGTCGACAGCGACGTTATGAGTGGTTTGCCAATGGTATTTTTCTGGAAGCTTGGCAAATTGATGGTCTACTCGGTATTGAAACTCCCCTTCACCGGTCACAACATCTCGCACTCGATTTTTGGAAACAACTGTCGAAGCAGCACTACTCAAGGGGCTTAGCGAAGCCGTGGTTGCGATAGAGGCCAGTGAGGTTGTTAAGAAATTGCGGCGTGTGTGATTAGTCTTCAATGGAATCGCTCCCCTAAATTGAATCAAGAATCCTGATGTGGTGATTGTGACTTCTGGGGAGCAGTCATGCAATCAAAATAAGAAAGGTGATCTTTAGAAATACACAGAGAGGGACTGCTTGAAATCGGTGGAGCCCGGCACAATCACGGCCGTGGTGGATTCGACGGAGATGGCGAGGGGCTATTCGTGGCGTAAGGCTTCGATTGGATCGAGTTTTGCTGCACGAATGGCGGGGTAGGTTCCAAAAATCAGTCCAACGATCAGGGCGATCAAAAAGGCCAAGGGAATCGAGGGAAGGACGATAATTGGGGTCATGTCGCGAACCGATTCAGGGAGGCTTTGAATGGTGGTGGGAAACCAGAGGACTAAAAATTCGCGTACCCAAATAACGATCCATGGGCAGGCAAGGCCGCCAAGAATCCCCGTCAAACCCCCGACGGTTGAAAGGACGACGGTTTCCACCAGGAACTGGAGAATGATGTCCGCCTGATTGGCTCCCAAAGCCCGTCGGATACCAATCTCCCGAGTTCGCTCGGTAACGGTGGCTAACATGATGTTCATGATCCCGATACCGCCCACCACCAACGAGATTGCCGCAATCAGTCCCATAAAAGCCATGAACATCAGACGCGTGGTTCGGGCTTGTTCCAGTAATTCCAGGGGTGTGACGATGGCAAAATCTGCTTCATCGTGTCGCTTTTTCATGATCGACTGAATGGCAATGGAAGTTTCGAGTACGTCCTCAATATCTTTCACGCGAAAGGTAACTTGGCTGATCTGAACGACTTCGTTGACCCGCGACCCGGCGCTTCGTTCCATGGTCCAATCGCCGATTCGACGCCAGAAAGTTGTTAGTGGGGCATAGACGTCGTCTGTGAAATCTTGTGCTTCCAGCGAACTGCCCACTGCGGCCATTATGCCCCGGGGTTTAGTAACCCCTACGACACGATAGGGCATGTTGCGGATGAGGATGACGATTCCGATACAGGATTTCAACGGCCTCAATGATTTAGCAACCTCGTAGGAAAGCACGCACACATTATCGTCGTTGGTGATGTCCGGTGCTTCGATAAATCTACCTTCATGTAATTCGAGTTTTAGCACATCGTCATACTCGGGCGTGCAGCCGATGAAGTGAACCGCCCTGTCCGTTTCCCCATAATAAAGCTCTCGCTTGGCATCCCGGATTCGGAGAGCTTGATCGATTGAGGGAATCGTGCTCGAGAGAACGTCGAAGTCATCACGCGTGATTCCATAAACTGCCATGGATTCTTGGGAGAGTTCCTCGGTGACAGGTTTTACGCTGCGAAGAATGATGTTGTTGGTGCCTAACTCTTCAATTTGTTGCTGGACTTTTTGGCTGATTCCCTCGCCGATCGCTAAAAGCCAGATAACGCTGGCGATACCGATGAAAATCCCAAGCACGGTCAGGCCGCTGCGCATAGGATGCAAGGCGAGACTCTTCGTGCCGATTTTCCAGATTGTTGGTCGCAGTAATTTCATGACGCAAACAATTGGGAATGAAACAATTAGAAATCGAAGAGAAGGGAACGCGTTCGACAAATTGATGCCAAGTCAAACGCAATTACGGGGACGTTGGGAAATCGACTGAATCACGGTAGGTGTCGGCGTCAACAAGGACTTCCTCTCCAGCACTGAGCCCTTTGGTAATGACTGCAAACTTGTCATTGTTTGAGCCGATGCTTACTAATCTTGGTTCGATCTTTCCCGCCGACGTTTTGACGATGACGAAATAAGTATCTTTGCCCCGAAGCACAAGGCTAGAGACCGGAGCCATCAAGACATTTTCTTGTTGCTCGACGAAAATCTCGACTTTACCTCGCAGACCTCCGCGAATTAAGGGACTTGATTCGGTGATGTCAACAAAGACCTCATACTCAATCGGAGCCTGGTAGTAACGTCTGGGCAATGGGAACGAGCTTACTCTGCGAACGATACCTGCGACGGGAGTTTCGGGAGCGGTGTCTACTCGTACCTCAACTCGTTGCCCGACCTTGACTTTGTTGATCTTGGAGTCGCTGACTTTTGCATTGACTTGCATTTTCGTGGGATCAGGCAGATAAAAAATCTCCTGACCATCACGAATCGATCTGCCTTTTTCAATGACAATCGAAGAGTCTCGCCGATCGGAATCATTGGCGTAGACGACTGTCCCAGCTTGTGGAGCAGTGATTCGGCAACTTTCGACTTGGCGAAGATATTCGGCCTCACGTTGTTGGCTTAAATCGAGACGAAATTGAGAGGCCTCGAGTTGTGCCTCTTGCTGTTTGATTTCTGCATTGAGTTCGTCTTCCTCTCTTTCGCGACTGTAATTCTCATAAATTTGAAGCTCGCCATTAGCTAGGCTGAAGTTTTCCTTTGCAATGTCTAGTGCGGATTTATCCGATGTAACTTGAGATGCCAGCGCGTAACCTTTGCTTCTTAGTTTCTTAGTGTGATCATACTGTTCGTTCGCTCGATTTAGTTTCTCTTCGGCGACAAAAATGTCTGCTTTCAATTTTTTAACTTGTTGGAGATACCTTCCCCCTGCAAATTCAGCGAGTTTGCTTTCGGCCGCTTCGAGCTGACTTTTCGCTTTAATAACGTCAGATTTATCTTTGGCGACGACAATTTTTCTTTCGGTCAACTCTTCTTTTAAAAGTGAGTCGTCCAACTGGCAGAGGAAGTCCCCTTCTTCGACCTTGGTTCCCTCGGGAACCAAATCGAGAATGGCAACCCCTTCTTTACCGCGAGACTTAACACGGCAGCGAATTTCAATGTTACTTGAACTGCCGATATCACCGACCTCATTAACGGACGATATAAATGTGCCCTTAAATGCGGTGAATGCAATTGCATCGGCACCGATATTCGCTTGGCTTTCGCCAAAGTTCCGCATCAGTAGCGATCCCACGACAACCGTGCTGCAAAGTAGCAGGGCGACCAAAAGTATGAGTTTTACAATTCCTGTTCGATGGTTCATGGCTTCATTCATTACTGGCGGTAGCAACTTGCTTTCTTTTTCATTACCGGATTTACGGAGTAGTTATTTTACTTTTTTATCCGAATTCATGATGTCTCAACGTCTCCGATTATTTACTGGGGAATCCAGTTACTGGGGAATCCAGTTAGTGCGGTTATTTTGCTGGAAAGCTTAAGAGCATCGGTTTTTTACAAAGATGAGCTTCCCTCCGTAGATTGAGAGATCTCGATTCTACTCCAAAAAAATGAAGTTTATCCCTTACTTTGTTGAATTCTTTTCTAGGAAACTGGTTTTTCAGGGCTCGACTTGCCTAATCCGGTTTTTCCGAATCTCTCCTCGTGTCGCCGCTACATAATTACAGGAACCAGTTTAGCTTGGCGTTGGGGCGACTACTCGGACAAGGTTGCATTTTGTATGATGACAGAATGTCAGAAGAAAACGAAAAAAATCTCGCAATTCCAGTCCGTGTCTTATTGGTCGATAACGATAAAGACCATGCAAAAGCAATGCATGAGAGTCTTGAACGAATCGGCTTGGAATGCAGCTATGCAACCTCCGGGCCCGAGGGCGCGCGGATGCTCAATGAGAACACGTATGAAGTCGTGGTCACCGACCTGATGATGAACGATGTGGACGGCATGGCGATCTTGAAAAAAGCCAAAGACATCCAACCCGACTGTGAAGTGATTTTAGTGACAGGGCATGCGACCGTGACGAGGGCGGTTGAAGCGATGCGAGAACGGGCGTTTAACTTTCTCGAAAAACCCATTACTCCAAAGCGCCTGCAGGCGGTAGCTTCGAAGGCTGCCGAGTCGGTGCGGATTAGATTGCAAAACACTCACTTGCAGTCTCGCCTGGACGAACGGTATGGATTTGAGAATCTAATATTTGCCAGCGAGAGCATGAAAAATGTGGTGGAGCGGCTTAAACGAATTGCTCCTACTGATGTTGGAGTATTAATTACCGGTGAGACCGGAACCGGTAAGGATGTCGTCGCGCAGGCGATTCATCAAAATAGTCCTCGCAAGAAAAAACCATTCGTGGCCATCAATACCGCAGCCGTTGCGGAGCATTTGGTGGAGAGTGAGTTGTTTGGTCATGTCAAAGGCGCTTTCACCGACGCGATTTCCGATCGTCAGGGGAAATTCGAATACGCCAACGGTGGAACGTTGTTTCTTGATGAGGTAGGCGACATGCCGATGCCAACTCAGATCAAGTTGCTGAGGGTTTTGGAGGAGCGAGAAATTACTCGGGTTGGCGATAATAAATCAATCCCCGTCAATGTTCGCGTTCTAGCGGCGACCAATAAAGACTTAGAAAAAGAAATTGAAGAAGGCCGCTTCCGAAGCGATCTTTATTTTCGTCTCAAAATCGTGTCGGTTCACTTGGATCCGCTCAATCAACGGCGAGAGGATATCCTTCCTTTGGCCGATTTTTTTCGTCGTCAGGCAAATAAAAAGAATGGTCGAAAGACCAAAGGCTTTTCTCCAGCTTTGCGTCGCTGGATGGTCGGATATAGCTGGAAAGGTAATGTCCGACAACTAAAAAATGTCGTGGAAAGCCTCGTGGTGATGGATCTCGATGACATGCTTGATATGGATGACTTGTCCCCTGATTTAATCGGCGATGTCGACAAGGTCAATCCAGTCGCGTCCGGAACAGAACCTGCCGTTAGTTTTTTGGATGAGGGGTCGTCTGAGTTGATCGGTAAGTCAATGAAAGAAATTGAGCGATGGGCGACCGAGCAGACGTTAAAGCTGGCCAACCAGAATAGAAAAGAGACCGCACGGATTTTGGGAATCAGCGAACGTAATCTTTATCGCTTGATTCAGAAGTACGGTCTGAAGCAGAGTGACGAGAAAAATTCTGAATTGAATTCAGATTCGTCATCGCAAGATGAAGCTGAGGAAAGTACTGTAGATCCCTCTTAATCGTAAGCCTAGTTTTCCAACCAATTTCTGCTCACCCTGTCGCGTTGTCTGAGAGTTCTTTTGTTGAGCCCTGTCATTACTAATAACTGCACCAATATCTCGCTAAAGTCGAGTAAACCATGAGCCAATTGCAACTGAACCCCATCCGGCAACTTTCGGCGAGCGTGATCAACAAGATCGCCGCTGGCGAAGTTATTGAACGACCCGCAAGTGTCGTCAAAGAGCTGTTAGAAAACTCAGTGGATGCCGGAGCGACTCGAATCGAGTTGACGATCGAACAAGGTGGGACAGAGTTGATTCGGGTAACGGACAACGGTTCCGGGATTCCGCAGGAGCAACTGCCGTTAGCGGTTACGAGTCATGCGACCAGTAAAATCGTGGATGCTGACGATCTATTTCAAGTGGCAACGATGGGCTTTCGTGGCGAAGCGCTTGCTTCGATTGCGGAAGTTAGTCAGACAACCATACGCACTCGAACGGCTGTGCAGGATTGTGGGTTTGAGATGTTAATTAATGGCGGGCATCGCGAACCTGCACAACCGTGTGGATGTCCTCAGGGAACCACAATTGAAGTGCGTCAGTTGTTTTACAACACGCCAGTCCGTCAGAAATTTATGAAGACGGCGCAAACGGAACGCGGGCATATTATCGAAGCATTCACTCGAATCGCTTTGGCCCATCCAGAAATTCAAATGACTTGTGTCAACGGTAGTAAGACAACTTACAACCTGCCGGCTGCCGAAGTGTGGGCCGATCGAATTGGGGCTTTTTTCGGGCCCGAAATTTCCAGTAACCTGATCGCACTGGACAACGCCCATGGGGAGATACGAATCCGCGGTTTTGTTGTCGATCCGGCGGTGAGTCGGGCCAATAATCGAATGCAATATTTATTTTTAAATGGCCGATACATTCGCGACCGATCTTTGCAGCACGCGTTAAGTGAAGCGTATCGAGGGTTGCTAATGACGGGACGTTATCCAGCCTGTTTTTTAACCCTCGAGATTCCATTTGAGTTGGTGGATGTCAACGTGCATCCGGCTAAATTAGAGGTTCGGTTTCAAAATGGCGGGCAGATTTATAGCCAGTTACTGAGTACTGTTCGCGATCGTTTTCTTTCAACCGATTTAACGGCACACGCTCAGTTATCGAAAAAACCTGTCGAGCCATTTCGGCCATTTCCTCTGGGTACCTCGGGGGGGCCTTCGATGAGTCCCGGCCCGTCGAGCCAAGGAAATCAGGAAACAATTGCATTTAACAATGCTGCTCCTGCGTTTGATTGGACGCAGGCGCCTCGGCAACCCCAGTTGGCAGGCCATGGTGTTGCCGCCAATGGCTCAACTGAAATCGATGGAGGATTTTCAAATGCGGGGCCTGGCGATCAAGGAGTTCTCAATCCTTATCCCGAGACCATTGGTACGGGGGTTGCTCCCTCTCAGACGCCCACAGCGCTGCAGGTTCACAACACTTATCTGGTCTCGGAAACCCCCGAGGGGATGATCGTGATCGACCAGCACGCCCTCCATGAGCGAGTTATTTATGAGCAAATTCGCGGCAAGGTGGTCGATGGAAAATTAGAGTCTCAGCGTTTGCTGGTTCCTGAGCCCGTGTCACTTCCACCGGCCGAAGCCGCTGCAGTACTGGAACAAACCGAATTATTAGAACAGCTTGGAATATCGATAAGTCCATTTGGAGGAGGGACAGTCTTGGTGTCTTCCTATCCTGCGATGTTGAACAAGCAAAATCCTGCTGAAATGCTTCGAAGCGTAGTGGATCAAATTGTCGAGGGTGGAAAAACCCTTGATCAGCGGGATTTGGTGGACGAATTGCTTCACATGATTTCTTGCAAAGCGGCCGTCAAAGCGGGGGATCGGCTGTCCCCTGAAGAGATTACGGCGCTGTTGGAGCATCGGGAATTGTGTCAGGATGCTCATCATTGTCCGCATGGTCGGCCTACTTCGCTAGTTTTTTCGCGAGATGAGCTCGATCGCCGATTTAAACGTATCTAAACGTGGATTCTGTGCCAGAATTGTAAGATAATTGTTATTTAGGAGCGGCTCGGCGACAGTCTGCCGAAGGGGCTCCATTCATTAGGTCTGGAAAACGAAGGTTCTTGTTTTCAAATGATTTGTGTAAGCGTTGGACGAGGTCGACACCGAATGATGATGGCCGAGCATCGGCACCTTGCTGAGCAAGGCGTCGAATTGGTCGAGTTGCGCCTCGATTACATCCGAAGAGCAGTCAACCTTAAGCGGCTCTTGAAAGATCGGCAGTGTCCTGTCGTTGCGACGTGTCGTCGCAAAAACGAAGGTGGGCGTTGGGAAGGATCGGAGGGCGATCGGGAAATGCTGCTGCGGGCAGCGATTGCTGATGGTGCTGACTATGTCGATTTAGAAATGGACATCGCCCACAAGATACCTCGATACGGTAACACGCAAAGAATCATCAGTTATCACAACTTTGATGAAACGCCAAAAAATCTCGAGGAAATTCACCATCGAATTTCGAAGCTCGATCCAGATATAATTAAAATCGCAACGATGGCTAACAACCCTATCGATAACATCAAAGCGTTGCGGCTTTGTCGAGATTCTGATATTCCAACGGCGGCATTTTGCATGGGAGAGATGGGTCTGCCATCGAGAATTCTTTGTGGTCGCGCGGGTGCTCCATTAACTTATGCGACGTTTAGCGAAGATCGTAAGATGGCACCGGGCCAGTTGACCTACAAGCAAATGCAGGAAGACTTTGGCTACAATGAAATCACCGATCAAACTCAGATTTTGGGAGTGATCGCCGATCCCGTTGCTCATAGCTTGAGCCCGGTGGTCCACAACGCTTGCCTGCGCGAGCAAAAAATGGACATGCTTTATCTGCCGTTTCGCGTTCCCAAGGAATACCTGGCCGAGTTTATTGATATTTGCCCAGAGATGGGTGTGAGCGGCTTGAGTGTTACGATTCCTCACAAAGAAAAATGTTTGAAGTGCATCAATGTTCTGGATGACAATGTGGCTGGGATTCGCGCTGCTAATACAATTGTTTTTCGGGACGTTAATGCTTACGGATACAACACGGACTGTACGGCGGCGATGACAAGTCTTCGTAAGACGATAGAGGTTAAGTTTCCAGAGGAAGATGTTTTCAAGGGTCGTAAGTTTCTGATCCTGGGCGCCGGTGGCGTGGCTCGAGCCATTGCCTTTGGGTTGGTTCGCCGAGAGGCAGATGTTCATATCTGTGCGCGAGATTATCGGAAGTCGGATACGTTGGCTCGCAGTCTTGATTGCAAATCACTGGATTGGGCTGCACGTGCTAATTTCGAAACCTCGGTGTTAGTGAACTGTACACCTGTCGGCATGCATCCCAATATGGATGAGACCCCTTTTGAACCCGACTGGTATGATCGAAAAATGATCGTTTTCGATACGGTTTATAACCCGGAGCAGACGTTGTTGATTAAACAGGCTCGTGAAGCGGGTTGCACGGTGGTCACCGGTGTGGACATGTTTGTGCGTCAAGCAGCTGAGCAGTTCAAGCTGTTCACTGGCAAGGCTGCCAAAATGGACACCATTCGCTACGAATTGAAACGGGCCACTAGTGCGGCTCAATACTAACGAGTCGCCAGGTGGTGAGAACGCCGTTGGTAGGTCTTTCTCCCTGATTTTGTTGGGTTTAGCCTTGGGGTGAGTCAATGAATCTCTATCTGATCGGCTACCGGGGCTGTGGGAAATCCACCGTTGCCCCGCTTGTTGCTGAAGCTCTCTCCGCTTCCGGTCCTCAATGGGAGACGGTTGATGCGGATGATGCTGTGGAAGAGATCGCCGGGATCTCAATTGCTGAGATTTTTTCTAAGTTTGGTGAAGCCAAATTTAGAGAGCTGGAGTCTAAGATTGTCCAGTCATTGTCTGAACAGAATCAGCTGGTCGTCTCACTTGGTGGCGGGGCTCCGATCGATGAACGTAATCGTCTTCGAATCTGCGCGACAGGAAAGTCGATTTGGTTGCGAGCCGACGCGGAATTACTTTGGAAGCGAATTTCGCTGGATAATCAAGGTCATCAGCAGCGGCCTGATTTAACGTCTTCCGGGGGACTCCAAGAAGTAGTTCAGCTTTTAGAACATCGTAACCCTATTTACGCTGAGTGCGCAGATTTTACTGTCGAGTTAGATGGGCAAAGACCTGTAGAAATTGCGGAGCAGATTGTGAAGTGGGCCCTTTCCAGTGCGTCCGAAAGCGGGTGGTGATTCGTCGGTCGGCATTGTAGAGTGATAACGTTATTAATCGTGGTTGTTGGATGATGAAATTGGATTTGCATTGGTTGCAACATCCCTTAATAAACTAACCTGCTGAATTTTCTATTGGCCAAAATAGGCGACTTAACTCATGCCTTCAGATCTCCCCACCTGGCTTCAATTACCGGTGCTTATGTTCGCTGGTTTGGCGATTGGGGTTTTTATTAACTGGGCCATTTACTCATGGGCGATGTTCCTTCAGCGCCCTATCAGCCCGTGGATGACTCCTGCGGAGGAGGCCTCTGCGCGGTTTTGGACCGATCGAATTCCAATTCTCGGATGGTTAAGCCGAAGACGCGATTCGGAAATCTTTGGAAAGCATTTTTGGGTGAGGCCCATGGTGATTGAGTTAGCCTGTTTGCTGGGGGTTCCTTTTTTCTACCATTGGCTGATCGATGGAGGTTTGACAAATCAAGTGATTCTGCCGGTCGGATGGGAGTCGGTTTGTGGTATCTGGTTTTATGCCTATGGTATTTTACTGGTGTTGATGTGTATCGGTACCTTTATCGATTTTGATGAGAAGACCATTCCCGACGAAGTCACGGTGACCGGTACGATCATTGCTTTGCTGTTTGCAGGTTTGTCGCCTGCGTTCAGGTTGCCTGTATTGGACAATGGAGGTGCTTTAACTGGAGGTGCTCTGCCTAGATTGCAATCGATTCATTACGCTTCCCCCAATTCACTTGGTAGCTCGCACTTAGGAACGCCAGCGATGCTGGTGGCGATGTTGATTTTATTAATTTGGATCTGGGCGTTGATGCCTAAGCTGCCGGTTTGGTACGTCGGATTGAGGAAATCGATGAGGTTCATGTGGGCCCATGCAGTGCGCCCCAAACGGAAAACCATTTGCTCACTGCGGACTGTGAATCGCAAAACACCTCCAATTACTTTGCTGTTGGCAGGGCTACTTGTTGTTGGGCTCGCAGCGATTGCGATTGCGTGGCAGGTACTTCCAGAATCGAATCTAGTTAGTCTCTACAGTGCATTTCTCGGGATGGCCTTCGGTGGCGGTTTGGTTTGGGCGATTAGAATCATTGGTACGATCGCGTTACAAAAAGAGGCCATGGGGTTTGGTGATGTAACCTTGCATGCGATGATCGGTGCCTTTCTGGGCTGGCAGGCAGCGTTGTTGGTTTTTGTGATGGCTCCGTTTGCCGCTCTGTTGGTGGTGTTGATTCAATTTATTGTGACTCGGCAAAGCGAAATCGCATTTGGTCCTTACTTGTCAGCAGGTGCTTTGATTTTACTGGTGACCTGGGGCCGAATGTGGCCCGTTGTTTCTGAGTCCGTCTTTCGATTGGGGCCAGTCCTATTGATGATACTTGCCGGTGCCTTGGTGTTGATGGCATTGATGTTGGTGACGCTCGGGTTCATTAAGGGGCGGCTGTACGGAGATGAATTGGTCGACCCGTAAAAATGCGGATTGGCTTTTTGAGATAGCAGTGCTGAGAGTCATTTTGGGTTGGCGGTGTAAATGTTCTCGTTTTCTGCTAGCAGAGTCGGTCGATGCGATGCTCTTGGGTAATCGTTCACGAGAGTGTTTTCTTTGGTTGTTGTACTGGTTGAAGGCGATTTCTAAATCGGAGCCAGTTCTGGTGAGATCTCAGCAAATTATTCGAGCTTATTCGGTCTTTACCGAGTTTTCCTACCTCGCTAAAGTTGCCAATGTTACTCGAACCCATCGTCGGTAGCCGTTTTGCTACCTTGTAATGAGTGCTCTTGATTGTCATGAAAAATGCACCTGTTTTAAATCGATTTGTCCAGATCAGGAATCAATATTCTTTGATTATGGTCTTTAGTTGCCTCGTGCTTCTCGGAGCGGCGTTAGGTTGTCAGCAACCTGTTGGCAATGGTGCGGTAGGTCAAAGAGGGATTTTTGATTTCCGTCGTCAAGCTCGCGCGGATAGGATTGACGGAGCGGCGCCTCAGATGGCGTTCAATGCGAATCAGGATGTCCAGCGATTGAATCAAAAGCTGGGTGCTTATGATGATGACAATCAGATGCTCAATACTGAGGTGGCCGGTTTAAAGCAGAGACTTCAAGTGGCGAATCAGTTTAATCAAACGTTAAGAGAGCAGCTGGCCGATACGTCTGGTCGGATTCAGCAAATTGAAATGGAGCGACAGGCGGCAGTGGAGCAGTTAGCTTCGGTGCGTAAACAAGTTAATCAAGATAATCTTCGGTCAGCGTCGACAGCGGGACAATTCGCGAGTTTTGGCGGAGGCGAATCTCCTACGCAGTTTTCGGGGGGCGCGACCATTCGAGCAAATAACAGTTTGATGAAGCAGTTGGCTAAAGTCGATTTGCCAGGCAGTCAGGTTAGAATGGATGGAGATTTGGTGCGCATTGAATTTTCTTCGGACCGAATTTTTGTTCCGGGGACGTATCAGATCCAACCCTCTCAATTGCCGGTGATGCAAAATTTAGTTTCTGCCATCCGGTTAAATTTCCCAAAGCAAGTTGTGGGAATCGAAGCGCATTGGGACGGTACACCGCTTAATCCCCAATCGACAACGCATCAACAGTTGACGGCCACACAGGCTTTGTCGGTATTTAATGATTTGGTTCGTTTGGGAATTCCCAAAGAGCAGATGTTTACGATGGCGATGGCAAGTAATCGCCCACGTTATTCTGCGAGCACAGTAAAGGGCGTTAATCCGAATCGCAGAGTCGAGCTTGTGATTTATCCCGAGCGTTTTGACGTAAAGTACTAGAATCGCTATTTCTGGCCGTTTCTTTGGCCACCGCTGCTTCGAAAGTCCCGCGGCCTCTTCTTTTTAAATAACTCAAGAAGTTTCGAGCGACCTTGCTTTTTGGGGGATGCTCCCCTTTTTCGGGATTGGGCGACCTTTTTCGAGTCTTGCCAACGACTTTTCAACGGGTTGATGATTGAATTTTAGTTGGAAAGGTTGCGTTTTCGTGTGTGAAATCCATTTCTTTTAATTGCTTGCAAAACATCCCCAGTCTGTGTAGATGTAAATATGTTCACTAGTGAACATTTATTTACTGGTTTTGCCGATAAGTGACCAAAGGTGTCTAAGGAAGCTGACATCTTGGAAGAAGACGGGAGCAAGAGCTGGATGCATTGCATTGCGAATCGAGGGAAAATGAACGATTGGAAAGCGGAAGTTGGGCGTCGGTGTGAGGCCAAGGTGGAGGTGAAAAAACAGGGGGCTCAATTGGAGGTGTTGAGTCGATTGCGGGAGGATATACGAAGGGTGGAAACGGTTGGAAGGCTGGGTGACGTTAGTCGGGTTTCCAGTGGATTTACAGCGATTGATCGGCTGCTTCCCGAAGGTGGTTATTCACGTGGAATTTTAGTGCAGTGGTTAACAGGAGGAGGTTTGGGTGCGGACTATCTTTCCTTAGTGTTGGCAAAGCAGGCTTGTCAAAATGGTGGTGCTTTGGTCGTAGCGGATCCATTTAATCAATTTTATCCGCCCGCAGCAGCGGCGATTGGAATTAACCTTGATCACTTGGTTGTGTTGCGAGGTAAGCATGTAGATCGAATGGGTTCTCAGGGGCAAACTGATTTTTTTTGGTCCCTTGATCAAGCGTTGCGTTGTTCCGGTGTTGCTGCTGTTTGGGGGCCATTGGGAAAAGTGGGTGAGCGTTGGTTCCGGCGTTTTCAATTGTCGGCCGAGGCCAGTGGCTGTCTGGGAATTTTTGTTCAGCCCTTAGCGGTTCTGCGTCAGCCGAGTTGGGCGGAAGTTCAGTGGGTGGTTAGTGATGGTGTTCGGCGAACCAAAGGAGAAGTGGCTCGTCCAATTCGTGTTCGGCAACCTCATGTTCCGGCCGATGGGCGTGCAGATATCCTTCCCTCCTTAAGGAAGGATTTTCGTACTCGGCAAAAATTAAGGCTGCAGTTAACGCGTTGTCGTGGCACGCAAACTGGAAAATCGATCAATTTATCAATTGATGCGATCACCGGTAGCGTGGACGTGAATCGAGTTAAGTCTGAGCTCGTTGAGAAGAGTCGTGGAAGCGAGGTTTCTCCCTTCAAGGTGGGAGAGCATGGTGAATTGCAAATCCTCGGTGACTCTTCTTTACAGGCAATGGAGAAATTGGGGAGTGGAGCTGGTGCCTAAAGTTCGATCTCCCCAAAGTAAGCGAATTCTCTGCCTCTGGTTTCCTAATTGGCCAATCCAGCGATTGGTGGTGGATCAAGTGGAGTTGAGAAAGCAACGAATTATTTTGTTTCGCCGCGATTCCAGGCGTGGGCAAGTGGTTTCTGCTGCCAGTCCATTGGCGATCAAAGGAGGAGTATGCGAGGGGATGCCGGTTTCCGAGGCAAAGTCTTTACTGCGTGGTAGCGGTAGATTTGCAATTTTTGAACACGATTGGGAACAAGACGTAACGGGCTTGGAGACGCTCTCTGATTCACTCGAAGAATTCAGCCCGGTTGTTGGATTAGAGACGATCGATTCGAAAGAGTTTAAGCGAGGAAGGCGACCGAATTCATTGTTTTTGGATGTGACTGGATTGGCTCATTTGTTCGGAGATGAGACTCAACTGGCTCGCCAGTTACTCCTGCATTGTGATGGATTAGGGTACCTTCCAAGAATCGCCATTGCAGACACAGTGGGAGAAGCATGGGGTTTGGCGCGTTATGCGGCAGGGCATCATTTTTCTGAAACGCGTCAGCCTTTAGTGATGCCAATTTCGAAGAATCGTGACGAGATTGCGGACGACCTGATTCGCCAGTTACCAGTTGAATCGTTGCGATTAGATTCCGTAGTCATCGATACATTATTTCAGCTAGGGATAGAGAATCTTGGTCAGCTTCTCAGGCTTTCTCGAGACGAATTGGCGATGAGGTTGGGAGATGTCATTCATCGTCGATTGGATCAGTTTTCAGGAAAGATTGAAGAGCCCATTGTTGCGAGGCGTAAGCCGACTGAGTTTGTCGCCGAACAGATATTAGACTATCCCACGAGTCATCGAGAAACCATTGAGGTGGTTGTTGGAAGGTTGGTGTGCCGTTTGTGCGAGCAGTTGAGGGCCGGTCAACAGGGAGCTCTGGAATGGTGGTTGCGATTGAAATGCCAGAAAGGGGCGGCGATTGAATTTCAAGTCAACTTATTCCAGCCCACCGCTGAAACGGCTCAGGTCATGCCCTTAATCGCAATGCAATTGGAACAGGCATTAGCACCAGTGACGCGCCGTTCTTCGAAAAAGAAAAAGCCTGGGAAGAATTCTAAATTCAAAGCAGTTTCAGGAACAAAAAAACAGTCAAAAGAAAAGGGACTGCAGTCAGTTGGTGAATTGCGAGACGATTCGAATTGGCGCACTGGAGAAGGTGAGGATTTTCATCGATATACGACAACCTCGGTTCAAGAGGTTACGGTCAGCGTGAATTCGCACGTCGTATTGGTGCAGGAGCAGCGGCAGTTGTTTGATGAAAATCCCAGACTGGATCGTCAGGCATTATCTCATTTGATCAATCGTCTTGCCAATCGTGTAGGTCCTGAAAATGTCGTCTACCCTGCCCTGCTCTCGGGAGCGCAGCCCGAATACGCGTATCGTTTAAGGCCGCTCGTCGATCCGAATCGCCAGCGTCGTCGGAGGAAATCGAAACCAGTTCGTCAGTCGCACATGCAGGCACGTCCTCTGCGACTTTTTCGCCCCCCGCTGCCTTTGCGAACGATGAGTGTTGTTGAAGCTGAGAAGAACAGAATATCTCTAGGTCAGTTAAAGATCTGTGATGAATCGAAGGTGTGCAGTGGGGTGCCGCCAGTTTTGTTGCGAGTGAATGATAACGCTGTTTTTCGAGTCACAGATGGTTGGGGGCCTGAGCGAATCGAAACAGGCTGGTGGCGAGGGCTAACTATTTGTCGAGATTACTGGCGGGTTGAAATCGAAACTAAACAACATTTCTGGATCTACCGGGATTTAAGAACAAACGCCTGGTTTTTACATGGAGAGTTTTAGCGGAAGGATGTTGCTGGTTATTGATTCACGACGGATTATTGAGACGGAACAAGAGAATGTATTCGGAGCTTCATTGCAAAACAAATTATTCTTTTTTGACAGGTGGTTCCCATGCAGACGAATTGGTGCACCGCGCTGTCAAATTAGGATACCGTGCGCTTGCGGTAACTGACGAAAATACACTTGCCGGAATTGTGCGTGCCTTTGGTGCGGCGCGAGAGGCAACGGGAAATCGCTCGCCAGGCTATTCTGATCGCTCAGGGTTTTCTCAGCTAAATTCTAAAAAAAGTGAATGCGAGGAAGCTCCGAGATTGCAACTGATCATCGGTGCCGAGATTATCCCTAACGATGCCCCGCCGCTAGTTTTGTGGGCAACCAATCGTCAGGGATATGGCAATCTTTCCCGATTGCTTACCACTGGCCGGCGACGAGCTAGTAAGGGAGAGTGTTGGCTGACGTTGGCGGATATAGGGGATTATGCCGAAGGGCTTTTGGGAGGTGTAATCCCTACTTTTAAAGGTGAGCGTCTGAGAACGGAGCCAATGGATTCATTGCATCCAAGCTACGCCTGGTACCATCGGGAGGGTGATTTCGAATGGGCCAAGTCGGAGAGTTTGTTTCTCAAAAAGCTTGACATATATAGAGAGATTTTTGGTGACCGAGCGTATTTGTTGGCGTCGTTGTATCGGGGTGTTGATGACCGCTGGCGGAGCGAACAGCTTAAGCAGCTTTCGGAGAATTCAAGTCTACCGTTAGTGGCGGCAGGTGACGTGCTGTATCACTCGCCTGCGAGATTGCCTTTGCACGATACGCTTACAGCGATTAAGCATTGCACAACGGTGGCTTCAGCAGGGGACCTAATTCTTCCCAATGCCCAACGCTATTTGCAGACTGATCGTGATCGATGTCAAGCGTTTAGTAATATCCCGGGAGCCTTGGAGCGAATTGACGAAGTAGTTGATCGCTGTGATTTTTGCCTCAGCACTTTGCGGTATGAGTATCCTGAAGAGTTGTCTCCTGACGGTCGACCGCCAATTGAATATTTGACACAGTTGACCAAGGTGGGAGCTAGTGAGCGCTATCCCGAAGGGGTCCCTAGTCGGGTCGAGAAACAAATTGACCATGAGTTAAAGTTAATTGATGAACTTAAATACGAAGCCTATTTTTTAACAGTTTGGGATTTGGTTCGGTTTGCTCGTGGGCGAGGGATCTTATGTCAGGGGCGAGGGTCGGCTGCAAATTCAGCTGTCTGTTTCTGTTTGGGGGTGACGGCAGTCGATCCTGAAACGACACAACTACTTTTTGAGCGATTCATCAGCAAGGAGAGAGATGAAGCGCCCGACATTGATATTGATTTTGAGCATGAACGCCGAGAGGAGGTGCTGCAATATCTATATCAAAAGTATGGTCGAGAGCGTGCTGGGTTAGCGGCAACAGTTGTCACGTACCGGATTCGAAGTGCGATCCGTGATGTAGGGAAAGCGTTGGGGTTATCCCTCGATCGCGTCGATGCGTTAGCTAAGTATGTAGAGAGCGGTAGTTCAAAAGTTGATTTGTCTCAAAAAATGCAGGATGTCGGGATGGATCCAGAGTCCGAGCTCGGGGTTCGCTTGATCTATCTTGTAAACGAGTTGCTTGGTTTTCCACGTCACCTTTCGCAGCACGTTGGTGGAATGGTGATGACACAAGGGCGATTGGACGAACTGGTTCCGATCGAAAACGCGTCGATGGATGGGCGAACGGTAATTCAATGGGACAAGGATGATCTTGAAGAGTTGGGGATTTTGAAAGTTGACTGCCTGTGCCTGGGGATGTTGTCGGCAATTCGAAAGTGTTTTCATTTGGTCGAGCAACACTGGGGGCGGCATTGCACGCTGGCGAACGTTCCTCAAGAGGATCCGCGGGTCTACGATATGATTTGCGCTGCTGATACAGTTGGTGTTTTTCAGATCGAGAGTCGTGGACAAATGAGTATGTTGCCGAGGCTCAAGCCTCGTTGTTGGTACGACTTGGTTATCGAAGTCGCGATCGTCCGTCCTGGGCCAATTCAAGGGAATATGGTTCATCCGTACCTGCGTCGACGTAGTGGTAATGAGCCAGTGATGTATCCTACTCCTGAGATTAAGGCTGTTTTAGAACGGACATTGGGAGTACCAATTTTTCAGGAACAGGCGATGAAGCTTGCGGTGGTTGCGGCCGGTTTCACTCCGGGTGAGGCAGACCAGTTACGAAGAGCGATGGGGAAATGGCGAAAAACTGGAATTATCCAGCAGTTTCACGACAAGCTGATGCGCGGAATGTCGGATCGCGGATTACCTCAGGAATTTGCTGAGCAGGTGTTCCGGCAGATCAGTGGGTTTGGCGAATATGGGTTTCCTGAATCGCATGCGGCGAGTTTTGCAAAACTGGTTTACGTGTCGGCATGGCTGAAGTACTACTATCCGGCGGCATTTTGTGCGGCAATCATTAACAGTTTTCCGATGGGGTTTTATGCGCCGGCACAATTGGTTGCCGATGCTCGGCAGCATGGCGTGGAGGTGTTGCCAGTTGACGTCAATCATAGTGATTGGGATTGCATACTCGAAACGGATCAACGCTGTCTTCGTTTAGGCATGAGGATGATTAGCGGATTCCGCTCGACCGTCGCTGAGAAGATTATGGAAATGCGGCAGGCGGGAGCTTTTGAAAGTGTTTCAGAGTTTACTCAGCGGACTGGTTTTGGCCAGGCGATCATTGCTCAGCTAAGTCGAGCGGATGCGTTTGGGTCCCTTAATCAAGATCGCCGCTCGGCATTGTGGCAGGCGTTAGGTCAGGAGAAGAAGCCCAAAGAACAGCCACTGTTTGAGCAGCTAGAGGCGCGAGATGATGAAACGTTTGCCCTTCCCCAATTGGGGCTCGACGATCAAGTGGCGGCTGATTATCAAACGATCGGGTTGTCTTTAAAAGCACACCCGATGTCGTTTCAGCGGGAGATGTTAAATGAGCTTCGCGTGACAGCCTGTCGAGAACTTGGAGAGACGCAGGACAACCGGCATTTACGAGTGGCAGGTTTAGTGATTGTTCGGCAAAGGCCAGCGACTGCGAACGGGATCACCTTTGTGACTCTAGAGGACGAGACGGGGAATGCCAATTTGATTGTGAAACGCCCTATTTGGCAGCGATATTTTCGAGTTGCTTCCCAAAGTTCAGCGTGGATCGCCCATGGAAAGCTGGAGAGAAAAAAAGGCGTCACGCACGTGATCGTTAACCGGCTTGAGGATATGTCAAGCCGGTTATCGGAGCTTAAGATTCAATCGAGAAATTTTCGATAGTAAAAGAGGTGTGGTCGGGGAGTTATCCTAAAACCACTTTTTATCACCATCGATGTAGGTGGCGACAAATTCTTCGTCTGATTTTGTTAGGTAGATGATACCTTCAATCAAGCCAATCAAACTGCCGGCTCCGCACGTTATGACTGTAATGAGAATTCTGAGGAGCCCGCCTCCGGCATCCCCAAGAACAAATCTATGAACACCTAAACCGCCAATTAGGATTCCAAGAACTCCTGCTAGAACTTTTTTGTCTGCGCCTGGGGTGGATGACATTGAGCTTCCTTTAAGTTGGACTTGAAACTTTAAATGCGATTTAGACGATCGCGACAGACGAATTGTCTTAAGTTTTGTTGCGACATACAAGTCAACTGGCGAAAAATGGCTCTCATTTCTCTGTTTCTTTTATCGGCTGACGATTGCCGCTAAATATTCTTTAACAATTCGACCTGTGGTCGCCAGGTTATCTCCACTGGGAATAATCCAATGCGGGCTGAGATTAATTGGGCCAGAAATGAAGTTTGAGGGAATGGGTTCAAAATCGAGGCTATGAGAATTTGCAAGTCGTTGCGCGCGTTTGAGGTGCCAAGCTGATGTAATTAGACCAATTCTTGGTTGTGGCGAGTTAATGTTTTCTGGAATCCAGCCTTTAAGACTGTTCATTTCCTGGGATGTGTTTTCCCCCTCCAGCAGAATGATGGCGTCAGGAGGGATGCCAAACTCAGTAAGGATTAGTTTGGCTTCTTCGCGAGGGTGAAGATCTTCGGGGGTTGCTCGAAAGGACTGAGAGCCGGTGCAGATGATTTTTTTGACTTGGCCAGAATGGTAAAGTCGTGCGGCGGTAGCGACCCGATCCCCTGCCATGCCCAGCTGTGCCCGATTGTTATAGGTTGAGCTAGTGCCTCCTCCTAAAACAACAACAGCATCGAGGGGAGGTATTTGAGAAATGTCGATTTGAGTGAAGGGTGCTTCAAGCGAGTACGCCAGGTAATTGGAGACAAACTGATTTCCACCAAGAGTGAATATCAGCAGGCAGCCTAGAGAGAAAATACCTAGCAGTTTTTGCCGAGACATTAGCAATAGATAGGTAGAGGTGATTAGTCCGAGCCAAACCAAACCTACAGGCATTACCAAATTTGTCAGTATTTTTTCGAGCATCGTGATGCCACCGAGCAAACCAAAAATCGAGAAAATTAGAACGGCAGTCAGGAGTAATGCGGCGAACGGTTTCCAGTGAAAGTTGAGAGGGTGCCCTGGCAGCGGATCGGGTTTGGATTTAGCTGGCCGTAAATTCATGGCGGAGTACGTCTTTCAAACTGGAAGTTACCGATAGAGAGGATGCCGCGGAGTTGAAGGGGGCGCTGGAAATTCAATGGGATGGGAATTATAACTCGATCAATTATAACTTGATCATTAGTTTATTGGGTCGATTTTGTTTTACCAGTTCATGTTTTAAATGTCATGTTAAGCCTTCATTCATCGTCTTCGGATCGCTGGTTAAAGCAAGTCGAATCAAACCTTGACGAAATTCTGATCGATCATGCGCACTGTGAGAAAAAAGCGGCTGGCACGGCGATGAATTTTATTTTTGCGCATGTCGAGAATCTCGAACTCTGTCGAGAAATGACAGAAATCGTCAATGAAGAATTAGAGCATTTTCATCTGGTCATTGATATTTTGCATCGACGTGAAATAGAATTTCGGCGGATTAGGCCAGGTAGTTACGGTCGGAAATTGAATGATCTCGTTAGGCATGGCGAACCAGAGCGAGCGATTGACCGCATGCTCGTTGCCTGTTTAATTGAGGCGCGTTCCTGTGAAAGATTTGATTTTCTGAGGAAATATATGGATGGAAAGGATCAGGAACTGTCTGACTTTTATGGTAGTCTGTTTGAATCAGAGGCACGTCATCATACAACTTATGTCCGAATGGCAAAGTTTTTTGCATCCGACGAAGTCGTGAAACAAAGGCTGAATGAGTTGTCGGCACTGGAGGCCGAGATAATTGAAATTGGTGATGACTTACCTAGAATGCACAGCTAATTGTTAATGTTTTCTGTGAATAAGTTGTCGAACTGTTGCTCCGTTTTTAAATTTAGATTTGATGCGAAATATGTCAGAAATTATCCCTGAATCGAGTCCACTTTTTAGTCACGAGGTCCTGCTGGATCAGCTAATTGAATGCGGGCGGCTTTTCCACTCGCGCGGTTGGTCGGTTGGGACGAGTAGTAATTACAGTGCGGTGTTGAACAACGATCCAGCTGAGCTGATTGTGACGGCCAGTGGTAAAGATAAAGGGCGACTCGGCAGGTTGGATTTTGTTCATATTGGAGCGGATGGCAGTCCGATTGAGCCGGATCAACCGAAGTCTTCAGCCGAAACGATGTTGCACGTGGTTCTTGCGGAACAAAATGATATTGGAAGTATCCTGCACACACATAGTGTTTGGGGAACTTTGTTATCTGATCGTTTTTTTGAGGATGGCGGTTTTGAAATTGAAGGTTTCGAAATGCTGAAGGGGCTCGAAGGGATTACAACCCACGAGCATAACCATTGGTTGCCGATTTTTGAAAATACGCAAGATATTCCGGCGCTCGCCGAGCTGGTGAGGGAACGGCTTTCGGACCCAATGGAACCGATGACGCACGGTTTTTTAATCCGAAAGCACGGACTTTATACTTGGGGAAAGGACGTTTTTTCCGCGCGACGCCATATCGAAATTTACGAATTTCTTTTCGAATGCATCGCACGAAAAAACGGGTTCCCTGTAGTTTGATAGATGACGAAACGAGCGTTTTGGGCTAGAATGCAGTCCGTTAGCCAAGGGATCCATCAGTCACGCACTGGTTGATTTTGATGGTGAAATTGATCGAGACTTCTTTTTGCGAGGTAATCCGATGGCCCGAGTGCAAATTCCCGAAGAAAATTGTGAAATTCGTGAACCGGCTGAAATTAAAGCGTTCCTGAAGCAGTATGGAATTGTATTTGAGCAGTGGGATGTTGAAGGTCGGATTGGTGTGGACGCTACCAACGAAGAGATTCTAGAGGCTTATGGCCCGGAAATTGAACGGCTAAAACAGGCACATGGATTTGTGACTGCGGACGTAATCAATGTAAGTTCAGAAACGCCTGGACTCGATGATATGCTTGCAAAGTTTGATAAGGAACATTTGCATACTGAGGATGAAGTTCGTTTTACGGTCAAAGGTTCCGGGGTTTTTCACATTAACCCTGAAGCGGCACCCGTGTTTGCGGTAACCGTCGAGTCCGGCGACTTGATTAGCGTTCCCAAAGGAACGCACCATTGGTTCAATCTCTGTTCCGACAAGACCATTCGATGCATTCGACTGTTTGAGGACATGAGTGGTTGGACCCCGCATTACATGGAGGAACCCGTTCACAAAGAGTACTCCCCGATGTGCATGGGCCCAAGTTACCTCGAAGGTGAAGGTGATGATCTTGACTCAGAGAAAGTCGTGCAGTTCTGAGCCATTGGGTGGGCGTTAAGCGAGTAATTAAAAAACTGAATCTGCGGAGCTGAAGAGTTCCGCTTTTTTTATGGTGAACTGATGATTGAAACTGATGCCCGCGGAATATTGCTTGATATTGAAGGAACGACCTCGTCCATTAGCTTCGTTTACGACTCGATGTTTCCATTTGTGAGGGAGCATGCGGCTTCGTTTATTAGTAATCACTGGACAGAGGAAACCGTCCAGGCAGCGGTAGGGCTGTTGGCAGTTGATCTCGGTTTCAATTCTACCGATTCTTGGTTCGAGGATTGTGATTCTGATTCTGCAAGACAATCTCTTGTAGTCGCCGGGATTATTGGGTTAATGGATGCCGACGTAAAAGCCACGGGGCTAAAACAAATTCAGGGCGTCATTTGGAAGGAAGGATTTCATTGCGGTGAATTAGTTGCACATCTTTACGAAGACGTTGCCGATAGTATCCAGCAGTGGAACGAGCTTGATAAAGATGTGCGAATTTATTCATCGGGTAGTGTCCAAGCTCAGAAACTTTTCTTTGGCCACACAGTCGCCGGTAATTTACTTGACCTGTTCAAGGGGCACTACGATACGACGACAGGTGCGAAGCAGTCATCTGCCAGTTATCAAGAAATCGCAATTTCCTATGGTCTTAATCCTGGTGAAATTTTGTTTGTAAGTGATGTGGTTGGAGAATTAGTGGCTGCAAAAACCGCGGGTTTTCAAGTCGTGCTCAGTCTCAGGCCAGGTAACAAGCCGGCGGAATCCGGTCATGGATTTGCTGAAATAACTAGCTTTCATGAAATTACTTGCGTGAGATAGCTGATTTGCTACCCATTCAAATTGCCAGTGGTAGCATGCTGCCGCGTGTTTGCATTTTTATTAGATATTGGATGAACCAAGCAGTTTTGCGGTCCGTAGATCCGTTTGAAAGAAGAGTCGCCATGTTTTTTAGATGGCAGCCTCTCTTTTCATAAGTGCTGCAGTTGGCAAATCGTTGCCATTAGTTCGCTCCAAGACGGAGTTTGATTTTTGTTTGTTGTCTATTCAGGAAGGAGGGCAACGACGGACACCGTCAATTTGGGAGTGCATTATGAGGGGTGTTTTTACCGCCAAACAAGTTTTTGTAATGGGTTTGTTTCTGGCCCTCCACTTGGATTTAACTGCAGCCAATGATTCTGGCGTTCGGTTTGACGCGCCAGCGATGATTGCAGTCCGGCCAATTGCATCGAATCAATCACACGACGCAGAATCATCCTCCGAGAAAGTGATCGAATTGCTGCTTCCAGTGACCTCGGAGATTGGAATGCGAGACAGGGGCAATGTTTCTAGTTTTCGATTCGATATCGTCTGGAATCAGCAATCATATCCTCTCGTAAATTATGCGCCTAAAACTCAAACGTCGAGTGAAATCGAAGGGCTAATCGACGTTGAAAAAAACGAAGACCAGGCACGAGGAATTGGTGGCAGTCTTAATGGTCGTTTTCCTGAGATGGTGAACGGTTCCCTGAAAGCAGATCTATCAAGCCGCACAGGCAGTACCGTTAAATACCATGAACGGCCTCAGCAAGATGTGCTAGTGGCCAGCGGAACCACTAATCGTGGTTGTGGTGTTTTTTTTCGATTTCACCCATCAAAACAAACGACATTGGAGGGAGGTCGTGATCTGGTCATCGCTTTTCGAGTGCCAAAGACGTGGAGTGGCGGAGTGATTAAGTTGAAATGCAGTGTCACTGGAAAGCGGCAAATTATTGGTTCATGGAGCGATTCGTTTGAAGAAAGCTGCATGTTTGTAATTCCAATTTATCTCGAGGGCGATGACCAGGCACGCGATGCTGCTCGCGATTTTGTTGATTCAGAAACGAAGTTGCGAATCAATTGGGATCAACTACAAAACCGAGCGACTGACGGATCGACTTATCTGCATCGCTTGAGTCGAACCGAAAGATTGCAGAGTTTGCCTCCGCAGTGGGCCCACCGTCTGATTCAATCAGGCAGGGACGAGTACCTTGAGAAGTACCGTTCGAATCTACCGCAAGATTTGGCGGACGTCGCTGATCAATTTGTACTGGCCAGGAAAGGTATGTTTGCATTGAGTCGGTAGTAAGGCGTTTGTTGGGAACGTTCTGCCCATCTAAATTTAATGCATTCCCCGTGGGACAAGTTTATTGATGAGAGTGTTTCGGGATCAGTTTTGGCTGAACCCAAGTTTAACCGCATTGTCAATTGCAAGAGGGTTTTGGATATACTCTCGGTGGCAATCAGAACAGAGGTCGAACTTTCGGGTCCGATAGGCGGACTGACTTATTTCTTGCCTTTCAGATTCATCTAGACGCTCAAGTATTTCATTGAGTTCGATGAGATGATTTCGGTCTTCTTCGGATTCGAATTCAAGCGTATCGAGAGCAACCTCAATTTTTATATTGACGGAATACCGAAGCTCTTCGTCAGGTTCAATTGTTCGTCTGCAGCGGTCGCACGAATAGTGAATCATAATTCTCTTCCTTTGAGATTTTAACTTCAGCAATCCAATTTGTTTTAAGACATGCCGAAACACAACATCCATCCGCGTCTCCCATATTAATGGCAAAACGAAATTTGATGCAAGTAAATTCCAAATTAAAATTATGAAACGATTCGAATCCTCGTCAGCGGTGTTTGATCCATAAGTAGAAAGTATATGTCCATCCAAGTGTCTCATCTGTTGAAGGCAATTAAAACGGCCGACCGGAAGATTGCGACGAGTCGATTAAACAAGCAGGTAGGGTTTTTTCGGTGTCATTAATCCCGCGGTAGTGTGGAAATCAACACTTAAGAAAACTCTTGTTTGACTTTTATTCGTAGTGTGGTGGGGGAATCGCGATTAAAAGTAAATCGTGAGCTTGGATTTCGTTCAGTTGCGGTCGCAGGGCATCTGCACCCGGACTGGGGGAGCATCGCCAACGTCGATCTGCTTTCAGCCACTGGAAAGCGTTTGAGAAGTCCCACGATGAAGTGATCAGTCAGACACATTCCATTTTTTGATCTTGAGCTCGAGTAGGCCTTCCACTGAAGCTCCCGGTTCCGTAGCGGCTGATTCTAAAATGGCAGTGCCGTCGATCATCTCCATTTGCGAAGGGTTGAAAATGCCGTTTACAAGAAGTAAGCCCGTGACACTCACCTTGTTATTCTCGGATGGCTTAAATTGTTCATTCGCGATACTTACGGCGATGGTCAATGTCTTTCCACTAGTTTCGTCCTTGCCCGTGATCACAATCGTTGGCGGTTTAATTTTGTCTCGTGAAGGTGCTTTGCTCCGTTCGGCATAAACGGAGACGTTGTTTAATGAAATTTGGTTCCCGTCTCTCGAGAACTTTAATTTGACGTCCCCAACTGGGATCTCGTAGTCAGGTGTTTCAGTAAACCATTGGGTTGAGAAATTAATTTTTGCATTTCCCGTTTCAGCAAGATAAATTGGTTTTTTCTCGCGGGATCTAAGTTCAGGCGGAGCGTCTTTGAATTCGCGAACCAGACTGCTACGACGGTTTTTGATGAACCTGCGAAAGCTATTCATTGATGATGAAAATTTGCTGTTCGAGGGCATTACATGCTCTTCCAGCATACTCTCTAAGCGGTCCATCTCAGCAAGAAGCCGCGGTTCGTCCCAGTGTTCATCCAAAAAATTATTAAGTGTTTCAAAGTACTGAGACTGGATTTCTGGAATTCGGTACAGTTTGTTGGGAAGAATCGCTTTGGCATGGGCGGATTTTGGACTGATTCGATAAGGTGGAATAGGAAAGGAAATGGTAAATGCTGAGTCGGTTCCCCAAGGAATAAAGTAAAATTTAGAGTCGCTAGGATTTTGGTAGACAAAGAAATTATTTTGATTGCTGCAGTAGCCATCCCAAAATCCAATGAGACTTTCCATCGCCCAGAATTGAATAAAGGCGTCAAGGTTAAGCAGTTCTTGGAGTTCGTCTTGGTCAAGTTCTGGAAGAGCAAGTGCAGCGGCAATTTTTTTAAGATCCTTGTAACTTGCTTTCTTGTTTTTCGCCTCAAACTTTTTCACCCAATCAGGGAAAAAGTCGGTAATGGTTCCCTCAAAACAATCACCAGTGCCATCACCAAATTCCCGCTCTAAAAACATCGGTTTCACCGATTCTACATTCGAATAGATTCCAAGATACTTTCCGTTGACTGAGACTTTTGCAAATCCACACCGAGGGCTTCGGGTGCCCGACTCACGAAACAGTTTGTAGCTCAAGTACTGGCAGACGCGGGAAGGATCTTGGTTGTTGTTGTTCAACGTCAATCGATTTAAACCGTCGATTGGATCTTGCTCACGATATTTGTCGAATTTCAATTTTAAGGAAGGGCGATCGACGTTGAGAGAACCGAGAAAACCTTTTTTTCGAATGCCTATATCCTCGATCTTTTGCCCATCGATTGTCACGTCACCTTTTACATAGTCAAAAGGCGATTCGGCCGTTTCTTTGCCAAGTGCTTCGGAGAAAGATCGAGATTGCTTTCGAATAAAATCCCAGTCCTTTTGGGGTATCTCTATTTCAATAGTAGAAATTCGATTAGCGGAGAAAAGTGATTCCGATGGGATTTTCTTCTCTTGGCTTTGAACTGGGGCAAGAGTGGAAATTGTAATGAACAGGGCGAATGCGCTGATTGCGATTGTTGACGAGCCGTTGGGAAGCAGGCTGTGTGGCATGGTTTAGTCCGGAATTTAAAACAGAAATGGGGCGGCCGCCGAAGGTAGGCTAATTGCTTGAGAGCCTCTGGATATACCCTGAAAATGTAACCAGGGTTTCACGGGTTGAGAATAAACGGCAGGCCCATCCAAGCGTAGTGGGATTTCGGCGAGAACTCAAGTTGGAATTATTGGGCGTTGAGAATGTTTTCGTTTACCAACCGCCCGATGTTCACGATCAATCTAATGCTGTTAGCTACGTTTACGTTTTGCGCGTTTTTTTGAATCTGCAGATTTTGGTTTAACTGTTTTTGACTTGTTTTTCGATTTCGTTTTGTTTTTTAGTTTTGCCTTAGTTTTCAGCTTCGATTTGTTTTTTCCGCTACCAGTAGTAGATTTCTTCTTTTTACGGGAAGACGATTTACTGCGATTTTGTTCGGCTTCCACATCACGGGCTTGTCGTTTCTTATTGTGACCTTTTTGCGGGCCGTTGGCACGAGTTTTCTCCCAGTCGTCGCTGTTAGAATCACGAGCAGACAAGTTGTTTCGACGGGAACGATTTCCACGAGGAGGTCGCTCGGTTTTTTGGGGGCGTTCAGCTCGCGGGTTGCTTGAGCTTTCTGTCGTTGGAATTTCGAATTCGAGATTTCTAGCATCGGGGTCAACCTTCGTCACTCGAACTTCAATTTTATCTCCAAGGCGATATTCATTCCCTTCTCGAAAACCAGCGAGAGTTCTGATATTTCGGTCATACTGATACGTGTCCGGTGGTAGTTTGTCGACGGGGATCATCCCTTCTGCTGGGATCTCGATTCCCTGAGCGAAGATGCCGAACGATTCGACTCCAGTAATGACAGCGGACATCGTATGGCCGATTTTTCCAGCCATGAAGTTCAGTAACTTGAGTTTGATCAAATCGCGTTCTGCTTCGGTCGCTCGTTTTTCAAGATCACTACAGTGATTGCCAAGCATTGCCAATCGCTCAAAATTTGCATCCGGTTTTTTACCGTCAATAATGTCGCCGACCATTCGGTGAATGATTAGATCGGGGTAGCGGCGAATTGGAGAGGTGAAGTGACAGTAATTTTCGCTGTTTAAAGCGTAGTGGCCAATTTCTTCAGGGCTATAGACTGCTTTTTGCATGCTGCGCAGAACGGCATAGTGGATGGCGTGCTGTTCTGGCAGATTCTCAGATTCTTCGATCACGCGTTTTACTTCGAATCGACTTTTAAGCGACTCGCACTGAATTCCAAGTTGCTGGACAAATTCAGTGAGTTGATTGAGTTTTTGTTCACTGGGGTGAGGATGAACTCTGCGCATGTAGAATAATTTTTTGTCGGCCATTTTTTGTGCAACAGCTTCGTTGCCTGCGAGCATAAACTCTTCAATGACTTGATGGCTTTCTGTGTTGTCGACGGTGTGGGCACCAACGACTTTTCCATCCTCGTCCAGGTCTATCTTTACTTCTGGAAGAATCAGGTTGATAGCGCCGGCTTTCATGCGTCGCCGGCGTAGCGTCATTGCCAAGGTGTGCATGTTTCGAACGAGTTCGAATACCTCATTAGGTAACTTCTGTTTCCATGGTTCATCGTCTGCCAGATAGTCGTCAATTTCTTCGTAGGTAAATCGGTGGTCTGACTCAATAGCGCCCCGATGAAGTTCGGTTTGGATGGGAATTCCATCGGGTGTGAACTCAATCAAGGCGGTCATGCAATAGCGGACGCGGTTTGGCTGAAGACTAGCGAGATTGTTTGAGATGACTTCCGGAAGCATTGGAATCACTCGGTCGGGAAGATAGATGCTGGTCGCCCGCTGGAAAGCTTCTGTGTCCAATTCGCTATTGAGTGGTACGAAGTGGGAGACATCGGCGATGTGGACCCCAAGTTGCCAGTGACCATTGTCTAGCTTTTCCAAAGAAATCGCATCGTCGAAATCCCTTGCGGTCTTGGGGTCAATCGTGATGACGGTCGTCTTGGTGAAATCCGTTCGATTTCCAATAGATTCATTAAATTCTTCGGCTTGGCTTCGAGCCTCTTCGAGAACGGATTCAGGGAAATCGTCAGGAAGATCGTATTGCCGAATAATGCTTAGGGTATCAACCCCTGGTGAGCCGCGATCTCCGAGGACTTCAGAGATGACACCTTCCCCTGGCTGGTTGATAGAGGGGAAGTTTGCAATTTCGATCACGACCTTATCATCGACCTTGCAGTTTTTCGCTCCGGCGTCCCCAACAAGGATTCCCGATTCGAAGACGCCTCCGTCGACATCCACGAATCCCATGCTTCCAGTGATTCGGTAGGTTCCAACGAAACGATGCGTGTGTCGTTGTACAACATCTATGATTTGCCCACTGACGCGCGTGCGAGATTTTTCGCGAGATTTCGAGATTCGAATCTTTACGATATCTCGATCAGAGGCATCGGAGGTTTTTGACTTGGGGATGAAGATGTCGTCGGAGCGATCTGTGGCAACTGAGTTTTCAGGAGTCACGAAGCCAAAGCCACCCGAATTTTTTCGAAAACGACCGGTGATTTCTTTTTCACGTGCTTCGGTTTTGGTCGAACGATTGTTAGCGGCCTGAGGCTTTTGCTTGCCGCGAATGACCAGATGTTTTGGACCGTAGGCAAGCCGCCCTTTCTTGATCAACCTCTTGATCGTTCGTTTTACTTCGCGTTCTTCGTCCAGAAGTTTGAGTTTCTTTGCGATCGCTTTAGGTTTTAGCGGTTGGTAGTTGTCGCTTAAGACTAATTCGAGGATTAGTTTTTCCACTTGTTTTGCTGCATTCATGGTTAGAGTTTATTTCGCATACCGCCAAATAGCTACTGGAAACGGCGAATTACCGTAATTCGAGGTATCTCGGTTTTATAAAAGCGGTGCTACGGATTAAATCGTCGCCGAGTAGCCAATTGAGACTATGGGGCAATTCGTTCAGTGGAATTGAGGCGCAGGCTAGAAATCAACTCGCGAAGAGGTGGAAGGCCGTTGTAGTTGGTTCCGCCGATTGATTCTGTGGATAAGTTCCGTAGTTCCGCAAGGAGGCCTCGGGAGGAGCCAGCTTACTGGCGTTGCTTCAGCAGGAATTAGGAATTGAGGCCTTTGTATAACTTGCGGCCAATGGAAGGGTGGTAAACGGTCCAAGGACTTGATTTATTAACATCTTCTTCGATCAATTTTGAGACGCTGTGAATTTTGGCGTCTAGATTATCGAGATGATGAAGCGTGATGGCTTCGAGTGTCATGGGCAGCTTGGGACTACCGTATTCATATTGTCCATGGTGCGAAACAATCATATGGCGAAGCTGATTGGCAAGGTCGGCAGGGAAAGCTTCATTCGCTTGTTTTTCAGTTTCTACGATCATTTCATCGAGCATGGAAACACCTTGGACAAGATGCCCAAGTAATTGCCCTGCATCGCTATAGCCAAGGTCGGGAGAATACGTGAGTTCACGAATTTTTCCACTGTCGTGAAGAAAGGCTCCCATGATCAGGAGATCGGTATTAAGTTGAGGGTATCTTGGGGCGACTAGATGACAGACTTCCATCAGGGAAAGAATGTGTTCAAGTAAGCCACCGTGATAAGCGTGGTGATTTTTAACGCCAGCCGGTGCCGAGCGCAAGCCGCTCATAAATGTGTCATCAACGAGATAGCATTCGGCAAGATTGCGAAGGTGAACGTTGTTCATGCTTCGCAGTAATTCAGCGACCCGCCCCAGCATTGATTCCAGTTTTTGATTAGAAAGTGTGACGAAGTCAGATTCATCGATTACAGAATTATCGACTTTGTCAAATTGCTTCGCAAGAATTTGCATGCCGCCGTTGTAAAGTTGAGCCGTACCTTTTACGCGGACAAAATCGCCGTTGTCAAATGCGTCGTGATGTTTCTGGCTTGCATTCCAGAGCATCGAGGTAACTGAGCCAGTCCGGTCATTGAGCCGGACTTGCAAATAGAGGTTCCCGTTTCGGTTGGTCCTGAGTTGCTTTTCAGAGGCTAAGAAGACTTGTTCGATCGATTCACCATCAGAAAGTTCGTTTACGAAACGGCGATTGGTCATTTTGGGCATGCTCAAATGAGAACGAGAGAATGGGATGGCGGCCTGATTGGTTGAGAAGGCCAGAAGGGGGGATTTTAGGTGTCGTTGCCATTTGCATCAAGAACGGGCGCAGATAAAAGAAAGGGGCATCCGACCCCGCGAGAGAGTCCCTTTTGGCATTGGCTGGCAAAGCGTAGAATAACTGCTTCAAAAGATGAAATCATCCGCACTAAACCTGAAATGATTGTTGACTGGAAATGGCTAAAACTGGAATCTCCCCTACTCGTTCTGAGGACTATCCTGGTTGGTATCAGCAAATTGTTCGCTCCGCTGATCTGGCTGAAAATTCACCGGTTCGAGGCTGCATGGTGATCAAACCATGGGGCTACGCGCTTTGGGAGAATATGCAGGCGGTTCTCGATGAGATGTTTAAAGAGACGGGGCATGAAAATGCCTATTTCCCGCTTTTTATTCCCAAGAGTTTTTTAGAAAAAGAAGCCGAGCACGTGGAGGGTTTCGCCAAAGAATGTGCCGTTGTAACGCATCATCGACTGGAGCCAGGTCCAGACGGTGGACTGGTACCAGCGGGGGAATTGGAAGAACCACTAATTGTACGGCCAACGAGCGAAACGATCATTGGCCACATGTTCGCCAAGTGGATCGAGTCCTACCGTGATTTACCTTTGAAAATAAATCAATGGTGCAATGTCGTTCGTTGGGAAATGCGTGTTCGCCTGTTTTTGCGCACCGCCGAATTTCTTTGGCAGGAAGGGCACACGGCACATGCGACCAAGGAAGAAGCCCTTGATGAAACGCGGCTAATGCTCGACGTCTACGCGAAATTCGCGGAAGAGTACATGGCGATGCCAGTGGTCAAAGGTGAGAAGACTGAAGGGGAGCGCTTCCCAGGTGCTGATATGACGCTGTCGATCGAAGCTATGATGCAAGATCGAAAGGCGCTCCAGGCAGGCACGTCTCATTTTCTTGGGCAGAATTTTTCGAAGGCTCAGGACATTAAGTTTCAAAATGCGGAGGGTGGTGAATCTTATGCATGGACAACTTCTTGGGGAGTCTCGACGCGTTTGGTTGGGGCGTTGATCATGACTCATAGCGACGACGATGGTTTGGTCCTACCGCCTCGCCTAGCTCCCAAGCACGTGGTGATTTGCCCCGTTATTCGTAAAGAAGAAGAGCGAGCCGAAGTGATGGAGTATTGTGCATCCCTTGCTAAGGAGCTTGGAGGCGTTCAGTACGATGGCAAGCGGGTCGCAGTTTTTGTTGACGACAGCGACAAGCGTGGGGGAGAGAAGAAATGGTTCCACATCAAACGAGGAGTTCCGATTCGGTTGGAAGTCGGGCCTCGCGATATTAAAAATGACAGCTTATTCGTTGGGCGTCGTGATCAACCGAAATCATTTGGTATGCCCCGAGTCGAGTTTGTCGAACGAGTTAGCGAGATCTTGGAAGAGATGCAACAAGGGCTTTTTGATAAAGCACTCAAGCTTCGAGTGGACAATACGCAACAGATTGATTCGTTCGAAGAGTTCAAGTCTTTTTTCACTGCCAAAAATGAAGCAAAGCCGGAGGTTCATGGTGGTTTTGCGGAGTGCTATTTTGTTGACTGCCCCGAAACGGATGCAATGTTGGTGCCGCTAAAGGTTACCCCAAGATGTACACCAGTAGATCAAGACGCTGAATCTGGAATTTGTATTTTCACAGGAAAGCCGACTCAGACCCGCGGCATATTTGCAAAATCCTATTAACGATACTGCTTGCGAAGTTGTTGGTAATTGTTGCGTGATAAAGCGGGATAAGTAATCTTGATTTTTTCTTGTTTTTTGGAGCGGTTGGATAGCTGTGGGTGAAATTGTAAAGCATAAGCCAGTTCTGTTGCTTGCCGCGGTAACCAGTCGCTATTCGGCAGCATTGGATTGGACGATCGAAAAGACCAGCGAACTCTGGGGAGAAGTAGCGCTTCGAAGTCCAGTTTTCGACTTTACCGAAACCAGTTTTTATACTGAGTCGATGGGGACTGATTTAAAAAAGCAGTTTATCGTATTTGATCGATTGCTCGATCCAAGTGATCTGCCTCCCAAGAAACATCAATCCAATCAATGGGAAGAAGAATATTCAGAGTACGCGGGGGCGGATGAGATTCGTCCGCTCAATATAGACCCCGGTTATATTAGCGAAGCTAAATTAGTACTGGCGACAACCAAGGATCGCGATCATCGCATCTACTTGTCGGACGGTATTTTTGCCGAGGTCACCCTGCACTTTCGGGCGAAACAATGGACGAGTAGTCGCTGGACCTACCCCGATTATCAGCGGGAAGACTTTCAAGAGTTTTTCACCAAGTGTCGCAATTTACTCCGCGAACGAATAAAGAAGTTGCCTCGCTGAAGATGGGCGGCGTGCACGTTTTTTCCCTAAGTGTTTTCGCGAATAACTTGCTATCTTTGATTCCGTAATGTTGAGCACGTTTCTACGGGCTAATCTGAATCGTTGCCATTTACCCGGTCGGGGCGTCCCTGTATCCTTGCGAAGGTGGTTCTGGGGTGATTCCTGATCGACTACACGTTTTAATTTTATTCATGATTTCCTTTGGCGCAGTTTGACCTGCGAGCGTAGATACCATGAAATTTGCTTGGATTGCGGGACGTTTTTTACTAGCCGGACTCGGTTTGGTTTTTGCTTTTGTTTCAATTGGAAGCAAGCAACCTGATGCGAGTCTATTTGCCAGCAGATCTACGGGTCGTATGGATGCTAGCGGAAATTTTCCAGCTGACAATAAAACTGCTGAAGATTTAGTGAAAGACTGGGACAAGCCCAAGTTTGTGCTTTTCATTTCTGGGCGTCAGCATGGTTACATTGAACCTTGTGGCTGCATCACGCTTGCTCGACAAAAAGGTGGCTTGATGCGTCGGCATGCCGCGCAAAAAATCTTGCAAGCGCGTGATTGGGATGTTGTTTCGATCGATGCGGGGAATCAAGTCAGAAGGTTCGGGCAACAACCGTTAGTTAAAATTCGAAAAACTTATGAAGCGCTATGCGATGAAATGGGCTACGAATTCATCGGGCTTGGTCCCGATGATTTAAAATTGCCGGCGATTGATTTAGCACAGACCATTGCCAACGTAGATAACGGGACAAGTCCTTTTACCTGTGCCAATGTTAATCTACTGGGGATGACTAATGATCATTTAGTTGTCGAGAAGGGTGGAAAGCGAATTGGGATTACGATGATTCTTGGTGACGAGCATCTTGAATCGATCAAGCAGGAACACGTTGAGACACAAGCCGCTGCAGCTGGGTTAAAGAAGGTGATTCCCAAACTTGCCGATTGTGATTTCAAAGTGCTGGTTGCTTTTGCAGACTTGGAAGCAAGTCGAAAGTTAGCTAATGAATTTCCTGAATTTGATGTTTTGGTCACGGCTGGCGGATATGGTGATCCAACTTTACGTCCAGAGATAGTCACCGCTGCAGATGGGCATCAGACAGCGATTGTCCAAGTTGGCGTCAAGGGGATGCATGTGGGGCTGATTGGTTACTTCGAAAAGGACGGTAAATCTCGAATCGAGTATGAGCGGGTCGAGCTGACTGATCGATTTAAGGATTCCAAAGATATTAGAAAAGTCTTTAAGTCTTATCAGGATGAATTAAAGACTCTTTGGGAAACTGGTAATTTCAAGGACATTGTCGAGCGGGATCATCCCAGTGGGAATCAATTCGTGGGATCGAGCACTTGTGCAGATTGTCATGACGAAGAATACGCCATTTGGGAGGACGGTGCCGAGGGAGGTGGCGGCCCCCACGAAGAAGCGACCCGTGATTTAGAGAAGAATCCGAATGATGATCGAGTTTGGGTACAACGACATTTTGATCCCGAATGTGTGAGTTGTCATGTGACCGGTTGGAATCCACAGGAATTTTATCCGTACAAGACTGGTTATTCGAAACTGGCCGACGAAGATCTTCATGGAAACGGTTGTGAAAATTGTCATGGCCCAGGGTCAGCCCACGTTGCCATGGAAGAGTTGGTTGCCAAAGGGCAAGCGGTGGATCCCAAGGATCGGATTCAGAAGATTCGAGAGATGTATCTTTCTGTCAGTGATGCACGATTAAATTCCTGCAAAGAATGCCATGATCTTGATAACAGTCCTGATTTTCTTAAAGACGGAGGATTTGATGACTATTGGCCTCAGGTTGCGCATGGACGTCCTGCGATGGATAAGATCGAGGGTTTGTTAAACTCGGTGTCGAAGGGGGCGCGCCCGGTCGAGGCGCTTAGTTTAATCGAGGACTGGACTGCCGATCTTGCGGATCAAGCGCCTGCCAAGGTTGCTGAGATCGAAGCGATGCTAAATGCTCTCAGTAAAAATCCGAACAAAGCACTGGAGATTGTTAACCAAACGCTCAAGGGGCTTGGGAAGCAGTAATCGGAGTGTTCGCTTGGCGGATTGGAGTCATTGTTTGGGTGGGATAACCTATAGAATAGGTTCCAAACTTGACGACCTGTCGGGTGCGGCCTACCTTGAGTGTTGACGATTCCTAAACATTGAGGTCGCAATGAACCCAAAACACGTTGATTTTGTGCCGTCGAAACAAGCGAATAAAAAAATGTCCCGCCGGGATTTTGTGCATAGCTCTTCTGCAGCACTGATCTCTTCATCCGTTCTAGCCGGTGGTGCATTGGGTTGTGTTGGAGTTGCCAATGCTTCGACCAATGTGGTGGAGGCATCGCTCGAGGGTCGAATCTACAAGACCTTAAAAATTGGAATGGTCAAGGTTTCAGGATCTCTGACTGAGAAATTTGCAGCTGCCAAAGAAGCTGGCTTTGCCGGAATTGAGATGAATTCACCGGGTATGGATGTGGCTGCGACTCGACTTGCAATTAAAGAATCCGGCTTGCCGGTAGACGGTACGGTTTGTTCCACGCATTGGAATAAAACGCACACTAGTGCTGACAAAAAAGTACGGGCGGAGGCTTTGAAAGACCTGCAAACTGCCATTCGCGATACCCATGCGGTGGGGGGGAACACTGCGTTACTGGTGGTTGGGCATGGAAAAGATGGACCTGAAAGTGAAATTTGGCCGAGAGCGATTGAGAATATTTCCAAGGCGTTGCCGTTGTGTGCGGAATTGGGAGTTTATATTGCGATCGAGAATGTTTGGAACCGATTTTTATATGATCACGATGGTGACCATCTTCAGACGGCTGATAAGTTTGTAAAGTTCGTGGATGACTTGAACTCTCCGTGGGTTGGGATGCAGTTTGATATTGGAAACCATAGGAAATATGGAAGTATGGGCGACTGGATTCGCGCCTTGGGGAAACGTGTTGTTAAGCTGGATCTCAAGGGTTACTCGCGAGCCAAGAATAATTGGGTCAAAGAAATAGGCACCGGCGATATCGATTGGGCAGACGTTCGCAAGGCTTTGCTGGAGATCAATTACTACGGTTGGGCTGCGGCGGAGGTCGGCGGCGGTGATCTTGCACGTTTGAAGCAAATATCAGCCAATATGGACCGTGTTTTCGGGCTTTCCGGGAAATAACGTAAGATATGATGGGTTATCTGAGTGTTTTTCGAAACCTTTTGGAAAGCAAGTGGGTATCAATTCTCTCGGAGAATATTTGAATTGCCATTCAGTGTTTATAAGTTGAGCAACTAAACTGTAACACTGGAAAACAAACAGTTTAGCGATTGAGCGTTCTGCAACCGTCATGGCTCAATTGTATTTGTTCTTTGGTTATCGGCACGACTAAAGAGTATGGAAGTAGAGAACGTTCCAGCTCATTGCCCCTTATTATTTCTAATGCCAGAATCGAAACTCCCAACAACTTTAAAGCCGGTCGATCTGACGGGGCGACAACTGGGTGATTACCAGTTGTTGCGGCGTTTGGGCCGTGGTGGAATGGCGGATGTTTACCTGGCCAAACAGGGATCGCTTCGGCGAAATATTGCGCTCAAGATATTGAAGCCTGATCTTGCGAAAGATGTATCGTACGTACAACGGTTTCAGCGGGAAGCACAAGCGGCGGCCAATCTTGTGCAGGCGAACATCGTACAAATCTACGAAGTGGGGGAAGTGCAAGGGTTTCACTTCATCGCTCAAGAGTATGTGCAGGGAAGAAATCTCAAGCAGTATCTTAATCGTTACGGTGCGGTAGAGCCGGTGATGGCGATCAATGTCATTCGACAGTGTGCCCTGGCCCTGCAAAAAGCGGGCGAGTTGCATGTCATCCATCGAGATATCAAGCCTGAAAATATCATGCTCTCGACCAAAGGCGAAGTGAAGATTACGGATTTTGGATTGGCACGAATCAATAATAGTGCATCCAAGCAGGCGTTGACATCGGTTGGGGTAACGATGGGGACTCCGCTCTACATGAGCCCAGAGCAGGTCGAAGGAACGGCGATTGATCAGCGTTCGGATATTTATTCACTTGGCGTAACTGCTTACCATATGCTCGCCGGGCATCCGCCATTTCAAGGTGATACAGCTTTAGTGATTGCGGTTCAGCACGTCAAAGACACTGCGATTCCACTGAATGAGTTGCGTCGGGATATCCCGCTGGAACTCTGTCAGTTGATCGAAGAAATGATGGCGAAAATTCCCTCTGATCGGGTCGATAGTGCAACTCAATTGATTAAAAACTTAAGGCGAATCAAAATCGATCTCGATGAAGATTGGGAAATGATTGTCGAAAAGCTGGCGACGTCTGAGCAATACGTCATGGAGAGTTCGATTGGTTGGAGCCAAGCAAAGCTTGAAGCAACTCGCCAATTGCAAACGGTAATGAAGGGCAATCTAAGGCCATGGTGGCGAAGTAGTTCTACCTTTGCGGCATTACTTTTGTTGTGCATTTTGGGGATGGCTGGCGGTTGGGTGTTAGCCACGCAAACGGCCCCCTCAGCTTTATTAAATGTGGAGCAAATTGCTCAAAGCGATGTTCCAAAAATGAAAACAGCGCAGCAGCAATACAATGAAGCACAGATGGCAAGTGATCGATTTGAAAAAGTCCTTCAGGAAAAATATTGGCTGGCGGTGGAGGAGAATTTCCCTGTCGCAGAAGCCCCTGTGAATGCAAAGAATAAACGAATATTAATTGTTCGTCGATCTAAGGAGCGTCTGGCGGAGTTCTACATGAAGGATTCCCAATGGGCCGATGCGCTCGCTATTTTTAATGAGTTTGTTCAATACGATGAACTGCTTGGGAAAGAATTTCGTGACATCGGCTATTCAGGGCAGGCGATTGTCTTCGACGAGATGCCAGTGGAAGGATTTGAAGGTGGCGAAGAAGAGAGAACTGCGAAAATTAGAACCGCAATTGGAAATGTAAAAACGACCTCATCTTTGAACAGCCTAATGAAATCTCTGTTTGAAAAGGTCAAAAAGAAAGTTGATCGAAACTTGGATAGCTTTGAGGGTTTAGATGCTCCTAGCGAAATTCAAAACGACTCTTCTCGGTACCTGCGATTTTTTAGAGTGAGTCAAGTGTCGTAAGTGCTTTTCAGGCGAGTGAAATGACGGTTGAGTTCGATTCATTCTCAACTGGGAGTTCTGATTTCGTGCATGTTTTCACTCGTGTATGCCATTTGAGTGAGGCTTGAAAGCATGCCTTAGTTTAGGCTCTGAAGTTCTGATTGAACCACCACCAAATTCGGTAGCCGATCGAACGATAGCCGGTGGACACTCGGGCCTGCCCGCCAATTCCTATTTTGGGTGCGATGGTCGGTGATTCGATCGGAACGCGAGCAAAATACTGAAAATCCTGATGTTGATAGCCAGCCACCATTTCAATGACGGGATCAGAGGCGTTGCTATTATTGCCGCCCATTGAGGGTTGCAGTGGATCGTAGTCTTCCCGATTGATCGCAATATCGGTCTCGCCAATCCATTCGATTTTAGAATGGTAAGTATGGCCTGGTTCAGAATATAGTTTTATTTTCGTAGCTTGATCCAGTTTTGCAAACTTAACTTGGTGCTCGGTCAAAATAACGACGGCGTACCATTTTGACAGGTCGGCAATTTCGCAAAAACGTTGCCCCCTCTGAGCGGAAACGTTGTTGTGCTGGCCGTAAAGCAAAGGACGCATGTCAAAGTCTTCTGTTTCTTCGGATTGCTGTCCCGAATGCTGGTAAGGCGTTGCTAGGACCGTACCGTCAATCTTGCTTTTAAGTGTGAGACCTGTGGCGCGTTCAGAAAGCTGAGCGTAGACTTTTTTGAGTTTTGCGATATCGGCCAAAATAGATTTGGTCGGATCGTTCGTAGTTGGTTCGGAGAGGTTTCGTTTTGCAATTTCTAATTTGAGAGCCGCTTCTTTCTCTTGAATCTTCCCCAATGCGGTGACCAGTTGCATTTCGAGTTCTAGGTTTCTGAGCTGTGCTAAGGTTTGGCCAGCAGTAACGGATTCCCCTGGAATAACCTCGAATGATTCCAACAGGCCGGGTTCTTTTATCCAGACTGTTTCTATTTCACTGGGCATCACGACCAGGTTACAGCGTAATGTATGGGGGAGTGGAATAAACAAGATGAATGCAAGCACGAAGCTGGCAACTCCCAAGACAACAAAAAATCTAACTTTTTTCACTTGATGCATCCGTCCAGGAACCGCCATATATTTGTACAGTTTGTAGCCAGGCATTCCGAGCATGCCGAACATGGAAAATAAAGCTATCCCGATTCCAATGGATTCGAGATGGTAAGGTTCTAGCATTTTCGTCAAAAAGACTATGATCGAAAGCATGATAAACCAGCGATAACAAAATGCTGCCACGGTAAACATGGCAAAGGCCCACGGGCGATTGGAGGGCATCAGTTGATCGTCGGGGATTTCTAATCCCAGCCAATTTCGACCAAGCAGGGTTGTTAATGCTTTGGTTGATTTCTGATTGAGATTGGGAATTTCGAGAATGTCACTAAGAATGTAGTATCCGTCAAAACGGAGGAGTGGGTTACCATTGAAAAGAATGGTGCTGATGGAACTGACCAGCATGACTCGGAGGCAAACGTCTTGCACGAGTCCCGGTTGGACAAACCACCAGACAAAAGTTGCTAACGTCGCGAGGATGACTTCTACATACATTCCCGCGGCCCCGATTGCGGCGCGGTGCCACTTGTTGGGAAGTCGCCAGCTGTCTGAAACGTTGCAATACAGGCAGGGTGTGAGCACCAGTAGCATGAATCCAATTTCATGACACTCTCCCCCTAAGCGTTTACAAGCGAGCCCATGTCCAAATTCATGAAACATTTTCGTGACCGCAAGGACGATTCCAAACAAGTACCATTGTTTAGGGTCGAAAAAAGCCTCAAAGCCTGGGAGTTTTGCCTGGAACATACTCCAGTTCATAACGACCGATAGTAAGGCAATTGCCGCACAGAACAGAGTAACCCACATCGCAATCTTGGTGAAAATCCACCAAGTGTATGGGAGTAGCCAATTCAGAAGTCGCTCGGGATCAAATCCCTTATAGCGAATCGCCAGCACATTGGAATAGGTTCCCACCCGTTCCATCATCTTGTTCTTATTGCCTCGCTTGAGAAGTTCGGCACCCTGCCCTGGGACACTTGAAGTTACGAGACTGTCTTGGTGGAATCGAGTTAATAATTGCTGGAGGTCCTGACGCGTAATTCGCTTGGGAGCAAACTTTTCGTGATAGCCGTCTTGAAGTTCATCGATAGATTTTTTTCCATCGAGTTCTCGAAGCAGATAAAACACATGCGGAGGAAACTGAAAGTACTTTTGGCCAAGAGGTTCTTTGACGACCCAATACTCAACGCCTTGATAGGTCATGCGATTGTACGACAGATCCGACCGCATTCTCATTTGAATGGGGGGGCTACTTGGAGGCGGGATTTGCCTGGCCGGAGGATCGGAGGGAGGCGGGATGATCGACATCGCAACCTCTTAAAAGAATACTTTGGTTCGGAGGAAATCGTAAATCTGATAGAAACAAACGAATCCAAGGGATCGTGTTCCACAGCGGATTTTTGCCGTTGCTCCAGCTCCACTGCGAAGTTCATTTTGGAGTTCAGCGAGTTGTGAAGGTTCGATTTCCACGAATGCACGAAATTCTGGAGCCCCGTCGGCGCTCGGTACTCCTCGGTCATCAATCGCGATTTTCGCAAGCGTTCCGTTGAGATTTAGATTTGGATTGGTGCCAATTTTAAATTCGACATCGAGTAATTTGCCGGGATCTTCGGCGAATGCTTGATCCACGTAGGTCATTTTGTTTTGTGGGATTTTCAGTTCCAGTTGCCACTGGCCCTCGAGATCAACGACTTCGAGTAACGCTAAATTGGAAACTGCTGGGAAATCTGTGTACCTTCGCTTGAGGCGCGGCGTAGTGACGGTGCCGTTGATGGGGCTAACGATTTCATGTTGGCTTCGTTTGAACTCCATCAATTTAAGTTTGGATGAGAGAGTCTTACGTTGTTTTTTAAAGAGGTCAATTGCCATGCCAATCTCGGCACTCTCGGTAGCGTCTTTGAGGCCGCTGGCCAGTTGGGAGTTGGCATTGTCGATCTGATGGTTGATTGCTTGGATCTCATATTCAGCAGAGCTGATTTGCATTTCTAAATCTTGGTTCTCGAGACGCAATAATGGCTGTCCTTTTTTTACTTTCGCTCGTTCATCAATCAGGATTTCTCGAATAATGCCATCCGTTTGCGCGTAAATTGTGTTTCGAGTCGCTGGATGCATCACCCCGTCAATTTTCATTTTGAGTTCTTTGGGGAAGAACAGCATGACGAGAATCAAGATGCCCAAGGCGACCAAACCAGTATTTGTTTTAGCGCGATGGTCTCGAAATAGAACCTGTTGTAACCAGCCTAGGCGCTGCCAGACTGGCAGCAAAAAGATCTCGCTATGTTTTCTTGCGTTTTCAAGTGCAATCTCTGACTGGCCCACGATTAACTGCGTATCGAATTCAATTTCGTTTTCGGGAACGTCAGCATCAAAGTACTCGAGAATCAAGACACCGAGTTTCTGTGATACTTGCTGTTGGTGGCTTTTCATCTCCAAGTCTGGCAATGCTGGAGCACGTGCCAAGAGTGGAATTACGATGAGGGTGCGACTGTGGGATTCATCGAGATAGTCATTGATTTTTTGAGCGACTTCCGGGGCGATTCCCTCCGTACTGCCAGTGATCCAAAACGTCGCCTCGGCGCTCACGCTGGCGGTCGCAACCGCCGATAGTAACCGCACGACATTGGAACGATTGTCAAAACGGTCTTGGCTGCTGATTGCTGAGATTTTGCATTTTGTCCCATTCCACTGGCCAACACTGACGCGATCGCAATTGAGTAGACGCCGAGCTTCGTTGGCAATGGCGTAAGCGGTATCAACCGTGTTGATCGAACGATGAGTTTCATTAATGAACTCTAGTCGGTTCGTCCAAGAGTCGGCCGAGATTGTTTTGACGGTATGGTTTTGTTCCTCTTCCTGTTCTTCATGCCAGCGCTGAAATAGCTGCGATATCTGAGAGAGGAATCTTAGATAGCCTTCTTGTGCCTGCGGGGAAATGTCTCCTCGTTGCAATAGTTCAAGCGTTCCGCAGCATTTTTTGGTTCGGTTATACACCGGAGAAAACAGCATGAGGAAGGATTCATCACGTTGACCGTTGTTTTCATCCTGAGGATCGGGGGGGTGGGTGAATGAATCAGACGTAAGGCCCATTGGTTGCTCTTTGGCAACCACTTCCATGACCGCGTTACTGTGCTGGGAATTCTCTTGCGAAAGAACATCTTTAGCGTTGGCGTTGGGGTGCCTGCCGGTTTGGTGAGTCAATTGTGGCGTTTGGTTGCCATTAACTTGCCAGAGTAACGCTCCGTGAGCTCCCGTGATTTTGACAACGCGACTGAGTACCGTGTCGCAGAACTGATCAAAGTCCTTTTCCGTGCTGGCCATTTCATTCAACTGCTGAACCGTGCGGCGAACTTCATCGCGAATGGCAGAAGGAGAAGGGTTATTTTGTTGTTCGCCAGTGGACATAATTGATTTGTTTTACCGTCGACGGAAAATGATAGGGCGTTAACTAATTGTAGATTGCATTTCTGAGTGGGGAATAGTGACGCAGCGGCAATGAACGTTTAGAAGAGGTGGAGGTAGGTTTCGCTAGGCGTAAGTGACGAGGGTGCACGGTTGAAAGGAGAAAACTTATTCACGAACAGCAGATTAATCGACGTCGTATTAATCGAAGTTGTCGAGAATCGGATCGAGCCCCATTTCCCTTTGAGACTTAGCTAACATCTTTTCATTATACATGAGTATGCGTCGAGAACGGTAATGTTGGTTCTCAACCTTTTGCTGTGCGCGGTTAAAAAGCGAGATCCAATATGAACTTGTGCGGGTTTTGCCGGTCCTCCGGTACCTCTCGGCCGTTTGTTTACCAAATGCTGATTCCAATATCTTGTCTTCAGCGGCAATGTAGAGCTGCACTGAACCGGGGTCTCCCTGGCGACCACAGCGTCCGAACAGCTGTTGATCAATCCGACTGGATTCGTGCATTTCAGTCCCAATGACATGCATTCCGCCCAGTTTTAAAATTTGCTCGCGATTGGTTGTGTTTTCAGATTCTCCACCGATTTTGATGTCGGTACCTCGCCCGGCCATGTTGGTGGCAACGGTGATTTTCCCGACCTCTCCTGCCGTTGCGATAATTTCTGCTTCGCGTTCAATTTCTCTCGCGTTGAGAACTTCATGCTCGATTTGATTTTGCCTGAGCAAGCGGGAGACCTGTTCTGATTTCGCAATCGAACGAGTTCCAATCAAAATTGGCCGGCCTTCCCTGTGAATTTCAATGACGTCGCGAACCACTGCTTCGAATTTTTCTTGTTCAGAAAAATAGTACTTAACCGGAAGATCGTTCCGTTGAATGGATTTGTTAGTGGGAATGATCGACACTCCCATGTGATAGATTTTTTTAAATTCTCTTTTGGATGAATTGGCTGTTCCGGTCATCCCGGCAATATTTGGATAGCGGCTCACGAAAGACTGGACTGTGATTTTTGCTTGCGTGTTGGTATCCATTGTGACTTCAACAGATTCGTTGGCTTCGATGGCTTGGTGAATTCCCTTGCTCCACCGGCGACCTTCTGAGATGCGCCCAGTCGCTTCGTCGACGATGACGATTTCGCCATCGCGAACTACATAATCGCGATCACGCTTGTAATCTCTATCGACCTGGATGGAGCGTTCGAGGAAGTCATACATTTCCAACAATCCAATCCCCGCCAAGTCTTCGGGTTTCGAAACAGTGCGAACTTTTGCTGTCCCTTCGGGAGTCAGGTCGACTCTTCGTTTTTCTTTGTCGTACCAATAATCAATGTCCTCTTCGAATTGTCGAGCTGCATTGGCTGACCATTGGTAAAGGGATGTTTGTTGCTGCTTGGTCGATTCATCTTGAGCGGCAGAGATAATCAACGGTGTTCGAGCATCGTCGATTAAAATACTATCGGCTTCATCGATCAGCAAGAAATGTGGTTTTCGATGGACTGGTTTTGACGCAGCTGATTCGGCGACTCCAGCTTGGCTACCTCCGTACCATAGTTCCCGTTGTTTTTGTTCTCGTTCTTGAGAATGGTCGCGAAGGAAATCGAATCCAAATTCTTTCATGGTTCCGTAGGTGATGCTGCATTGATAGGCCGCCCTTCTCTGCTCGCGAGACATTTCAGATTGAATCACACCGATGGTCATGCCAAGAGATTGGTAGACGGGTTGCATCCATTGGGCATCTCGTTTCGCGAGGTAATCGTTGCTGGTCGCCAGTAAAGCGCCTCGCCCGGCGAGTGCGTGCACAAACATGGGAAGAGTGGCTGTAAGCGTTTTCCCTTCACCAGTACGCATTTCAGCGACATTGCCGCTGCACATCGCATGTCCTCCCTGCAGTTGCACATCGTAGTGCTGCATCTGCAATTGGCGCTGTGAGGCAACCTGAACCAAGGCAAAAGCTCGCTCAATGAGTCCGTCGACAGAGTCAGTTTGACGCGATTCAAAGCCGAGGTTTAACGCGATATCCGCAAGTTCCTTATCAGACTGGCCGGCGTACTGCGCAGCAAGTGATTTGATATGAGTAAGAGCGGAGCCAAGTTTCACGGTATTGATCGGGATAAAGGTAGGATTGGCTGATTTCTTTACAACCGAGTGTGTAGGCGACTCCGGTGCGATGGACAGTTTACCAACAAATGAAATCGTAATTTCTCTAATTATAGGCAAGCCTAGGAGTTTGTGGCCGGTTTCAGGCTACGAATTCGTTAATGTCGGTTCGATCGTAACATCCGCTGGTGCTAGAGCGTTTTTGGTGTGCTAGCGAATCGCCAGTCGCCAGCGGTAGCTTGCTCGATAAAAGCGATCACGCCTTGAGAGCATTGGGGAAAAACTCTAGTATTCCGCACCCATTTTTAGGTTCCTGCGCGGTAGGCAATGGCATTGCGTCGAGCAATTAATTTGTCGTTAACGGTGACTTTTATGCTTCATTTTGAATTCAAAAAGAGTAGCCGAAAATGTTATGAGAGCGATCGAGAATTCAAGCCGGGAGATGGTTTTTATTCAGCCCTGCTGGAGTGTGAGGGGGGGCAGTCGGAACGGCGAGATTATTCTACCGACCAGTGGGAAGGGCCTCCTGACGACTGTATTGGATGGTGGAAATCGAGTGTGCCGGAACTGGGAAAGGGGAGAGTTTATTGGGCTCCCAAAAAAATATTGATTGCTTATTTTGAGCACTTGCAAACGAGTGAGCAAACGGCAGACATCGCGTTCGTTACTGGATTGCTGCTGATGCAAAAAAAAATATTGACACAATTGGACAGCGAGCTTGGAGAATCGACTCTCGAGTTGCATTGTCGTTCTTCCAATACAACTTATCCACTGCCAGTTGTTGATATTACTCCGGAGCGACTTACGGCCATTCAGCAAGAGCTTGCCGAGAGATTGTTCGTTGACCAGCCAATGTCGGATGAAATGGAAAGTGAAGAAGCCAGCGGGGAGGTAAATTCAGAGTGAGCGACTTAGGCCTCCGAGACAAGAAATTGAGATTTAAAACTCCAGTTTGTTTGATGACTGTAACTTCCGTTCTCCCGTTCGTGGAAAGTCGAAAGCTGAAACCTTCGTTTGCGCTGTTGGTGATTCTGTTTTTAATGAGCATTGTGACGGGTACATCCTCGGCTCAATTATTCGACAATCTTGGTTTTGATTTATTTAAGCCAAAGCGTGGAGTTTTGTCGGCGAAAGCAAAGTTGCCAACGCAGGTTGAGTTGTTGGAAATGCAGAAAATCCGTGCGCAGCTGGCTAAACAGCTTCAGGCTAGTGTGACGGTGAAAATGACGGGTGCTCCAAAAATTAAAGGAACAATTCAGGTTGAGTTTCCAGATCGCCTTCGTTTAAAAGCCGGGTTCCTGGGACTCTCAGAGCTAGGAGTTGATGTTGGATCGAACGAGGAGCTTTTTTGGATATGGATGAAAGCTTCCACGAGTGAGCAACCGGAGGTCATGTATTATGCTGGGCACGGCGATTACGATCGAAGTGCCATGCGTTTATCAATCCCATTGGATCCAAAATGGTTACTCGATGGTTTAGGCTTGAGCCAATTTAGTGCGCAAGATCGACATCTCGGTCCATTCTCTCGGACAGATGGAAAGATTGAATTAATGACCGAAAAACAGAGTTCAGCCGGAGTTCAACGGGTGGTTACGTTATTCGATTCAAAATCTTTTGTGATTCTTCAGCAGGCATTGTACAACTCCGAAGATCAGCTCGTTGCTTATATGAATTCTGCTGATCATCAATCGTTCGATACGAATGATCGGTCGATTCAGGTGCCGAGAAAGATTGAAATATTTATGGTTCAGGGAGACGGGGAAACGGCTGGAATATCGATTCAGCTTGGACGAATTTCTTTGGAGCCGCTATACGGTGATCCTCGGAAAATGTGGAGTTTACCGAGAGCAAATGGCGTGGCAAAGGTGAATCTCGCCTCTGAATTGTCGATGCCACCACCCCAACTCAACGCTCCGCCAGAGAATTCTGGATGGAAGTTTCAGGATTAGGGGAATGGAAGATTTGTACATTTGCCTGTTGGAAATGGTGCTCCCGGCAAAGATTAACTAGCTCCCGTGTCTTGACACTGTTTTTGAAGAGAATTACGATTTTTCGTAATTGTTGGTTTTCCAACACGTATTTTACCGATACCAAAAGGCGACTAGTTTTTAATTTTTTTATTGATCGCCTAAACACCCATCCATTTTGAAAATTAGTCGGGTCACGATCCGAAGACAGGAGTACTAAAATGACACATGTTGTGGGAAAAGCTTGCGACGGTTGCCGTTATACCGATTGCGTTGTTGTCTGCCCCGTGGAGTGTTTCTACGAAGGTGAGACCATGTTGTACATTCATCCCGATGAATGCATTGATTGCGAAGCCTGTGTGCCGGAGTGCCCAGTGGAAGCAATTTTTCACGAAGATGATCTTCCAGAAGATCAAAAAGAGTACGTTCAGATCAATGCCGATCAATCCGAGACATGTGAAGTGATCACGGAGCGCAAAGAGCCGTTGAAAAAAGAAGACTAAATTTTCGTTGATAAATCGAAAACAGTGAAAAGCCGGCACTTTTAGTGACCGGCCTTTTTTGTTTGAGTGGATTTGTTGTTTCGATTTTTTCAGCGTTCGAGGCAGCCATTTTTCACTGGTTAACGCCTTTTAGTAGGTTCTTTCTGGCCAAGGATTTCGCTGGGCGTTTTCCCATAGGTCGCTTTGAACGCACTCTCAAACGAATTACTTTTGTTGATGGATTTCATCAATCGAGCGAATGAGCCAGAGTCCGATTTGAGTTTCTTGACAAATAAGTACCCTACCAATGCAGCGCGGTCGGACGGCATTCGGTTTTGTATGAAATCATCAGGTTTTAACATTTCAGCCATCGCTGACTCAGCTCTCATATCTAGCGATTTCATAGCATCTTCTTTCGAGAAGATTTTCTTTGCGGTCCACAGCCCAAGTCCATCTGCGAACCAGCGGGGCATATCCAGGGCGAGGTTGGCGATGTGCAGTGAAGCAATTTGATGAGCCAATGCGACCTGGACGTCTTCGGCCGATTGATTTCGCGTCATCAAGACGGTGGCGTAGGCATCCGTAATGTTGTACCCCCAGTGCCCGGAGACATCTTTGGGGAAATCTCGTTTCTCGATCATCTTGCCGAATTCGCTGAAGTCATATCGTTTGTCGAAAACAAATACTGACGTGTTACCTTTGACGAGTGGTGTTTTAGAATTGGCGCGAAGAGCGTTGGCAATTTTTGGTGCTATTTTTTCACAGAGTTGTGAAATGTCAGTCAGGCGACTTTCGTTAGTTGAACCGGTGACGAGGAAATTGTCACTGGGCAGAACTTTGCTTTGGACGCTGTCCATGACGAGTTTCCAGGTGCGGGTCGCAAGATTTCCGCGGTCGGCGAGAAGTTCTTCATGAGTTTGTGATGCCGCTTTTGAGCGAGCGGCGACCATCGATGTGACCAGCCGGCTATCTCCACCGTCAAACGCTGCCCCTTCATCGATCCACTTTGCAATTGTGTCGATTAGTTTATCGTCTAGTTTTCCTGAGGGCGGCATGATTTCTACCCCGTCTCCTCGTAAGCGTTTGATGATTTGGCTTTCGCCTGATTTCTTGGCTTCGATAGGCGTGCCACCGTCACCGCCTCGCAAGATATCACGGAAGCTTGCCATGCTAAAGTTTCCTCGGGGGCGGTCGGTGATGTGGCACCGTGCGCAGTTCTCAAGCAGGATCGGGGCGACATGCAGTCCGAAGGAAACCGTTTCTTTCCCGGTGGGCAGATTCACAGTTGTGTTTCTTCTTGGTTGGGCAGGCGGTGGTGTATTCGAAAATTCGTTGAGGCTTTTCTTAGGGTCATCGCCGTCAAACTTTGCTCCCTGTTTCATCCAGTCTCGTAGCAATTTTAGTTCTTCGGGCGTCACTTTTGCTCCACCTTTAGGCATTTCCCCGCTCTCAATTACCTGAATTAAACGAGCATCGTCAGGCAGTCCATAGGCGAGAGTAGTGCTACCGTCGAGCGCCGCAAAGGTCGCTGCACTGAAATCACCTCGATTTTGGTTCACATGACAATTTCCACATTTGGCAACGATAATTGGCGCGATCGATTTTACGAAACTAACAGCGGCCGCATCGCCATTGCTTGGCTGTGGCAAGGGTTGCATCGCAGACAGTTTTTGCCCTGCAGCACTGAGAAGTTTGTGGGCTTTTTCAAGTCGTGCGAATTCCGGTTTAAGTAGCTCGAGAACCTCGGGAGAAGCTTTTGCCGACACGGCAGCCATTTGAGCGATGGCCTGATTAATATACTGTCCACTGGCATCAAACTTGTTCGCTTTGAATTGTTTGCCGGCGCGATCTAGGTTGGTTTTGATTTGCTTAACGGCCTGCTTTTGTTTAGGAGTCGGCGCTTGCCCAAAAGAGTCGGTTGTCAAAAATAGAGCCAACACAGCAAGGGTTAGCCGGGCGATCAAGATCGCTTTTTTTGAACTGTGGTTAAGTATCATCATTTGCTTGTCTCGGATATTTTGTTGATCTATTGTTGGTTGGTTTTGCGAAAAATTTTGACGAACGGCTAAATTTGAAAGGGAATGGAAAGCCCCACTTAAACTTAAAGCTGAAGGTTCAAAACAAATTCAAGGTTCATCAAAGCGTTAGGTTGGCGTTGTAATTAAGAGACGTTGTAATTAAAGGAGGAAGCTAACTAATGTTAGCACCGCGATAAGAATAAGAAACATTGCTGCAATGGCCGCGGGGACAACCCACTTAGGGGGTGGCCTTCTTCTCTTGCGAGGAGGAGGGGGCGTGATCCGATTGCTTTTTTGCGATTCGCTTGCTTTGTTCACATGGGAAGAAGCGTTCGCCGACTCTTCGATAGCATGGCCAATATTGCTTTCATCAACGGGCTCGACTGATTTTATGACGGCGAGTGTTGTGTCATGGTCCGTCGCTGAAACCGTGGTCGAGGAGGTTTTCTCGATTAATGAGTCCTCGGGGGCAAACGTAGCGATATTCTCCAATTCACCAGACTCTACCAAAGCCATTAGTTCGGATTTAACCTCATCGCAGGTTTGATAGCGATCGTCGGGATCTTTCGCCATCATTTTTTCACAAATTTTAACGAGTGATTCTGGACACTCGGGGCGGCTTTCGTAAATGCTCTTGGGAGCGAGCGACTGGTGCATCGCAATCCGTTGAGCCAAACTGCCTTTTGGGAACGGGGGGTGGCCGGTCAAAAAATAATAGAGTGTGCATCCCAAGCTATAAATATCCGCTCTCGAATCGACGTCATGGCTATTGACGGCCTGCTCGGGTGACAAGTAGTCGGCAGTCCCCATTACTTTTTCATTATGAAGAACGGTCAGCGATTGAGAATCGTTTTGGTTGACTAAGGCAAGGCCGAGGTCCAGGATTTTGATTAAACCTTGGTCTGTTTTGAAAAGATTCGCTGGTTTTATATCACGATGAACTAGGTCTTGCTGGTGAGCATGGATTAGTCCCTCTGCTGCTTGCGCGGTGAATTTTGCCGCAGAGTTAAAGTCGAAAGGTCCGTTCTTCTTTCCCAGTTCATAGAGGTCGGTCCCATCGACATACTCCATCACCATGTAGTGCGTATCGCCTTCATTGCAAATGTCGTAGATACGAATGACATTCGGATGGTTCAAGCTGGCAGCAACGCGGGCTTCAAGATAGAAGCGATCCAGGTAACTTTTGTCCGCGACTTTTTTTCGCGGTAGCACTTTGATGGCTCGAAATTGTTCCGAGATTTTATGTTGAGCTAAATAGACGCTACTCATTCCCCCGGATCCTAGGTGCCCCAGAAGTTTGTATTTGCCTAGGAAAAATCCTTTGTATTTACCAGCTAAAAGCTTGTCGATGTGCCATTGGGTGATCAGGCCAGACTCCATGAGGTGTCCAGCTAAATCCTTCAGATTAATTGTTTTGCCATCTGCCTTGGTCGATAGCTTGGCTAAGGAGGATTTGAGTCGATCTTCAGCGACAATGCCGCTGCGCTCTAGCAGTTTTAGAAAGCTTTTGGCGCTGGGTTCCGACATGAATGAAGTGCCTTGGAATATTCCTTTTACGGCAACCGAAAACAATCCTGTCCGGTTGGTTGATTCTGGGGTAATTGATACCCTTACTCTACTACTCAATTAGAAGAATAAGGATTTTCATAAACAGGAGTCCCGAATCAAGCTGTTTGTCAAATGAATCCATTACCGTTTGAACTGATTGTAACAAAAATCCGGCCTTCTCACCGTGGCCCACTATGTCGAAAAAAGCACAAAATCATTTAGGACTCTTTGCCAAGTTTTGGCAGCCTGGAAGGGTTAAAACAAGGCTTGCCGTGAGTATTGGGGACGAAAAAGCATGCGATTTGTATTTCGCTTTTTTGAATCATTTGCTCAGAAAATTACGGGCTGTGGGGACTGACAGGCGACTTGTTTATTCCCCACCTGAGCGGGAGACTAGTTTTCGTGAAATTCTCCCTGATTCCTGGGGGCTTTATCCACAATCAACAGGGGGTTTAGGGACTCGAATGCGTTCGTTTTTTTCCGATCAATTTGAGTTGGCTAGATCGCCAGGACAGAGTGTTCGCAAGGTGGTAATTATTGGAGCCGATTGCCCTCAGATCAAATCTGCCTCGGTGGAACAGGCTTTTGAAGATTTGGATCATTCCTCGGTTGTTATTGGGCCAAGTGTGGACGGCGGTTATTACCTGTTGGGAATGCGTGAAACGTGCTTTGATATCTTTACAGAGATAGAATGGAGCACACCGACTGTCTTGTCCTCAACGATCGCCCATCTGGAGCGACAGAAAATTGACTTTGCGATGCTTGACCCCTTAGAAGATGTCGATGAGCTAAATAGTTTGTTAGCACTCGAAGAAAAAATGGCCAGTGACATTCAAATCCAACCGTCTTTGGCTGATGAAAAGGAAACGAAGTTGCTTGAGGAGATACGTTTCGCACTTGGCAGAAGTGGATAAGGAAATATGCGAAAACCAAAAACTATGCGAAAAATTATTGTCGGTGGAGGTGTCATCGGACTCTCGCTGGCTTACGAGTTAGCCAAACGTAAGCACGATGTTGTGTTGCTCGAGCAAGAAGGTTTTGGTGAGAAAGCGTCTTGGGCTGGAGCTGGGATTTTACCGCCCACATGTCGTGCGACGGCCATTCACCCGATGGAAGTTCTCGAAGCTATCAGCAGCGAGATCCATGAACTTTGGGCTGAAGAATTGCAGCAACTGACCGGTGTTGATAACGGTTTTCGGAAATGCGGTGGGCTCTATATCGCAAGGAGTGCCGGTGAAGTGGCCGCGCTGACGGGAATGCAATTTGAGTGGGAGAGTCGTGATATTCTCTTTGAAGAATTGAAGGTCGACGAAGCGGTGGAACGTTTGTCTTTTTTAAATTCAGATTCAAAAGTGCATCGCGACGAAATTGTGCCAAATATTTCTAAGGCTCTATGGGTTCCAGGCGAATCTCAATTTTCAAATCCGACCCATCTCGCGGCGCTGGTAAGTGCCTGTCAAAGTTTGGGTGTGACGCTGCATGAACATGCCGGAATGTGTCAGGTGCAAGTCGCCAATGGAAGCCTGGCAGGAATCAGCACTGGGGGAGAAGAATTTGTTGGTGATCAGTATTTTTTCACGGCAGGTCCGTGGACGGAGCAACTGATAAAGCCACTTGAGATCGTTTTGCCAATGCAGCCGGTGCGGGGGCAGATTGCGTTATATAAAGTCGATCCTTTATCGTCGGCGTTTGGATTGCCTGTCATCAATGATGGTAGCCGCTATCTTGTCCCTCGAACGGATGGGCATGTGCTCGCCGGAGCTACAATTGAAGAGGTGGGGTTTGACTGTAGGACTACTGCATCGGAAGTAGAAGAGTTGAGAGGTTGGGCGGAAAGTTTTGGTGGGAATTTAAGTGATGCGACTTTTATTCGATCTTGGGCTGGCCTCCGTCCGGCTACTTATGATGGATTTCCGTATTTAGGCAAGCTTGGTGATTCAGGAAACGCATTTGTTGCGACAGGGCATTTCAAGAGTGGTTTGCACTTGTCGACCGGGACTGCGGTGGTTTTAGCTGATTTGGCAGACGAAAAAGAACCAACTGTCGACCTGCGACCTTTCTCTCCAGCTCGCGTTACGTGTCACCAAGCGACGGAAATTAAGTAAACGGGACTGCCCGGCGTTTCATAGAACTGTGTTTGAATCGGCGATTTGAAATTGGCTAAATTCCTGCCGATCTCGATTTCAAGATTCAATTCAAGTTCAAGTCCGATTCGCTCAGCTAGTTCTTTGGTTCCGCGTACGATGACCCAACAACCTCTGCTTGCGAATGCTTGTTGAATCTGGCTAGGCCGAAAGTGAGGTTCTTCGAGCGTAGGTCCAGCGGAGACTGCTGGGTAGACCCGGTCGAGCGAGTAGGGCCAAGATAGTGGGAATAACAAATATTTTTGGAAACGCGGGTCGTCAATCTTAATAGCGTCTGCATCTTCGATGATATTGGCGAAAACAAAAACTGGGTAATCTGTTTGGCCTTTCGTCGAATTGATCTTTTCGATCGGAGCTTGCCAGTTTTCAACACGAAAATGTGGCACTGTCTCGCCTTCGGTAAACGGGTTCAGGGAATTAGGGATTACTGAATTGCCTGTCAAAATCACGCCACAAAAAACAAAACCAACAAAGATGATTCTTTCCAATGTCGAGTGGAAAAATGCTGCGCAGTACCCCGCAAAGATAGGCACCGCAGCAGCGCCGATCAGCGTATAGCGATGCAGCGCTAGCGGCGCGATTTCGAATAGGCTTGTTAGGATGACACAGCCAAAAGGGACAATCGCCCAGAGTAGAATCAGTCCAAGTTGTTGGCGTTGTCGCGGCATTACTTGTGGCTGTGGTTTTTTAACAATGAAATAAGTTATCAACAGAAGAAGGGGAGTGAAAATTGTAATGAAGAGTCCCGGGAGATTGTTCGTCAAAAGATTGGAGATCGAGGAGACTGATTCCCAGTTGTTGCGTCTGGAGTAAATGTTGCCAGTGGTAATGGCGAAAGGTAAAAATCCCGTGCAGATGACCGCCGCTGCGGGCAGCCAAAGTCGAGCTCTGCGAAGGAGAATGGGGGAATAAGAGAAGCAGATTACTAAAATTATTGCCTCCGTAATTAACAACCAAACCGAAGTTAAGTGGGTGTAAATCATGACTAAGGAGACGAGTGCGAATGGAATTTGAAGCCTTAAATTTGATTGGCAGTTGGCGTGTTGATTGATAGGTGATTTAGAAAAAGATGGCCATAAAAGCCGAAAGAAAAGACCGAATTGAATCAGACTTAAAAGCTCGATCAAAGCGTAAGGTCGAGCCTCGGTACTATAATAAATAAAGTTTAAGTCCGAGGCGATCAATACTGCAGTTAGCAGAGCCCCGAGGCGACTGCCTGACCACCGCCAAACCCAAAGGGGAGCGATTGCGTTGAGGGCAATGCCAGCCATCAGAGAAACGAGGCGGAGTCCTAGTTCAGGCCGGATTGGTAATTGGATTAGCAGGTAGGTAATCCAGAAAAAAACTGGAGTTTGATTCCCATCTGCAGCACGCGATGCGATGTTGCTGAACACGGGAGCATCAACAACCCAGCCCGTGTGCAATTCGTCTAGCCAAAGCAAGTCTTGCGTTGCAACTTCAAAACGCAACCAGCCTCCGACAGCCACAATCAAGGCGAGGGCGGAAATGGTGATCCACGGTTGGCGGGTTAACTTCACTTAACTCTCAAGTCAGCACGCGGCCCGCGGTGCAGTTTGTCTAGGCGGCGTTTTGCGTTGGTAATGTTGCCCGGTTTTGAGCAATGATCAAGTTACTTAACCCAAACATTTTCATCCGGTTTTGAGCCGTTTTCAGTGTCCCCGATTGTACTCCATCGTGGACGAGCACGGTAGCGTCGGCGATACAACTGGGGCGGCTTAGCTCGGCCATCATTTGTTCTACTGGCCCTACGTCTGTAATGATTAGATCAAAATCGCACCGTGCTTGGTCAATAATCTTTCCCAGTTCGTCGTAGATGAATCTTGGCCATTGGCTTCTGGATTCCACTGAGTCTAGTGGCAATAAGCACAGATTCGATTTTTGAGATCGCACCGTTAGTTCGGCATTGGGGAGTGAGTGGCGAATGGAATTCATCCATGAAATATCTTTTGCCATTCCTGCTTGCCGACTGAGGTCTGCTTTGGAGAGATCACCGTCAATCAAAAGAACTTTTTTTCCAGAGGCTGCAATCCAGCGAGCGAGACTTATTGCAATGGAAGTGGTCCCTTCGCCGCGTCCGACTCCACCAATAATGATGCGTGATTGTTGCGGGCGGATTAGATCGAGGAGACTTTGGTGGAGGTGCTTAAGAGAATTCCCACCTGAGACGATCATTTGGTTGGTGGTTTCTGGCCAGCGAAAATCCTCGACGTCCCAAGCGGCAACATTACTAGGGATTTCATCTTTGCTGCCATGCAGAAACTCCTGAGTCACTTTTGCCGCTTCCGCCTGGATTGTCTCTCGAGAATGACTGCTTGTTTGCGCGAGCTGGTTGAGGTCTGCGAGATCGGATCGCGTGTGGTGGGTTTTCTCTTTCGTTTGGCTACCGGAAAGCTGTGATAAGACCTCTGCATCGATTCGAGCCTTCACTGTAGCCTGGAAATCTTGATCGATTTTGATCGCTGATTCCTCTCGTCTGCCTTGGGCGAGCAATTGATCGGCGCGGTCTGAACCACTCGCTGACCGGTAGGGTTGCCCAGTTTGCGAGAGGGCAACTCGAGGTGCTGCTCCAATGCCTTTTGTGAGCTCTTCGAAGTTGGGGATCACGCCTGATCCGGAGGATTGCGTTGGAGGAATATCTGGCGTTTGCAACGGCAGATATCCATTTGGGCTGAGAGTGGCCAACAGGTCTAAGCATTGGTCTTCAGGCAGTGCGGTCGTGTTTACACTGGTATGGAATTGCGGTTCGAAATCAATCTCGGAATGCGGAGGAGCGGCATTCGACGGCGTTGGCGAAGAAACTGGACGAATTTCAACCGGGATCGACCGCGGAGCTGCTGAGGGGTGGCCGTCTGATGAAAATTGTCGTGGTTGCGAATCCGTTTTCCCTATTTGACCGTGGTTTTCATCGGCGATCGACTGGAAATGTGGTTGCCCCGCGAGAGTCGATTTGGCATGACTACTTGTCTGCACCGACGTTGGTGCCATTGGGCGAATGACAGCCGCTTTTGAAGTGGTGGTAACCGGTTGAACAGACAGTTGGTTTGCGGGTAACACGAGATCGGAAAAATCGTAGTTTTGCTGAACAATAATCGTTGGATTCATCTCAAGACCTGATGGCGAGTTGGCAGATTGGTGCACTTCTTACTCATCGGCCTACCCTGAGATTGTCTTGAGCCTTCGGTTTCGGAGAATTCGATTCTGAACTAAAATAAGTGCTGTCATATGCTGCCGTTTTGCCTACCTGACCTGAATTAACACCGCAATTCATTTTGCGGCGAAGGGAACAACCAAAAGTGTCTGTGGTTAACCAAAAAAGTAAAACTGATTTGTTTCTTAATCGGCTTGAAAAAGAGATTTTGGTACTTGATGGAGCGATGGGATCGATGATTTTCGGGCTCGGTTTAACGGAGGCCGAAGTTCGGAGTGAGCGATTTAAAGAATGGCCTCATGATCTCAAAAATTGCACGGATGTTTTCGGGCTAACTCACCCTGAAAAAATTACCGAGTTGCATCGTCAATACCTGGAGGCCGGAGCAGATATTATTGAAACCAATACGTTTCAAGCGAGTCTGGTTGGATTGAGTGATTTTGATTTCCCCGAAGATATTGTTCGGGAAATTAATTTTGCGGGAGTTGCCAACGCAAGGCGGGCGGCGGATGAATACACCGCGAAGACTCCTGATCAACCGCGTTTCGTCGCCGGATCGATTGGCCCAACTTCAAAACAGACGGCGATCAGTACCAAGGTCGAAGATCCTGCGTTTCGAAACACGTCTTTCGAAGAGATGGAGGAATCTTATTTCATTCAGGTAAAGGCATTGGTGGAAGCCGGGGTTGATATTCTATTCCCCGAAACGGTCATTGACACTTTGAATCTGAAGGCCTGTTTGTTTGCAATTGCGCGATACTTTGAAGAGTCTGGGAATGTTGTTCCCGTCATGGTTTCTGGAACTTTTGCTGAGTCTGGGTCAACGTTTGTTTCCGGCCAATTGGTTGAGGCATTTTGGAATTCCATTTCTCATTTTCCAATGGTAAGTGTCGGCATGAACTGCGCCCTCGGCCCGGACATCATGAGGTCGCACATTGAAGAGCTTTCTAAGATTTCGACGCGTTACATCAGTTGTCACCCTAACGCAGGCACCCCCAATGAAATGGGAGAGTTTGATCTGGGCCCGGATCAAATGGCAGCCACGATTAAAGAATGGGCAGAAAGCGGTTGGTTAAATATTGTTGGAGGGTGCTGTGGGACGACTCCCGCCCACATTGCGGCAATCAGCAAAGCGGTTCGCGGGTGCCAACCGCATCAACCAAATCAAATTGAACCATTGACGCGACTGTCAGGGTCAAGGCCTTTGAACTTGCGAGACGACGCGAATTTCCTGATGGTTGGAGAAAGAACCAACGTTACCGGTTCGCGGAAATTCGCACGATTGATTCGGGACGAAAAGTTTGAGGAGGCTATCGAAGTTGCGAGAGATCAGGTCGAAGGTGGCGCTGCGGTGATCGATATCAATATGGACGACGCGTTACTTGACGGCGAAGAAGCGATGACGATTTTTCTAAGGTTGATCGCGGGAGAGTCGGATATCAGTGCTGTTCCGGTCATGATCGACAGTTCCAGGTGGTCGGTGATTGAAGCTGGTCTTCGTGCTGTTCAGGGAAAAGCAATTGTTAACTCGATTAGTTTAAAAGAGGGAGAGGCAGAGTTTCTTGAGCGAGCCAAATTGGTTCGGCGTTACGGAGCGGCGGCAGTTGTGATGGCGTTCGACGAGAAGGGCCAAGCCGTGGAAACAGATGACAAGGTTCGCATTTGTAAACGAGCTTATGATTTGCTGACGCAAGAGCTGGATTTTCCACCGGAAGATATTATTTTTGACCCAAACATCCTCACCATTGCTACGGGCATGGAGGAGCACGATAACTATGCCGTCAATTTTTTCGAGGCCACGCGAAAGATTAAAGTAGAGTGCCCGCGCGCGAAGATATCGGGGGGTGTTTCTAATGTTAGTTTTAGCTTTCGAGGAAACAGTGTCGTTCGGGAGGCAATCAATTCTGCTTTTCTGTTCCATGCCATTGAAGCAGGTTTGGATATGGGGATTGTTAACGCCGGTCAATTGGAGATTTACGAGGAAATTCCCAAGGACTTACTCGAACGCGTCGAGGACGTACTGTTAAACCGACGGTCAGATGCAACGGATCGATTGCTCGAATTTTCTGAAACGGTAAAAGACCAAAAAGGAAGGAAGGTCAAAAACGAAAATTTGGAATGGCGAAGCCTGTCGGTCGAGGAACGTTTGTCGCACGCACTTGTCAAGGGAATCGATAAGTTTGTTGTTGAAGATACCGAAGAAGCCAGGCTGGCCTATGATCGTTGCCTGAGCATTATCGAGGGGCCAATGATGGCTGGAATGTCGACGGTCGGGGATCTTTTTGGTAGCGGAAAGATGTTTCTTCCACAGGTCGTCAAGTCAGCGCGAGTAATGAAAAAAGCGGTTGCCCATTTACTTCCTTTTATGGAAGAGGAGAAACTTGCATCCGGTCTCGAGAGTCAAAGTTATCGCGGGAAAATTTTACTTGCCACGGTCAAAGGAGACGTGCACGATATTGGGAAGAACATCGTTGGTGTTGTGCTTGGGTGTAATAATTATGAAGTGGTTGACCTTGGGGTGATGGTGTCTTGCGAAAAAATCCTTGAGGCGGCCGTCAAACATGATGTGGATTTGATCGGTCTATCGGGATTGATTACCCCAAGTCTGGACGAGATGGTTTATGTTGCCAAAGAAATGACACGGTTGAACATGACCATCCCCCTTCTGATCGGTGGAGCAACGACCAGTGATAAACATACTGCCGTCCGGATTGCGCCCGAATATGAACCCGGAGTGATCCATGTACTGGATGCGTCTCGCAGTGTCGGGGTGGTGGATCGCCTAATCAATCAAGACTTGAAGCCCGAGTTTATTCAAGAGAATGCGACATTGCAGTCGACGTTAGTTGCAGGATATGAAGAACGGCAAATGACGTTAGTACCTTACGAAGAAGCGTACGGGAAGCGGTTTCAAACCGATTGGGAATCTACGGATCTGGCAAAGCCTGTGTTTACGGGGGCAAGGTCTCTGGGAACGGCAGCGGATGGGCAGTCCTTCGTGGAAGCTGCTAATGGGCATGAGGAGATCCAGCTCGCCGAGATCGCGCGGTTCATTGATTGGACGCCGTTTTTCATGTCTTGGGAATTGCACGGAAAGTATCCCAAAATACTCCAAGACAAGATCGTAGGTGAAGAAGCGACTCGGTTGTTCGGAGACGCGCAGGCAATGTTGAAAAAGATTGTTGACCAGAAGTTACTTACGGCACGTGGGATTTATGGGTTTTGGCCCGCTAACAGTGACGGAGATACCGTCATTCTTTATGAGAACGAGTCCCGCGAAAAAGAGGTTGCGAGATTTCCGATGCTACGTCAGCAATGGCAGCGAAAAGGAATCGATTGTTTCCGATCGCTTGCCGATTACGTCGCACCTATCGAGAGTGGACGAGTGGACTACGTTGGCGGTTTTGCGGTAACGACGGGGCATGGTTGTGACGAACTGGCTCAGCAGTATCGCGACGATCTTGATGATTACAACGCTATTATGGTAGCTGCGTTGGCCGATCGATTGGCAGAGGCGTTCGCTGAGATGCTGCATTGTCGGGCGAGAGTTGATTGGGGATTTGGAGCGGAAGAGAATTTGTCTGAAGAACAATTAATTAAAGAGAAGTATCGCGGAATCCGGCCCGCCGCTGGCTACCCTGCGTGCCCTGATCACACGGAAAAACAAACGCTTTGGGAGTTGATGGACGTGGAGCCCGTTACGGGGATCAATTTGACCGAGTCTTATGCAATGTGGCCTGGTGCCGCAGTCAGCGGGCTTTACTTCGCTCACCCAAAATCGCGTTACTTTTCGATCAATAAAATTACCAAGGATCAAGCGGAGCATTATGCTAAGTTAAAGGGGCAGCCAATTGAAGAAATTGAACGGTGGCTGTCACCAGTGCTTGGTTATTGACTTGAATTTGCGCTGATCAGTATTTAAATGATGACACTTTGAGATAACGGGATTTAGTCATGGCGGATTACAAACTGCCTCCGGGGCAAGACGCAGATGAGATCGAAGAACTAACTGAGATGATCTCCGAGAATTTAGACGAGGGGATAGATCCTGGTCAAATCATTGGACAGTTGGTCGATAGCGGTTGGGAGGAAGAGGATGCGGTTGCGTTTGTTGTTTCAATTGGTAGGGCAAACGAACATCCTGTGGAGTTAGTGTCGCAATCTGGAGAGAAGAGCGGCTATGGTTGGTTGATTTGGGTTGGATTCTTATTGTTTAGTCTACTTCGCTACTTTTTTGAGAAGTGAATTAAGATTTAGCAGACCGTTTCTAGAGTTCCCAATTTCGGTTCGTCGTTTTTTAATCACCCAAGCGTGTGACTCAGTCTTGATTCAGGTCTTTAATGTCGGCCTCTGAACCAGATTCCAGATAGGTAGCCAGCAGGATTTGGGCTGCTAGTTTATCAAGCTGGGCTTTTCGCTTTTTCCCAGAGAGAGGTGAATGACTCAGCATTTCTCTTGCCATCGAGGTGGTGTATCGCTCATCGACCCAAATCACAGGCAGGCCTGTCGATTGTTTGAGCCAATTTCCAAACTTAACTGCCTCGCGAGACTTTTCACTTTCGTCGCCTGACATATGAACCGGGAGCCCAACAACCAAGCCGACGATTTTTTCGTATTTAACCAAGTCGACAAAATAACTGGCATCAAGTTTGATGTTTCGGCGAGTATAGGTTTCGAGTGGACTTGCAATTGTTTGAGAGGGGTCACTAATTGCTACGCCAACTCTTACCGTCCCGTAGTCTATACCGAGGAGTCGGCCTTCCGAGGGGAGCGCTCGCGGCGAATTCGGTTCTTCAGTGCCGGGAATCGAGTTGGGCGGAATCATTGTTGACCATTACGTTGTGAGTTAGTTGAGGCTTGTCAAAGGGTTGCGTGTCGACTCTGACCTGAAATATCCATTTTCAAAGAACCGAAGTGTATCCTGAAAAACTCGCTTATCTTTCATCATCGTAGTGTGGATCAGCGGTCTGACCTGGAAATCATTTGCACCGATTAATTTTGTTTCTTCGACGCTAACTGTAAAGTCGTCTTTCCCAGTTAATAATACATTGTTGAGTTTACTCTTGTCGGTCTGTCCACCTGCAATGATGGCAAATTCGAATTCTGGAGTTGCAAGAGTCGGTTCTAGCTGTCGCCATGAATTTGAAAGTTCAGCGCCGCTTGCCCCGGCAATGACTTTAAAACTAAGACTGGATTTGAGTAACCGAGCCATGCGGGAGCCTTGGTTAGGAGGTCCGAGCATGACCATTCGCTTGATTCGTTGATCGACGGGTTGATTAGTGGTGGCTTGGTCGCCAAGGTAACGCCGGACGACAATATTCCCAAGAGAGTGGCCAACAAAATTGATCTCAGTTACTTCGCTGCCAAGATTATCAATTACTTGGCTGAGGGCTTTGGCGTGATCTTCGACGCGTTTTCGCGTACTAGCATATTGAAAATTCACTATTTCAAATCCCCCATTTTTTCGAAGGTGCTCTCCAAGAGGTGCCATCGAAGCATTCGTTCTCATGAGCCCATGAAGTAGGATCACAATCCGCCCTTTCAAAGGGCGAATCTTTTCTTCCAGTGCAATTTCGGAGAATGCTGCATCGCATTGTTGCCGACTTCCAAAGGCAAATCGGACCGCATTCGGGTCAATAAGACGAAAGTGTCCGGTCTCTGAGTTCTGTTGAATTCGCCACCCATTAGAGTGTTTAACGTCGGTCCAAAACTGCATCCCTCCCAGAGTCTTGAGTTGCCAGTTGCTAGGCGCGGGAGATTTCTTTGTTGCCGATTCGTCGCCAGTTTTTGGTGGATCTGTTTGGGCAATCGCTAACGTCGACAAAAAACTCATGCTCATGAGAGCGAGCGTGAAGGCTGGGGGAATGATTCTCATGATGTTTTCCAGCAGGGAGGTATGGCTCTAGGCTCTAAAGGTATTGATTCAGACCGCGACGTTCTAATTCCGCAACGACTTGTTTGATGGATTGTTCCTTGCTTTTGTCTGCAACTAGGGTTGCGTTGGGGGTGTGAACGACAATGCAGTCTTTCATTCCAATCGTGACAATCAAGTGACCGTTCTCGGTGCGAATTAGTGAATTCTCAGTTTCGATGCCGATGTGCTCGCCGTCGATCGTGTTGCCCGCTTCGTCAATGCCATTGAGTCTTGGAATGGCAGACCAGTTTCCAAGATCGTCCCATTTAAAAGGGGCTTCGACGACCATTACATTCTCATGTTTTTCCATCACAGCATAGTCAATGGAAGTTCCCTCAATTGCGGTGAACTCTCTTTGCAAGGTTTCGTCAAAAGTGGGTGTGCCAATTGTCTTGGCGATCGTATTGATTCGAGCTAACATCTCCGGTTGGAATTCTTGCAATGCTGCGAGGATTGTTTTTACTTTCCAAACAAAAATGCCTGAATTCCAGTAAAAAGAGCCTGCCTTTAAGAATGCCTTTGCGGTTTCGAGATCTGGTTTTTCACGAAAACGATTGACGGAAAAACTAGGCAGCCGTTTTTGAGAAAGTGCTTCGCCGTCTCGCTCGATGTAGCCAAATGCTTCAGCTGGATAACTTGGTTTGATACCAAAGGTAACAATCCGAGTCGGATCTTCTTCTACCAATTCTGCAGCATGATTTAGCGCATCTTGAAAAACATCATTTGGCCCAATGACATGGTCGGCGGGCATGACGACCATCGTTGCTTCAGGATCTCGAGACGCGATTAAGGCCGCGGCCAGTCCGACGCAGGGAGCCGTGTCGCGTTTGGCGGGTTCGCCAATAATTGACGCCCGCGGCACTTCCGGTAGTTGTTCCGAGATTGGCTCGACGAGAGATTGATTGGTGACGATCAACAGGTTTTCCAATGGGCAAAGGCCGGTCAATCGATCGGCTGTCGATTGAATCATGGATCGCTCGCCGGTCAGGTTAAGAAGCTGCTTGGGATTCAATTTTCGACTGGCTGGCCAGAAACGTGTACCCGAGCCACCGGCCATGATCATTGCGTGCAACATTGGATTCCTGCTGGAGTCTAATTTTTGGTTGGTAGATTTGTATTGGTTTGAGCAGTGCGGTTTTTTGTCAACTTGATTATTGGAAATACGTTGTTTCCGTGATTTCGGTTCCCGCTGAAATCTTGTCTTTTAATGACTCGACGTCCGCAGCAAACATAGGATTGATTTCGACCGTTATGCCTGGAGCCAACTTAGCGCCGATTTCCACAAGCCAGCGGCTATGAAGGTCTGAGATAGCGTTTTGAACATGTTGGGGCGTCTCAGAATTTGCCGGTGCTGCATTTTTTACTGCGCAGAATCCATCTTCGGCTTTGACTTCACAGACGATGGCATTTTCGGCCAATGGAAGAAGGTCAAAAATAAATCGCTCAAATTTTATCGCATTAGGTTCGTTCGGTTCAACTTGCTTGCCCGATATATCGAGGAAGGGAACTTTTTTATTTGCGAGATGGAATGGCAGAGAATCTGCCTGAGCTAATGAACGGTCGAGAAAATCAAGTTTGAAAAGGTGGACAGCGATGCTTCCCGCCCAAAGCTTGAGCGCACCGTCGGGTGTCGTTTGCTTAGCATAATTTTCCGGAAGGTCGCTGTATTCAATGATTTGAACTTTGCCGTTGATCGACACTACATTTCCAACTTTTTGGGACCAGTCCGTTTTCCTGACGACTTGCGAGGTCATCTCAGATCCGGAGTTAAGGTGGTAGCCGACTAATGCGGGGTCGCATATTTGGATTAAAGGATTGTCAACTTGCCCATAAAAGAGATGCTCAATCCCTCTCGTTTTTGCATCTTCCAGGCATCCACTTCGGGCCAGTGCTTCGAGGGTTCCGCCGTGCCCATCGGGGCTGACAAAAATACGCGACTTTGTTTCGAGTAGCAATTTCCCCTCTTTGTCGACCGCCGGCATGACTCCTTGGCAAAATATTTTAACGTCAGCTGGATCCATTCCAAAAAATTGATGGTCAGTTAAAAATTGCGTTGTTTCATCGTGAGTCGGCGGGCTGGTCATCACATAGAGAGGAATTCGGATTCCAAATTGGCGAGATCGCCCGAGCACTTGTTCGAAGTGCATTTGGTAAAGAGTTCGATTACTAACTGGGCCAATTGGAAACATCCCTTTGGGGTGGTCGAATCCAAGTCGCGTCCCCTGCCCTCCGGCAACGAGAATCATGCCAACTTTGCCCGCCGCCAAAGCTTCCGTTCCTGCTGCTCTGGCTTGTTGATAGAGCGGGTCGACGGGCGATTGTTGAGCAAGGGTAATCGCTGGTGGAACCTCGGCCGCTCGAGCAATTTTTTCCCAAGGTGACTGAGCGGAGGCAAGTTCGGTAAGGCTTTCAATGAGTTGAAAGTCGAAGCTTTCCAGTTGTTTTGTTAACTGGCCTTTTTGATGAGGAGCCAGTTCATTCCAAAACTGGAGCACATGTGCCTGTTTGAATTTATGCAGACGGTTGATTAGGTCTTGGTTTTCAAATTTCTCAAGTTGCATGATTCGTTTCGACTTTAATGACGAGTGCCAGAGCGTTTGAAATCAACAGTTGATGAACTGCCTTGCGGCTGGATGTTAATTTCCTATCGAAAGAACTAGTATAACTGAGTGATTTTTCATTGCGATCGAATCGCCTGCAAGCTCGTGGAAATGATTATTTTGAATCGGTTGTTTCCGATGCAATCGTTTCAATAATCATATGCTGACTCGAGTCGCTAGTTTGAGGGAGAATGATTTCCATTCTCAAGCCAAATTTCTGCCGGTCAGTAATTCGAATACGGGCTTCTTGCTCCCCAAGCGTATTGGTATCAACTTGAGGGATCGTCTTAAATGGCGGTGAAAATGGGACGTGTAAAATATGCCGCTGACAGTTGGGTTCAAAGTCAATTCGAAAGTATCCAACGACAGTTTCCAGGCCTTCGTGGTCGCTTCGAGTGACATGCTGGAATAGACCCGGCGTCTCAAGAATCTGCTGGAGAGCGATCTCGCTGTCGATGGAGTTATTGTCCCCATCTATTTCGATTAAGTTATTAATTACTTCGTCGGTCATGGTTTTCGAGGGTGTAGGTTTGCGGGAAACGAATCCTGCTTTTGCCCTCTCATCTTTGTCTTGCTAGAAGACATAGAAAAAGGGCAACTTGCGTTGCCCTAAGAGTAGATTAATTGGTCTGATCGACAAATGGCAATGTCGAATCAGTAAGCAGCAAAGTGCATGGAATCGGCTTAAGATGCCGATGCTGTCGCGACTTTTGCTGTGATTTTTTCTGCAGCTGCGGTACTTTCCCAAGTAAAGTCTGCGTCGTTTCGACCGAAGTGACCGCCTTCGGCAGTTTTTCGGAAAATCGGACGTTGAAGCTGTAGGTATTCAATAATACCCTTGGTCGAAAGCGGGAATACTTCTCGCACGATTGCACAAATTGCTTCGTTAGGAATTGTCCCGGTTCCCTGAGTATCCACGTTGACGCTAACGGGATCGGCGACTCCGATCGCGTAGGCGAGTTGAACCTCGCAACGTTTTGCAAGTCCAGCAGCAACGATGTTTTTGGCGACATGTCGCGCCATGTAGGCGGCACTACGGTCTACCTTAGTCGAATCTTTTCCGCTGAATGCGCCGCCGCCGTGTCGTCCCACGCCACCGTAGGTGTCAACAATGATTTTTCGGCCGGTCAAGCCACAGTCACCGTGTGGACCGCCGATCACGAACTTCCCGGTTGGGTTGATGTGGTACGTCACATCGCCTTTGTCGAGTTCCGCTGGCAAAAGCGGGGCGACGATTTCTTCTTTGATAAACTTTTGGATTTCCTCATTGGTCACGTCGGGGCTGTGTTGAGTTGAAACAACAACAGTGTCGATGCGAATTGGAGTAAAGCCATCGTACTCGACAGTGACTTGGCTTTTGCTGTCGGGACGAAGCCAGCTGACTTCGCCATCGAACCGAGCTTTGTTTAGCCGGGCTAGGATTTTGTGAGAGAGTGCGATTGGAAGTGGCATTAGCTCTTCCGTTTCGTCGCAGGCAAATCCGAACATAAGTCCTTGGTCGCCGGCACCGTCTCTGTCGACACCTTGGGCAATGTCTGGGCTTTGCTGGTCAAGCTTAACTAGCACTTCGCAAGTGTCTGCACCAATTCCAATTTCATCGGAGGTATAGCCAACTTCGCGAATTACATTGCGGACAATTTTTTCGACATCAACATCGGCTTTTGAGGTGATCTCGCCAGCGATTACGGCCAGGCCAGTAGTGACCATCGTCTCACAGGCCACGCGGCTAGTCGGATCCTGAGCCAGCATGGCATCGAGAATACTGTCAGAAATTTGGTCGGCCAGTTTATCGGGGTGCCCCATACTGACGGATTCACTTGTAAACAGGTACTTTTCAGAGGCCACTTCGCTCTCCTAGCTTTCAAACAACAATGGGTGATGGCCGGTTGGCCGCGTTTCGAAAAATTAGTTTAAATCTAACTAATCTTGAATGAAAAATTATAGTCGACAGTGGCGAAACGCTCAACTGAGTTGCAGCCGGGTTAAGAAAATTAAGTGTTTTGCCAACTTGATTTTTCCCTGAAAATCCCGAATAAATTGTCGGTCTAGCTTGCTAAACGACGCGTCGGGCGTATTTTTGAAGGCTAAACCTTCAGGCGGCCTGATTGGGTTTCTGAGAGGAGTGAGACGCCAGGGCGGCATCGTGTTTTTTTAAAACCGCGAAAAGGAGTTTTGCAGTACGTCGTGAGGCACCTTGGTGGTGGATTACGGTGTTTTTAGCTCGTTGACCAAGGCCACTTGCCCAATCGGGTTGCCTCAATACCTGATCAACAAACTGTTTCAGGCCGGACTTGTCTGCAATTACCCGAGCCGCATCATTCGCAAGCAAATCATGGACGATATCTTTGAAGTTTTCCGTATTGGGCCCAAAGGAGACTGGAATTCCGAACGCGGCGGGTTCCATCATATTTTGCCCGCCCCGCTTTCCTAGGCTACCACCAACGTAGGCGGCCGATGCGCATCCCCACCAGGCTCCCAGTTCCCCAATAACGTCAACGATCACAATCGGATGTATGCGAGTGCTGACGCCGTTTAATTCAATTGGTTGAGGTTGGAGTGACGATTGACGAGCCTGTGTATCGGCTAAGTTATTCGAGGCAGAAAGTTTGGATCGTAGAAGGCAAGGGAGACCAATTTGATCTATTTGTTTCGCAAGAGCCGCGCAACGCTCGGGGTGTCTTGGCACCAGTATCAATCGAAAATCTGAGAACTCGGTGGCTAATTCCCGAAATGCATTGACCGCGAGAAGGTCTTCTTCGAGTTGGGTGCTACCAGCAACAAAAACTGGAGCGCCAGGTTTCAGGCCAATCAAATGCGCGAGCTTCTTCGTCGCGGGGTTATCGCGAACCGTTTCGAGGCCATCAAATTTTACGTTGCCAGTGATGGTGACCTGCTCAGGATTGCAGCCAAGGCGGATAAATCGATTTCGGTACGTCTCATTTTGCGTGCCGATCATGGAGATGCGTTTAAAGGTTCCTTGGATCAACCAACGGGCTTTTTGATAGCCACGAAAACTCTTTTCACTCAATCGGCCATTAATTACGACTACCGGAATTTCTTTTTTCTGGCAGATTTTAATCAGGTTGGGCCAAACTTCTAGCTCAGCAAGAACGAGCATATCCGGACGAAGACGAGAGATTGTATTTTTTATCGCCCATGTCAAATCGAAAGGACAAAAAAAAGTGTAGGTATCAGGGAATCGAGTTTGAGCAAGGTTAAAGCCTGTCTCAGTCGTCGTTGAGATGACAAATTCGATGTTAGGATCTTGTTGCTTGAGTTCTCTTAATACCGGCACCAGTAAATTGACTTCACCTACGCTAACTGCGTGAAGCCAGATGCAGGGTGATTGAGACTGTCGCGGTCGGACACGTCCCCCAAGCTTGTGATGCCATCCCCTTTTGTTTTTTCCTTTAGCGAAAAAACGCCAAATTAACCATGGTGATGCCACCAACAGAAACAGTGTGTAATTTATGTTGAGCAGCAATCCGGCCAATGGAGTCCTTTCAATGGCGGGTGGTCTCAGGTTGTAAAAACAAAAGTTCTCTTGGTATCTTGAAGGGGCGAGTTTTAAGCGCGTTTTCGCAAGCAGCAGGATTTGTATTTTTTTCCGCTTCCACACGGACAGGGATCGTTGCGGCCAACTTTGTCGTCGCGGTTTCGAATCGTTTCGATTGGTTGCTGCGCTCCCCCGCTTCGGTCAATTGCCTCCGACTGGTCTTGCGACATCTCGGATTGCTGTTGATTGGCTCCCGCTGAAGAGGCATCGTCGTGGCGAGCACTGGTTTCGACCAGCGTATTACTAACGAAGTCCTCGTTCATTTGTTCCATGCGGAATACAAGGTCCGTCACGCGCTCGCCGATCGAGACCCAAAGTCCTTCAAACATTCGCATGCCTTCGCGTTTGTATTCAACTTTTGGGTCAAGTTGAGCCATCCCTCGCTGCCCTACAGCACTGCGGAGGTAATCCATGGCGAGAAGGTGGTCTTTCCATGCTGAATCAACGATTTCGAGTAAGACCATTCTTTCCATGCGACGAAATTCTGGATGATAATGGTCTTCGACGATCGCTTCGAGCGCTTGTTCAAGTTCTTCTTTGTCGAGAGACTCGACCCGCTCGAGGGAAAGGTCGTGATTAATTGTTTCCATGAACCAGTCACTCAGTTTCGTCGCCTCACCGTTGGCGTTGTTGAGTGGTACTCCCCCTTGATTGGAGATCGCATCGATTTGTCCATGCAACGCTTCAATTTTGACTTGAGCGAGTTTTTGGGATTCACGGCTCTTTCCAAGCAGGAATGTATGAATTTCATCGCGTTGCTTGTTTTTCAGATCCTCTAAAGTGAGCGGCGTGTCGAATCGACGGCTGGCCCACTGGACCAAGCCTTCACGGTCAATTCTACCTTGGGCGCCGCCTGAGGCTGGCATGACAAACTGATAAAGCCCTGCCATGACTGGATACACGGCTTCTTTTTCGTCGTACTTCTTGATTGCCTGAGTGACAATTATGTCAATAGTTTCGTCGATGGTCAGATCTTCCACCTGATCTAATTCGGGTTCTACGCCGAATTTCGCAAGGCACCAACTTGCTGCAGTCTTGATGCCATATTCCTCATCGAGCATCTGCTCGGCACCTTCGATTTTGATTTTTCGGATCGCGGTTCTGGCTTTGTTGATTAAGAGCTCATCAACAAAATCACGCCCCGCACTCTTCATGTCTTTTTCTCGGATTCCCAAGTTCCAACGCGAATTACAGAAGTGAGCTAACGCTCCCCAGTTCCATTCAGATTCATCCTCGCCTTCTGCGAGGCAGACGTCGATCTGAGCCAGGATATCCGTTTCTGCGTTTCGCTCGGCTTCATCCAAGCAGATTTGAATTGCTTCTTCGGGTGATGTCTTTCGAAACAATCGTGGATCGAGCGAGATCGTAAGTTGCTTCCCTGCGAAACCAGCGAACGATTCTCTACCAAAATCGTCAGCCAGACAGGTGTTGAGATTCGTGTCGACTTGGTCTCTGACCATGTCTTGAACAATTTCTCGACAGCTGACGCCATCGAGGACCTGCTGCCGAAAACGATAGATTCGCTTGCGCTGTTCGTCCATGACTTCGTCATATTCCAACAGGCTTTTACGGATTTCGAAGTTGTACTCTTCACGTTTCTTTTGAGCGGCATCGATTCGGCGAGATACCATCCGGCTTTTGATCGGGTAATCGTCTTTAAAGCCTCCCATTTCGAGCATTCGTTTTACGAACGGGCCGGCGAATATTCTCATCAGATCGTCATCAAGACTGAGATAGAAACGACTACTTCCGGGGTCACCCTGACGACCGCAACGTCCACGAAGCTGAAGGTCGATTCGTCTCGCGTCATGTCGTTCGGTGCCAATCACATGGAGACCGCCAATTTTTTTGACTTCTTTTCCCATCTCCGCCATGTGGTGTTCTTGATCGATAGATTCGACCAGTTCCTCCCATTCTTCACGTGGCACATCCAAGCGGGTTGCATATTTCTCTTGGAGCCGCGCCCATGCCATGTTTTCTGGGTTTCCTCCGAGAATAATGTCGGTACCCCGCCCAGCCATGTTGGTCGCGATCGTCACCGCTCCGAGCCGCCCCGCTTGGGCGACGATCTCGGCTTCTCGCTTGTGATTTTTGGCGTTCAACACTTCGTGCTTAATGCCGCGACGGTCCAGCAGGCCGGACAGGACTTCACTTTTTTCAATGGAAACCGTACCAACTAAGACAGGTCGCCCTTTGTAGTTGATGGTGTCGATTTTGTTGCGCGGGATCCGAGTCTCTTTCCCGTCATCTTTGTCGGCGATTGTGATTTCATCTTCAGATTCGTTTTTAATTCTGCCGACGAAGAGATCTTCATTTTTTAATTCGACAAAATCCCACTTGTGATAGAACTCAATTTCTTCGGCAATCGCAGACCATTTGAATTTTTCGCCGCTGAAGATAACGTCGGGATAAGGGATCCGCTGGAGTTCGCGATTAGTCGGGATCGCAACAACGTTTAATTGGTAGATCTTGTAAAACTCTTCGGCTTCTGTCATTGCGGTACCAGTCATTCCGCAGACTTTTTCGTATAGCTTGAAGTAGTTTTGGAGCGTAATGGTCGCGAGTGTTTGGGTTTCCTCTTTGATCTTCACGCCTTCTTTGGCTTCCACGGCTTGATGCAGACCATCACTCCACTGTCGGCCTTCCATGAGGCGACCGGTAAACTCATCGACGATGATGATTTCGCCTTCTTTCACAACGTAATTGACGTCTTTCTTGTAGAGGCCATGTGCCTTTAAAGCGTTGTCAATCATGTGGGGCCAATCCATATTGCCCGCGGTGTAGAAGCTTTCCACGCCCGCTAACTTTTCTGCGTGTCTTACGCCTTCGTCAGTTAGTGTGGCGGTATGATCTTTCTCGTTAACCTTGTAGTGGATTTCCCGAGAAAGTTGCGTTGCAATTCGATTTGCCTCGGCGTATCTCGCCGGGTTTTGATGGGCGGGCCCTGAAATGATCAGCGGCGTTCTCGCTTCATCGATGAGGATGTTATCGACTTCGTCAACAATTGCAAAAGCGAGCGGCCCTTGGGATTGCTGGTAACGTTTTGAAAATCTCTCGTCACCGCGAGCCGCGGGGCGCATGTTATCGCGAAGATAGTCAAATCCAAATTCGTTATTCGTCCCGTAAGTGATATCTCGATCGTATGCCTCTTGTCGTTCCTTGACCGGCATGTTGCTTTGGATCGCCCCCACGGTTAGCCCAAGGCCCATATAAAGGGGAGCCATCCATTCCATATCGCGCCGAGCGAGGTAGTCGTTGACGGTCACGACGTGAACACCTCGGCATTCGAGTGCATTGAGGTAGGAGGGGAGCGTAGCAACCAGCGTCTTTCCTTCACCGGTTACCATCTCTGCGACGGCGCCAGAATGAAGGACCATGCCACCAATCATTTGGACGTCGTAATGTCGCATGCCGAGGAATCGCTTTCCTCCTTCGCGACAAACGGCGAACGCTTCAATCATGATGTCGTTGGTGGTCTCTCCGTTTTTCAGGCGTTTTTTAAATTGTTCGGTTACTTCACGTAATTCATCATCGGAAAGGGATGAGTAGTTCGATTCGAGCGCATTGATCGCGTCGACTTTTGATTCCAGTTTTTTTACATATCGCGCATTGGAGGAACCAAAAACACCGGTAACTGCTTTTTCAAATCCGGAAACAAGCCCACCAAAAAAGTGAGTGGTGGCGTCCCAATATCGTTCCAGTTGTTCCATGGCTTATTTCCACATTTTCCGAAAAAAAAAGTTCGGAATCAAAATTTTTAATGGTTTGTAGGTGTTCGCTGATTTCAAAAATTACCAACCGGAAATTATGTCAGGCCGGCAATTGAATTATCACTGAAGGCGCACAGCACCCGCCTCAGCAGTCATTTGCATCAGGTTTTACGTAAATTCGCTAATAGTAACAGATTATCGGGACTCTCGATGCTGGTCAACGGAGATTGAGAGGGGTAAATAGTCTCTAAATCCCGTAATTTGCAGCTTTTTTGGCAGGTCTTCGGGCTCCCAAACCGGCGACTGCGGTAAATGCCGCAATTCATGTGCCAAGATTGGCGAATCGCGGTCGTTCGTGGCGAGCTTTTGCGGCAATTTTGAATCAGGGCAGATTCGCTCGATGTCGAATTCAACTTCCTGTGCATTTGCTGTTTTTCGGATTCAGGAGTCGGCTTGTGCGAATTGAGGCTGTTGGCCATTGGACGTTTGGGGAGGACGTTTGGGGATCTCTGTCCAGGATTTTTGAGTCCAATTCTAAATATTGACGATCCATCGACTCGAAACGGTGGAATGAGGTAAAGTAAATCGCATAGTCGAGAAGGTAAGGACCGGTAATTGAATGCAAGTCGAAGAGACATTTGTCGTTGGGTAAAAAGTGAAAAAGCAAGTTAAGACAACTGACATTTCAGGGAAGATGATATTACTGGGCACGGGGACATCCGTGGGAGTTCCAGCGATCGGTTGTAGCTGTCCCGTTTGCCAGGGTGGGCATCCGCGTAATCAACGGACAAGAGCCAGTGCGATCGTTGGGTTACCAGAAGGTAATCTTTTAATTGACACTTCGCCTGATTTGCGAACGCAATTGTTGCGAGAACAAATTGGCATTGTTGACTCTGTCATTTACACCCACGAGCATACGGATCATGTAATGGGTTTTGATGACTTGCGACTGTTTCAGTTTTACTTGGGCCATCCTGTTCCGGTTTACTGCAACGCGAGAGTAGAAAAAAGATTGAAAATGGCGTTTGATTACGCTTTTAGTGACGAAGCTCAAACGCATGCCGGAGCTGCTCCGTCAGTAGATTTGATTTCAATCCAATCCAAGCCCGTGCAAATTCTTGGCGCGGAGATTATTCCCATTCCTTTAAAGCATGGCCCAAAATTTGACGTGCTCGGTTTCCGGATTGGAGATGTCGCCTATTGTACCGATGTTAGTGAGATCCCGGATTCCAGTTGGGAGTTGCTGCAAGGTCTGGATACGCTGGTTCTCGATGCATTGCGTGAGGACCCCCATCCAACTCATTTTAGTATCGCCGAAGCTGTTGAGGTGGCCCAGAGATTAGGCGTGAGGCAGACGTATTTTACGCACTGCGCGTGTCGCTTGGATTATGAATCGGTGAACTCGGCTTTACCGGCTGGAATTGCGGTCGGCTACGATGGATTGCAGATTAAATTAACTTAATTTGGTATGGCCAATCGGTTTTGCCAATCGGTTTTGCTAATCGGTTTTGCTAAGTTGGGCAAAAAAAACGCCCACACAATCGAGGATCGTGTGAGCGTTGGGTAGCACGTGTTATCAAAAAACTAGCGTAGACTTAGTTGCTTTTGATTAAGCATCTCTACGTAGTCCGCTGTGATTCTCAGAACTTCGTCGAGGTAAAAATTACGTTCGATGTCGTTGTTGGGAAGCATTTGTTTTTCGATCGTCTTTTCGTCCTCTTTTTCAGCATTTAGTTCTTTTCGTCGAGCAATGAATTTGGCTTCGTTGAGCGAAATGGATTTCTCATTTTTCAGTTCGATGTATTTATTAATCTTACTGATTTCTTTTTGAAATTCGTCTGACGAATCGATTCTTTCTTTGGATTTAGTTCGCAGAGCAGCCGTGATGTCCTGACGATTCATTTTTAGTTTTGCAAAGGAGGCTTCGGGAACACGGTCAAATTTGACAGGGTAATCCAAGTCTGCTTCACCAATGTTGTCCATGTTGTCAGAAATCGAAGGAAGAACCAGGTCAGAGAGTACGCCGCGTTTTTGCGTGCTATCTCCGTTGGGGCGATAGAATTGCTGTGTCGTAATTTTTAAAGCTCCAAACTCATTGGGAGGGTTCTTGATCCGGCTGAATAGGATTGAGTTAAGATTGACAAGGCTCTGTACGGTTCCTTTTCCATGGGTCGTTGTGTCACCAATCACCAAACCGCGACCATAATCCTGAATTGCACCTGCAAGAATTTCACTGGCACTGGCGCTGAACTTGCTAGTTAAAACCACCATCGGCTTATCCCAGGCTGTTCCACCGTTCTCGTCATTAAGCTTTTCAATCCGACCGTAGGGGTCTTTAACTTGAACCACGGGTCCGATGTCGATGAACAAGCCTGTGCAGTCGATTGCTTCACGAAGACTTCCTCCCCCGTTCAAGCGAAGATCAAGAACAAGAGCGTCGACATCTTTCGTGTTGAATTCGTCGAGGATTTTCTTAACGTCAGTGGTCGTGCTACGACCACCACCGCCACCCATGTTAGCATAGAAACTTGGCAGTTCGATTACACCAATTTTCTGTTTGCCTTCCTCGAAAACTTCACCGTGTGCGGCGCTGTCTTCGAGTTTGATTTTCTCACGAACGATTTCAACGGTGTGTAATTCACTTTCGTTTTCAGACATAACCTGAAGTCGCACGACGGTTCCCGCCTTGCCGCGAATCATTCCTACGACGTCATCTAATTTCATTCCGGTGCATTCAACGAATCCGCCGCCGTGTTCTCTAAATAATTTATCGTACGCGCGTGATCCATCTTCTTCACCCTGACCAACTGCGACAATTTTATCTTCGACCTTTAAGCCACCCTGAGTATAGGCGGCTCCACCAGGGACGATTGCTTTGATGACCGTATAGCCTTCGTCCATTAGAGAGAGCGTCGCGCCGATACCTTCTAGTTCTAGTCCCATTTGAATTAAGAAGTTCTCAAATGTGCCTTTGCTTAAGTAGGTTGTGTGCGGGTCAAAGCTGGTCGTAATCGCTGTGATGTATCGTTCGACAATGTCTTCGGCGTCGATTTGGTGCATTCGTCGGGCGAATGAAGAGTATCGTTTGCGAAGGCGATCTTTCGGATCATCTTTCTTTTTGACTGTTTTCTTTTCGCCGTCGTCGGTTTTGGCCTCTTCCTTTTCGTCGCTGGCGTCTCCCCGCAAGACGAGCAAGCTGTATTTAATGCGCTTCCTCCAGTTGTCCCGTGCCTCGGCATCGTTCTTGGCAAAACTAAGAAGGTCCGGATCCGTGATCATTTCTTCGTCGATCGTGAAGTCATGATTTTCATCAATCAACTCGACGGCGAGATCGGTTCGCTCGTCTACTCGTTGTAAAAATCGATCAAAGACCTCAAAGGCCGCTAGGAATTCACCTTTCAACATTTGATCATCGAGTTCAGTTTTCCATTTTGAAAACTCGTCGATATCCGATTGCAAGAAATAGGACTTGGTTGGATCCAAGTTCTTAATGAACATGTCGAACGCTCGGCTCGACATCGTGTCATCCAGTTTTCGCTTAGATAAGTGGTCATCCTGCATCAATTTAGCCACGATGCGGGAGACAGTCTTGGAGATTAGTTTATCACTAGACGACTGACTGGTTGTCGTTGAATCTTGTGCGTGTGAAACGGTCACTGCGAAACAAGCCAACGCAAACGCGAGGACAGAGAATCGTATTTTTGTGGTTATCGGTTTTGAAGAAAGCATTATGAATTCCTGTTGGTTGTTTATAAGACAACTTAGCCTTCGTATTTTAACATACTATTCGTTACGAGAATCGTAGGGATTGGTTCGTTTATAAGCAAGAGTGATCTACCTGCCGGAGGTTCGTCTGAAACAATTTTTCGAACTAAATCTCAAGAAGCCTCTTTCGCTTTGTTGTACCGAGCAATCTCAGTGCTAACTCACAAAAAAAATGTTTAAATTGTTGCGAACTAAAAGAATGGTTCCGTTTCGGGCGAGGACTGCGCCTGAAATATACCCAGAAATGTTTGTTTTAAAAAATTTCAAATCAATGTTCGGTCACCAGCACTTTGTAAAAACCTTGGTTTTACGTTGACGATGGAAGCGAAACTTAGGGTTGGGGTGGCGCATTTGGTGAGTTTAAACAACGTCTTCGGAATTCATTCTATTCTATGTATTGAATTGGTCGACTTGATGATAACTTGCCTTTACAATGGGAAAACGTGATTTCTAAGTTGTGTCACGTCCCACCATCCACTTCCAACGACTGTTAAGAAAAATACTCTCGTGCCAGCCTTCCTTGTTATGAACGCCGGGGCCAATGCCGGCGCCCGCTTTGAATTATCTGTGCTTGAGGAAAATTTACTCGGGCGAGATTGGGAATGTCGGATAGTCTTAAATGACCCGCAGTGTTCTCGTGTACACGCCGTTGTTTATCAAGACGAAGACGGTTGGTGGCTTCGCGATAACAAAAGTAGCAACGGGACTTATGTTAACGGCCAGTCGGTTGACCAGGCGAGGTTAATGGAAGGCACCGAGGTTCGTATTGGCTCGAGTAGCTTCGTATTTTCGGAAGCCAAGCAACAAAGTATTGCCAAGACGCTTTCTGAAGAAACTGAGTCAGAAAGGTGTTCTACGGGGAATCTCACGATTGTTCTCGATCGTTCTATGAACCCAATGGAAACTGGGCAATACACCCTGGATTTCCTGAAAGGTCATAATTGGGGGCAAGACTTTTTCTTTTTATTCCAATTAAGCGTCAAATTGCTTTCCGTTGATGATCCCGAGTCAGTTGCAAAAGTTTGCATGGATCGATTGATGGAAAGAACCGATGCGTCAGTGGTTGGGATTTTATGGCTATCAGACGATGGTATGTTAGCGCCGAAATCAGTGATTCCTGCAGAGTCTGCTGATAAACTCCAGTTGGATACAGACCTGACGCGAAAGGTTGTGAAAGAAAAACGAGCAATTCGGATCGAGCATGATGGTTCCGATTCTCAAAAGCGAGCTGATTCGATCTGTGTGCCACTGATAGTTGAAGACGAGGTTAAGGGTGCAATTCATTTGTATCGTAATGCCGAACCGTTTCGAGATTCACATTTTCAATTAGCATGTGCGATGTCAAACATCATGGTTCGATCGTTGGCACGAGCCGATCGCCACTCGACTCTTGCTGCTTCGCATTCTCGGTTGGTTGAGAAGCATGCTGCCTTTGATGAGATGCTGGGTGAGAGCGAGGCGATGCAATCGCTGAAATCAAAAATTGGACGCGTTTCAAAAGCTTCTGGTTGTGTCTTGGTTCGAGGTGAGAGCGGTGCCGGCAAGGAGCTTGTCGCGAGAGCGATTCACCGGTCGAGTCCGCGAGCTGATCGCCCGATGCTGAGTGTGAACTGCGCGGCAATTCCCAAGGATCTTATTGAAAGTCAACTCTTTGGACATAAGAAGGGTGCTTTTACAAGTGCCGATCGAGATCACATCGGTTGGTTTGAGCAAGCAGATCGAGGAACGCTTTTCCTTGACGAAATTGGCGAATTGTCGCTAGAAGGACAGGCGAAACTTCTCAGGACACTGGAGGGACATCCGTTTCTGCCTGTTGGCGGGACGAAAGAGGTCAAGGTTGATGTCCGAGTGATTTGTGCAACGAATCGCGATTTAAAGGAATTTGTGGCAGAGAAACAGTTTCGTGAAGATTTGTTTTACCGCCTGAGTGTTTATGAATTAATGATCCCGCCGCTTCGGGACCGCGATAACGATATTCAGGTGCTGATTGATTTTTTCCTCGAACATTTTCGAAGCCAACACGGTCATCTCAAAATGAAGTTGTCGAAGAAGGCAAATTCGCGATTGCTGGCCTACCATTGGCCTGGGAATGTTCGCCAGCTCCGAAATGTCATTGATAGCGCGATCGTCATGGCTGATGGAAATGAGATTCAACTTAGCGACCTTGGGATTCGCGAACCGAACAGTGACGAATTGGGCACTTTCAATATTGCTGATTGGGAAAAACGTTTGATTCGCGATGCATTAAAACGGACGGGGGGAAATATTCCTCAAGCAGCCGAGTTGTTGGGCATTAGCCGTGCCACTTTATATCGAAAACTCGATGACCACGAGGAATTTAAGGACAAGTAAGTTTGCCTTGAACTCGATTGAGCTTTTCGGGTAAACCGAAGTCGGAACAGGTTAAGCAGATTTCTGGCTGTCCTGGCTGAGAACGGATTGAGCGTCTAGGTTTTTGATATAGATTTCCCGTTGTGGGAATGCGATCTCAATTTCTTTTCGCCGGAACTCTGCTTCGATCGCTACGTTGAGTTCATGTTGCACGCGAGCAAATATGTCGCGGGAGGGGATGAACACGCGAAGATCAAAGTTAAGCGTGCTATCCCCGAATTCTTTGAAAAACACATCCGGTGATGGCTCGGTTTGGACGAGTGGATGGCGTCGGGCTACTGTCATGAGCGTGTCGTGGACGAGTTGGGTGTCAGAACCGTAGGCAACGCCTACCTTCAAGACAATTCGCGACCTTCGATCGGTGAGTGTCCAATTCATAATATCGTCAGTGATGAATCGTTTGTTGGGAACGATAAGCTCGCGAAAATCAAAATCCTTAATCGTGGTTGCTCTTAGCTGGATTCGAGTAACAGTCCCTGTGACTCCATTGACGGTCACCACATCGCCTAAGCGAATGGGTCGCTCAATTAGAATAATGATCCCAGAAATTACGTTTGAGAATATTTCCTGCAAGCCGAATCCGAGGCCCACGGTCAATCCTGCAGCGAGCCATTGTACGCTTGACCAATTGAACCCAATGATTTGACAAGCTGTAATAAGTCCAACGACGCCGACAAAATATCGCAAGATAAAGGAGATGGCGTAGCGACCTCCCCGGTCCAGTGGGAGGCGGTCAAGGAGTGTGATTTCTAAAAGCCCGGGTAAATTACGGCTTAAAATTAACGTGATGATTGCCAGTCCGAAAGCAATCAAGGCATGTCGGAGAGTGATCAATTCCTTTACCCCCTCAGCATCGGTCGAGGCCCAGGGCAGTTGCCAGTCGTCTAGATAGTCAATGACTGGAAGAACATCAGCAAAAAAGTGCCATCCCACTAAAATCATGGCAACGGTTGCTGTCGCTCGTAATAGTCGATTCACTTGGGTTGAGATTTCAGTGATGTCAATTGATTCACCACTGTTAATTTCACCTTGCTCATCTCGGCTCAGTTGGCGAAGTTTGATTCTGAATTGAGCAATTAACATCAGGTGACTAAAGAACCCACCAACGATCGAAATTCCGATGATGAAAATTGCTGTCCAGAGCATCCGCCAGCTCATTTCAATGGCTGTAAACTGAAATCCGCTTACTGAAAGGATGCCTAAGCCAATGGGGATCAAAGGAAGGCATCGGTAATTTAGCTGACGAAGGTCGTGAAGCCAGTTTTTTGACATCACTCGAGAAGCAGACCAATGCCTCAGTATTTTTGAAGTTGCCCTCAGGCCGATCGTGAAGATGACCATTGAGGCGACAAACAGCAAGCGACCTAGAGAGTCGCTCCAAACTCCCGGGGTTGGTTGGTTGATCAAGGGCGATCCATCAAATGTCTCTAGGCTAGTGTAAAGGAATCGAAGTGGCAGCCAGCCCAGGACAATTGTATTAACTAGGTAGTAAAGCCCACGGCAAAGATCGGTCGACCAGCCAAAGCAGCGTTCTGCCAAACCGTTCGAACGCAAGGCTCGAGCGAGCACCATGCAAGCGAAGAGAGGTGGGCAGAGAATCCAAAGTCCTCGCGAAACGGAGCCTGCAAGAGAGGTTACTTCTTCACTGGGACTCAGTTGATAGGCAATGAAAGCAACGACCGCCGGCGCGATAGTCGCCCGTAAGATGGTGGCGGCCACTGCCTTGTAGACAGGGCTGTAGCGGGAAAATTTTTCGATGTTTTCCCTCAGTGCTTCGTCCGGTCCAGTTTGGTTATCATCGGATCGCTGCAACTGATCAACGAGCTCGTCCTGCGTTGGTTGGGAGTTGTCGTGGTCGTGCGGTAGAGGTGGTGTCACACATCACCTCGCAGTCGCCGAGAAAATATAAATGCACACAAAATCAAAAAACAGGCAAACAGAGTTCCGTATGGTCTTTTCTTAATATTGATGGAAACGTTTTCCGCCAAATCAATCCATTGTGGGGGCGAGAAAAATAATTGAATCGATTTCCAAGAGCTTTTGAAATCTGAAAATGACAAGGGAGCAGCGCTGCGAACCCATAATGCGTTTTTCGCAGAATACTCTCTTGCTTCGTTGACTTTGTTAATCAACTGGATCAACCGTTCACGCTCATTTACTAAGCAGGTTCGCAATTTTTGATAATCAAGTAATAGGTCGGTCGAATACTTATGCTGTTTTTCAAGAAGTTCACTTGCTAGGCTTGTGAATTCGGATGACGATAAACTGTTGCCTGCACTGTCTCCAGAGCTCAATCGCTCTGCTGTTAGGAGCTTAATTTGTGCATCTCGTTTCGATAGGACTCGGAGTTTGGCTTTCAGGTTCAGTTCGTTGAGCTGGCAGATTCGCAATTCTGCATTAATTGCATCGATTCGGGATTGGCTTTCAAAAGTGTGCATGAGGTTTCGACTGAGTTTTACGAGTTCGATGCCTCGATCTTGCCGATTGCCTCCCGGCATTTCAATTTTATCTTTGATGCTTTCGAGGTCGGTGTTGATTTCTTCGTATTCCAGGTCTGCCGCGGTGAATTTTTCATTGCACTGTTCGATGTCCTGTGCGATGTCGCTTCTTAATTGAGTTGTTTTTTGATTTTCATTAGCGATTTTTGCTAGTGATTTGTCAGTCTGTATCGCCTGAATGCTTGCCTGTTTTGCTTGTTCCTGCTGAAGCGAGATCTCTAAATTCTGTTGTTGATTAAAAGTCGTTTTCCATAATGTAATTTCAAGTTCAATGTTTTTTATGTCACGCTCAATGATTGCTTTTTTAATAGGAAGCAGTATGCCTAGTTGTTCCTGCTTGATAGGCTCGAGACCTATCTGTTCTAGTTGCTTATTTGATTTCAATTTTTTAGCATCAAAGATCAAGCGAGCATCATCATTATTCGAAGTTGACTGGCTTTCCGAATATTTCTCTTTGGTTTCTTTTAATTCTTTGAGGAGTTCTGTTTTCAATGTTGGATTTGTAGCAATCTGGGTTGCCAATTCTTCGATCTTGTCCTCGATGAGGACTTGCTTCGCCTTCAGTTCATCTCGTTTTTGATTTTTTTGCTTCAATTCCGTTTCGATTTGTTTCGAATTCCGGTCAAGCTTGGGGGAATCCGGGGCGGATTCAAAACTGAGTTGCGCCTTCATTTCTTTTAGGTCGCGTGGGAACGTTTTCCTTCGTTGCTCTTCATTTGCAATTTCTTTTTGAATCACCTGTGCTTCTTTGACAATTTGATTGGCAAAGTTCAGTTGAGTCAGTTCTTCTTGTTTGGATGCGTCATCTAAGGTGTCATTGGAAGTGATTAAATCAATTTGTTCCTTGATGCGTTTTGCTAATTCGCTGAGTGATAGTTCGGTGGCAACGAGTTGAGGTGATGTGTCTTCCTGATCGGGGGCCAATGATTTTGATGGCTGAGATTGGTTGTTTTGTGTGTCGCCCTGTTCTTGGTTTGCTTGTTGGACGGGCTCCTGGAAACTTGCAATCGTAAGATTAGGATCTTCAATGAGTGGGCTTGGCTTTGGTTCAGTTGGAGTGATCGGGGAGAGAAAAGGAAGTTGTTTTACAGGTGCTAGAGGCAGTTTGGTGTGAGCCAAATTGTTTTGAGTGTTAGCGTTGGCGGTGAACTCTGATCGGATTAGAGGTGCCACCGGAGTGGGTTGGTTATTGGTGGCTGTGGGAAAGATTGAGTCTTTCGCTAGTTTAAGTAGATTGGTCTTTGGGTGTGGATTGAATCTGGGGGTAATGAACGGTTGACCCAGTGGGTGAAGTTGGGGAGTGGTGGGTTGGTGGGGGGCTTGAAAATAATCTGTTGGTTTCAAATTCGCAGTGGCTGGGGTGGCATGGCCGAAGAGAATTTCAGAAGGATCGGTTGGGGTTGCTGCGGGGATCTTGATGGGTAGCAATAAATTTCCGTCTGCCTGGGATGTCTGGCAGAGTGCAGTTGATGGCAAAAAGCCATCTGCACTGACCCACAATAATGAGAGCAAAATAAGTAAGCTGTAATTTGGCTTTTTTAACTGCACGCTGAACTACCGCAATCGTTGTCAATTCGAAAAATAGGTGCGGGAGCCTAGATTGGGTTGGCGACCACAACAAGGCCAAAGGGCGATGTTGCTGGGATAGCAAATCAATGTTTGTCGCGAATTCAACAAGTTCAAAAGGGTGCGATAGAGGCTAATTCCCTCCTGAATGTTGAAATGTGCATCGCAATAGTGGGTGGGGAAGCAAGTTGGGTGCTGTCATGCCGCACTAGCTGTCGAGAGCTGTCGACCTTGCCACTATTTTGTTCATTTAGATGGTTGCTACGTATGCCTGCTTTTGACAGGTAATCGTAGGTCAGGACAACGACTTTATTTTTCCACGTTATCCAGAAACGGAACGGGAAAATCTGGTTCGGAAGTTCGGCTTTCTAGAAATTGGGTTTCTAGATTGGCGACAATTTCAGGATGCTCACTGGCGACATCTTTAGATTCGGAAGGATCTGTTGCAAGATTGTAAAGTTCCCAATCGAGCGGTTGTTTTCCTTTTCTCAAATTCCTTCTTAACGCTTTCCAATTACCGTCTCGGATAGCAATGATTCCACCGTAGCCATTGAATTCCCAGACCATGGGTTGCTCGCGTTTAGGGGCGTTGCCTGATTTCATTGCACTGGTAAGGTCAATGCCGTCAAGAATTTGTTTTGTTTCCAGAGGAGCGCTGGCAATTTTGGCGAGTGTTGGAAACCAGTCCGGGAAATATGACGGCGTGGTAATCTTTGAGCCTGGCTTAACCTGATCAGGCCAGCGAACCACGCATGGAACTCGAATACCACCTTCATAGCAACTCCCTTTAAATCCCTTCAATCCACCTGTTGAATTAAAGAACGTGGATGCCGCTCCACCGACGTGGAATCGCGGGTCGCGACTACCGTGTGTTGGTCCGTTATCAGAGGTGAAAATGACGATGGTGTTTTTTTCAAGGTTGAATTTTTTTAGGTTTTCTAAAATAGTTCCTACGTGTTCGTCGAGATCGGAAATCATGGCGGCGTATCCGGCACGGGGTCTCGGGTGGGGTAGATAGCCATTCTGGCCGCGGTAAACGCCATTTTCTTCGTCCCATTCAGTTGGGTACTGATCGATCCACTCTTGTGGTGGCTGCATGGCGACATGAGGTTCGACAAACGGTAGATAAAGAAAGAAGGGTTTGTTTTTATTTTTTTCAATGAACTTAACTGCTTCGTCGAGAATTAAATCAGGTGCGTAATTTTCCGCACGATAATCATCTGCTCGGACTTCGCCGGATGGTAATCTCAAATGCCCTGGGATTGGGAAATTGTTTATCCTTACTTCTTTTTCGTCGCTATCGAGAAATGGAGGGTAATAGCTGTGAGCATTGCGTTGGCAGTTATAGCCGTAGTAGCGATCAAAGCCTTGCTTCATTGGAGAGCCGGTTGTATTGGAAGGGCCAAGGCCCCACTTTCCAAAAGCTCCATTGGTATATCCCACTGATTTGAGAACTTCTGCAATCGTTACGATTTCGTCCGTAATTGGGAATTGGCCAGGAAATATTCTTCCGTTGCCGGAGTCTCTGTTTCCGCGGATTTCAGCATGAGCCAAGTTCTGGCCAGTAAGCAGAGTGCAGCGTGCGGGGGCGCAGACCGGAGCACCCGTGTAGTGCTGTGTGAATCGAGCGCCTTCGGAGGCTAATTGGTCGATGTTGGGTGTCTTGATTTTTTCCTGACCATAGCAACCGAGTTCCCCATAGCCGAGGTCATCGGCAAGGATGAAAACAATGTTCGGCGGCGTATTTTGCTGAGCCATTGCGATTTCCCCAAATGGAAATGCGCAGAAAAGAAAAGCAATGACGAAGTAGGGTTGGATAAGAAATTGCATTAAAGCGGTCCGTAGAAATCAAAAATTGTTTGTCGATTCGATCCGGATTCTAACTGATATTTTAAGTCCATGTGTCGTGATGAAATCGAATCGCAGAATTTCAGGTTAAAAAGCAACTTAGAGTTGCGACCAATAGTACCTTTGACGACACTTGGACCAAATAGATGTTGGGAATTGTCGCCAGTCATCTCTCGCCAAGACGCGTCGATGATTTTTCAAAAGGTAACTTCTGTATGATTGAGAGTGGGAAGCAGCACAGGTCAGTGGGGTTCACAACAACGATTGTGATTTCATTGTTGCTTGGTTTAATTTTTGGATTGTTTTTTGGAGAATCGATTCAGTGGATTAAATGGGTGGGAGATGCATTTGTGGGATTGCTGCAGATGGCTGTTTTGCCATTCGTCGCTGCATCGCTGATTGTGAACGTTGGCCGGTTGTCAGCTGAGACCGGGTGGAAACTACTACGTATATCGGCTGCGGTGCTGTTAGCGTTGTGGATGGTCAGTCTGATCGCTTTGGCCATTGCGATTCAAGCGTTTCCAATGTGGGAAACCGGATCTTTTTACAGTAGCAGTTTTAACGAAGCCTCGCCTTCACAAGACTGGCTTGATTTATTTATTCCCTCGAATCCATTCCGTTCGCTGGCCAATAACGCGATTCCTGCTGTGGTTGTTTTTTCTCTGGGTCTTGGAGTGGCGATCATGGCATTGCCAAACAAATCGGCATTGCTGGAGCCGTTGGATGTTGCCGTCGAGGCTTTAGCAAGATTGAACAAGTTAGTAGTTAAGTTGACGCCGGTGGGAATGTTTGCGATCGTCGCCTATACCGCTGGCACAATTGATCTCAAGCAACTTAGTTTAATTCAAGGTTATCTTCTTACTTACGCGGGATCTGCGATAGTCCTTTGTTTTGTAGTCATGCCCATTTTAATTGCGGCAATTACCCCCTATCGATTTGGTGAGTTAGTCTCTGCGTTGAGAGATCCGTTGATTGCAGCCTTTGTCATTGGGAATTCATTTGTTGTACTGCCGATGATTATCGAAGCGGTCAAGAAACTGCAAATTGACCACGAAGGGTGGACGGATGAGTTATCGAGTCATCAACCGGAATATCTCGTTCCCTTGGCTTATCCATTCCCAGATTTGGGTCGAATTTTGGGTTTGGTTTTTATTCCTTTTGCCGCCTGGTTTTATGGGACTTCGATTGACTTGGATCGCTATCCAATGCTTGCCGGAGTAGGACTGCTCGGTTCCTTTGGCAAGCCTCTGATTACGATCCCCCTTTTGCTAGATGTTGCTGAGTTACCGAGCGATATTTTCAACTTGTTTTTGGCTTCGGGAGTTATTGCTGCGAGGTTTGGTGATTTGATGAAGGCGACGCATCTGGTCGCGTTTACAGTCGTCGTTAGTTGCTGCGTCAATGGAACAGTAAGGTGGGATTTTCGAAAGTTGATGATAGGGGCAGTTGTCTCTTGCCTTTTGCTGACGTTGAATACGGCGCTCATACGAAGTTATCTCGACGTCAGTTTTAAGGAGCAGTATTCACGGGCAGACTTGGTTGCGGAGCGTCAGTTAGTCTTTTTTAGTGACAGACCAAAGTCGAGGATCAGCTCTCGAGTTTTGGCGGTTCAAGCTGATTTTATTGATGCGGATTCTCGCGGTCAGAATCGATTAGAGGCGATTCAGGAACGAGGCGCGTTGCGAGTTGGGTTTGAGCTAGGGAAGATGCCATTCTCTTACTCTAATGCCGATGGTTCGCTAGTCGGATTTGACATTGATATGGCTTATTATCTGGCGGATGACCTCCAGGTAAGTCTTGAATTTGTTCCAATAGAACGGAGTGAATTGCAATTGCATTTGGATGCTGGGAAAATCGACATTGCAATGTCGGCCATTGAAGGGACGGTTGAGCAGGCAATTCAAATGCCGGCCAACATGCGTTATATGGATGTAACCCTTGCCATTGTCGTACCTGATCACGAGAAAAGGAATTTCCGATCCAAGGAGGATATTCTAGGAATTCCTAATTTAAAGTTGGCCGTTATAAAAAATAGTTTTTTCGCTGACAGAGTAAAGCGTCTTGTTCCAGCCGACTTCGAGGTCGTCGAGCTAGATTCCGCCAGTGATTATTTTGAAGGGCGCAGCGTTGAGGCGGATGGCCTTGTGATGAGTGCGGAATCAGGTTCGGCGTGGACGATGTTAAAACCGCAATTCGCAGTTGCCAATCCGCTTCAAGGTAAAATTCAAGTTCCAATTTATTATTTGACCGCGAGTGATTTTACTTTTGAGAAATTTTTGCAAAATTGGCTGGCGTTAAAGAAAGCGGATGGAACTTATGAGCGACTGTACGATTACTGGATTCTTGGGGTGGATGGGGATTTGCCAGCGCCTCGTTGGTGCATCCTGCGAAATGTCTTGGGTTGGAAGGGGTAGCGTGTCCCAAGACTTGGAGATGTTAAGTGTGTCAAAATCCCGCAACTGGGTGCCATTGAATGGAGCGATGGTGATTGGCTGTAAAACTGATTGTCCGCGCGAGCACGATGTTCTAGTCTGAACGGAAACTCAAGGCAAACTTTGGGGCGATCTTTGGGGTAAAGCGTAGGCAAACTTTTTGTCCTTTTTGCAGTGACTCGTCAATGCGAGAAATGTCAGCTGGGTCAATTCGAAGCGCGTGCTTTTCACAAAATCCAAAAAATTGGTTTTTGTCATTCGCATCCATGTCATTCCAATCGGCCGATCGGGTCTGGGGAATGCTTGGGACATCAAAACTTGCAGGAAGCGTTTGCCGCGATCTCAGAAACATTTTACTTTCCAGTCAACGAAGGTTGTGAAAAGAGAGAGTTCAGTTCACTGGAAGAGGGACGCTTAACTAGTGTAATTTGTTAGCTGAAAAATAGATTTCTTGGCGTTTTCCAAGATAAAAATAGAAAAGCCAGCAACACACTAGGTTTTGCTGGCTTTAAAGTACCGGTGAGAGGACTTGAACCTCCACGGGGTTGCCCCCAATGGATTTTGAATCCATCGCGTCTGCCAATTCCGCCACACCGGCTTACTCAATTAGCAGGTTCGAAATTGTAAACAAATCCAAGCACCATCGACAAGTCCTAACTTTGTTCTCGGGTGATTTTGAAAACAATCGCAAAGAAAAAGGCGTTCTTAGGTTCGTAATGATTCGAGGAGTGGTGTTTTCGAGATAATACGTGAGGCATAAAAACCGACAAGCAAACCAACGGTAATGATTACACCAAACATCAGGCTCAGTTCGAGCCAGGGGGCGGTTGCCGTTCCCACGAGCCAGTGGGGGATTGTCGTAAACAGGGCTGAAAAAATACCAATGCCAAGTCCAATAATTAACAGCCAAGCATTTTCCAAAACCACCATTTTCGCCAAAGTATTGCGTTGGAAGCCAATGGCTCGCATTAGACCAAGCTCTTTTTTCCGTTCTAAGACACTGCGAATTTGGACGGCCGCAAGACCGAAAGTCCCCAGCAATAAACCGAGCGACCCGAGTGTTTGGAATGTACTGATGTAGGTGTTTTGCACTGACATGAAGTTGCCAAGCAGGATTTCTGCCGAACGAGCATCAAACCCCTGATCGCTAAGTCGTTCTTCCAGTACCGCAATGTCAGACTCACTCTCGCCGGTGGTTTCAACCATTTCGCGAATCAAAAAGTACTGGTAACCTCCGATCGTTGGAAACACACTTTCAAAATCTTGCTCGGAGATTATGAGGCTACCTTGAAGAAGTGTATTTTCCAAGAATCCTACAACCCGGATGTAGATCGATTCTCCGGAGTCATATTCAATTTGTTTAACGGTATTAAGAATATAGATTTTCAAACTGTAGTTGGCTGTATTCTTGTCAATTACGACCGGAATTGGGTCTTCTTGGGTTCCCAAGTGGGGCTGCGGAGAGTCGAGTAATCGCCAGGGGTTTTGTTTTTCTAATTCTGTCGAGGCGAGGGATGCACTCCACGCGAATCGGCCTGCCTTGCCCTCGTCGAATTCGTCGATGAATTGTGGGGCGACTCCTAAGATGCGGGGCTGCGAGGACTGATACAGATTATTACAGCTGGCGTCCTCTCCCGGTTTAAGGCGCATGGCCGAAATTTCGGTTCCTTCCCGAAGTTTATTTTCTGCTCCGAGAGCGAGCGCTTGCCCTTCAGGATTATTTAAATCGTAGTAAATGGGCTGACTGCTTTGAGCAACCCATTCGAAACCGGCCGTTCCACGCTCAGAAGGGGTTAAGCGAAATGAGCTGACGGCGGCAATTAGAAAACAGGCCACCGCGACTAGTCCTATTGTGAGGGTGCTGCGAAGCGGGTTTCTCTGGAAACTCATGATGGCCAAGCGAGAGAGGTTTAATCGCCCAAATGAGTGCGCGTGGCGGGCCGTTCTAAAGGTCCGATAGACCCACATTAGAAGTGAGGCGAGAATCAAAAATCCTGCTCCCAGAAACGAACCCGCCTGCGCCTCGCCAGCCAGTTGTGTGGCTGCAACGGTGAGGCCGACAGCGGTAAGTGCGAGTACGGCAATGATTGGCAGGCTCGTTCTTCGCGTCTTTGATGCAGGGTTCCCAATAGATTCTAGTTGCCCACTGATTAGCAAATGGACGGGCTGATTACGGGTTCTTCGCAAAGCCCAGGCAATGGTTAGAACGCAGATGATTAACCCACTGAAAAACCCGATGCCGAGGCTAAGTGGTGAAATATGAAGGGACAGAAATGGTCTAGATATTGCCCCCACCCACCATGTCTTGAGGCCAAAGATCATGAGCCATGCATATCCCATTCCAAGTGAGATACCGATCGTGGCTCCAAGGCAAGAGACAGATGCCATTTCATAAAGGCAAATTCGGCGGATCTGTTTTTGCGGGAACCCAATTGCCTTCATTAAACCCAATTCGCTGGCACGCTGCTGTAATCCAAGCCGGAACAGCAAAGAAACGAGAATTAGGGCGGCGCCTATCACAAACATACTTAATGCAAGGAAAAGGAAATCAAACGGCGTGGAACCCGAGGAAGCTGCAATTCCTTGGCGTTTAATTTGAATTAAATGCATCCCAAGTTTCGCATTGTCCTCAATGAACTGTGTTAGCAGCGCTTCTGATACTTGTTCTTCTGATCCGGCGGAAATTGGAATGCGAAAACTCGTGATATTTCCAAAGCGACTATCCCAAAGTTTTTGTCCCATCGCGAGAGAGACGAATGCCTTGGGGGTCGTTCTATGGTTTCCCCAATAATCGTCGTCTTGGGGCCTGATTTTATCAGCCGTATCGAAGGGCAAGTCCCAGTTTTCAATTGACTGCGCATCGGTCACTCCGGGAACTTCGGGAGTCAGATTTGGGTCATTCGCAAGCGTTGGGCACTGTTTGAATTCTGCCGGACTAATTTGGCCGCGGCGTGAGACTCTAAATGCTTTGTCTGGTTCGGTAAGTTTTGCAATGTCGACGACCGTGAGTTCCACAGATTTTTCTTTTTGAGAGCCGTGAGTCGTTTCTGGTTCGAAAAATGTTATGACGACCGAGTCCCCTTTTGCCGCATTAAGATCGTCTGCTGCCCATTGGTTTAGGACGATCTCATTCGCTCTCATTGGACGGATGGGGTCGTTTGTGAGCGCAGAAATAGGGTCGAATTGATGGTCAAAATCAACTGCTGCAATCATCGAGAATGGGATCCCTGAATCTGCTTCAGGTCTGCGGATGTCGTTAGCAAGGTAGGTGAAGATCGGCATCGCTGACGGAAAGGCCGCGGCAGTAGATTGTGCTACTTCATCACTAAGCACAAGTCGATCAGATGAAAGGCTCCAATAATCGAAAACAGTTTTTTCATTGTTTTCGTCTGAAAATGTCTGAGTCGCACGTTTGAGAGTCAAGCCATAGTCTTCGAGCGAAGGGCGAAGAGACAATCGCAGTTGTTCCGAATCAATTTCAGTGGGTAGGGTTTGTCCTTTTCCGCTGATCAAGATAATGTTGGCTTGGGCAGAATCGGATTTGTGTTGGAGTACGGAACGGGCGAGCGAATCTTGCAGAAGTTTGATCGATACGTAAACGTTGTAGGGGTCGGCTTGGGAGGGATAGAGTCCAAACCTGCCGAGTCCTGACATAGGCACGATCTGGATGACTTTTAAATCGACGATGCTTTCTATTAAATCATTCTTTTTACCGAGAGCACTATCTGCTGGAAGTTGGTTTCGTTTCGGGATCCGGACTGTAATCAGAGCGTTCCCCGATTCGACATCAGCGTTACTGATTTGAAGGTCGTCTGCGACGGCTTGGTTGATGATGATGCTATTTTCATCAAGGTCTTTTCGATTGAGTTCACCGCGTTGCTCGAATTTCCAGAATTCTTTCGTGATTCCAAGAACGGTCACTTGCCCTGCCCGGCGTGTGGAATCGGTTGCGTTTTGGACGGTGCCGCCCGGAAATAAGATTGCGGAACTTGCCTGTGTGTAATTTTCTTTAAACTCAGTTGTCCCACTGAGCGTTTCAGCGAGCGATTCCGCGAAGAAGCCATCGGAAAGCATGAGTTCGTCGATCATGCCAAGGCGTTCGAGGGTTAATTCGCGAAGGCTATTTCGCATGCTGTCACCGACAATTAACGCGCCGGTGAGTACCGCGGTTGCCGCCGCAACCCCTAAAGCGATCGCCAGATTGGTGCGACGAAAATAGAACAAGCTCTTGATTGCGATTTGCCAACGATTCATACGGATGCGAGCCTCCCATCGACAAGCCGGCTTTTGTTTTGGAAAACCGAAGCTAGTTTCGACGAGTGAGTGACACAGATAAGAATCATGTTGTATTGATTTTGAAGATCGAGCAGGAGTTGGCCCGTTTTTTCAGCATTTGCTTGATCAAGGCTGCCCGTCGGTTCGTCTGCTAATAATAAAATTGGTTCCCGAATTAATGCTCGCGCTACGGCAACCCTTTGTCGTTCACCGCCGGATAAAGCTGCCGGTCGGTGATCTAGTCGGTTAGAAAGACCCACTGAATCCAGTAAACTCTTCGCGCGTTGAATTGAATCTGAATCGGTTGCCCCCGTGGCAACCATCGGAAGGAGTACATTCTCGAGTGCAGTCAGTTGCGGCAAAAGATGGTGCTCTTGAAAGATAAAGCCAATGTTCTCGTTTCGGAAATGCGCGAGTTGATTTTCATCAAGCTCAGTAAGATCGTTTCCCATCAAACAAACATTGCCAGAACTTGGAGAATCGAGTGTTCCAGCGATATGGAGAAACGTACTTTTACCGCTCCCACTGTCACCGATGACTGCCATGTTTTGGCCTCGTTCAAGTTCGGTGGAGATACCGTCAAGGATTCGCAGCGGACCGGTGGGGGTATCGAATTCTTTGGTTACTGCGTTGGCAACAAAATCGGGCATGGAAGCCCTCCGTTGGATGGGTTTACCGGTTTTGATAATTGGTTTTAGCGTTCATCGAATTAGCGAAGGGATGCTTGTTTTGTCGGTGCTTCAGTTGGGCCGATCGACTCAACGCATCCATGAGTTTTGGGGTGATACGAACAATAATTCTAATGATTCTCAAGAAGAGCCATACACCCCAGTCCGTAAAATGAATACTCGACGTCATGGGCGGTATCCCAGGCGGCCGCCTGAAAGCCACCTTCGGAGCGTTGCATGGATTCCACGAATTGGCGATACGAGGTGACATCTATTTCCTCAAACGCATCCAAGTCAATCAGAGTCAGTGCTCCAGTAAAAGAGCTTAAGAGATCAGCGATCGGAATCCGCGTGTTAGCACGGAGGCCACCTTCGTCGGTCTGCATCTCGACTAAGAAATCGAGAGTCGTCGCGACCAATTCAGGATCTTTGGATTCGTCGATCGCGTCGAGAATTAGGAGACTAGCAACTGCTGCTGCCGTTGGATTTGTTCCTGGGCGTTTGCTGACTCGAATTTCATGCCAACCGCCTTCAGGATCGCGTCTTGAATCCAAAAATTCAATCGCTTTTTCTGGACTAGGGATGGGGCATTCGATCAGTTGTAATACGAGTAGAACGAGAAAGGTGTGATAAGTGCTTCCGGCGTTCCCTTCGGGGGCTTTGGCATAGCCGCCATCTTCCCGCCGTAGCGTTTCAAGAAACGCAGCCACTTGAGTTTGCCAATTTGGATCAGCGTCCCTGAATATGTCTTTTCCTGACGAAATTTTTAAGAGGTTTGCGGCGTAAAAAAGTGAAAAAAAATCGACGATCGTTTGACGGGATGAAAGCTGCGGTTTGAGGTATGACTCGATGCGATCTGCGACTTCTCCGTAGAGTTCACCAAGAATCGAGAGCCCACGCATCGCGAATGTCGTGTAATAAAGATCGCTCCCCCCTTCCCGGCCGGAAAAGCCACCATCGGGTTGCTGCGCCGAGAGAAAGTAATTTTTGTGGAGTTCGCGGGTTTCTGGTGAGAGTTTACCAACGCCCTGAGCCAGTCGAACCGTCAGGTTTTGCAAATAGACTGACATGAAAATTAAGTCTCTTTTAACAAAAGTCTAGTACAGTTAAGGCTCAGCAAGAAATGGCTTGATCGCGTTAATGAATTCTGAGGGTGTCTCTACGGATTGGGGACGCTCTCCGTGTTTCATTAAACAGCAGACAACGGTGATGGAACCGTCCGCGATCGGCGTTTCATCACGGAGAAAACGAAATCCGTAAGTAATACTTTTGGTTCCGATTTTTTCGACGACAACCTCTATGTCAATTACTTCTTCGAAGCGGATAGAGACTCGGTAATCGCAGGTCGCGCTTACCCGAGGGAAGCTGATGTCACGTCCGTCGATATTGCACATCACCCCGAGATCGAGACTGCGAAGCAATTCGTGTTCGGCCTGTTCCATGTAGGCAAAGAAATTAGAAAAGTGCACAATGCCCGCCATATCGGTTTCGCGAAACTCAACTCTTCGTTTCGTTTTAAACACTTCCGACATGCTGGCCTCGCGTGTAAGGGCGGTAGGGGCACTCACCTTGAAATTCAAAAAAAAACCTGCCATGAATGATCGGCAGGTTTGACTGTTTTATTGTTCAGTGGTGTGCGATACCCGTTGGGGAATCGAGCACTCCCGTTTTGACTAGTCGCCTTTGAAGGGTAGTAAAGCCATGAATCGAGCTCGCTTGATTGACTCAGTCACTGCGTGTTGGCTGATCGCTGTGCAGCCCGTTTTGCGGCGTCCGACAATTCTGCCGTGACGGTTGATCAATTTCTTGAGCAGTTCAACGTCTTTGTAATCGACATACATTGGACGCGGGCGTTCACCGTCTACGTACAGCGGATCTCGTCGCGCTGTTCTGGTTTTCGCTTTAACCTTACGACGTGTGGTTTTTCTTCGCATTTTCGCCAATTGACCGATAGCCTCGTCTAAATCTAATTCCAACAAAAATTGGACGGGTTCGAGTCACGAAACCGTCCGTAGCTCGGATATTATCCAAATTTGTCGGTTTATCGCAAGGCGTTAATTTAAAGTCTTTGCGAGAGAGTAGAGGTTTTGTTCAATTTAACTCGTTATACTGTGCCTTTTTGGGGTTCGCCGTAATATTTCAGATAAACCAATGAGTGTTTTTATGATCAAATCCATGCTGTTAAGTGTCATTTTTGCCAGTTTTGTAGCGCATGCCAGTGCTCAGGACTGTGCCGTTCAAGAGCCAACCGAGATGTTTGTCGGGTCCAAAATTTCTGTGGAAACCCTAAAAAACTCAAAAAATGACGATTCTGAAGGGGAAGAATGGATTCAATTATTCAACGGCAAAGACCTCACCGGTTGGACGCCAAAAATCCGCGGCCATGAATTGGGGGTCAATTACGGCGATACCTTTCGGGTCAAAGACGGATTGCTGACGGTTTCCTACGATCAATACAAGCCGGAAGATTTTCTGAGCATGGATGGAAAGAATCGTAAAGACTGGGAAAAATTTGGCCATCTTTTTTACAAAGATGATTTCTCGCATTACCGCTTGAGGGTGGAATATCGATTCACGGGCGATCAGGTGGAAAATGGTCCCGGATGGGCTTTTCGCAACAACGGTTTAATGCTGCATGGTCAGGACCCTGCGAAAATGAAACTTAATCAAAAGTTTCCGGTTTCGATTGAAGTCCAATTGCTGGGCGCTGGCGATACCGGCGAACGTACAACGCTCAATTTATGCACGCCTGGAACCAATGTTGTGATGGATGGCAAACTATTCAAACGCCATTGCACGAGTAGTAATTCGCCTTCGTTCCGGGGCGATCAGTGGGTGACCGTCGAGGTGGAAGTCCGTGGGAATGAAGTAATTCGCCATTGGGTGGATGGAAAAGTGGTATTGGAATACACCAAACCACAGTTGGACGAACGCGATGGTGAAGCTCGTCCGTTCATTGTCGATGGCAATCTGATGCTCGAGAGTGGAACAATTTCCCTACAATCCGAAAGTCACCCGACTCAGTTTCGTAAGATCGAGTTGAAAAAACTGAGTGCTAATTAGCTAGGAATAAATTAAGTGCTGCTTGTTCGAGCTCAATGAAGTTGCGGTGTTTAGATTCTCGATGTTTTTATTTACAGCCCTCGCTAAGATTTGCCCTATAGAGGGGTGGTGGGGGGGGTGTTATCATAGATTCGACAGAGATAGGGTCGTCACGGCCCTTTTATTGAACCTTGAAAGGGATGACGAAGATGTCTCAACGACGTGAATATTTTTCGAGTTTGCCCAATTGCGCGCTCTGCATTCTGGCGATCTCATTGCTGATGCTGACGGGATGTGAGAAAAAGGAAGGCGTCGCTGGAGGAGGTTCTGGCGATAACGGTCGGCAGTTTATCACGGTTGGAACTGCACCCGCTGGCGGGGCGTTTGCTCCCGTTGGTAATGCGATTTCGAGCGTTGTCGAAGCCAACAAAGGTGATCTTAAATGGGTGGTCACCTCTCAGGGAACCAAGGGAACACAGGAAAACATTCGAAAACTGGAATCGGGAGATATTGAGTTCGGTATGGCTAATGCTGCCATCGCTTACTTTGCTAATCTTGGAGAGGGAGCCTGGAAGACGCCCCATGCGGTTCGCACCGTTGCGACACTGGCTCCCAATGTCGGGATTTTTGTGACGACTGAGGGTTCAGGGATTGAGAAGATCTCGGATCTAAAAGGCAAACGCGTAGTGCTTGGGCCTGCTGGCGCCGGCTTTGATTACTTTTTAAAGCCCTTGCTCGCAGCGCATGGCGTTACTTATGAAGACTTGGGAGATGTAATCCCGGGGAATTACCTTTCTGCTGCAGAGATGTTGTCTGACGGAAAGGCTGATGCTGCATTCATGGGAGGCGCGATTCCAATTCCTGCCGTCACTCAATTGTGTGCGTCTCAGGACGTCGTATTTATTGAACTCGATAAAGACGCTCCGGAAAAACTAAAGGAGTATCCATTCTACTTTCCTGTGCCCGTAAAAGCGGACGCCTACAGTGATCTTAGCGAAGACATGGTGGGATTGAACGTCGGTAATATGCAATTGATTACACACGAAAAAGTAGACGAAGATGTCGTATACGAATTGACCAAGTTGATGTACGAAAATCGCGCGAAGATTGCTGAGAAGCACCCTGCAGGGAAAGCCCTTAATCCTAAAAATGCAACCAGAGATACAGGCGTTCCCTTCCATCCTGGTGCGATTAAGTTTTACAAAGAAATTGGTATCTGGCCGAGTGCCGAATAAAAACCGACGCATTTTTGTTTGGCAAGCATACCGTCGGTTGTTGTTCTTATAGTCCGTCGAAATCCAAATCAACCAATCGATCTTATCCATGACTGACCGCTTCGCATCTAGCAAAAATTTTGTGTATTGCGTATTGGCGGTTGTGTTGTCGTTATTCGTGTTGGCGGCGGCTAACTACAACCTGTTTGATCCACAACCTAACCTTGCCATGTTTGGGATGTTGGGGTTGCTGCTTGTGTTTCTCAGTCGACCTCTTGTCAAAGAAAGACCAGATTGGCAATTGGGTCGCGCGATCGACGTCAGTTTGATGCTGCTTACCGTCGTCGTTTTTGGTTACATCTTTGTACAAAGTGAACAGAATCTCAAAAGGTTTTGGGTCGATGGGATTCTTTTGGGAGATCGTGCGGGAAATGAGAAGCCTCTCGATTTTTTCATCGCTGGAACCGGGCTAATATTGATTCTTGAGGCAACGCGGAGGGCGATCGGGTGGACGTTGCCGATTCTCTGTTGCCTGTTTATTACCTACGCAATTTTTGGGGCCAGTATGCCAGACTGGCTGTTCCCACACCGTGGTTCTTCTTGGGGGCAAATTGCTCAAAAATCATTTTTGCAGTCGGGTGGCGTATTTGGCGTAGCGCTCAAAGTAATGTTCAATTACGTTTTCTTGTTTGTATTATTTGGGACGTTGCTCGAACAGACCGGTGCGACTGCTTACGTCATTAAGCTTGCTCGTAACTTATTTAAAAATAGCTCCGGCGGACCAGCCAAAGTAGCGGTTGTTAGTAGCGGGTTAATGGGGTCCCTTTCCGGAAGTGCTGTTGCGAATACGGCGACTACTGGAACGTTTACGATTCCATTAATGAAGAGCTCTGGCTTTGACCCAGAGTCCGCAGCGGGAGTGGAGGCGGCCGCAAGCTCTGGCGGAGCGTTGATGCCTCCGATCATGGGAGCTGGCGCCTACATGATGTTGGAGTTGGTTGAGCCGGCAGTGACCTATGTCGAAATTATTAAAGCCGCACTGATCCCCGCGATTTTATATTACACGGCTTTGTTGTTAACTGTGCACTTTCATTCCAAGCGAATTGGTGCCGAAGCGGAAAGCGAAATTGGGGCTGAGTCAGAGGGGCCAATGTCCAAGTATCAGGGGTTCGTCTTTTTCGGAGCTTTCGTGATTTTGATTGCGATGCTCTTAAGTGGTTTTACACCCTATCGTTCGGTTAGCGTGAGCCTTATCGGGATTTTAGTTTTAAGTCAGTTCAGCGAATTGACTCGTTTGAGTTTTCCCAAAGTCATTCAAGCGTTGGTGGGTGCGGCCAAAGGGGGGATGACATTAATCGTTGCGGCCTCCTGCGTCGGGATCATTTTAGGTGTGGTTGATTTGACTGGTTTGGGGGCTTCCCTGCCGGCTAAAATTCAAGCATTTGCTAACGACAGTTCAATTTTAGCGCTGCTACTGCTGATGGTGTCTACGATTGTTCTGGGGATGGGCTTGCCCTCCGCTGTTTGTTACCTGTTGATGGCGATCTTGGTGGGGTCGGTATTGACGACGTTGAAAACGCCTCCGCTCGCTGCTCATTTATTTATTTTTTACTTTGGTATGATGTCGATGGTCACTCCCCCGGTCGCTTTAGCTGCCTACGCGGCGGCGGCAATTGCGAAGGCGGACGTGATGAAGGCTGCGTTTTCAGCGTTTCGCTTTGCGCTGGTGGGGTTTGCCCTTCCTTTTGCTTTTGTGCTGAAGCCCGAATTGCTGATGCTGACGATCGATAATGAAGCGGCTTCGCCGTTGATGGTCGTGATGATGGTGAGTATTACTTTGATTGGCATTCTTGGCCTTGCGGCATCGATTGCTGGATATGCCTTCAAGGCGTTGTCTTTGCCATTGAGAAGCCTTTTGCTGGGGCTCAGCCTATTGGTTTTCTTTACCCGATGGCAGGAATGGCAGATCGCGGTTCAGCTGGTCGCAGCGGGATTAATTTTAGTCCTCATGGCAGTTAATTATTCACGTGCGAAAGTAGCACGTATCTGACCAGCGGCTTGCCTCGTCGGTTTTAAGGCCGTCCTAGTCCTGGTTCTCGGTCCACACCGTCAGGTAACCAGAAATAGACTCAACGTATTCGAAAAACTCTCGATAAAACTCATCAATGCCGAGTGTGGAACTGTCGCCAATAACAATTAGTTTTCGACGGGCTCGAGTTAAAGCGACGTTCATTCGCCGCCGATCTGCGAGGAAGCCAATTTCGTTCTGTGGATTGCTTCTCACCAGTGAGATAACGACAGCTTCTTTTTCCCGGCCCTGAAACCCATCGACGGTGTCGACCTCTGGGCCTCCGCCTGCGAAAAGATCGCGAAGCAATCGAACTTGTGCGGCATAAGGTGCGATCACGGCAATGTCTTTTTTAGGCAGGCCGGCATCGAGCAATGCCTGGACTTTCTTGACGACCAGGTTTGCTTCATTGGGATTTCTCTTGCTCAGTCCATTGGGTTCCAATTCTTCATCCCAGCCTGCGCCTGCGGTATCAATGAAGCTCATGATTTGACCGGAGAACTCGGAAGGTTCAATTCCCTCGAGTTCATGGAGTGTGTGGTCGACAACCGAAGGGTGGGCTTTTAGTTCGTTTTGGTAAAACTGCGAAGATGAAAAATTCATGATTTGATGGTGCATCCGGTATTGCACGGTTAGCATCTTTGCAACGTCATCACCGTATAGTTCAATTTGTCGTTCCATCATGCTTTTTGCGAATCCTTGCTGGGCAGCTTCGCTGGAGAGAACCGTAGGCGGCAATTGCTGGTGGTCGCCAGCAAGCACGACTCGCTCAGATCGCAAGAGTGGGACCCAGCAGCCTGGTTCGGTGCTCTGGCAGGCCTCGTCGATTACAGCGAGGTCGAACCATCGGTCGGCAAGGGTGTCGGGATTGAAAGTTGTTGTGGCACAAATCACATCTGCCTGATCTAAAATTGAACTGATCGCTTGGCGTTCTAATCGTTTGGCATCGGCCATTAAGCGTTTGGCTTCTCGTTTCATACTTTCGCGAGCGCCTCGCTGGGGTTTCGCACGCGTCCATTTTTCCGATTGGCGAAAGAGTGCTTCCGCTTCTCGAATCATATCTTTGATAACGGTAGTGTTTTCGTGTTGTTCGACGAGTCCATCGAGTGAGTAGTTTCTGAGACGCTCGGTGATTCGAGCGGGGTGACCAATGCGAACCACCCGAGTTCCAGCCCGAACGAGCCGGTCTAATAAATTATCGACCGCGGTATTGCTTGGTGCACAAGCGAGTACTTTTTCTGACCGGTGGACGGCTTGAACAATTAGTTCAGCAACGGTGGTTGTTTTTCCAGTTCCAGGAGGGCCGTGAATGATTGCCAGATCCTCGGCAGACAATGCAAATTCAACTGCTGCTTTTTGCGATTCGTTCAGCTGCGTTTTGAATTCAATATCGATTGGCTTGTTTGTAAATCGCGGCTGTTTTTCCCCCATTAGAATTGCGCGAAGATGCCCGAGTCGGCCTCTGGAATCTTTCGCTGTCATGATGGCAGCAAGCTGCCTCTGGCGGGTTACCTCGTCGGCTGTAAGATCGATTCGCAATACATCGGCGCGAGGAATGCGATTGAGGGCGATTTGAATGGAGTCGTTTCTCTTGCGGCTGACAACGCCAGTTTCTGATTTGCCGTCTCGCTGAAATGGCGAAACAACCACAGGGGCTCCAACCCGCAGTCGGTGCCAGGGCATTCGCAATGTTTCATTTCGCCGTTTGAACGTAACCAGTTGATGTCCGCCAAGTCCCCTTACTTCATCGGTGATAACAACGTCGAGAATGGTTTCACCCGATTTTTCTGCATCGCCAGTGTTTTGGATTCTGCGTCGCTCCTCCATTCTCTTGATTTCTGCAGCAGATTCCATGGCGAGCCATTCTGCCATGTCGACAAAGTGTTTTTCAGGTTCAGCCGATGTAGATTTGAGTCGTCTTCGAGATGACATAGGTAGCGGAAGGCTTTCAAGGAGTATCAGACTTTCGTTGCTCAAGTTTAAGAACGAAAGAATTTATCGAGTGTTTTCTGAGAAGGCGGGGGGGTAATGAACGATGTAACGAGCATTGCCAATGTCGAGCAGAGAATGATGGCGACGACGGGCATGATGGGATATTCACTACCAAATGGGGAGAGTGCAAACTCGGTGTTGGCTCCATAACCAGATTGCTGGAATAAATAGAGCCAGCTCCCGACCATTGCCAAGGTACCCGAAAGAGCTCCGGCGGCGGTCAACCGTTTCCAGTAAAGGGCGGCAAACACGATTGGAAATAGACCTGCAAAACCACTGAAACACCAGACCGCCATCGTGAAGACGCTGCGATAGCCTTGGAGGCTAAGTACGTAGGTAATTCCCACGATCAGAATCACAAAGAGCCTTGCGATCCAAACTTGACGTTTTTCAGATATCTTTGATTCGTCGAGATAATGCAGAACGATATCGTTGGTGAAAATTGAGCCAATGCACAGAAATTGACTGTCGAGCGATGACATGATCGCGGCTAAAATTCCGGCGGAAAGCAACCCGCCCATGAAGGCGCCGATTTTCATGTTTACCATGTAGGCTAACACATCGTTAGAGCGGATATCGGGAAGGTCGAGGGTCGTGCCCCAGACGCCAATCAAGACGCATGGTACCCAGACGATCATAATGAAAATTGGATGGCAGATTACTGGCACTTTAAAGCTCGCAGAACTCTTAGCCGTTAGCCAGTGCTGGAATAGATGCGGGAACATGGCAACTGAAAGAGGGATACACATGTAGCTCAAAAAAAGCGTTTGACTCATGCCTGCCCGGGTTAATTTTGAAGGCTGCACTTTAGCGGTGACATTTTTTAAGCTCTCCAGTAAATTTTGGCCCTCCCCTAAACGGTTCGCGAGCATCACAAAGGTGACAACGCCAAGGCCCATGAATACAGTTGTTTGAAAAGCGTTTGCCCAAGCAGTTCCACGCATTCCACCAAAGAATACATAAATTAAAACCACACTGCAGATTAAAAGTGAGCCGTAGTGAGGTGGGATGGAGCCATTTTCTGAAAGGCCAAGATTGGGAAAGGCTCCCGCAGTCATGACGGCAATCACACCTCCACCAGCCATGACTCCAATCAGCAGGTAGGGAATGATCAGACCTACTAAAATTGGGAACAAGATCAGACCGATCAGATCGCTTTCGAGTCGATCACGAAAGAACTGAATTTGAGTTGAATAACCGTGTTTCCTACCAAAACGGTATATTTTTACTCCGATGAGGAAAAAGCACAGGGAATGGATAATGCCACTGCTCGAGGCGAGCATCCCGTATACGCCAATTCCTTTTTTGAATGCTTCTCCCGATGAACCTACCAGCGCAAAGGCAGTCATTGTGGTTCCGAACATGCTCATTAATAACAAGAACGGTCCAATTGAATGGCTTGCAAGTAGGTAGTCATCCTTCGTGCCGCGAAACAGTCGACTTGCGAAAAACCCCAAACCGAGCAGCAGTCCGAGGTAGACTAAAATGATTGAAAAGCGAATTTGCCCATCGTTCATTGCCAGTAGGTAATTCATGATTGGTCCCCCGATTCGGAGGATTGCTCATCAAAGGTGTCGACGCCTGAGGGCCAAGCGAATGTGCAAGCAAACCACCAGACGAATGTCGCACCCAATGAAATGCCAATGTGATAGGTGAGCCCGATTGGCAGGAAGCCAAAAGAAAGTTCTTCCCGATTCCAGTTCCAAAAATCCTGATGAAGAACCAACAGGCTTAACACCATCAAAATAATTACTAATCTCATTGTTGTGTCCGTTTTGAAAGGGGATCAGAACGCCACTCAAGTCTAAACCACGGCACTTTACGTAAATAGCACCCGACTCAGTGAAAATTAAGAATCGAAAATAGGGGTAAGGCTTGCCGTAATTGCTCGGGCTCCAGAGTTGCGACCAACGGCTTCTCTGGTAGACAAGTCGAATGAGTTTGGACTGGATTAATCGTGGTAGGTGACGGCGATGTTACCAGTAAAACAGACGTCGGCATCGTGATTGCGTTTTCGGGGTCGATCGTTGTAAACGCCGCAATAAAGTAGCTTTCCGTCAGGAAGTTTCGTGTATTGGGCCGGTAGAGGTGCTGGGTCTAATTGAGTCTCCACGAGCTTTACTGTCGCGCAGTCATCTGGTTTGACATCAGGGAAATTGATATTCACCCAGCTACGCGGTGGCAATGGTTGGTCCATCAATCGAGGGAGGATTTTTTCTGCCATACGAATTGTTTTTGACCAATCAAATGGCTGTTTGAATTTTCGCAGGTGTTGCGAGAGGGCGATTGCCGGACAACCAAATAGGCTGGCTTCTCTCGCTGCGGCAACCGTTCCTGAAACACAGGTGTCAGAGCCCAGGTTGGCCCCTTTGTTGACACCCGAGAGCACCCAATCAAATTGCACATCAAGTTGTGTCATTGCAACACGAACGCAGTCTGCGGGGGTTCCATCGAGCTCATAAGAGCGATCTTGTTTTTGCTTGAAACGCATGGGGCGTTCAAACGTCAATTGGTGGGAAATCCCTGACATAGGTTTCTCCGGAGCGACGGTCCATGTTTCACCAAACTGACGGGCCACCTCTTCCAGAGCAAGGAGTCCCTCAAATCCCCATCCGTCATCATTGGTCAGAAGAATTTTCATAGATCAACTTGGGGCGAGGCGAATGGAGTGTTGGAAGATCAGGCGGTGGGGGTAGGTGGACATTCACTGACAATTTCGAGTAGCTCAATCGCCGGAGATCCGTTGCAGTAAATGAGTGCGGTTCTGCCATAGCAGACGGAGCCAGTTTCAAGTCCCAGCATGTTTGCCAGTTCCCCGCCACATTCAATTTTCAACAAGCTCAATAATTTGACAATCCGCAGTACACCATGGTTGATTAAGATTCTGCCCAGCGGCGTTTCCAGCTTTTCGATTTCATCCTGCACCTCCTTGGTGAGGTACGATTTGTTGATTCTTACGATGCCAAATTGGACCACGCAGCCATCGGATTGGCGTGTTAGCAGGATTTTTCGAGAGTAATAATTGTCGTCGGTGCGAGTTTCCATGACGACGACATCGACCGAGCATTGATGGCGTTTTTCGACCGTTACCGTCATGTGCTGGTCGTGCGCGAGCAGCGATCGTCCAATGCTCGAAAGTTGATCGGCTTCGACTTGTTGAAAAGAACCAAGATCGTTTACATCTTGATAGAACAAGCCAACGAGTTGTTCCAGTTCGACATCTGCAGATTGTGGTGTTTTGTCCATGAATCTAAAATCGTGAGTGGCCAGGTAAAGAGGGCGTCGTCTGGAAAATGAAAATCAAATAAATCAGGAGTGTTCCGTTGCTGCAGTTGAGGCCGCGTTGGTATTAGGACGATGGACCAACGGATACAATTGGAAGCACTTCGTTGAACGACAGGTGCTGGATGTCGATGGTGGGCTTCACCTCTGCGGAGTGGTCGAGCACGGTATCGACGAGATAGTACATTAGGCGGCGAAGTTCGTCAGGCTGGATTTCGTCGGCGACTTCCTCGGCTTTTTGTTGGTGTTTGTCGACTAGTTGATAGGCTTTTGCGAACACTCCGGCTTCAAAATATAACGCTCTTGTTCGCAGCACTTTTTGTTCGGGTGAGAGCTCAGAGCGTCCGTTTACCAAGTCCAGCAATTCTGTTCGTTGTTCATCTTTTAGGCTTTCCAAAGCGAGAGCCAGTAAGACCGTTGGACGGCCACCGAGTAGATCTCCACCAATAAGCCGCTTGTTGTCGTCGTCTTTTTCCCAGTCTTTTAAGTCATTAAGAATTTGAAAGGCAACGCCAAGATTTCTTGCGAAAGCGCGAATGGGTTTGAGATACGATTCCGCTGGTCCGGCTAAGCGAATGCCGCTGTAAAACGCTGCTTCAAAAGCAGGCGCTGTTTTCAAAGCATAAATTTTCAGGGCATCAATTGGCTTCAGAATGCGGTTTTCGCTATCACGCCACATCAGTTCTGCCCCCTGGCCTTCGGCCAAGCGTTGATGTGATTCGGCGAGGTAGTCAAGAATGTCGGCGGCTGTTTCTGCGCCGAGTTCCTGTCGATCTCGGCTAACTAAACGATAGCCCATGCCGACTAGGTAGTCTCCAATGTTGATGCCGGTTGGGATGCCATATTTTATGTGTAGCGTTTCAGCACCGTATCGGAATTGATCGTTGTCTTCGATGTCGTCGTGGACTAATGAGGCTTTATGAAATGTTTCGATCGACATCGCGGTTCGACGAATGGCATCGGGGTATTGGGCGACCACTTCGTTGCCATGCGAAAGCGTTGCTTCCCCGCCACTGACTGCATCGTAAACGGCTAGCGTAATGAAAGGCCGAGAGTGCTTTCCACCGGCAGATAAAAAATCATATGCAATTGCTTCAGTTGCCGCGATCGGATCGAGTGCTCCAACGCCTTGTCCATTCGCTTCAGCGAGTGATTTCCCACCCCTGATTCGTGGAACTAGTCGTTCTAATTGCTGGCGTTCAAACAGTTGGGATGATTCGCGGAGGAGATGGATGTAGCTGCGCGTCTCTTGTGTTGATTCTTCGAAGGGAACCCTCACCATTTGCTCAACCCAGTCTTCGTCGACACTGGTGTTTCTGCAATCACTGGAAAGCAGTGGAGTGGCCATGCAGGGGATCCCTGCGAGCATGATCTTATCGATCGCTTTTTCTAAAACATTGAGACAGGCAACACCCACGATTGCATCGACATGACCGCTTACAATAATCTTAAGAACGATTGGCGAGCCCTCTGCAACCAACACTTTATATCCGAGTTCCTCCGCAGAGGCTCGGAAGTCGGCAATGCTACAGGCGCCGCAAGTCTTGCAGGCAAGTCCAAACTCATCGTAGTCCGCAGGGCAACCCTCGGCGTGTTTGAGGCAGTGAGGTAGCAAAAACAGGCGTCTAGAGTGAGGGATGGACTTGATTTGCTCTTCCCAAAAGCAACTTGACAGAACAACCATAATCCATCCGAGATAACCTTCGGGTTCCCCGGCGTCAAGCAACAGTTTTCGACACAATGCCTCAAGCTGATCCTTGGAGGGAGGGATGTTGCGATCGAGAGAGTCCGCAATCGTCTGGCACTTTGCGCGCAGCGACTCACGTTGTTCCTTTGAGGAAGGAACCATTTTCAGGTGTGCAGTTTTACGCCGGCGCGAACGGCGAACCGGTTTCTCAGTTTGGGACTGATCGATTGCTGGGTCAGTTCCGGAAGGGCTATTCGTTTTGGTCGTCGTCAAGTTACTTCCTAACGGTTATTAAAGTCGCAAGTCGAAATAAGCGAATGATGTTGAGGCTGAATTTCGGTCGCGGATAAGGTAGTCTTCGTTTAAGTGGATTACTAAGTTTTGGAACTTTCGCCATCTTCTTCCAATCGCAAGGCACGATTAAGGGTCGAAGTAGCAAAAATCAGTGGATACAATTTTTCAAAATACCAAAGCTTGGCAAAATAAAATCCAATTGGCCATGGCTCAGTAATTGAGTTTGATTCGGTTGCTTCGAGTAACCAGCGAATACCACTTTGGGCAGCATTCTGAGAATCCGGGTGAGGATCGTCCAGCATTATCTCTGTGCAAAGTGCCGTTTCTTCGACGCTACTATCGCCCAGAATCGAGTTTTGCCAGTTGGTCGAAGGACCTCCTCCCCAACCCCCGTCATCGTTCTGATTTTCTCGTACCCATCTTAAACCAAATTGAGCTTCTTTGGTATCGAATGAATTTGCATCACGGTAAGCCATAAGGACTTTAGCGGTTCCGTAAAACGGGTTAATGTCTTCGGGCATGTCTTGATTGCCGAACCAGAGTGGTAGCCAGCTGCCGTCTTTTTCTTGGTGTTGTCTTAGGTATTCAAACCCAGTCTTAATCGCGCGGCTGACCTTGGTTTTACGGTTTTTTACGTCGCTAATTTCGTCGCGCCAAGCAAGGAAACTACGAATTACGTGGGCTGTTATGTCTGTTCCACTGCGGTCAAAAGGAAGATTTAGCCAGCCACGACAAAATGTTGGCCACCCTTTGTCGGCGTTTTGTAATTTGATTAACCAATCGACGCCGAGTTCCGCTGATTGTTGAATTTCGGAGGTTTGGATGTTTTCGTGTCCTCCTTGGGGAACATCCAATAGACTTATCTTTTTTAAGGCAATTAGTGCTCCGGGGGTGTCGTCGGCGTCGGGAACGGCACCACTTAGGTCAGTCCAGCCCCAGCCCCCCGGTGCGGCTCCCGTAAATGGGTGGGTTTCTCGGTTTTGGCAACTCAGCACCCAATGAACACAAGCGTTCCACTCTTGAGAGTTAACAGAGCATTCATTGGCCAACGATTCAGGATGGCTCGCCAAGGCGTTAATCGCCAAGGTTGTATTCCACGTAGCCAGATTGGTATCGATTGGCCAGCTCCCTAATTTTTCGCCTTCGAAGCGAAAGGAATTTAAGAGAAACTGAATGCCTTTTTGGACAACCGTGTGGTTTGCGCGATCCGTTTTGATAAGTGCCATGGAAACAAAGCTGGTCAGGGGAACCGCTTCTAAAAATCCACCACTGGCCGGTAACATTTTTTCCAGAACCTTAAGGCTTGGCTTAACAAAGCATTTCAAAACGGTTCGAGATATTGGATTCCGCGGAGGATCGAGTATGAATTTAGCTTGGCCAATAGCAACTAATGCGGGCACGGCATAGCTAACGACGGGAAGCTGAATCAGACTGTAGAAACGCCGCGGTACACAGGCGGCAAAAAATGGTAGCGTCGCGACCTCTTTCCAGGGGACAAGCCCAGCCATCGCACAGTTTGCCAGGATCGGAACTGCAAAGGTCTTGTCTTTGCCGTAGCGCTTGCGGAGGCCATCAATGCCTCCTTCCGCTTCGATGTAGGATTCAGCTTGCTTAATTGAGTCTTGGAATTCAATTCCCCGATCGCTTGCATGAAGTGCGGCTACCACCAGCATGCTTGTGGAGATGTTTGAATAATTCAGCCCGGTGTCTCCCCAGCCGCCATCTTCATTTTGCTGTAATTTGAGCCAAGCGAGACCGGCATTTACTTGAGTGTCGATTCTTTGCGCCAGATCTGGAACGCAGGCATTGGACAAACGATAAAAAGAAAGAGCGCTGATTGCGGTTGCTGTTGAAAGTGCCGAAGCAGAAAGTTGACCTTCCCAGTGCCCCAGTGCTCCGCGTTCATTGAGAAGTAGACCACGCGCCTTTTGACTTGCTGATCGCAGTCTTGATTTAAAAGAAACAGGGTTAGCGTGGTCAATTGAAATCGTAGATGCCGATTTTTAAGTTGGGTTTAAGCTTCCGAAAAATTAATGAAGGCATAGGGGCCACTGCGGTTGCTTGCAAAATATTGCCTTGCCGGACCCGAATCACTGGCGCCAACCGAATTACATTGAGGTAATTCATCCAATTTTGCCTTTAAACGGATGGATTTCCAATACTTTTTATTGCATACCATCAAACCGTGGGGGCAATTGGCCTCCGTTGGAATTTCATAATTGCTAGAAATGGACTTTTACCGATAGAAAATCACTTTTCTACGGCAGGGAGTTCGTCTGTGCATTCAGCCTAATCTCTCTCACGCAGTGGCTAATTGGGGTACTTAATCACAAGTTGGTCGCGGTTTGATGGGTTATCTCTGACTCAGTTCGTGGACCGCATCAACCAGTGCGATTGCATTGTCGACAGGGGTTTGGGGGAGAATGCCATGTCCAAGATTGAAGATGTGCCCTGCCCTTCCACCGGCTTGATCTAGCACAAATTTCGCATGTTTTTTGATTTCGGTCGGATTAGTAAGAAGGACGGTGGGATCGAGATTTCCCTGGACAGCGCGATCGTAGCCGACGGTCTGCCAGGCATCATCAAGTCGGGTTCTCCAGTCGATTCCAATCACTGCGGCCCTTGTGTCGGCAAGCAAGGGTAAGAGTGCTGGGTTTCCAGTCGCAAAATTTATTACGGGTACGTTGGAAGGAAGGCTGGCGATGATCCGTTTGACGTAAGGGTGGGCATAGGTTTTGTAATCTTCAAAGCTGAGGCAACCTGCCCATGAATCGAAGAGTTGAACACATTGTGCGCCGGCTTCGATTTGTCCCTGAAGGTAAAGTGAAATTGAGTTTGCTAGATGTTGCATGAGTTGATCCCACGCGCCGTGATCCCCATACATAAGCGTTTTGGTGTTCGCGTAATTACGGCTGGAGCCACCCTCGATCATGTAGCTTGCGAGTGTAAACGGGGAGCCTGCAAACCCAATCAAAGGCATGTCTGCAGGTAAGTCATTTCGAGTTTGTTTGACCGTGTCCATTACGAACTGGAGCGGGTCATTGGATTCCAGTGGTTTGATGCGATCAATATCTGCTGCAGTTCTCACGGGGTTGTGAATTACTGGTCCATCTCCTTTGACAAATTCCAAATCGCAGCCCATGGGGACTAAGATTGGAAGAAGGTCTGAGAAAATGATGGCCGCGTCGACCCCAAGTCGATTGACGGCGGTGCACATCACTTCGCTACATAGTTGGGGGTTTGCACAAAGATCCAAGAATGACGTTTTGCTGCGAACTTCTCGATACTCGGACATGTAACGTCCTGCCTGCCTCATCATCCAGATCGGCGTGACGTCGGTGGGTTCGCCACGGCACGCTTTCATGAATGGGCTATTGTACCAAGGGGCGTTGGGATCTGAGTTGTTGGTTGCTGGGCCTGACATGCTGACTCTAATTATCGATTTTTGTTTTGTAATTTGGCTGATCTGCGATTTGATTTCTTGAATGCCTTCCGCAGGATCAGTTGTTTCAGTGGAATAGTCTACAGTGAATCCTCGATCAGAGAGGATTTCTGCCGTGCCCTGACCGATTGCCAGTACGAGATGGTTGTCTAGCAAGTGGCGGGTTAGCTTTGCTCTCCCGTATTGTTTGGCGAGCGTACAAAATCTTACTGCGTTTTCTGGAGATGGGAATAGGATTATGTGAAATTCACCCGCCTCCAGTTGTTCGAAGAACTCAGTCGCGACCGGAGCCCATGTCGAAGAGGGTACGGCAAACAGCGGAACCTTGACGACTCTTGCTCCGCGCGCCTCTAGACCGCTGATCAAGCTGTAGATCGATTCGGATTCTTCCAGAGCGATCGTTTGATTGATTACCGGTAATGAGCGATCAATCGCCATCAAGATGTCACGCCATGAATTTGAAGAATTGACCGAAATTTTTGGAGTGATTTGGAATTGTTGCAACGCGTTGACTGCGGCTTTTGACCCAGCGACCGTGTGGATGTCGGCGAGGCAATCGAGGAACCGCTGATGATCCACATTCTTAGATGCCTGTTCAATAATTGCCTGAACTCCGACGCCCGTCACAAAAATGACAGTGTCAATGTCGGCCGTTAGGATTCGATTCGCGAATTCATTGGATCCATCACGGGCCTCAGGTAGTTCCTTACTAAACAAAAAGGGTCGCGTCATTCCACCGCTGGCATCAAGAATCTCCGCACATTCGCTGGCGTCACTTTCGCCGATAACCGCGATGATAAAGTCTTCGAAATGTCTGAGATCTTTCATGCCCCAATGCTAAAGGAAAAAATGGTGCTGCCAAGACCGGGGGTACAGCAATCACAACCGACGCTGAACGGCACTCTTTAGAATGGTGAACTATCACTTTTTAGGAGAACGTGTGGTATATTAGATGCTCAGGAAGGTGGTTTGTTGAAATCAAGGCTGATGGGTCATTCCCCAAAAAGGACGTCTGGATTTCCCCGAACTGCTTCGTTTTACGTCTACTAACCACTTGCTAGCGCAGCATTAAATGTCATCTATTCCATTTGAAGAGTTTTCGCGAGTTGTCACGGAATCTGGTGTTGAGCCTTCTCTTGATTTCCTCGAACAACATTTCCGTCGTGAGCAAGATTTTTTTAAGTTATTTGAAATCTTAAAAATGCGCTGCCGACATCAGCTTGGGCTTCCGTTGATTTATTCAAAACAGCCCGATGATCTTGATGAGACGCAACAAAGACAACTGGAAGACAGTCTGTTAGAAGCTTGTCGCGAAATTGGAATCTTATTTTTTAAATCGGGTAAGTTCCAAGAAGGTTGGATGTACTTGCAGCCAGTTGGGGATAAAGAGCTGAATGAAAAATTGATTCGGAAAATTGAAGCGGATGAAGAATCGATTGATGCTTTGATAGACATGGCGGTCTCGCAGGGAGCCGCCCCGGTTTATGGTTACCGCTTGTTGTTGAAGAATTATGGGACGTGTAATGGAATTACAACTTTTGATACTCAGGCGAATCGATTTGACGCTGAGATTCAAAAGGAGATGGCTGAGGAATTGTTAGCGCATATCTATTTGGAGTTGGTCGAGAATGTCAAATATTCCATTGAGAATGGAGAGGCAGGATCGGTAGTCGAAAGTAGCGAGAAGGTGCCGGCGTCTCAAGCAGAAGAAGATCGGCGGCTGACGGACTGGTTGGAAATGTATCCAGATTTGACGGCAGGCGGGGCTCACCACATCGACACCACTCATTTGGCATCGGTGATGCGTATTGCGAGGCCGGTTGATAATCGAGAGTCATTGCTGAAGGTGAGCGAGCTGGCGGAATACGGAAGTCGTCTGCATGAGGATTTTAAATACCCAGGAAACGCGCCTTTCGAAGATACCTATCACGATCACCAGCTTTTTTATAACGCGTTGTTGGGTCAGAATGTCGACACTGCAATTGAGCATTTCCTTGCGAAAACGGTTGCGACGGAGGCAGATCAATTGGGGCCGGTTGTCGAAGAAACCTATGTTGAGTTTCTTTCAAGGCTGGGGAAGAATACGGAGGCGGTCGAGTTCTTGACCGATCGGTTGCTCGGGAAGTTTGAGTCCATGGGGATCGCACCGCCCCCGTTTGAGCTGGCAGACACTCCCGAATCGCTCAAGAAGCTTCGTGATTTTTATCAATCCACGGATGATCTTTTGGGGTATGCGGTCTGTTGTTTAAAACAGAGTGATGTCTCAGGTTAATTCATTACGGCCATCAATGAAAAAAGCGGTTTGGCGTTAAAGGTGCCAAACCGCTTTGGTTTTTTAATCGCCCCAAGGGGGCGTTGTCATTGAGTGTCTAAAACACTCAAACGAGTGAGGATTAACCTCGGAATGACATGAAGAGGCTTGGATCAACTGTGATGCCGTTAGTGGCTTGATCGTCAGCAGCAGCTTCTTCGTTTGCTGGTGCTGTTCCACAGTCAGAGCAACCAGAGTTCGGGAATACTCGGCAACCATCGTTGCAGCGACTTCCAACCTGACGGATGCGATCTAGCAAGTTTGCCTTGCAAGGATCGTCACAGGCAGGAGTTTCTTCGCAACCACAGTTTTGACCTGGGCGAGGCATGCGAGCAACGATGTTCTTAACAACTGCTTTTCGTCCGCAGCCGCAATCGCTTTCGCAATCAGTGGCAGGAGCTTCTTCGCAACCGCAAGATTTGCTTCCGACTCGTGAAACAAGACCGCTGACCCGACCGCGAAGGTCTAGGTTCATGCCGCATCCGCAAGCGTCTTCGCAAGCTGGTGCAGGCTCAGCAGCAGGAGCTTCTTCACAACCGCAAGAGTTGCATCCCATGCTTCCGACTCGTGATACAAGACCACTCATCCGACCGCGAAGGTCAAGATTCATGCCGCATCCGCAAGCGTCTTCGCAAGCTGGTGCAGGTTCAGCAGCAGGAGCTTCTTCGCAACCACAAGAGTTACTTCCCAAGCTTCCAACTCGTGAAACAAGACCGCTAACCCGACCGCGAAGGTCAAGGTTCATGCCGCATCCGCAAGCATCTTCACAGGCTGGTTTCTCATCGCAACCGGTATCGCAACCACGCGAGAAGATTCCGCGAGAGAAAAGTTTGCAACCGCAGTCGGCAGCTTCTTCGCAGGCAGGCTCAGGTTCGGCACATGCGTCCTCTTTGCAGCAACCGCTGAATACTTTAGCGAACATTGATTTGATTCGTCCGCCGCCGCAACCATCGTCGCATGCGTCTTCTACTTGCTCTTCGCACTCAGGCTTGCATCCGCATCCGTTGAACAATCGACCTGGGAGGCCGATGTGGAGGCTGATGCTGATTCCTCTTCCGCAACACGGATCAGGAGTTTCGCAGCATGTTGGTGCGGCTTCACAATCGCCACATCCACTTTTTCCAAGCATGCGACCCAGAAGGTCAGCATTGCTTTCGCTGCAGATCATCGCAACGCATAGTAGCGCTAAGGCAGCTAATTTAATTTTCATCGAGACTCGTCTCCTTGAGTTTTTTCCGTACTATCTATTCCACCAAACCTACCCAACGCTAATGATTATTGGCCGCGTGGATCATTTGGCGTTCTGAGTGATTGACTCAGGACAATGGGTTAGCCTCGTTGGCTGTTGAGGCTTGGTTTTTCGCGCTAGATAGCAGCGGTTCTAGTCGCATCCAAGTGGTCTGACCCATCCATTGGGTCGGTTGACAAATACCAACTCGGTTACGCTTGCGCCAGTTCCGACGCAAGTTCAGATTGCACTGACGTCATCGACTTTATCAAACAGGCTACTTCACCAACGCAAAGCGAATGCAGGTGGTGATTAATGCCCGTTTCATAACGCTTCGGTTCGAAATTCGGGTTTAAGCGGAATCAATTATTGGGTAAACCTTGCCGGTTAGCGAAGAAAGTTATTTTGTATCGCCAAGGACGGCGAGCAAGGCTTGGGATTGCGATTGGTGACTGTTTCTCAATGCAATCGTAGATTGAAACAAAGGTTGCCAAAAATCCCGCTAGTGATTCGATAATGCGAATAATTTCAACCTCCGTTTGCCGAAGCTTTAAAAAGACGTTTGGAATTGCATCAATCATCTCGATACACGTTGATCGAATTGAGGGTTGGAGTAAGATGTAGGGACTCGGTTTTGAGCAACTCGATGCCGAGAGCGATGGCAGACAAGCCTAGTGATGACTACGCCACAAAAACACGATACATAGATTTATGATCTTTAATGCAAAAATTCGATGGGTTTCGTTCCTGCAAGTTGTGGTAGTGGGGATCTGTCTAATCACTGTCTGCGTCGGTTGTCGTCAGGGACGCTATAAAACGGTTAAAGGCCGGAAATCGCTTGAAAATTCGACTTTGCCCAGCGAGCAAGGCGTTGGTAACGGAGGGAATTGGACTAGCCTTCCAGGCGGACGCGGTGGTTCAACGCTTCCAGGGCGGAACTGGTCAACGCTTCCAGGGCGAAATTGGTCAACCCTTCCAGGGCGAAGGGGGACGACTCTTCCCAATCGCTTTGACGCTTGGCGCCCGACAGGTTCAACGTTGCCAAGTCGAAGTGGAACAACGCTACCTGGTCGATAATCTGACTTCAGGTTGCGACCCGCCAGTTGTGTCACGGTATCGGGGTGTATTGTTGTTGACCTAGGCTGAAATTATTCTTGTTTTTTCGGTGTGAACATAAAAAAACCGTGCTCGAAAAAGCACGGTTTTTTAGGTGTTACGTTTTGCCAAAGCGTTTAGCAAGTCTAGTTGGCGGCAATCTAGTTGGGTGCCGTTGGCCTTATTTGGCTTTCTTCTTGCTTGCTGCTTCTGTTGCAGCTTGTTCCTTCAACTGCTTTGCTGTTAGCTTCTTTTCCTTCTCTTCGATGATGTCTTCCTTCACTTTTTGCACAAAGTGAGGAGGTTTTCCTTCGGGAGAAAGTTCGGCCGCGCGTTTTTCAGCGGCTTTTCGCTGGTTAAACTCATAAAGAGCAACTCTCTTCATGGCGTGATTGAAAACTCCCCAGAACAGCTTTCTGCGAATAACTTCTGCCGCCTTAGTCCGCGATTTCCGTTTTTTCTTTACGGGGGCTTTCTTTTCTTCTTCCGCCTCGGTTTCGACCTTTTTGGTAGCGGTGGAAGCGGACTTTTTAGTCGCTTTTTTCTTGGTAGTGGCTTTTTTGGCCGGTGCTTTTTTGACAGCGGCCTTGGTTGCTTTAGCCTTCTTCTTGGCCATTTTTATCCGTCTTTAAATTCTGGGCAGAAATGCGTTAATGGAACGAGGCGTAATCTTAACGTTTTTTCACGATATTGGATAGTTGGGCTTTAATGATCACTTTGCTTATCGTGCGGCGTTGCCTTTGGAGGCGGAGTTCCGTGTCCGTCCTCGACATATTTCGCACGCTGACGGGCGTATTCCTGAAAGGTGACTTCCGGTGTTTCGGTCTCTGAATCCGCGTTTTTGTGTGTTTTTTTCTTGGTCGTGGTCTTGGATTTCTCCTGCTCAAGGAGTCGTTCGAGGTATTTTCGGCACCAACCGCAGCCTGTGCCTGCTCCAAAACATTGACTCAACTGACTGGGACGGCTCGGCTTTTCAATTCGGATAAAGTTGACCACTTTTCGCCGAGTGACGTGAAAACAGAGGCATACCGGATCGTCAGGTTTCATGAGCCGCTACCGTGTTGCGTGTGTTGGAACAGAAAAAAGGAGTCGAAAGTGCACATTTTGTAGTTTTCGTCTGTCGATACTGGAATTTACCCCAAATCACAGAAACTCGTCACGACAAACTGGGTTTTATCATCAGCGAGGGTTGGAGCCAACATAAGTCTGGCAGGTCAGGAGGAATTCTTGTCGATCGTGCGTCTCGTCAGAGAGTCAAGTCACGTTAGAATGAGAACCGGAACTTTAAAAACTTGTCCGTACTTGGAATTCCTTTGTCTGTTAGCGAATCATCGTTACAAAAAGCTTCGAAATACGAGTTGCTCGATCCTGACGTGCGGCTGATGTTGCAGGTGCGTGAGGGGAGCGCCGCGGCGTTCGAGGCACTTGTTGAAAAGCATCAAAAGCGTCTTGTAATGGTATTAGAACATCTAGTTTCCAACCGCACTCAAGCTGAGGATCTAGCTCAGGACGTTTTTCTGAGAGTTTATCGAGCTCGCGAGCGGTACGTTCCCACGGCGAAATTTTCAACGTGGCTCTACACAATTACTCACAACGTGGCGAGTAATTCAATTCGCAAATCGTCGAGACGGAAAGAGATCAATCTTGTCGCCTCCCCATCGGGTTCAATGCCAGTTCGGCCGCTGGACACAATGGCGAAGGATAAGAGTAATTTGATGCCGACACGTTTGGCAGACCAGAAAGAGATGGAAAGGGTAATTCGTGAAGCGATCCAATCGCTCGGCCCACGTCAGCGAATGGCGATGTTGTTATCGAAATATGAAGGCATGAGCTACAACGAAATCGCTGAATCTATGGAGTTGACGACTCAGGCGGTTAAGTCGCTTTTGTCTCGTGCACGGGGAAACCTTAAGGAAACACTCGCCCCCTATTTGAACTCAGGTAAGTCATCTCGTGAATCAGACAGAGAAGATGGAGGGGCATCATGAATTCGAATTCGGAACAGCCTGAATCACAAACTGGCGGAATCGAATTTTCAGATTTCGACGAACTGACCGCCTACCTTGATGGCGAGCTGGATGAAACGCAAACTCAGGCAGTAGAGAATCGTTTGGGTAGCGATTCAAAATATTTGGCCGAAATGCAATCCTTGCAGAAAACATGGGATTTACTCGACACATTGCCGGTGCAATCGCCGGGTGGTTCGTTTACGAAAACGACCATGGAGTTGATTGTTGGGGATGCCGTCAGTACTGCAAGAAACAGACGCAAAAGGACTGTTTTTTTGGGGCGTGTCGCTGTCATAGCTTTGTTGCCGATCGTTTTTTTCGCCACCGCTTACGGGGTAGCTAGGCGATTGCAAAGCGATCCGGATAGGCGCTTAATCGAGAATTTGAGCGCTATTGAAAACTATAGTAAGTATGAAGTTGTCGACTGCGATATAGATTTCCTAGAGAGTATCCGGAGTATCGATTTTTTTCAAAAGCCAACAGTGATTGTCGAAAATGGAAATGAAATAGAAGTCGCTTATGAAGATGATTCTACTGGCTCAATTCCGATGGACTACATTCAACGTGCCGAGTACGTGAGAGCGCTGGATGTTGAAAAGAAGATTTCCCTGAAAGGGAAATTCGAGGCCTTCGAAGAGAAACCAGAAGCTGACCGTCAGCGGCTTGCTGAGTTTGATCTTGAACTGCAGGCTCGAGAAAATCGCCAGCAACTCCGTTCTGCGCTTACTGGTTTTTATGAATGGTTTAAAGAATTAGGATTAAGCGAGCGATCCGGGCTTCAAGATCTCTCTCATGATGAACGGCTTGTCGAAATTAGATCGATAAGACACCGGCAGGCTCAGAATGAATTGGGGAAAAAGTCTCTGGTAAACTTGCCTTCGAAGGAGGACGTTCCGTTCTTGATGGGGTGGTGCGAGAGTATTTTCCAACTCAAGGAGGGCCAGTTGAGGGATCGTTTCCGGATTGTGCTGGAAAGTTCCATGCGGCAGAAGAAAATTGGTTCTATCCCTCCTTCGTCGGTTTTTTTGAAGAAGTCTCGGGTCGAGAATTTGAATTTGATTATTGGATTCTTGTTGAGAGAAGATCGGCAATTTGTCGAGGACTTGATCTTCGAGGGTGAGGCACTTTTCGGGCTGTATGATATTTTGTCGCTCAACGCGAGGAAACAACTGGACAGCCGATCTGAAGCGGAGCAGCGAAGCCGAATTTTGGATTGGGTGGATGCAGTCAATCAATCGCAACAAGGGACGTCGACGGAAGATTTGAAGAAATTTGAAATGCAACTGGGTAGTAAGGTTCGTGACCGTTTGCAGAAAATGTCCAGTGAAAAATATCGGGAAACCCTTGAGTGGATGTACGAAGAAAGCAGGAAATCTCAAATTTCCTCGCAAAGTTGGTGGGAGCAGCAGATTGAGAAAACCCTTGATCCGAATCAGTTTCCCAGCAAGTGATCTCTGATACGCCTTAAAAACCGCATTTTTGAAACTTTGGCGAAGCCAATGGGGGAAGATTCACAGTTTTTGACCCAAATTTTAGGTTCAATGCGAGTTCGGTCACTTTCTTTAGGTTCTCATGGGCTAAATCGCGAATTTAGCTAAAACTTGGCACCGTCGTAAACCGTCTATAATAGAGGGGCATCACTGTTGTTGCAGGTGGAATGCCCAAACGGGCATATGTTCACTCGCTGTCAGGCCTTTTCGGTTTGCCGTTTGTTTGCAGCTTAGTTTTTTGGCGGTGTTAATGTTGGTGGTGTTTTGAGCGGCAGCATTGAATGTTGTTCAGTTCTAATACTGTTCAGTTCTAATACTGTTCAGTTCTACTACTGAGCGAAGGCCGAGCGGTTCTAATGCCGAGCGGTTGGTGGGTTGAAGGCGATTTGCAAAGGTTCGGTGGCGGCAAACACTGATGAACGCGGGCATAGTTGATAGGGATAACCAGAATGGCAAGTGAAATTAATTCCCCGGCGCGTCCTGCAATGACTGCTTCTGCAAGGCAAGCCGCTAAAGTCAAAGGCTATGTCAACCAGCAGTTGGAAAAGACGCGCAAGCAAGTTAAGACAATTGACTTCATCTCAGGCGCTTTGGTGTTAGTAGCCTTTACGATTGGATTCTTGTTGTTTGCGGCGATGGTCGACGCTTGGATTTGGCCAATGTCTCGATTGGGACGTTGGGCATTTTTGTTCATTTGGCTTGGTAGTTGTCTTGGTTACACTGCCATTTCGATTGTGCCGCTGTTAATGAAGCGAATTAATCCAGACTACGCCGCGAAGATGATCGAAGAGGCGAAGCCGAGTTTCAGCAACAGCTTGATGAACTATGTATCGCTTCGAAAACGGCCCGAGGGAATAAGGCCTGCTGTGTTGGATGCGGTATCGCGTCAAGCAGCAACAGACCTCGCAAGTGTGCCAGGCGATGCAGCAGTCGATCAGTCCAAGATGATTCGAATTGGGTTTGTATTGGTTGGGCTCACCCTTTTGGCAGTGAGCTACAAGATTCTATCTCCTAAGGATCCGCTTAGTACCGTCGCTCGGATTTTCGCGCCGGCGAGTGATATTGCTCAGCCTGCCGTTGTCACGATCGAGGAGGTGTTGCCCGGGGATGTTGAGATATTTTTTGGCGAAACACTGGAAGTGACTGCTCGGGTTAGCGGGCGGCATCAATCGGAAGATGTCAAATTAATTTACTCCACCATCGACGGGCAACTGGTAGACCAGTCCTTGTCGATGGCACCAACAGACGAACCAAAAACTTATACTGGAACGATTGCGATGCCAGGTGGTGGTGTTCAAGCTTCGTTGCAGTACAGAGTGGTGGCGAAAGATGGCGTGTCTCCCGACTATGTTGTGACCGTCCGTCCTAACCCGACCATTGCGATTGAATCGCTCCTTTTTGATCCCCCCGACTATACCGAACTGGCTTCACGCACGTTGATGGGCGTCGGCGATATCGATGCAATTGAGGGGACCTTGGTCACGATCAATGCGATTGCTAATTTGCCAATTAAGTCTGCAGAAGTCGAATTGCTTAACGAAGTTGTCAATGCGTCTGGCGATACCGAATTGTCATATGAAAAGCGATTTGTTCCGGCGGTAGGCAGTAAATATATCATGGACGTCGAGGGAAGAGCTGCGACCCAGTCCATTTTGATAAAGTTGGATGCAAACCGAGAGAAACCATTTGCAACTCACTATCGGTTGAAATTTGTCAGTATTAAAGGGGATCGAAATTCGCAGCCAAATGTATACCCAATTCGGGTGACTCCCGATCTTGCACCCGATGTCGAAATAAAAAATCCAGTTGAAACGGACGGGCAGATTCCGCAAAACCAGGTGCTTGCCATTGATATCGTTGCTTCGGATCTCGATTTTTCAATTGACTCTGTTGAGCTAAGTGTAGATCACAATGGTCGCAGTCTGTTTTCAGATAGTCTCAGCCTCAATTCAAATAAGGGCAATCGTCGAGTAACGGCAAGGTATTTGCTTGATCCAACTGCACTCGGGCTTAAGCCGGGGGATGTTGCGGTTTTCCATGCCATTGCGAAAGACAATCGGATGCAAGGCCGAAAGCCAGCTCCAAACATTTCACGCACACAGAATTACTCAGTAACGATTCAACGCCCCGAAGAAAATTCTTCTGAGCCAGTTTCGAAGAACCCGGATGGCGAAGGCCAGAACGGCGAGGGCCAGAACGGCGAAGGTCAGAATGGCGAGGGCCAGAATGGCGAGGGCCAGAACGGCGAAGGTCAGAACGGCGAAGGTCAGGACGGCGAAGGTCAGAACGGCGAAGGTCAGAATGGCGAAGGTCAGAATGGCGAAGGTCAGAATGGCGAAGGTCAGAATGGCGAGGGCCAGAACGGCGAGGGTCAGAACGGTGAAGGTCAGAATGGTGAAGATGGTCAACAAGATTCTTCGCTTACGGATGGTAATCAGCAGAGAATGTCAAAAAATGCCTCTGACGGTGAGCGCATGCGAAAGTTGCAAGAGTTTTTAGATAAACAAGAGCAACGGGATTCAAGCCAAGGAGGTAATGCTGCTGAAGGGGAGCCGCCGAAGGAGAGCAAGGATCCGGATGGTAGTGATCCCGGAAATGGCAGCAGCGACATGAATGACGACCAAGGGGCCTCGGATCCAGTTTCGAAGAACCCAGACGGCGAAGGTCAGAATGGCGAAGGTCAGAATGGCGAAGGTCAGAATGGCGAGGGTCAGAATGGCGAGGGTCAGAATGGCGAGGGTCAGAACGGCGAAGGTCAGAATGGCGAAGGTCAGAATGGCGAAGGTCAGAATGGCGAGGGTCAGAACGGTGAAGGTCAGAATGGTGAAGATGGTCAACAAGATTCTTCGCTTACGGATGGTAATCAGCAGAGAATGTCAAAAAATGCCTCTGACGG
>CALKCK010000024.1 GCA_938083195.1 uncultured Pirellulaceae bacterium | reverse complement strand
GGGTTCCTCGCCGACATCCACCACGTCCATGCGAAATGCTGACGCTCCCTTCGGTCCTTCTTTGTTGATGACAACTTCCGCCTCTGCCCCTTGCGCCTGATCGACCGTCCAATTCTTTTTCCCTTCGGAAAAGCCGCCATTAGCAAGTATCTCCCCCTTGCTAACAGACTTAGGTTCGTCGATCGTTTTCCCCGATGATACGTTGTATTTCCGCAGCAAATCCCTCGTCTGTCGCCCAGAAGGCTTTAAAGTTTCCGGCGGCCAATTTCCATTATTCTTCGCCTCTGGTGGAAGCATTGAGCAAGTTTCATCCTTAGACGAGATGGACCACACGACTGAACTGATTTTGTTTTTTTCCATCCATCGGACCCAACGGCTCCACTCCTCTGTATTCAAAGGACCGTCACCATTGGCGGCACATCCACCGTATTCAGAAACAAACAATGGAAGCCCTTTTTTCAGTGCGTAATCCGCACGATCCCGCAGCGATTGCTTGTGTGTGTCCGCGTAAAAATGCAAGGAGTACATCAGATTATTTTGGTTTTCAATGGGCGCGTCAGCAGCCAAATGAATATCCTGATCCCAGTGCGGCGTTCCAACCAAAATAATGTTATCCGGATCAATCTTTCGAATCGCACTGATCACGGCGTTTGAGTATTTTTTCACCTCATCCCAAGACACATCGATCGGCTCATTATAAATCTCATAGATGACGTTAGGACAATCGCCGTAACGTCTGGCCATCTCAGTAAAAAAAGCAACGGCTTCGTCCGTGCGTTGGTGAGCATGGTGATCATGCCAATCAATGACGACATACACGTCATTTTTGATGGCCGAGTCCACAACCGTTGTAATTAATTTCTTTGACCATTCAGGCCGATCAAGATAACTCCCTTGAGGCCCGACTCCCATCGAAGCACGAACAACGGTGCAATGCCAGTCATTGACCAACCATTCAACCGCTCCGTCGTTATAAAACTGACTCCACCAATTGCTCCAGCCAAAACTGACCCCGCGCAAGACTACCGAGTCACCTTTTTGATTAACTAACTGTGTCCCTTTGACCGCGAGTTGCCCATTATCGGACACGACCGTCGACGTCCAATTTGACAGGGTGGGGCTTGTACCATCAGCACTGACACTACTACAAACCACCACCAGAAACAGACACAATCCCATTCGAATCACAGACACTATACTCGTTTCCTTGTGCTAAACTCGCTCCGGCAACCCGCGCCAGTCGTCTTTGGAAAAACTGAAAAAACATTCCAACTTTTCCATCGACAACCGTTCCATTTCCAGTAGCAGCGGGAATCCAAACATGCCAGAATTATCGGCGGCATTAGACTTAATCTACCCAATCCAAGACACCCCTAATTCTGGGCGTAAATGTTCATACCAACAATCAAGGCGACGCAAGCTCTCAAAATTCAATCGACTCTCGGCGAAGGACCGCTCTGGGATCCGGAGAAAAACGCATTCTGGTGGATCGATATCGTCGAGAAAAAACTCCACTTGTTCGATCCAGCCTCCCAAGACAATCGCACTTGGCAACTCGATCAAATGCCAGGCACCGTCGTTACGCGCCAATTAGGAGGGCTCGTGCTCGCACTTGAAAATGGATTTGCCCGATTTGACCCTACGACTGAGGAAACCAAATTCCTTGGAGATCCTGAATCCGACCTTCCAGAGAACCGCTTCAACGATGGAAAATGTGACCCGCAGGGCCGATTCTGGGCGGGCACCATGCGAACTGAAAACCATATGGAGCAGTTTACGGGGTCACTATATTCGCTGGAGGAGAATGGTGAGATTATTGAACGACTAGGTCCCCAAATTGGTGTCTCCAATGGAATTGTCTGGTCTTCGGATTCACGTTACATGTATTTCATCGACTCACCGACTCGCCAAATCTCTCGGTTTGACTACGATCCGTTTACTGGAGAAATCAAGAATCGTCAAAATGTATTCGAAGCCCCCGAAGGATTTGGATTTCCCGACGGGATGGCAATCGATTCTGACGACCATCTCTGGGTTGCATTTTGGGGCGGTAGTTGTGTGGCAAAAATTGACCCGTCCGACGGGTCAATAAGCGAACGCGTCATCGTTCCAGTGACTGCGCCTACGGCCTGCGCTTTTGGCGGACCTAACATGAATCAATTGTTAATCACGACGGCTTCATTTGGGCTGGATCAAGAGGCGAAGGCCAATCAACCAATGGCCGGTGATCTGTTCATGGCCGAGGTGTCTGCCACGGGTGTTATCCCTGCTCGATACGCTGGCTAACCCAACACCGCCAACTCACAATTTCGAGCTTACCGCGTACGCGCGTGTTTATTCAAACGATGGACCTGCAAACAGGAAACAATCCCCGTTAATAACACACAGACTGAAAAAATTAGATTGTAGGAAGCATGGCTCAGTGATTGGTCAATCCACTCGCCATCGACAGTTCCTTCTAGAAATCCGTAAAACACGATCAATCCCAAACCTACCAACGAAGAAACGGTCGCAACGGAAATTAAAACGACACGTCGAAACAGACTAATTACCAAAATCAACAAAGGAAATGCGGACAACAAAATCCCTCGAGGTTCGGAATTCAAGCATAGAAGTCCAGCAAGAAAAATTGGATCAACGCCGGCCCAAATAGTTGGAACAAAACTCTCCGACCGAAATCGGTTGTGTATCTTCTGCAGAACGATTGCGGCCGCTCCCCAAGACACAAGAACGTAAATATTTAGCATCAACTGACCAGACCATCCGAAGCAATCGGACAAACGCTCCCCATTGTCTGTATCTACAGAGACAACCGTCGCAAAAAAGACTGCAACCGCAAGAACTGGAACGAGTGCTAAATGAGCAGCCAACACAGGCTCTCTAGCTACCCATCTTTTCAGCCGACGTCTCCAGTCATTCTTAGCATGAATTGGGTTTCCACCCAAAAACCGCTCCAAATCAGCAGCCAAATTCTCGGCAGAAGAATAGCGGTCAGCCGGTTTTTTCTCCATGCACTTTGCGCAGATTGCCTCTAGGTCAACGGGAATGCCCACCTTGATATTTCGCGGTCGGAGCGGGTGATCCTGTAACACCTGCATTAACGTCTCAGTTGAATTACCGGCAACAAAAGGAGGTTGACCGGTTAAGAGCGTGTACAGGATAGCCCCCAGTGAATAAACATCTGACGCGTTGGTTACTTCTTTATTTCTGCCGGTAGCCTGCTCCGGCGGCATGTAATTGGGAGTCCCCATCACAGTTCCCGTTCGGGTCAAATCACTGTCGTCTCGGGAACTTTTTGCCAAACCAAAATCAACAATCCGTGGTTCATTCTTTCCATCCAACAATATATTTGCGGGCTTTAAGTCGCGGTGAATGAATCCAGCCTCATGGGCAACGTGCACGGCACGTGCGATTTGCAACAATATTTTCGCCGACTCGCGAGGATCAATTGGAGATTCTTTGATTCGAGCGGCCAAACTCTTTCCCTCGATAAACGCCATCGAGTAATAGTGCTGACCATCACAACAGCCAACATCATAAACTGGCACAATCCCAGGATGGTCGAGTTTTGCGGCGGCTTCTGCCTCCTGGTAGAAACGCTTAATTTCTTCTTCGTCTGCAAAGGCACCTGTCAAAATCATTTTCAACGCAACGATGCGATTCAGCCGCATTTGTCTTGCCTTGTACACCACTCCCATTCCGCCCTGCGCGATGACTTCGATCAACTCGTAGTCACCAAATTTACGAAATGGGATCTCATCGCCCCCCGTTCGACTCAAACCACCCGCTGTAGACCTAGGACGTTGGGTTACCTCAGCTGACGCATCGTAGATCGTAAGGGGATCAATCGGCAGCGAATCGTTTGGGTCAACATTTTCCAGAAAACCCTCTGCGCGAGCTAAAGCGTCTATTAAGCCGTGAACTTCTTTGGCCAATGCCAAATTTTGTTTACACAATTGATCCACCAAAGTGGCACGTTCCCGAGGACAGGAAACATCCATTGCTGCATTGAAAATGCTTTCTACTTGAGGCTCTTCAGTTCCCAATCGTTCACCAGCCATGAATCATCGAATAATTAAACTGCTTGTCTACTTTACAGTGCGTTGTTCAGTTTTAAAGTGTGCCACGTACTTTAAATATATTTAAATTATTTCTCGTCAGCTGACTCTGGTTCGTTGGAGAGTTCCTTAAACAGCCACGCCTTTGCAAAGACCCAGTGACGATTAACTGTGCGGACAGATACATCCATCGCCTCGCTCACTTCGCGGATTGTGAGGCCAGTAAAATACCTAAGGTTGACCACTTGGGCAGCTTCAGGGCTGGTTTCCGCAAGGCGATCAAGCGATTCGTCGAGCCCCAGCAGGAATTCACCATCATTGGGATCGGCTAATTCCAATTTTTCCATATCAACTTTTCGCCGGCCTCCGCCGTGTACAATCCGTTGTTTCTTTCTCGCAGAATCGACCAAAATTCGTCGCATCGCCAACGCTGCAGCACCAAAGAAATGACCGCGACTATTCCAAACTTGAGGATCCTTGGAATCGATCAAACGAAGATAAGCTTCATGAACGAGCGCGGTGGGTTGAAGAGAATGACCAACCGATTCTCTCGCCATCCGAGCTGCAGCAAGCCGCCGCAACTCAGCATAAACCAATGGAAGCAAATCGCTCGCTGCCAGTTGATCACCCTGATTGATGGCTTTTAGAATTCGTGAAACATCATCCATGGTGACATCGTACAGGTGATCCGCAAAACAATCCAACGACGTATGAATATTTCTAGCTAGGAATCACTCCGAGAGGATGCAAAACAGATTTCAGCTAATTAAATCATCAACCGCTCTACCATGCACATCCGTCAAACGATAATCTCGCCCCTGAAATCGATAAGTCAGTTTTTCATGATTAAAGCCCATTAGTTTCATAATGGTTGCCTGTAAATCATGAACATGGACTTTATTTTCAGTCACGCCAAAACCGAGTTCATCCGTCTGCCCGTAGTTGTAGCCACCTTTAACACCTCCCCCAGCCATCCACATCGTGAAACAATCTGGGTAGTGATCCCTTCCCAAAACATTTCCTTTCGAAGTCCTACCCTCTCGAAAAGGAGTGCGTCCAAACTCACCACCACAAACGATAAGTGTATCCTCAAGGAGACCACGCTGTTTCAAATCACGGATCAGTGCAGCGATTGGTTTGTCCGTCGCTCCCATCTTTTTGGTCAAGCCATCCTTGAGTCCTTCGTTAGCACCCGTTCCATGGAAATCCCACCCCCAATCGAACAACTGCACGAACCGAACGCCTCCCTCTACCAATCGACGAGCAAGCAAACAGTTATTCGCAAAACTTGACTTCCCTGGGACTGCACCGTATGCCTCGTGAGTTTCTTTCGTTTCCCGAGTGATGTCCATGACATCAGGAACGGAATCTTGCATTCGGTAGGCTAACTCATACTGAGCAATGCGAGTCAGTGTTTCAGGATGTTTCATTTCAGTTGCTTGAATTTCATTCAATTCTCGCAGCGCATCTAGTGATCGTCGTCGGAGTGATCGATCCATCCCCTTCGGATCAGAAGCGTATAAAACGGGATCCCCTTTAGAACGGCATTGCACTCCTTGAAACACCGATGGCAGAAATCCACTTCCGAATGAATTGGCACCGCCATTCGGTTGGACTCCACTACTAATGAGAACCACAAACCCCGGTAAATCTTGATTCTCGGTACCCAGTCCATAAGTCGCCCAAGACCCCAGTGACGGACGCCCCGATCGCGGCGAACCGGTATAGATCAACAATTCGGCAGGAGCATGATTAAATTGATCGGTGTTCATCGAGTGAACAAAACACATCTCGTCGACGATATCTGGAGCATGAAAATTTGGCACAGCATCGGAAAGCCAAGTGCCGTTCTTTCCATACTGCGCAAATTTCCGAGGTGTTCCCAACAGCTTAGGTACACCCGATGTAAACGCAAACGTCCGCCCTTTTAGAAATTCATCTGGACAGGGTTCTCCCGTCCGTTTTACCAGTTCCGGTTTGTAATCATATAGATCGAGATTAGGTGGCGACCCTGTCAAATGCAGATAAATTACCCGCTTGGCCTTTGCCGGAAAATGTGGTTTCCTACTGGCCATCGGCTGCATCGCATCGATTGGAATGTCCGCCGATGCACTCGCTCCAGTCAATGAAGACAGGGCAATCGCTCCAACACCCACGCCGGCAGCTGACAAGAAATGCCGCCTGGTACGATCTTTCAATTGACTTAAATAAGGATTCATATGCTACCGTTTCAAAAAGATTTCATCCAAATTCAGCATTACGTTACAAACCACGGTCATCGCCGCAGCCTGCACAGAATCCATCCCCTCGGATAAAGGCCCGAGCGGATCTGACGATAGCTTGTTGGCTTCTTCAGGCTGTTTGCCTAACCGCAACACCGCATCGTTATGCAGGGAAATCAAAGCCGCAACTTCGCTTGTACTCGGTGGTCGAAGCAAACACCGACGAAAACCCAACTTAATCTGTGACTCGACCTCCGCCTCTTTTGCCATCACCAATCGGGCAAGTGCCTGAGCCGCTTCGACATAAACGGGATCGTTAAGCGTGACCAGCGATTGCAGCGGCGTATTCGTGCTATTTCGCCGAACGGTGCAGACCTCACGGTTGGGAGCGTCAAAAGTTGCCATGGAAGGATAGGGATTACTTCGCCGCCACGTCGTGTAAATACCTCGTCGATAACGATCCTCGCCAGCACTTGTTTTCCAATCGGTGGATCCTCCAAAAGCAGCCTTTAAACCAAGATTGGGTTGCGGGGGCTTAACCGGAGCACCAAACATCTTTCGACTTAGCAAACCACTAGCAAAAAGAGCCTGATCGCGAACCATTTCTGCACTCAAGCGAACCCGAGGCGCACGTGACAACCAACGATTATCTGGATCTGCAGCAATCCGTTCCCGATCCAGCAAAGCGCTTTGTCGATAAGTGGCCGACATAACTAACGTCTTCAAAAGGTGGCGAACATCCCAATCACTTTCAACTAACTCAGTCGCTAACCAATCGAGCAATTGAGGGTGCGTTGGCAGTTCTCCTTGAGAACCAAACTCTTCACTCGTCACAACTATGCCGCGACCAAATATCGTTTCCCAATATCGATTTGCCAACACACGGGCGGTCAATGGATTCTCAGCATCAATCAACCAGTCAGCCATCGCCAATCGATCGGGGACACCATCGGGTTTTGGCGAATGAAAAACGACCGGAAATCCAGGTTCCACCAATTGCCCCTTGTCGAGATAATTCCCTCGATGCTGCAAGTGGGTCTCCCGGCGGTTTTCTGCTAACTCACGCAAAACAGGCACAGAGGTTGCAGGCTTGAGCGATTCCAGTTGCCCCTTAGTTTTCGCGAGTTCCTCCCGCTGAAGTTTTAACGACGGGGCAACGTAGTGGCGAAAATGACTGGCCAACTGCTCAGCCGCCTCGGCAGTCCTCTGTTCCGATCTCGCGTCAAGAATTTGAATAATTTCAACAGGTATATTCGAGCGTTCAATGGCTACCTGATCTTCTGTTGCGCTGAATTGAAAATGCCCAAGCAGATGATTTTCGTAGGGTGCATTTTGCTCTAATCGAATTCGCAGGATCGAGGGCTCGTCGACCTTGACCGCAACTTTGGGAATTAAAGTCAATTGATGCGGCTTATCCGCAGAACCACCGACAGCCCACCCATCGCGCGGACCATTCTTTCCAGCCAAAACGTCCGCCGCCTCAAACTCGGGCTGATTAAAATCAGCAAAAGCTGATTGGAATTGTATATTGCGGATGCGATTGGTCGGGATATCCAACGAAGGCTTGGGAGGATTCTCAAACTGCCGGGTCATGACAACCTGTCGATCCGAATTCAACAACTCCACGGTAAATCCAGCCAACCGCTCCGATACTTCTAAACGATTCCATAAACTGACTCGTTCTATTTTGAAAGAAGAACCGAGATCAAGCTCCCACCACGGATTATCTACGGTGGCCGTATGCGTGACCGAATGATTAGTAAACGTTCCGTCCGTATTTCCATCGATCGCTAACTCAGGTGGGCCATCATATTCGGTCGAGTGCTGAGTCGCAGTGCCTTGCGAAGCGACGTTCTCGCCGCCACTAAAAACTTGAACTTCAGCAAGCGACAGAATCTGTTGGTTCCCTCGATTGGTAATTCGAACAAACCTCGCACTGGGAGCTGATTCAGCCAACGGAACCAAATCGGCCTTGACCCCTGTAATGACAAAGTTCTGCCCAACACTCGACAAATGATTGAGACGCTCGTGGGGCAGGGTATCGAGTCGAATGGCCGACCAGTGCAGGACTTTATTCGCATCTGCTCCCACTGGAATTTCAATCGTGTATTCATCCTGAGCGGCCGCAGTCGTCACCAACAGACTGCCGTCCTTGAGAACTTCACCTGCTTTTTTACTTTTGCGAACGATCGATTTTGGAATCAACTTATTCCAAGAGAATTCCGTCGTGACTCGCGTCTCCCATCGGCGCTGCGCCGCCTCTAGCTCGGGAGTACTTCGATCTAGCTCCGAGGTCAGCTCCACCATTTGTTTTTCTAATTGTCGTTGCTTCTCTATCTGTTGATCAGTAAACACACTTAGCAAGGGTGCTTCATTGCGACGATCCGAGTCTTCTGTGTTGTTCAATATAGCAAAAAACTGAAAGTACTCTTCCTGCGTGATGGGATCGTACTTGTGGGTGTGACACTGAGCGCAGGCCATCGTGGTTCCCATCCATACCGCCATCGTCGTGTTAACCCGGTCTACCACTGCTACATTTCGAAATTCCTCGTTTTGCGTTCCTCCTTCGTTATTGGTCAATGTATTGCGGTGAAACGCCGTGGCAATTTTCTGTTGATCATTTGACGATGGAAGCAAATCGCCCGCAATCTGCTCACGCGTAAATTGATCGAAGGGAAGATTGTTGTTGTAGGCATTAATAACCCAATCGCGATAAGCCCATATCGTTCGCGGGGGATCATCAGCGTACCCAGCACTATCGGCGTACCTTGCTAAATCAAGCCATTTACGAGCCCAATGTTCTCCATAGGCTGTTCGCTGAAGCAATTCATCAACTAGATTCTCGTAAGCCTTCGGGTCTTTCGAATCTACAAATCGCTCCACTTCCTCAATCGATGGCGGCAAGCCCGTCACATCCAGATAGAGGCGACGCGTTAAAGCATATCGACTAGCTGCCGCCGACGGCGACAACCCGTGCTCCTTCATTCTGTTCAAGGTAAAATGATCGACTGGATTCCGCGGCCAATTGGCCAAACTGGGATCGACCACTGGTAGCCCCGGCCGCTCTGGCTTGACGTAAGCCCAATGCTTGGCATACTTCGCCCCCCCCTTTACCCAACGCGTCATGACTTCGATCTGTTCCGCATTGAGCCCTTGACCGTGTTCAGGTGGAGGCATCCGAATATCATCATCCGCCGACGTAATCCTGGCAATCAATTCACTCTCTTCGGGCGATCCCGGAACAATCGCGATGAGATCACTTTCGAGTACCGACAAAGCCGCCTCTCGAAGATCCAATCGCAGTCCAGCTTCTAGTCCTTCGGGGTCAGGTCCGTGACATAGCAAACACTTCTCAGATAAAATCGGACGGATGTCGCGATTGAAATCGACATCGTCAAATGCGACCAGAGATCCACAGACGGATTGAGAGAAAAAAACGAGCGTTAATAGTAAGATCCGCATCCAATTTATCCACACGATTCCGCGGTTAAAAACAAGTATCATTTTAGTATATCTCAGATCTCTTTGTTTGGCTTGCACAACCTCTGTATGTTTGTGTAAAAATTTTTGTAAAAAAAACAACCAGAACAATACAAGCCTTGTTCGTTCGTTTTCCTCACAAGATAGCAAACGAAACCCTCCCCCGTGTTTCTCGAAACGATTTAACAGAATCCAAATTGCTGAAATCCAGAAGATATTCCGCTTTTTTCAATCTAAATTTTTGCTGTTCGCAGCAGTAGAGCAGTGAAAAATTGACTAGGATAGGAAAGGCATTGAAATCAGTCTTCAGCTCCATTCTCGCTCTCAGCGATGATCCCCGAGATGCAAATCGTTCTTTAGCAAGCTGACTTTTTTTGACGCACTGTGGAAAACGGATCGACCCTGTGGAAGAGATTTATGAATCTAGATTTGACCGGCACTTCTTTGGCACACCAAACTGGAACGCTGATTGCATTACCCGCCTTACCAAAGCGAATTTTAACGGCATTCGTCTTCCTGAGTCTTTTGTTTTCTGGACACCTTGTGGCGGAAGAAAAGCTGGATTTCAATCGCGACATTCGCCCCATCCTGTCAGACAACTGTTTTCTTTGCCATGGCCCCGCAGCATCAACACGCGCCGCGGAATTACGCCTCGACAAACGCGAACCTGCCGTCGCCTCTAGCGCAATCACACCCGGCAAACCCGACCTAAGTGAATTGGTGGAGCGGATTTTCTCAGACGACGCAGATTCAATCATGCCACCACCGGATGCAAACAAAAAACTGACTCCTCAACAAAAAGAAATTCTGAAACGCTGGATTCAGGAAGGAGCTGAATACCAACAACACTGGTCCTTCGTTACTCCTGTAAAACAATCGGAGGTTCAGGCAAATTCAATCGACCAATTCGTTACACAGAAATTGAATGAGCATCCGCTGACACCGACCCCGCCAGCCAACCCCGAAACACTGATTCGTCGCGTGACCTTCGATCTAAATGGAGTCCCCCCCACGCCAACTGAAGTTGAGCAATTTAAAAATGACATCAACGATCGCGGAATCGACGATGCTTATCAAACATTAGTCGATCGCCTGCTGGCCAATAACGCCTACGGTGAGCGAATGGCACTAGCGTGGCTAGACGCCGCTCGTTACGGCGACAGCAGCGTGATGCACGCCGATGGCCCTCGTGACATGTGGCCATGGCGAGACTGGGTAATCAATGCCTACAACACCAACATGCCGTTTGATCAATTTACCATTGATCAAATTGCCGGCGACCTGCTTCCCAACGCAACCGTAGAACAAAAGATTGCTTCGGGATTTAATCGAAATCATGCGACCAGTGATGAGGGAGGAGCTTTTGCAGAAGAATTACGAGTGGAATATGTGGTCGACCGCGTAAAAACCACCTCCACGGTTTGGCTAGGTTTGACGATGGAATGCAGCCAATGCCATGACCACAAATACGACCCAATTTCCCAAGAAGAGTACTACCAATTTTTCGCTTACTTTAACAATACAACCGACCCCGGAATGCAAACAAGGAATGGCAATCAGAGTCCCACAGTCCGAGTGATCTCTGCCGAACTTCGCAGCCAGCTCGATAGTTTGCAGACGAGCATCGACACAGCAAACAAGAACCTTGCCGAGCGTAAAGTTACCGCAGAACCAGAATTTCTCAAATGGGTTGATCAGGCTTCACAAAAGGCAGCCGCCAAAATCAAGAACACTGAACCACCTGGATTGACCCAGTGGTATCCCCTAGACGAGTCGACCGGCAACAAACTGACCAACAGCCTCTCCGGAGCCGTCGCAAAAAAAGAAAAAGGCAAACTGCAAACCGTCGATCGCAGTGGATCCAGTGCCCTGGATCTCAATGGCCAGACACAATTTGTCTCCAATGAAAAAGCGATCGAAATCAAAAACGATCAACCATTCTCCTTCGCAGCCTGGATTAAAACTGACGGCAAATCATCAGGTGCTGTATTTTCCCGCATGGATGTCCCTCAAGCCTACCGCGGTTACGACATGTGGGTTCAAGGGAGAAGCATTGGAACGCACATCATTAACACCTGGCCCTCCAATGCCCTCAAAGCCGTATCGGTAGATCAACTCAAAATAAACACTTGGCAACACGTTGTGATTACTTACGACGGATCGCAAAAAACTCCGGGAGTCAAAATCCACATTGACGGGAAGTTGTCTGGCAATGCCGTTGAAGCAGATACACTCAATGGTACGATTGAAACCGCAACGCCTTTTAAAATTGGAAGTCGGTCACAAGGCGGAAATTGGAAGGGCGGTGTTGACGACATCCGAATCTATAACCGCGCTCTCTCCGCTCAAGAAATCAGTTCGTTCCCTGGAAATCCAATTGAATATATTCTCTCGATTCCCCCAAGCGAACGTCAGGCATCGCAACTGAACACGCTCAAACAGCATTTCTTTACAACGATCGATCAAGACTCAATTAAAGCCTCCGCTCAATTAGCAGAATCGGCTTCTAAGCAGACGGCACTTAATGCGAAACCACTGACTTCGATGGTGATGCAAGACAACCCTGCTGACAAAATGAGAAACACCTACATTTTGGATCGAGGCCAGTACGATGCCCCCAAAGAAGACAATCCCATTACCGCTGGTGTTCCTGCTGCATTGCCCCCACTCCCAGAACTGGCACCGAAAAATCGCTTGGGACTGGCACAATGGCTAACTCAACCTGAACATCCATTGACAGCTAGAGTAGCGGTCAATCGTTACTGGATGATGCTTTTTGGGCAGGGACTTGTGAGAACGCCAGGGGACTTTGGCGCTCAAGGGATGACCCCAACGCACCCCAAACTGCTCGACTGGCTGGCAGTTGAATTCGTGGAATCTGACTGGGATGTAAAACATCTTTTAAAAATGATAGTGATGTCGGGGACTTATCGGCAAAGCTCTCAACGGTCATCCCTCCAGCAACAACAAGACCCGGAAAACTTACTTCTATCCTACAGCCCTCGCTTCCGATTGCAGGGAGAATTTATTCGCGACCAAGCACTATTTGTGAGTGGACTACTAACTGACCAGACCGGAGGCGCTAGCGTCAAACCCTACCAACCGCCAAACATTTGGAATGAAGTCAGCCTCAATGGGGGACTACGTTACCGCCAAGACAAAGGTGAAAACCTGTATCGCAAATCCATGTATACGTATTGGAAAAGAAGTGCTCCGATGCCCAACATGATGATTTTCGATTCACCCTCGAGAGAAAAATGTGTGATCCAACGTGCTCGCACCAATACCCCGCTCCAGGCGCTGGTAACCCTCAACGATCCTCAATTCGTCGAGGCTGCTCGAAAATTGGCGGAGCGAATTCTGGCCGATTCACCTGAAACCTCGACTCGAATTGACAGAGCCTATCAACTTTGCACCTCTCGCAAGGCGAATCCAAAGGAACATGTAATTATTGAAAAACTGCTCGTAGATCAACGCAAACGATTTACTGATTCCCCAGAAAACGCGAAACAGTTGCTGGCGGTGGGCGAATCTCCCAGAGCGGCAGCAACCACTACTGAAATTGACCTGGCTGCCTGGAGCGTCATTTGTCAAATGATCCTCAACTTAGACGAAACCCTGACACGAAACTGATCGAGCAAATCAATGAACTTTGAAACGGAATCTCGTCGCCGATTTTTACTTCGCTCCGGAAATGGAGTCGGAGCGATGGCGCTCAGCACCCTGATCAATCCCAGTTTAGTCGGTAGCCTCAATGCGAACGAACAGAATCGTTCCCACCCCGGGCTGCCACAATTCCCCAACTTTGCTCCCAAGGCCAAAAGGATAATCTATCTTTTTATGGCCGGCGGCCCGAGCCATATCGATACGTTTGATTACAAACCGGAAATGCGAAAATTTCATGGGGAGGAATTGCCTGACTCCATCCGGCAAGGTCAGCGCTTGACCGGTATGACAAGTGGTCAAAAATCATTTCCTTGTGTCGCACCAATGTTTCAGTTTGAAAAATATGGCGAACACCAAACGTGGGTTAACAAGGACCTCCTTCCCAACACCGCTTCGATTGTTGATAAAATTTCGATTGTCAAGTCAATGTATACCGAAGCGGTAAACCACGACCCTGCTATCACCTACATCAACACCGGCGTACAACAGCAAGGGAAACCTACGCTCGGGTCTTGGTTGAGTTACGGACTGGGTAGCGAAAACGACAACATGCCTGCCTACATTGTGATGATCTCACGGGGCAGGGGACAACTTCAAGCGTTATACGACCGTCTTTGGGGTTCCGGATTCTTACCCTCCAAACACCAAGGAGTGAAACTGCGAAGCAATGGTGAACCCGTACTTTACTTAAATAACCCACCGGGTATTGATCGTGCTGGACGGCGACGCATGCTCGACAGCTTGAATGAATTAAACCAAGGAACGTTCGATAGATTTTCGGACCCTGAAACTCAGGCTCGGATTTCACAATTTGAAATGGCATTTCGAATGCAAACCGAGGTTCCCGGTTTGATGGATATTTCGCAGGAATCGCAACATGTCAAAGATCTTTATGGGCCGGATGTTGAGAAACCGGGATCCTTTGCAAGAAACTGTCTCCTCGCGCGACGCATGGTCGCCAAGGGCGTACGTTATGTTCAACTCTTTCATCGCGGCTGGGACCAACACGGTTCCCTCCCGTCGAAACTTAGTCAGCAATGCCAGGACATTGACCGACCTGCCGCGGCCTTGATTCGTGATTTAGAACAACAGGGCATGCTCGACGATACACTAGTCGTCTGGGGCGGTGAATTTGGAAGAACCATTTACTCCCAAGGCAAGTTAACTAAAGACAATCATGGCCGCGACCACCACGGAAGATGCTTCTCAATGTGGATGGCTGGAGCGGGTATCAAACGCGGTTATGAATACGGAGCAACCGACGAACACAGCTACAATGTTACAGAAAACCCGACTCACATTCGCGACCTTAATGCGACTATCTTGCATCAACTCGGCATTGATCACAAAAAACTAACCTTCAAATTCCAAGGCTTAGACCAACGATTAACGGGTGTCGAAGAGGAAGCGCACGTGATTAAAGGAATTTTATCCTGATCATGGTTCGAATGCAGAAATTCGCTGCCAATTTCCTCAACCTTGGGTGAATTAAATTGGTGTTGAATCAAATCGCAATACGCTTTCCAATGACGGCTTCTGATTGAATTACAGGAGCCGTCCATGCGATACTACCGATATTGGGCTAAAGCTAATTCTACCCGCCTACGCCCTAACAAATTTCCCGTCAGTGCCTGGGGATATTCAAACGAGAGCCAAGCTGACGCTGAATACTTGGCATTGCAGCGAGCCGATGCGAAAATATCGGAACTTCAACAGCAGCCAACTGATGAAGAAGCTTACGGTTATGGCTTGGGAGCTCTGCCCGAGCAATTGATTGAAGAACTTTCTCTCAACGACCAAGTGGTCGCGATCATCACTCGCAACAACTACGGATCACTCGTTCTCAACGCTGGCAACGTCCTGTTTGCAGACATTGACCTTCCCGAACCCTCTCTTGGCTTCTGGGGTGGATTAAAAACAATGTTTGGGAATGATTCAAAAGAATCTGCAAACGCACCCAAAATTGATCCCGGCTTACTTGAGAAAATTCAAAATCTATGCGCAACCGATCCGCAATTTGGATTACGCCTATACAAAACAAAAGCTGGCTATCGTGCAGCGATCACTAACACCTCGTTCGAACCAGGATCCTTTGAGGCAAATCAATTATTAGAACGACTTGGCAGCGACAAACTCTACGTCCGGCTTTGCGAACGACAGTCGTGTTTCCGAGCACGTTTAACCCCCAAGCCTTGGCGGATAAAAATGTCATCACCGCCCACGCGTTTTCCTTTCAAAACCCCAAACCACAAACAGTGGTTCGAGAAGTGGGTCGCCGATTACGAAAAAGCCTCGAAAGCCTATTCCGTCTGTACGCCTCTCGGTGAATTTGGAAACCCACAGATCGCAGACAACGTCGAACTCATCCTTCAAGTTCACGATCTCTACTGCTGTGGAGATCCAATCCAACTAGCCTAACCTCGCAGTCACTTCCGGCGATACAACCAAACAAAATCGCCTGAATCAAACGGAGAAACTCTTAATTTCGAGGACTCCCGATTAAGCTTGGAGTAAGCCCGCATTAATTTTTGGTAATCCTCATTATCACGAGGCTTCTCTCCAGACTCGCTTAGCGTTTTCGACATTTCGCTAATCTTTGGCATCATCAATTCAATTTCGGTTGTGAGCTCTGCAAGCCTTGCTTCCTGCTCAGCAGTCAATACCGGCACGTTTTCTTTTTCCCAAGAGCAGCGCCCCCCGACAAGCAGATCAAGATCTCCGTCTTGGTCATAGTCCACGGCGTCAATATGAAATGACGAACCTGGTTGAGTTGGCTGGCCCTCGCTCGTGGGAACCCGTTTGACATACGAGGAATCAACAATTGGCTCAATTAACACCTCGGCAGATGCAAACTGTGGTGTCGATTTATCACCCACATTCTTATAAAAGAAAACACCTCCCTTTGATCCGCCACAGAGCAGGTCAAATTTCCCATCACCGTTCCAGTCTACAACTCGCGGGGTCGACAAACCTCCTTCAACAACCATCGGGGTTCCCCCCGCTTGGATCGCTGTATTTTCTTGAGCGAACTTGGGCTCGGTCGCCGTCCCTTCATTGATCCTCAAAAATAGTCCGCCCTCATAATAACCGCCAAGGATAAGATCGAGATCGCCATCTCCCTCCCAATCTACCGCCGCAACCGAAGTGCAATGACCTTCTGTCCCCGAACGATCCGACTTATCCCATTTCTTGTCTTCCGTATTCCAAAATGCAGAAATCAAAATATCCTTTTCGTCGCGATCCTTTAAAGCTGCGGCAGGTAAAAACCCTTGCTCACTTCCTTCGATCCAGTGAGGTGAGCCGCTGAAACTCCCCACCAACACGTCATGATTTCCATCGCCATTGAGGTCCACCAACTGTGAACTCATGCCGACACATCACCAATTGGAAACCTTAACCTTCGCCCCATCACTCAACTTCAGTGGAATGTGTGAGCTCCAAACTGGATCTGATTTACCATCGCTAAGATTTTCATAAATATTGAGACTCCCAAAAATATCTCCCACAACCAACTCAAGTTGACCATCGCGGTCGATATCAAGCATCGCAGGCGAAGGATACATTTGCCGGGCAGCGTTATTTAAAAGTTGATCGCCAACCTTCAAGCGAAACGGGGCCTCAAAAACATCGCTCTCATCCACTGGCAATTCTACGGCAGCGGAGCCATTTGCCGAGCTAACACGAAAGTGCATGGGCTTTGGGTTTTGAAAATTCAAATCAACCGAGGCGCTAAAATCTGATTGCGGCCTTTTATTCGCATCGATCGCAAGACTGCAAAAACAAGCGATTAGCACAGCTGTCGCCGCAACAAATCCCCCGTGCCTCTTCAACAATTTTTTCATCTTCTATTTCCCTAAATCGACACGAATTCAAAAAACAAACAATCGCAATTTCTGAACACTTTAACGAAAACCACTGCACGAGAACAGCTTTTTAATTTAGACCTCCGACGCGAAGGAAGCGCAACCTCATCCGACCACACGATTTATAACAAGATTAAATAAAAAATTCTTGCTTGGTAAAAACCTTACTGCCAAGACACTTCCTTTTCTCGAAAAGGCACTCAGCCAACCGAATATCATTCCACCCGAGGCAACGGCGAATTAGGTGGGACTGCATTTAGCGGGTACTTACCGTGAAATGACATCATTTGATCCTGAGTTTCAACAGTAATGAAGCTCTCATCGACAGCCCCATCCTTCATGACGTTATTTAGTTCTAAACCTAAATGCTCTGCCATAAATGGATAAACCGCCATTCGCTTGGATGGTCCGTAATCATGCTTCTCATCCGGAAAGTGTGCGTTCTCGACGACCGCTCCCCCTTCATAAAGGCCATAGATGTAACGAACAAACGGATATTCAACACGAGGAGTGTTCTTGGTCCAATCGTCGCCATTGGATACCAGCAGCAGCGGCCGGGGGGCAGCCAATGCTGCAATCTCTGGGTTTGTCGTTTTATGTTCTTTACTCCAGTGAATCGGCATTCCACTTTCACACACACAGCCTCCAAAAAAATGGGCTGAAACCTGACACACCGGAACAGAAACTGCAATCCGATCATCCACTGCGGTTAGTAAAAATGTCTGCGTCGCCCCCCCCGAACACCCCGTCACACCAAGTCGCTTCGGGTCGACATCTTTCATCGACTCTAAAAAGTCCAGCGCCCGAATGCTGTTCCAAGTTTGCAACCGAAGCACCTCAGGAGTCTTTCGGTGATCCCACCCCGCCACTTTGGAATCGCCATACCCCATCATGTCGTAATGAAATACCACGGCTCCCATCTTGGCAAAAACAGCACACCTCTTCTGCCGATTAGGATCAAATCGGCCAGCATGACCGTGGGCTGACAGAATCCCTGCGAGCTGTCCAGCATGTTTTGTTGGCCGGTAAACCGTGCCTGTCACGTAAAATCCGGGGGAACTTTCAATCGCCACATTCTCAGCAGTGTACCCATCATAGGTTCGAAGAGAACTGTAGACTGGATTTAAAGGCGTTCGTTTCGGCAACTTAGTCAGCTTTGCCCCTCTGAGAATTCCATCGCGAATCTTTGCCGCCCTAGCCTCCCACGCTTCCTGATCAGTTATTTCGGACATCAAATCCTGCAACTCTTGCTTTGCAGCATCCTCCGAATGAGCATACCCCACCCTCAGCTTCTCCTGAGAATCTTGCTTGGTCTCTTGGATTGCCTGTCCGTGCACTGGCTTGCCATTGAGATTCAATAGCGAAATGAAAACCAACCCAATAAAAAGGCACCCTTGTTTGAATCGAAGAATCATGAGCGAACCCCACTTGCTCGAAAAAAATTGACGACTACCAGCGTAATCGAACTCAAAAGCTAAACCCGCCACTCCGCGGACGATGATGATTAAAACACGAACCAGTACACCTGTCAAAAATGCAGGGGCTTATGTCTGTCGCCACTGTTAACTCGTGAACAGATGCCTCTCAGATGCCTCTCTTTACGAGATTTTTCAAACGCAAAAGAAAATGGTAATTTCGTGCATTCCCTCCAAGAAAAGTCTTCCCCAACTTGGTAACCTTAGTGAGCTGACGAGATTGGCAGTAGTTTTACTGCCATCGCACCTATATTTTAAAGTTATCTGCAACCTTTGGCGAACTGCTCGCGCCACCCAATACAGGAAAACATGATGCCTCTGCATAACAAAGATTCCATCCGCAACAGTATTAACGATGAACTCTACGCCTCTTCAGACCTTTCTGGGTTGCTGCCAAAATATAAATTCCCCGTGTCCGAAGAAGATTCTGGACACGTCTATTCAGTCATTCACGACGAACTTATGCTCGACGGTAACTCTCGGCAAAACCTAGCCACTTTTTGCCAAACATGGGCTGAACCGGAAATCCATAAACTGATGGACGAGTGTATGGATAAGAACATCGTCGACAAAGATGAGTACCCTCAAACGGCAGAGATTGAGGGAAGATGCGTACATATGCTCGCCGATCTTTGGAATTCTCCCTCGGCGGCAAATACCATTGGCTGCTCAACCACAGGGTCGAGTGAAGCCGCGATGCTCGGGGGAATGGCAATGAAGCGTAACTGGGAAGCTCAACGAAAAGCTGCCGGTAAACCGATTGATAAACCGAACATCATCACCGGGCCAGTTCAGGTTTGTTGGCACAAATTTGCGAGATATTGGGATATCGAGTTAAGAGAGATTCCAATGGATGAAGACCGAATGTTGATGACCCCCGAAGAAGTAATCAAAAGATGTGATGAGAACACCATTGGAGTTGTGCCGACGCTAGGGGTGACCTTCACTTGTAAATACGAACCAATTGAGGCCGTTGCCGCTGCCTTGGATCAACTGCAGGAAGATACCGGACTCGACATTCGAATGCACATCGATGCAGCCAGTGGGGGGTTCTTGGCACCTTTCTGTGCTCCCGATCTTGTCTGGGATTTCCGCATCCCCCGCGTGAAGTCAATTAACACCTCAGGGCACAAGTTTGGACTCTCACCACTTGGCGTCGGCTGGGTCATTTGGCGGGACGAAGCGGATCTTCCGCCCGAAGAAATTTTCTGGGTCAATTACCTCGGTGGAAACATGCGGGATATCGCCCTCAATTTCTCCAGACCCGGCGGGCCAGTAGTTTGCCAATACTATAATTTCCTCAGACTCGGCAAAGAGGGTTATCGAAAAATCCACACAGCTTGCTACCAAACGGCACAGTTTCTCGCGAAGAAAATCGGCGAGATTGGCCCCTTTGAGATCATCTACGACGGCCAAATGGATTCTGGAATTCCCGCTGTTTGCTGGAAAATGAAAGACGGTGTTTCGCCAGGCTACACGCTATACGACCTCGCTGACCGCTTAAGAACGCGTGGCTGGCAGGTTCCCGCCTATTCATTGCCAGTCAATTGCGAGCACATCCCAGTGCAACGTATTCTTGTCCGACACGGTGTCAGTCTCGACCTCGCCTCCATTCTGATGGATGACATCCAACGCGCATTAGATTATTTCGAAAAGCATCCAATTCAAGCCCCTCTCTCGTCGGAAGAAGCATCCGGTTTCCATCACTAAGATGGGGTTGGGCAATTTAAAAAATACTAGGTCGATCATCCTTAGGATGCATCGGCCAACCCCTACTCCTGAAACTAAGTCAGAACGAAAGACTTGAATTCTACTACCGAAAACGAAATTCCCCGATGCATTGAAGAATCGGGGCCGTGGCCTTTTGTAACGCGCCGAATTTTCCAATGGACTGATGCTTCGACTTGGATCTGGAGTTCGCGTCACCACAGGAAAAAACTGAACTATTCACGGAACGAAGCAACTCAACTTCCTTCCAATGCACTCCGACAATCATTCTGGCTACCTAAAAAACTAAATTGGTGGATTGGCCTCGTTTTTTCAATTGGATCGCTCCTATTTTTGACGGCAAGCATTTTCAGTCTAATTTTAATGAGTGGACTGACAGCAGTTCTTGACTTGCCAAACACTAATCGGATGTTCTTTTGTGGCTCGATTTTTTTCACCTTCGCTGCATACATGCAGCTTTATCAGTCGGCTAACTCAGACTCGCTCTGGCCAATTTCCAGCGCCAAACCACGAAACTATTTGGGGTGGCGGCCAACCGATATCGGTTGGGTCAGCAGTGCCCTTCAGTTTCTGGGAACACTGTTGTTTAATCTCAATACCTTTAACGCGATGTCATCTGATCTGACCTGGATCCAACTAGATGTGCGGGTTTGGTTTCCAGACATAATTGGCTCCATCTTCTTCCTGGCCTCCGGATATCTCGCATTTGCAGAAACTTGCCACCGTCACTGGGGTTGGAATTTCAAAGACCTCTCTTGGCGAATCGTGTTTTCGAACTTACTTGGCTGCCTGGCATTCATGGCGGCAGCAGTGACTGCTTTTTCAATCCCCGACACCACGAATCTGAAACTGCAATTTTTTTCAATGGTCATGACGGCAATTGGAGCAGGGGGGTTTTTCGCAGGCGCACTTATGATGCTGCCAGAGTCAACCTCGCGATCCAATTCCAAACGCACTGAAAACCCCTTGAATTAGCAAGTTATTAGTTATTTGCCGTTATTTCATCAAAGAGTTCGCGGGATTTGGCGTAGTTACCTAGAGCTTTTCCTTCTCAAGATGCGGATGATGTATGAGGTCTTTGATTTGGTTCCGACGAGATTTACGTATCTCCGACAACACGGCGTTGTTCGAAGCAACGCAACACGCTGACGACGGCGTCGTTGGAGTTTTCTTGATCACACCCAAGCAGTGGCAAGAACACCGGGATGCTAACTGTAAAGTAAAATTTCTAATTGAAAACGTTCGGAACCTATCCAACAGGCTTGCCGAGCTTAACATCCCATTACTGATCAGGACCTGCGATGACTTTCAGGGAGCACCTTCCTGCATCTCAAATTTGGCGAACGAGACAGGCTGTGACACTGTCTTTATTAACCGAGAATACGAAGTCAACGAATCCCGCCGAGACGACCGAGTCTCACTAGCCTGCGAACAAGCTGGTGTTGCACTACGGAGGTTCCACGACCGAATAATTGTGCCACCCAAGTCCATTTCCACAAAGGAAGGGAAATTTTATTCCGTTTTTACTCCGTATCGTCGAGTCTGGGATTCAACAGCAAGAGAGACGATAACGACGTCGCCCCAACCTTCGCTTCAACCAGAAATCCCGATCAAATGCGATCCTGTTCCAGAGACAGTCGCTGGTTTTGATTTTTCCAACACTCGATCTGATTTGTGGCCGGCCGGTGAAGACGAAGCTCAACAAAGATTGGAGAGATTCTCCCAGAACATTTCAGCTTACAACATTCAACGAGATATTCCGTCCGTTCGAGGTACGAGCCTGCTCTCCCCTTACTTAAACATCGGGGCTATCTCAGCACGACAGTGTTTTGTGGAAGCCGACCGAATTCTCGAATCGAGTGCAGGAGAGAACGAAGGGGCAAAGACATGGGTCTCCGAATTAACCTGGCGAGATTTTTACAATCACGTCATGGTCGCATGCCCAAGAGTCTCTATGAACCAACCTTTCAAGCCGAAAACAAACGGCATTCCCTGGCGAACAGACGAAGCTGACTTCGCTGCTTGGAAATCTGGAACCACGGGTTATCCAATTGTCGATGCAGGAATGAGACAGCTAAATCAAACGGGCTGGATGCACAATCGACTCCGTATGGTCACCGCGATGTTTCTAACTAAAAATCTGCTCATCGATTGGCGGTGGGGTGAGAGTTATTTCATGAGCCAGTTAATTGACGGCGACCTATCCGCAAACAACGGAGGCTGGCAATGGTCGGCATCGACTGGTACTGATAGTGTTCCCTATTTCCGCATCTTTAATCCCTTCAGCCAGAGCAAACGGTTTGATCCAGATGGATTATTCATTAGAAAAATGTGCCCAGAACTCAGACCAGTCCCAGCCAAAGCATTGCATGACCCTGCGAAACTGACGGCAGCGATTTCCAACTCGGGAATTGATTATCCAAAGTTTGTCGTGGACTACAAAGCAGGGCGAGAGCGGGCGCTACATGCGTTTAAATCACTGAAGTAAATATTCGGCGACCTGCTCAAAACGAAGGGCTACGAGCGCAAAAAAAAACACTCAGTTGCCAGCGGCAACCGAGTGTTTTTATTTTTATCGAACCCTGATTAGAAGTTAATTTGGTACTTCTCAGTCAGCGCTCTTTTGACTTGACTTTCTTTGGCATCGATCTGACGCAACGTATCGCTCTTCTGATTCATACCCTTTTCGGTACCAAGTGCACTTGCGTTACGACGACTGTCACGGGTGTAGTTACGCCCATTGATGGTTCCGTATCCGTAACCGTAACCATATCCGTAATTCCACCGACCACCGCCCGGTCCAGAGAAACCCTGAGACGAGACTGCCTCGTTCTTGGAAAGATCACTGGTGTTAAGGTCACCGGAAATATCGCGGAAAGCGTTACCAACGTAGGTTCCGAAGTCGATCGCAATCGGGTCAACACCGAGAATTGAAATTCCATCAATCTGGCGTGCGTAACGATCAAACCATTTGGCATACGTGTCTAACTGCTCTTCCTTTTTCTTCCGCTGAATCTCGAGAATGTGATCAATGTCACCGAGATACTGCTTAGTCTTCGTTGCCATATTTTGCTTAGTTGGCTCGGCACTCGAAGTAACGCTGCCACTAGCACCGTGCATGTCATCTTCGAGAGGCTGATGCACTAGACTACCGATTTGACGAAATCCTTCAGATGTCATTGGACCTGAAAGGAGAATCTGGTTGCCGCTTGAACTTACATTCCATGAAGCAATGTCGTCGATCATCAAACCGTTTTTCTTCAACGCAGCAATCAAGATCGCCTTGCTTACTGGTGTGACATTCGAGGGATCTGATGAAAAATCAATTTTGATCGCACCCGAAATTTTGTCGTTGACCGTCACGCCTAATGTCACGCCTCGCAACGTTGAAAGAGTTTTCGTTACTGCAGCGGCAGACACTTCAAGTACTGCACCACTTGAGACTAAACGTTTTTCAACTTCAGCGGGATCAAGAACGCCTTCAAGATCAAACGCAACAATTACTTGAGCATTCTGGTCGGCGAACTTAACAGCCTCTGCAAGATAAGGAGAAACTCTCATCTTTCCATTGCTTGTTTTTGCCAACCAACGGGTTGTCATCTGGCGATTCGACGGAGTCATTGTAACCAGAGTCGTGTTGTCGACTTTGATGAGGTAAGAGTTGTTCGGCAACTCAAGCGCCTGCTTGCCACCAATCGTTGCAATGTTTCCATTGACTCTCTTGGAAACCTCTACCAGATTGATCTCACTACCTTTTTTCTCAAACACGCCGACGTGATAGACTGAATCCAAAAATTCAAAATCAATTTGCGAGCCCATCAGAATTCGCTTGGTCGTCGGTGGAAAGAAAGAAGCACCCGATCGAAACGCAGCAGATCGGTCAGTCGCCCAATTCTCGCGGCGTCCAATCGCGCTGTTGAGAATATTCTCAGCCTGCACCATCACGAGACAGTTAGCATTCTCGGGCACCCATTTTGCGGCGTTCTCAAACTGAGCGTTTGCTGAGGTTACCGAGAGGAGGGTAACGCAGAAAGCCAACAGTGTAAAAATTTGAATTTTTGTGTTCTTCATTGTTCTTGTTCCGGGGAAAATTTGACGGCGCAATCATAAAACGGAAGGGGGCGGGTTTCAAGCGAAAAAGTCGGAAATTATTGGCGTTTTAACCGTTATAGCTTAACTAAAGGCTGCTTTCGTCGGACACAATTGTTACAAGCCCTCGCTGGGATGCGTGAATGCCCCAATTCACCGTGCTCGCAACGAACTCACACCAGAGATTAAGCCACCTCTCAGAGAGCCTGAAGACGCACACCACCGCTCTCCCTGACTCCCTCCGTCACGCAATACGAAATTGCCTGTCCACGCTCTGGATTCCAACAACACAACCTGAGCCCGAGCAACCTATGGCGAGAACCACATTGGCGCAAACGGTCAACCGGTTATGATCAAAAACTCCCGAGTTTCGACTCGGACGAAGTCTCGCTCAAGTCAAAAGTCGCGTATCTCGGTAAACCTCAATGCTCAACCAGTATCTCCCAGAGCTTCAAAATCTCCCCTGGGGGAATTTTGTGCCCTGGTTAATCACATTGTCTCTGATTGCATTTGCCTTCAGTGCCTTTGGGGTTTCGATCGTGTTACTGAGGCTCCCGGTCGACTATCTCTCAAATCCAACTTCCAGCGAATCCGCCGAGGGCAATTGGAAGCACTGGCTCTCCAAACTTGGCCGCAACATTTTAGGATCAATCTTCCTGATTGTCGGATTCGTCATGCTGATAACACCTGGCCAGGGCATTCTCTCAATCTTGGTTGGTTTAATGCTGCTCGATTTCCCAGGCAAACAAAAACTTGTCCGAAAAATCCTGACCAAGCCACAAATTTTCCGAACGATCAATCGAATGAGGACCGCAGCCAAACGGAAACCGTTACGACCGCACTTCAGTGAGCCGACCGAAAAGAACGATTAAGCACGAGGCGATTAAAAACTAAGCCGCCCGACGAACCCCACTAGTTCCCGGATGAGTATAGGCAGTAACTCGTGGTGATTGGAACTCTGCCAAGCTCACTTGAATTGGATCTTTGACGTCAAGATGAATATCTCGCTGCGGGAACGCGACACAAATGTCATGTGCCCGAAGAACCTCATCAATTTTTCGTCGCACATCGCTTTCGGCTTTCTTGCCTTCCATCAAACGCTGCATGTGAACCCAAAAGTGCAATTCAAACTGCAGCGCATCTGCACCAAAATCGGCAAACAACACAATTGGCTCGGGTTTTGAATTGACAGCAGGGCATTCTTTTAATGCGGTTTGAAGGAGTGAAATAACTTTATTAGTCGGCGAACCATAGGCAACGCCAATTTTAATTACTGTGCGAATTTCATTGCTCGACAGAGTCCAATTTATCAGTCTCTGTTCCATAAACTTTGAATTAGGAACAATGATCTCGAGATTCTCACCCGTCAGTAATTTCGTGCTTCTCGCACCGATTTGTGTAATGTTGCCGCGAACGTCGTCAATTTCAATGAGGTCGCCAACCCGTACCGGACGCTCCCCTAAAATAATCAAGCCAGAGATGAAATTATTTAGCAATGTCTGACTGCCAAAACCGATGGCAATCGCGGCCGCTCCACCAAGAAACGCAAAAACAGTAAACGGTATATTAAGCCACTCAAGTGTCAAAAAACAAAAACCAACGCAAAGTAAATAAAAGAAAATCGTCTGAAACGCAGGCATTCCCCCCTCGTGAACGCCGCAACGCCGCAACAACCGGGGTCCAATCACGTGACTGGTGTGACGGCTGACAAACAAGCCGACAAACAGCATGAGAAAACCCGACAATATTTTCCCCGCAGTAATAGAACGATCGTCAACACTAAAGAATTCAAAATCCCACCATTGCTTGGCAGTCGTTGACAACAAACCCCAGCTCCAATTTTCCGCAGCGGTCAACCCTTCGCGTTCGAGTTCCTCGTTAACTCGCTGAGACAACTGTTCAGCAATTTCAATTTGCAACAGTCTTTGATTGCCATCTTTAAAAAACTCACTCACCGCAACGCGGCTCAAAGCACGCCAACTGGCAAGTAATTGCATCGTCTCCGTATCGGAAACAAGTTCTAACCGAGGGGCTGAACTCAGGCCTCTGACCTGATCCAAATGCAACTCAACCAATGACTTAGAATTCGACAACCGATTGTCGAGCTGTTCAACACGTGAAACGGCATCCTTCACCAATTCGTCACTGAGCAGATTATTGGCAATTTCGAACCGAACGCGCCACAGATATTGCAGAGCATAAATTTCCGAAATCGAAGCATTCAAATACGAAGCCCGTAATCGATAATTCTCTTGGAGTAATTCATGAATCGAAAAAACTTGAAGACGTGCTTTCGAGTCAAGCCCTTCGTGTTGAAGCGTCTTGTCAAACTTAACCTGCAATTCCGTCAACAATTCCTGAAGCCCAACCAACTCGCCTCGAATTTCCCTCTCACGTTCAGCCAATTGGGCGTTTTGCTGATTCAAATCAGACTGGGAAATAATCGTCTTTTGCGGAGAAGCTTCCAAGATTTTGCTTAATTGATCCACTCGGCTCTGGTGAACAATTAATTGACCGGAGAGAATCTGAAGCTCCAAAACCATTTTGCCAATCGATGATTTACTGATCTCAATCGATAACTTAAGCGTATCTCGTTTTCTCTTTTGTTTCGTTGACTCGATCGATTCGACTTCGTCCTCACTGGCCTCCGTGGCTTGCCGAAGCGTTCGCTCGAAATCCTCGAGTCGCGTCCGCGCCCCTTCTTTCATCCCCTTGATCGACTCAATCTCCGCTTCAATTGTTGCGATTCGATTATTCTCATTATCAAAGACCGCTCTGAGTCGTTCGACTTCCCCAAAAGATAGCATTTCACTGACGGCGATTTGGCGATCGTTGAAACTCTCTAACTCTTTCTCTAGTTCGTCATTGGTAATGTCACTCGAGGCAATCGTGGCGAGCAATGACAGATGTTGCTGGTACACCGTTTTCAAAAACTTGCGCTGCGCAATTTGGGTCTGAATCGACTCGGTTAACCACGCGGTGCTCTGATCCGATTCGGTTGCCCGCAACTGCACCTCAGCTCGGCTAAGCTCAGAATCATTTCGTTCGAGCTGCCGAATAATATCTTGGCGGTTCGGCCAAAATTGATCGGACACCGTAGGCTTGGCGGTGGCGGCTTTTTTGACAACTAAGTCTACGGGGGTCTGGCTGCTGGCAACCGCACACCAACAGGGGAATATCCCCAACAATACTATAAATGCCCAATTGGCAATCCGCCGGCTAAAGAGTAATCGAATCATTCGAATGACTTTCGTGCGCCAAGTCTCTTCTAAATTGCGTCGAGCTCGTCCGTGAACACGACTCGATTTTCATGGTAGGAACCGAATGAAAACCAATGTTGCGTCTGGAAACTTAACCCATACCCCCTTGGCTTCCAAATGCCAGAATAAGAAGTAACCAAGATTGCTAGCGAAACCCAGCTTCCGCCGACACTCACCGATAGCCCTCCAACCCCGAAAAAAACCATATCTAAAACCATACCTTTTACGGGGTACCTTCGCTGGCAGAGGCCAAGTCATTCCAGATCTCATGACGATGCTTTACAATTTTACTAACGCAAACTGAGCTCGAATAAATACATGAGTCCGAGCAAATCAACTGAGGTCGAGGAAACCATGCACCATTACTTATTATTCGCCCTGGCTGGATTTATATCGCTGGGAATGATTAATCCCGTGAACTCCCAACAAACGCCATCGAAGGAAACCCCGTTAGAATCGCAAGACCTCAACGAGCAGGACAGGCGTTCCATTGAACAGGTGATCGCTTCCTACGAGTCTGCCTTTAACTCCCAGAATATAGAAACGCTAGTTTCCCACTGGTCCAATACCGGCGTTTATTCCAGCCAAACCAGCGGCAAGAAGACAACGGGGCGGGCAGCGATGCGCAAGCAATTTGAAGTTCTTTTCAGCAGCACGCCTTCGATTAACATCTCGCTTGAAACGGACTCAATTGAATTCATTTCTCCAAATGTTGCACTCGAACAGGGCAGGGTAACGGTTATCGTGGAAGAAGGACAAACCACTCAGTCAGATTATGATGTCGTCTTTGTAAAGCAAAAAAACAAATGGCTGATCGATCGCGTCAGCGAAACCGAATCTGAAGTAGCAAATTCCAATTATGCTCAGCTTAAAAAATTGGAATGGCTGATTGGTCAATGGACAGCAACAGCTTCGGGCCATCAGATCGAATACACTTGCCAATGGACCGTGAATCAAAACTTTATTAGTCGAAAATTCACTGTCCTAGATGCGTCTAATGAAACGATCGCCTCGGGCTTGCAAATTATTGGTTGGGATGCGAATGCAAAGCTAATCCGCAGTTGGCTTTTTGATTCAGATGGCGGACTAATTAAGGGAACATGGCATGCTGGAGATGACCAGTGGACAGTTCAGTCAGTCGCCAAATTTGCCGATGGTGGTTCCGGTTCATTCAGCGGTGTTTTCCAGTTGCATGAAAATGGTGAGCACAGTTGGAAAAAAACGAACCGCGTAATTGATGGTCAACTTATGCCAAATATTGAGAGCATTCGCTCACGAAAAAAATAATCTCCGTCCTTACTTATCCATTATTCGCAAGAGCTTTAGCGATGAATCCATCTACAAATCAAATACGGTTGGCAACTTTCTTATTCTTTGGACTAAGTTTGATCGCGAACGAAGCGGTGGCTCAACGGGGAGCAGCCAAACACAGCAAGAGTAAAAATCGTGCAATGCCGTCCAAGAAGGCAACGTCACGTCCCTCCGTCAGCCATTCGCCTTCGATGCACCGCCCTTCGCAGGCAAGGCCAACTCCTAAAATCAAACCGAGTCGACAGCCCACCACTCGCCCCTCCGCCAACTTTTCCAATAAAAAACAACCCAACCTAAAATCGCCCACCAGCCCCCGCCCCTCAACCGGTGGAAGTAAAACTCGCCCCCAAACTCGCCCCCAAACCGGGCGACCAACCACCCGCCCTGGCAACGGTGCATCCAACGCCCGTCCAACGCCTTCGCAAATCAATCAATTCATGGATTTCCGAAAGCCGTCAACCAAACCATCCCAACGCCCTCAAGGCGGGGCGGCTGGAAACTTTTTAAAAGATCGACCATCGACGTTACCTGCCAATCCAATCAACAAGCCCGCCGTCCAACCAACACCTCTCCCCAATCCCCGACCTGGAACGCGTCCAATGCCGAAACCGGCGACGAAACCAGGAATGAAAATCCCACCAGCTAACGCCGTTCGCCCCGTCCACTACCCTGCCAAAATCAAACCCGTTAAACGCCCACCAGGCTATCGTCCACCCGGCTCACGTCCAATTGGTTACCGTCCGCCCGGCTACCGCCCTCCCCGCCCCGTCCATCTGCCAGCTTACGGCCCAGGTTACTGGGGCAGATACCCAAATTACCGCTATCACTGGAATCGATACAACAATAACTGGTGGGCATATGCCACTGCCGGAGCGATCACTGGTTGGTGGCTCAATGGAATCAATCGACAGCCGGTCTACTATGATTACGGAACTAATATCTACTACGAGGGAGATCAGGTTTACTACCAAGGGAATCCTGTTGGCACGCCTGAAGAGTATTCACAGCAAGCACAAACAATTGCTGAAAGCGCTCCGAAGGTTGACCCAAACGATGTAGAATGGCTTCCGCTAGGTGTTTTCGCGATCACTGAAAACGAAGGCTCCGTTGAAAACGCCACCCTTTACCTTCAACTTGCGATTAGCAAAGAGGGGTTAATCGGAGGCACCTTCCAAAACACTCTCTCAGACGATTCGTTCGAGATTGAAGGAACCGTCGACAAGGAGAGCCAGCGTGCCGCTTGGGGCCCCATTGGGAAACAATGGCCGATCATGGAAACTGGACTCTACAACCTCACGGAAAACGAAGCCGGCGCACTCGTTCATTTCGAAAATGGACAAACTCAGCAGTGGACAATGACGCGCCTCGACGATCCACAATCCAAACAAAATTAATCGTCTATTGGACCTTCTCCAGTAATAGTCTGTAACTTGAGTAACAGATTTGAGTCTTCTCAAATCCTGGCTTTCTCGAGTGCTCCTTGTTGGTTGCAAAAAATTCAGGATCTAGTAACGATGCGCCTGTAAAAATGCGGTCGCGATTCGTCTTGACCTAATTTTGCCACGTCGAATAGGCTGGTATATCTCGACCCCGCCGTTAATCGAACTGAGATTCGATTTGAACAGGCCCGCCAGACAAGGAACAACAACATGAAACGAACAACTATCTTAGCTCAGGCTATCTGTATCGGCATTTTAATGAGCCATTGCTCCCTTGTGTCAGGTCAATACAAAGAAGAGCAAACGGTAAATGAGTCGATTGGAGTTCTAAATGAAATCATGTCGATTCCCGCCCAGGGAATACCTCGAAGCATGCTGCACGATGCCCAAGCTGTCGCTATTTTCCCGGGTGTTGTCAAAGCAAGTTTCGTTGTTGGCGCACGGCATGGAAATGGTGTCATCATGATTCGGGACGACAAAGGCGGATGGCACGCACCTGTCTTCGCAAGCCTAACCGGCGGTAACATTGGTTGGCAGGTCGGTGTTCAATCAACCGATGTCGTTTTGGTTTTCAAAACTAGAAAAAGTGTCAACGGTCTATTATCTGGACGGATGACCCTTGGAGCTGACGCTGGGATTGCCGCTGGGCCTATTGGGAGACAAGCAACCGCTGCAACGGACACTCGACTCGGTGCACAGATTTATTCTTACTCCAGAAGCCGAGGATTATTCGCCGGAGTCTCTTTCGACGGTTCCGTCGTTCGGATGGACTCCATTAGTAACGCAACTTACTACAAGGCAACAACGCCCGGTGGCCCAGTCATTATTCCAGCAAGCGCCGAAAAACTCGGGCTCGAAGTGATGCGATATGCCGGCAACGCGACCGACACCCCTCCCACAAGCAATCAAGTCCCCACCTTAAAAGCTTCCACCACAAACCAGACTAAACCGATCCTGGCTCAACAGTACTCCCAACAAGAGGTTGATCAATTACGAGATCAGCTTGCAAAAATCGCGCCTGAAATGTACGAATCGCTTGACCCTCGTTGGCAGCAGTACCTCGGATTACCAGCACAAATCTTTCAGGCAAATGGGCATCCATCAGTAGAATCCTTGATCAAATGCAGGTCAAATTTTGAATATGTTTGCAATGATCCCAAACTTGTAAAACTCGCTCGTTACCCTGAGTTTCAATCGACTTATGGTTTGCTGTGCCATTACATTCATGAACTGTCCAACGTGAAGACCACCTTTGACCTTCCTGCGCCACCGGCGAATTAGTTCAAGCACAGCCGCGTTCATAGCAAACAACCAAAATAGGTGCAGCTAGTCCTTTGGCGACCGGCTGCACTTTTTTATACGAACTCTTTGATAAAGATAAAACCAATTTTCCTGGCAAACGAATCTTTGCATATCATCAATTAGATTGATCCTTAGATTGATCCACTCGAATCCGCAATCAGCCAACTATTTAACTTTTGTATCGCTCAACTCGAAGTCAACAATCAGCGGACGATGATCGGACGCTTGCCCTGCAACTTTGGACTTCGAGGCAAACGCATGACGGACAGCCAAGTCACCTCGATAAAATAAATTATCAAGTGCTCGAGCAGGAAACGCAGCTGGAAAGGTTCGAATCGATTTAGCAGCAACAGAAAAATCAGCCGGCAGCATGAGTTGCTTTCCCAAATTCTCCCAGACATCATTTAAATCACCGCCAATGACGATGGGCGTCTCTTTATGGGCGCGATGAACCGTTTGATGATCCAGCAATTTTCGCAACTGCATTTTCCGTTCAAATCCCGCCAAGCCCAAATGAACATTTACTAGCAACATCGTTCTTTGATGCCCCTCAATTTTCATTCGGCAGTGCGCAAGTAAACCTTGCCGCCGCTTTTTTAAAGGAATCGTGAGATCGATATCCTCAACATCAAGCAATGGAAAACGACTTAAAATTGCATTCCCATAGTGCCCCTGTTTCAGATGAACATTTCGCTGATAAGCAAAATGCTTCATTTCCAGCGCCTCGGAGAAAAGCTCAACCTGAAAATCCATTCGGGAACGAGGAACCTGATCGTCAACTTCCTGCAAAAATATAATATCGGCAGAGTACTGTTTGAGAGTCTCCACGATTCGTTCAGGACGATATCGGCGATCAACCCCCCCAATCCCTTTGTGGATATTGTAACTAATAAGACGAAATGATGCTGGATTTGACACAAGGGCTCTACGAATGGACGGTGCTGGAAGTTCAAGCTAATTACAACTCACCTTAGTTTATCTTACCCCTTTCCCGTTTCCGTCGCATCGGTAGCACCCCCATTGGGGTGCTGCACGGCCGACTGACGTCGTACAGGTGAGCTTAGAAAACTTCTATGATCCAGCCTTTACCTCATGCGTATCTCAGGGAATAATTTAAAAGAAGAAAATATAGTCCCAAGAGGTAGAGCAAATGCGTTTTTACAAGTTACTGATCGGTCTAGCCCTGACATTCGCCTACACGGCCTCGAGCTTCGGACTCACCGACGTTCGTGAGTGGACCGACGCCAGCGGTCACTACACCTTTAAAGCTGATCTGATTGCCTATGATAGCGAACATGTCGTTCTCCAAAAAGAAAATAAAGACCTCGTCTCTGTTGCCATCAAAGATCTATCAGACGCAGATCGCGCCTTTTTAAAATCCAGCGAAGCAGAGGAATCCAAAGGAGGCGAACCCGATGAACTTCGAACTTGGAAGTTGGACAGTGGTCTCAAAGTCAAAGGCAAAGTTGTCGAATACGGCGAGCGTGACTTGAAGGTAAAACGTTACTTACGTGGTGAGACCTATGTGAATGACCGGGACATCGAAAACCTTCCTCCGGTATACCAAGAACTCATTCCAAAAATGGTAGCTCACTTTGCCAAGCAAAAATTTGAGAACGTTGATGCGATGAATCAATGGCTTGAAAAACAACCCAACCGTGAGGTTGACCACAAATGTGAAGGAGTCATGCTGGAACTTGAAAACGGTGACCGCTATGGCCTCCCCTTTTTCCTTTTTACCGCAGCCGATCGCACAACCCTGGAACGCGGATGGCAACGATTTAAGTCGGCTGAAGAAAATAAAAAGCAACAGGAGAAAGAGTCTTTTTACCTGCGGGCTCAAGCACAAGCGAATGCTCAAAACCAACAATCGCTCAGAGAAATCTCTGAAATGAATCTCCAACTGCAGGGATACAATGCTGGCCTGTATGACCTATGGGAAGTGACTCTGATTCCCGCCCGCGGAAACTACGGTCGCCCAATGAAAGTCGTCGTACCGGGAACCAACAGTCGACAAGCAACTCAAGCCGCACTCCAACGCTACCCCGGAGCTCAGATTGGTCCAATTGCAAGAGTTCGTAATCGCCGTCGCTAGCTGGGAAAGGGAGGCACTTCAGCCCCAGAGTACGGGCTGGATCAGTCCCGTGGGGGACGCATTTCCCAGTCAACCACCGGGATGGCGAAGGGCTCGTTTACTCAATTGTCCAATCAATGGAATAGAATTTCCGTTTGTTTTACATCGGTTTTCACTAGGTAATCTTGGTTTTCGTTGTTTCGCCAGAGTTTTACCGAGCATGCCATTTACCGCCATGGGGAATTAGCTAGACTGGGAGGTAGTTCTCGTTTAGTCAAACTTCTCCGACGTCGTTGGCGGCGGGAACCTCGAATAGAATCTTTTTAAATGACCCAACATTTGCAGGTAGAATCCGATGAAAACCACTGCTTCTTTGATCGCCCTTTTGGCGTTTTCATTCAGCACGATCACACTCTTGGCTTCGAACACAGACTCCGATGACGGCTTAGTTTCTGTTCTGAAGACTTCGCTTACTCAAAGCAAGATTACAAACCAGGACGCTGCCATTCCTCCAGCGCCTCAAGAGCCAGCCGTTCCAATCCCAGCGGATGCGGTTGAGAGCCCATCGGTAATCCTCGAGAACGCAATCGCTGTTCCCGTGCCTATGGCAGCTGCCAATGAATGCTGCAAGCCTCGCTGCAGAAAGCGATGCTGCAAGCCCAAGCCAGTTCCAACTTTGTTCTACCTACAAGACCCTTGCGGCTGTGAGTACGAAGCTTGCGTCAAAGTCCCTGTCTGCTGTGTCGGTGAAGCACCAATCATCACTTGGAAATCAGGTGTACTCGACCGCCAAGTTGCCAATCTTTGCTGGCCCTCTTGTGGTTTCGAAGCAAAGGTCATTGTCAACGGTCGTGGAAAAGTTCGTGTGCGTGACTAAGCTCTGCAGAATACGAACGTATTGATTTAATTAAAAAGGCTGCCTTCGAAAAGGCAGCCTTTTTTGTTTTGATTATTGCAGCACGAGTAATCGCATCTACGGCTTATCAAACTTAATTGGGATACCAATAAACTGGCTCAATCACGGCCGGATAAACCAGAGCAGAACGTCGCCGGACACGGCGAACAGGAACGGCCGGAGCGGCATATACTCCCATGACCGGTACGGTCGGAACATAATAAGCCGACATAGTAGGAACGACACCGCCCACCATCGGCCCCATTGGAACTTGAGGAGCGTAGAATGCTGGGAAAGTTCCCGCGACTTCAGCATAGCGACCGCGGTCACCGGTTCTACAAATCGGGCCGCCATAACCCCAGACTGCGGGTGAGGCACGATAAACCCGCGCGGAGTACTGGGCTGAGCTTTCACTGCAATTCAAACCGGCAAAAGTAAACAGAATCGCACTTAAGAAAAACAAAACTTTACTGGATCGCATAAAACAAACACTCCTCATCGAAGAAACCACAATTTGTATTGGGAACAAAAACACTGCTCAATCGATAAAGTATAGTTCGAATTCGATCCTCCCGAGACGAGATTTCCTCAAATAATGCGTTTTGAACAACAAGCCAAGCCGGAGTTTACTACTCCGTTAATTCACACAAGACCACGGTGACATTATCCCGGCCACCGTTTTCCAACGCCGCATTAACCAGTCCATCGCAACTCTCCTTCAGAACGGCGGTTCCGAGAAGGCTACAAATTTGGTCTTCGGGAACCATATCACTGAGCCCGTCGGAACACAGCAAGAGACGATCACCTGCTTCCAATTCGAGATGAACGACATCAGCTTTAATGTGGTCACGAACAGCATCGACGCTATTGACCAACACATTCCCAAATGCCTTAGCATCTTCCGGTGCAGTGCCTCGATCGACCAAAGATTGAGCCAAAGTATGATCGCGGGTCACCTGCATCAATTCCCCGCGACGTCCAATGTAAGCTCGGGAATCACCTACATGCGAAATGATCGCATGAGGCGGAAGCAGATAGGCGCCCGTTAGCGTTGTGCTCATTTGACTTTTATCCGGATCGAGCTTCGCGTGCCGATGAAACTCATCCTGAATTCTGGACACGTACGCGTCTACCCGCTGCCGCATTTCCTGAGCATTGAAATCTTTAAATTTCATTACCCAACTGGACGCTAGATCCGCCGCGTGCAGAGTGGCTTCTAAAACGAGATGGGATGCAAAATCACCGTGCTTTGCTCCCCCGACTCCGTCCGCCACTAATAAACCATAAGCATGTCCGTCCGCCAGATTGAGACTATCTTCCTGAAGATTAGATAACAGTACTTCACAACGGCGTGTTCGACGGATCACCGCGTAGTGGTCTTCATTCCGTCGACGCACCCTACCGACATGGGTCGCTGCAACAATTTCAACATTAAATCCTGACTCATCTTTCGCAAAGAAATTATCGGCAAATCTGCTTCCACGCTGTTCTTTTGTTTCATCATCCGCACCCGACATTAATTTTACCCCATCCTCTACAAATCAAAGAAATATTTCACCGAGCCCTCATAACGAAAGCACGTTCACTGGTTGGCCAAATTCAATCGGATTCGACTTTTATTTTGGCTTTGCCTAATCGCTAAGTCTATCAATCACTAAGTCTATCAAACGTTAAATCTGCCTCAGAAACGCATTGCTCAACAAGGTGAGTCTCGAGAATCCGGTACAACTCCGCTAACGCGATTTCATTCGAGTTGATCTTCGTATGTTTGGAAATAATTAATCGTTCAGATTCAACCCAGGGTATACGCGCACTTTCAACAGGAACCACTTTGTCAGAATCACCAGAACCAACAAGATAATACCCACAACCAATGATTGAATGAAGTCTCACTGATTCGCTGAATTTTAGACAATTCATTTCTTGAAGCAATGGACTTTCTGGACGCAACAAATCGATGCTGGTCGGAATTCGCCTTTCGAATTCCTCAGTAAACGCCATTGGATTATCGCGTATTAACTGCTCTCGTATCGCGTTCATTGAACTTGGCTCATCTACCAACTTAGTTCCTAAACGGCCAATTGGACGATTTGCTTTCGGCGATCCGGCATGAGGTGTTCCAAGGAAAACCACTCTAGAAACGGTTGGGACCGGTTGAAAGTAAAACGCATTTCGAAGTGCGGATCGCGTTTCTTCGGTTGTGACCAAACAATCCAATGGAATTTTTGAAATAGAATTCCAAAGCTGATCTCCACTACTCGTCACCTGCAGTTTAGCTACCAGACCGCCCATGCTGTGGCCAATCAAGACAATTTGAGAAAGTGCGGGATCCACTCCCAAAGGATCCAATTTTTTCGTGATGACATTTAAGTGATCTCGCAAGACCGCCGCGCTTTTTAAAAATGGCTCACCAGTCGGATACTGGAAACCCCATATTTGAAATCGCGAATTCAATTCTGGTCGCGCTCGAAGTTCATTAGCAGCGTTCGACCAAGTAAATGGATCCGACAACAAACCGTGCACAAAAACAACTGGAATCTTGCCGGGTTGGTACGGTTCGACGGTGTACAAACCGGGCCCCTCATCCGTCGTTCCCGGCTGCAAGAATCCTTCGAGGTAGTTCTTGTCACGTTTGGAAATGCGGTACGCGATGGGTGCTGACAGGTCTCGTGCAAGTGCAACGTCGCAACCATCCACATTGACTGAACGGGCACGAAGAGGATCAATAAACTCAAATACAAAACCGCAGGTTGATTCTTCGCCTGGACGACTATGTCGTAATACCAATGTCGCCGCAAATGCTTGCTCGTCTCTCAGGAAACGTTCGCCTTCCAAACGTTTATTAATCACGACTACCGGAACTCCAACTCCATTGCATCGGTAATCATGATTTAGTTTTTTGCTAACCTCTGTAGTCGCGGGGATGACTATATCGAAATCCTGTGGGTCCCAGGGAAACCCCCGATACAAAATGGGAACACAATCTCCACTCGAAGGACTCACCAATAACCGTCCAGCCTGCGGTGCAAACAAACAATACTCTTGACCCCTGTCGATAATTCTTCGAAGACATTGATTGTAAATCTTGGCGGCAGCACTATTTGCCCGATTGCCGTCGATGACCTCCGACGCCATCACGGGCCAGATCGTTTTGGCAGCACAAACGTACTGCGCGACACACCCTGCATCCTTATTTCGATCCAATTTACAACCGTCGCGGAAGAGCGACTCTGCGATCTCTATCTGCGATTTTCTGGGGGATACTGAAGCGCTCTGCGTTTGGCTAAAGGGATCCACAAGAACACGCTCCCCGCCTCCACCACGGCAGCCCGACACGATCCCAATCACACAGATTAGAACGCGAAGTCCAAGTTGAGCCGATTTTTGCATGTCAAATCCCCCGAAAACTGAGAGCGACAGGATACTATCGCTCCTAATCGAATATCGGATTTCGTTGCCCATGACTTCATGAAGGCGTTAACCTTCCTCAATTCCGCTGCTGGCGTTGCAGGCTCACGAGAAATAATTATATTCGCATCGTTTATTCAATTTTTAAGTTGACAAAAAAAGGGAGTCGGACAACCGACCCCCTTCGTTTTTCAAATTCACGACCGCTTTCCAATCCATCAAGAAAAATTGGATTCGAGTCGACCCAAACTATTTTTTCTCTTCACCATCTTGGAGACGAACCAAACCGCGTTCCTCCTGACGATTATCACCCCGATGCACCAACACCGTCAGTACGTCTTCCGTTAGATTGTAAAGTCCGGCTTCGATCAAAATGTCGCCCTTGCCAACCAATTTGAATGCAACGCGTTGCGTTTCTTTATCCACGCTCCCTTGGACCTGAATAACTTCGTCAGTCAAACCAACTGACAAATTACCTCGAATCAATCCGTCTTTGTTCAGGGCGAGTTGCAACGTCAAATCAGATTTGGTTTGCCCGGGAGTAACGACTGCAAAGACACCTAAGGGCATCCAGTCGTCGGCGCCCTCGGTGTCGTCTAAATCAGAATAATCATCTGCAATCTTTGCAGCCTGATTGTAGTACTCTTCCTCTGTTGCGATTGGATCTTCACCAATATAGACATTACCGTTCTCGACATAAATTCCATCGTTACCATACTGGTATGAGACAGGGGCTTCATTGCAACCACAATAGCCCGAGGTATAACCATACGATGGCGTCAACCACCACGCTGCGGTTGCAATACCCGCTGCATACCACGCCCCCGGATAACGAGCGTACCAGCGTGGGTTGTAGTAGGAGTGATATCCTCCAAAACTCGTTCGGACTGCAGCCGCTTGACCGTAGCTCGTGACAATGCCGTTATATCCCGCTGCGTATCCCCCGGTCGCGTAAACATTTCCACCAGGGCCAGTCACATACCGCGCCGCTCCTGCCTGCCCGTAGGTGTTGTATCCATCGGTTGCTCGTGAACCACCAACTGTGACGCCACGCGCATTTCCGTTAGCGTCTCGTACACCCGCCGACGCGCCGCGCTGGACGACCGTGTTAGTTCCGTCGGTCGCCATTCTTCCCCCACGAGCTGCATATCCTCCAGATCCATCAACATTAGATTGCCCGCGAGCCGAGCCGGCACCGGCAACAGTCGTATTCCCATCGGTCCCGATATAACCGCCAGCAAAACCACCACGCACATTCCCTTGAGCATCTCGAGCGCCACCAACGGCCGTTCTTGAACCGACGATTGTTTCGCCATCAGTAGCAACACGTGAACCACCCCGAACGCCGGCAGCAGAACCATCTGTATTTTTCCCACCCGCGTAGCCGCCGCGTCCAGCAACCGCATTGGTACCATCGGAGGCTGCCCCCGCAGACCCACCGACAACACGCTTATTACCCTGAGCATCGGTAACCACAATTCCGCCAGCGGCACCACCATAATTAACCCCGCCGTCGGTCGTCCCGCTCCCACTTCCCTTGTACGATTCGACGTTGTAATTTTCGCCTTGGTAGGTTTTCCCGTTGTAATCGTTGGGACTCAAATTCCCACCGCTGCGTTGACGGTCATTGGACCCCTTAGGCATGTTTAAAAAGTCATTCAGCTGATTCTGTGAGGGCTTGTCGAATGGTTGGTTCCCGCGAGCCGACCCGCCGTTGCTAAAATTACCATTAGGCCTCGCTTGATTCGCAGAACTTGGTTCACCTCGTCGATTACTCGCATTGCCACTGCCCGATGAAAAACTATTCGGCATTGAAAATGAACGCGTATTGTTACTCGATTGACGGCTATTAGCACCACCTAATGATTGGCTGCTACCTCGATTGAAGTCTGAACTTCGTGATGACCGGTTCCCCCCTCCCGACGAAGGCGTTCGCGAACCACCGGACGACATACTTCGACCGCCACCACCGCGACGTTGCGCGTGGGCGTCAGTAGCAAACGTGCCAACTGTCAGCAAAACGACAACAGCCAAACTTAAAAACTTCATTTTTCCATATCCAAAAAAGATGTCTAACATTGCTTATTTCATTCCTCAACTAAGTTGAGCGTTACTTTCTATTCACTAAAACTGGCTGAGTATCAGGTAGGACGACGCCATTTAGTTTACGAGCAGTGGAAGAAAACTCCAGTCTCGAATCATCAATAATTTTGTAAACGTTGGTAGCGGAAGCAATCCCCCCATCGGCCATTTGAAATTCCGTTTCGACAGCCCAAATATTTCCTTCCACCTGCTTCCAAACTCCTACCCCAAAACCACCATGGGCATCAAAAATCCAAGAACGAACATGGCCAAGTTTTGCATCCCACAGGATCACTTGCGTCGCTTGTTCCCGAAGACCGGTCTCGTCAAACATCTGAAATGAACGCCGAATGGAATGATCACCCTGTGTCCATTTAGCATTTGTTTCTACGCTAATCCCCCCCGAAACCTCATCTCGCCAATCACCGATCAGCCAGCTTAAAGATTCCAACTGTGAGATCTTTTGAGGGGCTACCGGCACTCGAGTAGCACGAACAGAATCAATTTTCCAACCATCGTCCATTTTCACATGAACCACCGAATAAGGAGTTTGTCGTTCACTCTCTGGTGAACTGACTACGGCCACGCCCTCCTCTAACGCTACATTGGGGGTGATCAGGCGTATCGAAACTTCATTTAAGGCAGTGGTTGTCCCGTCAGCTTCTTGCGCAAACGACTCTTCAATCGCCCTCGCAATCTGATCACGACCACTAACGCGTTCTCCGTTCTTCCGCGTCCATTCCCCGCGGCGACTCCAATAACTTGCCGCTCGCTGAGCATCCCGCCGATTGATCGCATCCAAGTAATCAGCGATAGCGTCTTCGATCGCTAGATATTCAAATCGATCCCGATCTACACCGACCGGTGGCAAAATTTTCGTGGACGGTTCTTGGACGGCCGTCTCCACAGGTGGAAAACTAACCTCTTGACAAAATCCAACCGAAACCAGAGACGAAAACAAGACGAGCGCAACCCAACTGAAAAAGCGAACCATTGATCTAAATCCAAATCTGAAAAATCGAGTGAGTCGTTGACTCACCAAGCTATTATTCCGGTCTTTCAAGCCTAGTTTATCAAACAAACTGGACAGATGACCGGACGCGTAGAGAATCCGTTTCTGGATTATAAGACAGCTGAATCCGAAGTCGATAACTATTTAACTTGGAGTAAGATATTTAATTCGACCAGCCAGAATTTAATGACTGTTCCGATGATCCGGCTTTAGGTTCGCCAGCAGACAAATGCCGTCTTTAAATCGTTCCTTCTCACCTGTCTCACCAACGCAATTTCTCACCTCACTCAGACTCTCAATAAATATCGATCCGAGAAATCCTCAGCAAGCTTCTCCCTCCGAATCACTCCTGCTAAATTAAGGAGCTACAGCATTTACCCTATCAACAACCATCGCCTCCATTGATTCTATGACTGACGATTCCGACATTTTCCCGCCGCGCATCCTGATTGTCGATGACCAGCAGTCCATGTGTGAAATGCTGGTTGACACCCTTAATCCGAGTGGTTTTGAAGTTGAATGGAAAACAAAAGCCGCGTTGGCAATAGAACTTCTCAAAGACCGAGTGTTTGATGTCGTCCTGACCGATTTAAAAATGCCCGACATGAATGGGATTGAATTTTGCCAAGAAGTTAATCGAAATCATCCCGAACTTCCCGTAGTTGTCATGACGGCCTTTGGCAGTTTTGAAGCGGCCGTCTCTGCAATCCGAGCGGGTGCCTTCGACTTTGTCACCAAACCGTTAGACATGGAACTTTTACAAATCGCGCTTGAACGAGCGATCAAGCAAGCTCGATTACAGCAAGAAGTTCGCCAATTAAAAAACTCGCTCAACATTGACGTCTCGTTTGGAAAACTTATTGGAAAGAGTCCTGCGATGCAGGAACTCTATAAACAACTATCACAAGTCGCTGCGGTCGACACCACCGTTCTAATTACTGGTGAGAGTGGTTCCGGCAAAGAACTAGCCGCCCATTCCGTTCACCAACACAGTAAACGTAGAGACAAACCCTTCGTCGCCATCAACTGTGCCGCCCTCCCTGAATCGCTAATGGAAAGCGAACTGTTTGGTCATGTAGCGGGCGCATTTACTGGAGCCGATCATGACCACGAGGGATTATTGGTAGGAGCAAACGGAGGTACTTTATTTCTCGACGAAATCGGCGAAATGTCACCTACGATGCAACCGAAACTACTTCGTGCACTCGAGGCGAACTGTGTTCGTCCCGTGGGAGGAACTGATGAAATCCCATTCGACGCCCGACTCGTCGCAGCCACAAACCGCGATCTTGAGTCCGCCGTCGAAGCAGGTACGTTTCGCGAGGACTTATTTTACCGCATTAACGTAATCCCAATTCACCTTCCACCCCTTCGCCAGCGAAGTAGCGATATCCTGACGCTGGCTCAGTTCTTTGTAAAAATATTTAGTGAAAAAACAGACGTTGAACTTAGAGAAATCACAGAAAGCGTCGCTCAGCGACTCCTCGATTACCAATGGCCGGGTAACGTCCGCGAACTCAGAAATGCCATGGAAAGAGCCGTTACGCTCTCCGAAGGAAAGAAGTTACGGATCGAAGATTTACCGGAGACCATCCGAAATTATCAATCCAGAACGATGGTGATTGCCAGTGATAAACCAGAAGAACTGCGGTCGCTCGAAGAGGTCGAGAAACGATACATTTTACACGTGCTTGACACCGTTGATGGCAATCGAACCCTGGCTTCAAAAATCCTTGGTCTTGACCGGAAGACTCTCTATCGGAAACTGATTCGGTATGAACAACCGAGTTCTGAATAGCTAAATTAAACTTCACGCGGCAGGCCAGGCAGAAAAATTCGAAACTCTGAACCTTTCCCAGGTTCGCTGCTGACTTCGATTCGCCCACCTTGCTCCTGAATCATATTGTAAGCCAGCGACAAACCAAGTCCGGTGCCATCACCAACATCCTTGGTTGTAAAGAATGGTTCAAAAATACTTTCAAGATTCTCCTCAGGGATCCCACACCCCTCATCCCTCACATTTATTTGCCATTCAAACGACCCAAGATTGCTTCCCTCGCCCGACTCTGGCGAAGACTGGCTTAGCGTTAAATGCAATGTCCCCCCTGGCTTCATTGCCTGAATTCCATTGACCATCATATTTGTCAATACTTGCCGGATTTGTCCACCGTCTACGAAGGCGAGTGCCTGAGTACCGGCAAGCGCTGATTTCATCACGATGCTGTTTCGCTCGGCTACCGTCGTCAGCAATTCAATCACTTGAATCAGAATTTCATTCAGATCAACTTTAGTCTTTTCACTGGGCAACTGCCTCGCAAAATCTAAAACTTGCCGAATCATATCTGTGATGCGATCAGTTTCCGATTGTATTATCTCCGCGTTTTGCTTTTGCTTTTCAACCGACAAATTCCCGTTTGCAATTAACGCCGCTCTACCTGACACAACACTCAATGGGGTTCCAATTTCGTGGGCGATGCTCGCCGCCATTCGCCCCACTGTTTTCAAACGATCAGCATGGCGTAATTGTTGCGTAACCCGCAACTTATCCTGAGTTTCACGCTCAATTGCAGATTTCTGAGCATCCAAATGTTCAGACATTTCATTAATAGATCGAGCGAGTTGAGCTAACTCGCCGTTGCCATTCAACTCAACCCGGTGAAGATAGTCACCTTCCCCGATTCGCTTTGTCGCCGCTGTCAATTGATTTAATGGATTGGTCACCAACCTCACCCCTGCAACCCAGACAACAAGAATCGAAACGATCGATAAGAACCCAACAACAAACAAAAATTCAATGAGCTTGCTCATCGTCTCTCGATCATAGTCATCCAGTGATTTTGTGAATTCGAGACCACCTACCCGCGCGACGCCAAGATCTACAGGATAATAGGTATGCAGCAGATGCCCACCATCGCCAGCGGTTGAAACAAAAGACGTAATCTCTTGACGCATGACAACGGTGGAAAAATCAGCCGACGCAGATGGACGTGTCGTCGCGGTGACTGATTCTTCAAACCAAACCCACCTCGCAATTGGCTGCGTCCCTTCTGAATCTAAGGCAGCCCGCATCGCCTCCACTCCCCCCGATTGCCAGGCATCTAAAATTGGGCGTTCCATTTGTGACGCCTTTTTCAACGCGTACGCTTCATGATCTTTCTTGATCTTGGATATCGCAATTTGTGCAGCAAAATAATTTGATGCAGCAAGTACAGCGATCACGGCAATCACTGAAACAAGCGATAATTTTGCAGCCAGTTTCATTTCAGAGGTCTCGCGCTGTTAACAAACACCGAGTGGGATTTCACGGTCGTATTATAAACCAAAATCAGAATTTGTTGATGAGGAGGATCACGGGGCATGCTTGGACACCGCGGCTTTTTGCCCCATCCCAAACAAAACAATTCACTTTTCGCGACAATTTAATTTCCATCAACGCCATCGTTTTCACGGAAGATCGCCGCTTTTTTAAAACTCTACCTCACGGAACTACTTTTGGCACAGCGTGTGCTTTGTAGCTGTTGTCGCCAATGAAACTCGATAAGGATGGGTGCTCATGATCAAAAAAGGTCAGCTGGACTCACCGTACGCAAATCACCTCGGAGAAACTCGCGTTTCAATCAACCGTGAATGCCATTTGATTTTCAAAATAAAAAACGGCTCGCGGGTTTGCAATTCGGCAAACCTGCAAAAATTAATTTAGGGAGAAAAAAATGAAAATAGCCAGAAGCATACGAACCGGTTGCATTGCATGCATGGTAACCGCATTCTTGCTGAGCACGGTAGCGATTGGGCATGCATCTTCGGTTCTAGGAACTGGAATTACAAAAGATAGTGTTAAACCGCCAGTTACGTTTACTGCGCCACCACTAAAATCTCTTACGGATAGCGAAACGAAAAATGCAATCCAATCGGCAAAAAATCTGTCTCAAGCATTTCGGCATATTTCAAATCAACTTCTTCCCTCGGTCGTAGCTATCGAAAACAGAACAGACAGCTTGCGGAATGCAGGGCAAACACCCAACGGAATGCCCGCCAAAGGTGGCGTTGGCTCTGGAGTCATTATTGATTCCAGCGGTTGGATCATGACGAATAATCACGTAGTCGCCGGCGCAGGATCGATTATCGTCCGTTTGCATGACGGCCGTGAATTCATGGCGGAGCAGGTAATGACCGATCCCAAAACCGATATCGCCATCGTTCGAATCCCTAATGCTAAAAATCTAAACGCTGCCAAAATAGGTAATAGTAACGGCGCTTATGTCGGTGATTGGGTATTAGCCTTGGGGCAACCATTTGGACTTGAGAGTACAGTTACCGCCGGAATCATCAGCGCGAAGGGGAGGGGCATCGGATTATCAGATAGTGAAAATCACATCCAAACGGATGCCGCCATCAACCCGGGTAACAGTGGTGGACCAATGGTCAACTTGGACGGCGAAGTAATCGGAATTAACACCGCAATCTCTTCAAGCAGTGGCGGGAGCGACGGTGTTGGTTTTGCAGTTCCAATAAATTTAGCAAACTGGGTTGCCAATCAGTTAATTGATCACGGAAACGTCCAGCGAGCTTTCCTAGGTGTCGGAATCCAACCCATCACCCAAAAGCTGGCCGATCATTTTAATGTACCTCCCAAACAAGGGCTTTTGGTTACTCACGTACTTCCTGAATCGCCGGCTGCCAATGCTGGCGTTCGCACTGGTGACATCCTTTTAAAATTTGCGGGAGCACCAGTTTCCGCACCCAATGAATTCCAAACATTTGTAGAACGGGCCGTCGTTGGGCAATCCTATCAACTGGTCATTAATCGTAATGGAGTCCTCGAAGACCTAAATTGTGTGCCTCAGTCGCAACCCAACCGTCCTAGCGAGGACTCAGGGGAGCTAATGCATACGAGTCATTCAAACCGAACATCATCGGGACGATTGGGAATTCGAGTAGGAGATTTCGATGCTACGGTCGCACGGAAAATGGGAATTGATGCAACGGAAGGAGTCTTAATTTTAGCCATCGAGCCAGGAGGGCACGCACACCGTGCAGGTTTGGTGCCAGGCATGATCTTAGTTGAGGTCAATCACAACAAAATCGAATCGTTAAATCAATTCAATCAATTGATGAGCGAGCTAGACCTTAACGAAAGCTTGCTTTTCTTAACCAAGAGTCAAATCGGCTCTCGATTCGTTGTTATTGAAAGCTAATTGTTTAGGCTCTCACAAAGCCGACCCCCATTCGTGGGAGTCGGCTTTTTTGCGTTAAATCGAATAACTCGACAAAATCCCTGCGTCAGTCCGCCCGCAATCTTTTCATGAATTACCGTATTAATGCCTCCTATCGTTGGAAGCCACAATATTTTTTCGATCAAACTTAGATCGGCGCAGTCGTATTCTAATTGCTGACTTTAAACCGCTCGCCGATTCCGATAAACTCAGGTAGACAGCGGCATTTACTTTTTCGACCTTGTAGTTTCGTTAAAAAAATCCCCAAAACTCAATTAATCCCCAAAACTCAATTAATTACCAACGCTCCAGAGTTACTGGAACAACCTACTGAAAGCCATCCAATGAAATTTACTCAGTTCATCATCGGCCTCCTTCTGATCGGACCGATCACGGGGATGATGTTAGCTCCTCCAATCCTGAACGCCGAGGAAACACGCGCTCCGACAACACTCAATGAAACTGAAATTCGGGAATGTGCAAAAACCTTTGCCAACGCGTTTAATTCCGCCGATGCCAAAGCAATCGCTGCGCAATGGACCGAGGAAGGTGACTACACCAACGAGGCAGGTATTGAATTCAATGGTCGTGAAGCCATTGAGCAAGAATATGCAAATTTTTTCAAGCAATACCCTGGTGTCAAAATCAAGATTGACATCGAAGAAATTAAAATGCTGTCGGACACCAGTGCCATCGAAGAAGGCACCGCAACGCTTGGTGAATTCGCCCCGGTCGAATGCCATTACGTTTTGATTCATGTAAAGAAAAATGGCAAATGGTTGATCGCCTCCGCACGAGATATGCGTATCGAAGCCAAATCAAATTTCGAACGTTTTAGCGAGCTTGAAAAATTGATCGGCACTTGGAGCCACGAGACTAGTGCAGGAAAAATTAAAACGACCTACCGCTGGATTGCCAACAAAAAATTTATCGAGAGAGATTTCTCAGTTTCTATCGATGGAAAAACCACCTTGTCAGGTACCCAAATCATTGGTTGGGAACCGTCCAGCCAACAGATCACATCATGGTTGTTTGACTCTACCGGTGGGAACGGAGTTGCCACTTGGTCTCCCACCGAAAAAGGCTGGATGATTCAATCCAGTGGCGTCACGAGTGACGGAACCGTAACGGCTGCGACCAACTATTGGAATTTTTCGGGTGACGATACGCTGGTATGGAAGTCAACCAATCGAATCATGGGAAATGAACCGCTCGCGGAAACAGCTGAATTAAGACTCAAACGCGCTAAGTAACCCCTTCGTCCCCCAGAACAATAACTACAAACCGTCCACTGACTGGAATAAACATGATCAAACGAATCTTAACACTGACAGCCATACTTTTCGCCTTTGCCTTACTACAGCACAACGAATGCGTTGCACACGGCTTTGGCGGATACCACAATGCCGCTTATCGAGCCGCTGCGGTCAACCGAGCTGCGACACTGAATCGCGGCATCAACATCGGCGTCAATGCTGCTCCGTACCGACGCTACTCTTATCCACGCTATCCCGTTCCAGTCCCCGTAGCCCCATATTACCCGGCCTACAACCCCAGCGTTCCATTCCCCGACATGCCTGGCCCGGGACCAGCCAACCTAGATAAACTTGTCGGAAAACCGGCTGCCCCTCAAGACTCACGGGCCAGTTCACTCGATTCGCTAGATGCTGCACTAAAGCAAATGAGCTTGCCCTCAGACGCTGGACTCCCAGCCGCTCCAACGAAGTAAACCTCGCCTGCTTTCAAACAGCTTGATTCGAGGCCTCACAATTGAGGCCTCGTTTTTTATGCGCTACGCATGAATTGCATTAGAAAGAAAAATTACTCGACGCAATGGCCTGGGGCATTTATTGATTTTTCTGAATAACTTCCAGTCCCTCCGAGAGGGACTCAACCATCGAATCGATCTCTGCTTCACTCAGCACCGTCGAAAGCGCCGCAGAGCAAGTGTTGATCATCATGAATCCTCGTTCATAAAGAAAGTTAACAAGGAATTCAATTTGCTTATTTTCGGTTGGATCTGAATACGTCTCCCTGTATCCCGTTGGAGCCTCTGACTTTAAGTGAACGCGAAACATCGAACCGGCCCCGGTCACGCAAGCATTCGCTCCGACAGATTCAATTGCTTGGGAAATTTTCAACCGTGAATAATCTCCAAGCTGATTGAGCCGGTCTACCGCTTGACGATCAAACAACTCCATAGCTACTCGCCCTGCCGTCATCGTCACCGGGTTCGCAGAGAACGTTCCAGAAAATGGAAACGGCAGCCGATCTCGCGTTGGATCCAGCACCGACATGAACTCATCTTTACCAACCAAGCCGCCTACAGGAAATCCACCGCCAATGATTTTGCCCAACGCAGTTAAATCTGGCTCAACCTCATACCAGTCCTGAGCACCTCCCCAACCCATTCGAAACGTAATCACTTCATCCAGTAAAAAGATGCAATCGTGATCGAGCGTCCATTTCCGAATTGCCTGCATATACTCCTGACTTGCTGGGATTAATCCAACACGGTGGGGCAGGGGATCAATCAAAACGCAAGCCAACTCGTCCGCGTGCTGATCTAACAATTCAAGCGTTTGATCAACGTTATTGAATGGAAAAACAATAACGTCATCGAGTGCCGCCTGCGGAGTTCCTTCCACAACTGGAACGCTTTGCGGAGACGCTACACTGCCCCAATTCTTTGGGTTTGATTTCTGACTAACTTCCGCATAGTCGTAAGTCCCGTGGTAAGCCCCCTCCGATTTCGCGATTTTAGGACGCCCGGTGATCGCTCTGGCGGCTTTAATTCCCGCCATCACGGCTTCGGTTCCCGAATTCATAAATCGAATTTTTTCAAAACCCTGATTCCGATCGCAGATGTGCTGGGCAAACCGCAGCTCCGCTTCGGTGGCCATCGTAAACGCAGTTCCCTGTTGGAGCTGATGAGTGACTGCCTCAATGATCGCCGGATGAGCATGACCGTGAATTAAAGATGCCATGTTATTGGCAAAATCGATGCGAGTTACACCATCGAGATCCGTGACCCTACAACCCTTGCCAAAATCAACGTAGTCTGGATTGGGCCTTCGAAAAATCGTATTGCGACTGATACCGCCGGGGAGTACCTGGAGCGCTTCTTTGTACAAGGACTGGCTTTTTGTTTGCGGTCTCATTTTTCTAATCAATCAAAAAACAACTTAAATGAAAGGCTACCCAACTCACTACTAGTAAACCGGTTTACCCGTGCCGCTTGTAAACAACCCTGCTTCGTCAAAGATAATTCGATCCTCGTAATCATTGAACCAAATCGCTTCAGGATTCCGCCCAACAATTGCAATCTTACCTCGATACTTTGCATCGGCGGCACCACGATAAAGCTTAAAGACTAAGACACCATTTTCACCATGGGGAACATCCATAGGCTCTTCAGTCACCGCACAAACTTCAGTCTTTCCTTTATAGTGAGTGATCGATAGCTTCGCGTGCGACTCGATACCCGAGAGCCCCTTTTGAGATTCATTTAGGATTCTCCACGCCTCTTCAATCGTCAAATTAAAGGCGCGATGGCCGACGATATCACGTCCACAATAAAATCTTGAATTCTCAATCCCATTCCGTTTTAATTCACGCTGTAAAATGCGCAATGCGTCAGGATTATCATTGATACCTTTAATGATGGGAGACTGATTATCAAGATTCACCCAATTGCGACTCTTCAATCGCTTTACCGAGCGACGAGTGTTGCCCAACCAAACCAGTCCCCCACTCGGGTCGGAAAGATAATTACCTTGATCGTCTTTTTCCAGAAACTCATCAGGATGATTAAAATGGACAACAAATCGAAGATTGACTCCGGGATAGGCTTCATGAAACCCGTCCAGCATCTTAAAAAACGAATCATCGAATCGATCCGGAAAAAAGGCCAACTCCTTCGTGCCGAGCCGAATGTTCTCAATCCCAGCGTCGGCCAACGACGCCCACCAATTACCAATAATTTTATTACTGAGAACCATTGGATCTCCGCCAGACATCAAAATCTCTCTAAGTTTTTCACGGCCAGTCTCAGGATGTTTTCCTCCGTTAGAGTCAACCTCTTGGTTGTGAGTAACGATGTAGCTACAGATTTCTTCCACTTTTGCCAATCCTTTAGGAGCCATCGCTCCATCGGGACGCGCCACCTCTTTCTTCGCAATGAGCTCCTCCCGGTAACAAAACCGACAGTGTGCCGAACAGGTTGACGCGACATAGATCAGCCCAATCTCGTACTTGTGCAGCAAGCCCTCAACCGGACTGTAATCCATCTGCTTCCCAGGATCCTGAGACCCCGCAAGGTCAAAGGTCTCGGCAGGGCTGGCCTTGATTAACTGCTGAATCGCAGCACTGTTCTTGGCCTGTTCAAAATAATGCCGGGTAATCTTAACGGGCATGCGGGATTCAATGTCTCTCTCTGTCCCTTTGATTTCTACCAGCGCCGCTAACTCGTCCTCGCTGTAGAAACTCTGCATCTCCGGAGCAACGGATTTGTCGATGAACTTTTTCAAACCCGATGTAATCTGACGATCATATTTTGCTTTTTCAATCGAACTAACAAAGGCCTGAGCTTTTTCTGAAGCAGTAAAATTGGAGATCGTTGACATGAGAGGATTCCATCGAAATGAGAATTCGAATCTAGGATAAAAATAGGAGTGGCCGCACACCAACTCCTGCTTCCGTCATGTTAGCCATCGGCTCGCGACAATCAACCCGAACAGCTCGAACAGACGGTTCAAAAACACCTTGAAATCGTTAATTCGAAAGCCGTTCACAGAATCGCTTAAAACCAATGGTTTTTTGATGCTTTTGAAATAAAGAGGCCATCAACCAATTCCAATCGTTCAAGGGAACAATCCAAATAGTAGACGTTGTCTCGCGACAGCCTCATTTTTAAGCGATTTTCTAACCACTGAAACAAGCTGCTCTCTGGACAAAGAAAAGACTTCTCAAATCAAAACTCGGTGCCGCCGAAGGAAGACAGCGGGCTAACTATCAACCCGCCATATTGAAAATGACGACCGCTGCAATGACGGCGAGGACTCCAGCGAGGACTGCCATTAGGATTTTCACCCAACTGTAGGGACGTTGCCCCTGAATCTCACCAGTCACCGCGTTTACAAAAATCCGATACGGTTTATTTTTAAACCGGTAAGTCATTAGATAAACTGGCAGTAACAAGTGCTTGTAGGTAACCGCATCGTACCGAGACTTGACCGAATGAACGCGTTGCTTATCTCCGCCAATCCGCCCCCGCACATCAGATAAAATTTCCGCATCAATCCGCTTTTTTCCCTGTTCAAATCCACTATCTAATTCAATGTCGTAAGTCCGCGCTAAATATCCGGCGAGATATTGCTGAGTGAAGGGCACACATTCGGTCAGCGGCCAAGGTTCCAGCGCGATGATGTAGCTTTCCGGAAAGCCCTGACTGGCAACCACCAAAACATCATCGAAAAAACGTTGAAATTTCCCGGATGCAGGGTGCCAGCGAGTGCGGGTCTCAGTTCGCTTATTTTTCCCCGTTCCAACACGGACCGTATAATTCTCTCCCCGCTCGCCCGAGTACGCATTAAACGTTAGCGAATCAAACGTCCAATACGGGAGATACACTCCATTAAATTTTCCTTGGGCGCCCTGCTTCTTAAAATCTCCCGGCGCAAACCACCTCGACTTCACCCACTCTTTCAGTTTCCCCTGCACGGTGCTGCGTTCGACTAGAAACGGCAAAACACCATCGACGGGAACGCGCCGAGTCGCAGTATGTACATTTTCGCGTTGAATGGGTGAACCGCAGTAGGGACAATCGGTACTGGTTAACGTCCCCGTGAAAACAACGACACCGCTGCAAGATTCGCAGCGAACTTCACTGCAGCCACTTGCCCCCTGAGCCTCTTTTGCTTTTGCCTTCTCGTCTAGCTCACGAAACTCAACAACGCGCGCGAGCATAGCGTGAAAATCCTGCTCCAACACCTCGCTATCTTCTGCAAGTTCAACGTCTTTCTCAAACCCACAAAACGGGCACTTCAGTTTTTGTTCACCAATATTGAATTCAAAATCGGCTCCACAGCTTTCGCATGGAAAAATCCGCCCCTTGCCTTCATCCGTCGTCGCGCCGACGACGTCACTGCGGCCAAGGAATTCCTCAACTTCAGATTCCGGAGATTCCATATCACTTTCGCTCGACTTTACTAGACCCACAACGAGGTTCTAAGAATTCAATCGTGATCCACTGAAAAACATCTTCGCCACAGCAGATTTGTGTTTGCAAATCAGCTGCCGGCGGCGACGATGTTTCCGAATCGACTAACTAGGTGGCGGGGGAGGCGGTACGGCGCCAAAGTGACCTGATAACTGCGGCACTTGCCCTGCAGTCATCCACTGGCCAAGGGATGGTGACCAAACATTGGTCGACGCGAGAACGCCTCCGCTCTGAATCATCTGAATCAACTGGGCGTCATTGTAAGGTCCTTGCGACTGACCGTTGACCGAAATGTGCCACGTCGCTTGCGGCGGCGCGGGAGGAGCAGACAAACCGGGAGACTGAACCATTTGGTTGGCCATCGCGAACCCCATTCCCAAACCCATTCCATCGGCGGCACCACCGCCTGCTGGATTATCAGCAGCAGCCATCATTGCATTACCCATCTGGAACTGCTGGAACCGGTTCATATCACCAATCACGCCCATACTACTGCGTGTATCGATTGCTTTCTCAACTTCCTCAGGTAACGAGATATTGACGATGTTCAGCTGAGGGATATCGAGTCCATATTCATCGTCGACTCGCTCCAGAACCGCCTTGCGAAGCTGCTCGGAGAAATCACCATAATGACTTGCCAAATCGAGAGCCGCGACTTTCGATTCACCTAACAAATCTGCCAACGCGGTGATCAAAATCGAACGCATTAGCTCACTAATTTCGTCAGCTTCAAAGGATGAATCTGTTCCAATCAATTCCTTTAACAACGCCTTTGGATCCTCCGCTCGCAGAGAATAGGTTCCAAACGCACGTAACCGAATCGGACCAAAATCCGGATCACGGAACATAATTGGATTGGGCGTTCCCCACTTCAAGTCAGTGATCTGACGGGTACTGACGAAATAAACCTCTGAGCGGAACGGACTATTAAAACCGTGCTTCCAACCCATGATCGTGCTGAGAATTGGAATATTGTCAGTTGTTAATTTGTAGTTACCGGGTTCAAAAACGTCAGCAATTTCACCTCGGTGGACAAGAACTGCCATCTGGCCGGGACGAACGATAAGCTCGGCACCATTCTTAATTTCATTCTGGTACCGTGGAAAACGCCACGCAATTGTGTGCCGCGAATCGTCGATCCATTCAATAATGTCGACGAGTTCATTTCGCAGCTTGTCAAACAAGCCCATTTACTGACTCCTGGAAGAAGAGATTCAAAAGCAAGTCGCAGGCAGATTACCGCGATCGATCAAGTATAGCACTGCGGTTTAACCCGTCAAATACCGTGACGTCTGCGCTCGGCTCCGTCACACGCAGGATTTTCTTCGATAAACACGCGATTTAAATACCCCCGACTCCGTCCATATGGGTAAACACGCATCCCACCTCTGTTCTTCAACTCCGATACATGTGGCAAATTACTGCTTAGCCGCATTGGAAAATCACAAGGGCTACTAAACCCGAACCCACCGAAATAAAATCGACATTCCCTGACCACCCCCAACACACAACGTTGCAACACCCAGTGCCCCCACCTCACCCCGCTGTTTCAACCGATCATGAAGTGTCATCACCAACCTTAACCCACTCGCTCCCAGAGGGTGTCCTAATGCCAACGCACCGCCCCACGAATTGACCCGCTCCATTGGAATCTCAAGATCCGCGGCGGAAGCCAAAACCTGTATCGCAAAAGCTTCGTTGATTTCAAACGCTGAAACTTCTTTCGCAGTAATACGATTCCGCTCGAATATTTTCTGAGTCGCTGGCACCGGCCCTAACCCCATTAATTCTGGTGGCACGTGACCATATTGAACATCGACAACCTCTAACCCAGCCGAAATCCCAAGCGACTTGGCACATGCTTCTTCTAAGACCCACCCACTGGTCGCTCCATCGGTCAATGGAGAACTCGTCGCTGCTGTAACGGTGCCACCCTCACTGAATGCCGGTGGTAAACTCGCAATTTTCTCTCGATTCACTGGGTATCTCACGAATTCATCACACGCAATTAAATACGGATGCAATTGTTCCGAATAAGCCCCACTCTGATGTGCCTGGTGCGCGAGGGTATGGCTTCGCTCTGCAAAATCTTCTTGTGACACGCGGTCGAACTGAGGATATTTCACAGCCACTTGCTCAGCGGTTTGGCCGTTCGGAATGTAGGCGTGCGGATTGATCGACTTAATACACTCGGACTCCGAAAAATTTGCCCCGCGTCGTGGAATCCGGCTCATCGATTCAATACCAGCGGTCAAAAACTTTGTCCCCCAAGATGCTTTAATGCGGGCCGCTGCAACCGCAACCGCTTCAAGACTGCTTGCGCAAAGTCGATTGACTACCATTCCCGGCACATCCAACCCCGCCCCTAATGACGCCAAGCGACCGACGTTGTAACCCTGCTCATGCTCGGGATAAGCACAACCAACAATCAAATCCTCTGGACAAGCACTCCATAATTCTGGATGCCGGCCGGCCTGAGCCTTTAACACCTCAACCAACAAATCATCAGCGCGGACATCTCGGTAAGCTCCTTTGAATGAGCGACCAAAAGGAGTTCTAAGTCCCGAAGTAAAAATCGCTTTGGGCATTGAAACCCTCACAAAATAAAATGAATTGAATCAGTAAAACTGGGCTACCGCTACTCTCCAATCAGCCGTTTCTAGGAAAGGCCAACCCCGGAGATTGATGAACGCCAGATCACGAGGCTGATGATAGCAACGTGTCTGTCATCCCGAGTTGCTTCTCTGTTACGCCAGGAGCAAGCCTGTCGATCTGAAAGGATTCACCCGTCGGAGTAAACACCCCCAAATCAGTAACAATTTTATGAACCACTCCTTTGCCAGTCAGTGGAAGCGTACATCGATGCAACAACTTCACATCCCCTCGTTTTGAAAAATGGGTCAACATCACAATGACTAATTTGGCCCCATGCACGAGATCCATCGCACCCCCCATTCCCGTAACTTTTTTCCCGGGAATCATCCAGTTCGCAAGACTACCTTCGGCATCTACCTGCATTCCACCAAGCACACAAACATCGATGTGCCCTCCACGGATCATTCCGAAACTCATCGCACTATCAAAAAAACTGGCCCCTTTTTTCACCGAAATTGTTTCTTTACCAGCGTTGATCAGCGTGGCGGAAACCGATTCAGGCGTGGGTCGTCCAGCGACGCCTAGCACCCCATTTTCTGAGTGTATCCAAATCCCTTTTTCCGGTGGAATCCGTTGAGCAACCAGCGTTGGAATCCCAATTCCAAGATTCAAACTTGAACCGTCATGTAACATCTCGACGACTTGATCGGCCATCTCATTTTTCGACCAATGATTTTGCGAACCGGACACGTTTACCTCACCCATTGTAAATCCCCCAAAAAATCGCCTTGCAATCTCCCTTTCAAGTTTCATCCTTGAAAATTGGAATTTCGATTGTATTTTCGTAATCGGCTCCTTGGTAAATCCGTTGCACAAACACTCCCGGAAGATGTACATCTTCGGGGGAAATCTCTCCCAGCTCTACTAACTGCTCAACCTCAACGATCGTTACCTTTGCGGCCATTGCCATTAACGGGGAAAAATTCCTCGCTGTCTCCTTGAACCATAAGTTGCCATAGGGGTCTCCTTTCTGCGCTTTGATAATTGCAAAATCAGCGGCCAATGGCAGCTCCAACAGACACGGCATATCAAACGCTCGCGATTCTTTTCCTTCGGCAATCTCAGTTCCATATCCGGCGGGAGTATAGAAGGCACGTATGCCCATCCCCGCCGCTCGAATTCGCTCACTGAACGTACCTTGCGGAACTAAAGTAACGTCAATTTCGTTGGCCAGCATTTGCGCTTCTAAATCAGGATTCCCGCCAACATAACTACAAGTCGCCCGACTGATCTGTTTTTCTTTTAACAGCCATGCCAATCCACGACCTGAATTCCCAATATTGTTGGAGATCGCATGCAGATTTTTCAGCGCTCGACGACGAATTTCTAAAATGCTGTTTTCGGGAATCCCACACAAACCGAAGCCCCCGCTCATCACCGAAACCCCATCCTTCATGTCGAACAATGCTGCTTCCGCGTCCTTAAATACCTTGGATGTCACCGAGGCTCCTTTTTAGATTGCGCTGTGCCGGTGTATCTCGAAAGACTTAAAACAATGTTCAGGAAATGAGATCATGAATGACATGTCCATGAACATCAGTCAATCGAAAATCACGCCCCTGATACCGGTAAGTCAATTTAGTGTGGTCTATTCCTAACAAGTGCAGAATTGTCGCATTTAAATCATGGATGTGCATAGTCCCCGGAGTCCAAGCCTCTTTGGTTGGCTGGGGAGCCAGAGCAACTCCGTCGGCGTCGGCAATATTATAACCGTACTCATCAGTTTGACCGTAGGTAATTCCCGGCTTAACTCCCCCACCGGCCATCCAAACTGTAAAACACCTTGGATGATGATCACGTCCATAATTCGCGCCAGTCATATTTCCTTGACAGTAAACGGTTCTGCCAAACTCTCCCCCCCAAACAACAAGTGTATCCTCCAACATCCCTCGCTGTTTCAGATCTTTAATCAAAGCTGCACAGCCTTGGTCAATGTCTTTACATTGAGACTCGTGCTCTTTGGGAAGGTTTCCATGGGCATCCCAACCGCGGTGAAAAATTTGAATATTACGCACGCCTCGCTCAGCCAACCTTCGGGCGTTCAAACAACAGGCCGCAAAACTGCCAGGCTGTTTTGCATTCTCACCATATAAATCAAATGTTTTCTCGTCCTCCGAAGAGAGGTCCATCAATTCAGGGACCGAGGCTTGCATTCGAAAAGCCATCTCATGCTGCTTGATTCGAGCCAACACCTCTGGATCGGCAAACTTTCGGTGCACCTCTTGATTCAAAGCCGTCAGCGTATCGAGTTGGGCCCGACGGTCGGTGCGGCTGACCCCACGTGGATTACTCAAATAAAGAACGGGATCTCCCTGACTCTGCATCAACATCCCTTGATGCTGGGAAGGCATAAACCCCGTCCCCCATAACCGGTTAAATAAACTCTGTTCCGGAAATCGCGTCTTGGCATGCATGACGATGTAACTGGGTAGATTCTCATTCATACTCCCCAGACCATAACTCAGCCACGCACCAAGACTAGGTCGTCCAGGAATCTGACTACCAGTTTGTATGTAAGTGATTGCCGGATCATGATTAATCGCTTCGGTAAACGTACTCTTAATGACGCACAAGTCTTTTACAACAGTCGAGGTATGCGGCAGCAACTCGCTAACGTACACCCCTTTATCGTGATTGTCATGTTTCTTGAATTTATACTTACTGGGACAGACTGGCAGCCCACTTTTTTGATTGGACGTCATCCCCGTTATCCGCTGACCATCACGCACATGATCCGGCAGTTGCTTACCCGCCATTTCTTTTAACTTTGGTTTGTAATCCCAAAGATCATGATGGCTTGGACCACCACTCATGAATAAATAGATCACGCGTTTTGCCTTCGCAGGATGATGCATACCCACACCAAGCCCCGACTCAGCAGCCGTAGCGTTTACTTGCTGCGGTTGCCACAAATTGGCCATCGCGGCCGTCCCCAACCCCAGTGCAGCCCGCCCAAATAATTGGCGGCGCGTTGTCAATAACTCAAATTCTCGAATCGGATTTTCACTCATGGTCGCGTTTCATTTCATCAATAAACTAAAATCGCCACATCGCTCGCCAATACCGTCGCCGCTACCTGAGTCCAGGCAGCCTGCACCACCACATCAAGCTTCTTATTTCCGGGAGCATCCCCGTAACTCACCAGCTCCGCCGCCGCTTTTTTATCGTTACCAAATCTAGCTAACATTAAGGACAACAATTGTTCGCAGGCGTTTCTCTCAGCCTCTGTAGGCGGCCGACAAGCGAGAATCTGAAACAAACGATTTAGGCGTTGAGAATCTTGATCGGACTCAGCCATCAGTCTCGCCGCCAAGGTCCTTGCCATTTCAATTCGCTGGGTCTCGTTCAATAAAGCCAAAGCTTGCAAAGAAGTGTTCGTCGTTGAACGTCGAACACAACTTGCTTCACGACTGGGAGCATCAAAAAGAGTCATCATCGGATGCGGACTGGTTCGCTTCCAGTAAACATAAAGACTCCGTCGATAGAGCCGAGGGCCTTTGTCGGCAACATAGTTTTTGGTGTTGCTTCCTGGATGAGCCATGGCGAGCCACATCCCCGGCGGCTGATACGGCTTTACCCCCTCTCCACCCATGGTCGGATCGAGCAACCCACTTGCCCATAAACCGACGTCGCGTAGAACCTCGGCATCAAGTCGAAAACTTGGCCCACGGGCGTATAATAAATTCTCAACATCAGCAACATTCTCGCGTCTCGCAGAACTCTGACAAAACGTTCGGCTGGTGACCATTGTCCGCAGCAGCTGTTTGTGGTCCCAGCCCTGTTCTTGAAATTGTACCGCAAGCCAATCGAGCAATTCAGGATGCGTCGGCTGCCGACCCTGAACTCCAAAATCCTCAGGAGTCCGAACCAACCCCAGACCAAAAATTCGCTGCCAACTTTGATTGACCATCACTCTCGACGTCAGTGGGTGCGATCGCGCGGTCAGCCATTGAGCAAGCCCTAGACGATTGCTCGGCGCTCCCTCTGGCAAATCGCTCATAACCTCGATCACGCCTGGCTGCACCGGATCCCCCATTGGCAAATCATATTCACCTCGTTTTAAAACATGCGTTTTCCTCGGCTCTTTCAGGTCTTTAGCCACTAACGTTGTGGTGAATTTTTTTACAGCTTCCGATTTGCGGGATTGAATCAACTTCGCATTGGCGTTTCCGTCCATCCGTAACCACGGATCACTTGCACCAGCCAACAGTTTCAGCTTTTCGTCCCCTGAACTTTTATTCCAATTCGCAATCACCTCGCGATCTAAATCACTGGCCGCCAATTGCTTGCCCGCATCCGCCAACAACGTCTCCTGAGCGTATTCCAGCAACTGCCAATTTGCCCAAGCGTCCTGATCCTGTGGAGCCCGTGCGACTGTGCCGTACTCGTAGGCGTTACGGTCCATTGACGGTTCAGCGGTGCTATTAAAAAAAGCAAGCAACTGATAATACTCTCGTTGTTTGATGGGATCATATTTGTGCGTGTGACAGCGAGCACAATTTAACGACATTCCCAAAAAGACCGTTCCAAACGTCTCGACGCGATCGAAATTGTTTTTTGCCTGAAACTCTAATGGAATCGCTCCGCCTTCCCCGGTCGTTGGATTCATGCGCACGAATCCGGTGGCGACCTGCTGTGCTATGGTTGGCTCGGGCAGTAAATCGCCAGCCAACTGCCAAGTGATAAAATCATCGAAGGGAAGGTTTTCATTAAATGCTTTGACAACCCAATCTCGGTACGGATAAATTCCTCTTCGGTTGTCCAAGTGCAAACCGTGGGTGTCGCCATAGCGAACGGCATCGAGCCAGTAACGCGCCTGGTGCTCACCAAACCGAGGATCAGCGAGTAACTCATCGACGAATCTACGGTAGGCCCGCTCACTTTTGTCCGCAAGAAACGCCTCCAACAACTTGGGCTCAGGGGGCAACCCCGTTAGCACCAACGCCGCTCGGCGGGCAAGGACGGACTTACTGGCGGACGGTGAAAAATCAATCCCCTTCTCCCGCAGTTGTAAACCCACCCAATAATCAATGGGATTTATGTCCGCCGCAATCTTCACAGCCTCACTCTTCACCGGTGGCACAAACGCCCAGTGTTTACTGTACTGACCTCCAGAGTTTACCCAGCGTCTTAACAACGCTCGCTCTTGATCTGTCAATTTCTTGTCGAACTCGACCGGCGGCATTGGGTCATCGACTGAATCAATGCGAATCACCAACTCACTTTTGGAGGGATCAAGGTGATCAATTGCTCGATATTCACCAAGATCTTCCGTCGCACCAGCGAACGAATCAAGCCTGACAAGATCCTCATCTTTGGCATCTGGCCCGTGGCAGACAAAACACTTGTTGGAAAGAATCGGAAGAATCTGACGGGCAAAATCTACCCGATCGCTATCCTGAGCAAACCCCGGTGCCGCAAGCAAAAGCACCAGCGCGACAACATGAATTTTCGTTTTCATAATCGACCAACTAAAAAAATAAAAAATGACTGATTAGATCGTCGGCAATTGCCAAGGGTCTCGACGTTCTCGGTCAAGCAAAGGACGATCGGCAGGATCACCAAACTGCCACGTCTCGGGGTTCCACTTAAGCGTCTTGTTCTTCTGATAGGCGAGGTTACCTAAGTGAATGATCGCTGCAGTCCTCGCTCCTTTTTCTACCTCGGCAATCGGCGCCTTTCTTGATTTCACACAATCAAGCCAGTTTCGATGGTGTCCTGGAGATTTTGGCAGGTGTACCTCATTCTCTCCAAGTGGTGTTTTTACAATTTCTTCTGGATCGCTTTTCAGCCGACCGCGATCAATATGGAGCGTTCCATTTTCACCATGAAACACACAACCACTCGGCCCACCATGCACCATTTCGACACCATTCTCAAACAGAAATCGAACGCCGCGCTTTGCTTCCGGATCTTGCGGAGGGATGATCTCAACTGGACCGCTCTGATCCATCTTCAAGGCCCACTGAGCAATATCATAATGATGCGCCCCCATATCGGTGTGACCACCGCCTGAGTACTCTCGATAACTTCTCCACGCTGGAAAGTGTTGATGCACACCTCGGGGACTTAAGATTGAATTATAGGCTCGCTCTGGAGCACACCCAAGCCACATATTCCAATCAAGTCCAGGCTCCATCGTCTCCTCTGGAAGATCGCAATCGACACTTGGATCTCCAACGCCAACGGTTACCCGGTGAATCTTTCCAAGTCTTCCACTATGAATCAATTCGATGGCCTCCCGAAAAGGCCCGAACACCCCTGAACGCTGCTGGCTCCCAGTCTGTACGATTCGTTTGTATTTTCGCGCCGCATCGATACACGCTTTTGATTCCGCAATCGTCAGCGTCAATGGCTTTTCACAATAAACATCTTTCCCTGCCTTGCAAGCTTCGATCAATGGAATGGTATGCCAATGGTCGGGTGTCGCAATGCACACCGCATCAATATCCTCTCTCGCAATGACCTCACGAAAATCCACGTAGGTGGAACAGCCCTTGAAGTCTTTCTTACCATCCGAATACTTTTTATTGACTCGCTCTGCCGCCCACTCACGACGAGTTGCATCCACCTCGCAAACGGCGACCAATTGGACATCCGGTTGCTGCAACAACTGAGGGAGGTGATAGCTATTGGCCATCTTTCCACAACCGATCATTGCAACATTAATGCGATCACTAGGGGGCACCCTACTGCCCGATGCAAATGGCATTGCGGACATTACCCCCGGCATTGCCGCAGTCGATTGCAAAAACGTTCTTCGAGTTAACGCCATAAATTCACCTATATTCTATCCACTCGATCTCATCTTCATTAGAGTTTAGACGATGCTGCAATTAAAAACAAAGTTGTTTCCCAACTCAGTAAACTAACGGGCACTTTAACGGAGCGTACGGGCACTTTAACGGAGCCCCCAAAATAAGCATTAATCTACGCCCCCTCCACTTCCAAAATTGCGTTCGCACGGTATAAAACCGACATGTTCTGTTTTGTTTGAGTTTCATACAAATTTACACGGTGAAAAAATGGCAACGCCTTTAATCGATGGCTTCTTGTTCGCTTGGACAAAAAATCAAGACTATGCACCTCGACTGGTTGCCGACCTCACCGACGAACAGATGATTTTGCAACCCTCCACCGATCCAACTGCCCCTGCGAACCACCCCGCCTGGGTTCTTAGTCATTTGAATGTTTACATTCCTATCATAAACTCCATCATCAAAGGCGAATCGTTTGACGATCCCAAACCCCATCGCTTTGGCATGCAGTCAAAACCAATTTCAGATTCATCGATTTATCAATCCAAAGAAGAATTGGTCGCTGAATTTACCAACGGACATCTCGCAATTGCTGAATTACTTGGCAACGAGGACAATCGTGTTTTCGAAAAAACAGTAACCCTACCTCGCTGGCAGGAAGTCATGCCCACTGCCGCAATCGCACTTCCCTATCTAATGTTCAATCACGAAAATGGACACCTCGGCCAAGTCAGTGCTTGGCGTCGAATCCAAGGCTTACCTAGCGTTTAAAGCGAACCACTTCCACTAACAACTCAACAGGATTCCCATGTCCAATTCCGACTCTGAAAACGTCGATGCCTTGCAATTAATTGACCAATCGGCGGAACCCATCAAACAAATCACTGGATTTGCAAAGCACCACCGCATTCCAACGACCCACAATGCTGGTGACCAACGGTTTGTCGTTGATTTAACCTTCGAAGAAATCGATAGTGACTTACAAGCAACGTTTCGATCACTACGACAAGCTTACGGATTGAAAAGAAAAGAAATTCAGGTTCACGGCCCCGCTGATGGCATGGGCGTCATCACGACCCCATTTTTCAATTATGAGTATCACGCAAGCCAAGCAGAAGACGATCCAGGAACCGTCGTTTGGCAGCGATTGATTACTTCTATCATTGAACCAGCCCGAGTCTTTGCCGGTCCCTTCGAAGAAGTCTTCGGGCAGCGTTTTAATGAGATGGAAATCGCCATCAAGGACACGCTCGACTTAGAGTCTATTGTCGATCACATTGAAGATTGCGAACCCAGCAACCTCAGCATCGACTACGACAAAGATTTGACCTGGTGCGAAATCCAAACCGCCGAAAGTGGCGTGACCATCGTTGTAAAACCTGACTCGCTGCAAATCATCAGTAGGAAAGAAATTTCGCCAAAAAACTTGCTCAATGCGTTTTTGAGAGTTCAGCAAGATTTCATTGCGACCATGAACCTGACAGGCATTCCATTCCTAGCCCAATAAGACGTCTGCAATCGCCCAAAAAAAACTCGGCAAGAACCAATGCTTAACGGGTCAGGCTATTTCACAAGAACGTTTCTCAATTTACCCAGATCAGAAGCATCAACATGGTGCGAAGCCTGACCCAAACGGCTGATCACCACCTTGGCGGAATTGCCGTATTTGAAATCGATATGATTCAATTGATCTTCATTAAGCTCAAAAAACACTCGATTTTCAATCTTCCATTGGCGGTTCACCTTATCACCTGGAATTTCAAAATAGAGCCAAGCTTTCTTCAGATCTCGCTCATGGCCGACCCATCGTATGGAGATCGACTCAGGATTTTTTGAATCAGAATTACCTTGTGCATTAACTTGAGTGATCCGAAACTTTTTCCCAACATAAGCTTCCAATAATTGATCTAAATCCTCAACTTTATCCAAATCGACGCTCTTCCCAGAATCACCTTTGAGAGCCTTCTCTAGATCAGCCGGCCAAACGCACAAGGCAATTTCAAAATTGCCAGATTTCGCATTCCAATTAACTTCTGCATGACTGACGTGGTAAGGATGAGACGCTCGACAGTCAGCCGGTGACGACACCACCGCCGCGACAAGGGCGACACCAAGAAAAAGACTTCGTCGATTGAATCGTTGGCGGTTCATTTCACTCATTGCCTTTCCCCTTTTTTGCTGCTGGTTTCTTTGCTGCTGGTTTCTTTGCTGCTGGTTTCTTTGCTGCTGGTTTCTTTGCTGCTGGTTTCTTTGCTGCTGGTTTCTTTCCACCAGACTTCCCAGCCTCTGGCTTCTTCGTTTCTTCCGAAACCTGACCAGATTTTGCCGGCTTTTTACTTGCCTTTTTTCGATTCAAATCAGTTTTCATAGGATTCCCGCCGCTTCCCCAACGCGAACTCTTATAAACATCGAAACGTGACTTCATGATTCGTCGAGGAAAGTAGTTATTTTCTAATTCAACGTCGGCAGTCTCCAGGCGCGGATCAAGCACGAGTGACTTGATTGGTTTTTCTGTCATCAATAATTTTGTGACCTTCAGATTATCTTTCCTCCAAATCTCTGATGGAATTCGCACGTGCTGCTTTGTTCCATCTTCAAATTCAGCATCGATAATGACAGGCATTACCAAGCCTCCGATGTTTTCAATCGTGATGAGGTAAAAGTTCCTTTTCATCCCAATCAATTTCTTCTCTTCGTCGCTGAGCGATTTCATGAAGCTCTGATAACTCCGTCGCTCCTCAGGGGTCACATCCAGCGAGTCGTAACTGTTATAGAAATCCTTTAACCCAGGATATCGATCAGCTCGTTTCCCTAGATCTTTATTAAGCGCCTCGGAATTCGACTCAGGGATCGCATCCCGCTTAGCCCGCCGAATCTTCTTTTCTACAACGGGATCCTTAGTATTAATGTTTAGCTGGCGAACTTCCGTAATCGCGAGGTCGACATGGTCATTTGAGTAAAACCAACCTCTCCAAAACCAATCCAAATCGATTCCGGATGCATCTTCCATCGTGCGAAAGAAGTCCGCCGGCATCGGCCGTTTAAATTTCCAACGCTGGGCATATTCCTTGAACGCATAGTCAAACAGCTCGCGTCCCAACACTGTTTCACGCAACACATTGAGTGCAGTAGCCGGCTTTGAATAACCATTAGGCCCAAACTGAAGGATCGACTCAGAGTTGGTCATGATTGGCACCTGATTTGGGCTACGCATATAACCCACAATGTCGCGTGGCTCTCCTCGCCGCGACGGATAACCTTTTTCCCACTCCTGTTCAGTTAGATACTGAAGAAACGTATTGAGACCTTCATCCATCCAAGTCCACTGCCGCTCGTCAGTATTTACAATCATTGGAAAATAGTTATGGCCGACTTCGTGAATAATCACCGAAATCAAGCCGTACTTGGTACTTGCTGAGTAGGTTCCATCTTTCTCGGGTCTTGGACCGTTAAAACAGATCATTGGATACTCCATCCCACCGACAGGTCCGTTGACCGAAATTGCAACAGGGTAGGGGTAGTCAAACGTATATCGCGAATAAACTTCCAGCGTATGAATGATCGCGTGTGTCGAGTACTTACTCCACAATGGCTCACCCTCATTGGGATAAAACGACATCGCCATCACGGGGTAATCACCAACGTTGTGCTGCATCGCATCCCAAATGAATTTCCGAGACGATGCAAAGGCAAAATCACGGACTTGATCTGCTTTAAAGATCCAAGTCTTCGTTCCCTCAGGCTTGCTCGACTCGTTTTTCTTTGCTTCTTCGGGAGTAATAATGAAAAGCGGTTGCTTGGTCGACTTCGCCTGCTCCAGCCTTTCCCTTTGAAGTTCGGTGAGAACCTGTTCGGGATTTAACAGCGTACCCGTCGAAGCGACTACATGATCATTGGGAGCCGTAATACGTACAACGTAATCCCCCATCTCAAGAGTGAACTCTCCCCGTCCAAGAAATTGCTTGTGCTGCCAACCAGTTGCATCGGTGTAAGCACACAAACGTGGAAACCATTGAGCAACCTCGTAAATGTAATTCCCATCCTCTTCAAAAAACTCACAACCACTCCGTCCACGAAGGATGCGTGAGTTGTTAATCTCGTAATTCCAATCAACCTGAAACTGAAACGTCTGCCCTGGCTCCAACAACTGCGGAAGATCAACACGCATCATCGTTTTCACGACGGTGTGTTTGAGAACTTTCTTAGTGCTCGCGTCTTCACACCGAGTAATATGAAATCCGCCGTCAAAAACTTCTTTTGCCAACATTGTTTTTAAACTGCCAAACCCTAACCCTGCGATATTATCAGTGGTCGTCGTCAGATTGGCATCTGAATCCGAGCGGTGAATGTTGGCGTCCAACTGCAACCAAAGATAAGAAAGCCGATCTTTGCTATTGTTGGTATAGGTAATGACTTCCTTACCAAACAACTCTTGCGTTTCGTCGTTCAGACGTATGTCAATTTCGTAGTCAACCTTCTGCTGCCAATAATCGCTCCCAGGTGCCCCGGAAGCAGCCCGCTCTCGATTGGGCGTGGGAAGAATCTCTTCTAATTGGCGAAACTTATCTTCTTGACTGAACTTTTGATTCTTTGATTCCTGCCCAGACAAACTCGACACGGAAATAAGCCCCATGCAAAACGCCATCAAGCAAGTAAACCCGAAAACCTGAACCGATTGATATCTCATTTGAAAACCTTGGCAAATCACCGCTGTAAACTCACGGAAGTAAATTCTTAGACGCGCACGTCTTTATAGTTCTTATAGGCGTACATCTTTATATTACGCTGGACATGCTATTTAGGGTGCCCCTTATTGCAAATCATCGCTGGATTATTCGATTGCCGAACGATTTTAAGGCTTAGACCTCGGTATTTTAAAGGAGAACAGTGAAAGCGATTACAGACCTGACCTGTACGGGATGCGGTTTGAACATCCTGGTAAAAACCAATTCGCCAAATCAAGGTAATTCGCCAAATGAAGGTAACTCTTCAATCGGGTGAACTCTTGCTTAGCCCCCTCCGCCACTTCCTTCGTGCCAACTCTACCGACACCCAGCTACCGACGCCACCTACCGAATGCTGTCTACCGCAGACAAAAAAGAAGCAACCTATGCAACCCATGTCTGAAGCCCTCCATTGACCCGTCAAATATTCAATCTGCGAGTCAATTGCCGAGGTAATAACGAAACCAAGAAAACACGCCTCGAACGCCCAGTCTGCCTAAACCCATAGAGTAAAAACACCTCCCCTGGCGTGACTACCCCGCCCGACAAAGCCGAAAATCACGTTTTACCCTTGGTTTTTGCAATGTTTCCCGAACTTTTCACCTGTCTGCCCTGCGAAACAAGCGATTCACAACTCGTTGAAGCCAAGACTTCGCTTTTACCTGTGAAGAAATTTTAAAAAAAAACTGAATTCATTTTCAACGCACACAAGCGGTAGAAACCCCACAAAAAGAATAAAAACACCACCAAATCACAAACTAGGGCCTCAATTACACCACTAAACTGGTATTGCATTCAATCCGCATCTCTTACCTCTTTTTTTTCATTTGTTTCACCCGCAAAAACCACCCATCTTGTTGACAGACCCTAAATTTCAACATAACTTTTCAGCTGTTAAATCAACCCTTTCACATCGTTTTCGATTCTAAGAGATAGGAGACCCATTTCATGAATCGCGTTATTTGTTCGCTGATCGTATTCAGCTTGTTCTTGGTGGCCAATTCAGCAGACGCTGCTGGCCCACTTTTTAAGAAGCGCTGTTGCGCTCCTGCACCTACTTGTTGCACTCCAGCTCCAGCGACTTGCTGCGACGCTGATCCTTGCTGCAAAACTCGCGTTGGTCTTATGGACCGCTTAAAGGCGCGAAAGTGCTGTCAGCCTGCACCAGCTCCTTGCTGTGCTGAAGTTGCTGATCCCTGCTGCAAAACTCGCGTTGGTCTTATGGCTCGCTTGAAAGCACGTAAGTGCTGCAAGCCTGATCCTTGCTGCGCTCCAGTAGAAGCTGCAGAGCCAGTTCCAGCTGAGCCAGTTGCTGAAGTTGCAACTGCTTGCTGCGAAGCTGACCCATGCTGCAAGAAGCGTGTTGGAATCATGGAACGACTTCGCGCACGTAAGTGCTGCAAGCCAGACCCATGCTGCGAAACTGCTCCTGTTGAGCCAGTCGCAACTGCATGCTGCAAGAAGCGCGTTGGCGTTGTTGCTAAGCTTAAGGCACGCAAGTGCTGCAAGCCTAACCCTTGCTAATACGCAACTTTAAAAATTGCAAAAAAAATAAGCCGGGCCTGATTTCAGGCTCGGCTTTTTTTGTATCATCACATCTTCAGCGAACCAAACTAGCTTTCGCTCCTGATCAATTGCACCCTCCCTTCAACCAGGAAACCACCTAATGGCACAGCTTGGGCTTGGCATGGCTTCTCTAGGAAGACCAGGCTATATCAATCTTGGCCATGGCGAGGATCTAAAGCACGACCACTCCATCGCAGCAGTTCGAAAGAACGCATTTGAAGTTCTCAACAAAGCCTGGGATTCTGGCATTCGCCATTTCGACGCAGCTCGATCCTATGGTCGCGCAGAAGAGTTCGTCTCCCAATGGGTCAGAGACGCCTCGATTACGCCCCAGGAAATAATCATCAGTTCTAAATGGGGATACACATATACCGCAGCATGGAAAGTCCAAACCCCCGAGGGCGTTGCCCATGAGGTCAAGCGACACGAACTTCCAGTCCTCCAACGTCAATACGCGACCTCCTTCAATCAACTTGGGGACCATCTAAAGCTTTACCAGATTCACTCCGCCACCGAGGAAAGCGGAGTTCTCGACAACCACGCAGTCCTTCAATTCCTTGACCGAATTCGTCAAACGGGAACCTCGATTGGGCTATCGGTGTCAGGGCCACGACAATCGGAAACCATTGAAAAGGCACTGACCATAAAGCTCAATGGCGAGCGATTATTTCAGTCGGTGCAGGCAACCTGGAACCTGCTTGAACGGTCATCCGAACTCGCACTTAAAAATGCCCACGACCTCGGACTAAAAGTCATTATTAAAGAATCCGTAGCCAACGGGAGGCTAACGAGCCGAAACCAAGCCCCCGAGTTCCGCGCGCGAAAAGATCAGCTTAGCCAATTGGCGCGAGAACACGGTACCACCATTGACGCAATCAGCATTGCCGCCGCACTTAACCAACCGTGGGCAGGAATCGTCTTAAGCGGGGCAACCACCGCTGACCAAGTCACATCCAACGTTGCCGCAACAACGCTCCGTTGGGACGACGAACTTGAAAACCAAACGTCCAAAATCGCAGAAGCACCAACAGACTACTGGAATTCCCGTGCTAAACTCGACTGGAATTAATCACGACTCGTCGGTATTTGGCTTGGCAATTTTGACAAAAATATCATGTAACGATGGCTTCACCACCTCGAAATGCTTGATCGCACGTATGCCCGAAAGCCGACTCAAAACGTCTTGAACACAATCCGGATGATCGAGACGGAACCGATGAAAACGCCCATCGAAACGAACTTCAGAAATCCCATCCATAGCAGGCACGGGAAATTCTCCTTGTTCATTCACTCCACCGTCTTGTGGAAATTTATCGACTTGCACACGCACTTCGTCCGCCGGGTAATCAGCTTGTATAGAACTAAGCGTTCCGTCGAGCACCTTCTTGCCACGGAAAATCATAAAAATGGTATCACACATTTTTTCAGCCATTTCCATGTCATGCGTTGAAAACACAATTGTCGTTCCGTTTTCTCGCAAACTCAACACAGCAGCTCTCAACGAATCGAGATTGACGGGATCAAGCCCACTGAATGGCTCATCGAGAATAACTAACTTAGGCTTGGCAACAACCGCTGCAATAAACTGGATCTTCTGAGCCATTCCTTTGGACAACGCATCCACTCGCTTATTGGCCCATTCGGAAGCACCAAGTCGACCTAGCCAGAAATCTATTTCGGACTGACAATCGTAAAAACCTTTGAGTCTCGCATAGTACTTCAGAACGTTTCGAACCTTCATTCGCTTATAAAGACCACGCTCTTCCGGGAGATAGCCAAGTCGGTTATCAGCCGTCTTTCCTTGCGACCCTCCCAACACTGTCACGACCCCCTCGTCCGGCTGAAATATTCTCAAAATCATCCGCAGGGTTGTGGTCTTACCGGATCCGTTGGGGCCGATAAACCCATAAATCGCCCCTTCAGGGACGGCCAGATCAATCTGGTCCACAGCCGTCTGTTTCCCAAATCGCTTGGTAACTTGATTCAGCTCAATTGCATAGTTCGTCATAAATATTGAATCGCAATTTTAACGGGATGACTGAAACGTAATTCAACGACAGATCTCCACCCAGTAATTGTAATGCCTTTTCCAAACACCCAACAGCTCGGCACTCCGTTTCTGGTGCCAGGCCTCAGCGATGGCCAAGCTACATCTCCTCGCCGCAATACTTGCAGTAGACTGCATCATCATCATGATCCTCCGTTAGGCAAGACGGGCATGAGACCGTCGAGATCACGCGTCGCCGTTTTCGCTCCAAAACCTCGGCTGATACAAAACCAGTAGGAACAATAATCAAGCTGTAACCCACCAGTATAAGAATAGCCGAGATGAATTGACCGCCAGTTGTTTTGGGGACGATGTCACCAAAGCCAACGGTGGTCATCGTAACAATCGCCCAGTAAATGCCCATTGGGATCGAAGTGAATCGCTCTGAACCACTAATCATCACCCCCGGCCGCGCAGGATCCTCAATTTGATCCCACGCATTCTCAATGTCATACATAACCGTTCCGGCAATCGTAACGATGATCATCACCACCATTATGAAGACGACAATCTTCCCGCGCGCGCGCCAAATGGCATTGCCCAGATCCTCACCCTCACGTTGAAACCAAGACAAATTGAGAATTCGAAAGACCCTCAATAACCTCAGAGACCGGACAGCCGAAAATGCACTCGAGTGAACCCCTGGAGAGAAAAACAGGAGTAACAAATATTCAGGCAGAATCGCCAGCAGATCGACGATCCCCCAAAAACTAAAAATAAATCGCCAAGGTTTGTTTACACAGTAAATTCGCAGGGCGTACTCAACCGTAAAGAGCCCGGTAAAAACCCAACTCGCCCAAAACAACTCATCCTTCCAGCGATTCTCAAACCCCGCAACTGTCTCCAAGCTATTCGAGATAACGCTCAAAACGATCACGACTAACAATGCCATATCAAACAACCACCCGTGAAAGGTGTGGGCGCCAAAAATGATCTCGTGAATTTTCTCTCGTACGGTCTGATCTTCTCGATTTTTATGAGACATAAATTGTAAACCAGCTTAGAGTTTTCAAATAAGAACACAATTTTTTACGAGCCATAATACGGACCGACGTGCTTGCTCGATTTACAGCCCGCTCCAACTCTCAACGGTGATTCGTCAGCTTCCCTGCAATCTTAATTTTCTCGCTAATTATCTCCACTTGAAAATGGAAAAAAATATATTTTCCCTTAATCGGAAACTTAGATTTCAATACAGAAAGACAATAAAAAAACCTGCCGCAAGATTGCGGCAGGTCATATCTTTTCAATGGGAATCATCAAATCCCATCTACCTCAAAATACTAGTCGTTCTTGAGATTGATATTCAACGTAACCTCGGCTCCGCCACGCTTTAATTTAAATTTCGCGGCCTTCCCGGCATCTCGCCGTATCAAGCGCGAAATGTCGCGCCGCTTCGTCATCGCCTCACCATTCATCTCAACAATGACATCTCCTTTTTGCAGGCCCGCTTTTTCAGCAACGGATCCTGGAGTGACACTTTCAACGGTGACAACGCCATTTTCATCATCCAGCATCACCCCTAACCGGAATGGTTTGGGAGCACCGAAGACTGGTTTCTTATCCATCGAGGCAAGCCCATCCACGACCTTCTCCGAATAGTCAATTACCTTCAACGCGCCTTCACAATCGAGCGTTTCGAAATCATCTTCAGGGGTGTGGTAAACCGCCGTCTGACCAGTGTGAATAAATACGTTGGGCACGTCTCGCTGATTGAATGGCAGGTGATCACTTCCCGCAAAAGCGCGTGGCGGCTTGTTGAGATCAAACCCGAAATCAGCATTAGCAGAATCAAACACAGGATCTAACTGAGCGGATGAATTCCAGTTGTACAACGTAAGTTTGTTATCCCGAAGCCAACCGATCATATCGAAGTTGATCATTGCCGCCGTGGTTTCCAATGGGAAGAGTGGATTTTCGCAATAGTGAATCGCACCCAGCAACCCCATCTCTTCGGCAGTAAAACAAACAAAGACCAGTCGACGACCTGGCTTCTTATCGCGTTTATTAAACCGACGAGCCAATTCAATTACTGCTGCGGTTCCCGTCGCATTATCATCGGCACCGTTATGAATCTCGCGACGACCCGGCGCACGGGAACCATACTCACCCATTCCAAGGTGATCGTAATGTGCACCAATCACAATCGTTTCATTTGCGTTGGGCCCCTCACCTTCAATGATTCCAATAATGTTGTTTGTCTTGGTCTTCTTAATGCTAAACGCTGATTTAAAATCGGCAGACCAGCCATCCATCACCTGGGAGATTGGCTCAAGATTACTGTCAATCTTAGTTTCAATTGCTTTCACACTTGAAAGTTTTTCACCCGTTGGCGTAGTTAAAGGGGAGTCCTTCAAAAGATCATCCAAAACCGAGCGCTTGATTTGAGCAAACGGCAAACCGTTGGTCCTGAACCGGTCAGCTTGAATCAATTCGTCAGCCGAGGCTGCATTCACTGAATCGTTTACCATAATAATTCCCGCTGCCTTCGCCCGTCGCGCCGCTGCGACTTTTTGGCTGCCCGAAGAATGGCGAGACGTATCAGCTCCGTCAAAAACGCTGCTCTCGTCCTCAGATTGTGGTTCATAGCGAATCATGACAACAATCTTGCCCTCGACATCCACGCCCTTGTAGTCATCGTAATTGTGCTCGGGTGCGGAAATTCCATAACCCACAAACACAAGATCACTACTAAGATCAAAATCTCGTCTGCCCAAGAGCTGTTGAAAATCTTTTCCGAGCTTCAATTTTACCTTTGCATCACCAGGCCCTTTAAATGCCAATGCAGTGGCCGCTTTATCGACAACGCGAGTGTTCCCCACTTCCATTTCCTGAAAGTAAGTTCCGTTTTCAAGTGGCTTTAAGCCAGCTTTCTTATATTCCTCAACAATGTAATCTTCACAAAGCTTGATTCCCGGAGTTCCAGGTTGCCGCCCTCCCATTTCGTCAGACGACATATACTTGATGTCATAAGTCACCTGCTTCAACGCATCTTGATCAATCGAAACTTCTTTTTTCTCAGCAGCCTTTGCGGTCGCTTCTTGAGCAATAACGTCATCGGAAGTCACTAGCATCATTGAGGCAAAACCCAAGATGCAAGCAGTAAAAGTCATTTTGAATACGTGTTTGTGCCTCACTCAGTATCTCCTGCTTTGAGAGGTTGAATATTTTTAACTGGACGAAGGGTAGACCAATCGTCCAAGATCAGAACCGCAACGCAACCACTAGTTTCAGTGCACGTCCCAACTCCGTAAGTTGGTCACAATCTACCATCTACGGACAACAGCGTCAGCAATCGGCAGCCATGCTGTAGCATGAATCCTACAAAAATTACTAATGGGCAGTTGTTAGCCACTAAATTTTGAGATGGTAATTGATTCGCCTCTCAGACACCTTAGTTTTGAAAAATACATTGAGAGCCGCTGGCAAACTCCACCCGATTCGCTCCGAAACGGATTCACTTATCCCAACCAACTAAGATTGAGTGAGCCGTTCGAAATTTTGACTCAAGCCTCAACAGCCAAAAATTGAGGCCCAGAAACTGGATCTCGCAAGCACTCAAAACGGCCAACGAATTCCACAATCTGGACTACACCCATTAAAATGTGGAAATTAGATCACCAAAACCGTTTGAATTCAAAAATATACCGTCAAAACACTCAAGGGCCGATAATACGCTCTTGCGGGCTATTTTCAGGAAGATAAAATCCCGTCTGAACGCTCCGGGCTGAAACGCGGGTCATCGATTTAGTGCAAAATCCATCGAATTTTGTGTTGATTGAACCCGCTGTACTCCTCCTCTTCCTCCCGTCAGGCGTCTTAAATTTTGCGTCAACGCCCCTAGAATACGTGTGGAGCAGGTCAACTTTATGAATCCTCATACACAAACCATGACATACAACCGACTCGAACTTTTAAAATTGATGTATCTCAGTCGTGAGGGAGATCGCCGTGAAGGCGTCCTCCACCGCCAGAGCAAAGGCTGGTTCCAAGTAGCTGGTATGGGACACGAGACGCTCGCGGTATTTTCATTTTTGATGGAAGACGGAGACTACCTATTCCCTTATTACCGTGATCGAGCCATGGTGCTTGCCAAAGGCGTCTCCAACGCGGAACTGGCGAGTGCCTACTTTGCGAAACTTGGTTCCTCCAGTGGTGGTCGCCAGATGCCGGGACACTACAGCGATCGTCAGAGAAACATTTGGAGCGTCCCTACACCGACTGGAGCCAATGCGCTTCCAGGTTGCGGCGTGGCTTGGGCCATGCAACTCGATGAGCACCCCAACGTAGTGGTGGCCACGGTGGGCGACGCGGCATCGCGTCAGGGCGAATTTTACGAAGCCATTGCATTTGCAATTGAGCGTCAACTACCAATCGTATTTATCGTGGAAGACAACAACTACGGAATCAGCACCAACACAGAAAAATTCAATCCTTTCAAGCTAGAAGTATTTAACGAGGACCACTTGGTTCACGTCGATGCTCGCCACCCGGACCGCGTATTCGATGTTGCTGCCCCTGCCCTTGAGAAAGCTCGCTCTGGCGGAGGCCCAACGGTTATCATCGCAGAACTCGATCGCCTTTGCTCGCATACTAGTTCCGATGACCACCGAGTCTATCGTCCGCTCGATGAGATTGAGGCAATGGCAGACCGCGATCCGATCATTGTTTTGTCTAATGAATTAATAGAATCGGGTGAATTGTCGAGCGACGAATGGGAAGAGATTAAGTCTGACATTAACGCGCGTGTTGACCAGGAGTACATCGACGCCGAATCCGAGCAGGATCCAACACCCGATGACTTGATGAAACAGCTTTTTGCACCTTTGTCCGCACCTGAACCTCCTCCAATCGAGGGCGGGCGAAAGTGGCGGATGGTCGATGCAATTAATCAGGTTTTTAAACACGGACTTGATAACGACGAATCCTATATGTTCTTTGGAGAAGATATTGAAGCTCCCAAAGGGGGCGTCTTTGGACTCACGGCCGATCTCTCTCACGAACACCCCGACCGAGTCTTTAACTCTCCACTAGCTGAGGCAACGATCGCTGGTGTCGGTATAGGGATGGCCTGTTATGGAAAAAGACCCGTCTTTGAAATTCAATTCATTGATTTCGTCGGCCCAGCCATGAATCAAATTACACAAAATTTGGCGACTCTTCGCTGGCGGACAAACGGCGATTGGAATTGCCCGGTCGTAATGTACGCTCCCTACGGTGCCTACCTGCCAGGTGGGTCGCTTTGGCATTCCCAAGCCAACGAATCCATTTTCGCACATTGCCCCGGTTTACGCGTTGTGGTCCCAAGCACTCCTGAAGATGCGACGGCTCTCATGTGGACCTCGATGCATACCGATGACCCAACGCTTTTCCTAATTCCAAAACATCTTTTCCGCCAACAAATGGCTGTGCCTAACGACATTCCTGCCGTTGGCTTCGGAGAGGCGAGAATACGACGCGAAGGAGATGATGTGACCATCGTCTCTTGGGGAAATTGCATGGAACAGGCTTTCGCTGCCGCCGATGCCTTGGCTGATGAAGTTTCTGCCGAGATCATCGACCTGCGATCAATTCAACCGTGGGATAAAGAGACCATTCTTAAATCGCTTGAAAAAACCGGACGTCTGGTGGTCATTCAGGAAGACGGCCGTTCGTGCAGCGTCGGGCAAATGATCATCAGTGAAATCATGGGCGACCCCGAAAGTTTTTGCTACTTTGTTAGTGCCCCACAACTCGTTGCCAAACCCGATGTCCATATCGGATATAACCCGGTTTACGAATACGCCGCACTTCCTGATACCAACCAAGTCATCGACGCAATCCGAATTACAATGGAGGACTGACCGGCCATGCCCGTCATTTCAGTACGAATCCCGCAATTGGGCGAAGGCCTACAAGAAGCGTTACTAGTTGAATTCCTGAAAAACCCTGGCGATACGATCGGACGAGACGATCCGATTTACGTTATGGAAACGGATAAGGCAACAACGGACGTTGAATCCCCGTACGACGGCACCCTCGTTGAGTGGACCGTCGAACCTGGCACCGTCTTGGAGATTGGGGCCGAAATTGGCAAAATGGAAGTGGCAGAAGGTGTCAAAGAAATGCCGGTCGGACATGGCCCCGCCGACACCGAACCTTCTGAACCGACAGCGTCTGCTCCCACCTCGGCAAGCGCCCCCGAACCAGTTCGCTCAACTCGGGTAATGATTCCCCCCAAGACTCGAAAATACTTAAAAGAACTCAACCTGCTAGACGCTGTCGACCAAATTCCTTGCAGCGGTAAGAAAATGATGCCCGAGGATGTCGACGCGTTTATCGCCTCAGGTGGAGGTAGTGCGGAGATCTCATCAGATCAGTACTCGGTCGAACCGTTACCAAAATCCCAAATCGTCTTGAACTATCGACTTGGCCGAGGGGCAAAGGCATGTATCCCGGTGACCGTCATGACCGACGTTAACTGGACACAAGTGACTGCTGCCCGAAAGGTAGCTCGTGAATCGGGTGGCCCGACCGGTTTTGCAATGGCCTGCTGGGCTGTTGTGCAATCACTGAAAAACCACGCAAAATTTCGCAGCGTGATGAACGCCGATGGCAACTCGCTGAAAGTGTTCCACCACGTGAATCTCGGCGTCGCCGTTGCCCTCCCAGGAGATGAGATGGTAACCGCAGTCATTCGTGACGCTGACGAAATGAGTGAAACTGAATTCTATCAAGCGTTTGCTACCCAAGTGGCTGCTGCCAAAGATACGGGTGATCAAGCTGACGAATCAACGACCGTTACCGTCTCTAATATTGGGAAGGCGGGAATGAAGATTGGAATCCCAGCAATCGTCGCCCCCGCGGTCGCAACCCTTGCAATTGGCGAGTCATTTGCTCATCCAGTTCCCGATGGTGATTCGTTTCGATTCCAAACCATGGTCACAGCCACACTTAGCTTTGACCACCGAATTGCTAACGGTGTTGGCGCTGCGAACTTTATGAGCGAAGTCAAATCTCGCATCGAAGCGTTTGAAGCCTGAACCATTCGAAGATAAAACCCCAGCCTTTACCAAGGCACCTTTTTATTCCGAGACGTACGATTGGTGCGCTCGGTCTAATTCAGCTTTCGTCAATATCTTACTGTGTAGGACGAGGCGGTAACGCAAGGTCGTGAAATTTTTCGTCGACAATCCAACAGGAGCCTGGCCTGGGTAAACAGGGTTTTGCATGCTCTTGATCTTGTCTCGCAAAATCCACTTTTGTGGGTAGCCTGCCGATTCGGGATGAACCAGTATGGCAATTCCACGGGTCGTTTCTGACTTCCCAAATTGACCTACCAGATCCACCCAACCTCCACAGTCCATTGGAAGTTTCGTCGCTTTCATGAATCCAGCAGTTGTCAGGAACCTGAGATCAGGCGGCTGCTTAACACGAACCGAAAACCCACCATACCCTTTCGCATCATTTGAGCCACCAATTGATAAATTGGACTGGAGGGCTAACAGCTTAATTTCGAAATCGATATACCGCAGAGTGCCTTCAGCGCGATGAACTTCGATGACATTCATTTCCTTCACCAACGGAATTGGATTTTCGTCCGCATCGTTCAGTTTTTCTGACTGCCATATGACTTCATTCTTGACCTGAATCGATGCAGTCTTAGAAATCACCTCGGTCGAGCGAACGTTCCAATCAAACGCCTCAGCCATCCAACCGTCTCCCGCAGCGGACTCACCTACATAGAGTTGATGCCAAGCCCAAAATACTCCCCGATGATGTGGATGATCTGCAGGGAAATCTTGGGTTAGCACTCGTCCATCTAATCCGTAAAGAGGATGAATGTAGTTTGCGCGGCGATGGGATCCATTTCTAGATTTTGGATTCGCTTGATACTGAAGGATTGGAGTTTCTTGCTCAGAGACCAAAACTCCCTCACCGTTTTTGATCCAATGCAGTGACCCGTCAAGTGATCCCCCCTGCTGCTGTGCCCAGCCAACATTGGCTCCAAATACAATTAACCCAATCAACAGATAGAATGTCACAATCTCTCGGATCATCTTCTCGCCAGTCTTCTAAGCAATTATTTCTTTCACCACATTCCCGGCAACGTCCGTCAATCGAAAGTCTCTTCCGGCATATCGATAGGTTAATTTTTCGTGATCCAAACCCATCAGATGTAAGATCGTTGCGTGCAAATCATGCATATGCACCTTGTTATCAACGGCGTGATGACCAATTTCATCAGTCTTACCATGCACGTAGCCCGCTTTCGTGCCACCACCGGCAAGCCACACGGTGAACCCTCGCGGGTTGTGATCTCGCCCATCTTTCCCTTGAGCAAAAGGAGTTCGACCAAATTCGCCCCCCCACCACACCAAGGTGTCCTCGAGCAACCCACGTTGCTCCAGATCGGCCAACAAGCCCGCAACCGGTTTATCAACGGCCTTCGCATGCTCCGCATGCTTGGGCATGTTTGAGTGTTGATCCCACCGAGGGTTCGCAGATTCATCTGAATAGTTAACCTGAATATATCGAACGTCCGCTTCGGCTAAACGTCTCGCAAGTAGGCACTGCCGCCCAAAATCGTCGGTCGCTTTTTCATTGATTCCGTAACTGTCGAGTGTTTCTCGCGTCTCACCTGACAAATCCATAATCCCTGGTGCATTCAACTGCATCCGGTACGCCAACTCAAATGATTCAATCGTCGCTTCCAGGCGTTCATCTTCAGGATGTCGTTGCAACTGCGAACGATTCATTTGCTGCAAAAATTCAAACTGCTTTTTTTGAACATCCGGCGGCAAATGACGATTTGAAATATTTTTGATTTTTGCATCTGCGACCGCCTGTCCAGCGCGGCCCACGGCGGTGCCCTGAAACATCGTAGGCAAGAAGGCATTCGAATAATTCCGCGGCCCACCTTTACTCGCCGACGGATTGATCGTCACAAACCCCGGAACATTCTGATTCTCCGTTCCTAAGCCATACGTAATCCAACTACCAACCGACGGTCGCACAAGATTAGTGGCTCCAGTATGCATGAACAATGTGCTTGGACCGTGCGCTACACCCTCGGTATGCATCGAATGAATCATGCACATTTTATCTACATGATTTGCCATCTCAGGAAACAACTCAGAAACCTGCTGTCCACATTCGCCATACTGTTTAAAAGACCAAAGTGGCTTCAACAGTTGACGTGTACTCTGATTGCCAAACGTACCAAAACGCACGCCGGTAAAGTCTATTCCTTGCCCGTCTCGCTTAACCAGTTCTGGTTTGTAATCAAAACTATCAACTTGGCTCGGCCCGCCTTGCATGAAAATAAAGATCACTCGCTTTGCCCGCGCCGGGAACATCGGCGGACGTGGCAACAGCGTATTCCGCTTATCTTCACCACGCGTTTGCTCCGCGCAGATACCAGAAAGCGCCAAGGCTCCAAATCCACAGGCACTACGACGAATCATCTCGCGCCGAGAAACCGTTCGATAAAATTCACAAGGTTCTGTCATGTTCCTAGACCAACATCCCCAATTAAGAAATTAAATATCATTCCACGTATCGAAAATCTAAACTCGCAAACAATGCATGACAAAACCTGGCCCAAGCCCCTCGCCGAATTTCGTCCTCAGAAAGATCAGGCCCGCCATGACTTCCTGAAATTTCTTGCCGAAGGTACTCCTCAACTGCCTGAATTTCCGCTGGCGTGGGTTGGCGACCAATTGCACTCAAGTACGCAACTCTGACACGTTCAACATCATCAATTTCGGCCATAGCAAGGAGTTTATCAGCCATTTTCGTGGATGATCGAATCACCTCCGGATCATTCATCAGAAACAATGCCTGAGTTGGAAGAGTACTCGTATTCCGATCTCCCGTTACCAAATTTGGATTTGCGAAATCGAAAACCTCAAACAGCGGCAGCATCGAATTCCGGAATGAAGGGACGTAGACACTTCTTCTCACCGTATCGAATTTATAGCCCAGATCATACTGAGTGATTTTGCGAATGGTCCGACCTCCAGGTGTAAAATCAAGTTCGCCCGATACAAATAGTATTGAATCCCGGAGCACCTCAGCATCGATACGACGGCGGTTCGCACGCCAAATTAAACGGTTTTCCGTGTCCTTCTTAATTGCGACTGGATCGACTGACACACTGAGCTGGAAAGCATGAGATAGGATGATTTTCTTGATTAGTTTTTTAGTCGACCAACCCGAGGTAACAAAATCCACCGCCAAGAAATCTAGCAATTCTGGATGCGTAGGTTTTTCACCCACAAATCCAAAATTATCGATCGTGGAAACCAGCCCCTTCCCAAAAAGATGTCTCCAGACACGGTTAACATATACCCTTGCCGTCAACGGATGATTGGGACTCGCGATCCATTCTGCCAGTTGCAATCTCCCACTTTCATCGGGGCCAAACTCTGGCCTAGGCTCATCACTGCAAACAGATAAAAACCCACGTGGGATAACTGGCCCCAAATTACGAACTGACCCGCGGATATGCAGGTGTCCATCTTTGGGGTTTAGGCTGTCTTTTACTGACATTGCCACGGCGACTGGGCGTACTGGATTCTTTTTGATTTCTTTCAGTGAGCGATCCAATTCGCTAATTCGTTTTTCAAGGGCCACCACCTCTGCTGGCTTTTTGCCCTCACCAGTCGAATTCTCTTTTTCTGACTCGCGTCGGCCGGGCGGTGTAACGGCTGACGGTAACACGTCTTTGCCGGCAACTGCAGAATCCTCCACCTGATTTAGAAACTGGACTGCATCGACAATCACATGCCCATCAGTCCCCTCATTTGAAATTGTTACCGAAGCGGCATTGTCGGCCTCAAAACGAAAGATCCCAAGCGAATAAAACAAACCATTAATGGGTGGCTGCTTGGATTGATTGACGAGGAATTTAGATTTGCCGTCTTGGTGATCCACCGTAACGACGGTGTTGGAGGCACGATTCCCGCCGGCACTGTAAGAAACGCGGACTTCATAATTCCCTCCGGACTCAAACTTAGGCAAGAAAACCGCCTTTTTCTTACCCTTTCCTGAGTTATCATCGTGCAAGTAATATTGATTTACAAATTGCTTAGAAAAAGTCGACTCTTTCCAACTGCCGGTCAGTTGAGCCATGGTTACGTCAAGCACTAGACCGTTCAGCGAATCCGCCAATATCGTTTTCTTATCCACCTTTCGGGAGGTCCCCTCTGAGATCGACATCTTGGCCAAATCAGCTTTTGCCGTCGCCAACTGCTTCCCCAAAACCTTGACTTGACGCAAATATTTGCTTGCTGCCTGAACCTCTTCCGCAGAAGCAAGTGGTTGGGTGACATAGCTAGAAACATTCCCATCGACTAACGCCACAGTACTTCCAAAAATACCTGCAATCGCATAGTAATCCGACATTGGAATTGGATCGAATTTATGATCATGGCAGCGGGCGCACCCCAGTGTCAAACCTAAAAATGCCCGTCCGACGGTATCGATCTGCTCATCAATTACCTCCATCCGTAACAGTTCTTTGTCCTGCTGTTCATAATTCGTGGGCCCCAGTGCCAACAAACCGGTGGCAACCAACCGCTCTGTTTTTTGTTGATGGGAATCGTGCGTTAGTAAATCACCCGCAATCTGTTCGACAATAAATTGATCGAAAGGTTTGTCTTGATTGTACGCGTCAATAACGTAGTCGCGAAAACGCCAAGCCTCTGGAAACATCAAACTTCGGCCACCACCACTTGACTCTGCAAACCGTGCAACGTCCAACCAGTGTCGCCCCCATCGTTCTCCAAAATGTGATGACGCCAACAACTCATCAACCACCTCCGGTAAAATTTCTTCTATCGAACGGTCATCGGAGACGAATAGCCTTATTTGAGAAACAGTCGGTGGCAATCCGATAACAGCGAGATAGATTCGCCGCAACAAAGATTCACGACCAGCATCTTTAACTGGAACAATCCCCGCAGACTCCATGTTCGCGAGTAGGTAACGGTCGATATCATTTCGTGCCCAGGTACGATCAACCGTAGTCGGCGGTAGAGAATCCTTCACAGGCGAAAAAGCCCAAAACCGCTTCCCTGCTTCTAAACTCATTGGCTCAGAGTTAATTAACGGCTGAGACTGACGAGGATCTGGTGCGCCCATTTTGATCCATTGAACCAAAATATCGATCTCTGAATCTTTCAACTTCCCTTTTGGCGGCATCTCATAATCTTCGTAACGAACCGAAGAAATCAATAAACTTTCCTCCGGATGGCCAGGAACAATCGCCGGACCAGTATCACCACCACCTATCATTTCATCCCGAGAGGTTAATCGCAAACCACCGCGGATCTTTTTATCATCTGTGCCGTGACATTGGAGACAATGCTCAGACAACAGCGGTCGTACTTTATTCTCAAAGAACTCGATCTCCCGTATCGAAAATGATTTCGAATCGACATCACTAACTTCTTGCGAAAGACCGTCCGCGATCAAAAAATTTAACGCTAACCCGACCTGCAATGAAAGCAGCGCAAACTTCCAAAAGTAGTTCTGGCAATTATTAGTTTTGTGATTTACAACCATCAATTCACAAGCAATTTATAGGAACACCCTGAATAAAACAACTCAACCATCGTACAACGCTTAGTCCCAAAGTATAACGTCGATTTAGTCAAATTTCGAATCGTTATCGCATTCCAACCATGCATTTCGAAATGACTGGGCATCAATATTGAAAAAATTTGATTCATTTCCTGTGCGTCCCCTAAATCAGCCTTAAAATACTGCGGCCCGCAAGACCAAGAACAATCTGGAACTCAAATGACTTTTATCAATCGAAACCCATTCCCAACACGTCACAATGTAGGCTTGCTAACTAAGGCATTCTTGATTTCCTTCGCCATTATCACCTTTATTTCTGATGCCCACGCAGATGAGCAACGTCAGGCAGCCAAACAACCGAATGTCTTAATTATTTATGCTGACGACCTCGGATACGGTGATGTCCATTGTTACAACCCAAAATCAAAAATCCTCACACCGAACATTGACCGGTTAGCAAACGAAGGAATGCGATTTACCGACGCCCATAGTGCAGCGACGGTTTGTACTCCCAGTCGGTACAGTCTGTTAACGGGGCGATACGCGTTTCGTTTACCGAATCACGGAAGAGTTTTTGATGGCATCGGTGGCCCAAATCTAATTACCAAAGACCGGCTTTCACTTGGGCAAATGTTTTCCGACCTTGGATACGAAACTGGGTGTGTTGGAAAGTGGCATATCGGCATGACATTTTTTGACAAACAGGGAAACCCGATTAACAAAGGTGGGCCGGAACCTGTTACACGAATTGACTACGAAAGACCAATCGCAGGCTCACCAATTGATCGTGGATTCGATTATTTTTTTGGCACCGCGGCCTGCCCGACAACCGATTGGCTTTATGCATTTGTCGAAGGCAACAGAGTCCCCAATCCACCGACGCAATTACTAGACAAATCAAAACTTCCCAAACACCCTTACTCCGTCGACAACAGACGGGGATGGAAGGCAGATGACTTTGATCTTGAGGCAGTTGATCTTATTTTTCTGGATAAAAGCAAGGCCTTCCTTGATAAACATTACCAATCGTCACCTGAAAAACCATTCTTCCTTTATCACGCCATGCAGGCAGTACACCTCCCCTCGTTCCCGGCAGATAAGTTCAAAGGTAGCAGTGACTCTGGTCCCCATGGCGACTTTATCGTCGAACTCGATTTTATCGTCGGTAGCCTCATGGAAACATTAAAGCAGCATGACGCCGAAAAAAATACGATTGTAATTTTCACAAGTGACAACGGCCCGGAAGTATTGACTACCGTCAGAATGCGACAAGATTACCAGCACGATGGCGCAGCACCCTGGCGAGGCATGAAACGCGACCTTTGGGAAGGAGGCCACCGCGTCCCCATGATTGTCAGATGGCCAGACCAGGTTCCCGCGAACACCACGAGTGATGCTTTAATTTGCCAGACCGACCTCATGGCAACCCTAGCGGTCATCACCGATACCAAGCTTCCTAAAACCTGCGCCGAAGACAGTATCGATTTTTCACAATTACTGTTGGGGAAAACTCAAACAGGCAATCGCGAGTTCATCATTCACCAAGGTTTTGCGGGCGACCGGAAACTCGCGATACGAAGTAAAAAGTGGAAGTATCTAAACTGCGGGGATTCTGGTGGGAACAACTACCAAAAGCAGCCGTTGCTTCGCTCC
>CALKCK010000023.1 GCA_938083195.1 uncultured Pirellulaceae bacterium | reverse complement strand
AAATCCCCCAAGCTCGTTCAGCCTACACTTGCAGGTTTTCCAAAACGGTCCCGCTTTCGTGACCAGCGAGAGGCGCTCGTGATCAATCCGTATCTCTGTCTTTCCAAACGCAATCAGGCTGGCCCAACGCAGAATGAAAATTGCGACTGGCAACGGAAAAAAACACATGAACCCGAGAAAGATCAGAGGAGCCATGGCGAACCCCGGATCCTCAAGCATCTCTTTGGGCCCGAGTAAATACAGCAACAGAAAAAACAGTGTCGGCATACCTACCAGGAAAACAGAAAATGCCACCGCTAACGCCGCAGGAATTTTTGCAAACGGGCTAAGCAACTGTGGAATCTCACAGGTAGCACTACCGCCATCCTGATTCCAAAGCGCACCATCAGCCTTGGGGTTTTGCGACAATGCTAATTCCTATTTCTTTTGTTGCTTTTTCTTACGTCCTGCGAACGTCCAATCAGCTGAAGGAGTATGCGCATCTTGCATATACGTTTCCATTTGTTTGACGATATCAGGATGGTCTGCTGCGACATTTTTCGTCTCACCAATATCGCTGGTTAAATCGTAAAGCTCAGGAATGGAGTTTGGGTTTTTACCGACGTTATTTCGAACACTCTTCCATTTCCCCATCCGCACAGCCTGTTTTCCACCTCGTTCGTAAAATGCCCAATAAAGATACTCGTGCCGTGGTTGTTCATCTACTTTTCCAAGTAACGCGGGGAGATAGCTGATGCCGTCGATGCGATCTGGAGATTCCACCTGAGCAATCTCCAGGCAGGTCGGTAAGACATCCCACATCGCGACAGGAATATCTGTTTCCGTTCCCGCTTTGATTTTACCTGGCCATCGCGCAACAAACGGAACTCGAATCCCTCCTTCGTAAAGATCCCTCTTGTGACCCTTCAAAGGTCCATTGGAATTGAAAAACTTGGGATCGTGCCCACCTTCCATGTGCGGTCCGTTGTCGCTGGTAAACGAGACAATCGTGTTGTCATCAATTCCAAGTTCTTTCAGTAACGCCATCAACTCGCCAACATGACGATCCATCCGGGTCATCATTCCGGCAAATGCCGCGATCGGATTCTTTACGTCCGGGCCTTTGTACTTACCGATTTTATTGTCGAACTGAGGCCACTTCTCTCGCCAAGGTGCATGGTCATCTTCCGGCACGTGCATGGCAGCATGAGGAATCGTAAAAGGAACGTAGGCGAAGAAAGGCCTGTCTTTATTGTCCCGAACAAATTGCAATAGTTGATCCGAAATTAAATCAGCCGAGTACGTTTTCTCATCTAGCATTACTTTCTTGTCATTGTGCCAGAGATGCGTCGGGTAGAACGTATGAGCCTGTCGCTGACAGTTATAGCCATAGAACGTGTCAAAATGCTCGACGGGATCACTTGCCGATCCAGGGGCACCCAGCCCCCACTTTCCAAACATCCCAGTGGTGTAACCTGCTTTTTTTAGCAATCGCGGAAGCGTCACAATGTTGGCCGGCATCGGCGCCTGCCCCTCGGGCTTCACTTCTCGGTTACCTCGAACGAACGCGTGCCCCGTATGCATCCCAGTCATCAACACACAACGAGTCGGTGCACAGACGGTGGAACCCGCATAGTAGTTGGTGAACGTCACACCTTCTTTGGCAAGACTGTCGATATTGGGAGTCTCAAATTTGGCCTGGCCAAAACAGGATAGGTCGCCGTAACCGAGATCATCCGCCATGATGTAAATGATATTCGGAAGATCATCGTCGGCTCTTAGTGTTGAGCCTAACAAGCCAATCGCCAACGCCAGAACTATTCTCTTAATTTCCACCAACTCTACCCCAATTTAAGAACGCCTAATAATGAGCTGTCTATCATACCGTTTGCCTTCAAGACCGGCCAACTATTTTTAAAATTAATGATCTCCCATCGTGAAGAAAACTGGCACCCCATCACAACCCTAACCTCCCCCCATTGAAGACTTAGGCCAATCAGAAAAGAAACTCTATTTTCAAGCTATTAAGTTTCAAATTGACAACGCACGAAGCAACCAAACCTTCGAGAGATGTTTTCAAGACGATTTAATTTCGTTTTCGGATGATGTATTGCTGCGAACCCAAATTGAGATGCAAATCACCGGCTTCCATGATTGGTAATTCTATTTCTCCTGAAAATTCATCACCATCGACCTCTATATCGTACAGTCGAATCTTTCGATTCTCATCAACCAATTCCCACGACGCAGAGATCGCCTTAACCCCAAGATCGGCTGGTGCCCATGGGTGGTCCGCCACCGCATTTAGCGCATCGCCACCTAATGACAGTACGTCGCTCACCACTTCCAAAGCCAAACGATCTCCTCCGGAAGAAATTTCAACCATAGATTTGTCAAATCGCAACGTCAGACCCTCATTGCCAACCTGACACCATTGGTGTGTCGAACTACTTAAACGGTTTGGGTCAACGATCCGAACTGGCTTGTCAACACCGCAACCTGACATCGAGGCACAAGTCAGTAACAACCCAACGCAAAACAAAGAACAAGTCATTCTTCTAATCATTAAACTACTCATCAATTGAAACCACCGTTCCGCAAGTTGTGTTTACTTAATTTTGAAATCTTACTGAACCACAGGTCATCACCTCTACCCCTTAATCGAACCGCTTTGCTTACTAACCAACAGCAACTCTTGCGGATAGCTAGACGATTCTTTACCGCTTTCATGGAACCAAGCGGCCCCTTTCCGCCTAGCCATTTAGTTACAAGCAGTCGTCGATAACCGCTTCTCTCGCGATCAATAAAAAAACGGAATCAACCTTCTCGTATTCTCTCGATATAATTTGTACTCAGCTCCAAAATGCTCAGCCAGCAGTACCTCCTCCATTTTGATCCGCACGACAAACACCGCAATCTGAGGCATGATCGCTAACAGGCCATACACACTTGCG
>CALKCK010000022.1 GCA_938083195.1 uncultured Pirellulaceae bacterium | reverse complement strand
ACGAAAATCAACGTAGACTAGGTCCTTCGGGCTGTAGCGTAGTCTGGTAGCGCGCTACACTGGGGGTGTAGAGGTCGCTGGTTCGAATCCAGTCAGCCCGACTATAGATGAGTCGAGAAAACGTGTAGTTTTCATCCGTTCACCGTGAACGTGCGACAAAGAAATGACGTTTTTAATGTGGGACAGTCCCATATTAATTCGTATCACTTTTTTGGAGTACGTTTTAATGGCAAGACCAACAGGCAGGCGTTCGAGTAATCCGCCGAAATACAAACTACACAAGCGATCAGGACAGGCGACGGTTTATCTCAACGGCAAGCAGCATTACCTAGGCCGTCATAATTCGTCGGAAAGCCAACGCAAGTATAAGCATCTGATCGCAACGCTCTGGTTGGCTGTCCAATTCAATTTCATTTCGTTTAACTGACAGGCTATAAAGCAAGATAATGTCGCCTAAGTCGGCCGAGTGTTTATATATCTTCTTCGAATTTATTGTCCGGTAGCAGGTCGATACGATGCCATAAATCGATCAGGGGGCCTAAATTTCAGTCAGGTCGGAGTCCCCGCCGTTGATCGGCGACCTAACACGAAAGGCGTAATTCTCATTTCGTAATCGAATGTCTTTCGTATCGTAAAAGGTGACCAAAACCTGCTTGTTGGCTTTATCAATTTCAAACGCACCGCTTGAAAGAACATTTCCTTTATACGTCTTAACGAGTCCCTCGATCGTCCGGCCAACGTCGATCTTAAAATTCGTCGCAGATTTTAAGACTTTGTTTAAGCTGCCTTTGAACAGTTCTGGCCACAACATTGTTTCATACTCACCAGAAACGACGGGCCTAGAAAGACGGTTCATTTGACCCACAATAATTTTGGTGCGCCGATGTTGATTCGACAACACCGCGTGTTTGCGAAACTAGTTTAAGCCCGCTGTTTTTTTCTCCATCAATAACGCCATTACCGCGTAAGCGGTTGCAGTATCGTTCATAAAACTGTGAGGTGGGTTTTTATAATTTAAAGAAACACCTGCCCACGAACCGTCTTCGCGTTGGTTTGATTTGAGCCAGTCCAATGCCTCTCGAATTCGTTCATCTTCCTGTTTCACCCCGGCACCAATCATCGCCACCAACACCAAACCGGTTGCGTATGCATCGGGCTTTTGTAAAGCGTCTAAATTTTTTGCCGTCCATTTAAATTCAGGATCAGCTGATTTTTTTCCGAGTGATGCAAGGGACCAACCGCCATTTTTTTGTTTTTCAAAAGCTGTACTAATCATCGCCTGCTTTTGCTGCTTCGTTAAGATTCCGCTCAGGTGGTTAGCGGCAACGAGCGCAGCAATCTTGTTGTGCCAGTGTTCTTTCTGGTATCCACTCCGTAAGTATTTCTTGAGAGACTCAATTTTCTGTTTCAGCTCTTCTGTTTCTGCGTATTTACCTGCCGCGCTTCCAACGGCAATCGCCGCCAAGGTCGCTCCGTAATAGTCAGCCTCGGCAGATTCAAACGGCTCCAATTTGAAATCGAGCCAGTGCCAACCTCCAACGTTCTTGTTTGGTTCTTGATCTGCCGCAGAGTGGGGGATTTGTGAAGACCACAGGGCTTCAAAAGATTTAACTACTTCTTCAGATAATTTGTCTGAGCCATTCTGTTTTTCAACAGTTGTTAGGATCAACGCATTTAGGATCGCTTCGGTGCCGAGCGACTGTTCTTTTTTGAAATCATAGAACGGCAGATTTCCGTCAAAGTTTTCCACCCGCTTTTTAACAATCGCGAGAGTCCGATTAAATTGCTCCGGAACTTCACCTGCTATCGCTTTTTGTAGAGACTGCCTTACTAGTAAATATGGAACTCCGGTGTGACAGGAGATACAGGAGGACCCGTTTCCACGTTTGGCTTTTTGCCAATCCAGCCACCAGCTTGCTCTTGAATCTAAGAACTCAGCAGCCTTTTCTTGATTCCAAACTGGCTTTGCTACATCGTTTGTGGATTGCGCAACCAACGGAACGGTCGTCAATCCAAGAATCAAAAAAGCATATCCGGTTATTCGTACAAAACTTGGCAAGTTCATTGGCAAACTCCGATTGACGACGAGAAATGAGTGCCAGCTATAAAATGACGAGCGAAATCCTGATGGCCAATTCAATGTAACGTTCTTGCATGTCAGCAGCAAATTTTTAACGGAAGTTTTGTAGCTGTCCAATGTGTGCGCAGGTCTCGGTTTTTTTTGATGTGAGTCGGTTAGGCGTGCTGAATGTGTGCAGCGAGGGCGAGTCTAGCAAGGTGGCGGTTGGCGAGTTCGTTATCGAGTATGGCCAATTTTACAAGGTCAAGTACGAAGGCTCGAATGAGCGGGCGACTATCAAGCTGGTTTTGGGATACCTGATCAAGAACTACAAGACTTTACCAGCCGCGGAGAAACACTGTTGAGTCTCGAAACTTGACCAAGCCACATCGATACTCGCTTGAATGGAGCGGTTTGGCAGGTTGAAATTCTAGAATGGATGAGATAAGCGGCGACAGTTTTTTGCCAAGTAGATTGTTAATCTGCTACCTGTAGAAATCTATCCATTGCACGTTGATATTTTTGGTGCCGATTAAGAGGGCGTTGGGCAACTCAACTTCATAGTAACATGCAGTTTGGGTCTCATGCTTTATGGCCGTAAGTTCGTCCAGTTCAACGTGTTTGCTGTCAGTGGATATGTTCAGACCTTCTAATCCTTTGAGATGTAAATTGAGTGTGACCTTAGCAGGCCATTGCCCTGCGACCAATTCAATAAATCCTTTTCCAATCCCTGTTTGACTTGCTATGTCGAAGGCTACTTGATCATCAATCAAAAGAATACTGATGTGATCGCTGCGCCCGTCTATGCACTTGGTGTTAAAAACAGGCGTTTCAACTGGTGGATGTAAGCAACCAGGGGAAATGGTAAGCAATGCAATAACGAAGAATCTTATCATGGGTTACCTAGCGTTTAAAATTTCCCGATCGCAAAAATTCGCTGTCCAATCAGTAACCGTCAGGTTAGCAACAGGAGAAGATTCGTCAAATCGCATCTCTCGCTGTTTGACGGCATGACGAATTCTGTAGCATCTCTCTTGTTCAGTCCACATGGATGGTCCTCCACGTCCGTGATTTTAATCAGATAATGTTTTCGATGAAGCATTTTGCAAAGATTCATTCGGAGAATTTTTGCTTGGTAACATTTAGTGATATGTGTTCGATAAAAGTGTAGCCCGCTGGCCAGCGATCAATATTAGCTCAAGGAGGGTGGCGTTTCTCATCAACCGAATTGAGGGCAGCAACTGTTTGGTTTAATCGCGTGGTGGAAACGCGTTGGGGCAATTGAGTTTCCCTTCGCTGAATCATTATTTGCTTTGTCTTTGCTCTATCTTTACTATGAACCAACGGGGTAGACTCCCTCGGAAGGGGTGAATGCCTCGCTGTTTGATCAAGTTCCTTTTTTTGATGCGGTGTTCGATAAAGAAAATTCTCAGTTCTAAGGAAATCCACTGAAGACACTTGAACGACGAATCGGGCTAGGGGCAGTGGTTGCCATCAGCATCAGTGCGATGCTGGGAAGTGGCATATTCGTATTGCCTGGTTTAGCGGCAGCGAAAACGGGGCCAATGGTGTGGTTGGCTTATTTAGTTGCAGGACTGACGGTGTTGCCTGCTGCCCTTTCCCAGTCGGAGTTGGCAACTGCCATGCCGACCTCAGGTGGAACTTATATCTACTTGGAAAGAACGTTCGGTCCGCTCGCAGGAACAATTTCTGGCATCGGGCTCTGGTTGACGATGCTGTTAAAAAGCGCCTTTGCGCTTGTCGGATTTGGCGCCTACCTTGCCGTTTTGGATCCCTCGGGTGGACTCGATAGCATCTCCGGAACCATCTTGCCGCTTGCGTTACTGGTTGTGATTACTGCCTTGAATATTGTTGGCGTTAGCATCATCAGCAAAATGCAGAAGTTCATTGTAAGTGGGGTTTTGGTTGCGTTAATTGTGTTGGCTCTGTTTGGCATCAAAACAATGAACCTTGAGTTTCTCGCCGCGGGATTTACACACAAAGGTATGGAAGGAACGGATTACTGGTTTCATAGTTTTTTTGCTGCGACCGCTTTTGTGTATGTTTCCTATGCCGGTGTGACGAAGATTGCGGCAATCGCAGAAGAGGTCAAAGATCCAGATCGAAATCTTCCCCTGGGGATTTTGATTTCATGGTTCGTCGTGATGTGCATCTACGTGTTCGTCGTTCTGGTTTTGGTAACTAACGTACCGATGAAGGAGTTGACCAACGCGGATGGAAATGGAGCCCCGGATCTGCGTCCGATTTTCACGCTGGCCAGTATTGTCGGTGGGAAAACAGCTGGCTCCATCGCGGCCGTCTTGGCTGTGGTCACGATGATCTCTATGGCGGTTGCAGGTTTGTTGGCGGCCTCCCGTTTTCCATTCGCCATGAGCCGCGATCAATTACTCCCGCAGGCGATCAAAGCGATCAATCCATTTTTCAAAACGCCAGTGGTCAGTATCTTGCTAACAGCCTTTGTCATGACGCTGACGATTCTGTTCCTGCCAGTGGCTGAAATTGCCAAGCTGGCGAGTGCGTTCATGATTTTAGCATTCATGTTTGTCTGCGGAACCGTCATTGTGTTGCGGGAAATCGCCAGTCAGTGGTACCAGCCCCGATTTCGATCGCCGCTCTATCCGCTAATGCAGATACTGGGCGTCGTGAGTGGTGTCGTCTTGTTGTCGGCGATGGGCTGGACCAGTTTGTTTGCGATTGGCTGTATTGTTGTGGTCGGCGCGGCTTCGTATTTTAGTTATGGAAAAAATCAGACCTCGCGTCGTGGCGTTGTTGGGAAAATGGGCAGACGCCATGATTTGCTTTCTGATGCCAACGGCGGTCACGCCTCAGAACTTGAAAAAGAACTGCCTAATTCAGCGGCGGTGGTGGTGCCGCTATTTGGTAGTGAGCGTTCGCCGGAGACCCTCGTTGAGATGGGAGCTTCTCTTACTCACGGTCGTAAGCTTGAAGTGCTCCACGTAACGGCGGTTCCGGAGCAAATCTACCTCGCCGATGCATTAGAAGATGATCAGCAATCGGTAGCGCTGCATCGTAGAATTCACGCAATGGCAGAGGTTGAAGAGGTCGACTTGGAATACGATCAGGCGGTGACACGCGATGTTGTTGGCACCATTCATAAAGTTGCCAGTCGGTTGCACTGTGAGTGGGTCGTGATGGAGTCTGCGGGGCGTCGCAGGTTTGGGATTTCGTTTCAGAATCCTCTGGGTTGGTTGCAGGATCATTTGGGGTGCAACTTGGCCGTCTTTAAAGATGCCGGCGTACGCTATATCCGCCAGATTCTCGTGTTCGCAGAGCCTGGTCCTAATGATTCGCTGGTCGTAACAACGGCCGATCATTTAGCGCAGCTCTACGATGCAGAGTTGAATTTCATTTGTTACGAAGGCGACGGTCAGGATCCATTGAGTACTCAGGCGCGGGCAGATTATGTTGACCAGCTTCGCGATCTTTGCGTCAGTCCAACCTCCGCTGTGGTTATCCATGGAAAAGACGAACTCGACGCCGTCAGTAAAGTTACCGGCGGATATGACTTGATGATCATGGGAGCGGCTCCAACACGAACCTTGCTGGGACATTTGGTTGGGACTAAAAAAGACAATCTCACGCGACGGGCTGAATGCTCGGTACTCTGGCTAAAAACCCCATTTTTGCAAACACACGAAGCCTTTGACATAGAACACTTGCCAGTTGAACAGGAATTTGACCTGTTGAGTTTTGTGGATCCGAAATGTGTTGAAGTTAATATCAAGGAATCTAAAAAAGAGAGCTTGTTTCGGACGGCAACCGATCGGCTGTCGATTCACTACCCTGAGATTAGTCCAATTGTGATCAATTCAGCGCTGTGGGAACGCGAGCAGTTGCAGAACACTTCTGTTGGGCAGGGTGTGGCGATACCGCATGCGACACTGACACAGGCGGGGGCGACGGATACCGCCATTGCAATTTTTACGACTGCAAAGCCAATCGATTATGCCGCACCAAATCAAGAAGAAGTCGATGTGTTTTTCTTTACCACCGGTTCCCCTAATAACCGTCAAACGCACTTGAAAATCTTGGCTGAAATTTCTCGCTTGTGCAAGAGAACAGACTTTCTATCAAAGGCCCGTGAAGCAACGACGAGCCCTGAGGTCATTGATGCCATTCGCGAATGCCTACTTAAGTCACATGGCCCGCTGTAGAGCATTGGATCGTTGCAGGGAATGTCTTCGTTGGCCTGATTTGTGCCTGTTGGCTTAACGGTTTTTTGTAGATTAGAACCCTGGCGGCCCCCGCCCTCTCTCCGTCTGTCCGCAGTTATTTTTGATGGTGAGCTGTTACATCCTTGTTACGCAAAATCCAAGTAACTGACCGTATAATCAGTAAGACTCATGGGTAGTCAAACGGCGTTCAATTAGCCACCTACCTAAAGAGAATTCTAGATAATGGAGATTCAAGATGAACCGTGATGCCTTTTTTAAACCACAAGCCGTTGTATTGCTCGGCGCTGTTTCCCTCGTCGCCATTGTCACCGCCAACGTCGAACAGCTTTCTCCAATGTTCTTAACCCAATCAGCGGACGTGGAATCTCAGTTCGCGATGTCGCCTCATCAGGACGTGACGGATGTGTCTTCCGCCATCACTGAGGAAGAGTCCGACTGGAGGACGGATCCTGTTTGTAAAGCGATCTTTGAGGCGGTCTTAGAGGGGCTGCATCGCGACAAGGTAAGTGACGAAATTGTGGCGATTGTCATAGGTAAGAAGTCAAAAAAGAAAGATCCCAAGACCATTGAGGAACGAATGAAAATAAGTTTTGTGTTGGATTGTCCATTGTGCGATCCAACATTTGAGGCTTTTCTTACGTACCAAATGCGAGATAAGAGTCGAAAGGTCAAGACCGAGGTTGTCAGCGGAACACAATCGAGCGAAGGAATTAAGGACAGTTTACAAGCAGATTTACTAAGTAAATTTTCTCAGGAACGCTTCAATGCGATTGCTGGGGTGACTAGTGCATGGATTAGTGAAAAATTGAATTCGAAACATCAACTTAAGCCAGAGGAAATTCAGGCTTGGAAAGAACGTATCAGAAAGCGTGCGTCTGAAGGAAAGGATAAATTGATGGCACTAAAAATGACCGACGAACATTACAAGTTCTGGGAGATATACTGGGGCTGTGCCGCTTGCAACGGAGCAGAGTCGGCGTTAACGGATTGGGAGGGCTAGGCTAGGTTGCCTTGGATTTGCACTTTGCCCCGCCCAAAGCTCAAATTTTTTAGAGATTGGGAACTTCAGCACGCTCTTGTCCGACGCCTTAAAGTTTGGCGAGGTCGCGCACCCATTGGTCGATGTAGATATTGATTCGTTTAGAAAAGATAAACAAATCAAGGACGGGGCGGCAGTCGGTGGCGTCTGTGTGATAGAGCAATTGAATCTCGATAGCTCCCTCGGCCTTATTGGATGGATCGGAAAGGTTAGCGACGATTTAGATTGCCCTTGCCTGACCGATCCATCTTTCCGTCCCAGAGTTGCTGGTACTCTTGCGAGTCAACCGTCCTTAATGTGTTACCTGTAAATCCAACTTGGTAATCTTCTCCCTTAGACGGAGTTGCCTCGAACACAATTGGAATGGCAGGTCCAAGCATTGAACTTTTTAAATGCCAGCGAATTTTTAGTGGCTGGTCATCGTGTTCGCCAATGAAAATCGCATCGAGATTACTCGGATCAATTCCCATCATCCGCAATTGGTCTTCGTTTTGTTTAGCGATGAACGCCTTTAATTGCTCGGAATTTCTTGGGCCTTTCCAGCCGTTGTTCTTCATAAAGATGGAGTACATCTTCGAGACTCTTTTTACGTTGGAGTCGGTCGCCTTCGCCATCATGTCGGCTGGATCGGGAGTTGAGTCGCAACCAGTGAAAGCGACGACCAAAAGAACAGTGGCAATGTTTCTGACTAGGGCGCTTGAAATTGGTTTACTCAAGAAAACCTCCCCTCGGAGTCGCTGGTTATTGAAATTAAGAACTGGATTCCACAGAGTGCCTGGTGGCCGCACGCTGATGGTGCGATTTAAAGGCCATCCAAGTCGACGACATTTCCGTCGGCACGGCGACCCAAGTTGATTAACGTGATGCGGTCGGCCGAAAACGAGATTGGTCGCGTTGATCCATCTCCAAAAGTTGCACAGACTACGCCTGAATGAGCTGAACCAAAACCGAGCTCGCGAGTACGTCCCGTTGCGGCATCGAGTAGGTCATCCGGTCGTGTTTCTCGATCGGATCGCAGGGGGACATCTGCTCGCCACCCGCCCCACGGATCGTCGGGATCGTCCAGCGAATTTACACGCATGGATGCCCAATCCGCTGAGTGAAATTGACTTTCGTCCCACCAGTCGCTGAAAGGTCCAGAAAAGGTAAAGGAATAATATTTTTGGTTTACTGATTTTTCCATGATTAAAATAGTATTGGAAGCACCGTCAGTAATGTGTTGGAAACCCACGCCGGGATACTTAACGACTTCAATCGAAGATGCGTCTACCGACGTATGCCCACCCTTCACCAAAATTCCTGTATAGGTGAAGGTTCTTTCGTTGTACTGCTGCCAGACGCTGGGAAACATGTCGCTTCTAAAGTTGATTCCAAAATCGGGAATTCCGCCGGTGTCGTCCGCCCAGGGCCCCATGACTCCGGCGTAGTCCCCCAAGGGCATCGGTGCGGCCGACCAAGGGTGAATTGCAAGTCGGGGACCCCGCGAAGGACACGTATAAAGCACTTGCTCAATCTCAATCACGGCAGGGCTAACTTCGTTAGCATCGCCATCGTTGAAAAGCCCGGCTCGCTCGCGTTGGCTACTTACGTTTTGCTGTTCAATGAATGGTAGGATTTGGAATCCCCAGCCGAGGTTTTCATAACCATAGAGTGGGCTTAACTCTTGAAAGTCATTCCAGAATTCACCAGAGGTTCCACCCGCGTGAGGGAACACGCCTTGAGCTGATTCATAGTTATGCGTAGCCAAACTTATTTGCCGCAAATTATTTAAGCAAGTTGTCCGACGCGCAGCCTCTCTGACTGCTTGTACCGCTGGTAAAAGCATGCCGATTAAGATGCCGATGATTGCAATGACTACCAATAATTCGACAAGCGTAAATCCAGTTCTGGTTTGGGTTCGCGCGGGAAACATGAAGGCCTCAATGATTAGGGAAGATAAAATTTGCTGCGTTGAGCAGCTTAGAGGATTGGGTTTTATTCAACAAATTAATTCAATTATTTTTTTCATTCAAAATGAGCATCCGGCGGCGCTCCTCTGGAATCTCGTTTCTTACCTTGGTTGAAACCTTCCAAAGAGCAGCCCCCCCTAAAAGCACTAACACCAAGACGCCCCATTCGGTTGGCCAGGACAACATTGCGGGGCTATGGGGAATTAGCATCGCCAGGAGGATGAAGGCACTGCCAACTCCTGCGATCCAAGGAACTAAACGATTCAATAAAGATTTTTCAATGTCGGAGTCGCGTCTTATTTTTGGAAGAGAAATGGCGACTCCCAGAAACGCGAGCGCGATACAAAACGCGCCGACGTCAACGAAAAGTGTAATTGCATGTGCGCCAAATAGGGCGCCGAGAAAAGTAACGGCGGCACTAAAAATAATTGCGACTGTTGGAGTCCCGTATTTTGGGTGGGTTTTGGCGAACGCAGGGTGAATGATGTTGCCTCTACCCATCGCGAATAGGACTCGGCAGCCAGATAAGAAAAACCCGTTCCAGCTGGTTAGCAAGCCAATTAGCCCAACCATTAAGACAATTCGCTCCCAGAACGGTGAGCCGAAAGCGAGTCTAAATGCTGCGGCGGTGGGGAGGTCTTCATTGACGATGGCGGGCCACGGCGATGTCATGCCAACACTCAAAAACACTAACATGTAGAACAGGGTCGATCCTGCAATTGCCAGGATTAAAAGTTTTCCAAGGCGACTGGCGGGAAAGTGTTCGGCTCGTTCTTCGGCGGCCTGCGGAATCGTATCAAAGCCAACAAACCAAAATGGCACGGTGACAAAAACGGCTAGGATGCCGCTGAAGGCGGTTGCAGATTCCAAATTTCCAAAGATTGGTTCAAGGTTGCTAAGTTGACCCTGAGAGCAACCTGCGACGACAAACGCGGCCGCGAAAACAATCAACGCTATCGTCAAAACAGTTTGAACCTGTGTCGCAAGCCCAACGCCAAGGTAGTTGATAAGTGAAATCGCTCCTGTGAATAGGAATGCTAAAATCACGTGCGATCCATAGACGGTGGTTCCCTCAATTTGATAAAGAGGCCAGATGTTGACGTCAATTAGATAGGAAATGACCACTCCGATCGAAACGGCTTCGAAAGCAGAGACCGAGAGGTAGCCAATGGCGAGGCACCATCCAACAATAAATGCCTTTCCGGTTCCATACGCCTTGTATGCGTAGGCAACTTCACCACCAGTTACTGGCAAGATTTGCATTGCTTGAGCATAACAGAGGCCAATCGCAATCATTAAGAGTCCACCCGCCACGAATGCAATCATGGTTCCAACTGGCCCTGCTTCCTGAAACATGCGATGTAAGCCAGTGATCCATCCAACGCCGATCATCGAACCAAAGGCGAGGGAGAAAAATCCAAGCCGCCCAATTGTCTTTTTCAATTGTGGCCGTTCATTCGTTTTCAAATCAACATTCATAATTTTGCCAGCCGGTCCTGTCTGTTCTAAACCTAAATGGAGGGAGGATTGTTAGTTTGTGAGAATCTTCGGGGAAATGTTTTTCCATGGTTGAGCACTTTCCAATTGTCCTGCGAGACGAAATAGAGTTGCCTCATCACCAAAACGTCCGAAAAATTGACTCCCAATTGGAAGCCCGATTTTTGATTGATGCAGCGGCACTGACATCGCTGGTTGGCCCGTCCAATTTGCAAGTGCAGGACAGGGCAAGAATTCTAGAATGCCGTCAATCACATCTTGAGCCATTCCTGTGAGCGTGATTTTTCCATGTTGAATTGGGGGCAAAGCTAAAGTTGGTGTCAAAATCAGATCGTATGACTTCTGGAATTTAGCCATCGTTCGTGCGGCATCAAAAAATGTTGCCCGGGCGTTTTCGAGGTCTACACCAGAGTATTGAGCGGCAACATCGAAATAGTAGCGCGTAACTGGTTCGAGATCGCTATCGCGAAGTTCTCGACCAAGCTCTTTTAGACGGGCAAGGATAGTTCTTCGAATTGCGACTAAAATACAAACGCCATGAGACACACGTAGTTGATTGAACTCGAATAACTGTCCAAAGGAGTCGGTGCAATCATCAACATTGTGCCCCAAAAACTCACACAACTTTGCGGTTTCCAGAGCTGCTAATTGAGATTCTGACGAGGTGTCCTTTGCTGGTGGCATGGTGGAAACGTATGCGATTTTCAGTTTGCCAGGTGACTTGGTAATCTCGTCTAAAAAATTTCCTGCAAAATGAGGGGCATGATAGCTGTCGCCAAGCGCCGGGCCGGAAGTCACATCGAGCAGCGCAGCACTGTCTCGAACCGTTCGCGTGAGGTTATGGAGTGTCGCTAGTCCGCCCCATGCTTCGAAACGATCGGGACCAATGGGCACTCTTGCACGAGTTGGTTTCAGACCAAATAATCCACAGCAAGACGCAGGGATTCGGATGGATCCTCCTCCATCACTGGCACTCGCCATCGGAGTAATTCTGGCGGCAACTGCTGCCGCACTTCCCCCCGAAGAGCCTCCAGCGGTTCGATCGAGTCCATAGGGATTGCGGGTGATTCCTCCCGCTGTTGATTCGGTCGTCGGTAAAATCCCAAGTTCCGGCACTCGCGTTCGGGCGAAGAAAACTAATCCAGAGTCGCGTAGGCGAGAAACGGCCGTACTGTCTGAGGGGGAAATTCGGTCTTCAAATAATTTTGATCCATAGGACGAAATGTTTCCTTTGACTGGGAAGCTAATGTCCTTCAGTAAAAATGGGACACCTTTAAAAACGCCATCCGGCAGACCGGCTTGAATTGCTTGTTTCGCTTCATCAAAAAAAGTCGATGCAATAGCATTGATCTGAGGATTGACGGCATTGAGTTGATTAATCGCATCCTCAAGTAGTTCCAGAGGCGTTACTTGTTTCGTTCGAACCAACTCTGCCAATCCTAAGCCATCAAATTCTATGTATTTTTGTTTCGGGGGCTCAGAGTGAGGTGATTCTAGATCTTTAGAGGATCTCTTTCGGTGATCGTTGCCGAACGTTTCACCAGATATTCCTACCGTCAGCGAGGATACAGCCAAACTTTGCTTCAACCAATCACGTCGGCTAATCCCTTTCGAGATGAGGAGTGGCTTGTGTTTTGCATTCAATCGGTTTTGTTGCCGCAAATTATTATCCAGTTATTTCAGATTGGGTTAATTCAGATTGGGTTAATTCAGCTTGGGTTAATTCGGCTTGGGTTAATTCAGCTTGGGTTAATTCAGATTGATATAGTATCGAAATTGCTCAACTGATTTGAGCGAGTTTGTAACAAATGTAGTTAGGTCATTATTGAGATACTCAATCCGTGATAACATGACGTTAGGCCGTTGTTAGGCCGGCAAGAATTACTAGATTGAAAACTCGGATTGGATTGGATTCGCCTCCATGCAAATTTCTCATTGTAAAGAAGCACTGTCAGATGTTTGGGGACGTTTCAATAACTCGATCATTGTTCGTGGCGAAGGAAGTTATATCTTTGATGATCAGGGAAATCAGTTTCTTGATTTCACTAGTGGAATTGGAGTCACTGCTACGGGACATTGCCACCCCCAAATCGTAGGGGCGGTCAAAGCACAAGCGAGTCAGTTGCTGTTTGGGCAGATGAATTGCATGTTGCCAGAAGTCACGCTGCGTTATGCCACCGCTCTTCGCGCTAAGACTCCTTCGTCCATTGAGACATTTTTTTTCTCCAACAGCGGAGCGGAAGCAGTCGAAGGAGCTATCAAGTTAGCAAGAATGGCAACCGGTCGGCCAAATGTGATTGCGTTTGAAGGTGGATTTCATGGTCGGACTGCGATGACGATGGCGCTCACCAGTAGTAAGAAAGTTTATCGTGAAGGTTTCCAGCCGCTGCCGGCGGGCGTCTTTTTTTCACCTTTTCCTAATTCGTTTTATTATGGTTGGTCTCGCGAAGAGACCGTTCGATTTTGTCTCGCCCAGCTTGAGCGATTGCTGCAAACTCAGTCCTCTGCAGATGAAACTGCTGCATTTATAATTGAGCCGGTGCTTGGTGAAGGTGGTTTTGTCCCAGCTCCCGCGGAATTCCTTTTGGGATTGCGAGAAATTTGTGACCGCACTGGAGTCCTTTTGATTGTGGACGAAATCCAGTCGGGTTTTGGACGCTCTGGGGAAATGTGGGCGCACGAGCACTGTGGAATTAGCCCTGATATTTTGACGATGGCGAAAGGGATCGCGTCAGGTTTACCGATGTCGGCCATCGGCGCATCCCATGAATTGATGTCTCGTTGGGTTCCTGGGGCTCATGGCGGAACCTATGGCGGGGGATCAGCGATTTCCATGGCCGCAGCCCTAGCGACATTGGAGGTTATTGAGGATGAGCAACTAATCGAAAACGCACGGGTGATTGGTAGTAAGCTAAAGCAGCACCTTGAGGCAATTGTTCCTAAATATTCTGGAACAGCGGATGTCCGCGGTCATGGCTTGATGGTGGGGGTGGAGTTGATAAGCGATGGGAAACCAGATAAACAGACGGCAATTCGAATTCAGGCCGACTGTCTAAAAAGTAAGTTGTTGCTTTTGATTTGCGGTACTGGTGGAAACGTGCTTCGCTGGTTGCCGCCGCTAAATGTTTCTGAACAGGAGATAGACATCGCCTGCAAAATATTTGAATCGGCGATTGAAGGCCGTGTTGGCTAATCGACTCCGCTGTTTATCTTGTTTTGCTCGCGCTAGTTTCAAAATTTGCACAACATCGAGGGTTGTCCGAAAGCCTATTCGATGTCGTTTGGGAAATTTCACGAGGGACGCTGACCGGCGGGTAATTCTGGCCCAAGAGAGCGTCTGAAAATTGAATTTGAAAAGTTAAACGGTCGCGTTTGTGGAGTGACTTTTGTGACGCGCCCCTTCTGGGAACTCTCAAAATGTAGTCAATTTGCTTAGGCTATGCCTAAGACTGACCACCGCGTTTTCCCGCTCCGCCACCTTGTCCGCCCGCTCCGCCGCGTCCTCCCGCTCCGCCACCTTGTCCGCCCGCTCCGCCGCGTCCTCCCGCTCCACCACCTTGTCCGCCCGCTCCGCCGCGTCCTCCACTCTGACCACCCGTTCCACCACTTTGTCCGCCAGCTCCACCGCGTCCTCCCGCTCCCCCCCCTTGTCCGCCCGCTCCGCCGCGTCCTCCTGCTGCGCCACCTTGGCCTCCGAAGCCCCCTGCCCCGCCGCGACCGCCAACGCCACCTCGCCCTGGTGCTCCTTGACCGCCAGCTCCGCCTCGATTCCCTTGCTGCATGCGTTGCTGGAGAGCGACCATGGCTGCAGATAGTTCATTGAGATTCAATTCTCCATTGCCATCCCGGTCGAAATTTTGCAGCAGCATTTGTGCCATTTGTTGTGGGCTTGGTCCGTTTTGCTGAGGACCGCCTTGCCCAGCGCCAGGTCTGTCTCCACCACGGCCTGGCTGCGCTAACACATGAGTCGTAAGCAGTGCCAAAATTACGAGGGCAAGCGGCATGGTGATTCGATTCATTAAATTCTTCCCATTAGAGGTGACGACTTTAGTGTGAACTCGTTGATGTGCATGAAAGACCACGGCGGTGTTCGCATTACTGAGGTAATGTCTTAAACGGGCAGCTTTCTGGAATTCACCATGAATTCTAGAAAAAAGAAGCCCTCATTCACCGGAAAGTCCCATCGGAATTAGAGTGGATCCGAACTTTGCGTCAAGTATATCAGGCTTGGTGGAAGACAAACCCGCCCTGAAGAGGTGGAGATTGGTTGATGGAGCACAGGAAACAGCACCGGCAATTTAACGCAGTTACTGTTTTTCTCTGATTTGTAAGGGCAGTTGTCCAACGCACGGGTAGTTGTCCAATGCACAGGAATTTGTCCAATACACGAATCTCTCAGGAAGCGGTTCCAGAGACTCCGCACATTCGGAAATCGTCAATTCTAACTAAAAGCATTATGCGGAGAGCTCACCCCTCAACAATTGTCTTTCCAGTGAGATTTCTATGATCGCACGAGAAAGAACATGCAATGTTTACAAAGCTTGGCTTGTTGGAGAATAAGTCCCCCGCAATGCGGGCATGCCTTGTGAGTCGCTTCAGAATCTTCCGACTTGGACGATGAACTGATTGAGTTTGAAATTTCTATGTTGATTTCAGCACTTGAATCTTCGAGTCCACCGGAAAGATCAAGATTGTGGTCGGAGTCCGCACACCTAGAATTCATAGTTAAGTTTCGGTCGATTAGATTAGATAAGAGCTAATGACAACGGTGAGATACACCGCGACGTTTCCTAAGCTCTCTATGTATTAATATATGCTAGGTTCGGGCTTGCAATGCCTAATTTTTTATTTTTATACCCAAAACGCTTTACCGTGATGTGTCTCGGTTTAAATGAACCGCATCGAGCGGGTAGCGACGAGGTGCGGTTCTCGCGTTCGACGATCAGCAGGTAGTCAGAATTCCATGAAACTAGATTTACTATGATGTTTTTAGGCAACTTTTTAGTGCTTAAAAAAACTAGGAATTCCGCATGGGAATTGAAGATATAATGAGCCACTTAGTATCGCGGGCAAGGGATGAGATTCCCCCCAGATTTAGCTAGACAGTGTTTTGCGACGTGTTTTTCACCAACGCTACCAACTCAAAATAAGGTTCAAAATATGCTTTAAAGCGAAGGCCTTGGAGTTGGCGGTTGCTAATTTGGCTGCGGTTTTGCGTTTGTTTTTTACCGCTTCCGAGGGGGATTTAGTGACGTGAGATAGTTCCTACTTGCCGCCCAAAACAGACTGATAAAAAACATCTAGTTGTCAACCAATTTAGATTTTGGCCATCTCTAAAATCCGTCACCCAAGCAGGGTGCGACTTTGAACCGGTGCGACTTTGAACCGGTGCGATTGAGCAACCGATGGAAGGAAACCAGTCGGGTTAAAACTTGAGGCGAACCCGGGTGTGGTAAACCATCGCATCGTTATCAAGGAGGGGGCCAGTATAGGTTGTATCCCAATGGCTGACTTCAATGCCTAGTTCGAGTGACTTGGTGATATCCCAGATCATATTCGCATAGGTGACTTCGTTTCGGGTTGGTAGGCCTAGCGTAAGGGTGCTGTTGAGTGGGTCGTCTACGCCGTATCCAAAGTGTGACCGAACGCAGGGACTCCAGTTGAAATAAACTTCTCCCCAGCCACCGGTAGATCGAACGGGTTCGAGGTTTTGGTTATCGATTAGAAAAATAGCGGCGTTGTAGTTACCGATGGCGGAGCCTGTGAAAAACTCACTCCTAAATCCAAATTTCTCAGTAATTGCCAGTTGAAAATCGGAACCGACGGCCCAGACATTGTGAATGATATTGGTTGGCATGTCGGTTCGCCTAAGTTTACCGACGAGGCCTGAGAATCCAGATTCAAAACGGACTGCGGTGCCAGGTACGTGGGGGCCTGATTTTTTTGAAATTGCCAGTCTCCCTTCGATATTCGGCATCGCAGTTTCTTCTAGAAGGTTGGCGGGAATTTTATCGAAATTCGTAAAGGAGGTTGTTACGGGATCGCTTAATGCCAGTTGGCTAGTCAACTGAGTATCTTGATTGAGTTCTCTAAATCTTTCTGCCCGAAGCTGGCCACGCACGAATCCAAGATTACCAGCACCATTGGCTTGGTTGAAGTTAATCGTGTTGGGGGCAATGGGATTGATCAAATCACGATGAAGCCCAAAAGTGTAACGCTCGCATTCGTTTTTTAATTCAGCGTAGGCCATCAAGAGGTAGATTCCGTATTGGTCTTCTTCATAGGTTTGACCGTAGAGCGTTGAATATATCTGGCCACCCGACTGGAATCGTCCGATTTCAGGCCCTGAAAAAGCAGCGCCGAGACTCGTTGACTTCGAGTGGATTTCAAACGTTGGTGTGTCCTTTCCAAAATCCGGTGTAATCAGCACAATGCCCGATGGAAGGTTGGGCCGAGCGGTGGCAAATAACATCTCTCCGTTTAAGGAGCCGAATAAGCGAATGTTGAATTGACTGCCGAGCGTGCTTACATGCGCACATTCGATACAAGCTGCGGGTTGCCCATCGAGACTACAAGAAAGGCACTGGCAATTTTTTACACTCGATTGTTCGACGACCGTTGCTTCGGCAGGCTTGGCGTTAAATCCAACCAATTCTCCTTTCGCCGGCTCGAAAGTCTCGCTTGGCTTAAAGGTAATCCCCGTCGGGGTGACTTGTGTTTGGCTGAGCGAATGATTGAGATTCTGAGACTTCAGCGTCTCGGAGAGCTTTAAAAGTTGTGAAGAGTTGGGAGCTGCGCTAATTATGGAAGAATTAGTCTGCTGTGCCTTTAGGTTTCCCGTCGCGAAAAGAAGGATCCCACAAAGAAACACAATTTGGGATGTTCGCTTAATTCCCATGACTAGCTCTCGCTCAAGGCTGCAATATGAAAACAGTAAATCTGGCCGAATATCTTGTTCAATCGGCACATCTTTACCGCTTCCTAAAGATTGAATCAAAAATCCCCGAGATTAGTTAATGTTCGAGTGATTCAACTTCGGAGAAACCGAAGTTCTGTCTGCTAGCGTTTTGTGTTCGGGGCGGCAAAGTGTTGGCAGTGATGTTCCCTTTTTGAACCCGTAGAAGAGGCATTCACTCGAAACGATTATGCAGCACTGGTTGGTCTTTAATAACATGGTTTGGTTTGGGTTATTTTGTCCCCTTGCCATGCGTTCACGTTGAATTTTTAAAATTGGTTACCAAATGTGTTAGGACGCGAGGCAGAACTGGAAGGTTTATGACCTGTTGCGTAAAATTTTTTGGACCAAAGCCTGTGTTTTAATTTTTAAGTGGAATTTGTAACGATCCAAATGGGGCGCTACAATAAGAGGGGTGCGATTGGCGATTTCGATAACAAGAACCGCAGGTTTGAAATAGAGTCGACTGATCGCGAGACGTTTTAATTGATGCCTAGGAGCCAACCGTCGATGGTCGATTTCAAATATCTTCAAAAAGGAATTGCGGGCCTGGCTAATGCGCATCCGCTGGGTACCATGTCAGGCCATCTCGGTGCTGCTGTGGCTGCTGGTTATTTCATTGGTGAAGATCATGCTGATCTTTCAGCCGTGGTGACGCGAGGGATTGAATCAGAATTGGAGCGAGTACTGAACGGTGAAGAGGCAATCTGGTTCGATGTTAAAAAAACGGGAATACAGCCGACTGAGCTTTTTGAAATCGGCCCAAATCAAGCGGCAGTTCCTGAGCGCATTCGAGAGATCGCGGCGGCGCTTGCCGGAAATGTAGGAACATTAAAGCAGTCGGGACACAATGTGATTTTCGCTTCGATTGCGATTCGGGCACTTGGTTCTCATGAGCAATACGCGACGCCATGGGCGATTGATGGCGTTTGTAAGTTAATAAAAAAGTTTAACGGTGTTTCTTCGGGGCGCGGTTATTTTGGGAAAAAAAAAGGCTGGAAAACCGGGAGTGAAATTGAATTATCTCCCGCGGCTGAGTCTCAGCGTTATAAGTCGATTCAGGAGATGATCGATTTGACGATGGAGGAATTAATTGAATGTTCCGGGGTTAAAAAACAGGGCTTCGGCGGGTTTTGGCATTTGATTAATCATGCTGCGGGCATTGTAGAATTGGATCGACTCGGATACCAATCGCTTGCCAAGTCAGCATTGCCTGCCCATCAACGTCACTTGCAACTGATGCGTACTCTCCCGGATTTGTCGGAAGAGCTCGGTCCTGTAAAGTCGTCGGAGTGCGATCCGTTAGTCGCCGAGTATTGGTCTGAGCAGCTTGGGCGAGGCGGTGCTTCGCTGACGCATCGCGTCAAGACAATTTATGGCTATCATATTTTGCGACGCCACGTTGAGGATTCCGCTGTGAAAATTAAGAGTGATGAGGCATTTAAAAATTTAATGGATTGAACTCGGTTTTGGCTTGCTCCAATGGTAGAATTTGGCAGCGACATTGGTGAATTATCAGTTGGGCTGAATTTCACACCGCAGCGGCATTGGGCAACGTGGTTTTAATTCCGTCGTTGTTACAAGTGAGGGCAATGGCGAAGTCGCCATGTTGCATTGGCTTGCAAGATTGAAGGTTTCTATGATTGTTGAATCTAGTCGATTGTTGCTTGTTGAGGACGATTTAACCCTCGGTAAGATGGTGGATGATTTCCTGACTGGGCATGGATTTCGTGTGCGATGGGAATCCAATGGATTGCGTGCGTTAGGGCTGATTGATTCAGAGACCTTTGATCTCTTGATTCTGGATATTGGCTTGCCTGGAATGGATGGTATTCAAATTTGCCGATCAGTTCGCGACAGATTTGCCGGGCCTATCATTATGTTGACCGCTCGCGGGGATGAAATTGATGAAGTGGTTTGTTTGGAGGTCGGTGCAGACGATTACATCGCGAAACCCGTCCGACCTCGTGCTCTGTTGGCTCGGTTAAAAGTACATCTGCGCAGGGGCGACTCTCAGGATCTTCCAACGGAATCTTCAAAACTGGAGATAGATGGTCTCATTATCGATTCGACGAGTCGAACCGTTCGTCAGAAAACAGAATCAGGTGATGAAAATATTCTAAGTGTGACGACAGCTGAATTTGACTTGCTGTTATTTTTAATGCAACGTGCCGGCGAGGTTGTAGGACGAAACGAAATTTACGAACAGATTCAGGGAATTGCTTATGACGGGGTCGATCGCTCGATTGACTTGCGAGTTTCACGTCTACGCAAGAAGCTTGGTGACGATCCGGGCAGCCCTAAACGCATCAAATCAGTACGTGGAGTCGGCTATATTTTTGCCGTTGAATCATGATTAAATTATTCCTGCGATTTTTTATTGGAATGATCATACTGGTCGTTCTTGCTTCCGTGATGCAAAGTTTGATCATCCATCAGAAGAGTGAACAAAACACAAATGCTTGGATAAAGAACACGTATGGAGGGGTTCGTTTTGCAGCGAGCCAAATTTCCTCACGGGACGCCGAGGAGAGAGAAGCGGCAATTTTAAGTGCTGAGCAGAGTTTTGGGTACGATATTAAAATCGTCTCAACTTCATCGATAACGTATAACTGGTATTTAACTTATCTATCTTTGGATGAGCCGAGATATGTGAGCTTCACGGAGGTTGCAGTCTTGATAGACGGCGGTTTAAATGCCCTGATCTTTGGCCCTGTTGAAGTCTTTCAAAGGCCCGGTAATACCATCTACGTGTTGGCGACGATGGCTTATATTTTGCTTTCAGTACTGGTCATTGGTATTTTGATTCGTCCCATTGCAATCCAGTTTCAAGCCATCGCCCGTGGGGCGGGAGCGATTTCCAGTGGAGACTTTGGTGCCCGCATTACTGGGCCAGCCGCGCGATACGGTGATTCGGCGGTAACAGCTTTTAATTTAATGGCTGCTCGAACCGAAAATTTACTCAAGGCAAAAGTTGAGTTATTGCAAATGGTGTCCCATGAAATTAGGACTCCACTTTCTCGAATTCACTTTGCAGTCGAGTTGTTTGAATCGGCATCTACACCTCAGGAGCGGGGCGAGAGGATTACTGCGATTGTTGAGTCGGCTGATGATCTCGAACGGCTTGTTAATGACTTGCTGAAATATGTTCGTTCAGGCGAATCAGGAGTAGAGAAAAAACCAGTTGCGATGGCCGAGTTGTTGGTAGATATCGATCGCACGATCATCAATCCAGATAAATCCATCACGGTGAATCTGGAGGGCGAGGCTGTCGTGCAATGCGACCGAGTGTTGTTAAATTCTGCGATTAGAAACTTAGTTGGCAACGCTTCTCGGTTTGCGAGCAAGGAGATCCAGGTTTCCTCGGTTCTCGAAGGCGACATTCTCTTTCTTCATATCGACGATGATGGCCCCGGCGTTCCCGAGGTGTATCGCGAAAGCATTTTTGAACCATTTTCGCGGTTGGACAATTCAGAAGGGGAGCATGAAAACGGAGTGGGACTGGGATTGGCAATTGTTCAGCGGGCGGTGCAGAATTGCGGCGGCGCGGTGATGGTTTCCGAGAGTCCACTTGGGGGGGCTCGATTCACTATTCGGTTGCCAATTTAGGGGGAATGAATTGCCTCGCTCACTGATGGTTTGATAAATTTAACGAGTTCAGTTTTTTTCGTTGAAACCAAGTAATCGCAGTGCGTTGAGTACTACAACGAAAGTGGAGCCTTCGTGAAGAATTACCGCTGGGCCGATTTGCAGCCCGAACAACGTGGCGGGAACTAAACAGCCGATCATTCCTAAACTGATCCAGAGATTTTGAATGATGATGTTTTTTGTCATTTTGCTGAGTCCGATTGCGAATGGAAGTTTTTCCAAATCGTCAGACATTAATGCGATGTCGGCAGTTTCCAAGGCGACATCCGATCCAGCGGCACCCATGGCAATTCCAATGTCGGCTGTTGCCATAGCCGGTGCATCATTGACACCGTCTCCCACCATTCCGACAGGGCCATCGTATTGTAATTGTTTGATTTTTTCGACTTTATCGGCGGGCATTAGGTCGCCAAATGCTTGGTTTACACCGACAGAGTGGGCGATCGCGTTGGCGACATTTTGATTGTCACCGGAAAGCATTGACATGCTTTCAATTCCAATACTACGAAGTTTAGTAATTGTTTCTTTGGCACCGACGCGCGGTTTATCCATTAGTCCAATGAAACCAAGAAAGCGTTCATCTTGTTTGACAGCCATGACTGTCCGTCCCTGACGTTCGAGTTCGGCAACCGAGTCGAAGAATGCTTGATCATCTTTTGATGGAGTGATGGAGGAAAAGAAAGAGCTTTTCCCGATGGAAATAAATTTCTTATTTAAGGTTGCGGTTACGCCCTGCCCTGTCTTGCTTACAAGATTTTCGGCAGTTGGGAAGGATGGAGAGGATGGATGCATTTCAGCAGGTAGCCGATCAATGGAATCGCGAACTAGAGCTGCAGCAAGCGGGTGGTCACTTAATCGTTCGACGGAGACTGCCGTGATTAGCAGTTCGGTTTCGCTGACTCCATCCACTGGGACGACATCAGTGACGCTTGGTTTTCCTTCGGTCAGAGTCCCCGTTTTATCAAAGGCGATTGATTTAATTAGTCCTAATTCCTCGAGGGGGCCGCCGCCTTTGATCAGGACACCGCCTCGGGCTGCTCGGGCGACACCGCTGAGAACTGCACTGGGCGTCGAAATGGCTAAAGCGCACGGGCTTGCCGCAACCAGAACCGCCATTGCACGATAAAAAGACTCAGCAGCGGTCTCGGAAATTAATACCCAGGCGAAGAGTAGAGCGGTGACGAAGATTAACACCACGGGAACAAAAACTCGTTCGAACCTTTGAGCAAATCGTTGAGTTTCCGATTGTTGGTTTTCAGCCTCATTCACCATCACGACGACGCGAGCAAGTGCGGTTTCAGTGGCCAAGCGTGTGACAAGAATTTCGATCGCGCCCTGCTGGTTGATCGTGCCGGCAAATACCCGATTTTCAAACGGAAGGTGTGACTCATGGTCTTTTGCCCACTGAAGATCATTGACCGGTGATTTTTCGACCGGAAGGCTTTCACCAGTAATGGGTGATTGATCGATACTGGTTTGGCCTTTTGTTACAAAGCCGTCAGCAGCAACACGTTCGTTGGGTTTCACGATGACAGTATCGCCAATTTCTAATTCGGCAATCAAAACTTGGATTTCTTGCTGATTGCGGCGGACGAGCGCGACATCAGGAGCAAGGCTTGCGAGCGATTCGATTGCGTTTCGCGCCTTACCCATTGCCATATGCTCGAGGGCATGAGAGAGGCTGAAAAGGAATAGCAGTAATGCACCCTCGGCCCAGTTGCCAAGAACGGCAGCACCGATTGCGGCAACCAGCATCAAGAAATCAATCTCGAACTGTTGGAGCTTTAGCTTGCTGAATGACTCGATGAGTGTGTAATACCCGCCAAAAATGTAAGACAAGATATAGACCGGCAGAAGGTACTCAAAGGGAGTTGAAAAAAATGCGAAAATCCAACTACTACCAAGAAAAGCCCCCGAGAGAATCGCAAAAATTAATTCGGTTCGTTCGCCAAAAATTCCCGAATGTCCACAGTCGTGAGAGTGGCGGTGCGGTTGCAAGTTAGTTGTTTCATTTGCCATTTTTAAAAGCCGATAAAGAAGAAAGCTCTTTAATGCTCAAGACGCCGCGGCAGTGGGACTAGGTTTAGCCCCTAACGAAAGTCTAAGTAGTTGGTGTCCAACGATAAAGTAGGCCGCAACGGAAACGGTCGAAGGGGTGCTGAGTGGGACAAATGGAAGATCAGAAGTCGAATCCATGAATTGATCAGCAGATTAAAAAATTCAGTCGAGGTTGGCCCGTCAACTAGACAAACAGGCTGAGATTCCGGTTGGGAGTTCGCCAGTAACTTCATCTTTCAACATCGCTTGTGAAGCGGGCGTCGTTACCGCTTGGATTCATACCAAATGCGAAAGGAATGAATTTTTAGAAATTTGGTGGTCGGTTGAATCCTGCATTCTTCTGTTCTGCGGGCGTGAGTTAATGGCGAGACGGGTTAGCCAAAACGTTTCTGAATGTAAGTCATTAAATCGTATAAGTGAGTTTCGAGTATTTCATAATAAACTGTTCGCCCTTCGCGGGTGCTCGTCAGAAATCCACATCGTTGCATCAATCTCAAGTGATCTGAGGCAGAAGGCTGTGTGAGCTCGCAAATCTCAGCAAGCTCGTTGACCGAATATCGTTTCCCCGTCAAAAGGAGTTGAACTATTTGCAATCGACTTGGGTGGGCAATGGCTTTCAGGCATTCCGCCGCCATGGCTAAGGCTTCCATGTCGAGAGGTTTGTAGGTTCTTTTTTTGTTCATTTGTAAATCCAAGCGATATCGGTATATTTAGATTTGTTAATGCGAATTGGGTCACAAAAAAAAAATTAAACAAACATAAATGATATCGGCCAAAATAAATGGCTTATTGATGAAAAAATTATTGGAAGGACAACAATGCTGAAACCGTTGACAATTGCTTGGTGCCTTTGTGTGATTACAGCCAGCGTTCCAATGTATTCTCACGCAGGTAGCGTATACCTACAGGAAAATGCGAAGTTAGCGAACGGCAAACCGCTTGCTATCTTAGAGGGTAAACTTGGTGCTGCCAAGAATGTCCACAAATTGGAAGGTCTTTATTTTGCTGGTCAGTTTTCCAAAGCGGATGTGCAAGAGATTCAAAGTCGGCAAATTAAGCGTGTAATATCGCTTCGAACTGCTGGCGAGGTCGATTGGGATGAGAAGGGGGCGGTCGAAGCTGCAGGCATGGAATTTTTTGCAATTCCATTCAAAAGCCCTGATTCATTAACAGACGGGGTGTTTCAGCAAGTTCGGGATGCACTGGGCTCAAATCAGCAAAAGACTCTGCTCCATTGTGGTTCTGGAAGTCGAGTGGGTGGTGTCTGGTTGGTCTATCGGGTTCTCGATGAAGGTGTTGCCTTAAGCAAAGCCTTGGCGGAGGCTAAGGAAATTGGTTTGAATTCGGAGGCCTACGAGGCAAAGGCGATCGACTACATTCAAAGAATGCAGTCAAAACAGGGGATGGAAAAAGGTGAGATCAGCGTCAAGCCAGGAATCAATAAGAACTTTGTTGATCCAGAGATGAGTGTTGAGGACTACGTCAAGCGATTTGAGATAGAGAGTCGAGAGGTTTATTTGGCAAGAAAAGCAATTCTGGGCGAACTAACCATATCGCCAGGGGTTTCGGTGGCTGATGTAGGAGCCGGCACGGGGCTCTTTTCGCGAATGTTTTCAAAGTCGGTTGGTGAGGCGGGTTGGGTTTATGCCGTCGACATTTCACCTCGCTTCATCGAGCATATCAATCGCCAGTCAGACGCGATGAATCTCAATAATATCACTGGTGTCTTATGTGCTGAGAATAGCATTAACTTGCCTCCGCAATCGGTAGACCTAGTTTTCGTTTGTGATACCTATCATCATTTTGAGTATCCTAAATCGACTTTGTCTTCGATTTATCGCGCGTTAAAACCGGGTGGAGAATTCGTGGTGATTGATTTTGATCGTGTCCCGGGTAAAAGTCGGGAGTGGTTGTTGGGGCATGTCCGCGCTGGTAAAGAAGTTTTTCGTGCTGAAATAATGGACGCTGGTTTTGTACTCGAAGAAGAGGTGACGATCGAGGGTTTTAAGGAGAACTATTTTTTGCGTTTCCGGAAAAAGTAGCGACAGGTGCTTTGAGTGGTTGGTCTGGGAACGGTAAACCAATTATTACCGCGTGCGACGTTTCGGAAAACGTCCTGTAAACTGCAGGCTTCTGTTAATAGAAAATGATTAGCAAACGGCAATGAAAACACCGCTTCAACGAATTCGAATAGGTGCACTTTCGCTAGCGATCGTGTTTGTTGTTTCCATTCTCGGCTATCATTATCTTGGGGAATATGACTGGTTGGATTCCGTTTGGATGGTGTTCATTACTGTGTCCACTGTTGGTTACGGAGAGAATTCCAATTCCTCTGACGCGATCCAAATACTAACGATGCTGCTGATAGTATTTGGTGTATCTTCGTCGGTTTACACGTTTGGTGGTTTCATTCAATTACTTCTTGAAGGAGAAGTCGAACGCGCGTTTGGCAGAAGAAAAATGACAAAAGAAATCGAACGTTTGGAGAATCATGTAATCATCTGCGGGTATGGGAAGATGGGACGTGATCTTGTTTCGCAATTAGAACATCGAAAGATTCCTTTCGTAGTGGTGGATATTGATGCAGAAAAATCTCGTTTGGCGCAGGAGTCTGGTTTACTGTCGATAAACGGGGATGCTACCTCGGAGGAGATTTTGAAATTAGCTCACTTTGATACAGCCAGAGCGTTGGTGACTTCGCTCCCAACGGATGCCGAAAATGTTTTTATTACGCTGACGGGACGAAATCTTCGTGCGGATGTGCAGATTATTGCTAAATCTGAGCATGAGTCGAGCTGTGGGAAGCTACGTCAGGCTGGTGCAGATAAGGTGGTAATGCCGCATCGAATCGGCGCCCAGCAAATGGAGCGTATGATTTCTCGCCCGACGACGGCGGCGATGGTGGAGTTGTTTGCAGAAGCTTCGTATCTCGAGATGGAGTTGGATGAGTTTCGTGTTGGTCCAAACAGTGGACTGGCAGGACTTGCCTTAGCCGAGTCGAGAATTAAGGAGCAATTTAATCTGCTGGTCGTAGGCATTCAAAAATTGGAAGGTGATTTTCAGTTTAATCCGTCGTCGACTGACGTCCTTCAGGCGAGTGACACGCTGCTGGTGATGGGGAGTCTCCGTGATATCAATCGAATGAAGGCTACGTTTCAGAATTGAATCACTGTCACCGCTGAGCAGCGGCGAGTTACCGGCATAGCTCTCAGTAACGCCTTGATTGCCGATGCAGTAATAGTCGAGTCTAGTGATGCCTTATCGATTTTTCGATTTGCACTATTCCGGTCTACGATAGCCCTGCGTTTAGCAGCGGGTTGGAATCTTCAGCATCTCTGCTCGTCAGAATTCGCTGATGCGGTATAATAATGCCTCTAGTTTTTGGTTGAAACCAATAAGGTGTGAATGATGATTCGTTTTCTAATTTTCATAATGGTGGCGGCGGTGGTAGCTTCAGCTCACGGGCAGGTTGGCGACGATGGTAAATCGAAAGAAAACCCTAAGGTCTCAGATGTGACGGAGCAAGAAGATCCCTATCTTTGGCTAGAAGATGTTACCGGGGCCCGTTCGCTAGATTGGGTGCGGCAAAAAAATAAAACGACTCAGGATCATTTTGAAGCTTCTTCGGATTTCAAAAACCTAGAAGGGGATTTACTTAAAATTCTTGATTCCGATGAGCGAATTCCTTTTGTCTCGAAAGCGGGCGATTTCTATTACAACTTTTGGCGAGACAGAGATCACGAGCGGGGAATCTGGCGACGCACTACGCTTGCAGAGTATCGAAAGGCTGATCCGCAATGGGAAACTATTCTCGACCTGGACGAGTTAGCGGAGCGTGAAAATGAGAATTGGGTTTGGGATGGTGCTTCTATCTTACGGCCGGGGTTCGAGCGGGCGCTGATTGGGTTGTCTCGCGGTGGTGCTGATGCATCGGTGACTCGTGAATTTGACATGAATCGCCGTGAGTTTTTAAAAGAGGGTTTTAATCGTTCCGAAGCTAAGGGAAATATTAGTTGGATTGATCAGGATTCGGTCTTTATCTACACCGATTTTGGGGAAGGAACGATGACCTCCTCTGGTTATCCGCGGATTGCAAAATTGTGGCGCCGCGGTCAGCCAATGGACGAAGCAGAGATCGTTTACGAAGGTGCAGTCGATGATATGTACATCGGCGCGATGCACGACGACACTCCTGGATTCGAACGGAATTTTGTTCAACGTACGCTGGCCTTTTATAACGACGAACTTTATCTCAGGACAGATGATGGCGATTTGCAGAAGATTGATGCTCCCAACAGTGCGAATAAAAATGTATCGAAAGAGAATTTACTGTTAGAGCTTCGGGAGCCTTGGAGTATCGGAGGGGTCGACTATCAGGCTGGTTCGTTGTTGGTCATCAAGTTTGATGATTTCATGGCAGGGGGCAGATCTTTTGAGATTGCTTTTGAGCCGACTGAAAACAGTTCTTTGGCGAGCTATACATTGACTCGCAAGCATTTGATATTGAATGTGTTAGAAGACGTCAAGAATCGAATCTATGTAATGACTTCCACGGATACTGGGTGGCAGAAGCGGCTTCTTGAGGGAGCTCCCGAAATTGGAACGGTTGGAGTGAGGGCAGTCGATGCTGATGAATCAGATGCGTACTGGATGACGTCGAGCGGGTATCTGACTCCAACGACACTTTATTACGGTGAGATTGGCGAAAAACCTGAGCAGCTAAAGCAGTTAACGCCGCTTTACCAAGCCGATGGGCTGAAAGTTAACCAGCATTTTGCCACAAGCAAAGATGGTACTCAGGTTCCTTATTTCATGGTGTCGAAAAAGGATCTTGTGTTGGATGGCGACAATCCAACACTATTGTACGGATACGGTGGATTTGAGATTTCGTTGACGCCGGGTTATCAAGCGAGCGTCGGTCGCGCTTGGACTAGCCAAGGTGGTGTTTACGTGGTCGCCAACATTCGTGGCGGCGGCGAGTACGGGCCACGTTGGCATCAAGCGGCGTTAAAACAGAACCGATTGAAAGCTTACGAAGATTTCGCTGCGGTTGCAGAAGATTTGGTTAAACGCAAAGTTACGTGCAAGGCGCGTCTGGGAATACAGGGTGGTTCCAACGGCGGTCTTTTGGTGGGTAATATGGTCGCACTTTACCCTGACTTGTTTAGTGCTGCGGTCTGCCAAGTCCCACTACTTGATATGAAGAGGTATCATTTATTGCTTGCCGGAGCGAGTTGGATGGCAGAGTATGGGAATCCCGATGCACCGGGGGAATGGGATTTTATCAAGACCTTCTCTCCTTATCAAAACATTGATCCGAATGTTGATTATCCGGCAGTCCTGTTTACAACGTCCACGCGTGATGATCGTGTTCATCCGGGGCATGCGCGAAAAATGATGGCGAAAATGTATGACCAAGGGCATGATGTTACCTATTATGAGAACATCGAGGGAGGTCATGGAGGGGCGGCTAATAATAAGCAACGAGCCTATATGCAGGCCTTGGCTTATTCTTATCTGAAAGAGCGATTGTTCCCGAAGGCAAGCGAAGAGTAGTGTTCGAAAATGGCTGAACAGGATTCAACGCGGTGAGTGTCGACCTAAATTTAGTTGAGTCGGATCGCCCGCTGAATCTTGATTTCTGGGGCTAGGTTCTGCTGTTTCGCGGGAGCGTTGTGAATTTTTTTTACAACCTCCATTCCTTTCGTTACTCGCCCAAATGCGGCAAATCCTTGTCCATCAGGATTGCGACGCCCCCCGAAATCAAGTTCTGGTTGGTCTTCTATACATATGAAAAACTGATCGGTCGCCGAGTTGGGTTTTGAGCGAGCCATGGATATTACGCCATTGAGATGTTTCAAGCCTGTATGTCTCGTGTCCTCCAGCGCGATGGCAGGTGAAAATTGGTCGCGTTTCAAGGCATTGGCTTTCCCTTGAATTACCTGAATTTTTACTTTTGAATTCTCTTGATTAGTGAGAGTGACTGAGCGGTGAAAACCGCCATCAGAATAGAGGCCCTCGTGGACGTAATGTAAAAAATTCTGTGCAGTCAGGGGCGCTTTGTCAGCGTCGATTTCTAATTCAATATCACCTTCGGTGGTCTGGATTAAAACTCTTGGTTTGACTGGAATGTTCTCTTTCCGCCATTGAAATCGCGGTAGATCTTCGGAGCGAATACCTTGCAGATGCTTTTTATCAGCATTCGCCCGTTGACTTGGTTTTTGATAACGCCAGGGGGAATCTCCAAAAACTTGTTGGCATAACCTGGCGAGCGAGGGGTCGTATTGGATCAATTCCTGTCGGGTGTTTACGTGATTGTGAAGCGCATCACTTTCTCGATTGTCATCAAACCAAGATTGCACTCCCTCGGCCCAGTATTCCATGTGATTCCCGGCAGCGTAGGTGTTTTTCCATTTGCCAGACTCAATCGCTTGTTCAAATGTTTCTTTGAGTCGTTTATCAAAAGTAGGGTCAATGTCTTTCATTCCCATTTGATGAATTGCGTGGGCGAATTCGTGAATGCAAATGCACTCTTCGAAATAGGGATCGTTAGGATGTTCTAAAAGGTTTTCTTCGGCACAGCTTACAGCGGGAGCAGAAGGGGTTGCGCCAAGGCCTCGAGCGCGGCGGTCCCAAAAAACACGGGGCGTTAAATGACGATGTTCAGGTACGTCGGTAGTGAATTCGTTGTAGGCCATGACTGCAAGTCGAGTGTTATTGGATGCCATCGCAGCAAGGATTTCAGGGCGATGCCCGATCATTCGTGTCACAATCCATGCAGCTTCTTGAAGGGCTGCATCCGATACCATTTCTGAACCAACAATCGGCAAGCCCTGAACACCGATATGTTTTTTATAAAACGGGTCAAGTTTAAACTGCTGGCTGATTCCCTTTGGTACCGCCGTCACCGTTTGAGCGTGCAATTCAGCAGAGACAACTGAGAGACAAGCCAGCAGTACGCCAAGAGGCAGTACGGTCGCGAGGTGAATGCGGTCGAACATTACTTTTATCCAGTCGGATTTGTGTCGGGATTAATCACCTGCAATGGAGCATGTGTGCCAGTTGAGTGCAATAATCCCACCAAGTGATTAAGCTGGAGAATGGGAGGCTGAGGGTCAAGTGACCGCGATGGCGACTGCCGCTTGCATCGCTTTGATCGCTGAGAGGGTTGCTTTCGTTGCAAGGATCTCACCTTGGCTGAGCTGTTGGATTCGCTTTTTATACTGGCGGAGTTCTTCGGGACTAAAGTTTGCTTTGAGTAAGCCAGCGTGACTAGCGACGGCAATCAGTACCGCGGTGCGATCATCTGGCTTGGCGTCCTCGTTAAACATTACGTCGGCCATCCGCCGGCGAATATTATCCTCATAAGTTCCATCGATTTCAGGGTATCGTTGTTGTGAAAAAATCCAGAGTACTGTTTTCTCATCGTGGCGGAGGATACCAAGGTCGCATAGCTGTTGGGCGATGCGGTGTTTTAGCTTGGGTAGGTTGGCAATTTTGACAACCCAGTGCTGCATTTTTCTCGGCTTGGACGAGGCGTAAATGAGGCTTAGTGCTTCGTCAAGTATCTCGTCGCCAGTTGTTGATCTGTCGACGACGCCAACGATTTGATATTTGTCGGAACCGGCCACGATTCGTTGAAGCAGCAGCAACTCACTAATGATTGTGCCGGCGATGGCGTACAGGAAATAGCCGCTTGAAAAAGTGCCCTTATCATCTCGGATGGCTAACAGCAGTGTTTCCTGATAGAGAGACAGTGGTTTTGACATTTCCTACCCTTCTTTTAGTACTTACCTGGAATCAGCGAGAAGAACTGGCTCTTCAGCCGTTTAAGTGATTCGCAAATGATGATCAATTATTGGCAAAAATGAAGTACTTTTAAGGTAGCCGCAAAAACAACTTTTTAGAGAACCCGCAAGATACACGCAGCTTGATTTGCCCGTTAGGGTTTTTAAATCAAGATAATTAGTTCTTGCGAAAGTCATTTGCTCCATCACTTTAAAAGCAATTCACCACTGGCTATTGAGCAGCAGAATCATTCTCATCGGAAGGGGGAGTATTGGTCTCAGTTGTCTCGGTGTCGGTTGAGGCCTCCGAGGATGCTTTGGATTCATCGGTGACTTCTTCGGTTGCGTCAGAAATAGGCGTTGCCGTAGGTTGTGCCGTGTCTGAGGCAAGAGCCTCAGCAGTTGCCGGGGGCATCGGTTCTGAATTGCCAGCGAGGGCGGGATCATTTTCTGGATTTTGGCCAAGCTCTCCTAGACGTCGAAAGATGACAAAGAACGAAGGCACAAAAAGTAAGGAAAACGCTGTCGCCGCAATCATTCCGCCAACGACCGCATTTCCGACGGCCTGTCGGCTTGCGGCCCCTGCTCCGCTGGCAATCAAAAGCGGTAGGAATCCGAGGATCGAGGAGAACGCTGTCATGAGAATCGCGCGGAATCGAAGGCGTGCCGCTTCGACTGCAGATTCGGTGATGGACATGCCCTCTTTTCGTTTTTCAGAGGCAAATTCAACAATCAGAATCGCGTTTTTACTTGCAAGGGCCACCAGCAGGACAATTCCAATTTGTGTGTAGACGTTTGCGTCGGCGCCTCGGGCGGTCAAAATGGCAACGACTCCCAACGCTGATAATGGAACTACGGCAATCACAGCGGCCGGCATCGTCCAGCTTTCGTATTGAGCGGCGAGTACGAGGAACACTGCCATAATTGCCAGTGCAAGAATCACAGCTTGACCCCCCGCTGCTTTTTCCTGGTAGGAAAGCCCTGTCCATTCGAATCCGAATTGATCGGGTAGTGTTTGATTGGCCAGTTGCTCCATCAAGTCCAGGGCTTCTCCAGAACTGATGTCTGCGCCGGCTGATCCGTTAATTGAAGCACTCGGGTACATTTGATACCTGCGGATGACAGACGGTCCGAACTCTTCCGTGATGTTGATCAGCGTCCCCATTGGAACGGCGTTACCATCAAGGCTTCTCACTTGAAGGTCAAGGATATCCTGCTTCGTAGCCCGGAATTTTGCATCGGCCTGAATACGTACCTGATAGGTTCGTCCGTCCAAGTTGAAATCGTTTACGTAAGCTGACCCTAGATAGGCTTGGAGCGTTGAAAACACCGAGCTGAGCGGTACATTTTTGGCTTTGACTTGAACTCGGTCGACATCGATGAAGAGTTGCGGTGTGCTGGCGCGAAACAAAGAGTTCGGGCGCGAAAGGCCCGGTTGAGCTGCAGCTTCGGCGACGAGTAAGTCAGCCGCCTCTTGCAATGCTTGATAGCCGGCGTTCCCCTTGTCCTCTACTTCCATTTGGAATCCACCCGCATTTCCAAGTCCGTCAATCGGAGGTGGAATAAACGGAAATGCGATGGCCGCATCGACCTCTGTTTGCAATCGCTGATTAATTTGGAAGACGATACCACGTTGGCTTTCTAAACGTGTTTTACGATCTTGCCATGGTTCAAACATGACCGCGACAAATCCGACGTTCGAAGCGGCACTACCGCTAAGGAGCGAGAAGCCAGTGATCGAAATATTATCTTTAACGCCCTTTGTACTCTCACAGATTGCACTGACTTGGTCCATCACTTTGACGGTTCGCTGTTTCGATGCGGCGTCGGGCAGTTGCACATTGACGAACATGTAACCTTGATCTTCAACCGGCACAAACCCTGTTGGCAATTGGCTAAAGCTCCAACCGGTAAGTGCTAACAGACCGCCGTAAATGAGCATGACGATCAATACCAATCGAACTGACCAGCGAATGATTCCGCGATAAAAGCTAGTGGTCGCATCGAAAACACGATTGAACCAGCGAAAGAAAAAGAATTTTGTTTCTTTGGGTTCACGTAAAACGATCCCACAAAGTGCTGGGCTGAGCGTGAGGGCGTTGATGGTGCTGATGAGGACTGCAGCTGAAATGGTTAGTGCAAATTGTTTGAACAGCTGTCCGGTGATTCCAGACATAAATGCGGTTGGAACAAATACCGCTAAAAGGACCAGTGTGGTCGCGATGACCGGCCCCGTGATTTCTCTCATCGCGGTGATTGCAGCATTTCTAGGAGTCATGCCTTCTGAAATATATCGAGATGTGCTTTCTACGACCACAATTGCATCGTCCACGACGATTCCAATCGCCAGCACGATCCCGAACAGGGAAAGCATATTTAATGAGAAGCCAAGTCCCGACATAATCGCAAACGTTCCGATTAGAGAAACGGGAATTGCAACCACGGGTACAACCGTTGCCCGCCAATCCTGAAGGAAGATGAAAATTACCAAGACAACAAGAATGACAGCAATGAAAATAGTACTGTAAACTTCTTCGATGGATGCTTCGACGAACCGAGTGGTATCGAAGGGGATTGCGTAATCCAAATTTGCTGGCCAACTATTTCTCCCCTTAAGCTCCACCAGTCGTTCGCGAACTTGGGTCGCAACGGAGAGGGCATTAGCATCGGGTAGTTGGTAGATAGCGACCGTTGCACAGGCTGCTCCATTAAATTTGGAGGCAAGCGTGTAATCTTTTGCGCCGATTTCAACACCTTCTTGAACACCACCGTCGTAAGGTCGGTCATCGATCACCACATCTCGGACGCGAACAAACCGACCACCGGGTTCGGTGCGGATAATGATGTCAGCAAATTCTGCCGTGGTGCTCAAACGCCCAAGAGTGTTGATGGAATACTGGAAATCGGTACCGAGTGGCGCTGGTGAGGAACCGATTTGACCAGCAGCGACCTGTACATTTTGCTCGCGAATTGCATTGACGACCTCGTCGGTGGTGATATTTCTCGATTTTAATTTGTTGGGATCAAGCCAGATTCGCATACTGTAATCGCCAGCGCCAAAGACTTTGACCGATCCGACACCGTTAATTCGGCTTAGTTCGTCTTTAACGTCAAGCGCGTAGTTGCTGAGGAACAACTCATCGAGCTCCCCGTTGGGCGATGTGAAATTGATCATCTGCAGGATCTGCGTCGATTGTTTTTGAGTAACGATTCCCTGTCGACGGACTTCTTCGGGTAACTTGGGGGAGGCAATAGCCACACGGTTTTGGACTAACACGTTGGCCATGTCCATGTCGGTACCCAGCGCAAAAGTGATTTGCAGTGAATACGAACCATCGTCTGCACTGGTAGAAGACATGTAGAGCATGTTTTCCACGCCGTTAACCTCTTGCTCAATCGCAGTTGCCACGGTCTCTGCCACCACTTTGGCGTTTGCACCGGGGTAAACTGCGCTGACTTGAACCGTTGGCGGGGCAACTTGTGGAAACTTGGCAACCGGCAAGCTGAAGAAAGCGACGATTCCAGCAATCACGATAATGATCGAGATGACAGAGGCGAAAATGGGTCGCTTGATGAAAAATTCCGACATAGTCTTACGACAACCTTGAAAATAAATATCCGACAGAGAAGAAATAGATTTTGATTCAGTGGGTTCAGTTCTCGATGCTTACAACCACACCTGGGCGTACTCGTTGAAGTCCCTCGACAATTACTTTGTCCGTTGGCAGGACGCCCGAGAGAACAACGATCAAACCATCCTCGGTGGTTCCGACTTCGACATTGTTTCGGACGGCCTTATTTTCGTTATCGACTGTGTAAACAAATTTACCAGTCTGATCTCGGTTGATTGCTTTTTCTGGGACTAGGACCGCATCTTTCAAATCGTCAATTTTGATACGGACACGGACGAAAAAACCGGGCACTAAAAGTCCAAGGGGATTTTCTTTTGGGTTAGGAAAGACGGCGCGAACAGCAAGAGTTCCTGTGGATTCATTGATTTTTGTATTGATAAAATCGATCTGCCCTTTGAATGGAAAGTCTTTGTCTCCAGATCGCTGTAATTCGACTTCGGTGACATCGCCCTTGCCCCTTAGTTTACCTTCGCGGTCCCGGTTGATAATGAAGCTTTCGCGGACATTAAAATTGGCCCAGATTGGATCGCTTTTAATGATCTCTACTAACTCAGTACCGTTTTGGACAAGATTTCCCGCCTTGGCAAGCGGTTTGGCGACACGACCTTCGATGGGTGCCATGACCTTGGTCCAGCTGAGTTTTAGCTCGGCATCCTCAAGCTCGGCATTCGCTTTGGAAACTTGAGCATTGGCTTGCTTAATCTGAGCTTTTGCAGCCACTTGCACAGCGACGGCAACATCGACGGCGGCAGCGGCGGTTAACGCTTTGGCTTCTGCGGAATCAAATTCACTTTGGGAAATGGCTTTTTCAACGTGAAGTTTTGCCATCCTCCCGAATTCAGCGTCGTCTGCCTTTTGAAGCGCTATTTTTGCTGTGACATCGCTCCCTGCTTTTGTCAGTGCCGCGTCGGCTTGAGCAACTGCTGCCTCTGCTGCCAGGACATTTGCCTCTGCTGCGTTTACTTTTGCAACGTATTCGGCGTCAGCAATTTGGAAGAGTTGCGTAGTTTTATCAACGGGTTTATCGAGCCCCACGAGCATTTCACCGACGATTCCGTTGACGCGTGAGGTGACCGTTGCTTGCCCAACTGCCTCAAGGCTTGCATTTTCCGTTAAATAAACCGCAACGTCTTTGACCGTCGGGGTGGCAATAGCAACTTTCGGAGGCGTGGTTTTAATTTCTGGCGGCTTGTTGTCACATCCTGCAATAATTGACAAGGAAAGAACCAAAGCGAGCGAATGTAGTACTGGCCGCAGCATGCTTAAATACCCAAAGTTAAAAGGGAGTGAGATCGTAGTAACGCGAACGGACTTTCAGATGGATTGTTGTCCCCAGCTGAAATTCAACTCACATCGTACTCTTATCAGCGGTTTTTCGCTATCCATTGAGGGATTCTTGACTGCCTCTTCCAAAAGTCGCCCTCTTCGGTTTAAGCTGATTGAAATTTCGTAAAAGTAAACCACGAGGGAAACGTGATTAAATTGAATAACAGACGTCCAGTGGGCGTCTTGGAGGCGGTTGGATTGGTCTTTTGCGGATGTCTTTTGAACATCGGGTGCGGCTCCGCGGAGCGGCCCAACGAGGGTGTGCCAGTCAAGGCAGCTGCGGTCGAGACTCAGGTCTCTGCGACTGCTCCAGCGGCCGCTTCAGAGAGCACCAAGGAAGCGCATGATGCTGATGGATTTTCCTACACCATTTTGCACTGGAACGTGGAATCGGGTGGCAATGACCCTGCGACTGTGGCCGCTCAATTGGTCGAACTCGGGGACTACGACATCATTGGCTTGTCGGAAGTAGAAAACCCGGCAGCCTATGAAGAGGAACTGACGAAAAAATGGCCTGGTCGTTACGAATACATCCGAGGACTCTCGGGGGCTAATGAGACGCGGGAAGACGATCATCTTTGGTTTGCTTTTAGCAAAGAAAAGTTTTCACTGATCGATTCCGAAGAGATGAAAGAAGTTTCCGGATTCATTTTTGATGATGGTCACCATCGAGTTCCGCTTTATATCAAATTAAAAGACCTGGCTAACTCTCAAGAGGTGGTGTTCTTGATGAATCATCTTGCTCGCGGGAATAAAAACTTTCGTCAAGAGCAGGCGAGTACATTGCGGGAATGGGCTCGAACCAAGTCGATTCCGATCATCGCAATTGGCGACTACAATCTCGATTTTGAGTTCGCCACTGAAAAAGGAAACAAAGCATTCGATGAATTCATGAAAGATGACGTTTGGCTGTGGGTTCGTCCTGAACCCTTGGTGGATACGAACTGGTCGGATCGAGACGGCGACGGCGTCGATAACTATATTGATTCGTTACTCGATTTCAGCTTTCTCAGTGGTAAGGCAAAGACCTGGAAAGCGTCGAGTCGCGTCATTGTCAGGGAAAACGATTTTCCGGATAACGATAAAACCAGTGACCATCGTCCTGTGGAGTTGATTCTGTCTGGGAGCTAGGGCAGCGTTTATTTGGCCAGCAGTTTGGCTGTTTCGAGGTGTCCATTTTTGTTCGCGAATTCTAAAGCTGATTCTCCGTCGGCGTCTTTGATTGAGGCGTCGGCTTTATATTTGATTAACGTCTGGACGACTTCGATTTGTCCCTCTGCTGCTGCGAACATCAATGCCGTGAAACCTTCGCTGCTATCGACAGCATTTAGTTCTGCGCCGGAGACGATCAGGAATTCCACCGTGTCTTGATTGGCCCCAGTGGATGCGAACATCAACGCTGTTCGACCACTAGTGTCCCGAAGGTTGGGGGAGGCACCATTTCGGACTAATAGTTTTACGATGTCCGTGTGGCCATTAAATGCGGCAAGCATCACTGCAGAGCGTTTCTGTTCATCGGTTGAGTTGACATCGAATTTGGAATCCACAGCTTGCTGAATCGTTGCCGTTTCGCCGTTCAAAGCGGCATCAAGAAAAGTCTGCAAAGGAATAGCCGGTTCCGTTGCCGGAAGGTCGCTGGTTGGTTCTTGATTGCTTGAATCGATAGTGGACTCGGTGGCAACGTCTGCGGTCTTCACCGGCGGTGTTACTTTTTGGTTGGTCGTGTTTTTTTGTGAATTGCAGCCAAAGAGTAAAATCACCATGCCAGCAGTCATGGTTGTGATTAATTGGGAAAGTCGTGTGGGCATTGTAAAGTCTGTGTTCATCTCTCTACTCTTTCAGGTTGCCAACTTGCAATGGCGTAAAAACGGAAATTGATTTAGGCGGGAGTCGTTGTTTTATTAAATCCAATTGCCTTTTTGATGAAGGCGAAGTCTCCCGGTCGTAAAAATGAACACCATCCCAGAATCATGAGGTACTGAAAAAGATTGAGATTCATCGTGTATTCAAGAGAGAGATGGAAGGAAAAAAGAACAATCAATGCAGGGATGCGGGTGCGTTGGAACCAGACCGCGATCGGTGCTGCTAATTCAAAGACCAAGGTTGCCCACGTCATAAGTTTTATAAAGATCATCGACTCAAACAGAAAACTTGGTAAAGGGAATCTGTAAAAAAGGTCGTCGAGTCGAGATACGTAGTAGAGCGCCGTCCCATCGAGCCAGTCAACGCCATTGAGTTTTTCGCAAGCAGAGAATAAGACAATCGAAGCAGTTTGTATCTGTATTAATCGAAGTGGCCAGATCGCAAATTCTTGAGGGGACGCTGTTTTCTCGATCGAAGTTGTCTGTTTTTTACCCCAGTTGATATTTTTTCTAATCCAATTGTCGACGGATAAATAATATCCCGACGGTGAAAAGAAAAGGTAAAAGGCCATTAAGCGAAAAACGGTATCTTCGCCATCGACAATTAAGACGTTACGAATGACGAATGAGTTGTACAGGATGAAAATTGAAAACAATTGCAGGCGCGTTAAAAAACCAAACGCAAGCGCGACCGTATTAAAGATGAGGATGAAATAGCATGCCCAAAGTACGAATGATGTCTGAGGCAAGAACTCAAAGAGAGTGATCGTGTTGGGGTCGACAATTTGTTTAGAAACTTCAAACGGCACTAGTCCGTTTTCCCCAAACCAGACCTCCAAAAAAGGCCACCAAGTAAGAATGTTAATCAACAGAATTACGGCGTATCCGATACGTATCGGCGCAAAGATACCTAGTTGCGATTTTCTGTGAAAAAAAAATCCCAGGCACCTTGGATTTTTTTAAGTGCTTTAGTTAGCGGATTCAACGTTTAATTCTTTCGCGTGAATAATGTAATCTCGGTTGCACTTTGGCGGATTTGGGAATTGTAACAAGTTTTTTTTGTTGGGTTTCGGGATTACCACCCAGTGCCTTTTTACAATAATATCTTTCGCGGGGATATCCAAGCCGTCTGGATGTTCGGCGCTATTGCCCCAAAATTCGCATAGCGCAGGCCACGCAGGTGCATTGGTATCTAATCGAATGGAATCGAAATATTCGGCTTGTCGGAATTTTAGGAACCGCTCTGACGCAGACAATTGGCGCCATTGTGGTGAGCGAATAAAAGTGGATCGTTTGTCTGCAAATCGGATTTCTGCACTGATGTACGAGTTTACTTTGTCAGGTTCAGGGGCAAAAAGTTGCCAGCCGCCGATCCATAATCCAGTTACATCGAGGTAAGGATCTAGTTCATCTTTTAAATCCTGATGCCATTGCCCTGTTATCGGGGCGGAGTCGATGGCTAACACGAGTAACCAACCGATGAGAAAACAATTTATAAAGATTTTTTTAAGCATGGCAGTCTCGGGTGAACCTACGTAGTGGTTTTAGCCTTCTGTTGCGAGTTTTACCATACGAATTTCGGCGAGTTTTGGTGATGCCTATTCGATAGATCCAAGGTGCGGTAGGGGAAGGCCATCAATTCTGATGCAATTGGTCCTCGATTGATTTTGTTTTGGCGTGCTCGATACCACCCGTATGTTGAGTTGTTTTTTTTTCGAAAAGTAGGACGAGGCATTCTTCCTCAGCGATTGGGTTGTGTCGAACCCCACGAGGTACCACAAAAAACTGGCCCTCGTGAAGAGTTACTGTCTCATGCTCCATTTCAATGATTAGTTGTCCCTTGAGGACAAGAAACATCTCGTCTTCTTCTGCGTGAGCATGCCAAGTTAGAGTGCCATGGAGTTTTGCGACTTTGACGTAGGCTTCATCGACCTCGCCGACAATCTTGGGAGACCATCGTGCGGTTAGCGATTCGGCGACCTGGAGTGGAGAGATGACTTTGCTCACAAGATTGTATTCCTTGGCATTGTTCGGGGTATTCTAGACGCGGTGTGTGTTAGATTGAATCAAGTTGGGTTGTTCATGTTAACAGATATTTATTGTCGACTAGACTTCGCCAACTCGCTTCATTTTTTGGTGGATGGGGCAGTTCGAATAGAAGACTGATTATTTTTTTTGTGGAATCCAGGCAGTCCATTGTTTTCTCACAAATTAATTTGAAATTTTTCGAGTATGCTGTTACCGAAGTAGATAATAAAAATTCATTTTGCAGTTCGGAATCAGAAAGCCAAGGGCGTTGATTGGTGATTTTAATTGGGGGTTCGGATGGAATCTTGGGTTGGTAAGAAGGCGGCGGAATTTAAATTAAAAGATACTCTCGGCAGAGATTGCAGTTCAAGCGATGGTTTAGGCCGATGGCAGTTGTTGGTGTTTCACCGCCATTTAGGCTGACCTCCGTGTCGGGCCCATTTGTCGCAGTTGCGGCAACATCATCAAGCGTTGGACGCATTGAACGTCGATGTCAAAGTCATCACTTTCGATGGGCCTGGACTTGCAAATTCCTACGCAAAATCTCTGCTGTCGGATTGGCAACTGCTGGTGGATGCTGATCGTTCGGTTTATCGCCGTTACGGGTTTGAGCGAGGGAATTGGTCTGCGATTTACGGTTTTACGTCCGTTGTTCGCTATTTGAAGTTGTTTATTAGTGGCCATCGCCCGGGTAAACCTGGCAAGGACTGGCGGCAACTCGGAGGGGATGTTTTGGTTGACCCAGAGGGAGTGGTAAGACTGCATTACGTCAGTAAAACTCCGCATGACCGACCGACCGTCGAGTCCATCATGACTAGAATTGAATTGTAACAGCGGTTCGTGGTTTTGTGAGTTGCCTGCCAAACGGTTTAAGTCTCATTGCCATCAAACGCGTTACCATTTCGAAAATTGAGTCCGAGTGAGACAATTTTGTTATCATGAATGGACTTAATTCATTGCTGCATCAAAAAGAAGAAATTGTGGAACCGACTGGCGAAATTGACATGCGTTGGAAAACTCTCGAAGCGATTCATAATAGTGCGGTCGACGCGATCCTTTCGGTTGACGAATCGGGCGTTATCGAAACGGTCAACCCAGCAACTGAGCTCTTGTTCGGGTACTCTGCGACCGAACTTGTTGGCGAAAATGTCTGCATGTTAATGCCCAATTCAACGGGCGAGGGTGCGGGGCAAGTAGTTGATTGCGTTGATGAACTGAGGTCGTTAGTGGCCACTGGAACCGGGCGTGAATGGTCGGCGAAGAAGAAAGACGGATCTATGTTTTCCGTTCATGTTGCCGGCAGTGAAATGCAAGTCGAGCAGCGGCGTGTGTTGGCTGTGTTTATGCGTGACCACGGCCACTTGAAACGCTATGAAGAACAGCAGGACTCACTTGGTCGAATCATTGAGGAATCACTCAATGAGACATATATTTTCGATTCTTCTAATCTGAATTTCGTACTGGTGAATCTGGGAGCCCGAAGGAATCTAGGCTATTGCGAATCAGACTTGGTGAAGATGACACCGGTTGATATCAAGCCGGAATTTTCGATGAGCGAGTTTCGGGAATTGATCAATCCACTTTTTCAGGGCTTGCTTGAGAGTCTGCAGTTTGAAACGGTTCACATCCGCAAGGATGGAACGACTTATGAAGTGGTCGTCAATCTGCAATTATCTACTTTCCTTTCCAAGTCGGTTTTTGTGGCAACGGTTTTAGATGTCACAGAGCTTAAGCGTGCTGAGCGTCGTGCACTTCAGCAGCAAAGTGAGATGCAAGATGAATTGAAACGGCAGGTTGCATTAAAAACGGAGGAGTTGCGGCGAATACAGGAAGAGTTGATGCGAAGTGAGAAGTTTTCCACTTTGGGGAAAGTGGCGGGTGGAATTGCCCATGAAATACGCAATCCGCTTAATGCCGTAAAAACCTCTGCGTATTTTTTGCTTAATGCTAAAAATCCCTCAACTGAAAAAGTACGAGAGCATCTTGAGCGAATTGATCGTCAAGTATCAACGGTTGATAACGTGATTACAGCGCTTGCTGACGTCGCGATTATGCCGGAAGCGAATTTGTCTCCTGTTGCAATGGAACCTTTGTTGCGCGGTGTGGTGTCAGCGTTGCGGTTGCCAGATAACCTCGAAGTAGTTTTTCTGTTGGATGAGGCGATGCCGGACGTCATGGTCGACGAGCGGCAGATCGCGATTGCGTTCCGGAACTTAATTCGAAACGCGCGTGATGCGATGTCCGACGGTGGCGTTTTAACGGTCTGCTCGAAAGTGTCCGTTTTGCAAGTTGTTTTTTCAATTAAAGATTCGGGGGTTGGAATCTCGGACGAAAATCTGAAAAATATTATTGAACCATTGTTTACGACGAAAGCCCGAGGAATGGGGCTTGGATTGTCAATCACTCGCGCAATTGTTGAAAAAAACCTAGGCAGTCTTTCGGTCGATAGTCAAATTGGAGTTGGAAGTGATTTTCGAATTTCGCTTAATCGAGGCGATATTAAGAAAGAATGAAGTCGGTCGATGTATAAGTAAGCGAACGTAAAACAAGGTTAAATTATTTTTTTAGATCCGAGATAGTTCCTAAGCCCTAGATCTGTGTAGCTGAATAATTGAATTAATGCTTGCTTGATGCAATACTCTCTGATCACTACCGCAACGTAACCGGAAATCCATGACTGACTCTTATCGCATTTTAATCGTCGACGATGACCTCGATATCCTTGCTAATCTTTCTGATATCCTTTCGGAATTAGGCTACGACATTATTACTGCCGCCAGTGGGCAAGAAGCCCTGGAAAGGCTTGGCGATTCTGATTCTGACGAAGTCCAGCGATTGGATCTCTGTCTGCTTGATTTTAAAATGCCTGGGATGGACGGTGTGGAATTACTTGAGAAAATTCACGAGCGCAGACCGGAGGTTCCTGCAATTATGGTTACGGCCTACGCGGGTGAAGATGGTGACCGTCGCGCGATGGAAGCGGGGACTTGGAAGGTAATGAGAAAGCCAGTCGATGTTCGTCTGTTGATCGGTATGATTGGTCAAGCGATTGTGTCAAAATAAAATGGTCCTCGACGCATTTGTGGCAAGTGATATTGGTTGAGTTAGTGATTGTATTTTGCGGGAGCAGGGATTGATGGCGGATCAGGGAACGGAACGCGATTTGAGCGAGCTAAACGTGATTGCGGATTGCGAAGGTTGTGGGGTTTGCTGCTTGCACATGGGGTATCCTGCCTTTCAACTGCCCCGAGAACCTTTAACGGAAGCACAGATTCGTGCGGACGCCAAATTGGCATCGCAGGTTGAAAAAGATCCACGGAGACTGGAGGAACTTCTCGCGGGGCATCCCGGTGAAAGTTATTGGCATGCTCTGCCGGGTGAGTTGCGAAAGCAATGGTTAGATTATAGGCGGGATTATCAATTGCCTGAGTACGGGGATGATCCAGCGACATTTGATGGAGCCTGTCTTTGGTACAGTCCTGAGTCGAGGCAATGTATGAATCATGAATATCGGCCACGGGTTTGCCGAGATTTCGAAACGGGAAGCAAGCAGTGCTATGAATGGCGCGGTTATTATCAAGCCAAGATAAAACCCAAGGTTTGATGTCATTAAATTTCAGAGCGTAGAGCGAGCCTGACGCTTGAGAAACTAAGAGATTTTTGATTCCCGGTAGAGCAGAATGGCTCCCAAACCGATCGCCAGCAGGTTGCTGGTCCAGACGCCATAGGGGTGCAGGGTTCCCTCTTTGCAGGCATTGAGCGTTGTCTCGAAAATCGGGTAATAGACTACCAGGATTGGAAAGAAGCACATGCCAAACGCAGAGGTGTAGTTGACGGTCTTCATTTTTAGCGCGATGGGGATTCCGATCACGGCAAATGCCAGGCAGGCGAAGCCACTTGCCCATCTCCGCGGAGTGACAAGGTTGAGTCGGGATAGCCGGTGGTTGGCTGTTTCTAATTCTTGAACTCTGGTTTCCCAGGCTACATTGGTGAGTGCCAGTAAATCACCAGTCATGAGCTGTTGGGCTGCGATATTTGCGTTTGATTTTTCGAGCTCTTGAATATGCGCCACTTGTTTTATTTTGTGGTCTCGTATTTGGCTCATGTAAAGGTGGTCTGGGTTTTCAAAACGGCTGTCGTTTTCATTATTCGGAATCGCGAACTCTAAAATGTCTTCGCCCGGTATGCTTAGTTCAAAACCATCGTGAACAAGGACGGGATCGGTCGCCACAATCTCGATTTTTCCTTCGAGGGGTTTTACAACGAGACGTGCGTCTTCGGCTTCGATGCGAACCTTCTTTTTGGGATCTTCGTCGTGTTGTTTAACAATCGTTGGATTAATCAGTCGCGCGCCATCGAGATCATCCACCTCGATTCTGACGTTTCCACGTTCAAACTCACCATTGGTGCGAAGGCCATCGAGAATGACTTCTTCGAACGAGGCATTCACAAATTTCGTGGTTCCATGAAACCCCCAGGAGGCATCAATGTCATTGAGCCAAATGGATAAAAGACTGACTAGAAAAGCAAGGACGATTACGGGAAAGAAGAGCACTGACTTATTGATTCCCATTGCCTGAACGGCGGTCACCTCGTGCTCCGCCGACATGCGTCCGAAAACAACACAGACCGTAAATAGGCAGATAGGAGGCAGCGAATAGGAAAGTGCTTTGGGGACCAGAAAAGGAAGCGCTTGAACGGCAAGCAAAGGACTTATTTTCTCTGACTGTGCTTCTCGTGTAACCACTAGTAAAAGTATCAATGGAACGAAAGAGCAAGCCGAGATTATAAAAATCTTGGTGAACTCCCACATGACGTATCGTGTTAATAACTTGGGAATCATAGATCGTCAAAATCGGGGAAAGTGCACACCATCGACCGATTGCTGTTGCGGATTGATCGAAACGACATTACTGGGATAACTGGACGGTATTAAATTGGCCGATTGACGTCAATTCCAAAGGTATTCCGAAGACTGGTGCAGCGAGGGAATTGCTGGGTATCGTGGATAAAGAAGTGGGATGCCGCGAATTCTATTCTCATGTGCTATCACATGTGGCCCATGGTGGGCAGCAAAAAAAAACACGCACAGCCTTAGCCATGCGTGTTGATTCGTGTTTAGAAACTTCGAGTGAGCGAGTTACTATGCGATTTGTTCTTCGATCGAGCTGATGTCTTCGTCGTCCTGTGTCTCAACGGGTTGCTCTGGGTTGTAGAGTTCTTGGGCATCGGCAGTTTTGCGGTATCCCATTTTCAGCAAGACTTCGAGGATTTCGCTGCAGGTTGGAAACATCCGTCCGCTAGAACGCTTGTATTCATCCATTGCGTGCATGAACTCAATTTCCGCGTCGGAATATTCTCGTTCGCAAGTGGTCGGATCGATTTGGCGACGACGCTTCACTTTTCGTCGCTCGACAACCGGAGTGCTTGCTTCCGCTTCCGCTTTTGTCTTCTTCTTGCGTCGGTCAGTCTTGCGTTCGCCAGTTTCGTCCAGTCGTGTGAGATCTTGCTTTGTTTTTGTCATTTGAGAGCCTGCGTTTCTCAGAATTGTGGGGATTCGCCATACTTCACCATCATCCGTTGGTGATGTTGGAAAAATACACCATCTAGTAAAACCTGCGTGATAAAACCGAAATGCAGGGCTAGATAAAGTTGAATGGTTACGTAGTTGAGCCACCTGTTTGGGTCGCGCCGGTTATGAGGGTTTTCATTCCCCAATTGCCCTCGCTGGGGCATGTAGCCAAGGTTCGCGTCTGGTTTTGGTGTTTTGATCTGCCGGTGTTGAGTGATCGATTGATCGAGAGAAGTGCCCCTTTGCCTATTAGCGCAATAATTTTGGGAACTACAGCGGGGATGACTGTAACTGAGGCTTCGAGCGAATTTCGAGCGAGCCTTGGAACCCCAAGATGGGCATTAAGTGGATGGGCATTAAGTGGATAGGCAGAGGGATAAGCGGGTGCTTTCGATGATATCGAGTTGGCGTCTTATCGTTTCTCTGCGGCTACCGGACGGCATTTTCGCCCGGCTGTTTCGCGATGGACGCCGGATGGGTTAGGTGAGGGCGAGTAACGTAGAGATGTCGAGCATCCTCACGTTCCTCGATTTCAATGGTCCAAGGAAGTTCGTGGCGGAGGATATTCATTTCATTGTCGCCCGCGACGACGATCGTGTGTGGATTTTTTTCAATGAAGCGTGCGAGTGAATTCGCTTCGCTCGAATAGAAAGTAACAATGTCGTTCGAGTTGAGCGTGATAGTGGATCCGTATGTTTCCCTGCCAAAGAAAACGATTGGTGCTGAATCAAATTCATCAGTGTTTTTAATTCGATTAGCTGCGTGGTGGATTGATCGATCAATCGAAATGGTAGGAATTAATCGATGAGTCGAGAGGGTGACCACTAACAGGCCGGTGGCCGCGAAGCAGGCCCAGCTGACCTTAACTTTTTGTCGGTAGACGTAAGAGGCAGTCACTAGGCCAGACATGATTAATAACCCGGTAAGAAACTCGCCGGTGGTTAAAATGGGGGCGTTACTGGAATTCAAAAGGGTGACCGAGATGATTCCAATGATGGTAAACCAGAATAGTATTTCAAATGGAGCACGTCGTCCGGTTCGTACGAGCCAAGTTAGCTTGGCGGGAGCAGTGCCGCCTTTTCGTGTCTGCTGAGCGATGGCTTCGTCCGTTTGCCGGCTGAATAATTTTCGATCCAGGAGTCCGCCCATGAGCAGGCAAATCAAAGGGAATGAGGGCACGATATAGGTCGGTAGCTTTGACTCGGATATTGAGAAGAAGCCAATGATCCACAGCGATGCGAGTAATAAAAACCCTTGTTCGCGAGTTCTCAGGAATCGATTTTCGGGTCGTCGCGAGGTCAGGAACTTAATCAGCGACGGGATGAGGTAGGAGGCTGGGAACATGAAGATAAATATCCCGACCAGGTAATACCAGAACGGTTCGCGGTGGTTGAAGGCATCGGAAAAACGCACCACGTGGTGTTTCCAGAAAAAGTAGGTCAGGAAGTCGGGGTGAATCCAGGCGGTTGCAATAAACCACGGGGCCGAGACCAAGAATGCAGGAATTGAAAACCACATCCACCAACGACG
>CALKCK010000021.1 GCA_938083195.1 uncultured Pirellulaceae bacterium | reverse complement strand
TATCACTGAGCGGCCTTACTTTTGGGCGGACTCAACTAGCTGAAAACAAACGAGTTGGTCTTTTCCGCGAACATAAAGCATGCCGTTCGCAATAATTGGCGCAGCCCAACACGGCGACCTGAATCGGACACCGTTTGCTCCCACACCTGGAGTGTATTCAGTTACCGGGGAAAACTCATTCGAATCTGCTTTGATTAGTAAAAGTCTTCCTTGCTCCCCAAGGACAACGAAATGGCCATCAACATAGGTCAGCGAGCTTCTTGCAAGCCCTCGCTGCGTCCAGTTAACATCTCCCGTTTGCCAATCAACACATTTCAATTCAGCCTGCGCTGAATGGCGTCCACTGCAACCGTACATAGAATCCCCAATCACGATTGGCGTGTTCCAGTGCGCCGCCATTGCCTTCGCACGTTTTTGATCGTCGCTCCACACCACTGCTGGTTTTATTTTCCCAGCCACTGATTCGAGCTTAGCCGGATCAAGTAAGACGGAACCTTTGCCATAACACTCCGAGATCAGCACCTGACCATTGTGAACCACTGGCATACTCGCGTTGACGCTCTCCAGTATCCGAGCCCGCCACGGAAACTCAAACTTTATCTTCCCTGAACGGGGCGTCATCCCAAATAAAGAGCCTCGCATCCAAGCCAACAAAACAGGCTCTCCCTCCAACATCGCCAGTTTCAGCGAACAGTAACTCGCAAGGTCATCGACGCAGGAATAAGTTAACTCACCCGTTTTCTTGTTAAACGCACAAATTCCAGCTTGGTTGGGTTTGACCTGCCCTAATGCACCCGGCGGAACCTTCTGAGACTCCTGAGGACTTCCACCCACCATGACCAAAATCAGATCCTCGTAGATTACAGGGGTACTCGCGACACCAAAGAAATTTTGAATAACGCCAAATCGTTCGTTCAAATTTTGTTTCCAAACGACCTTACCCGACAGCGCATCGAGGCAGTGCAGCATGCCTTCCACGCCGTAGATATACACGAGGCCGTCATCAATAATGGGACTTGTTCGTGGGCCAGAATCGTATCCATAAAGGTCTTGATAATCGGAATCGTAAGTGAACTCCCATTGCTGGGCCCCAGTTGCTGCATCGAGGCACCTTAGGTTGGCTCGTTCCTTCACCCGGCCAAAATGGTAAAAACGTCCTTTCGCAACGCTTCCCATGGCGTACCCCTCACCCGTTTCAATTTTCCATAAGAGCTTTAACTTTCCGTCGCTCCAGTCGGTCAGGATGTTTTTCTCAGAAGACTTGCCATCGCCGGTAGGTCCCAAGAACTTTGGCCAATCGACACCGCCTTGGCTTCCCGTTGCTTTCGCCTCAGTTTTCTGTGTCGCACCCTCGTTTCCGTTCAACACCCCCGAATAACAGAAAACAGTTACGAGAATTAAAAAGAAAATGGGGCAGGCGTGATTCAACTTCATATCATTTCTTTCTATGATGAGACTGGCCAACGGTGGCCAACTAGAAGCATGGGTCGAGGGTGATTGTGTTTAAGAGGTTGGGAATGTTTAAGGTTGGGAATGCTTAAGGTTAACCGAAAAATCTCGATTCGTCTCACGGAATTTAAATTCAGTTTCGCCAGGTCTCCTGGGCCAGGCGGCCAAAACGTCAATAAAGTCAACTCAAAAGCGATACTCAAATGGTCTCCGGCAAAATGCAAGTCACTTCCCGAAGCGGTAAGAATCCGCTTCATTAAGAAGTACGCGAATCGAATCAATCAGGAAAATGACTTTGTAATCTCAAGTCACCGCTTTCGTGACCAAGGCCGAAACGTGGCCGACTGCTTAAACAAACTTCGTGATTTAATCATACTGGTTGCCGAACCGCCAAAACCGAGAAAACAAACACGCCCCACCTCCGGTTCGGTGCGCCGGCGACTCACGGAAAAAAAACGGCAATCGGACATAAAAAAATCTCGCCGAACTTTTCAAAACGAAGATTAAGTTCCAGCCATTGACGATCCTCTCGAGGTAACACCCAAGCGTCTTGTCGACCGATTGAAATAAATAAAAATCTTTGATTCCCAGTTCCAGGAAAACAATTGGGAAAAATTTAGATCCTCCACCGACAAATCACTGGCTTCCCTAGCACGAATGGGCGAATTTGTTTTGCTCGGGATAGATGTTATCGAACAATTCTTTTAGGCTCAAGATTTAGGGTTAGAACGGTTTTTGCGATTGTCTTCAAAACTGGAGCATCGGAACTGCGGGACGGGCTTCACTTTCCCAACCCAACAAACGAATAATGGTATAGTGCAATCGGCTGAAAGATTACTTGAGACGAGAATATGGAACGAGAACAAGACATCGATGAAATTTTAAAGCAATGGCCCTTTGACCCACAAAGCGTCAATGTGCGACTATTGGAATCCGCTCAACGTCGAGTCCTGCAGATGCGTGTCGATATGGGAATCCTCCAACTTGAGACCGATGGACGACCTGATGGAAATCGATTCCATGGCGCCACCACCTACTATGAGTTCCTCAGAGTCCAGTCCACTCAGTCTGAGAATAAATTCGAGTTAGACGAAGACAGTTGCCTTGAAGTCGATCGGGAATTTGTCCAGTTTTATCACCGCCGTGTTTGCTGGTTGCAATTAAAAGAATTTGATCTCGCCGTTCGGGACGCCGATCACACGCTCGCGTTAATGGACTTTTGCAAGCAGCATTCCAGTGACGAACAATGGACGATATCTCACGAACAGTACCGACCCTTTGTGCTGTACCACCGCACTCAGGCAGCTGCCCTGGCTTACATTAATCAAGAAGAAGATACCGATGAAAAAGAAGACGGCACCGAATCTGTCGATACCGCTGAATTCGCAATCGATGAAGTCAACATGGGGCTTATCCGACTACGCGAACTATTTGCTGAATACGATGCGGAAGAACAATTCGACGAAGATGAACTAGTTCAACGCTTAACCGAATTCCGCGAGGGCCTTCGTGAAAAATACGAGGTGGGTCCAACCGCAAAAGAACAGCTTGAAACGGCGATTAGGGACGAAGACTACGAAGCGGCCGCGAGACTGAGAGACCAATTGTCCAAGCGAACTGGTGAAAACTACACCTCCTGACAAAACAGGTAACAAGTGATTGCCATTGAGTCCGCTATCACGCCCCAACTTGAAGGAAATAGTTACAAAGTGTGAATTTATTTCACAATCTGAGACGAATTTTGCCTTCCAGTGACTCTCCTGAAAACGCTAGCACTTATTCCTTGTCAGCGTTTTTCCACAGTTTTATCGCTGCTCCTGAATACTCGCCGCAAGATTTTTCGTTTTGGCATGAGTCCTGCAGTTGTATAGTTCATGACAAGACGTTTGTCATGTGACATCTATTACTGTTCGCAAAGGAATGAAAGAATGCTTGTATTATCACGGAAGCAAAATCAGGAAATCATCATCGGTGACAACATAAAAATTACTGTTGTCAAAATGAAGGGAAACACAGTCCGACTCGGCATCGAGGCACCAAGAGAGGTGAACGTGCTTCGTGGTGAACTTCCCCGTCACGAATCGCCAAAGAACGAATTTGCGAATTCGGTAGAACCACAAGCTGAGATGACTGTAGTTTTCAGTAATCACGACGGTGACAAACACCCTTCGACCAATCGAGAGCCTTTCACCTCTTTTAAAACCAACAACAGACTGACGGGTCGGAACCGGCAATTGTCCAAACCGCCAACCACGCCGCAACCTGAAACACATTCTTTGCGTTTCCGCGGCACTCTACCGACGCAACTTCAGCACAATCGGTTGAAAGAGATTGTCGACCAGTTAACCGCAAAGGCGACAAAATGATTCCTGCAACAATGACGTTGACTGAGCCAATCGTTGTTTTGGCTTAAATCTGATAATTGAACTAATCATGCAGCACGGATGCTGCAATTAGTTTCTTTGATCGCCTTCCCGCCTGGCAAAGCCCCTTAAATCTCCAACAACTCCCGTCACTCTCTTTTAAGACGGACACCAATTTCATGCTGACCGTTGGAACTTGCTCAACGGAGAGAATTGACTTCATCTTGGAACCGAAACTCCACGCCAGTGCCATTACCAGTTCCAACCGGTGAAACCGGAATCACTGGAGGACTCCCCTTAGATTGTTGTCGCTGCTTCCAATGCAATTTAAGCAAACGACGCACCTCCTCGATTGTCTCGGGATGTTGATGTACATGGTTATGCTCAGAAGGCACAAATTTCTTCGAAATGGCAACGGGACTAATGGCATCTTCAACATCGACGACCCCATCATCGTTTGCAAATTTAGCCTCTGATTGAGGAAAGATTGATTTTTCCTCCACCTGGCCCGCGATGTTGTGCAGATCAACATTACTCGATTCCAAGCGTCTATTGAAGATTTCTATGGCTGGGTTTTGGGGATTCAAAGATTCGATGCTGGTTGACAATTCAATCAATGACTCCTGTTTCCATTTCCCTTGGTTATCATCGATTAGCTGACTTAATTTAAGCGATTTTTGTTTTGACCCCGAAATTATTTTTTTCCCAAACCACTGAGTCGCTTGATTTGAGTACCGACTTCCACCGAATGGAGTCGCAATCGTGATCACTCGTTCAATGGATGGGTTCTTTTGAAAATAAAACGTATCTTTCAGCATCGCAAGAGACTTCGGATCCCCTTGAAAACCGCTCAGCGGATAATCACTGTTTAGTTGCCAGAACTCATCCCCACTGTCGAATGTTTGCATCAACGAAAGCAAACCGCCCATACTATGTCCCACCATCACCGCTTCGTCTCGGCAAATCGACTCATGGTGAGGATCCAACGAATCAACCATTTCAGCGAGGTCACTCCGCAATTCCCGAGCGGACTCCCAAAATGGATCTCCTGTGGGATACGAATAAAACCAAAATTGGAATTTGTTTTTAACCTCTGCATCGCCTCTTAATTCATTGAGCATGTGGATCCACGTGGTCGCACTGGACCAGAACCCGTGTACGAAAATTACGGGTATTTTGTCAGGATCAAATGGTTCGAGCATAAAAAGCCCGTAGCTCTCCGGAGCATACTCCGGGTTAAAGAGGGATACCGTTGCATTCAACTCTTTGTTTAAAAACGGATCGATTAAGCCGTAGGCGAGGGGCGTCGTGATATCGCTTTCCAATTCAAATCGACGGCTCCCGACAGCGACCGTCGTCTGCTCCAATGGATCGAACAACGTTAGCTTACCTCGCAAGACTCTAGACTCTGCAGAGCGATTCAGTGGCCTGGACGAACCGTCTACCTGGCCATCGACTGGTGTCATTTGAAAGACCGCCGTCATCGGCATAGGGAGCTTTGCTGGATAGTACATTTCATCAACATCTGAACTCAATTGTCGATTTCTAACTGCGATCAATGGAACTCCCCACCCTTGACCGTCCGTACGGTATTGGTTGTGAAATCGCCCCACCTCAAAATCACGCGAAAGGACTAATTCAGAGAAATTGACATCTCGCCACCGCCCATTGATCTCAAGTTCAATTTCATAGCCTGCCGACAAATTAAAAATTTTACCTGAACCGTCCCCAGGCAATTCGTTCCGAGCTACCAACGCCGAAATAAAACCCTCGAGTGACTTATTATAGATCTGGCGAATGTTAAATTCTCGCCCGCTTGACTCACTTTGATTCACGGCAGAGGAACCGAAGACACACAGGCTGGATGACTCGAGCCCAATCTTATTCATTTCCAAAGCAATCGCAGATTCACCAGAATACTCGGCCCACTGTGCATGGAGCCTCGCTAATTGTGCCGTCGCATAAAGACCGTCAGCAGCTGATGAATCCTCGGCAAGTTCTTTTAGTTCGCGGGTAGCTTGAAGCGGATCCGCAAGATAAGAACTTGAAAGTCCATACTGGTTTATGACGGACATTACCTCATCCGAGGCAGCGGGGATTCGATTGCGCCACCTTCTCCTTATCCGCTTTCGAGACTCCGGTTCGACAGGTTCAATTTCAACTAACCCTTCGTATCCAACTCCACTCAAACGAACCAATTGCATTTGAGTTACGGCACACCCGGAATTCATACCAACAAGACAGAGCATTCCAATAAAAATCAGAAAATGGTGGAAACCGTTGGCTGGGCTAAACCCGCCAAAAGAATGCCCCTTAGCCGTCTTAGAAGCATCTGAAAATCCTGAATTCTCGAAAATATCTAGCTGAACGCTTTGGTTCGATTTCACGATAGAATTCCGGGCAATTAATTTTCAATTCGACAAATCTCGGGAAATTGCAACTCCCAATCAGCTTTACAAAGCATGAACCATGAGGGCAGAATATAGGGTTACTTTAACCGCCAGTGTTTCGTCAACTGCGATTACGCTAGCACGCGTTTCTTCCTTCCCTTCGATTTAACGTTTTCCCCATAAAATGGCGCCCCATCACTATGCCGAACAAGATTACACGCCGAACTGCAGTCGCCGGTTGCCTTGGAACCGTAGCAACCGTCGGACTCTGCCAACCGCCTCGCGTTTCATCAAAACCGCTCCCGCAACCGACGCCAACTCCTGCGTCTGCCCGTTCGTCAATTTGCGTTTTCACCAAGCCCTTTAATTCAATTAGTTTTGAGGCCTTGGCCGATCAGATCGCGGCCCTTGGGTTTGATGGGATCGAGGCTCCGATTCGCAAAGGCGGACACATCGACCCAAGCGAGGTATCAGACAAACTTCCTCAGCTAGTGGAAGTTTTGGCGAAACGAAATCTAAAGATCACGATTCTTACAAGTGATATAAATGACGCCTCGGATCCAGTTTCGCGAAATGTTCTCAAGGTTGCATCGTCGCTGGGAATCGAGAGATATCGCATGAAATATCTTAAATACGATCTCAAGCGGCCAATCATGAAACAAATAGAAAACTGGCGTCCCCAACTGCTGGAACTAGCTGCACTTAATCGAGAACTGGGAATCACAGCAGTCTACCAAAATCACGCGGGCAAAAATACTTTCGGGGCACCGCTCTGGGACTTAAGCGTCGCACTCAAAGGTGTTGACCCAAAAGAAATTGGCGTCGCCTACGATATTCGTCACGCCGCCGTGGAAGGGGGAATGAGCTGGCCAATCACTTTTGATTTGATCTGGCCGCACGTCGATTCCGTCTACGTTAAAGATTTTGTTTGGGAAGGTAAAAAACTTAGAAACGTACCTCTGGGAACCGGACTAGTTCCTAAAGAATTCTTCAAACGGCTCAAAACTCAAAAGTTCACCGGCCCGATCTCACTTCACGAAGAATACTTGGATCACAAAAATCCTGAGCTGGTTCCACAACATTGGGAGGCAATCAAGGCTGATTTAAAAACGCTTCAATCACTTATTTAATTCAGGTGTAGAACCGAGTTCCACCGAACTGAAAATCAGCTTGCCCGATGCGTCGGTTCCGGTTTCCCCGGACGGAAGCTTTGCATTTGCCCAACGGCGAGAGCAACATTCAGTTCGCTCGCGAGTTCGGAAGCGACCTGACTAACGATTGACTCCAAAAGTTCTGGACTCGACGCCACTCTCGCATTGACGAGTAAGTCTGCCGATAAGGTTCTGATTTCACTGGCCAAACTAAGCTCACTTTCGGTAGCGGACCCCACCCGGTTGGCTACCGCTGAATCATTTAGAGTTTGCCCCAAGACTTTCAAATGAGCAATCTCACTGCCCGACCGATCGAGGGCTTGGCTAATATCGTCGACGATCCGTAGAACCAACTGATCTAGTTCAAATCTTGTCTCAGCGGTGGCCTGAATTTGGCAATTCAACCATCCCAACTCGGCCTCGCCTTCAGCGTAGGTGACGTAATCCATGTCCATCATTCGATCGCGTTTGACCGGTTCGGACTCAACAGCCTCCAACAGACGTTCTAAACCAGTGCCCTCGCGTGCACTAAAACCAAACGTCGGTACATTTTCAAATCGACTGCGAACCAACCCCAGCAACTCCTCTTGAACTTCGTCCGTCAAACTGTCGATTTTATTGATCGCAATTGAATCGGCTTCTTCGAGTTGTTTTAGAAAGATGTACTCGGCTTTAGGGGAGAAACCCTTGCCTTGGCTCGCCGAGAGGATTTTTCGCCCGTGGCTTGGCTTCAACAACACCACCAGCGGCCCCATCTCGAAACGATCGCCGAATAACTCCCGCATCGGCTGAATGACGGTCGCGACAAGATCCGTACAACTCCCCACAGGTTCGGCAATCACAATGTCTGGCGTCTTTTCTTCCGAAAGTGTCCCGACGGTCGAAATTAAATCGTCAAATTTACAGCAAAAACAGGCGCCCGGCACTTCGCCAACCTGAAACCCCTTTGCCCTCAAAGTCTGCGTATCCACTAAATCATAAGCCTGATCGTTGGTAACCAAGGCGACATTAAGCCCCTGTTGTACGTAATGAGCGGCCAAACGCCCGATTGTGGTCGTCTTGCCCGCGCCAAGAAATCCGCCGATCATGATAAAACGAATGGGTTTCATTTTAATTTCCGATGTGCTGCCGGTAAAAATCGCGATTATACTTTATAATAGAAAAATCACAGGGCGCGATAACCGATCTCCCTTATGATTCGAGAAAACCGTTCAATTGTATACAACTCAACAACTTAAATTCTTAGTGGTGACAAGTTGACCAAAGTAATGCTTGCGATCGATGGAGGTCCACCTTCGGTGGATTCTGCGCCGTTTCAGTGGCCTTTTGCCAGTGAGGCGATTCGCAATGCCGTGTCTGAAGCAATGAGCGATGGCTCTTGGGGACAATACGACGGCCGTTGGACGAGAGATCTCATCGAGCTTCTGAAAATTAACTTCCAATCCGAAGAGGCTATGCTTTGTTCGAGCGGCACGATTGCCGTCGAATTGGCTCTCCGAGGAGCCGGTGTCCAAGCTGAATCAGAAGTAATCCTTGCCGGCTACGATTTCCCCGGAAACTTTCGTGCGATCGAGGCAATTGGTGCAAGACCGGTTCTCGTCGACGTGGTACCCAACGGCTGGGTGTTGAGCGCCGAGCAATTATCAGAAGCATTAACGCCTCAGACCTCCGCTGTCATTGTCTCGCATCTGCACGGACAAATTGCTGACCTCGAACAAATCCAATCGGTCATCCGCGACCACAACCTCGACACCGAACAACAAGTCATGCTGATCGAGGACGCCTGCCAAGTCCCCGGAGGAAAAATTTTGGGGAGGCCGTTGGGAAGTTTTTGCGACGTAGCTGCACTTAGTTTTGGGGGAAGCAAACTACTCTCAGCAGGGCGAGGTGGAGCGATCCTGACAAATCGTTCTGATATCCTTCAAAGGGCAAAAATATTTGCACACCGTGGCAATGACGCTTTTCCAATGTGCCAGCTTCAGGCTGCCACACTCTGTCCCCAATTTGACACCTTGCCTGAGATGACCGAGGTCCGTCATCGAAATGCCACCCAGTTAATCGAATCCACTTCGTCACTCGACGAACTGGTCGGGCTGCAACAAATCGTTGATGGAGCTACACCCGCCTACTACAAAGTACCCTGGCTTTTAAAAGACAGAACGCCGGGTTGGTCGAGATCCGAGTTGGTCAGCGCACTCAAAGCGGAAGGACTTCCCATCGGGGAAGGATTTCGAGGCTTCTTAAGACGCTCGCCGCGTCGTTGCCGAAAAACAGGTACTTTAGTCAATTGCCAAATTGCCAGTCAGCAAACGATTGTCCTCCACCACCCGGTACTTTTGGAACCGGAAGAAACCCTTCAACTTATCGCTACCGCGATCCACAAAGTCGTCACTAATTCACGCTAATTTTAGCCCATGACCGATTCCACAACTGCCGTCCAATCGGGCCGGACCCGAGACTTCCTCGCACTTGCATTCGCCATCGCATTTCCGACTCTGGTCACACTTGTTTACTTTGAGTGGCTCGAGGATGCCAACGCGCAGTTTCAACAAATCGCTTTTGCGATTGGAAAAATAATCCAATTTGGATTCCCACTCGTTTGGGTTTGGCTTTGGTATCGCAATCGACTTCGCACTTTTTCACCCTTCGCGAAAGATACACCAGAGAAAATTGACACTCCCTCCGATCATCACTGGGCGTCAAAACACGCCAACGGGATTGGCGTAGTGTTCGGACTATTGGTCGTCATTGCCATGTTTGGGATCTACCTGTTCTTGATCAAAGGTACTCAACTGGGGAACCAGTTTTCAATCCTTGTACAAGAAAAAGTAATTGACATGGGAATCGAGAACTACTGGCAATATATCGCGGTTGGTATTTTCTACGCCCTCTGTCATTCCTTCCTTGAGGAATACTACTGGCGCTGGTTCGTTTTTGACCTTTTGAAAAAATTTGTCCGCCCAGAGTTCGCGATGATCATTTCAGGCTTGGGATTCATGGCCCACCATGTTGTGTTGCTTGGCGCCTTTTTTGCCTGGTCCGGCACGACCTATTTACTATCAATCTGCATTGCAATTGGCGGCGTTTTCTGGGCTTGGCAATACGACAAAACAGATCGTCTGATGGCCCCCTGGTTAAGCCACATGATAGTCGATGCTGGAATTTTCTCTTTAGGCTACCTGATCGTGCAGTCGATCCTCGTTTAAGGATTAGTGCACTTCGAAACGCCGACCGATCGACTTCCGACCGATCGACTTCCGTTCAACCAATGAACGTCGAGGCATTGAACACCATTGTGGTCAACACGGTTAAGAGGAAAGCGGTTAGGGCTGAATGAACAGGGCCCGCTTTTGGTTGGGCAGCGAGTAATCAAAACCACACGTCAAAAACATCTCATCAGATGCCGAGATTGCCATCAGCTCTTTGACTTTTTCCTCGCGAGCCCGTGCGACGCAGCGCTTCACTAAAATCCCACCCAATCCCTTGCGTCGATAATCCAAATCGACGGCCAGGCATTGTATCTCAGCCAACTTTTTCGAGTAGATCTCCAGTGCGCAGAATGCCACGATCCGCCCATCAACAACCGCCTTAAAAGCGTGCTTCAGTAAAAGTTCCAGCTCAAGCGAGGTACGTCTCAGCAATTGCTGATCGTCCAAATAAGGCTCAAGAAAGGATTGCACTTCACGAAGTTCGTCCGGACAAACTGCAACAATCTCAACTCCACTATTCTCCATAGTTCACGCTCTTTTCCGATCTATTTCCCGCAACACCAATGGCGAATCATCTTGGCATACATATCGGTGCCAAGAGAAAGCTGCTCCAGTGAAATCCATTCATTTACCGTATGAGCTTGCTCAATACTTCCGGGACCGAAAACGATCTTATCTGCAATCTCAGTAAACACCCCACCGTCAGTTCCATAGGATACCGTTTTTGATTTTGGGCGATGGGCCAGCTTCAGTGAATCTTGGACAAAATCGGAACCTGGGCTGGCAAAAAAAGTATTCCCCCAGTGATTGATTCGGACTTTAACGTCATGTCGCTCACCAGCCTGACGAACTCTCGTCAACAGTGGATCAACATCGATCCCCGGCATGGGGCGAAGATACATCCGGCAAGTCGTTTTGCCAGCGGTAACATTCAATGCGGGAGAATCGTCTTTGATATTTATATTCCAGCTAAGCGTCGGCGGTTCGAACATATCGTTCTGCCACTTCAAGTCAGTTTCAACCTCGTCATGGATCGCTTTCATCTCCTGTAAAAACGGAATCATGTTGAGATTCGCGCTTACATTTTTTCGGCTACTCGAATGCCCGGCGACCCCTTTCGAAGTCGCTTTGATTTCCACTGATCCTTTGTGAGCGTGAACCACTTCTAAATTAGTCGGCTCTCCAATAATCCCCTTCGTTCCGTTTTCAACGATCTCGCGATAGAGCTGGCTTTCCTCAACCACGCAGCGGGCTCCATGGAACCCAACTTCTTCGTCTGCCGTGACCACAAAATAAAGCGGCGCATTTAGATCATCCCACGCAACGGTTTGAGCGGCCGTTAGCATGCAAGAAATTGACCCTTTCATGTCGCAACTACCTCGCCCGTAAAGACGCTCCCGGGCAACAGCGGGCTCAAATGGTCCAAACTTAGGACTGAACCACTTTTCCGCTGGCACAACATCGGAATGACTAAAGTAGGCTAAGCCTCCAACGCCCGCTCCTTTTTTAGCCACGAGATTAACCTTGAGAACATTGTTCTTGTCACGATACTCAGTCTTTTCAACTACAAAACCATGTTTCGTGAGCTTCATTTCAAGATATTTGCTAACCAAGCCATTGGACAAATGACTAGTCGAATCAAAACTAACTAATCGCTTGGCGTATCGGAGTGCTTTCACGTTAGACTCGTAATGGAAAAGGACGGAAGGTAGGAGGGGAACAACTGAGATATAAATTCGTTTCTATTCGATCCCAGCTTCGCAATTATATACAAAACGCCTGCCGTTCGATGCAAAATCCTCTATGATTAGGTAATGGAATCGAAAATTTCAAAGCAAACGCCCTTTGAAATTCATTAACCTTTAAAAAATTCAGGTTAGCCAAAAGATTCCGGACGGAAAAAATCCCTGTCGGTAAAACGTTTTGCCTGACTTAATTAATCGCGCCGCCCCCATTCACTCTGACGCCATGGCCTTTGACAACATTCATTTTGTAACAGGTCGACTTGCCGAAACAGCATTGCGTCGCTTACTGCCCGAGCTCTCGAAAAAAGTTGGTTTTGACTACTCGATCCAAGTGATGCCAATAACTGTCGCCGCTTTGATGACCCCAAGCTGGATTGCAGCACGGCTCGAAATCCCCAGTCAAGCGACAAAAATCATTGTCCCTGGGCATTGCAATGGAGATCTATCACCACTCCATGAAAAAACCGACTTACCAATTGAGCAAGGACCAAAAGATCTTCGCCGCCTCGCTGAACATTTTGGACAAACGACTGACCGTTCGGATTACGGCAATTGGGATATAGAAATCATCGCCGAAATCAATCACGCCCCTCGGCTATCGATTGAGCAGATCATTCAAACTGCCAATACCTTGAAAGCAGATGGGGCGACTTTGATTGATGTCGGCTGCGATCCTAATTCAACTTGGGAATCGGTTGGCCAATGTATCGCTGCATTAAAGGCAGAAGGACATCGCTGTTCCATCGATAGTTTAAATCCCTTGGAAATCGCACCGGCTGTTGCTGCAGGCGCCGAACTGGTGCTTTCCGTCAATTCCTCCAATCGCCAACATGCACCACAATGGGATTGTGAAGTCGTGGTTATCCCCGACGACATTCGAGACATTAACTCTATGGAAGAGACCATGGAATTTCTCGAGCAGCAAAAAGTGCCCTTTCGAATCGATCCGATACTCGAACCAATTGGATTAGGCTTTACTCAAAGCCTTGAGAGATACATGCAAGCTCGACGCCGCTGGCCCCATGTCGAAATGATGATGGGAATTGGAAACATCACGGAGTTGACAGATGTAGATTCTGCCGGGATCAATGTTCTCTTATTAGCCATCTGCCAAGAGTTGAAAATTCGTAGCATCCTCACGACTCAGGTTATTAACTGGGCACGAACCAGCGTCAAAGAATGTGATCTCGCACGACGACTAGTACATTACGCCGTAAATCAATCGATTCCACCCAAACATCTAACCGATCAACTGGTTCTTCTTCGAGATGAGAAGTTATATAAATTTGGGTTCGAACAAATCGAAGAATTAGCGTTGCAAATTAAAGACAATAACTATCGTATTCTTTCCGAATCGAATGAAATCCACCTGCTTGGTAGTCGGCAGCATTTTCACAACGCAGACCCATTTTTAGTTTTCGACCAACTAATGGAGTCCGCTCCGACAAACGTTGATGCTTCCCACGCGTTTTATCTCGGCTATGAAATGTGCAAAGCGATGACTGCGATGCAACTAGGAAAACAATACACACAAGATGAAGCACTCGACTGGGGCTTTCTTACCGAACCTGAGATCGATCGCCACCGGCTAAAAAAGAAGCGGACTGATCTGACGAAATCAGCCCCTCCGAAATCAGCCCCTCCGACATCCGAACCATAAAAAACGGTCCTCAAGCCGAACTGACATTCACAGACAAATCATTTAACTATTTTGAGGCGATCATTTTAATGAGTAATTCTGAGGACGGTTCCCTCTCCTCCGACCAACCCAGCGAATTGCACAATCGCCGTCTGACAACTGCCTTTCACGAAGCGGGACACGCTGTAATGGCGCAAATTGTCGGCCGTCCAATCGAAAAAGTATCGATTTCCCCCGCTCATCTACAATCTGGAGGCATGCGACTGGGCGTCTGCAAATTACAAAAAGGGAGAAAAAAATCGTCCAAAGATGCGCTCGAAGATGAAGTAATGATTCTGTTTGCCGGAATGGTAGCAGAGTCTTATTTGACCGGTAAATATTGCCGACAAGGGGCAGGGCAGGACCTCCGAATGATTCGCCGGCTTCTCCTAAACCGCGGAGGAAGCGAAAGGAGTCTGCAAAAGTTGGAAAAAAGAATACTTGAAAAGACAGAACACATCCTCGACGACCAGACGCATCTAAATGCGATTCAAAAAGTAGCGGAAAAACTGGTTGAAAATGAAACTGTCAGTGGCCGAAGCGTCCGCCACCTTTTAGAGGAGGCAATTGCAAACGAGACGTAAATCGCCCTCTTGCCTTTTAACACCGACTTAACGCTAATGGCTCACGAATGCCGTTAACCTCCAATTTGGAACAACTAAATTGACTTTTGAGCCCCTCGTAAAAGAACTCGTCCCCGCACCTTCGGTTGACACTTGCACAGCGAAATTAGCATCGCTGCCGGGCTGCCTACTCCTCGATAGTTCGATGAGAATTCTTAACGACGGTGAGCAACCGCTAGGGCGTTATTCCTTTTTAATGGCTGACCCTTTCCAGACCATTCAAATTCCTCTTGGAAGTGAAAAACCGTTCGCTGAAATTGGCCAACTACTTAACCAATATCGCTCACCAACCATCCCCAACCTGCCGCCAATGCAGGGAGGCCTGGCCGGATTCTTTAGTTACGACTTAAACCAATCCATCGAAAACATTGAGCCAGTGGCTCACAATGAATTTAATTTACCGGCCATCGTTTTGGGCGCTTACGATGTCGTCATCGCGTGGGACCATCAATTAAATCGCGCCTGGCTCATTTCACACGGTTTCCCAGAGACCATCACAAAAAATCAAAAAGAACGCGCTCAATCACGAATTGAATTTTTCAGCAGCGTTCTGGTAAACGAGGACAAAAACCAACCAAACGATCACCATGCCCCCCTCTCCAGCGGTTTGGCACTGGAAGAAATTTCGAACGCACTCGATGTCGACGGCCCTACAGCCTTAAAAAGTAATTTCTCGAAACAGAACTACATCGACACCGTGCAACGCTGCATTGACTACATTTACGCCGGGGATGTTTTTCAAATAAATCTATCGCAACGATTGTTGCATCCAGCTAATTGCAATTCATTGGAACTGTATCGCCGACTAAAAACTTGCAACCCAAGTCCATTCGGAGGCTATTTCGACATCAGCGGCATCAGCGACTGTCCGGCACAAATCATTAGTGCATCTCCTGAACGCCTCTGCTCGGTGCGTGATCGAATTGTTGAAACGCGCCCCATCAAAGGAACTCGTCGACGCACGGGATACCCCATGGTGGACATTCAAGCCAGAGAGGAACTTCTCGCTTCTGAAAAGGATCGTGCCGAGAACACAATGATCGTCGATTTAATGCGAAACGATCTTTCGATTGTTTGCGAATCAGATTCTGTTCGCGTTGGCCAGCTATGTGAATTGGAAGAATACCAAAGCGTTCTCCATCTGGTTTCGTCAGTTGAAGGAAAACTAAAACCTGCGAAAAACCTGATCGACTTAGTCGCTGCCATTTTCCCAGGTGGTTCGATCACGGGTGCCCCTAAAGTCCGTGCAATGGAAATCATCGCCGAACTGGAACCTTGTGCTCGGGGAGCCTACTGTGGATCCATGGGCTATTTAGGGTTTAATGGCAGTGCCGATCTGAATATTTTGATTCGAACGATCACAGCGTCTCAAGGTTGGTGGCAAATCCCAGTCGGTGGAGGCATCGTCAGTCACTCAATTCCGCAAAAAGAATATGAAGAAACATGGACGAAAGCCGCAGGCATGCTCAGAGCCGTTACAATGGATCAGGCACCAGCCTAAACCCTTCGTTTCTTTCACGCGGTCACCCTCCTACTTCAGCTTCAAGACTCGATTTCCATGATCCTCGTTATTGATAATTACGATAGTTTCGTCCACAACTTGGCGCGGCATTTCCATCAACTGAAATATGAAACGGAAGTAATTCGGAACGACAAAATTACCATTCGGGAAATTGAGCAAATGGCTCCCGACGCAATCGTGCTTTCTCCCGGGCCATGCACCCCCGATGAAGCGGGATGTTCACTGGAGATCGTAAGACATTTTCAAGATCGGATTCCGATGCTTGGTATTTGCCTCGGGCATCAAACCATCGTGAAAGCACTCGGCGGACAAATCGTCATGGCAAATGAGCCCGTCCACGGGCGACAAAGTCGAGTGATCCACGCTGACTCTCCAATGTTCCATGGAATCGCTGAAGAATTCAGTGCCGGTCGCTACCACTCGCTTGTGGCTCAAATTTCAAAGCTTCCCGACGAACTAACCGTCACCGCACGCTCCGACGACGGAACCATCATGGCGGTAGAACACCAAAGCCATCCAGTTGTCGGACTTCAATTTCACCCCGAATCAATCCTCACGGACTGTGGATACCGCCTCCTCTACAACTTTTTAAAAATCGCTAATCTCGTGAGAGACGAATCTTCGGCAGCATTTGCCAACCTCTGCAAATCTAATGAACTCGAGTATCTTATACCTGCCACGGCTATCCGCTCTCAGCGACTGACCACAGCAGACGCGCAAGAGCCTCAACTCGGAGGGGCGCCAGAATGATTTTGGAATCGATCGTAACAACAATTAATCAGGATGGTTCGGTCAATGTTTCTCCCATGGGGCCCACCGTTAATGGCACCCTACAAAATTTTGAGCTTCGGCCATTCAACACCAGCCAGACATTCGCCAACTTAAAACGAACTCGATCAGGTGTTGTGCATGTCACCGATGACGTTGGTCTGATTGCTAAATCAGCAATTGGAAAACTAGCACCGCTACCTGAATTTTTCCCAGCCAAAAAAATCACTGGCCAAGTCATTGCCAACACTTGTCGATGGTATGAATTCCAAGTTGAATACATTGACGAAAACAGCGCCAGGACTAATATCAATTGCAAAACTCTACATACTGGGCGAGTGCGGGATTTCTGGGGATTCAATCGCGCGAAACACGCCGTAATTGAGGCTGCAATAATGGCGACCAGACTCGACTTCTTACCCCGTGAAGAAATTCAAGAACAATTCCAGCGACTAGAAACCATCATCCTAAAAACGGGATCGAATCAAGAATCCGAGGCTTTCGAACTGTTGAGCGAACACGTCGGTCACCAAACTGGGAACAACGCAAGTGCTTGACCAACTTACTGTTTCCGCTCCATCTCGCCTACATTTTGGGCTTTTTTCCGTTGGTAACAAAGTAAAAAGAAGATTCGGTGGCGCGGGGATGATGATAGACGGACCTCGCACCGAAATCGAAATCTCCAGATTTTCCCGACTCGAAATCCTTCCACATCACGATGCCCCTGCCTGCCACAAGGCAGTTAATGCGTGGTTTGAGTCGTTAAAAATACCACTCAAAAACGATTTTTCAATCGATCACCCAAGCGAACTCCCCCTGAGAATTAGCATCAAAGCAACACCGCCGCGTCACTCAGGATTTGGCTCTGGGACTCAGTTAGCACTCGCGACTGCCTTCGCTGTTAATTCGTTCTTCGAGCTACCGGTTCCCCAGCCAGAGGAGATTGCCGTTTCAATCGGCCGCGGCAAACGTTCAGCGATTGGCTCGCATGGATTTTTCAAAGGTGGCTTTCTCGTTGACCGAGGTAAGCTGAGCACTGACTTGTTGGCACCGCTAGATTTCCAAGTCGATTTCCCATCGACTTGGAGGATTGTCACAATTATTTCTCGGCGGAGCCCGGGACTTTCTGGAAATCAAGAACTAGACGCTTTTGCTAAGCTACCGCAGACCAGTCAAGAGGAACGCCATAAGATGATTGAGATTGTTCGCAATCAAGTTTTACCTGGATTATTGAAAACGGATCTCGACACGTTCGGCGATGGTATTTTTGAATTTGGGCGCAGAAGCGGAATGATGTTTGAGAAAATCCAAAACGGACCTTACTACGGTGCCGAGGCTGAATCGCTCGTTAACAAAATCCGTGAATTAGGTATTCGAGGCGTCGGTCAAAGCTCGTGGGGCCCTTGTATTTTCGCGGTTCTAAATAACGATAGCGAGGCAGATCACCTAATGAACTGGTTAGAATCAAATCATGAAGGCTCGCTTTCAATGAACAAATGCCGAGCGGACAATCGAGGCGTCCGTTGCTATCAATCCATTGGTGCCCCAGACTGATAAAAAATTAGGCCCGCAAGCCGTGCTTTGAGTTTAGGCTCAAAGTAATGATCCTTTATTTACAAAACATTAAAAAATCAGCGTTGCCTGTTTACTCAACAATTTATCCTTAACCCGTTGTGAATTTCCATGCCCACCCTTGGTGTTAATATTGACCACGTAGCGACAGTCCGCCAAGCGAGACGAACCACCGAACCCGATCCTGTCTGGGCTGCAGCGATGGCAGAACTAGGGGGCGCCGATCAAATCACGGTGCACCTTCGCGAAGACCGTCGTCACATTCAAGATCGCGACGTTCGGGTTCTCCGAGATACCGTCAACGTGCGCCTTAATATGGAATGCGCATGCGTTCCTGAAATGCTAGATATTTCTTGCCGCTTGGTTCCACATCAAGTTTGCCTCGTGCCCGAAAAGCGAGAAGAGGTCACAACGGAGGGTGGACTTGATGTAATTGCCAACCGCGCGAGAATCGAGGACGCGATCAAACAACTCCACGATTCTGGGATCGTGGTAAGTCTGTTTATCGACCCTGCCGAGGACCAGATCCGACTGGCCAGCGAGATTAACGCCGACGCCATTGAACTCCACACCGGCACCTACGCCGAATCTACGCCGGGAACCAATAGTACCGACCAGATCCAAATATTGACCGAAGGTTGCCAATTGGGAGGCGAATTAGGACTGCAGATCCACGCTGGCCATGGGCTTACGTATTCTAACGTCGTCCCCATCGCCAAAATTCCCGGCATGGAAGAGTTAAACATTGGGCATAGTATCGTTTCGCGGGCTCTATTTGTCGGATTTGAACAGGCGGTTCGAGAGATGAAACGACTTTGCGATACAGCAAGCCATTAATCAACAATGTTCTGAAAATTATTTCTGTGCGAACGCTGGAAAATTTCAGAACGAAACCGTATCATTTGCGTTCGCGCTGCGTTACAGGAATAGTCAAAAGAGAAATTGGGAGTCGAGCACTATGTCGCGTAAAGGATCTGATTTTGCCGGACTGGCAGTCGCCATTGTTACCCCCTTCAAGGACGGCAAACTGGACATGGATCGCCTGAAAGAACAGGTGGAATTCCAAATAGAATCGGGGACCAACTGCCTCGTTCCCTGCGGAACAACCGGAGAATCCCCAACCCTTTCTCACCCTGAGCACGAGCGCGTCATTTCCGAGACGATTCAGATCGCCGCGGGACGAATTAAAGTGATGGCTGGCACTGGTTCCAACAGCACCGACGAAGCGATTAGCTTGACTAAATGGGCTGCCAAGGAAGGAGCTGACGCGACACTTCAAGTCGCGCCTTACTACAACAAGCCAACGCAAGAAGGGCTGTATCAGCACTACAAAGCGATTGCAGAAGCAATCGAAATTCCCATTTGCGTCTACAACATTCCCGGGAGAACCGGGAAAAATATTGAGCCAGAGACGATTGCTAGAATTGGAGAGTTCGATAACGTCACCATGGTAAAAGAGGCAACCGGATCCCTCGATCAAGCATCTCAGATTCTCGCTCTGACTGACCTCACCGTTCTCAGTGGAGATGACAGCCTGACACTGCCGTTACTTTCGATCGGGGCGGAGGGGGTTGTGTCCGTAGTTGGGAATATGATTCCTGGTGACATGATCGCCTTGGTCAAGGCTTTCATGAGCGGCGACACTCTCGAAGCCCAACGTTTGCACCACCGACTTTTTCCACTTTGTCGTGATATGCTTGGCTTAGCAACCAACCCAATTCCACTAAAAGCTGCAATGGCGGAAATGGGAAAAGACTCGGGGGAACTCCGACTACCGATGACCGATCTCGATGCCAGCCAGTTGGCATCACTAAGAAAAACTCTAGCCGCCTACGGAATTGGAGCGGTAACGGTTTAATAGGAGCGGTAACGGTTTAATTGGAGCGGTAACGGTTTAATAGATGGGATCGCCCAATCGATGCTAAGCGGTCTCGATTACATTATTCGGACGCAAACGAAATGATGTCGTAAAAACATCGATCGTTATTCGAGAGCGATGCAGTTGATATCAGGAACATCACTTTGGGGAGGGGTAGAATCATGAGCATGAGCCGCAGGAAATTCATTCGAAACTCGGCATGTCTCTCTGCGACTGGCGCGATCGCCTGTTCGACCGATTCTTCACTTGCTGCTCACCACGACGGAACAGCAAGCGCTGAGAAACCTCTCTTTATCGCGACTTGGCCTTTCGGGAAATTTTCCTGTGAAGCGGCGGTTAAAATCGCCACTGATTCCGGTTCGATGCTAGACGCTATTGAAAAAGGAATTTGGGTTACGGAAAACGATGTCAAGAATGCCTCGGTCGGAGTGGGGGGAATCCCCAACGCAGACGGCCAGGTTGAGCTCGACGCCTGTATTATGTCTGGGCCGGACCATAACGCTGGAAGCGTTGCTGGCATCCAAGACATTCTTCATCCAATTTCCGTTGCGAGACTTGTAATGGAATCGACTCCTCACGTAATGCTCGTAGGAGAAGGTGCAAAGCAGTTCGCAATTGAGAACGGCCACCCCGAAACAAATCTACTCACCACTCAGCAAAAATCGAATTGGCAAAATTGGCAACGCGAACAAAGTAAGAAATCTGAGCCGAGCAAACCAGAAATTGATGAGGATCATCACGATACCATCGCGATGCTTGGATTGGACGCCGAGGGCAATCTCTACGGAGGGTGCTCAACTAGCGGCTGGGGCTACAAAATCCCTGGCCGAGTTGGAGACTCGCCGATCATTGGTAGTGGCCTTTATGTCGACAACCAAGTCGGAGCGGCGGGCGCTACTGGCCTAGGCGAAAATGTAATGCGCCATTGCGGTTCGTTTTTAGTAGTCGAGATGATGCGTCAGGGGGCAGCCCCCACAGAAGCTTGCGAAATGGCCGTCAAGCGAATTGCTGAGATTGATCCAAAAAATCTTGGCAATCTCGACATCAATTTCATCGCGTTAAATAAAGCCGGAGATTACGGAGCTGCCGGAACAAGCAAGGGATTCAAATATTCTGTTTCCTCTCCAGCAGGAAGCGAAATCCTGGATGCCAAACCAATGTCCGAAAAAGCGATCGGGCCAGAGGGCGGCAATCGAAAATAAGAGACTCACTCCTCGTCAGAATTGCCACGCTTGAGCAAGCCCGCACTCGTTTTATAGATTCGCTCTCGCCGCGTTTGAGACAATTCTGACTTCTCGCTTTGTTGCAACTGCAGATCGTTGAACATTGCCAGCGTGAAACAACATTTCAATTGATCCATGCGAAACTGAATGTATTGGGAGTCACCGTCTGGCAATATACCCAGGATAAAATTCCCCATTACTTCAGGCGTTGGAACGCCTATTTGATTCCGACGCCAGATCTCCCCGAGCGTATGGATTCCAGCGTCGCGACGACCGTTGATCATCGCTAATCGACTAAGCAAATCACTATCATTGGCGAGCGCATCCTCAATTTGAGTTGCTCGATCAGAATCCAGCGATTCGTCGAGATAAGCTTCTAAATCAGCATCTGTAAATTGCAGTTTCACGGCTGTCCGTTTCAAATCAAAAAAGGCTTTGTCGGTGAGGTTAAACGCCAAATTCTAACCCGCCTGAACCGTTCGCGCTCACTCAGCAGTTCTCTACCGCTGGCCATGATAAGACAACCTAGGTTGGTCAGCAATTGAACAACCATAAAATAAACACCACAAATCCAAGAGAATTTAAAATATCGCCCGTGAAATTGAGTGCTACCGGTTAAAAATTCTCTAAAACCAAGTAGTATAAAAAAATCAAAAATCTTCCCTTGGATCAAGCCAACATGAATCAGGCCCTTTTTCGGAACGGAGCGATGATCTTTAATTTCATTTTTGTGTCATTGCTTGCAATCAATGGAACGACTTACGCGTTTCAAAATACTGAACAAACAGAACAAGCATCCACCGCCAAGCAATCTCAGCAAATCGCCAAGGGAGTTGTCTTTTGTGATCTCAACGGAGACGGAAAATACAATACTGGAGACTCCGCTTTCGCTGGCATCAAAGTTTCCAATGGTGAAGATATTGTAAAAACGGATCGCAACGGGCGTTACGAAATCCCGATTAATGACGGCGGCTGTGTGTTTGTCATTAAACCAACCGGCTATCGCACGCCGATCAACCAACACCAACTTCCTAAATTTTTCTACCTACACAAGCCAACAGGATCACCCAAACTTAAATTCAAAGGGTCGGCTCCCACAGGCCCACTCCCGCAGTCCATCGATTTTCCGCTCTACCGCGAAAAGGAACCCGAAGAATTTAAGATTCTGCTCTTTGGTGACCCCCAACCAAGAAACAACAAAGAGGTCGACTACATTAGCCATGATGTCGTCGAAGAATTAATTGGTGATGAAAGCGCGTTTGGTGTCACCCTGGGCGACATCGCGTTCGACAACCTCAACACACTCAAGACACTCAATCAATCTATCGCGATGATCGGTATCCCTTGGTACAACGTGATTGGCAATCACGACATTAATTTAGATGCGAAAAACCGGGCAGAGGTAAATGAAACGTTTGAGGAAACGTACGGCCCATCCTATTATTCATTCGATTATGGCCAAGTGCATTTTGTCGTACTCGACAACATTGACTGGGTTGCTCCCAGTGAAAAAAACCCACGGTATCGCTACGAGCCAAGATTTGGGAAACAGCAGCTTGGATTTTTGAAAAAAGACCTTTCGATGATTCCAAAATCCCAGATGCTTGTTGTTTTGATGCACGTGCCGATCATCTCAGTCAAAGACAAATCCGAATTCTTTGATTTAATCAAAGATCGTCCGTATTGCGTTTCGGTCTCCGGACATACTCACGATCACCGACATCTTTTCCTCGGTAAAAAAGAGGGGTTCCATGGCGCCGAAAAACATCACCACATCGTCAATGTCACCGTCAGTGGAAGTTGGTGGTCTGGCGCGTTAGGTGACAACCAAGTGCCTCATTCAACGATGTCCGATGGAGCCCCCAATGGATACTCGATCATGTCGTTCGATCGAGACGGGTACAAATTGGATTTCAAGGCTGCTGGGAAACCGGCAAGCGAACAACTTAGAATTCATTTGCCATCGAGTGCTTATACAAGAAAAACAGAACAAATACCGATCTGGGTCAATGTTTACAATGGCTCCGAGGAGTCCAAGGTCGAATACCGCGTCGACAGAAATGAAAAATGGATCGAGCTGACAAAGACAATTGAACCGGATCCGTACTTCATTGAATTATCCAAGCGAGACGAGGGTATTGATCCGAAGCTTCCCAAACCAAAAAATTCATATCATTTATGGAAGGGAACCCTCCCTGCCAGACTTGCTCCCGGAGCGCACTTGATCGAAGTTAAAACGACCGATCGACACGGCCGTGTTTACATCGCTCATCGCAGTCTCCGCGTGACAGGAAAACCAATTGAAGATTAAATTACTGACCAGGTACCAATTCCCACTTACTCTATTAGTTTCCAACGAAAGTTAAATTGAATTTTGCGTCCTTATCGTTATCGAAAAACTTATTTTTCGGTAACCAAACAGTAGCGGCCAAAACCGAGGCAGCGCTTTCGCACCATTTCATCCAGCGAGTAATTAGTTGACCCCCACGAACTTACCTCCGAGAGATAACGTGAATTTACGTGATAAAGTGTCCCCAGAAGTCGACTTACTCGCGATTCAATCTGCCGTTCGAACGATTCTCAAAGCGGTCGGGGAGGATCCCGAACGACCAGGCTTAGAAGAAACTCCTCGTCGAGTTGCCAGCATGTACGCAGAGATGTTCTCCGGTTTGCACCTGGATCCCGCCCGCCACTTGTCGGTCACCTTCCCCGAAGAGTACGACGAGATGGTGCTTATTCGCGACATCCAATTCACGAGTATGTGTGAACACCACCTGCTTCCATTTAACGGCGTTGCTCACGTCGCCTACATTCCTGACGGTAAAGTGACTGGGTTGAGTAAAATAGCCAGAGTTGTGGAAGAAGTATCTCACAGGCCTCAAGTTCAAGAGCGGATGACACAAACGATCGCGGAACTTGTCAATGATCACCTTAAGACGTCCGGAGTAGCGGTGGTCATTAGCGCTGAGCACTCTTGCATGTCCATTCGAGGTATCAGAAAACCGGGAAGCAGCACCGTCACCAGCGCGTTACGCGGCGAGTTCAAAACCAATCAATCGACGCGGGCTGAATTCATGTCACTGATCAACAGCAAACCGTAAGGCCGAATTTCTAAAGAAATTCAAAACGACATCATCGCATCCGAGTGCGATCTCCGATCGGAGCGGACCCTCAACCGCCCAGATGGTTGCCCATCCCTGAGAAATAATTCAAAACGGCGAGTTCGCAAATATCCTTTGAGAACAGATTTGGTTTTCGATGAAATTCACAGAAGTCCCGGCACTGATTGAGAATGTCGAGAACGTGACAAAACCGAAAAGATCTTCCAACGCGTTTGTAATGATATTCAATCAAGTGATCGAGTACACCAAACTCAACTTGGAAATTCATCCGCGACAATTCACGTTTAAATAGATTTCGAAATTGCACTTCTGTTGGATCAAAAACCTCAACCTTATAGGGAATCCGTCTCAAAAAAGCTTCGTCACACAAGGAGGTTGGCTCGAGATTGGTTGAGAAGATCAACAGTTGCTCAAACGGCAATGAGATCTGTCGCCCCGAAGGCAAGTTCACAAAATCACTTCCAGACTCCATCGGCACAATCCATCGGTTCAGCAATTCTCGAGTAGAAATTTGCTGTCTTCCAAAGTCATCGACTACAAGGCAACCACAGTTACTTTTGACGTGAATAGGAGCTTCAATGATTCCCGTTACCGTACTTAAGGTCGCCTCTAAGTGTTTCATTTCCAACTCGCCACCCACGATGATTGTGGGGCGCTCAATCCTGACCCACCTTTGATCGATTCCTTGCTCTACCAAAACGCCTGAAGTAGTAGGAAGTGGGGCAGCGACGTGAACGCTCGGATCAAAAACTCGAATTACTTCTCCACCGACAGTCAGCGATCGTGGAATCCAAATGTGCTCGCTTAACGCGCGAATCGCACGAGTTGCAATGCTGGTTTTCCCATTCCCAGGCGCCCCAAACAGAAACATGCTCTTGCCAGAATTAATGGCTTGGCCAAGTTGACTAATTTGGAGATCCGTCACTTCAAGATCATTCAAAGCCTCCGCAACAGCTTCGAAGGTCGGCTTCAAGTTTTTTACCGATTGTCTCAAAATTGATTTTCGATACTCCACCAAAGTGACTGGCGCAGATCCGCAATAGGTACTACGAGATAGATGAATCCGTGCTTGCTCCACCCCTTTAGGCGACAACTCGTATTCGTAATCAGCAACGCCTGCAGAGCTCTTGTGTCCGATTAGCATGTCGGACTTCAGCGATTCGAGCACAGGTATGATCAGCCCGTAGGGAACCCGTACTTGGCTCGCAATTCGTCCGCCGGATTGGTTGCCGTGGAGAAACAAGAACTTTAAGACCAGTGGAAAGAGATCATTCCGGTGAAGCCCTGCTTCTACAAGGCTATTAGGCTGCCGAGGTACAAAGTCATTACTAACCTCCGGTTCAAAATTCCCAGAGTGCGGGACGCCCCCACCTGTTTGGAAATTGATTTCGCTACTGCTTGAACCTGTTTGCATCTGCATATTCGTTCCGTGATCTGACCTGATGTCCTATTTTATCGACAACAAAGAGGCTCGATTGACCTAGCGAATCAAAAAACACTCCAAAAAAAAACCCACCAATCCTCAAAACCCTAATTACCCGATTGAATTAAAGAGCCTGCTCGGATTTGTAAGCTACGCTCTTCCGTCCGCATTGACCTCAACGCGCTAACGAAGACTGCTAACGACGAGGGTTCCCATCCCACTCAAACCGTAAAATTTCCAATTAGAACTCCGAGGTTCGGCTCAACTACTGCTATTTCCTTTCGCTAGACGACGATGATCCACGTTAGAAAACTCAAGAAAACCTACCAAGACATCCAATCGGGCCAGTTTACCGCCCTGGCTGGAATCAGTTTCGACGCCATGCCCGGGCAGATCTACGGACTCCTCGGACCTAACGGCGCAGGCAAAACAACTGCATTGCGAATCCTTAGTACCGTTTTAAAACCGACGGAAGGCTCTGCGGTTGTGAATGGATTCAACGTGACTCAGCAACCGGAACAAGTCAGACGGCAGATTGGATTTGTTTCCTGCAACACCGCGATCTATGACCGCATGACCTCGTGGGAATTAGTCCAGTACTTTGGACAACTTTATGGGATGCCGCTGGATCGCTTGCATTCGAAAATGAATGCTCTCTTTGACCGGTTCCAGATGAACGAAATCAGAGATGTACTCTGCAGTAAAATGTCGACCGGCATGAAACAGAAAGTCTCCATTGTGAGAGCAATGATTCACAACCCACCTGTTCTAATTTTTGACGAAGCCACCTCCGGCCTCGACATCCTAGTCGCCAGAGAAGTGCTAAAGACAGTAGAACAATTGAGAGACCAAGGTAAGTGCATTGTTTTTTCTTCGCATATCATGAGCGAAGTCAAACGGCTTTGCGATCGCGTCGCGATCATGAACCGAGGTGTAATACTCGCCGAAGGAACGCCCGCACACCTTGCAGAGAAGCACCAAGAAGATGACATGGAAGAGTTGTTCTACCAACTGATCTCCCGATCAGAAGCTCAACTGGAGGCCGACAAAAACGCCGCCATGGTCACCCACAACCTCACGTCACCTTTGGCGAATTAAATAAGCCATAAAGAAACTGCATAATGAACTGGCCTACAATCAAGCTCATTTTTCGGCGAGAACTTCGCGATCAACTGCGGGATCGCCGAACGCTGTTTACCGTTGCCATACTGCCAATGTTGCTTTACCCACTGATGGGTATGGCAATGATGCAAGTCGCGCAATTCATGCGAGAGTCACCGTCAAGGGTTTGGATCGTCGGTGAGGAAAAGCTCCCTGCCAGCCCACCTCTCATTGTGAGTGGAAAATTCAATCCTACCTTTGGCTCAGCGGAGAGTCAGCTAATCGAATTAATCAGTTCGACAGCCGGCGATGGCCACTTCGAATCTTTAATCAAATCAGCTACGAGCTCTGCAGGCGACAGTTCCAGTGTCGAAGAAATACTTCGACTAGAAATGCAAAAACGGAAAATGGACCTGGCCATTTTCATCCCTAATCCAATCGAAATCCCCGAGCGTCCTGATTCTCTAATTGAATCCGAAGCCAACAATCCCCAATCATCTCCAGCAACGCAGGTTTTTGTACTCACCGATTCAGCAATTGACAAATCAAGGATCGCCAGTGAACGAGTCAACCGCATCCTCAACCAATGGTCGAAAGAGTTTTCCAAAGAAACCTTGGTGGCCAATGAGATCCCCACCTCCATGATTCAAGGCGTCGTTTTCACAACCGGTGATGTTGCCAACAAAACAGGGAAACAAGCTGCAGCTTGGTCAAAGATCCTACCTTTCATCATTATGATCTGGTCGTTGACAGGCGCTTTTTATCCTGCAATTGATCTATGTGCCGGCGAAAAAGAAAGAGGCACTTTTGAAACACTTTTAAGCAGCCCAGCTGCCCGCTCTGAAATTGCTTTTGGAAAACTACTGACTGTCATGACATTCAGTATGGCGACATCATTTTTAAATCTTCTGAGCATGGGATTCACAGGAATATTTGTATTAACAAAACTTGGCAATGGCATGGGAGCTGGCGGTGCTTTGCCGATTGGAATCCCCCCACTGGCCAGCATTGGTTGGCTTCTGTTAGCGTTGATTCCTATTTCAGCACTGTTTAGCGCGGTCGCTCTGGCCGCAGCTGCATTCGCAAGAAGTAGTAAAGAGGGGCAGTACTACTTGGTTCCCCTGCTGATGATCTCGATGCCGCTGATGATGATTCCAATGCTGCCTTCCGCTGAATTGGATTTCGGTACAAGTTTGATACCCGTAAGTGGGCTGATGCTGCTGTTAAGGAGCCTTATCGAAGCGAACTACACAGACTGCTTAAAATATGCAGCACCTGTTTGTGCAATTAACTTGGGCTGCTGCTGGCTGGCCGTTCGCTGGGTAATTCACCAATTTAACAGTGAAACAGTACTGTTTCGAGCTTCGGAGCGGTTTGGAATTGGAGCCTGGATAAAACATATTATGCGTGAACGCCGATCACTCCCATCGTTGGGAAGCGCAGTTCTGTGCGGTGTGGTAATCCTGGTTGCGAAATTCTTCATTGGATTTGCCGTAACAGCTCCACAAAATTTTGGTCAATTCGCATTTCAAACAGTCATCATTCTCGTGGCAACCATTTTCATTCCGTCAGTAATGATGGCTCTGTTTCTGACACGCAATCCGAGAAAATCACTTCGTTTAAACGGTTGTAAAATAACGATGGCCGCAGCAGCTGTCTTGGCCGCTATTTTTCTCAACCCAGCCTTTACTTGGTTGACCGGCTTCATCATGCACATTTACCCGCCCAGTGGCGACATACTGATGTTGCAAGAAGCGGTTTCAAGAATACTAGGATCGGCGCCAGGATTATGGGCGATCATCCTCGTATTTGCTTTGGCACCCGCGGTCTTTGAAGAAATTGCCTTTCGAGGATTCATTCTTTCTGGCTTCCAATCGATCCAAGGGAAGTGGAAACCAATCCTGTTAACCAGCCTCATGTTCGGACTCGCTCATGGGATAATTCAGCAAACATTGATCACCTTTGTTATAGGATTAGTTCTTGGATTAATCGCAATTCAAACCAAAAGCATTCTTCCCTGTATTTTGTTCCATTTAACCCACAACAGCCTAGCGGTGCTACTTTCCCAAGCGAATCGAACCGTCGTAGAACAATCTCCAGTTCTTCGGCAGTATCTTTACAGCACCGATGGTCAGAACTACCAATATGCTACGTTTCCCGCTATCTTGATGACTGTCGTGGGCGTGATGCTAATTATTTGGTTCCTACAACTAGATACGAAACCTTCTAATCGCAGCGTAGCCTACGGCCAGGTTCCAAACCTGAACTGAATTTCGAACCATCGAAACTCGAACCGAATAAAAACGCCCCACGGCAAAATTATCCGAGCCTGGTAGACATCACCATTCCTCAGCAAAACCAGAATTCCCGTACGATTTACCGCGCGCCTTGGGTATTTTCCATGCGCGGCGATCCCAATGAAAATGGAGCGGTAGTCGTTGCTGGCACAGAAGTCTTGGCTGTCGGTGATTTTAAAAAAATCAAACGAGATTTCTCCATTAACAATTTTGATGTTGTTGATCTCGGTGACGGTCTGATTGTTCCAGGATGGGTTAACGCTCACACGCACTTGGAATTTAGCGACATTCAAGAACCGCTCGGTTTCCCCGGAATCAAATTTACTGATTGGATTCGCAAGATTGTGGAACAGAGGTTCCAATCCAATAGTTCAGAACCTGACACCGACTCGGCTTCCAAGAAATCACTGGCAATCAAACGTGGATTGGTGGAATCGAGGCAAGCCGGCACGCAGGCGATTGGCGAAATCGCCACCTCTCCGCTGGATATCAACGACTACACCGGAGCAGACTCCCGCATCGTCACTCGTTGCTTCTTCGAGCAACTCGGTCGGGACCCTTTGAATTATCCCAACCAAGCATCGGAATTGACTTCCTTCCTGAGTCAGAACCATCGAATGTTCTATCCAGGCGCTAGCCCCCATGCGCCCTACTCAGTTTCCGCTCCCCTTTTTCAACAAATCCAAACTATCTCACAGTCCGCAGCAACTCCAGTCGCCATGCATATCGCAGAGACGCTTGAGGAACGAGAATTGTTGGAAAAAGCCAGCGGTGACTTTGTTGATCTCTTAACAGAATTTGGCATCTGGAATCCCCACGATTTCACCGGACAGCTTAACATTCTCGGGATCCTCCATGAACTGTCAAAGGCTGAGCATGCGTTAATCGTACATGGCAATTACCTTAACGAAATGGAATTAGATTTCATTGCCTCTCATCCAAAAAGCATGTCGATCGCCTTTTGCCCTCGAACCCATCGTTATTTTAAGCACGCGCATTACCCACTCCAAAAAATGCTTGACCGGAAGATCAACATCTGTCTTGGGACTGACTCGCGCGCATCCAACCCTGATCTCGACATATTTAAAGAAGCTCAGGAAGTAGCATCATCATTTCCCAACCTTCCTCCGGTAGAGATCCTCAAAATGGCGACCGTCAATGGGCGGCAGGCACTGGGACTGCCATCATCCATCGGGACAATTTCAGCGAACCAATCTGCTTCGCTGAATTTCATCACTCCCTCGGAGAGTCTCCAACCCAACCACCCTACCGACTGGATGTTTGCGCAAACATCTCAATGCACACCCATTCTCTAAATCAAATTAACGATTTAGATTCTTCCGATTCAAGTGTCAGATTCGTCAACCACCAGTAAGTCCGAAGGCGGGTCGAGGTTGACCAATGGATTCCCGCGGCGTTTAGCGATCACGGCGATTCGGTTTCGCCCAAGTCTCGTTAACAAGACGGTCGCGCGCTGGTTACCCTCCAACTTAAGTCGCTTAAATTGAGATGCTGTGACATCATCAATACCACGCTTCTTAACTTCAATCTCACCTACTTCAAGACGATTCAAAAAGATTTGAGTCTTTCGCAGATTAATAGGTAAAACCGCCAACACTTCAAATTGGGTGAGCAAGGGATCCTTAACGTCTTCGTCCCCCGTCAGGTAAACAACGTCTGCTGAGAATCGTTGTAGACCATGACGATCACCAATGACATTATTGAGCTGTGCCGCAAGAACAATCGCATGAGGTTCGTAGAGATAACGCATAATTTGATTGCCGACGATCACACCGGGGCGTGATTCACTCTCAAGAATCGAGATCTGACTGACTTCTCCCTGCTTGCCGATGTGCGTCGCGGTACGATGTCCCGGTTGCACTGTCTCAGGGCCAACCCACAAAATCTGCTGCTTGCACTCTCGATCGTCCCCGATCCACTCCCGCTGAATATTCGGTGGGAAATATCCAGCATAAGGCGTTGCCGGTGCAACCTTAATTGCCGCCGTACAGTCCGAGGACAGCCGCTGAAAAACGTCCGGCAGACTGGGCAGAAACCGACTGCCGTGAACCGTGCGTTCCTGAACTCGCCGATCCGGGTCGACATGAATCCCGTTTAATTTAGAAAGATCAAATTCAGCAAAATCAATTTGACGAACATCCGCCAGATCCTGATCGAGCGAATAAGCATCAAGATTCTTTCGTGCGAACAGGCTAGTCAGTTCGTCAATTTCGACACCAACGGTTTTCGCCGTTGGAACTTTCGATCCCTCTGACTGGCCACGGCGAGCCAGAGAAAGCAAATCTCCACCAATGCCGCAGCAAACATCGGCTACATTCTCTAACGATTGAAATCTCGAAGCCTTGTACTCTGCAAGCCGCTGCCCGGAGGCCTGCTCCAAACCGCGTCGGGTAAAGAACATTCGACTGGCCCGTGTGAACTTCTGCCCCGCTTTTTTTCTTAATTGAGCCTGTTCCATCACAAGTGCCCCGCGAGTGGGGGTCGTTAACTTGCGCAACGATTTGGCAATTCGGACTACGTTGACGCGTTCCGCAAACGCACCCTGCACCTGTTTTAGGATAGGATCCGCCTCTTCGGACATCAGCCATAAAAAATCGTCGCGAGTTTCTAAATTCATGGTTTGATATTAATTGACAATAATTTCCGTTTCCATCTCGATTCAATCCTGATTTCAAATGTTTTCAAGATTATTATAAGTTCTGGTACTATACAGCAACGGCCCAATGATCCTCAATCTTTGCGGCCCCCCTCTCATCTCGCGATCTTTTCCAAGAAGTTTAACATCCATGGCCCCTTTTAATGAACTCATTATCTATCTCCGCGTCGCTCAAGCATTCAAAACCCGCTTGCAAATGTCCGATCGTGACCGAGCTTTAGTCATGGCCGCAACTTGCGCAGCCGCTTTAAAAATGAAACCGCTCGCCGAATTTTGCCGTCAGCTCATTCTGCAAAATAACCAAGGACATATGCTGCGAAACTATCCATCTTTCTTTGACGCGATCGAGGATCCTGATTTCGGGGTTTACTTAAAACAAGTGCGTCGGAAACTTGGTCCCGAACAGGCGGAATCACAGATCCTTCTACTTCGATACCGTTGCGACGTAAAACCAAGCGACTATGAGACTAAATCTGAATACGCCGCCGCGGTTATGGGAGTGGACTCCAAGTGGATTAAAGATCATTTTGGGTAACTCGACTTTCTCCGCATTTTCAATCGCAAACAGTGCAATCAAACTAAGCGACCGAGGGGATAGCGTTTGTAGGAATTAGCTAATATTTACGGTTCTTATTATTTCAACTGAATTAGCTGCGATGCTCACGACGGTGCGTTCTATTTTACTGATCGTTGTAACGTTCGGCAGTAAACCAAAGAAAAAAGCGCCCAATCGTCGATCTTTGAAAATGGTAAAATCCATTGAAAGAGATCCAGATGTTTATTCGCTCTATCCTCGTTCCAAGTTTAATTGCGTGCGCCATTGCGGCCCCCGTTATATTGAACCAGACAGATTCGAACCAATCCGATATCGCAGGAACCGGCAATGCGTCGGGGGAACTGGGAAACGAGGCAACGTCTTACCCTGCAGCGAGTGGACCGCCAACGCTTCTCAGAACCGACGGAGTCAACAGTCGCGCCTTCCTTGCCATTGATGCAAACAACTCGCAGACAGCGCCGATCGGCAACCCGGCGTTTCAAGGTATCGAACGACTTGGAAACCCCGCAGCCACGCCCGCCAGCCGAACCCAGGTGAATTCGCCACCAAGCTATTTACCGAGAGCAACCGTATCCAATTCCGGCGTTGTGGCTAATCAGATTGGGCGAACCGTCGTTGACTATGGTTCCACCGGAGCACTCATTTATCCCGGGAACGCCCAAGGCCCCGATTATGATGCCGCGCCGCTTGAGTTTATGCCGGTTTTTAACTTTGAAGAGGTATTTCGGTTCGACGTCAGTGAAAGCTGGGTAAGAGATCGATGGAATCGAATATCAACAAACGCAGAGGCCGTTGGTTTGCACGGTTTACGCGTCGCCCTTGTAACCGGCACCAACGCGTGGGATCTCCACGGTTCGCTGACCTACTATTTCGATCAAAATCATCGCCCCCAACGGATCACCTTCCGAGGCTGGGCGGGAGACGGCGTTAAACTCACCGAGTTTTTAACCAAATTCTATGGTTTTCGTTCACAACCGACCCACTGGGCTGGATTTTACCTATCCGAAAACGGAAGAAACCAAACAGGCGGGATTTTGATGCAATATCCGACTGTTATCTATCGGGAAAATCAGATCCAACAAGTCGCCGTGGTGATGGAAATAAATAATCCCCGCGGAAACCTAGGCCTAAGCCAAGAATTCCAGTCATTAATCGCCGGTTCTCAAGCAAATCGCTAGTCCACTCCATCGCAAACTAAGAAGGAATAACTGCGATAACGTCTTACGCTTTTCTGCTATACTAGCCAGTTACCTCACCAGTCAAAATTTGCCCAATCCAACCCGTTTAAGTGGACGAAACCAAGATTGACTGCCGAGGAAAGGGGAGTTTTCTTTTAACGACAATCGCTTGACATTTTATCCACCTAATTGAGTCTCGGCACGGTTGGATTTAGGCGCGAGAATTTACCGTGTATTTTGAAAACTCCGCGCAGGTTTCCGCAATAAAGGTGAACTTCAAATTTATTTCGAACTAACGGTTTGACAGTTGTGCTAGCGGTCTTAGAATCGCAAATCCTCAGTTTGAGATTATTTGTCAGTTCACAAGATGTGGATTGAAATTATAAACAATGGACGGTCTTCGTTCGCTGCTCATTCAGGATAACACCTCTGGCTAAAACCACTGGATATCCTGTGCCGAGCATCGCAACTTAGAGCGGGCCGATAATGTGTCAGGATGTGACTTTGTCGTCTCAGGATTCGATCATTAACAATCGTCCGGAAACCCCGGACCTCGCCAGCACGATTGCTACCCATTTGGCAGCAAGGATTGGCAATGATCGTTTCGACCTCTGGTTCTCCCAAGATCAAAGTTTTTCAGTCTGCTCAACACCCGCATCGAACATGTCGCCGCGAGTCATTGTTAGTGCAGAAAACAGTTTCTCTTTGCAGCGAATCAAGGGAACGTTAGCTAACGACGTTCGCGATATCGTGAACCATGTTTGCGGTCCGCATTTCAAAATTGAGTACAAGTTAAGCGATTTCACGGCAACGTCCGATTCGTCCGAGACAAACGACGAAGCACTGTCCGCGAAAGATTCAATTCCGTCCCACCCCCTTCGCGTGGCGTCGGATGACACGCAGCGATCCCATTTGCCGACATCCATTCGCAAAGCTCAACGGGGATTGAATTCATTTTCTTTCGGGCCGGACAATCGCCTCATCGAAGCGGGAGTCGATCAACTCTTTCGAGAACCAGGACAGTTTGCTCCCTTTTTCGTTTTTGGCCCAACCGGCAGTGGTAAATCACATTTACTGGAGTCAATTACCAACGACTTCCGCCGCCGACTTCGATTAAAACGTTGCGTCTATCTCTCTGCAGAACAGTTCACTAGTGAATTCGTCAGTTCACTACGAGGGGGAACAGGACTTCCAATGTTCCGCCGGAAATATCGCGATCTCGATTTACTTGCCATTGATGACATACAGTTCCTCGCTGGTAAAAGAGCGACGCTGGGCGAATTCCAACACACAATGGATAATTTAATCCGATCCGGTAAACAAATAATTGTGTCATCAGATCGCCCACCAATTGAGCTTGGGCATCTCGGGAACGATATTAGTGCAAGACTGACGGGTGGATTGACCTGCCCGCTCCAGTATCCTGATTTTGAAGGACGCGTCAAAATCACGCGACGAATGTGTGCCGAACGAAAAATGGATTTACCCACCAACGTCATTAACTTAATTTGCGAGCAACTGACACGGGATGTTCGACGACTTTCAGGCGCGATCAATCGATTGCATGCCTATACCGTAGCAACGCGAACTCCTATGGTTCCTGAAGTTGCACAACAAGTACTTTGCGACTTATTCTCGCTGACAGGCCCCAACTGCACGTCAATGGTAACGATCGAACAAGCAGTTTGCGATTTTTGCGGCGTGAATTCAAAAGAGCTTAAATCACCCAGCCGCCAAAAACGAATCAGCTCGGCTCGGATGTTGGCGATGTACCTCTCTCGACAATACACAGGTTCTGCCTTTTCCGAAATCGGTGAGTATTTTGGCGGACGAAGTCACAGTACAGCGATCGCTGCCGAACGCAAAGTCGCCCAATGGCTCGAAACGGACCACGGGATTTCACTGGCTCACTCAGTTTACCCCACGAAAGAAGTCATTCGTCGGATCGAGTCAAACCTTAGAATCGGATAAGCCCCGTCAAAAAGCACTGCGAGCAAGATCGCGGTTTTACGGGAACTTCTATTACCGCCACCCTTGCCCCCACCTCACCTTGCTCCAGCCTCAAGATAGGCTAATCACACGAGATAGGCACCCACCTGGCGATGACAGTCCTAATTGTCCCAGCCCTAACTGTCCTTGACTCAGGCAAGCAATCTCACCAATATTCCGCCCCGCGAGTAAGTTCCCCGCTGGGGAAACTCCCGCTCGATCGTATTTGTTGGAATCACCTCCAGAGCAATCTCGGATGAAGCCGTTTTTTCGCGCTGTAAAACACTCACTACGCTACCGCTGGACTATTGCCGGTGCGTTTCTTTGCTCTTTGACCATTGCGGTCATTTGGAGTGCGAGTATCACTACGGTATTTCCAATCGTAAAGATTGTCTTAGAAGGTGAAACCGCGATCACTTGGGTCCAAACTGAAATCGCCAGTGGAGAACAAAATGTCGATCGGTTTGAAGGAGAAGTAGCGGCTCTGGAAGCCCAACAATCAAGTAGCCCAACGCCACAACTCGCTAACAAAATTGACCTCAAAAAAGACCGGCTCAATGGTGAACTCAAATCGTTGGAATGGTACAAAAATGCCAAGCCCTATGTCGAACGCTATGCGCCCGACAACGCTTTCCAAACGCTAGTCGTCGCCTTAATTTGGCTACTCGGAGTTTCCATATTTAAGGGAATTCTGTTGGTGATTAGTGCCATTCTGGACGCGCGAGTTTCCGAAAAAACTGTATTGGATTTAAGACGCATTTATTACCGAAAAGCCTTGGAACTCGACCAACGAAGGATCGACAACATCGGAACTTCGGCAATGATGACTCATCTGTCATACAACATGACAATGATTAGCTCTGGCCTTCGAATGTTCTATGGCAAGTGCCTTCGCGAACCTTTGAAGATGATCACTTGCCTCTGCGTGGCTGCCTGGATTTCATTACCGCTCTTGATAATTTCTATGGTTATCGTACCTGCGGGTGCATTCTTGATTCACTCCATATCCCGCCGCATGAAACGCTCAACGCAAATTGAGATGGAGGGCATGGCCGACGTATTCCAAACGCTTATCGAGACATTCAAAGCCGTAAAAACTGTTCGTATTTTTAATCGTGAACGAAGTGAACGGCGACGATTCAAGAAAAATGCAAATACACTTTACCGTATGCAACTACGAATCGCACTTTACGATTCACTTCTCAGACCGATCACCGAGGTTTTAAGCATCGTCTCGATTTCACTGTCGATGCTGGTCGGTGCCTATCTCGTCTTGAATCAAGAAACCCACCTATTTAATTTCATCAAAATCAGCGACACCCCGATTAAACCAGCCATGTTGCTCGTGTTTTATGCAATGCTCGCAGGCGCTGCAGATCCGGCACGAAAGATGAGCGAAATTGTGAATGTTATCGTCAGGGGAGGAACGGCCTGCGACAACCTGTTTCGAACCTTTGGCCCCGAACCACTAATCGGCCCTCCAAAAAATCCAATTCCAGTCCCCGCCCATAAACAGGAAATCGAATTCGAGGACGTGATCTTTTGCTATCTGCCGCGACAACCTGTCATCAAAAAATTGAATTTGACGATTCCAGCAGGCCAAACACTCGCAATCGTTGGAGGAAATGGCTGTGGCAAATCGACACTAATGAACTTGTTGGCTCGTTTCTACGATCCCCATTATGGAAAAATCATGATTGACGGGAAAGATATCCGTCAAATGCACCCTAAAAAAGTCCGTCAACAAATTGCCTGGGTGACTCAAGATTCAGTTCTTTTCAACGGAACTCTTTGGGATAATATCTGCTATGGAAATCCAGATGCGACCGATGAGCAGGTGATGAATGCTATCCGGATCGCTCGCATCGATAAATTCGTTTCCAAACTGGAAACTGGATACGAAACCAATGTGGGAGACGATGGAAAAAACCTCTCCGCAGGTCAGCGACAACGCGTCGCAATCGCACGCGCCGTTGTTTCAAACCCCCAGATTTTGATTCTCGACGAGGCGACCAGCCAAATTGACGGGCATTCTGAAAGCATCATTCATGACTCACTTGCAGAATTCATTCGAGATCGAACCACAATTGTCATCACTCATCGCCCGTCCTCGCTTCGACTAGCAGATCGAGTGATCGTAATGGAGTTGGGTGAAATCGTGCACGACAGTTCGGTGCAAGAAGCCAAACAGTCGTCTCGGCAATTCCAAAGCCTATTCGCAAAATCTGCCTAAACTAATTGGCTTGATTCCTTTCTGATGCCCGACCGCCCCCGCCCCCCTCAATTGCGGGGAACCCCCATAACTACTTGAAATTAACTCCCAGATTTCGCTAGCAATCGAATTCTATCCCCCGCTGATCTTTGAGAGTTTTTAGCGAAGTGTTATCTTCAAGGGTGAAGCAGATTTGCATGCGAATAATCACGGAAGATTCTCGCAAGTCTTGCCTCTGAATCTCAAGCCGGACCCAGCCGGCGAATCAGGAAAAACAATGCGAATATTTCGAAAAAATAAGAAAAACAAATTACCTTCTACTCCGCAGCAACGAAGGGTTGTTTTTGTATCTCATGAAGCCACGAGAACCGGCGCTCCAAAGATTATTCTAAATATCCTCAAACATTTCAGAGAGAATTGCGACGTCCAGTGCGAAACCGTCCTTCAATCTGGCGGGCACTTAGCAACCGACTTCGCTGAGCATTCGGTCGTCGATTGCTTCAACGTCGATAGCCAAAATGTTGAGGAACTCCGGAAACGGACAGCCCGTGTTGTTAATCGCGAAAAGAACAACAAGCCAATTCTTGCGGTCTGTAACAGTATGGAATCGCGTCACGTTGCGGCAGCATTTGCAGAACATGGCGTTCCCTGCGTTTCTTTAGTGCACGAGTTGCCGTCATCTTATTCCGAAGAAGACTACGAAAACATTTTTAAGTCGTCGGAAAAGATTGTATTCCCGGCTCACGCAGTTCGAGACGCCGCCGACTCCAAAACTCCGATTCCTCAAGGAAAATCAATTGTCCTTCCTCAAGGATTGCTGACACCCGATTTTGGTAAAGGCATTACTCGAGAAAAAGCACATGCTCAAATCAGAAAGGAATTGTCACTACCCCCTAACGCGTTCATCGCTCTCGGCTGTGGTACGCTAGACCTTCGCAAGGGCATCGATCACTACGCTGCGATTGCCAGACAAACTTGTGCTCAAAATCAATCAGACACTCCTATTCACTTTGTCTGGGTGGGTGAAGGCCCTCGCTGGTGCCATTCTCCTTACCATTATGTGCAACTCGATATTCACAAGAGTCATGCCCGGCATAATGTTCACTTCATTGGCGAGCGTCCCAATGTTGAACCTTACTTTGTGGGTGCGGATGCATTCCTGATGACCTCGCGAGTTGACCCATTTCCTTGCGTAATTCACGAAGCAATGGCAGCAAGCTTGCCAATCGTCACATTTGCTAACTCCGGCGGAGCCGCTGAAGCAGTTGACAATGGTGCCGGAATCATCGTTGACTACGCCGATTATGAACAAATCTCCAACCTCCTTAGAACCTTGGCCGCCCAGCCGGAACTTGCCAATGGCCTCCGTGAGCGGTCGTTGCAACGAGTGCATTCTCGCTACCGTTTTGAGGAATACGGTGATAAGCTAATTGACCTGAGCGAATCAGTAGTTAACCAGACATTACGGGTGACCGAATCCATGGAGCAGTTCCCAAGAATTGTTGCCGCGTGATTTAGAAGCTCTCAATGAATGACTAATTTCTCATTAAAATCTACCCCGCCCAGCAATCAGATTTGGTCAACTCACTTATTTAGTTGAACCAATCGGCTCAAACTGCACGTGGCACTCCCAACAGCAATTGATCACACCGTAAACACCTGCGCGCTTTAAGTCACACCTGTCGCGAGGAGAGACAATCGCGACAACGGACAATCTCCAAAGACCGTACACGAACGGTTGCGATCTGAATTAAATTGATCTAAATTCGTTTCACAACTTCTTGGGATATTTCTATGCTGTCAATGATTTCTGCCGAAACGCAATACCGCAACCGATACAGCGGCCTCTAATTTCGTAATCGCGCCGACCCGCTTGTCATTCAGCAAATCTATTTAAGAAAAATCCCCGCACACATTTTTGAAAGTGCATCGCCATGCCCAAAACGACTGCGTTTCACTCGCGACTGGAGCCACTTAACGAAACGAAAGTTTGGAAAAACTGGTCCGGATTCCTTGTTGCCCCTCAGTTTAAGTACTCTCTTACTAACGAATATTATGCGATTCGAAGCTCCGTCTCGCTACTTGATACTTCACCGCTGTTTAAATACCGAATTTCAGGTATCGACTCTGTTCGCCTTCTCGAGCGAATTATGTCGCGTGACATAAAGCGATGTAAGCCGGGAGCGGCTCAGTATACCGTCTGGTCCGACGAAAAAGGATTTGTAATTCAGGATGGTGTCATACTACGAACCAATGAATTTGAGTTCTTCTTAACCGCTGGCGAACCAACCCTGCGATACTTCAATTCCATTGCCAGGGAAATGAAGCTGGAAGACGTCACAGTCGAAGACGTATCCGAAGATTTTGGCATCTTAGCCTTACAAGGCCCACACGCTCACAATGTCATTTCTCAATTAACCCAAGACGCCACTGATTTAAAGTATTTCGAAGCGGCTCGTGCTCGCCTTTGCGAAACCGAAGTCATAATTTCACGAACCGGATACACCGGGGACCTTGGGTACGAAATTTGGGTACCCACCAATAACGCACTGACCGTATGGGATGCACTGATGACTGCCGGGGAGGGATACAACATCGCTCCAATTGGAACAACTGCGTTAAAGATGGCTCGAGTCGAAGCCGGATTATTGTTGATGGGCGTCGATTTTGATTCCTCCCGATTCGCTTGGGTTGATGCACAACGTGAAACAGCAATCGAATTGGGATGGTCGTGGATGTTTCGAAACTTAGATAAAGACGACCGTGATTTTATCGGTCGCGCGGCAATTGAGGCCGAAATAAAAAACAAAACAAGTCGCTGGAAGACCGTTGGTCTTGAAATCGATTGGCACAGTTATGAAGCCGTCCATTTGGACGCAGGCATTTTACCACCTAAGAATGATCTCTATCGCGAATCGACGATGAGCATTTACCGGCGTACCGAAATCCCGTGGGACTATGCAGGATACGCAACTAGCTTTTTGTTTTCTTCCCTTTTGCGTAAGCCTATCGCGATTGCGAAACTACCGCTTGATCTGACAGAAACCGGTACCGAGGTTGACCTTGAGGTTTCCGTTATTCGCAAACCCGTCAACGTCCTGGCCAAAGTCTCTTCACTGCCGTTCTTCAATCCCGAACGCAAAACCGCACCAATGGGAGGTGGGAAATGAGTAATTCCAATAACTACGATGCCATTGTTATCGGCGGTGGCCACAACGGTTTGGTCAACGCAGCCTATCTCGCCAAGTCGGGATTAAAAACACTCGTACTGGAGCGAAGGCACTTAGTCGGTGGAGCCGCAATCACAGAAGAGCTTGTCCCAGGTTTTAAGTTCACCACCTTCTCCTACGCCATCAGCCTGATGCGACCCGATATCGTGCAAGACCTCCGCCTCGCAGACCACGGCATGATGGTTTTACCTCTGGTCAACACCTTTCAACCCGGTTTCAACGGAGAGTATCTCCTGCTCGGCGCCGATGCCGATGCTAACTTTCACGAAATTGCCAGACACTCACGAGAAGATGCTGAATCGATCCGTGATTTATCGCATTTGATTGACCGTGTTTGTTTCGCCCTCAAACCGCTCATGGACAACATCCCTCCCAACGCAATGAGCGATGATCCGGCAGAACTCGCTGCCATGGCGGGACTCAAAGATTACATGGCCGGACTCGAACCGGACGTCCGCGCGATGATAGACAAATTCGTGAATTGCAGTGCCGCTGAAATTCTCGAGGAGTATTTTGAATCCGATTTGGTCAAAGCGCTGATCGCATCCAGCGGAATTATCGGTAGCAAAGTTGGACCACGCTCGAAAGGCTCTGGACTCGTTTGGCTGTTCCATAAAATGGGTGAGTACGATGGCATTTTTGGTGAATGGGGATTCCACAAAGGAGGCAATGGAGGATTCACCGAAGTCTTGGCCAAGGCAGTCGTGTCATTCGGTGGAACAATTTTGACCGACGCCGATGTGGAGACGGTCATCTACGAAGATTCCGTGGCGACTGGCGTCCGCCTTGCCAACGGAGAGGAATATCATGCCCAGACGGTAGTTAGCGCACTCGACCCGCGTCGCACCTTTACCCAGCTAGTTGCTTCTGATGATTTGCCAGAATCCCTGATCAAAGCAATCGGCAAATACAAATTCCAAGGCACAGCCGCCAAAGTGAATTTTGCTCTTTCCGATCTCCCGAATTTCCCTGGACTAGAAAATCGGAAAGACATTTATATGGGATTTACTAATCTCGGTCCGTCGATTGACTATCTCGAGGAGGCGTTTGCTGATTGCGAAGCGGGAAGATACAGCAAAAAACCTTTCCTCGATTGCTGTGTGCAATCGACCATCGATCCAGACATGACTCCACCTGGCAAACATATCATGTCCTGTTTTGTGATGTACGCACCCTATCATTTATCTGAAAGTGACTGGGATACTGAACGTGAAAATCTCGGTGATGTTGTTCAAGCAACCATAGAAGATTTTTTTCCAGGGTTTGGCTCTTTGATTCTCCACCGTGAAATCGTCACACCGTTGGATATTGAAAGAATCGTCGGACTCACCGAAGGAAATATTTTCGCGGGTGAACTATTCGCAGATCAAATGTTTTTGAATCGCCCGGCACCCGGCTGGAATCAGTATCGAACTCCAATCGACGGTTACTATCAATGTGGCTCGGGAACCCATCCAGGGGGTTGTGTCATCGGGGGACCAGGAAAATTAGCCGCCCAACAAATTCTCGGAGACCTACAACGCAAGGAAGGCTAGGTCTTTCAAGCCTTGCAAAACTACACATTCCACCGAGGCCAAACCTTCGAAAACGGACTCGAAAACCCGCACAGCATCCGGACGAGTTAATCGACTGGCGTGGACGGCCAAGCCAGTTCGCAAACGCCCCATTGGCCTCGATTTTCATCAACCGAAACGACCAGCCCAGTCAGTTGATCGCCAAATTTGGTCTGTGTTTTTTGAATCAACTCTCGACCAATGAACTGCGCCATTAATTCCGCCGTTGTATTTGCGATAGGCAAAAGTACACAGTCTTGCTGTGGAAAAACCCAACGGCGATCTTCAAATCTGACCACCACCTCTTTTTCAACCTCAGCCACCTGAATCTTTGGATGCAACGTTGGCAAAACAACATGGTGGTCAAGCCGACTTACAATCTCCTGCAGGGCATCTCGCAGGGCAATAAAATCAACGACATACCCATTCTCGTCAAGCGCTCCAGTCACTTCGCATTTAACTCGATAATTATGCCCGTGAATGGACTCGCAAGTATTGCCATCAAAAGTAATGAAGTGGGCCGCGCTAAAAACCAGATTGTCTTTTTCAAGTTTAACTCGAAATGTATCGCTTTTCATTTGTTTACCTAAACGGTGGCTTGATGATTCGATTATGAATTCCAATAAATAAGCTTGCTGCAATCAGATCAGCCGTAGTTCCAGGATTGCGTCGATGACCATCTGATCGCAGCCAGAAATCGAGTTCGGAAACCAATCCCCAATAATCATCTTGGCACTCCGAAAACTCTCTCATCCCGTCACCACTCAAAGTCTCAATTGCTTTGGACGCAAGCATCTGAGAGTGTTCGGCAACCTCAAGACCGCATTTCCTAACAATTAAACTGTCAGGGAATTTAGCCATCAACGCGACATGCGCGTAAACAATTCCTTCCGTGAGCCCCCCCAATAATTCCCGACCATATTCGATCAGGGGAATCGCAACTTCAAATAGCAACCGGAATCCATCAGAGTATTGTTGAGCGACCAGATCTCGTTCCCGTGCCAACGCCATCGCCGCCATCAAATCAACGGAGTCAGTCGACGCAGTCCCAACGTCCAGCTCCTGTGCAGTCCCCAAACCGCCGGGACTTGCCAATCGAATTGCCTCGTAAATCTTGCCCCCGTCTTCGTGACTCAGACCACTCAAAAAATTTGAGATCCGATCAGGATTCAATAACGCGTCCGAATCCAATGCCACCAGCTTTGCTAACGGCACCAACAACAAGATGATCCCAAGATTGGTATTAGTTCCTACTATTTCCGAATTTGAACGCACCGCCTGCAAGATCGTGTCACCAACTGAATTCTGCGGTAGACTATCAATCACATTGCCCAAAATCACAGCACTGGTCGTGAAATCAACCAAGGTTACATCTTCAAAATCAGCTCCCCGATGCACATTGCCTGGCTTTGGCGCAACCACTTCGAGAATGCAGCAAAGCGTCGCAAGTCCGCCAGGAGAAAGAGACGCTTCGCTCATGCTCGATGCCGAGTTAAAAATTCTTCCACCAAATGCTGGACCTCCTCTGCCTCATCCTCAATTACATAATGTCCAGCATTGGCCATTTTATGCACTTCAGCTTTAGGCCAATGTTCCTGAAGACGGTCAAGGCACTCGGGACGAAAACACCAATCCTTCATCCCCCAGACCATCATGATTGGCCACTCGCCAACTTCCTGAAGCCTCAATTCGATGTTGGCTAAAACATCCCAAGTCGGATGACTTTTTTTGAGCGGAATATCTTTTACAAATTTGTAGGTCGCAACCCGATTCGACCAACTGTCGTAAGGCGCCAATAAACCGTCTGCAACAACCTTCGGCAATCCACCTTTTCGCTCGGTCGCCATACGCGTCGCCGCACGAGCGAATAAATTCAAACCCTGCAAGCCAATTTTCCCGACGATCGGCCATCGACAAACACGAATCCGAAACGGGATGTAGGGGGGTGGAAAAGCGGCGGTGTTGAACAGAATAATTTTTTTAAATCGATCTTTTCTCGCCAGCAATGCTCCCAAACCGATAGCACCGCCCCAATCGTGAACCATCAGGGTCACATTTTTCAAATCAAGCTCGTCAATCAAACAACATAGATTATCAATATGATTTTGTAGACGGTATGGATAATCTGCTGGCTTATCACTCAATCCACAACCGAGATGATCCACCGCAATTGCTCGGCCACCGTCTCCGACGCTTCTTAACAACCGACGCCAATAAAACGACCAAGTAGGATTGCCATGTACCATCAAAACTGGCTCAGCGCCGTCACCACCTTGGTGGTCAACGTAATGAATTCGATGTCCATCGACCGTCAAGTAGTTAGCTGGAAACTGATATTCGTCTCTCCAACTGGCAGTTTGGTTCATTAAATTTGGCTCAGAAAAAACGGGAGAATATTCGCCCAACTTGAAATAGGACCGCGAAGGCAACGAACACGTTACCTGACCAAGATGGACGGAAATCACGATGGGAGAATCTTAGCAGTTTATGTGCTGCTTTCGTAGTAACCGCATCGTCTTCTGTATCGAGCTTGTCAGAATTAAACTGGCAACGGCAAAGCAGCCCGCAGGCGGTCTACATTCGCTGAAAAACCGACTCAATCGAAGGGATTTGCTAAGCAACTTCCCGGATGGCGTCAGATTTTGGTTTTCGACACTCTATAAAAATCGAGTCCGGCTTTCTGACTTGCCCCTCGACCGAATCAAGCTGGTAATTCGAATAATCTTCGATCGAACTTTCTATTGCAGAACAAACTCGAAAACTCTCGAAGCCTATCAAATGACAAATTTCACGAAGCGAATAACGATCGTACATCCAACGGTGAATTTCACCCTGACTCCGAAACATCCCTTCGTCAAATGCTGCTTCTGCACTTCGCCCCAGCGTCCAACGCACAAAACGTCTCGCCATCCGGCGACGAAAACCAACCGTCGACTCTTCAAGTCGACTCAATAGACTCTTCTCTTTAACAGCTTCCGACTCGGTGGTTTCCTGGCAAACCGCCAACTCATCACCGACACGGGATTGTACGAATTCAGCGTTTTTGATTTCCTGACGGGACATGTAGATCCCCATCTGGCCACCTGATTTTTCGCGAACCAATTGGTCCAGCAACTCCATCTTCATCCAGTCGTAATTGACGGACGCTACTTCGTCTCCATCCCAGGCCTGCTGGTGGTTCTCCAAGTAAAGCCTCGCAATACGCTCAAGATCTGGAACCACCACTCGCAACACCCCACCAGGTGACAATACACGATAACACTCCTGAATCAGTAACTTCCCTTCGTCGGGATTTAAATGCTCAAGAACGTGAGAGTGATAAACCGCATTGAAACTTGAAGCCTCAAACGGAATCCCCCGAGTGATATCGTGAGAAATAACTTCCGGGTCATTCGATTCTAAATCAAGATTGGTCCACGCCGAGTGATACCGACGGCCGCAACCAAGGTTGAGACATCGCTTCGAGGAAACCGAAGTTTTAACAATAGATTTAACTGACATCAAATATTTACCAGTGGAGATTTAATACCAATGCGGCCGGTATAATCAATCCGATTCAAAAACAATGAAATTTGGTTCTTCTTTACATACTCATCGATCGCACGCCGACATCCTTCCCAATGGCCATAATCATCGATGATGATTACCCCCCCGGGAACGAGCAGAGGAAACAGATACTCCATCTCACATCGCGTCGACTCATACCAATCAGTATCCAATCGCAACAAAGCGATTTTCTCCGGTGTTTTCGTCGGCAACGTGTCCTCTACTTTACCTTTCACGAACTCTATCTTGTTGGCAGCATACCCCGTCTTTCGCATGGTCTCTTTTACTTGATTCAATGGCGAGAAACACCAAATACTCTTCTCATCAAGTCGATCCTGATCATCCAACAACTGCTTAGCCACCTGCCCTCGAAGATCTACATCCTCTTTAGAAGGCTCTGACATTCCTTCGAATGTATCGTACATCCACAACCTGCGATCCATCTCGCTCGATTGCACTAAAATTTGAGCCGTTGCAGCCATACTCCCTCCACGCCACACACCGCACTCAACACAATCACCTTCAATTTGATTCTCAACGATATACTCAACCGCACTGCAAAGCGCAAAAACTCGCTCGGGCGAAGTCATCGTTAGTTCGTGGACCGATTGGTAGATTCGCAAATGCGCATCGGGAACATCTGGAAATTGCTTTCGCAGCCGAGCAATCGGATCTTCCGAATGAGACAGTCTTCGCCGAGCCGAGCGATTGGGGCGTATATGATCTAATAACGATTTCAAAATCGATCCTTCGATTTAGTTCCAATGCATCCTGTTTAAAAAGACGGATTATTCCCAAACTCTCACTGCGGGCGAGAGAGCCTTTTTAACAATTGGTAATTGAACGGTTTTTGCAATTTTTGCCTAGATCGAATTTCTCGCTGGCATTCCAATCGTCAGCCGCCTCAGGTTCCCACCTCCGCTAAATGCGCAAAACACCATCACAAACGATCAGTATTGGAAACACATTGGCTGTACGATAGATTGTCGATCAGCCCAACCTAAACATCGCGAACGCTAGCACTCCAGCTTCGAGCTCCCATGGCACTTGAAACTCCAATTGCATTTTGCATTTTCAATCGACCTGCACTAACTCAACAAGTGCTTGAGGTCATCGCCCAAGTAAAACCTCGCCGACTTTTGGTAATTGGCGATGGAGCCCGAGCCGACCGCCCCGACGAAACAGCACTAGTTAATCAAACTCGCGAAATCATTAAAAAAGTTAACTGGGACTGCGATGTCCAAGTCAACTACGCGGCTCAAAACATGGGCTGTAAAAAACGCATCGCAACCGGGCTTGACTGGGCTTTCCAACAATCAGAAGAGCTAATTATTTTGGAAGACGACTGCCTACCCGACCTCAGCTTTTTCAGCTACTGCAGTGAGTTGCTAACAAGATATCGCAATGATGATCGAGTCATGATGATCAGCGGGGATAATTTTCAACCGAAACAAAGAACCCAAAATAGCTATTACTTTTCGAGATGGGCTCACATCTGGGGTTGGGCAAGCTGGCGACGGGCTTGGGAACATTTTGACATGGAAATTTCAACGTGGCCTCTCGCAAAAGCCAACCACTCCCTCCGAGCAGCTTTTAGCTCAGACAGGGAATATCAAGATTGGGAACCAATCCTCGACCGACAATTTGCTGGAGAAATCGACACATGGGATTTCCCCTGGCAATACGCCTGCTGGGCCAATCACGGGCTGAGCATTATTCCCGAGCGAAATTTAATTTCGAATATCGGATTTGGTAGAGACGCCACCCATACGATCGACCCCGAATCCCACCTCGCCAACCGCCCAACGACCTCAATTGGCAAATTAGTCCACCCCACGCTCATCCTCCCCAACCACAAAGCGGACCAATTTACTCTCGAACAAATTTTTAGCCCAATGCTTTCCCCTCAACCCTCGGTTCCAAAACCAAAGTGGTATCGACGACTTATGCCTTCACGCAAAGCGGCCTAACTGATGACCCCCAAACAATTGATCTCTGGCTCCCGACCACTGAAAATTGCGGTATTTTCGCCCTCTGCCACACTCACCCCACATTTCCCAACCGAACTCGATATCGCCCAACAGCACCTTGATGCTGGCCACTCCGTTGAGTTTTTCCATTGCACTGGCCAACTCAAGAACTGCGACCACAACCCAGATCGTTCACCGCAACTATGCAGCGATTGTGTCGGCAGACGCCAAATGGGGCTAGAACTACTTAGCCCTCAAGTTCCTCACAGTTCTTTTAGTGGAGAATCCCGCACTCAAGTTTCCATCGACTTTGATTGCTTAGAAAACCTATTGGCTTATAAGATTGACGACTTCGATATTGGATTTGCCGCCTACTCTTCGCTGGTTTCAAATTGCCGAGATCCAGAACCCAACTTAATTCAACATCGCGAACAGCTCAATCGATCCCTGCAATCCGCAGGACAAACTTACTACCAAACTCTCGACATTCTTTCCCAACGCTCATTTGATCGAGCATATACATTTAATGGTCGGTTCGCCGCATTACGCGCCGTCCTCCGGGCTTGCCAAAAGAGTGGCGTCGACTGCTACCTGCACGAACGGGGCTGTGACCCACAGCATTTTGATTTATTTAAAAATGAATTACTCCATGACATTCAATCGACCGAGCAAATAATTCTCGATCACTGGGAATCCGCCAATGACCGCCCCGACCGTGAGACGATTGCATCTAACTGGTTTCAGGATCGATTGGATCGCGTTGAAAAAGTATGGCATTCATTTGTCAAAAATCAGGAACAGGGGAGACTCCCCGACACCTGGAACCCCAGCCAAAGAAACATCGGAATTTTCTGCTCCTCCGACGATGAGTTCGTGGCCATTGGCGAAGCCTGGAAAAACGAAATCTACCCCAATCAAGTCACTGCAATTCACAGAATTGCTCACGACTTGCACGAATCTAACCCAGAAATCCAACTCTACCTTCGCGTCCACCCCAACCTTGCTTCTGTCGACAACGAGCGCAAAACCTCCATGCTTTCACTTCAGTCGCCAAACCTTACCATCATCGCTCCAGATGCTGATATCGACACCTACAAATTGATGAAATCATGTGAAAAGATTGCAACCTTTGGATCGAGCGTCGGCTCCGAAGCCGTATATTGGGGAATCCCATCTGTCCTCCTTGGCCCTTGCCTTTATCAAGGGCTAGGTGGAATTTATCGAGCAAACTCCCACGAGGACACGCTCAACCTACTAACCAGCTCGCTCCAACCGCAAGAAAAAACAGGCGCACTAAAATACGGTTTCTGGTTTCAAACCCGTGGAATCCCGCACCAATATTACACCCCCACGGGACTTTTCGATGGCCAATTCAAGGGTCAAACAATCTACGCCAAGCCCCCCAAACTTACGCCTTGGGGACGACTCAAGAAAAACACGAGACGAATCCTCTCTTCTCGCTCGCAATCTCAGGAATAATGCCGAGCGGCACGAGTCCTTCGTTAAACCTCGCTTAGAGATAGTGTGCCAGCGATTCACTGCAAGCCAAGCAAAATCTCCGCAGCGTGATTCGTATTGGAGAATTTAGAGGTGTGGGATAGCTTAATAAGAAGTAACGACCTATCTCTAAAGGAACACGGATGTTCTGGCTAAAAAATAAAACTGTACTCATCACTGGCGGCACTGGCTCTTTCGGCAAAAAGTGTGCCCGTTACTTGCTTGAAAACTCAGAAGTCAAACGGCTTATCATCTTTAGCCGTGACGAGCAAAAACACGTCGACATGCGTCGCAACTTATTCCCGACGGATCAATTCCCACAAATCCGATACTTCATTGGAGATGTTAGAGATGAAGCGCGACTCCGCCGCGCCTTTAAAGGGGTCGATTTTGTGATCCACGCTGCGGCAATGAAACACGTCGATATCGCCGAATACAATCCGCAGGAATGCATTCGCACCAATATTGGCGGTGCCGAAAACGTCATTAACGCGGCGCTCGATTGCGGTGTCGAAAAAGTCGTTGCTCTTTCTACCGACAAAGCAGCAATTCCAGTCAACCTTTACGGTGCGACCAAATTGTGCAGCGACAAACTATTCATTGCCGCCAACTCTCTGGCTGGTGAGACAGGAACTCGTTTTTCAGTCGTCCGCTACGGCAACGTCTGGGGCAGCAATGGATCCGTCGTTCCATTCTTTCAAAAACAAGCTCAAACTGGCGTGCTCCCGATTACCGATCCCAAAATGACCCGGTTCATCATCACCCTTCAGGAAGCAGTTGATCTCGTCATCAAAGCATTCACACGAATGGAGGGAGGCGAAGTCTTCGTTCCCAAGATTCCAAGCACCACCATTTTGGATATCGCAACCGCCGTCGACTCGACCTGCGAAACCAAAGTGATTGGCATTCGGCCCGGTGAAAAACTGCACGAGTGTATGATCCCGGCCGACGATGCCAGAAACACTCTCGAATTCAGCGACCATTTCATTATCCAACCTACCTTTCGAAGCTGGTCAGCGAACCCACCTCGCTACGCCGACGAGGGAATTCAGTGCCCCGATGGCTTCAGCTATTCCAGCGACAACAATCAAGCGTGGCTCACTATTGATCTACTTCGCATGATGATTGAATCCGAAATGGATCAACCAAAAAACGAGCAAAAAAACGAACCAAAACTCGCCCCACAACACGCAGCCTAAGGAATCCGGCTATGTTGCCTTATGGAAAACAGACGATTGAAAAAGACGACATCGAAGCCGTCGTAGAAGCGTTGCAATCCGACTGGCTCACGACTGGGCCATTGGTGTCGACTTTTGAGACTACCTTCGCTCAAACCGTTGGCTCTCAACATGCAGTATCCTTCAGCAGTGGCACCGCGGCTCTACACGCTGCGATGCACGCAGCCGGAATCGGTGCTGAAGCAAAGGACGAAGTAATCGTTCCGGCCATTACCTTTGTCGCGACTTCCAATGCCGTTTTATACCAAAATGCTAAGCCTGTTTTCGCAGATGTGAACCCGGACAGCCTGCTAATCGACCCCGAGGATGTCGCACGAAAAATCACGGCCAATACCAAGGCAATCGTCGCGATGGACTATGCCGGCCAGCCCTGCGACTATGCGGCGCTGCGAGCCCTCGCAGATCAACACAACCTCGTACTGCTATCCGACGCCTGCCATTCTCTCGGCGGCGCCGTTGGCCCCACCCAAGTGGGCAGTCTCGCAGACTTTACCTGTTTTAGCTTTCACCCAATCAAACAGATTACGTCTGCCGAAGGAGGAATGGTAACGACCAATAACGACCTTGCTGCAACGACGTTAAAAGAATTCCGGAATCACGGCATAACCACCGACCACCGTCAACGGGAATCCAAACAACAACACCAGTATGCAATGGAATCGCTTGGGTTCAACTATCGTTTGACCGACTTGCAGTGTGCACTTGGGCTATCTCAACTCGCAAAGCTAAAACGATTTACCCGACGCCGAAATGACATTGCTCGCTTCTACCGATCCCTCCTTGAGCCAATTTCACACGTTAATCCACTCAAAACGCGAACCGGAATCGAACACGCCCACCACCTGTTTGTGATTCGTTGGGATCAAAATTCCACCGGCCTCTCGCGGGACTATGCCTTCGAGCAACTCCGGGATCGGGGAATCGGTGTCAATGTCCACTATCAACCAGTTTACCAACACCCCTATTACGTTAATCGTTTTGGCGATCAAACGGGGCAATGCCCGAGAGCAGAGCAAGCCTATCACGAAATCCTCTCGCTTCCGATTTTCCCGGGGATGAGAGAAGAAGATGTTCGTCGCGTAGTCGGTCAACTGCAAGCAATCACTCAAGCAAAACCCAACTCCCTCTCGAAAGCCGCTTAGCTCGATGAAAACCGTTGCCATCATCCAAGCTCGCCTCGGAAGCACGCGGCTTCCGGGCAAAGTTCTCCGCCCCTTGGGAGGCAGAACCATGCTTGAATGCGTGATGCTGCGTTTGGCTGACTGCCAAACCATCGACCAGCTCGTCATCGCTACAACGACCCAGCCGGCCGATCGAGAATTGATCGAATTTTGCCGACATCGCAATTGGCATTTTTACGCTGGCAGTGAAAACGACGTCCTCTCCCGCTATGTAGATGCCGCCGAAAAATACTCTGCGGATCGAATTGTCAGAATCACATCAGATTGCCCACTCATTGACCCCCAGCTTGTTGACCAAACTGTCGACTTGATGAACACGGCTCCCGGAATCGACTACGCAAGCAACTTCCACCCCCGTCGAACTTACCCCCGTGGCCTCGACTGCGAAGCGATGACACGCCAGACACTCAATCGAATTGACCGCCTTGCAAGAACGCCAAGATATCGCGAACACGTAACGCTATATGCCTATCAACATCCAGAAAAATTCACAATTGCTTCGATCAATGGAACAGAGGACTGGTCTCACCTCCGCTGGACCGTCGACACAGAAGACGACCTAAAACTTGCCTCAGAAATCTACCGTCACTTTGGTGACGAACCATTCGACTGGAAACAGACCATCAAGGCCTACGAAACCCATCCATCGTGGATAGAAATCAACCGCCACTGTTTGCAAAAAACTGCCTAGTGACCACGTTTTTATGCCCATCAATCGACCTACACTTTTGATTCGCGCTGATGCCGGCCCTGGCATTGGAACTCGACATGTCACACGCTCCCTTTCACTCGCGCGGGCCTGGAAAAACTCAGGTGGCACCGCCGCGTTCGCTTGCGGCTCGCTTCCTCGCGGACTCCTCAAAAGAATTACTTCCGAACATATCCACTTTATTCCGCTGAAACATTCCGCATGCGACCAAGCGGACGCAATGGAAACGCAACGCATTGCCGCCACCATGCATCCCAATTGGATCATCCTTGACGGCGATCGGTTCCTAGAAAATTATTTCGAATCCCTGAAACAGGGACAGTCGAAACTGCTCCTGATTGATGACCATGAGTCAACTAGGGCATCCCTGGCAGATATGGTCTTAAAACAGACTAGCGCCTCGGCCACCGCACCGCCCAGCTCCCAACACGAACACTTCATTTCGCTCAGCGGCCCCGAGCATGCCTTGCTCGATGAATTCATCTCCAGACGAGACTCCTCTCCCCCGATCCCAAAAAAAATCGCCAAAGAGGCAAAGAAGGTTCTAGTGTCCCTTGGCGAAAGTGACAAAGAAAACTGGACGCTTAAAACACTGCAAGCCATTTCTGATTTAGAAAAAAGACGCATCGTTGTAGACTGCGTGATTGGCCCCCAATACCCTCACACCGCCGAACTAAGTCAGTTTAAAAAGCAAGCAAATCTCAATTTAAGGATCCATCGAAACCGGGACCGAGTGTCTCAACTACTTCCCCGAATCGACATCGCAATCACCTCGCGACTTGCCGAATTCCAACTGGCTTACTGGGGGATCCCCGCCGTCATTATCGACCAAACTTGCCAATTGCCACGCCTCCACAAGCTCTCCGATGAGCCTGCAATCGAATTTCATGGCCAAACCGAATCATCCAGTCGCCAAGAACTAAAACAGATCATCCAGCAACTAATTGGCAATCCGGAACAAAGAAAATCCATGTCGGAAATTGGCCAACGACGCGTTGATGGGCAGGGAGCAAAACGCGTAGTGCGCACCATGAAGACTGGCAATCTCAAACTGCGAACGGCCAGTTTTGAAGATTTCAGAATCATTTGGAGTTGGCACAATGACCCAGAAGTAAAATCTGTTGCACTGGCAACGCCCGATCACTCGCTAGATGAATTTGGCACCGAATTTCAAACCGCAATTGCCTCTAGCAACAACCACTTTTGGATGGTTGAAAACAACGCCGGGATCCCAATCGGATACGCTTGTTTCGACGACCTCAACAGCAAAGGCTCACCAAAAATAACTATCATTGTCGATCACTCGCGGAGGGGCAGGGGAGTCGGCACTGCATTAATTACTCAAGCGTCTGAAAAATTATTCCGTGAATCAAACCACCTCAGTATCGTCGCCCAAATCAGACCTGGAAATATTGCTTCGGAAAAAGCATTTAGAGCCGCTGGTTTTTCAGGCATCCAGCCGACCATCATCAATGGAACAATGGCGCTTCAATTTGAGCTGAAACGCCCCTTAGAAATCCCTCTTCCGCTCCCCTGCGAGCGTGGAAGACAATCAGCCTGAATTACCGCCAAGACCCACTACAACCAATCTGAAAACCTTTCCCACGCATTCGAACTAAAGCTATTCGATGGACTCTAAAAAGAATATACAAATCAATGGCCGCCTGATCGGCGATCATCAACCGACTTATATTATTGCCGAATTATCCGCCAACCATCACCAATCTTTTGACCGCGCTGTCGAAATCATCCACCAAGCACACCGGGCGGGCGCCGACGCCGTAAAACTTCAAACCTACACCGCCGACACCCTGACGCTCGACTCGCATCAACCCCATTTCAAAATCCAAAGCGGCACCGTCTGGGATGGAAAGAGTTTCTACGAACTTTACCAAAAAGCATCCACGCCATGGGACTGGCATGCCGAACTCAAATCGATCGCCAACCAACTCGACATGGATCTCTTTTCAAGCCCATTCGATGCGACCGCGGTTGATTTCCTGGAAACACTCGATGTGCCTGCTTATAAGATTGCTTCATTTGAAATTATTGACGTTCCACTCCTACGGAAGGTTGCCGCCACTGGCCGGCCCGTAATTGTCTCCACCGGAATGGCATCACTCGAAGAAATCGAACAAGCCGTTAGTACGTTGCGAAACAATGGCTGTAACGAAATCGCACTCTTGAAGTGCACCAGCGCCTACCCAGCTCCACCTGAATCAATGAACCTGAGGACGCTCCCAGACCTCGCATCTCGATTCCAACTCCCCGTTGGACTTTCGGATCACACACTCGACCACCATTCCTCGATCACTTCGGTTGCTTTAGGTGGCTCCATTATCGAGAAACACCTCACCCTTTCTCGATCCGAAGAAGGCCCCGATAGTTCATTCTCATTAGAACCTTCCGAATTTGCCGAATTGGTAAGCGCGATTCGGACAACCGAAAAGACAATGGGGAACGTAAACTATGGCCCCACTGAGAGCGACAAGAACAACCTTGCCTTCCGACGCTCGCTATTTGCTATCCAAGACATTGAACAAGGTGAAAAGTTCACACTCGATAACGTTCGCTCACTCCGCCCCGGCAAGGGACTCGAACCAGTTCACCTTGATAAAGTGCTATCGGCAACGGCGTCTCAAGCAATTTCTCGTGGAACACCAATCAACTGGCAACACGTGGCCTAATACTCACCGATTCCAAGCGCTCTATGCCTAAAACTCGCCAAGTATGACTCATCCGACGGTAAACGATCTCAAAATCCTACCAATTTACGCGCCCCCTCAGCAACGGCTAGCGGATCCGATTGACGTTTGAGAATCAGGGCAAAACGATTAAATTTAGGCAAGCTCGACGTTCCATCGCTAGCAACGATGTTCGAGTCTTTGCAAGGAAGCATTTTTTCAAACAGGCATCATGAAAAATCTCAATCGGGCGTTACGGATGACGCTCAAATATCGCTGGTCTTTGCTCGCCTCTTTTTTTTGCAGTGCGATGGTTGCGGTTCTATGGTCGCTCAACCTGGGCGCGGTTTATCCATTTGTCGAAATAGTCATCAAAGGCAAATCGCTTCACCAGTGGGTAGCCGATGAAGATACTGAATCGCAGCAATTAATCACCAGTAGTCAAAATAGCATTCGGGAACTGGAAGCACGCCTTAACGCAAATCTGAAACCAACTGAATCATCAAAAATTCAAGGCGAGATCAATGCGAATCTCTATGACATTCAGATTCAGGAAACTCGCACCGCAGGCCGAGCCAAACTAGCGCCTTATATCAAAAAATACGCGCCAGAAAAACCATTCACAACACTCGCCTATTTAATGGCATTAATGTTTATCGGCACGGTCCTCCGTGGAATGTTTCTGATGGGCAGCATGGTCTCGGTTGCCCGCGTTGGCCAGCGCACTATGCTGGACATGCAAAATCGAGTTTTCCAAAATGTATTGGACATGGAAGCCTCAGAACTTGGAGTCAAAGGAACCGGTGATTTAATCAGTCGGATCCGCGGGGAAACAGGAGCAATTTGCCAAGCCATCACAACGCTGTTTGGTAAAACAATCCGCGAACCACTTAAAATGACCGGCTGCTTAGTCGGCGCGGCATGGGTGAATTGGCGCCTGCTGTTATTTTCTCTTTTAATCTGTCCAATCGCCGGATACTTGATGCTTAAACTAGCGCAGGTGACCAAGCGGGCAAACAAAAGGGCGATGGAAGATTCAGCTAAACTGCTTAACCGCCTTTACCAAGCCTTGACTTACATGCGAGTCGTCAAAGCCTTCACCAATGAAGATAATGAACGCAGACGGTTCGACTTGGTTGCCAATGATGTTTACAAAAAATCAATGCGCATTTCAGTTTTTGGTGCTCTCTCGAGAATCAACAACGAACTACTCGGCGTCAGTATGATCTCCCTTAGCGTCCTCGCTGGTGGATACCTAGTACTCAACTCGACAAATTACCTATTTGGAATTCGCATGTGCGACGCGCCGATGGGATTCGGCAGCCTCATGATGTTCTTCGGATTTCTAATTGGAATTGCGGACCCGCTCCGAAAAATGGCAGACGTCTATAACATGATCCAAGGAGGCGTTGTCGCCGCCGACCGCGTCTTTCCCCTAATTGACCAAGTCCCCGCTATTCAGGATCCTGCATCGCCAGTGGAAATCCCCACAGGAAAACTCGACATTGAATTTTGCGACGTGCGTTTTGAATACGAACCCAACCAACCCATCCTTCGAGGGATTACCGAACAAATTCCAGCGGGTACGTCGCTGGCCATCCTGGGACACAACGGCTGCGGAAAAAGCACGTTGATCAATTTGATTCCACGATTTTTTGAAACCAACGGGGGGGCCGAACAATCAGATGGACAAGTTCGCATCGCTGGTCATGATATCCGAAACTACCCCGTCAAATCACTTCGGCAAAAAATTGGATACGTGACGCAACAAACCATGCTATTCAACGATTCGATCGCTCAAAACATCGCCTACGCCAGACCTGAAGCGACCCACCAAGAAATCGTTGCCGCAGCTCAAAAAGCACATGCCCACGAGTTCATTTCTGCAATGGAACACGGATACGATTCGATGATGGGCGAGCACGGTGGCAAGCTCTCCGGAGGACAACGTCAACGCATATCGCTAGCCCGTGCGATCCTAAAGGATCCCGAAATCTTGATACTCGACGAAGCGACCAGTCAGATCGATCCAGAGAGTGAAAAGCTAATCCACGAAACACTCGCAGAATTTATCACGGGTCGAACCACCGTCCTAATTACACACCGCATGTCCACGCTGGAACTGGCCGACAAGATCATGATCATGCGTGAAGGGCAAATTGTTGACTGCGGAACCCACGATCAACTTCTATCTCGCTGCCCCGACTACCGCCGCATGAGAAACCTTCAACTTGAGGAGGCCGCCTGATGAGCGCACCTGCCCGCAAATACAGGGAACCAACACGGCAATTATCCAATCAGCAATCTGGACTCACGACCCAATTCGAACAACTTCAACTCGCTACTGAGATCATAAAAAACGAAGCGGAGGCATTAAATAACTTAGCTTCCAACTTGCCGGATGACTTCTGTGTTGCCACCGACCTGTTACTTGAATGCGACGGTTGCGTGATTGTCACGGGCATCGGTAAAGCAGGCTGGATCGGTCAAAAAACCTCTGCCTCCCTGGCGTCGGTCGGCGTACGCAGCCACTTTCTCCACCCCGCCGAAGCAATCCATGGCGACCTCGGAAGAGTGGGGCCGGAGGACATCGTTCTCGTTTTTTCAAACAGTGGAGAGACGGGAGAAATACTGAAACTTCTTCCGTCCTTTGGAAAGTTTCAAACACCCATCATTGCCATTACCGGCAAACAGGATTCAACGCTGGCCGCCCATAGCGCTGCGGTTCTCAACTACGGCAAAATTAACGAAGCCTGCCACCTCGGACTCGCGCCATCAACAACCACCGCATTGATGCTCGCCCTGGGAGACGCACTCACTTTAGTAGTCTCAAAAACCAAGCAACTCCAAGCAGATGACTTTGCAAAATTTCACCCAGGTGGCTCGCTTGGAAAACGGCTTTCCCTCGTGGAGCAAGTAATGAGGCCAATTGGCGAATGCCGAATTGCGAACGAGACCGCGACAGTTCGTGAGATCTACATCCAGCAAGGAGGCCGCGAGCGAAGAACAGGCGTGGTATTGATTGTCGACCAACAATCTCGACTAACGGGTATCTTTACCGACAGCGACCTAGCGAAATTACTCGAAAAACAACAGGACGAACTATTTGACGAACCCATCCGAAACGTCATGACTCAGTCCCCCATTACAATTGCTGCAGGCACTAAAACTTTTCTAGCCATCGAAACGCTCGCCTGCAGGAATCTGAGCGAACTACCGGTTGTCGACGAAACTGGACGGGCGATCGGCCTGATCGACATTACCGACGTTGTTAACGTCCGTAGCCGACAATAGGCACCGAGCGACAACGCGATCAGAGGTGACAATTTCTACGGCACCTCCCATCGAAGGGTTAAAAGTCGCATTCCGTGGGCGATGACGATCGAACCGCAGTGCCAAGCCAAAACGGAAACGCTACCTTCTGGCCCCCGTTTCGCGGTCACCGCTAGGTTTTAGCGACCGCTGGAGACAAGGCAACAATCCTTAGTCTTCCTGAGCTATATACCGAATTTGATTTTTTGTTTATTTTTTTTCAATAAACTTTAACGGGCAAAACATTAACACTAACAACATGGATGACCGAAATTAAATACTTTGAAGGACGTTTTATTGACGATAATAAATCATTGATCCCCCAATAAATGCCGACTTGGTGAACAAATTCTGCGATCCGTTTCTTCACTTAAGCAGCGAGGGGGCAGAATCACTAACGGCAGACAACGCGCAATAACTACAATATGGACAGGGTGCCCCCGCTGGTTTCTTCCTTTTTTAGTCCGTTTTTAACTGCAATACTATCTACACGGCTCATAACTTTAACGTGCCGTCGGAAATATATTTCATCCTATTTGTTTTACGAGGTTACACCTATGAATTCACCATCGCGCCGGAAGGCGTTTACGCTGGTAGAGTTGCTAGTGGTCATTGCGATCATTGGAATCTTGATCGGCATGCTTCTTCCTGCTGTCCAGCAGGTTCGCGAGGCAGCGAGACGAACGACATGCATGAACAATGCTCGTCAGATTGCATTGTCTGTCTTGAACTACGAGAGTGCCTACCAACATTTCCCAGAAGGCTGGGATGGCTGGAACGCTTCTTCAGCATTTCCAAAGCAGTACACTCCGTTTGTATGGCGCGGTAGCACGCCTTACAAAGGCAACTACTGGGGATGGGGAACATTCATCCTTCCTTTCATGGAACAAAACAACCTTTACGACAACTGCAATCTCTACACCCACTGGGGCGAAGACATGTTGTTGCCAAACGGTGAACAGACAACTGGCAGTATCATTCCATCATTCCAGTGTCCAAGCGACAACCCAAAGGTAGACGGCAAGAACACTTGTTATACGTCAAACTCTTTGGACCTACCCAATGGTATCTCCAACTACGTTGCAAACATTGGTTACTCGATGTGGGATAGCCGTCGTCGGGACCCAAACCACAAGAACAAGTGGGGTCCATTCGGCATGAACACTCGAGTTGATTTCGGCACCCTAACTGATGGCTCGAGTAACACCATCATGATTGGTGAGCGATCAAGCGATTCAGAGACTGGGCCGAACCCGAAGAATCCACTCATGGTCGGCGCGATCTGGGCTGGTTCACATCGCTGGCAGAACAACCCTGATCTTTCGACACCAATGGCTGGCCGCTGGTCAAACATGGGTCGTGCTGGTGGACTTAACTTCATTGTCAACGGTAACTACCGAGCTCGATCGCTTGCATCAAGCGGTCACACCACAGGTGCAACAGTTGCAATGTGCGATGGCTCTGCTCAATTCCTTTCTGACAACGTGTCAAACTCAACTTTGAATTGGCTTGCTGCTTACCAAGACGGAAACTCAGTTATCGTAAATTAATCCTAATTTTCGTTTACACTTCAAATGGAGCCCGATTGCTATGTAGTCGGGCTCCAATATTTTACGGACAACCACGCGAGAATAAATGATGAAACTAAAAATCAACCGCCTTTCGATTGTATGCCTAGCGGCTCTTTTTTGCTTTAGTACGCTTGTTGGCTGCAAAGAGGGTGGCTCACTTGCTCCCGTCTCTGGCGTCGTAACGCTCGATGGGAAACCACTCCCTGGAATTAGGGTCACCTTTTACCCAGAACCGGCAGAAGGGAACGATGCTCCCGGTCCTTACTCCACCGCAGTTACTGACGGCGAGGGGAATTTCTCCTTGGTAGACCGATATGGAAACGCCGGAGCGATGGTTTGGCGACACAAAGTTGAATTTGAGTGGGATGACATGGACGAGGCAGCTCTTTCGGATGCGATGGAAGGTGCTGACGGCGGTGGAGACGCAGACCGTGCGGCCGTTGCTGCAGCCAAGGCGCAAATGAAAAAATTCACCAAAATCCCCAAGAAGTACGAGGGAAACGGATCCGCACAATTTGTGGTCGATGTCCCCAGCGGTGGACTTGAAGCTTACGCCATTGAGATGACCAGCAAATAGGCTCAAGCGAATGGAACTGATGGGCGGTGCCCAGATCCTCCTCGCTGCGTCCGTACCAAATGTAATCTTAAGAGCTCTCGATCTTCGAGAGCTCTTTTTTATTGACCCGATGCCTCTGCATCATCAACAAGAAATTGATTGGTTGCTCTATTAGAGGCACGCTTTCTCAATTATGTTGTAATTTCTTACGTAGCACTTTTAGTTTTATATCAAACCGCCGCAAGCGTTTGTTGCCCTCTTAAAGAAGAAAACAAGTAACCATGGACAAACCAAAAATTGCCGCCTGCTTTCCAAAACAAGTCGAGCTAGAAGCTGGGAAAAAATACGCCTACTGCACCTGTGGCATTTCGGAAAACCAGCCGTTTTGCGATGGAAAACACAAAGGAACAAGCTTTGTACCGATGGTCTTTGAGGCCGAGGCAACAGAAACAGCCTATTATTGCCAGTGCAAACAGACCTCCAATGCCCCCAAGTGCGACGGAACGCACAACACCCTCGAATCCCCCAATGATTCGACTTCCTAATCTTTCATAGCAGCTTCCTAACAACAGTTCGCGGGGGTCTCTAGTAGCGGATCGATATGGGCAAACAAGCAAAATTCATTCTCGTTAGCAAAGCGATTGGATGGGTTCTGCTTGCCTTAATATTCACTTTCTTGATCCTCATTCCTTTACTGACCTCCACACTGTTAAAAATCTCGCACCTCCCCATCGGCGTACTGGAGTACTGGAAATACATCGAGTTTTCCCAGGCAACGCTGATGAAACTATTAGGCGTGATCTGGATTTTTTTTCTAGGGGGATGCTTTGCAAGCTTTCTAAACGTGGTTGCTTGGCGTCTTCCCCGCGGCCGTGGTGTAAATGGCTCAAGCATGTGCCCGTTTTGTGAAACAGAACTCTTATTCAGTGACAACTTACCCGTTTATGGGTGGATTCGAAATTCGGGAAAATGCAGGACCTGTCGGACACCGATTCCTCCTCGATACCTAATCGTCGAAGTCTTTCTCGGGTGCGTTTTTCTACTGATCTCGTTTCTTGAAATCCTAACCGGCGGCTCCAATCTTCCTTTTCAAGACGCAATTCAATCTCGAGGCTTTGAGCACCTCCTGTTTGATCCCAAATGGGATTTGATTCAAATCACATCCTATCATTTAGTTCTAATTTGTCTCTTATTTACATTCTCGCTCATTCGCTCCGAACGCTTACAAGTCCCTACGAAAGTGTTTTGTTGGGGGCTGGTCTTTGGTGTTGGATTACCCTTGATTTGGCCAGACATGACGTTGATCGCATGGCACATCGACACGAATCATCTAACCGAATTCGCACGCGGTTCGTCCGCTCAACTCATCACATTCGCTTACGGATTAACCGCTGGATCCGCATGCGGACTATTGAGCTCGTGGACAACTTTAAATTCCAAAAGAATGCTGGAAGATCGCGTTCACCAATCCACCATCGAGCAATTTCATTGCGTTGACGACGTGATCGCTGCCATGTCTCTTGTCGGAATTTTCCTTGGCTGGCAAGCTGCCTTATCGGTGACACTCTTCTTTTTATTCATCCAAGCAATGCTGCTAGTATCTACCAAGGGGAACCGACCAACCGCAATTACTCCTTCCGTCGTTGTCTTTGTGGCCACGCTTTTACACTTATTAACATGGCAAGCCTTCACTCACTTCCCAGTCTGGCCGTCTCCGACGGCAAACGCAGGAATGATTGCAGTGATCCTCGTCGCTATTCTCTCGGCTTCCATAACGCTTCGAAAATTCACGGCGGCCCATTTTAATTATCAAAGACGTTGAGAAACGGAGCCGCGGGGTGGAGCCATCATCACTTTGCCTCAAGTAAAGCTACTCGATTTCGCCATGCAACTCACCCAACAGATCAAGTTCCGCCTCGAGTGTTTGATCGGTTTCGATGGCTGCCCCCTGAACGGTTGGCAAAATAGTTGGCATCGGCGCGTAAATTGACTGCGGCAAATTCCGCTCAGCAACCGGTTTAGCCTGCTCTGAAATCTCCCACGGATTCCCTCGGATTTTACAACCCGGCAGCACCATGCATACTGCAAGCATCAGTACCGAATAAGCGATTATATTGCGTTTATCAGCCAAAACTCTTTCCTGGAACACTTTCTACGACTACTAATTTTCATCGAAAACCTACGAATCAAGCAACCTCAATTTCGCGTCAACCATTTTGACCAAATCGCAAAATTCAAATCGCAAAATTCAAATCCCTCGACCAACCAATGTAATTTCAAAAAACATAAAGCTGGATGCTGGATAAAATGCGTCAACTTCGATTAGACTTCCTCAATAAAAAGTCACCAAATTTGGGGGAGAGCTGAGTAATTGCAAACAAAAGTTTTGCATGCCATGGAATCACTAACTCTGGTTTTCGACGCTCGCACTGACGAACAATTTTTTGAGCGAGAAAATCAGGGTCAATTCCCTTTAACTTCACCCCCGCCCCCGGCTGAGCGACCGCACCTGCCATCTTTTCCGTTTGCGAATCGTAACGTGTCCCCGAATCATCTCGACGTATTGGCCCAGGACAGACGTGCAAACAATTTACGTTATTCGGCCCTTCCAAACGCAATTGATGACTAAACGCCGCCAACCCATGCTTGCTCACAGAGTAGGGAGCCACCTTCGGCCAGCCAGTTTTTGAGGCTAGAGAACCGATATTAACCACCTGGCCCGATGTCGCCGTCAGTGCGTCCATCGTCGCTAAAGTACAACGAATCGCTGAATACAGATTCATCTCCATAAATTCTGCGTATTGCTCCACAGAACAATTTAATAATTCTACTCGCGTCGATTTGCCAACATTATTCACCAATAGATCGATTTGACCGTGCTTCTTCAGTGTGCTTTGGACTGCCGCTTCAATGCTAGAATCGCTGGTAACGTCTCCCTGAATCCAGTGCAGATCAATGTCTGACTTTGCCTTTAGCTCGCATGCTTTTCGAAGCTTGTCTTCATTTCGAGAGAGCAAGACTACGGTCGCACCCGCCTGTGAAAACGCGCAGCCAATCGCAAGCCCTAGACCACCAGAGCCACCGGTCACTAACACAACTTTTCCTTGCCAACTTCCCATTATTTCCAATCAACTCGATGAGATCTATTCTCAAGTCTCTTCATCACTGACGAAGACGCCAAGTACTTTTACACGAATTAAGTAACGCTTTCGCCCCCATTGCACGCTAGCAAACCGAGGGCATCAGCTCCAACTTCAACGCTATTTAAGTTAAAAATCAATTTTTCACCTATCTCAATGAAATCGCTTAAGATTGCTGGCTGGCGTGCCGATGCCGATTGTATCAGGTGGGGGGTCTAGGGAAAGTTTAACGCCTGACTATGCTCGCAAACTAATTCGGAACAATCGGTAACGTCATGAGTCCAAAAGATACCCTCAAATCAGCCCTTCGTTTCAGCCTATTGCTTTTTGCTGGGCTGACCACGATGTCTTCCACTGGCTGCGTCATCTCCCAAGGAGGCTCGGTGGCAGAGACCGAGGCACAGATACCAGTCGACAATACCGACACAACCACTGCTGAGACCTATCGAGTCGAGATGAGCGGTGGTTTCAGCAACGTTGAATTCTACGAAGGCCAGATCGACGGCCCAATGTTTGTTCAAGACGCGCTTGAGCGATCGGGCGCCACGGAGCGATACCGAGCAATGGACATTCTCGTTTATCGAGTTGTGAAAGAATCTGGACGAGGCCTTAAACTGCCCGTTGAATACGAATCGGGTGGCAAAATGGTAATGCAGAACCAGAACTACGCCCTGCATCCCAACGACCGAATCGTTGTCACGAATCGTTCGCTCAATGCGATCGACAAGATTATCGACTCGTTAAATCCACTGGATTAATATTTCACTCGACAAATGTTACTCGAGCCACCGAATGTAGACGCCGTTCAAGATTCTGCCTTCCCGCTTGGGCGATAGCCCAAGAACAAGATTCAAAGAATCGCATTCACTGAGATTTTCAAGAATTTCTCCCCAACAGTTCGACGAACCGCTACACTAGGCATCCGAGTTGGTCAGACGATCGCTGGTAAGCCATCTGGTTTGCGAGAGGAAAGTCCGGGCTCCACAGGACAGGATGGTCGGTAACGCCGACCGATCGTGAGATCAGGGAAAGTGCAACAGAAAATAAACCGCCTGAATTTTGGTTCGCCAAAGATCGGGTAAGGGTGAAAAGGTGGGGTAAGAGCCCACCAGTATTCGGGGCGACTCGAGTAGCTTGGTAAACCCCATCCGGAGCAAGGCCAAACAGAAAGAAGCGGTTGTTCGCCGCGTTTTAACTTTCGGGTAGGCTGCTTGAGTGCGTCAGCAATGTCGCGCCTAGATAAATGATCGTCGTCGGTGTAAACCGACTACAGGACCCGGCTTACGACCAACTCGTTTTTTACTTTTGAGTTGCTTTGTCAACGCAAACTGCGAAGTCCTACTTTCAATTGCAAAGGGCAGACCATGAGGAATTCCCCCTGGCTTCTCAGACCGAGCCTAGCCTTCGCGACAGCTTTGGGAATTGCAGCGCTCAACACTGGCTGTGTACCTGAGGAAATAGACCAGCCCCCACCGGCCTCACAGTCCGCTCCCTACGAAAGCCTCGACCTAAGCACCCCTCGGGCCAGTTTTGAAACGATGGTCGCGGCAATTAATTCTGACAATCACGCCGCTCGACTGGCTTGCCTCACAACCTCAGAAAAAAATCGCCAGGCCGGAGCCGCCGCACTGAATCTAATGCAATTGGCAGTCAAGAGCCCAAATGATGGCGAGCGATTTTTAAAACTCCTCGACAACCACGGATTGACTCAAAAAACCATCAATCGTGCCATGGCAAGCTCAGGCAGCGGATCATTAGGAATGCCGGGTTTCACCGAAAAAATTGGCGAAAAAATCGATGAGCTTCCCAAGTTTCACGATGAAGTTTCTAAACTAGCGATCAGGCCGCCCCACCAGAAACTCGTTTTCATCTCTGCCAATCTGAAAAACAACGAGATGATTGGCCAAATTAAAATCGGCAGTCGCAATGCCGCTATTGTATTTCGCCAAGTTGATGGCGACTGGTTGATCGACAGCCCCACGCAATAAGCATCGTCACGCTCCAGTAATGCTGAAGTCGTCCACCTCAACCAGTGTCAGAAATTCAAAAATTAAATTTAGAATTCCACGAAGTGGTACCACTCAACTCACGACTCACTCGCCCGGCTTAGGAATCACAGTTTCCGTATCCTCAACGAGTTCTGTTTGCCAATCATGCAAGATTTGGAGCGCGTTCATGGGGGTCAGCGAGTTTGCATCCAGCGATTTTATTTTATCGACTAACGGATGATGGGTTGTGCCAAAGAGCGTCATTTGAATCGGGCCGGTCGAACTGCTCTCTTGTGAGCCGATCATTTCACGGTTTTGCTCTACCTCACCACTGGACTCTAGCTTCTCAAGAATCTGTTCCGCTCGGCGATTGACCCAGCTAGGAACTCCAGCCAAGCGAGCGACGTGAATTCCATAGCTTTTATCTGCACTACCAGGCACGATTTTGTGCAGGAAGACAATTTTCTCTTCCCATTCGCGAACCGCCACATTGAAATTACTGACCCCGTTGAAATCTTTCTCCAACTCAGTCAATTCGTGATAGTGCGTCGCAAACAAAGATCGACAACCGATTTGATCATGCAGATATTCGACGATCGCCCACGCTAAAGAAACGCCATCGTAAGTACTGGTGCCTCGACCAATTTCATCCAATATCACCAAACTTCGTGACGATGCTGTATTCAAAATGCGAGCCGTTTCGGTCATCTCGACCATAAACGTTGATTGCCCTCGCGACAATTCATCACTTGCACCGACCCTGGCAAAAATCTTATCGACCAAACCCAACTTGGCTTCCTTGGCGGGGACAAAACTCCCAATTTGCCCCAACAGGCTAATGAGTGCCACCTGCCGGATGTAAGTACTCTTTCCCGCCATATTGGGGCCAGTGATCAAATGCAGAAATCCATGTTCCTCATCGATCACGGTGTCGTTAGGGATAAACGCCCCGAGAGGCTCGATGATATCAAGCACTGGATGTCGACCTTCGACAATCTTTGTGACACTGTCTTCGACAAATTCAGGACGGCAATAACTTTGCTCTACCGCCAACTGAGCCAATCCTCCGATTGCATCAAGGGTCGCAATAATCTGAGCATTCGACTTGAGCCGAGAGGTATGAGCGCGAACCAATTGACGAAGATTCTCGAACAGTCTCATTTCAAGTTCATCAGCTTTTGAATCGGCCGCCAGAACCTTCTCTTCATACTCTTTCAATTCAGGCGTAATATAACGCTCCGCATTTTTCAGAGTCTGTTTTCGAATAAAATCTGCGGGAACTTTGTCTCGATGGGAATGCGTACATTCAAGATAGTAGCCAAAGACTCTATTGAACCCGACTTTCAGACTTGGAATACCCGTTTCATCACAAATCCGCTGCTGGTAATTTGCAATCCACTGCTTACCACCAGCAGCTAATTTCCTCAACTCGTCCAGTTCGCTATCAAAACCTTCTTGAATGAACCCGCCATCTTTTATCTGAGCAGGGCAAGGGTCCACAAGGGCGGCCTCAAGCTCTTCTCGCAAATCGATACATTCGTCAAGCTCGGCTTCAAGCTGCTGTAGCCAAAGAGTTTGACAGCCGGTTAGTTTTGACTTTAGCTGGGGAACCGCGGCTAACGTCTTTGAAATATAACTGAGGTCTCTCGGAGAAGGCCGCCCGGAAGCAACCCTCGCCAGCAATCGCTGGAGATCAAAAACTCCCTTGAGATACTCTCTTAATTCATTTCGAAGCGATTGGGCATCGCATAGTTCGCCTACCGCATCTTGGCGATGAACGATCTCTTTCATTTCAGTCAACGGGTTAGTCAACCAATCGCCAAGCAAGCGACTTCCCATGGGAGTCTTACAACGATCGATCACACCAAACAGTGAACCTTCGCGTTGACCGGTTCGAATGGTCTGGCTGATCTCCAAACTGCGCCACGTTGCAGAATCAATTTCTACAAAATTCGATTGACGGTACGCCTGAATATGATCGAAGTGTTCAAGAGACGCCTTCTGTGTCTCACGTAAATATTCCAGAATTCCGCCGGCGGCACCGACGGCAAGTGGACCAAAATCAGCGATTCCAAATCCATCAAGTGAAGCAACTCCCAGTTGCTTTTTCAACAACTCCTCGGACGACTGTATTCCAAAACTCCAATCCGGACGGCGGGTGATCATTGCATCTGGAAAAAGTTCTTTATCAAATTCACTAAATCGATCGGGAACCAAAATTTCACTTGCGCCCAACCGAGCCAACAGATCAACTAGTTGCTTTTGCCCAACCGCCGTTGTGTAAAACCGCCCCGTTGATGTTTCCGCCCAAGAGACACCGAAGTGACCCTCGCCCCCATCACTGCCATTTTGCTTTCCCTTAGAGAACTCCGGAAGAACAGCAACGAGGTAATTACTGACCGCGGGGTCGAGTAAGGCTTGATCCGTCACCGTGCCCGGGGAAACAATTTGAGCAACTTCTCGTTTGACGAGCCCTTTAGCAGTCTTCGGATCTTCGACTTGATCACAAACCGCGACTCGAAAACCCTGCTTAATTAGTTTTCCTAAATACGAATCAAGTTGGTGATACGGAAATCCCGCCATCGGTATCGCATTCGACTTATCGCGACTGGTTAGGGTCAGCCCAAGAATCTTGGCGGCGACTTTTGCATCGTCGTGGAAAAGCTCATAAAAGTCCCCCATGCGAAAAAAAAGCAGTGCGTCACCGCAAGCTTTTTTCGCATCGTCATACTGTTGCATCATCGGAGTTTTAGACATAGCCAAAATGTAACAAGCTTGCCGCAGGCTTTCGAGTGGCAACTACCAATCCACGCTAAATCGAAGGAATATTTCCTAATTAACGGATCCCCTAATTCCTCTAATTGACAATTTTTCTATTCCAGCCAACCCTCAGTTGACCGGCCGCACATTGCCGTTCCAGAGTGTCAATTAAGATTCCGTAACACCCACACTCATACAAATGTCGGCCCGTGGGCACGAATGTTTAAAATAACCCCACCAAACGGTACTAAAGGACCACCTTCTTAGCTCGCCAGAACATTCAGTTTCGACAAAACAACACATCCTCAGGATGTAATTGGTTGAGCTAAGCATGGATGCTGTCTATACTGAAATTCATCAGGGAAGTGGCGCTCCTGATGACTCGGTTCCCCATCCTTTGCCAGTTTATTTTTGATTCACTCGAATCGTAAACTCGTCCGCTAATCGGCGAGTCACCATTGATGCTACCCCTGGAGATTTGTTCGTGGACTCGATCCCTCAATCTAACCCCCAACCCATGCCCTTCGTTTTCACATCACCCGATGTCTCGGAAGACTCACCATTCGATTTCTGGGGAATTCTCAACCGCCGAAAATGGCTTGTGTTCTTAGGTCTAGTTACTGGGATGGCACTCGGAGCGATCTATGATGCGCAATGCGAAACGATTTATAAAAGCGTTGCAAAGATCAAGATAGAGCCGAAAGACCCGCTCTACCTTCCCATGTCTCAAAACAGTCGGACAATGTTTCCCATGGCTGCCGATATGGCAATCCGGCATGATCAATTGATTGGCCAATACAATATCGTCCAACGTTGCTTGATTCAAAACAACCTTTCAGCGCTCGAGTCGTTTTCGGATTTAGCCAACGACGAAACAATTCCCAACGTCATGAAAAATCTCGTTGTGACGCAAAACAAAGACGAGCAAGTGCTCTACGAATTAGTTTATTACAGCTCAGAACCCGCCGATGCACAGACCATTCTTAACAACTTAATTGCAACCTATGAAACTGACTTAGAAGAGCAATATCGCAACGAAAGTACTAAGGTTAGCGAGCTTATACGGACAATTCATGGAGAGTTTAAAAACAACTACAGCAAACTCCAAGAACGCTTAGACGAAGCCCACAAAGAAGACCAAGCGATTGTAGTTTCCATGGGGAACATTACTCTGCACCAAGTCAAGGTAAATGAACTAACCAAAATACTTCAGGAAGACCAAAACAAAATCGCATTCCTTGGGAAAGATTTAGAACGAGCCAAAGAAGCATTGTTGTCAGGCAATCAAGAAATTGAGGAAATGGTATGGATCTTCAAAGAACAAAATAAAATCAAGGACGATGGCCGCAGAGTAGAAGCAAGCAACCGTGACATTTTCTTGCTCGAAAATAAGATTCGAGAGTTGGAAGCTAACTACCGTCGTCTTGAGCAAATTTACGGAAAAGGAAACAAAGAACTCAAGGGACTGACTCAGGAAATCCAAACTTGGCAAAGCTCTCTGGATAAATTAATGGCGACCGGAGACGGTGAAAACCGGACAAACATCGAGCCTAGAGAAATCCTCCAACGCCACATTCGTTCCTTAGAACAGCAAATATTTGATCTGCAGTCCTCAATCGAAATCAATCAACGAGCACTGATTGAACACTCAACCGAAGCCGGTAGGATCGCCTCCGTGCAACGAAAAATCGAAAACATCAACACTCAGATGAATGACGTTCGCGACTTCGTAAGGATTGCTGAAAAAAAACTATTTGAAATCGGACCTGGCGAAGGAAATACCAACCAAGAAGGTTTTCGTTTTCAGAAACTGCAAAACGCAACTTATGGTGAAGAAGTTTGGCCGATACTCTTGGTCATCCTTGGACTCGGTGGACTGCTCGGAAGCCTGACCGGTTTTGGTCTCGGATGCTTAGTGGAGTTGGCCGACAAAACGTTCCACAATCCAGACGAAGTAATGAAGAAACTGAACGTGCCCTTAATTGGACATGTTCCCGTCATTGCCCAAAACAAACGTTATCTTGTGGAAAATTCATCGATTGATCCTGTCGTCTGCACCTACCACCGACCAAAATCTCAAGTGGCAGAAGCATTCCGTGCTGTCCGAACATCCCTCTACTTCAACACGCAAGGCAAGAACCACTCGGTCATTCAAGTCACCAGCCCGACGCCCGGTGATGGTAAATCGACACTGGCGGCTAATCTTGCTGTTTCCATTGCCCAATCCGGAAAACGCGTTCTACTCGTGGACGCAGACATGAGGCGACCCCGACAGCACGTTACTTTTGGAATCGAATCCTCACGAGGATTTGCAACAGTCCTCAGCGGACAGTCTGAATGGCGAGATTCCTTGACGGAAAGTGTCGAGGTTGATGGATTGACGATCATGCCATGTGGAGCTCGCCCAAACAATCCAGCCGAACTCAGCTCTTCACCACAAATCGATGTTCTGTTTGAAGAAATGCGAGAGGAATTCGACTTTGTCATAATCGATACGCCGCCGTTACTGGCGGTTACCGACCCAAGCCCGATTGCCGCTCGCGTTGACGGCGTGGTCCTCTGCCTTCGAATTAAAAAGAACGTACGGGTAAGTGCCGAACGCGCTACCGAAATGCTAACGAATCTTGGCGCACAGTGCATCGGATTGGTTATCAATGGAGTCGGAGCCCAGTCCGGCTATGGCAGCCAGTACACCTACGGAGCCTACCGAGCAGGATACTCATACAACGGTTACGGCTATGGTTACGGCTACGGAACTGGCGGTGGCAAATACTACGACGAAGATAAAAAAGGCCGTCGATTTGAACCGGAAGCAAATCAGCTGCAACGAATCGAATCTGCTGATCAGACAAGCGTCTAGTTCCGAATAAACTAAACTCTTGCTGAATTTTGCGAGGGCTCTCGATCGAGCTTGCCCTTTGCTTCTCCACGGTGTGAAAACCTAACGCTCGGTTCGCCTTGGCAGTGGGCTACTACGTCTAAAAACCGCAAGCTAGCACCACTGACCTGACCTGTAACCCAACGCGTTGCTTTGCTAATGTCCTTGAAAATACGGTAATAACGCCAGTTCGGGGAAATTCAAATGCCAATTAAAACGGCTTCGCAAACGAAAAACATCGTCGTAACCTATGCGCTTCTTGCCGCATCGTTAGGGCTGTGCGTGAGTTTCACCGGATGTGCTGAGGGAAAACTTTGGCGGACCGGGCAATACGTTCCTTGGGCACAGAACAAATGGATTGAGGAAGAAAAAATCGCCGATACTCTGTTTGTGAAAAAGCGGGAAATGCGCGAAAAAGTCGAATACGCAATCAACGGCACGCAGCAGGACCAGCAGAGCGCGGCAAAATTCTTGGCCGAAATTGTACGACGCGACTCAATTCTCTTGCACCGTATTTACGCAGTGAAACTGCTAGGTCAACTCGATTGCCCAGCCTCGCTAAAAGCACTCCAAGAGGCGACCGAGGATTCCAATTCTGAAATTCGAATTGCAGCGATTGGATCGCTTGAACAATTGCCCGCCGACAGCTCCCTCCCGCGATTGCAGGAGATATTGATGGATGATTCAAACACCGACGTCCGACTGGCAGCTGCCAGATCAATCGGTGAATTTTCGGGGGAACAGGCAATTACCGCTGTTGCCGTTGCTCTGGACGACCAAGACCCGGCACTCCAGCGACGAGTCATGCAGTCGCTGGAAAAGATTTCAGGTGAACCGTTGGGGACAGATCGAGTAGCTTGGGAACAATACGTCAAAGCAACCACCAGCGACAGCATTGCACCGACTCGCAGGCCCAAGTCGACCATTGACGACTATTTTGAGAGTGACATTCCAAACCGGTCAGCCGATAATTCGTTTCAACCGAAAGTTGAAAAAAGCTGGCAGACTCCATGAGACAACCGCAAAGCAACTTGCTGTGGCGACAACTCATTTCTAATCACCTTCTTTTCGGCCATCTTTGTTAATTCCCCAACGCGCACGCTTGGCTTGAGCAAGAAATTCACCGAGCGGTGTGCTTGCTTGACGCATTAAATGCCGATAAAACATAGTAGTCCACTCAATTATGTTTTTGAAAAGTCCTGCATGGCCCCACCATCGCGTCCGGTTTGCCCGAAAGCCAGTGTTTGATGTCGTTACCTAAAAAACACAAGTCGTTTTTCTCATTCGTTGATGCCGGTATTAAGCTGGTGAAAGCATCGGATGCTGACGCATTGCTTGTTTTGATGGAAAAACAGATTGATTGGGGAAGGTTAAAACGGAAATCCGTTAATCAGGTCTTAATAATTGCAACCCACGACGATGCGATCCACGCCGCTGCGACAGAAGCTGAAATCCATTCGATTCATTTGGAAATGCCCGAAGCTTCGGTTCAAAATCAGCTCACACAGGCTGTCTTGGCGAGCGTCGCGTCCGAAAAGGTAAAACCTGGCTCGACGGTCGTCGCAATTTACAGCGGCTTTGACACCGAAGACATCGATACAATTTCAGTATTAAAATTAACGGAGCGTCTCGGACGTTTAACCGCCCGCGATTTGCGGAAACTAGAAACCAAAGTACCACTGGATACCCTCAAAGCAGTTGTTGATCTGGCCGTCGCCATTGGTCGGGAAGGCCGAGAAGGCAAGGCCGTGGGTACTATGTTTATCGTCGGTGACCACCGGAAAGTTCTCGACGAAAGCAGACCCGCAGGGTTCGATCTCGTCAAAGGCTATACACGCAAAGAACGGAACATTTTCGACGGAAAGGTCCGTGAAGGCATCAAAGAAATTGCCCAGCTTGATGGAATGTTTATCATTTCTTCGGACGGTACTGTCGAAGGCAGCTCACGAATCATCGACACTTCGCCGGTCGAAATTACGATGACGAAAGGTCTCGGCTCCAGGCATTTCTCCGGAGCAGCAATCAGCAAGAATACAAAAGCCATTGCTGTCATTGTCAGCCAGACCAATGGTACGGTACGAATTTTCCAAAATGGTGAAGTTGTTCTTCGTATTGAACCGCTCCAGCGTGCCATGAAGTGGAAAGATCTCGATAGCGATCATCCCGATACAGATTGATCAGTTAATTCATAATTGATCCGTTTTTAGCGCCTCTAAATCCACCGGGACTCCAATTCCAACGACGACTACCTTTCCGGTAAACAAATGAGCGTTGGCGTTTTGGAATCCAATTTTCTCGTCCACCATCGTGCAGGTCACCTCAGCTCGAAAGGTTGGTTCTGACACCTCACCCGTATCGCAATCGAGCCCCGTTGGAAGATCAACCGCTAATTTATGCGCGGACATTAGATTTGCAGCAGCTACCGCCTTCGCCATTGATGGCCGGAGAACGCCAACAGCCCCTGTCCCCAGCAACGCGTCCACAACCCAGGTTGTGGAATGCAAGCCAACGGAACCGAATACATGGCTGGTTTCGGCGTCAGTCCACCGAGGATCGAACCGGTCGATTTCGATACCTAGTTGGACCAACACATTCAAATTCACCCGGGAATCCCCCGTGTACTTCTCATTGTCTTGAAAAAGCATGACCTTCACATCGCAGTCTTGCATTGCGAGGTGTCGGGCAATCACAAACCCATCGCCTCCGTTATTTCCGGGACCACACAAAACCAAAACTGATAGTTTTTGATTTCTTTCTGCCACCGGCCAACTCAACAAACGCTCAGCACACGAACGACCGGCGTTCTCCATCAAAATTAAACTTGGGATCCCAAAATCATTCACTGCAATTTCATCGACCCGGCGACTCATCTCACGGTTTATCAAGCTACCCTCCTGTGTTGAAAATCATCCTATTCTCAGTCATTTTCCCAATCACTTTTTAACCGACTTATTTTCATTCCCGGCAACGCCACAGTACCAAAACGCAACCGAGCAACAAAAATTTAAAAAAATCCGTTGGATAAAGCCTTCGATTTTTTGTTAGAATCAGGCAGCCAAAACTGATTGCCGACCCAACCGACTATTGCTTAGACTAGACGTCTTCGCAAGTGATCTAAACTCAAACGTATTAATAGATAGACGTCTTAATCCAATGCCAATATATGAATTTATCTGTCTGAGCTGCAACTCGGAGCACGAACTCTTGGTAAAAAGCGATGCCAAACCAAACTGCCCAGAGTGCGAAAGTGGAAAGCTCGAAAAGCAGTTAAGCGTGATTTCATCCACAACCTCAATTCAAAAAAGCACCGCTCCAGCGTCTTGTGCACAACCACGCTGCTGTGGTGGAGGCTGCCAACCAAACTAATTCGATGAGAATCGAATAATTATTTGCATGAGAAAATTTAATTTACGTGATGCCAAGACGCAATTAATCACCTGCAAAAATCTATCCAATCACTAAACACTTATTTCAAAGAGACTTCAACATGCGCTACCTGATTTTCGCCTTACTGTTTGCATTGATTCCAGCCAATCTGGTTTCAGCACAGAACCAATGGCAGACAATGTTCAATGGGAAAAACCTCGATGGCTGGAGAATCAACGAGAATCCTGATTCATTCAAGGTTCAAGACGGTTGCTTAGTTGTCGAGGGTCCACGAGGACATGCGTTCTACGTCGGCAAGGATGAGAAAGCCGCTGCGAAACTAACAGACTTTCATTTCAAAGCGAAAGTTCAAACCATGCCGGGAGCAAACTCTGGAATTTATTTCCATACAAAATTCCTCAAGAGTGGCTGGCCGGACCGAGGCTACGAGGCACAGGTCAACAACACGCAATCCGACAAGAAAAAAACAGGCGGGTTGTACAATGTAAAAGATAACTTCAAAGCACCCGTCAAAGACAAGGAGTGGTTCGACTATGAAATCATTGTCAAAGGCAAGCACATTGTTGTTAAGATCAATGGCGAAACCATCTCTGATTATACCGAACCTGACGATCTCGTTCGGCCAGAACGACAACTTTCAAGCGGCACGTTTGCCATCCAAGCCCACGACCCTGGAAGCAAAGTTCTGTACAAGGACTTGATGTTCAAAGATCTTTCAAACTAGTCAAACCGCAAGCGCCACTTGACTTTCGACCTAGGCGGGCTAGTGATTTTCTCCATGAAAGAAAAATCCTAGCCCGCGTCGTAGTTCCTCGGGCAGCACAGGAAGATCCTCTCGTGGTATCAAAAAAGTAGACAATTTGAATAAATCCAGAAACGCCCGATTTTGTCGAGTCGTCGCATTAAGATAATTGTGTCCGGAAGAACCTCCGGTTCCAATCTTTGCTCCCAGCATTCTCTGAACCATCATTGCGTGTCTTTGTCGCCAATTGGTAAACATCTCATCAATATCGAGCAGCAAGGTCAAATACCGAAACGGCGTATAAAGCATTGGCTCGTCTCGATAGAGATTGATAAACAGCGCTGCCAAGAATCCGTCATGTGACAATCGGAATTCACCCTCAGCACGCAAGGCCTCGAACTTATCTCGATCTAGTAAAGATTCGAATTGCGTACGTGACATTTCCAACCCATTGAGCTGAAACTCCTTCTCCCGATCGCTCAAGGTTGGATTTCCCCGAATAATATCCGAATCAGAGTCGAGCATCTTATTCACGGCATGATCATAAGCTTCCCAAAAACGAAACTCATTAAATTTCAAAAATGGCATTCGCCCTAACCAGCTATCGGTCAGCTCTAAAAGAGATCTCTGATTTTCTAACTCATCGAGAATTTTTAAGTCGGCCGCTGAGAGTCTCGAGTGAAAAAACTCTTTGTCGGCGTTAATTCGATGTTTCCGCTTGATTCCAAGCTGAATTTCGATCTGCTTAAATTGCAGACTTTGAAACCCGGATGCCGGAACCAGCAAATCACGAAACTCCATAAAATCCAAAGGGGTCATGGTTTCGATAATATCGATTTGCTGTATCAGAACCCGCTGAATCGATTTGATACGAGATAGATGGTGTATGACTTGCCCCATCTTCTTATCTTCAATTACTGGTTCCTCAAAAACGTTGATGACCGCCGCCAGTTCAAACAAGATTTGCTTGAACCACAACTCATAAGCCTGATGCGTAATGATAAATAACATCTCATCATGTGCAAGCTTGCCATTCTTTTCACTCTCAAGTTCCTGCGCATTAAGAACTTTGTCGAGCTGCAAATAATCGCCGTAATAAATGCCAAATGTCATGCTTATCTTTGCGGAAAAGGTTTCTTGTTGTGCCCAGCGTTACGAACATTCGCAGAATTAAGGGCATTCACAGAATTCAGGACATTGACAGTCTAATGTGCGGACTCAACAAAAGTAATAGGATGTGGATCAAACACTATCATTGAAAGTTAACAAAACTCTCTTCTTTCAGTCGCCCCACAAGCTTTCGCCTACCGTTTACTGTCAACCGTTTACTGTCAACCGTTTACTGTCAACCGTTTACTGTCAACCGTTTATCGCCTACCGCTTATCGTCAAAGTCCAATGCAGCAATAGAAAAAGACGACGGCTAATGCCGTCGTCTTGATAAATACTTAAATTGACAATCTGCTATCCAGATTTACCATTCGCTACCTGGCCTAGCAACTTTATCGGGAACATAATTCTCGGCGTTATAAATATCGTCCGGCCCTAATCTCTTTTCAGATTTCATAAAATCTGCCCATTTGATTTTCTTTCCAGTGTAGGCCGCATCACGCCCAATCAACGCCATCAACGTACTATAACTCATATAGGTTCCGTTATTGATTGGCTTTCCTTCGCGAATGCTTCTGAAAAGATGCTGATGCTCAACATCGTACATACTTGGATTACGCTTCTTATGGGAGAACTTACCATCCTCGTTAATAATCTGACCTTTGAGAATCTTCGCGGTTCCTTTGGTACCAACGATATGATCCTCCGTTTCATTGAAACATCCTGCCATCTGACGACAGTTCGTATGAGCTTTAATATCGCTATCTTCCCACTCAAAGACGGTGGAGAAGTGGTCGTAAACATTGCCCCATTTCTCGTTCGTCCGAACTAACCGTCCTCCAGTGGCATAGCAACTCACCGGTGGAATATCGTCCATCAACCAAAGAGCTTTGTCGATCGAGTGGATGTGTTGCTCGGCAATATGATCGCCAGAAAGCCAATTAAAATAGAGCCAGTTTCGCAACTGGTATTCCATCGGTGACCACTTTCTAACTTCCTTAGTCACTGGATCCGTTGAACTGTCACCGCGATGCCAAAGCGTCCCAGTTAAGTAATTTTCTTGAATGGATTTCACATCACCGATCTCACCATTCTTAATACGACTGATCATATCATTGACGCCAAGGTCGTATCGCCAGCAGAGACCAGAGACAACACTCTGCCCATTGGCCGCTGCTTTCTTGCAGGACTCCATCACCGAACGCACACCCGGAACATCGACTCCAACAGGTTTCTCGCAAAACACATGCTTTCCAGCGTCGACCGCAGCTTTCAATTGCATCGGTCGAAAGTAAGGCGGAGTTGCAAGTATCACAACGTCGACATCGCTGGCAACGAGATTCTTGTAACAATCCAGCCCAGCAAACATGTGATCTTTATCGACGTTAAACCGGTCGGGGAGCTGTTTGGAAAGTGATTTCGCACAAGACTCAATCCGATCTGGAAACGCATCGGCCAAGGCCACCACAGAAGTGTTGGAATCAGCATTCGTTGCGTTCAAAACCGCTCCCGTCCCACGGCCTCCACAACCAATCAAACCAATCTTCAATTTGTCGTTATCACTATTGTGATAGCCAAACACAGGTTTGGGAATCATTGAGGTGCCAATGGTACCGACAGCTGCGACCTTTGCAGAGGTCGATATAAACTTACGGCGATCTGGTTTCGAATTCGACGGCATCTTTTAACTCCGTTAAGCAATAAAATTACTTGATTTGATTAATAATAAATTTTTAACAACACTTGATCATAACCAACACGGATTATCGGATGCAAGTGATTCATCGAACTAAGGACAGCAAAAACAAGAACCTCATCCAAAGTGTTAATCTCACTACTTCAGTTCGCTAATATACGTGATAAATTGGCGATCTAACTCGGCAAGACCTTCCCCAAAAACACGCTCAAAATGAGCAATTCGCATTTCAGGCGTATCGGTGACCAGAGCTTTCTTCTCCGACATAAACTCAATGTATTCCACGTATTGATCTGATTTCTTATTGAACAAAAAATGATTCAACGCCCAAGCCTCCGCATAGGCATCATCGACCGAATCAGGATCCCGCAGGCGATCATCCGTAGCCATCAGCGTTCTCAGTGAATCGCCAGGGCGATTGGCAAGATACTTCCGAAAACGATTCAATCGAAGCTCAAACACTTTCCCCGGAACTCGCCAACCTATCTTGCTGCGAAAATCCGGAGCCTCAAAAAACATCGCAATTCCTTCGTTCATCCATAATGGCGATTCTGCAAATCGAGTTTGCAATCCACGGTTGAACATCAACTGATGGGTCGCTTCATGAATAATTGTCGCCACTAAAAAAGTTGAATTTGGATTCTGCAAAACTCGCTCAATGTTACGACTAGTCAATGGCTGATTGGGGTTACGCTGATCCGCGGTCAAATCATAGAGCGCAATCCTATTAGTCTGAAGGTTGTAATAAGCTTCCATGGTTTGTCCGGGTCCCAGTTCCCGATCAACGTATTGTTGATATTGAGCTTTGGAGCCAAACACAATCGCGATCAAGGGGTACTTTGGATCGCTTAGTTTAAATTTTTTCTTCTTCTCCCAAAATGTCTCAAACGCACGATATAAACGGCTTTCGTAAAGTCCGCTGATCCAACGGGCAAACGCAACCTCGTTCTGATACGCAATGACATAGTGTTTTGTTTCGTAGATCCGAAATCCAGCGGGAAGTTCTTTTAATAGGCGTTCGCCCACGGCTTTAAAAGATAACGGCGGACTCGGTTTTTCGCTGTCAACGCGTGCTTTTATTTGCTGGGGCTCAACAAACCATATTTTCCCATCAACCTCGCGAAAATAGAGACTATTATCCTTCGCTTCAATCAGGATCTCACCCTCCAACTGTACCTCTTTGCCATTGATCAACAACGTCAATGAGTCCGCATCGACGATGCTGCAAACATTCGCTACTGCGAACAACGCAAAAAATATTAGTCGCCGAAGATACATCGATTCGCCCTCACCTAAAACACTAAGAATACTTCCGCTCGCTCAATCTGTGATTCAAATTAACCACCCACCAACCCACCGCAGAAATCAAAACTATTACCAACACAATGACAATCGTAATCCCTGCGGTCAACTCATTCACACCAGCATGTAAATCTCCAAGCATTTTGCGTGGAACCGTATCCATGCCAGCGGGACGAACAATTTGCGAGGCAGATAACTCACCAAAACAACAAGCAAAGGTAATCAACCAACATCCCAGTAGCGGTAGCCAGTTTGCTTTGATTCCTAACAAAAGATACCTCGTCAATTTCCCGGCACCCTCCACACGCGCACTTTCCAATGCGTCCTCAGGAATTTTTCGGAACACAAACCATACTACCAGCGCTCCTAATGGCCAACAAAATATAAAATTAGCAAGCACGGGCGCGAATACCGTGTAATTGAACAACCAAACGAACCACGGTCCCTCCAGCGTCCCTGTTGCAGAGGCGATTGCCATTCCCAGTAACGGTCCCGGCAAAGCAAACGAGATAGCCAGCGTACCGGCAAATAGCACCTGAATCCAACCCAACCTTCGCCCCACCGCACTGACCAATGTCGCTAAAAACAGAATCATGGTCGCCGATACCAAGGCGATGATAGCTGACCAAATAAACTCATCTTGATAGTCGAAACACGCTCGCCGAATCGCTGAAAAACACTGGACCAACGAATACCCTTGCGTCGGCACACCCTCAATGGGACGAACGTAAAAACATGCACGCAGAACTACGTTTCCAATCGGGATCAAAAACGTAATCACAATCAAGCCGACGCCAGCCAAATTCTTCACAACTCCACTTCGATTAGTTCTCACCGCTCGAAATACTCCCGCCTCGTATTCCATTTGCGTCATCGCAAAAAACAACACCATCGAAAGTGCCACTAACACGGCCAGTAAACTAAGCGTTAATCCGAAACTTACACCACCAATTCCACCTTCTAAAACCGCAACTCCCGCCGGATTCCCACCTAGTGAATAGCCTAGATAGATCTGCTCAGCCAGAGTTCCAATTTGATACAAATCGGTAACTGCGATCTCCCGCGAACAGGAAACAACAACCCACAAGAATGCAAGTACGCCCAACGGCCATAAACGAACAACGGTGACACTCCAAAACACCCGCAACGATGAAGTGTCCAACAAGGCTTGCTCTTCAAAAATGCGGCCGCCAAAACTCAAACCCACTAAAAAAATAATGGCCACTTGAGAAGATGCTGCGATTCCGTGAATCCAGCTTGCCGCCCACCACCCCGGAATCAGAGGCACCAGAATCTGCCCCTGGACGGACGTCAGCCAACCCAATTTCCCAAAGGCGGCATCCCAGGCGCTGACATGGATAAACATCGGGATGAACAAACTGGCGACCGTGCCCAAAAGCACTATCCTTGAAACCCATCCTTTTCCCGTGCAAGCCCACGCCGTCAAGACACCCAAAGGCAAGGCGATCCCAAATGCACAAAATCCAAGCCCAAAGGTGCGAATCGCTAACAATCGTTCAGCGGGCGCAGACGAAAAAAAGGCGATCCCAATCCCGAGTAACACCACTAACCAGAAGACGACTGGCACAAAACCACGAGTCATTTTTATTTGCTTGAAGTTCATGAAACAAATTCAAACTCTCTGAACGCAATCGGGGTCACCGGAGTACAAAAGTTGATTGCTATCGCTTCAATTATCGTCATTCTTCTCTAGGCTCCGCAAATATTCAACGACCTTTTTTCGACCATCCGCAACTTTTTTCAGATCCAAGTCCAGTTCAAGCATCCGGTCTACCATTTTCATAAAATCAACAACCTCGGAGAATTCTTGAGAAGCAATTTCAACCGCCGTCGCACCATCGCGATTTTTCACCTCAACATTGGCACCTTGCTCAACTAACAATCTCACAATAGCAAGCCGCCCTAAAAACGCAGCACTATGAATCGCCGCATTCCTATCTCGCGACATTGAATCAACATTTGCTTTATTTTCAATCAAGAATTTAGCAACTTCGAATTGCCCACCGAGCGCCGCCATGATCAAGGGAGTCGTCCCGTCACCGTTGGCTTGGTCTAGATCACGACCGCTCTTTTTCCACTTCTCCAACAAATCCATATCGCCATTTTTAGCCGCCATCCAGATATCCGTGTCGGATTTTTTCGAAGGGCGACGCCGATTACCCCATGAATCTTTAATGACTACCGCCTCGCCAGGATCGCGAGCCCATTTTGGCATTCCATCTGCCATCTCGGCATTAATCTCATCACGCCTCGTTTTTATAAACCCCTTAACGCTGCGCGTGCTATACCGTTTCTTCTGAGCCTCGGAAAGAAATGGCAGGACTAACGCTTCAATGCGATCCACTTCCGCGAGCAACGCATCTTCGTCCCAATGTTCCTCCAACAGTTTCACCAACGTCTTGCGATAACGCTCACGAGAATCAGAATTCTGATAGAGTCGATGCGAAAGAATCCCCTTGGTCTTCACGGAAAGTGGCAACCTTGGATCGCGATCGACCATGCTAAATTTTTGAAACATGCAATCGCCACCCCATGGAATGAAGTAGATTTTATCGTCTGAGCGGTTGACGTAAAAAAAGAAGTTGTTGCGATTTCCAGAATATCCGTCCCAAAACCCCAACAAACTTTCTACTGCCCAGAACTGGTAAAAGTCATCCATCGCAACGAGATCTTTCATTGCGGACTCAGCGTCAAAGGTTTCAAACGATTCCCCTTCAGGCAATTTAACGGCGTCGATTAACTTCTTGATCTGCTGTAGGCCATAGTCTTTTTTCCCAAATTTGCGATCAAAACTCGCTCCCCAATCTTGATGAAAATCAGCAACCGTCCCCTCGTATAGCGTTCCATCGGAGTTCCCAAATCCATTTTCAACAAGCGTTTTCTTCGCCGACTCAACGTGACTGTAGACTCCAAGATCGCTTCCGTTCAACGTGACCTTGGCAAACGCACAACGCGGGGCTGGCAACCCCGCGTCCCGAAAAAACGAGTAACCCATGTACTGACTAAGAAGCGCTGTGTCTTGCTGATTATTATTAAGCGTCAATGTAGACAACTCACCAATACGAGCTTTTTTGTTTTTGTAATCGAGCTTGATTTTGAACGAAGGACGACTGGTACTCTGTGAACCAATGAAACCCTTCTTTCGAAGCCCGACATTTTTAAACTTTACTCCATCAATTGTGATGTCGGCTTTGACGTACTCGTAAGGGGATTCCAAAGGTCCAAACTGACGCTTCGCACCTAACTCGGTTCTTAAGTCTCGCGTTACGTAACGAATTGACTCCCAATCGTCGGGGTCAACATCAATCCGAACCTCCAGGACTCGGTCAGAGGGAAACACCCCATCAACGGTCAACTCTTGAGCGTTCGAAACGCCTGAGATCATCATGAAAACAACTGAAAAAATGGAAACCAGTCGCGTCGCGTTCATAGCTATGTATCTCCAAAGAGCGTGATTCAAAAAGAGACAATAATGATACACTACCGTTAAGGCGCGATGTGACAGGCCCCCTCAGATTGATGCCGTGAATATTTAGATCGTAGTTTAAGGTATCGCAATTTACGGAAAAGCAATTTACGGAAAAGCAATTCGGTTATCGCAATTTCAAAACTGCGCTGCTTTTAATCTTAAACTCTCTCGCTCGAAATACTCTAACGCTATTTCCGCATGACCGGATTCGATTCACGCGTTTTAATATTTACGGGAGTCTTTACCGCCTGACCTCCACCCGACGGAGTCAGTTTATTCGCAACCGTCGCGGTTCTACCGTTCGCCTCAAAAATGATCTTCTCAGACATTCTCGCGACATATTTCAGATAACTATCGGCTCCTTCAAAGCCTTGAGCTTTCTCGTCCCATTGAACTTGTTGAAGGACGGGTCGCCCCAAATCCATATCAAAGACGACAATTCCTTTCGTCATTTTCTGCATGATCGTGGACTTAATTTTTTCACTTTTAACTGGCGTCAACACTTCCGTTTTGAATCGAATGTAGGCTTTATTTTCTTTGACCTTAGCCAACTCATAATGGATCCTTGCTTTCAGCTTCTTCGTACCATTCTCATCATTGGCCGAAAGTACGATTGGCACATTCCACTCGTATCCAACAGGTACCGCTTTTTCGGGTAGCGGTATTGTGACCTTGCCAACACCGAATACATCCTGCTTTAGATTTGATTTTCGATCTAAGATAACACCATTCGGAGAAATTGAAAAAATAGCAAGCGGCTTTCCAACTTCATCTGCCGTTCCGGCATATTCTTGCGGAATCTCTTTATCCGTTTTACTGTCGTAAGAAACGGGATCCGTATCGCCCACCTGCTGCCACATTTTCACCGACTCAATGGTGTAGGCAAATGTCATGTTCCCTAACTGATCGACATTGGCCACTCTCCAAAGTTTGACATTTTCGCTGCGCGAGGACGATTCCTCGACTTCTCCAGCCATTTGAAACTTAGTGGTCACAACATGCTCAAAGTTCCAGCGAATCTCTTCACCTTTTTTGAGTTTGTATTTGATTTGATAGACTTGGTTTTTATTAACCTTGTCGGTCGCGCGTTCAATCTGATCGGAAACAGACTGCGCTTTGTTTGGATTCGATTCATCCTGAGCGATGACCTGCGATACAAAGCACGGGCCACCCGCTAAAAAGATGCCGCAAACTACCGCCAGCATTACGCCAATATTGATTCGTTTACAATCCACAAGTGTATCTCCGACCGAAACTGAATTTCTCGTTGCTGGATACTAACGTTTTTTGGATTTCCAAATCAACGCTGATTGTGATGTGATCGCCTAAATCCCAACGGTTTAGGGTCGGGGCTGAAATTGACCATTCCAGCCTAATTTCTCGCGAAGCGTGCTGTAATAATCGTTTCCGGAGATTTCGATCATCTGAAAGACTGATTTTGCTCGAAAAATAGTGACGCGATCTAGCGAAGTCAGCTGAGATAATGGGCGTCCGTCAAGCACAACGCAGGTCGAATCATTGGGCTGACTCACGATAATTTCATAAATTCGATCCGCGGTATCGACCACTGGGCGGACGGTGAGCGTATGGGGACTGATCGGAGAAATCACAAATGCCTGCAAATTCTTCCTAAGAATAGGACCGCCCGCAGAGAGATTGTGGGCGGTCGAACCCACTGGCGTGCTGATAATCAAGCCATCGCACATATAAGAAGTGGCATGCTTTTGGTCAACAAAAAGATCAATCTTCTGAATATCAAATGGGGGACCGCCAAGAATCGCGACTTCATTAAGGCCGATCTCATCGGCGACCATCACATCGCCACGAAAAACCTGGCAACGGATCATCAGGTGGTCAACCAATTCATACGACTGATTACAGATGGACTGCAAGGCAGATTTTAGCTGGTTCGGATGAATATCTGCAAGGAACCCCAACTTGCCGAGGTTCACACCAAGCACTGGAATCTGCCGCTCACCCATCTGCCTCGCCGCTCGCAGAATGGAACCGTCCCCACCAAAAACAATAGCGATATCAGCAGAGACCTGTGAAAGATCTCCCTCGTAAGAAAAATCTTCCCCAACAATCTCGACACACGACTCTATTTCTGGTCGAAGCCGCTCAACTTCGGCAAGAATTTGGGGCCGCCGATCTCCCGAGCCAAGCAAGAATGCTTTTAATAATTTCTGTGGAACTTCGGCCATCAACATTTCCCAAATTCAACTTTTTTAAAGCTAAGTCGCAACAGCGACAGCATACTCACCAAGTGCATTGGAATTGATTGCGAGTTAGCTCGCAACGTGCGGCTTCAACTGAATCTTTTTGGCAGCTGCACGACAGGTCTCAGTAATCCCCTGAGTGTCAAGCTTCATAGCGGCAAGAACTTCAGGCCGGGATTGATGTTCAACAAATTCATCAGGAATGCCAATTCGGTGAACATTGCTCGCGTTCAGCCCCATGTCACTGGCAGCCTCGAGAAATGCACTGCCAAATCCTCCCATCAAATTCGCCTCTTCCACAGTTATCACAAACTTAGAGTTAGAAAGAGTTTGCCGGATCATTTCGTTGTCAATTGGTTTTACAAACCGTGCGTTGACAACACCGACATCCAACCCCTCAGACTGAAGAATTCCAGCAGCTTCCAGGGCGTCTGCCAGCGCTACTCCACAAACGACAATCGTTCCATCCGCTCCCGATTTTAGTGTCTCTGATTTACCAAGCTCGATCGGTTTTAATTCACGCGTGATCTCTGCCGCAGCAGTCTTGGGATACCGAATTGAGCAGGCAAGATCCTGTGAAAGCGAGAAATCCAGCATCGCACCTATGTCGTTCGCATCGCCGGGAGCCATCACGATCATGTTTGGAAATAGCCGCATGTATCCAAAGTCAAAGGTTCCATGATGAGTCGGCCCATCATCAGCAGTCAATCCACCACGGTCCAACATAAACGTTACCGGCAATTTCTGCAGACACACTTCTTGGAACACCTGGTCGAAACTGCGTTGCAGAAATGTACTGTAGATATCAACGATTGGACGAAGACCAACCTTCGCTTGCCCTCCCGCAAACGCGACCGCATGTGATTCGCAAATCCCGACATCGAAAAACCTCTCCGGGAACTCTTCCCGAATCGGCTCTAGCTTGTTGCCTTGACACATTGCCGCGGTAATCACGGTCACACGGTCATTGTTTCTCATTTGATCGGCAATCGCGTCACGAGCATGGTTGGTGTACGCTTTGGCACTGCTCTTTGATTTGGGAACCGGCGTCCCATCATCAATTGTTTCAAACGGGGCAGGGGTGTGAAAGTAAACCGGATCCTCCGCCGCCGGTTGGAACCCATGCCCTTTGTTGGTGATTACATGAAGCAGAACAGGTCCGTCAATCTCTCTAACCATTTTGAGATACTTCTTCATCACGCCAATGTCATGCCCGTCAATCGGCCCAAAGTACTTGAATCCAAGTTCCTCGAACATCATTCCGCCATGAAGGCCAGCCTTAACTCCCTCTTTAATCTGAAACAACAACCGCTCAGTCGGATCCCCCAACACAGGCACTTTATTTAGCATGTTGACGACTTCGTTCTTGACACCTGTGTAGAACTTTGTCGAACGCAGGCGATCAAGATAGCTTGCCATCCCTCCAACCCGAGGGCAAATTGACATCTCATTGTCGTTCAAGATGACTAACATCTTACTTTTTAATTCAGACGCGTTATTGATTGCCTCCATCACAATACCCGAAGGAAAGGCACCATCGCCAATCACGGCGACCGAATAATTTTTCTCACCAAGAACGTCAGAACCACTTCGCAGGCCCACCGCCGTTGACACACTGGCCCCTGCATGCCCGGTCATAAACAAGTCGTAATCACTCTCAGCGGGATTCGGGTACCCCATCAATCCGCCTTTGGTTCGGATCGTGTGAAATTCATCAAACCGACCCGTAATTAGCTTTTGGGGATAAATCTGATGACCAGTGTCCCAGATCAGATGATCGTTCAAGAAGTCGTAAGTACTGTGCAAGGCTAAGGTCAATTCGACGACGCCTAGGTTAGACGCGAAGTGAGCCGCCCGCATACTCAATAAATTACAAAGGGTTTCACGTATCTCAGTGGCAACTTGATCCAATTCCCCCAGATTCATTTCATGAAGCTGCATGGGTGACTGAATTGTCGGTAGTATCTTTGACATTGTTACTGAGTCCTGTTCAACACAAAGTTTGCAAGTAGCTCCAAGGCTTTGCCTTGCTCACCAAAAGGTTTCAACGCATCAATCGCCGCCTCAACCATCTGACGAGCTCTCTCCTCACTGGCAGCTTCGCCAAGTACAGCGGGATAGGTCTGTTTACCTAACGCCGCGTCCTTCCCGATCCGCTTTCCCATTTTGGCTTGCGAGCCCCTAAGATCCAACAGGTCATCGACGATTTGAAATGCTAATCCGAGGTTTTTCCCATAATTCACTAAGCTGTCCCGCAATTCGACGTCTGCGGATGCGGTAAGCGCCCCCATTTCGAGCGAAACAGTTAGTAACGCACCCGTTTTTCGACGGTGGATGTGCTCCAGCGATTCGACGCTTGATGCGGCAAATTGAAGATTCAAATCGTCTGCTTGCCCTCCTACCAGTCTAGTTGGACCTGCCGCCAATGCCAGTCTCGCGATACACTGGTTCGCAATTTCGGCAGGCTGAATGTCGCGGGCAAGTACGCCGAATGCCATCGGTATCAATGAGTCCCCAGCTAAAATCGCCGTGGCCTCCCCAAATTTCACATGACACGTTGCTCGGCCGCGCCGCAGCTCATCATCATCCATTGCCGGTAGGTCATCGTGAATTAATGAATAATTGTGAATCATCTCAACCGCACAGGCCGCCGGCATCGCGTTTGCAAGATCACCGCCGCACATTTTCGCTGCGGTTAAAACAAGTAACGGTCTGATTCGCTTCCCAGGTGCGAGAAGACAATAACGAATCGCTTCACGAAGATGCTCAGGGCAATCCGTATCAAGCTCGGAGTAGATCTCCAATTGAGAATCAATCTGGTGCCGAAAGGACTCAATTTCCGGCGGGAACAAGGTCGTATCCGAAGCAGTCATCCGCATGGTTCCAGACGGGCAATTTGAGATTGGAATGAAAGGTTACTCATTAAAAAACTTCTCTCGTTTAACCGATTTTCACTGTAATTTCTAACCAATTTTAAAACAAACTATCCTGATCGTCCACGTCCTCAGAATCACCATTGGCGGCGTATTCCTCAGCGTTTTCATCAGCAATGGACACCCCAGAACTTCGACGCGTTCCCTGACGCATCTGCTCAGAGGCCGTATTGTCAAAAGAGGAAGTCACAAGATTCCCGTCTTCATCGAGGTCGACAAGCAATTCGATCCGCTGTTGCACCGAATTCAAAGCCGCATAACACGCCTTCAAGCTGGTAATGCCTGACTCGTATTTTTCGAGCGATTCACCTAAGCTCAAGTTACCTGCTTCAAGCTCGCCAACAACGGTCCTGAGCTGTTCTAACGATGCCTCGAATGGGACGTCCTTCGAAGCACTCTTTGCTGTTTTCTTTTTCGCCAAAACAATCCTTCAAATACTTCTTGTCAGCTTTAACTAAACTTACCTAATCCGACCTCAGTTTATCACCGATCGAATAAAAAACACAGACTCCCAATTCATCGAAAAAACTAATCGGCAGGCCATCAACCACGTCATCCACTCCCCTTGCCAGATCGACCGTCTTGACTCAATGAATCTCCGACATCTTTCTGAATCGATTCAACGGTGCTTTCAACGGTGCCTCCAGCCAATCGAGTTAACAACCGATCCCCGGGAGACAACTTGGAAGGATCCCGTAATGGAACCCCCTCTGGATCCGTAGTTAAACTGTAACCTCGTGAAAGAACACCCAACGGACTGATCGCATCCAACCGTGCAGTCATCGAAGCAAGTTCTCGATCCGCATCCGTCAGATGCCCTCGCACGGAGCGTGACATCGAGTTTTCGAGAAAATCAAGCTCCATCGCCGACTCCCGTAAACGCTCAAGCGGTTGAGTCAGAACTGGTCGCGACCCCCAAACTGCCAGCTCGCGACGAGCCCGATCGAGGGCGGCCAGTACCAACTTTGTCATCCGGTCGGAAGCCGCGTCGAGCCCACCTGTCACTTCACTGAAATGCGGCACCAACCTCTCGGCAGCTTCGCTGGGAGTCAGCGCTCGAACATCAGCTACTAAATCAGCCAGCGTGACGTCTATCTCATGCCCGACTCCAGAGATAACTGGGATCTCGCTTTGATAAATCGCTCGAACCACAACTTCTTCGTTAAAGCTCCACAAATCCTCAACACTGCCTCCGCCTCGCGTGACCGCAATTACATCGACCGACTCACCCAGCCTGTTACAGAGTCCAATCGCCTCGGCAATTTCCTCCGCTGCTCCCGGACCCTGAACTTTCACTGGGACAACCGTCACACGAATTCGAGCCCACCTCCGAGTCAACACTTGTAAAAAATCTCGAACAGCGGCGCTGGTTGGACTAGTGACCACGCAAATGTGCTTTGGGATTGACGGAATTTCTTTTTTTACCGACGAGTCAAACAAACCCTCTCCAGCGAGCTTCTCATGAAGCTGACGGAAAGCCAATTCCAATGCCCCAATTCCCTGAGGACGGATACCACGGATGATAATTTGATAGGTGCCTCGCTGAGCATAGACGTCAATCCCACCACGACACTCAACCGCCAATCCATTCTTTAGATCAAACTTTAGCTTCGCAGCATCGCTCCTCCAGATAATCCCATTGATCGAGGACTTCTCGTCCTTGAGAGTGAGATAAATGTGCCCGGATCCAGCCTTGGTCATTCCAGAAATTTCGCCAGACACCAAGACAGATTTAAATTCATCGTTCAATCGCAGCTTGATCGATTGCGTTAGTTCCGAAACTGACTGGACTTTGTTCGAAGAATTTCTAGATGACAATGACGACACCGATCTGTTGAAGTGAATTCACCCTCGAATTGTGCCATAATTATTGCCCAAAACGAACCCGCCTAAACTACCTTCAAACTCTGAGAAGAAACCTCCGCTGATTTCGCCCCACTTGCCCAGCCTCGCCCTTGCAGGCTCAAACCGATTCCTCAACACCGCGTTTGTTCATGCGACTCAAATTCGCCAATACCTCGAATAAACTCAATTTGCGACCAATAAGATTCACTGATTCCATGGCTAGACTGATTGTCAAATGGCAGATTTAACGCCATAATGAAGTGCTTCAATCAATCCAAACTTTGGGTAATCTGAGGCTCACAATGCAAGACAAAATCCGACACACCGCAATCACGTTCGATGACGTTCTAATTGAGCCGCGATACAGCGAAGTTGTTCCCTCGGAGGTTGAAACGGCGACTCGATTAACCAAGCGAATTGGTATCAAAATTCCGCTTATTAGTTCGCCTATGGATACCGTTACCGAAAGCTCCATGGCCATCGGATTGGCCAAAGTTGGGGGGCTCGGCGTTATTCACAAGAACATGGCTCCCGAAGCCCAGGCCGAAGAAGTCTACAAGGTAAAACGCAGTGCCAACGGGATTATTGTCGACCCCGTCACTCTCCCTCCAGAGGCCAGCGTGGGTTACGCCAAAGAAATCATGGCCCAAAACAACGTCTCCGGGGTTCCCATCGTGCATGCGGATGGGACGCTAGCGGGAATTCTGACCCGACGCGACCTGAAATTTTTGGAAAGTACCGAAGTCGCTGTTTCTGAGGTAATGACCGCCGAACACTTAGTAACGGCGACGGGGAATGTAACGCTTGAGGAAGCTGAGAAAGTTTTAACGGCAAAAAAGGTGGAGAAGCTTTTACTGATTGACGAAGATAAGAAACTAAAGGGACTTATTACGATCCGTGATATCGACATGATGCGTCAATATCCCGACGCTTGCAAAGACAAGCAGGGACGTTTGCGAGTCGGTGCTGCGATCGGTGTGCACGATCTCGATCGGGCTCAGCGACTCATCGACAAGGATGTTGATGTTTTGATCGTTGATAGTGCCCACGGTCACTCGAAAAATGTAATTGACACGGTTCGAGCGATCAAAGAACGATGGGATATCGATGTCATTGCTGGAAATGTTGCCACGACCGAAGGTTGTGAAGCATTAATTAAAGCTGGTGCCGATGCCGTCAAAGTAGGAATTGGACCTGGGTCGATTTGTACGACTCGCGTTGTCAGTGGAATCGGAGTTCCACAGATTACGGCGATCTACGAAGCGGCAAAGGTAGGCGACAAATACAACATACCGATCATTGCCGACGGAGGAGTTCGCTACTCCGGCGACATCACCAAAGCAATTGCTGCTGGTGCAAGCGTTGTGATGATCGGAGGACTGTTTGCCGGGCTGGCCGAAAGCCCGGGCCGAACGATTCTTTACCAGGGACGCTCGTTTAAAGCGTACCGAGGTATGGGGTCAATTGGTGCGATGGTCAAAGGATCAAGCGAACGCTACCGACAATCTGAAAGTGGACCAGGGAAATTGGTCCCCGAAGGGGTTGAAGGACGCGTACCGTTTAAGGGGGCATTAAGCGATTTCGTTTACCAGTTGGTGGGCGGATTGCGTGCCGGTATGGGTTATTGTGGCACGCAAACCATCGATCAACTACGTACCGATGCAAGATTTATTCAGGTATCAGCTGCGAGCGTTAGAGAAAGCCACCCTCATGATATTGCCATTACTCAAGAAGCTCCGAACTACTCTTCGGAAGCACCCTCGGGCGAATCACACTGACGATGCCCGTTCGTACCAGATCATCGGTAAAGCTTCATGCCATTTCTTCCTCACTGAACAGCGATCTTCCAAGCCCAACTTCGCATTTCTCTCTCCAGCGATAACACTGGGTGCCCTTGTCGCGGTCGCCTGTTTCCTTCCGACCGACGAAGCGAAAGCTCAACAGTTTCAAACGCCCGTTCTACCCGGCGAAACTGCACGGAGTGGCAACGACCACGGAATGCAGCCTGCGAATAAACTTCGGAATCCTGCGTACTCGCAGGCACCCCGAGCTTTTATCGAACCAGCATCATCTCAACCACCTGAAACCGCTTACTCGATTCCCGCCACAGATTCATCGTCAGCCCAGAGCGACGCCAAACGAGTTAGCTACAACACCTTTGCTCCACCGGTTCACATTCAACCTACCTCAAAAAACGCATCGTCGGTTGAATACCGCACGTTTAGCGACCAAATCGAACGCCCCACAGGCAAGCCAATCGCGACACCAACGAGACGCGCTGCCGTCGACTCGATCTACAACGCCCCCATTCAATCACTTAAAAACAGTGTCAACAACGGCAGAAGTACGCCTCAACGAATGCTGATCGCGAAAACCGTTTCCACCCCCAATTCATCGCGATCTGGAAATGCAAGACGACGACCGAACACGACTCCATCGCAGAAGCCTCAACGCGAGAATGCGATTGCAAAGTTCCAAAACCAGATCACCAACTTCCTTTACACTCCGGCAGTACCGTCGCAGCGATTCAACAATAATTCCTCAGCTAAATCGAGGTCGCGCAATTCAGCACTGCAGCCGCGTCCGAACGTGAATTCAGCCCCTCGCCGCGAGCCCACGTACAAAACCGCTTCCCCCCAAGTCGCCCGCGTCAGCGCAACGCAGCAGAGAGTCGCCGCTGCACCAGGGGTTCAGTACGCCTACTCAAATGACAACACTTTGAATTCAAACCCTGTAGTTCAAAATGCGATTCAACAGGTCGCCATGGTCGAACCAACCCAGGATCCGTTCAATGATGAGTCTGTTGAACTACCACCCGCAGAACGTATCGTGGTTGAGCAATCTCTGGGCAGCTTCAAACCTGCGGCTGCCTTTCAACAAGTAGAAGGTACCGAGCCGAAACCCGATCCTTCGACAATGTCGCAAATTTCAGTGCTGAACAGAGGGATTAATTCAGATTCCAGCACTTCGGTGGAATCGTTTATTGTTCAGGAAAATCAAGAACTTGGAAGGTTCAAAAAACCAACACAAGATCCGGCTATCGAAGTTCTTCCAGCCCCCAATTCAGACTTCGATTTTGGAATCAACCAACGACCTTCCATTTCGTCGTTCCAAACTTGTGATGACTTTCGCGCTGAATTACTCGACGGCTCAATCAAAGATATCGCCTTGGACCTGAGTCCGCTGCCTGGACGTAATCGAGCTCTCTACCAAACCGAATCAAGAGACTGGGTTGATCGTGATGGAAACGTTGTGGCAACGGGAACGATGATCGACCTCCGCCGTGGCTACGTCATCATCAAATCTGCATTGGGAACTGCGAGAGTCCCGTATGCCAAACTCAGCGATGCTGACTGGGCTACCATTTCCCAATTCTGGCAAATCCCTGAACTCTGCAGTGCAGGTAATCAAGGAACCGAGTCCCGAAACTGGGCACCTCAAACTTACGCATGGCAAGCCTCGGCTCTCTGCCATAAACCACTTTACTTTGAAAACGTACAACTCGAACGATACGGTCATACCCACGGCCCGCTTCGGCAACCCATCCACTCCGTGGCTCACTTTTTTGTGAGCTTGGTTACGGTTCCCTACCAAACAGGAATCCACCCCGTCAATGAGTGCCAATATGCACTCGGATTTTACCGCCCTGGCGATTGTGCTCCCTGGCTAAAAGATCCGATTCCCTTCAGCCTTAATGGAGCGGTTCGACAAGCTCTCGTCACCACGGGAGTCGCTGTCATCCCATAATCGCTTCCTAACCGGGTAACTCTTGTGATTGCACACCGAGTACTTACGCCGGATTTACCGAGCATTCCTCTCGCCATGCTGTTAATGCAAGAATTATTTTTTGCGGAACAAAACTGGCCAAAAGAGGGCGATTGGACAGACCGCAGGACTCATCCCCTGCGGTCTTTTTTTACAGAATTAATCTAATTTCCGCCCCTCCAGAGCGAATAGATTGGCAAATAGGCCGATTCAGAGTCCCAAACCCGCCGATGCGGTTCAACGGGTCCACCGAAGCCCCTTAAAATCAATCGTTAAACAACTTTCAAACTCGCGGGAAACCTAGTAACAACCTTCTTAAATTGCGTCTTGGAAAGATAAACTGTTGATTTAATAGAAACTTGTCGCATTCCCTCCCTCCGTTAACATGGAGGGGAATCCAAACAACTTCTCGAAACTAATGCCGAGTCGAATTATGCAAAATTTAAAAAACTTCTTCCGAATGACCTCAATGTGCCTCGCAATCGGCATCAGCCTCTTTGCCTTCGCCGCCGAAACTCACGCGCAAACCGAAGAAGTCATGGCTCAGGAAAACGAAGAAGTTCAAAAGTTTTTTGAACAGGCGCATGACGCCCTGGATGATGCGCTGAACCTGTTTGATGACGCGGAAACCCGCCCTGAGGAGGGCGATCTCAGATTCTATGACTTCCTTAGCCGGACAAAAGAATCGCAAACACGGAAAGTCGAATCTTATCTTGATGTCGCCGGAGAAGCGCTTGGCATCTCAAGTATTAGCAACCGCCGCCAGTTAATTCTCGACCTTCGGGAATCTATCTCTGAAAACCAAAGGAACATCTCTACATTCAAACGGAAACGGATCTCAGCGCCGGCGTCCACATTCAATCCATTGGGAGTAACCAAATCCGGCTACGATAAAAAAATCGAAGTGGCGAAGGATGCGATCATTCAAGCTCAAAATTCCATCGAGGTTGAAAAAGAGAATTTCATCGTAGACCTCAACCGCATCGGCATGGAATTAGATTCTGAGAGTATCGACAATCTTTTAGAATCAATTACCGGAGACGAATTCGTCCGGGTCTCAATTATTTTTGACAATGCAAAAACATTTGCTGCGGAACTTGAACGACTTACCAATGAAACCGGGGAGGACCTTGAGGCCGCAAAAAAGTATTACGGTGTCTACTTAATGCTCCTCAAGACGGTGTCACGACTTCAAGAGAAATTTGTTGAAAGCGTGGACAACGAGTACTACCCCAAGCTCGATGAGTTTGCCGCAAAAGCCCGGAAAAATATTAATGAAGCAAAACGGGCAATCGCCGCCGGTGGAGATGAGACCGTTCTTCGCAACAATATCGCGAGCAACCAACTGACTTACGACGCCGCAATGTTTTACAAGGAAGGCCTTGCTCATCAAAAACATCAAATGATGATGGCTAACTTAGAATGCAAAAAAAACATTCTGACTGCTGCCAACACCTATAAAACAGTAGCCTTGAGCAAAGATGTTGCGGCACTCATGGCGGTCAGCCGAAGAGCCTTTGACGCAATTTCCGGACTTTCGGTACCCGATCTTCGCCCGTTCAAAAATGAGAAAATGAAAAATGCTTACAGCCAGTTGACGCGTGAACTCCGTAAATAATTGCTCACTCGTTTCGAACCTTAATCCTCTGGAACCAATTTTCTAGTATGGGCGGGCGAGATCGACAGCGGGTAACTGCTCGTGGACTAGCTGTGCGGCTTTTTCGAAATCAACCTCTGAAATCTCAGCGACTCCCTCAACAAGCTCAGAAAGAATTGCCTGTTGGATTCCACCCCGGGCCATGGCCACGGAATACGGCAAAAGATGGAACATCACCATCGAATATCGTGGAACAAACTGATGAGGGAAACGCTGTTCAAGCTCAAAGCCCAACTCCTTTTTCAACTGAAACTTAGGGTCCGCAACGCTTTCTCTCATCGTCACGTAATTTTCGAGAGCCATATCGGCAATCGCATTCGCGTTGGGCCGCCGAATTCGATCGAACTCTGGCAAGACCTCACTCCAGTCATCATCGTGTTTATCCAGCAAACGGATTAACTCCGAACAATCTTCAAAACCTGAGTTCATCCCTTGACCATGAAAAGGCACGATCGCATGGGACGCATCCCCGAGGATCAATGCATTACTTTGGTGATACCACTTTGAACATCGGACGGTTCCCAAACGCCCCTGTGCGTTGGCAAAAAAATCTGCTTCGAGATCAGGAATAAGTCGCTTGGCAGACGGAAACTCCGCCTCAAAAAACGCGTCTAACTGATCTGGGCTCTCTAGATTTTCAAAACTTATCTCACCCTGCTTAGGCATAAAAAGAGTGACTGTAAAACTGCCATCCTGATTAGGAAGTGCGATAAGCATGTAACCACCACGTGGCCAAATGTGCAAAGCTTCGGGTTCCACTTGGTACCCCCCCGTTTCCGAACTTCGTGGAGGAATTTCAAGTTCTTTATAATCGTGATCCAAAAACTCGACACGACACTCGCCGCCATTAACCGCTAACAAGGCATCGCGAGTTGGCGAACCAGCACCGTCCGCTCCGATCAACAAATCAAACGATTGCCGAGAAGAACTATTCTCTTTCAAATCGACGACCGCTAATTCTCCCGTTTCAAAATCAACGTTCTCAACAGAATGATTGAACATAATCTCAACGGGTTTGGCTTCCTCGGCAGCCGACATCATCAAGCAGTTAAGGTCTCGGCGTGAGACGGAATAGATCAATTCCTCATCCCGTTGCCCATACGACGAAAACTCCTCACGGCCGCCACTTAAATGCAATGCCCGGCCTCGCATTGGAATGAGTAATTCTCGAACATCTTCAAGCAAACCCGCCATTTCAAGGGCATGAATACCACGTGACGACAGGGCGAGGTTAATCGAGCGACCGCCGTCAACCTCGACTCCTCGCATATCGGGCCTTCGTTCGAAAATCGTAACCTCATAGCCACGACGCCCAAGCAAAACCGAGAGCAACGAACCCACTAAACCTGCACCGGAAATTAGGATCTTTTTTGGCTTACTCACAAATTTGAAATCCATAAAAACATAAACATGAATACATTAAATCGAAATTTAAATATTGCCTGGCACCTTGGAATTTAACTTCTCAGGCAGCCGACCATCAAATCGACAAATTTCCAAATCTCTTCGTAACGATTGTAGAGCGGCGCTGGAGCCGCCCGAATCACATTCGGCTCACGCCAATCAGTCCGCACTCCTTTTGCTTCTAGCGCCTCGTAAACGCTCCGCCCCTCAATCCCCTCCAACTTGACTTCCAGGGACAACTGACACCCGGATATCGCCGGCGGTGCAATTGCCTGCACTTGGTCACCCAATCGGTTTGCCAGACATCGCCGAAAAAACGCTCCCTGATTTTTCGACTTCTCAACCAAGACACTCATCCCCCCCGCTTCACCAAAAACGTCCAGCGAAGCTCGAATGGCTGCCAACGATAAAATTGGCGGATTGCTTAACTGCCAACCTTCGGCCGTCGGAATTGGATCGAAATCTCCAGTCATCTGAAACCGCGTATCCTTTTGATGCCCCCACCATCCGGCCAAGCGAGGCAGGGCAGTGTTGCGGGCATGTCGCTCGTGAACAAAGCAACCAGCCAGAGATCCTGGCCCAGAATTAAGATATTTATAGGTACACCAACAAGCAAAATCGACTTCCCAGTCATGAAGTTCCATCGCTACGTTGCCAACCGCATGAGCCAGATCAAGCCCAATCACAACTTGATTTCGTCTCGCACACTTGGTGATCGCCTTCATGTCGAGCACTTGCCCGGTATAGTATTGAACTCCCGGCAACAGGATTAATGCGAGAGAATCGGCATGCTCTTCAATCATTTTGCAAATCGTTTCAGTCTCTAACAGCCCCCGATCGTTCGAGGGAACCTCAAGCAACGATTCATTGGCAGAAAACCCATGCAATTCGATCTGTGATTCCACGGCATTCTTATCCGAAGGAAATGCGTGGGCCTCAATTAAAATCTTAGATCGACCCTTTGTTGGGCGATAAAAGGTCGCCATCATCAGATGAAGATTGACCGTCAGTGTGTTCATCGTAATCACTTCCGAATCCACCGCACCTACCAATTCAGCCATCGGCTTGGCGAGACATTCGTGGTAAGACGCCCAATTGGGCGAACCCAAGAAATGCCCTCTCACCCCTAAATTCGCCCATCGACCTAATTCCTCCTGGACGTAGTCCGCAGTTCTCCGCGGAACCAAGCCAAGTGAATTACCAACAAGATACAAATCCTCGATATTGTCGACGTGAGGAATGTGAAATTGGCTCCGAAATTCAGCGAGCGAATCGGTTCGATCAAGTTCCCGCGCCTCGTCCAACAATGTGTTTGAATTTACCATAGCAGTCACCATTATCCCGATTCACAATTAGCAAATAGCTCAACCAACAGAACTTATCTGACGGCTCTCGCTGGAAAAACTACAGGCCGCGAAGGCGCCGCATCGCTTCCGAAAGCAGGTACCTGCAAGTTTAAACCGTAGATCCCATCATTAATTTCGTCGGCTACGAAAATCATCTCGGTAATGGTCTTTTCCTGCCAAGTATTCTCTGACAATTCATGGGTTCTCTCTTGGACATTCCAAAACATATGATGATTTGTCAACAATCCGTCATCATTCATTCGATCGACCGAAGGAAAGTCAACTAACAAATGGCGAATGCCAGTCTCATTGATTAACTGACAAGCCTCGACCGTGAAGAAGGGTGGCTGGCTTTCCGGCGAGTACGTTCGGGCACACTTGTCATTTGAATTGGGTAATGTTCGCACAATCAATGCAGCCGGCTTAGCCGCCTGAATCGCTCCAACTTTAGCAATTGCTTTTTCGAGCATCTCACGTGTGATCACTCGATTCTCAGGCTCGAGCTCAGGACGATACGTATCCCCAATACCTTCCGCCAATTTTGGTTCAACCGTAACTAAGAAGGCCAATGACAATACATCGAGTGCAGCATGGCCAACCCAGATATCCTCATTGACGATATGGCCCACCGTTTCTGTGTGGGTTCCGTTGCAATGAGGAATCATTTCCAGACTGTCAACATTACAACTTCCACCGTCCCGCGTATCGCCAGTAAAACCACCCAACTTCAATACCTCGTTGGATGCTTTTTCAGTCCCAAAATGATTCGGCTGAAGTCCTTCAAAATCAAGCACGATCGCAAGGGATTTTGCCTCGGCAATAGAACAACGGTATTCGACGTTTTGGTGTTTAAAACTGATCTGCATAATTCACCTTTTGTAGTTGTTGCTCCAATTAGAAGGGGTTCTGCGGTAGACTCAAAGGGGGGCCCAGATGCAAACCCTGCTTCATTCAATTAAATTGACTCTCCGCACCTCAACGTTCCATTTTTCAGGAAAGAAAACCATGATTACTGTTGTCGCCTCAATCGAGCTAAAGCCAAAGGTTAAAGCCCAATTCCTCGAGCATTTTCTCGAGATTGTCCCCGCAGTTCACCAAGAAAAAGGGTGCGTCGAATACTACCCAGCGGTTGACGTCGATTCAGGAATTGCAAGCCAAGCGAAGAATGAAAACTCAGTAACGATCCTCGAAAAATGGGATTCACTCGAGGCGCTTCGTGACCATTTAGTTGCCCCTCACATGAACGAATATCGGGACAAAATCCAGGATTTGGTCATTTCGGTAACCCTCAAAATACTCCACCCCGTCACAGAATCTTAGTCGTGATTCGGTCTCCATTTCTTTATTCACTCTTGTATTGCTGCTAGGATAAGTCGCTTACCTTAACAACCCGGGGATATTCGATGCTTAAAAAAGACGTGCCGTCCGTCACACGACCTTCCATTCAACCACTGACGAGGACATTGCTCCTCTTGTTGGTGACGCTGAACTGGCTGACTTTCAACGTTGAGTGCCAAGCACAGACAGCTTCGAATCCACTCTTTAAAATCAAAGTTGACGCTGGCAAAATCGAACGCTCCAACGACATTGTGCGGACTCTCCTTTGGCTAGAAAATAGCGAACCACGTGTCGTCTCGTTAATCGACAAAGCCAACAACAGGCTTACCGGCCAGCTTTCGACTCCGAATTACTCAGACGCTTTAGCGTCTGCCGACCAATCGAAGGCCGCTGGTAATAAAAAACTGGTTGAATTGACCTTCGTTCTCCCAAGTCTTGCTACCGGAAATTCAATCACTTTGACCGGCAAAGAAAGGAAACCTAATACCTCGCATAAGTACCAGTGGCACGACGACGGTTCAACCCGCGCTGAACTTCAACATGATGGCAATCCTGTCATGGCGTACATGTACGAGGAAGTCGACAACGGTTCACCAGAAAGGCGAAAGGCTACCTACAAGGTTTTCCACCATGTTTATTCACCCAATGGAGATCGCCTGCTTACAAAAGGCCCCGGGGGACTATTCCCACATCACCGTGGAATCTTTTTTGGATTCAATCGAATTTCTTACGGCGAGAATCAGCAGGCTGATGTCTGGCATTGCAACAAAGGTGAATCTCAAATCAACCGCAAGCTCGTAACCACTACAAATCCAGTTTTCGGTCAATCACGCAGTCTAATTGATTGGAACGGAAGAGATGGCCAACCCTTTGCGAAAGAGAGTCGTGAGCTAACAGCCATCAAACTGGACAAGGCAACCGCGATTGACTTTAGAACAAGCCTCGTCTCTCTCGTCGACAAATTGAAACTCGACGGTGACCCGCAACACGCTGGCGTCCAATTTCGCGCGTCCCAATTGGTACCCGACAAAACAAAACACTTGACCTATTACAATCGCCCTGATGGACAATCCGCTCCTGGTAAATTCCGCAATTGGTCGAACAAAAAAAATGAGAGTGACATCAATAAATCTCATGTAAACCTCCCTTTCTTGGCAATGACGATCGCGGTTCCCGATCCAATCACTGAAGGCAAAACAACTGAAAACTCGGTCTACACGATCGCCTACCTAAGCGATGATGCGAACCCCAAACCGAGTCGATTTAGTGAACGTGACTATGGAAGATTTGGATCATATTTTCAAACTACGGTTGTACCGGAAACTCCTCTCAACGTTCATTATCGATACTGGATTGTCGACGGAGCAACTGACAACAAAACCCTCCAGCACTTAAGCGACCAATTCGCTAACCCCGTGAAAGTTGAGGTCGTAAAATAGCTTTCTATGGAATCCACGGTCACGATCCCTCTCCTCAAAGACCATCACTCGCACCCACTATTCTATTCTGCCTTTACCCATGCGATCTCCCTGAACGCCGTTCAAGACAAACGAATGGCTGAGGATATCCTTAGCCATTCGTTTGAAAACCAGACCGGCGGACTCACCGTCGCTCATGGCTGGAGAAGCAATCACTACCATTGGTCTCAGGCTGAAATTGAACGGATGCCCCCGCTGGCGGTTTTCAATGTCTCACTCCATTCCTTGATCATCAATCGCGGCGGGATGAATTTTTTGAGATTAAAATACGGAGATGTTGTTAATCAAATAGCGGATCCAATTTGGTATGAAAACAATCTTCGGGTCGTTCTTAACTGGTTTGCCAATCTATATGCCTCTCGAGAAAACCTCTCTCGTTTCTTTGTCCAATTAAAAGACATTGGTATACACTACCTCGAAGAGATGCTCCTCGTAGACGAGAACGAGATCCGAATCTTCGAAGACTGCAATCTCCTCAACCGAACTCGATTCTGGTCCGCACCGGACACGTTCCATTCGCTATCACCTGAGGCGAAAACGCAGGTTCACGGCCTCAAGTTATTTACCGATGGAGCCATTGGCTCGGAATCAGCAGCACTCCACCGCCCCTTCCTTGGCGGCGAGGGGACTAATCGAGGCATGTTGATTTATTCAGATTCTGAGCTTGCCTCTACTATCGACCATTGCCTTGAAACGGAAAAATCCCTCGCCATCCACGCCATTGGCGATCGTGCAATCGAACAAACCGTCTCCACGCTAAAGCAACTGACACCGCGATTGGCTCGTGCTCCTGAGATTAGAATTGAACACGCCCAATTGATTACGGAGGAACAAGCACGCGTAGCTATCGATCTTGGTATCAAACTCTGCATGCAGCCAAATTTCAGCAGTGACTCCAGCAACTACGCGGACAGACTCGATCAAGCGTATTGTATCGGGAACAATCCATTCCGAATGTTAATCGACAAAGTTGGATACACTCCCGGCGAGAACCTCATACTGGGAAGCGACGGCATGCCCCATGGGATTGAATCAGCAGCTCACCACTCATTTTTCCCTAAACTCCCGTCGCAGCAGATCTCAATCCCTGAATTCATTGCCGCCTATTGCCTAGATGACTTTTCGATGGGATCCATCAACTTAAAACTTGATGAATCGATGAAAACAATAAAATATGACATCCTATCAATCGAGCGAGAATCGACTGGTAACAAGGGGGAAATGAGGATTGACTAGGATAGTATCGAATTAGAACAGAGCCTAGGCCGACGCATTACCAACCAGAGCATGAATCAAACCGTTGGTTTCTTCACGCTTTTTCAGTCGCATCTGCTTACGCATATCACGATCTCTAAATACCGCCACCTCTTCGCCAGACTGTGGTTCCACGGCAGGGACTGGTGTCGGCTTCCCTTCTTCATCGAGTGCAACGAATGTCAGAAAAGAAATCGCGGCGACATTTCGATCTGAATCTCGGCTCGCATTCTCGGTCATTATTTTGACAAAAATCTCCATCGAGCTTCGCCCAACCGAGCACACGTACGACTCTAAGACAACGATATCATCTCGCTGAATAGGACGATGAAAATGGACACCGTCATTCGAAGCGGTAACGACCGACCCACGGCAGTGCCGACGAGCTGAAATTGCTGCCGTTTCATCGATCCGCTTCATCAATAGACCACCGAACATTGTATCGTGCGCGTTGGTATCACCCGGCAGAACAATATTTTCCTGAACAGCTAATGATTGGCTCATCGGGACCGTCATGCGATTTTCCATCCTATTAATTTTCTTACCAATGAATGTCGTTCGGGCACCATATTGTTACGGCACCACCAATAAGAACTCAGCCCCAATAAGAACTTAGCCCCAGAGAGTGCTTATAGCGGTCACTTATTATCAAGTCGCATAACCACCAATCGCCATCAACTTAAACACTGAGCTTTCTTTTGATTTTCGATCCTTCGGGAGTCTGCTGCACCTCGAAACCAGCCGCATGTATCTTGTCACGAAAGGCGTCGGATGTCGGCCAGTCCTTATCTTGACGAGCCGTATCCATCTCATTGGCCCACTGTTGAGCTTGCTCAAATTCAGCGGCATCGGATTCGGATTCCACCTCTTCCGCAGCGTTGGCAATCCCTTCATTGATAGGCGCCACTGACAACACCGAGTTCATTTTTTTCAACACTGCCAGAGACAATTGGGGATCTGGATGGTCACCCTTAATCCAGGGAAGCATAACTCCCAAAGCACCCGATACGTTTAGATCATCAGCCAACATTGCGGTGAATTCACCAAGCACGGGATGCGATAAATCAACTTCAGCCTGACCACCGTCGTCCTCAATTTTACTTTCGAGTGTTCGCCGAAACTCAACCATCCGATCAATCGTTTGTGCAGAATCAATCAAACCCTTCGCTGTGAAATTCATATTGGTCCGGTAATGTGATTTAATTAATTCAAATCGCAGAACCGCTGGATGTACACTACGCCCCATCTCCATCAGTTCACCAGTATTTTCATCGGTGACTTTTACTTTTCCATCAAACACATCACGTGCCGTGTAAAAATTACCTAACGACTTTGACATCTTCTCGTTCTCGACAAAAAGGAATCTCGCATGAATCCAGAAATTCGCAAACCGATCCTCCCCCGTCGCGCCGCAAGACTGTGCAATCTCACACTCGTGATGAGGAAAAATAAGATCCTCTCCTCCAGTGTGAATGTCGATCACGTCCCGACCAATGATTGAACGCGCCATCACACTACACTCAATATGCCACCCTGGATATCCAACGCCCCATGGTGAATCCCATTTCATGATGTGATGCTGATCCGGTTTCCAGAGCATGAAGTCTCCGGGGTGCTTTTTTTGAGATTGATTTGCTTCAGAAACACGACCACCAGCATTGCTCTGAATTTTCTCCAGTGAGTTTCCACTCAACTGTCCGTATCCAGGGAAACTCTCAACGCTGTAATAAACAACTCCATCATCGGCGACATAGGCATGGCCTCGTTCAAGCAACTTCTGGATCATTCCGATCATGCCGTTGGCACCCTCGACATGATGTGTCGCCTTGGGAACGTTCTGAGGATACTCGTAAGCTACCTTGTAACCCAACCGCCGAGCATCTTCCAAAAACGCCTGTGTGTAGAACTCGGCGATTTGGTAAGGATCTTCTGGATTTTCAATCGCTCCCTCGGGAACCCGCCCAGACTTTTTATTGACTTTGACGCGATTAGCCGCCTCCATCATCTTATCCGACTCACCCTCGACCATATGCCCGACATCAGTGATGTTCATCACGTGATGGACCTCATGATCTGTCAGCTCAAAAAATCTGCGTAGTAAGTCGCCGAACAAAAACGAGCGGAAGTTTCCAATATGCGCAAAGTCATAAACCGTTGGTCCGCAACTATACATCGAAACTTTACCAGGCTCTAACGGAGTAAACTGTTCATGCTGGTTCGTCAAAGAATTGTAAAATTGAATTTTCATTGCGTTCGTTCGCTGCGAGGTAAAGAGCACATTTAAAAAGCATTAAGCCTGCACGAATTTACACTCTAACCATGATTTAGCTCAAGCCAGATGCGGAGGAACCGAGGCTTTTCAAGGTAACAAACACAACGAAACTGCGTCTGAAGTCAAAAGAAGCAACCGAATCAGCTCAAACCCTGGCCACTTGGGAAGCCTTAATCATGTCAGCTATCGGGGTAAACCCGTAATTCCCCAAACTTCATAAAGCCATGGATGTACCCAGGGGTTGGCCACCGAATAGCAAGCTGATACCGCACTAATGGCAAATAAAAGGTAACAAATTGCCTTGCCAGTTTTGGTTCTCGCCAACCCATCCACCACTGGCAACATACAAACCAGCCACAACGGGGCTAACCAAAACAGCCACCTCAAAGCACTCGTCACACCACCGTAATTTCGATCCATTTCAGGCCGATTTAAATAGAAACCGATAACGACAACCGATAGCACCACCGTCATCAAACCAAGCCACCGCATTTGGAACTGCCCCCCCATTTTCGCCCCGACTAATAGCGAAAACATCCCAGCAAAACTCATCACCCACATCGGCGTCAATGAAAAAACACCATGGTGGCCAAACAGCACGTGAAAGGCATACAAAACCCCCGACGGTTGGCCACGGTCAACAAGCGATTTTGATTCTGCGTTGATATCCAGCCAGTAACTTCCGGGATAGTCGTACCAGTTATCCCACTCGCGAATTTCATATTCAAAACCTTGCGGCTCAGCCCCCCCCACTTTGACAATCGAAAACTGTCTTGCTGACAACGAATCCCGCACAACCCACCGAGTTTCGTCACTGGGCGAACTAGGCCAAGATCCTTGGCTAACTTCTGGAGACCTGATCTCGAAATGATTCATTTCCCTCGGCAACTGCCCTCTCTCTAAGGCGGCGTCAAAATCTCCCGCAAGTGTGTTGACCACCTCGCCATCACCGCGATGAGCATACGCTGGTCGATATTCTCCATGCGCAAGGAAATTGGTCCCAAAAAAACCAACTGCGACTAATACACAACCGGGAACAAACCCAGCCGCCATCCTGCCCGGCGAACGAATTAAACAGTAAAACGCGGCCAAACTAAAAAACGAGAGGGCTGGCAATTCGTTGGCTGCGGCAAACGCCGAAAACAATCCAGCGGCAAAAAAATAACGCCAGCCTGCACCCTGCTTGCGCCAAATTACCGACAAACAATAAAGAGAAATCATCACGCTAATCGCTGCGGGCAAATGATTATTTAGTGTGTTGACGTAGGTCGAAAGATAAGTCCCAAAACCAGCACAGGCCAAAACGTAATATCGTGTCCAATCTCGCACAGGGATGGAGTTAATTGTAAGGGCCATAAAATACAGGTAGACCGCCCATCCACCAACATTGAGGAGCAACAACATTAGCCGTGTCACAAATATTGGATCGTTCTCAAGATCTTTTCCAGTGACCAATTTGACACCGCGATAGACCCCTGCGAGGAGCGTTGGCAACAGCGTAGGCTTACTGGAGTAAAAATGAAGACGCTCGTCCTCACCGACATGCTGAACTTTGTCAATCGAATCCCAATCGATTGGCTGTCCGCGACGAATCACCTCATCAATTCGATAGGTACCGCTGTCACCAACCGACCTAATCGTGCACCATCGACTTCGATCGTTAGCACTAAAAAAAGGTGAATCGCCTCGAGCTTGGAAATTCTGCACCGTCAAAACACGACCAGCAACAACCGACAGCGAGCAAACGATCAAGATCCAAAATATTGCCCAGTGTCTTTGTGCGCAGAAATTTGGCAACTCGGCAGGGCAAGTTTCATTCTGGTTTTTAGAATTTGAAGACGCATTCATACTGACTGCACTACCGCCTGAAACCGCTAAAGAAAACATTTAACGATGAAAACTGAAGGTTCAATTTACTTTTCAAAATACCCTATGACTCATTCTTCACGAGATCCACCAAGCTGAGTTCGAATGGAATACGGCTCGCGACTTTCTTGACCACGAGCAACAATCAACTCCGCCAAAAACCCCATGCACAGCAATTGAGTACCAAGCAAAAAAGCACCCAGAGAATAAACCAGCAATGGTCGTTGATGAACTGGATCCCATCCACCGAAAGCGTCAAACGACACTCTAAGCATCCAGTAAGCCGTCATGTATGCGATTCCAGCAGAACCAAGAATAAGTGAAAACAACCCTAACGCGCCAATCACATGCTGCGGACGCTGATTAAATCCAGTTAAAAAACTAACCGTCAATAAATCTAAAAAACCTTTGGGCAAACGCGACCACCCATACTTGGAAACTCCGTGCTCGCGGGCTCGGTGATTGACCGGTATTTCGCCAACCCGAAATCCTTTTGCATGGGCCAAAACTGGAACGAAACGGTGCATCTCCCCATAAAGCTTGACTTCGTCAAATATCTCTCGGCGATATAACTTAAACCCGCAATTGTGATCGTGCAGCTTAACACCGGTCAGAAACCCCACCAGCCAGTTAAATACCTTCGACGGCACTGTCTTTCCAATCGGGTCATGCCGCACCTGTTTCCATCCACTGATCAAATCATAATCATCGCCTAGCTTTTCCAGCATGCTTGGCAATTCAGCTGGGTCATCCTGCAAATCCGCATCCATCGTCACCAATAACGAACCCGTGGCGGTTTCCGCTCCAGCACGCAACGCTGCTGCTTTGCCAAAATTCCTGCGAAACCGGATACACTGAACGCGAGAATCAGAATCTGCCAACTCTGACAATACACTCCAACTGCGGTCGGTGGACCCGTCATCAATAAAAACATACTCAACCTGATACTGATTTGCCTCGGCGACTGCACTTATTTCACGATGCAATTCTTTAAGCGAATCTTCTTCGTTAAAAACAGGAATGATGATTGAAATTTTTAGCATGTTTTTTTTCGCTCCAGAGAACAACCCTCTACGGTACTTTACCAATTGCTCGGCGGCACCCGTAAATTATACCAGACGTGGCGAGTTCCGCTGTTAACCAGATCACTCGAATCACAATCGCCGCTACAATCGCCGTGACCGCACCAAACTGAGAACCGAGAAGTGGGATCATTACCAATTCCCGAACGCCCAAGCCGCCTGGAAGTAACGAAACAAAACCGGCCACCGTCGCCAGAGAGACACATACCATCGCCAACGAAAAATCAGAAATGGCCACAGCTGTTCCCGGCAGGCCTTTGAGTACCATCCACAGACTTAAGCCGTTTAAACACCAGCCCAAAGTCATTAACAGCCAACCGAAACTCATCGTCTGAAAATTTAGGCCGTTGAACAGTTTCTTTGCTTTGCGCCCCTTCACAACCCCCAATTTTAAAGCAATCCAACGAAAGATCGGCGGCCAGGTCAACACTCCGGCAATAATTGCCAGCACAACGCCTATCGTTTTAAGGAAAATCTGCCCTTCAAATTGCAGCACTAACAGCAGACTGCCAATCATTGAACCGACAAAGATCCAGGTTAAGGTTTCCACAAAAACACTTGCAGCCGCCGGTGCGGTGCTGACCTCGTCTCCGCGAATCATATCGGTTCTGATTACTACGACCATTGCTTTACCGGGAACGTATTTGCCAAGCTGACTGGCAAAAAAAGCCAACAATGCCGCTCCAAATTTTGGTTTTTGCCCCAGTGCAATCAGCACGCGAAACCAAAAACAACAGGATAAAAACATCGTTCCAATGTAAACCCCGATTGCGCCGATCCACCAACCATATTTAACAGCCGAAAAATCAAAACCTTCTTGCCGCAACTGCTGGAAAGAAGTGATAGCAGTGTAGACAACTGCGAGCACAACAGAGATCATCATCACGATGCGGAAACAGCGAATTAGCTTGGCTTTGCTCCAACGATTCACCTCAACTGCATCAGGCTTTTCGCCAGCGGGGGCAACATTTGACGTTTGAGCCAAAAGATCGTCAGTTTGATTAGGCACTTTGATAATTTCTGTTTTAAGTAGGTCAAACAACAACGAGTTCTAAATTCAGTAAAAGGCTCACTCCAAGATTTTACTTGGCTCTACGCAGATTTCGCTATTTACCCGCATGTTACCGAATCATTATTATAGACCGCTACCCAGAAATTATTTGAATGTTGGAGTTGTTCATGAAGGCGTTCACCACCTTACTATTCGCCATCGCAATTGCAGGCATCCTTTGTTCAACCGCCTATTGCGCACCCGGTGAGCAAATTCCGACCTCTGAACCCTCAGTCAAACAAAGCCTTAAAAAGCCGGTCATCTTCACACTAGACGAAGCTACCATCAACGAATTCCGCGTGGATGGGCTACTAATCGCCGACATTGACCCCCGTGATGAAAACCAGAGACCGTTGGCATTGGATTGCGTTAATGGCTTCATCCTTACGCAACACACCCACCAAAATCGAAATTTATTACTTCAAAAACTGAATCGACAGGATTCTGGGTTGAGAGATGGAGTCATTCGATTTCAATTAAGAGAGTCCGACATTCAATCTCTCCAAACTTGCCGTCTTGTGTATGAATTACCAGAAGAAGATCGAGGGCGTTTCACCAAGGTTCAATTTGCTTATTTCAATGACCAGCCAATCGTTACGAACAGCGTCGGACGTAACCAGGCCACAAATTTTAATCCTATAAAACCCGCCTACATACTGGATGGGGCAACACCTCAACCATCGCCGCAACGACAGGATTTCATGCCCCCCCAGCAACAACCAAAAAGCCTACCGTCTCCAGAGAATCTTGCCAAAATCTCAAAGCCGTTGTGGACAACTGGCTTGCCAAATCGAAATCAGAAGACCGAATTGCCTCCTCCCAACACCCGACTTATCAACCACACCGACGACATTCCTGCTGAAACCTCACTCAGCCCTGAAAACCGGACTTCCCCAGCAAATAACGCATTGAATATGGCCGAGCAAAAATTCGTCAACAACGTTTCCAGCGGCGTAGCCAATCCCGCAGGGGCAACAGAAAATAAATCAACCAATTCTTCGGGAAGCTCTACCTTTTTCATTTACGTCATGCTGCTAATCTCATTAGGACTCAATGTCTACTTAGTCATGATTTCACGAGGTTTCTATGTCCGGTACGGAGAATTAGCAGCCGAACTTCGCGAGACATTTACAACGAATTTTTGAAAACTTGACGTTTATTCGATGCTGGCAGATATTTTCCGAGTAAATCTCCCTTTACGAAAAACCCGATCGGCGACACAATGCCGAGCACGAGACATTTTGACAACTCGACCCGGCTGGCTTCGGCAAATGGATTTCCGAAACCGAATCGAGTAACTCTCACGACAGCAAGGAGTGCTGAAAGTGAAAACTAAGCGACGGATCGCAACTATTCTTACCGTTCTCACGGTAACCGCCTTGATAAATCTATCTTCGGTATCGGCTCAACAAAAAGTCGCGATCGTAGATATTCCTTTGATTTTCAAGAGCCATGTCACTTTCGGCCAACGGCTTGATGGGCTAAAAACTGAAGCCGAAAACTTCAAAATGGAATCAATGAATGCTCAACAGCGTTTAATGACTACAGCTCAACAGCTGGAGCAAAGCGATATTCAGCCGGGAACGGCCGAATTTAAGCGTGAAGAAACCGCGTTGGCGCAACAAGCAGCCAAGATGGAAGTCGATCAAAAAGACACAATGCGGGGGTTAATGCAACGCGAAGCTCAACTGCATTACCAAACTTATCGGTCCGTAAATGAAGTCATTCAGCAATACTGCGAACGAAACAATATTGCACTCGTTCTCAAATTCAACAGAGCCGAGATCGACCCTGCCAATCCGCGAACCGTGATGCAAAAAGTGAATGGAAATGTGATCTACCATGTTCCACAGAACGACATTACGGACCAGATCATTGCCAGGGTTAATCAAATTGCCGCAGCACAAAATCCCGGTGGTACTTTGCAAAAGTAACTGTCACCTCGGCAAAATGAAGTCGCTGCTTTGCATGCTCCCCTGAAAGTAAAAAATTGGCTCCTCTTAGAAAACAAACTACGATCTCCCAAAGCGTCTCGGTATCCGGTTACGGATTCTGGAGTGGTAGGGATATCGAATTGAACTTCCAGCCTGCGGAAGCCAATAGTGGTATCGTCTTTGTTCGAACCGACCTCCCCGGTCAACCAAGGATTCCGGCAGTTATCCAAAACCGAATCAACGGACCTCGGCGAACTACCTTAGTCGCCGAGGGTTGCCCCGTTGAGATGGTCGAACATGTTCTCGCAGCACTGGCTGGATTGAATATCGATAATTGTGAAATCCATGCAAATCGAGCTGAAATGCCAGGGGATGATGGATCAAGTAAAGTATTCTCTGATGCCTTGAGGCAAACGGAAGTCATTGAACTGGATGCCGAGCGGGAAACCTTACGGGTCACGTCTACCATTCGCGTAGGTGACGAAAATTCATGGATTCAAGCAGAGCCGGTTGAGCAAGATCAATTTGAACTCGAATACCAACTCCAGTATGCGTGCCCATCAATCGGAACGCAGACTTACCAAACTCAAGTCACCCCCGAGATTTTTGCCTCGGAAATTGCTCCAGCAAGAACCTTTGTACTTCTGGAGGAGGCACAAGAACTCCAGAAGAAGGGACTAGGGCAACGCGTTAGCTATCAGGACATCCTCGTATTTGGGCCGCAAGGACCGATCGACAACCAAGTTCGATTCGAGAACGAGTGTGCCCGACACAAATTACTAGACATGATTGGTGATTTTTCACTCTCAGGGACAGACCTGATTGGGAAATTTACCGCGTCGAAAAGCGGCCACCGTTTGAACTCCCAATTGGTATTCGCGCTGCTACAGCAAATAGGCCATACTAACTCCATTCGAAAATCAGCTTGAAACGAACTCCTGTGGATATATATTCCCCCAACCAAGGCACGCAGCAAGTGGACACACAAGAACCAGCACCCAAAGTGTCAAACTTAGCCTGCGTCGACCCCGAGGCTTCACTCGCACCGGGCGTCGAAATCGGGCCATTTTGCGTTATCGGACCGAAAGCGAAGATCGGTAGAAACACAAAATTGATCAACAATGTGACGATGCTTGGCGACGTCACGTTAGGCGAAGATAACGTCGTCTCGCCCGGAGCGGTTCTCGGCGGCGAACCTCAAGATCTTAGCTATCGAGGCACCGACACCAAGGTTGTCATTGGCGACCGAAATGTTATTCGGGAATGTGTCACCATTAACCGAGCCACTGAAAAAGAAGATCATTATACTCGTGTTGGTAGCGATTGTTATTTCATGGGGAATGTTCATATCGCCCACGATTGCGTCATCGGTGATCGAGTTATCATTGGACATGGCTCAATGCTCGGTGGACATGTTCATGTTGACCACCACGCCACCCTCTCGGGGTCTGTCGCTGTCACACACTACGGTGCGATTGGTTGTTACACATTTGTAGGTGCCGCAAGTCGCGTACTCCAGGACATTGCACCTTACATGCTGGCCGACGGAAGCCCCGCTCGCCCTCGATGTATCAACATCGTCGCACTTCGAAGAAATGACTTCGAACAACCAGTCATTGACGCGGTCAACGAAGCCTATCGTCTGATGTATCGGGCCCGAGTCGGGCTTAGCAATTGCGAAGAAATTCTAAAATCTAAAGGCCATTTGCTTCCAGAAATCAGCCACTTTTTGGAAAAGGTCGCCCAATCGCAAGCGGGCCGTCATGGACGCGGACGCGAACTAAGGAGAAGAGCAGCGTGACAAAACTACGAGTTGCCGTCATCGGAGCAGGACACCTGGGTAGGATTCACACACGTCTCCTCCAGACTCAATCTGAAGTCGATTTGGTCGCTGTGGCCGACCCTAGTCCCTCGGCTCAACAACAGATCATTGATGAATTTGGGGTCAACGTTGTCAGCGACTATCGAAAGTTGATCGACCAAATCGATGCAGCCGTCGTTGCCACCCCAACTCGAATGCACTTTGAAATTGCCAATGAGTTACTCAACGCAAAAATTCACACGCTAATAGAGAAACCACTCACCGATTCAGTTACTGACGCGAACGAATTGGCAAAAGCCGCTGAAATTAATAAATGCGTAGTCCAAGTCGGTCACGTAGAACAATTTAATCCAGCCATTCAATCAGCCCTTGGACTGGTTGGCCAACCCAAATTCATTCAGGCCTCCCGAATGAGTGGGTACACTTTTCGGTCAACTGACATTGGGGTGGTCCACGATCTAATGATCCATGACATCGATCTCATTAATTCAATGTTCGAAGGCGAACTCGTAGAAACTCGCGCCACTGGCGTTTCGATGTTTGGTCACAACGAAGATATCGCTCACGCCCGATTGCAATTCAGTTGCGGAGGTGTGGCCAACTTGACCGCTTCCCGTTGCAGTTTTCAAGCTCAAAGAAATTTTCAAATCTTTGGAACCGACGGATTTGCCAACGCGGACCTCGCGACTAACAAAGTCACTTTTGTAAAAGTTCCCACGTGGATTCAAAACAAAAAGTACGACCTACTCGATACGACGCCCGAACAACAAGCTTTTATTCGCGAAAATCTCTTTTCAAAAATATTACCAAAGTCAGAAATTGATGTCCCCCAGACTAACGCGATTCTAGCAGAACAACAGGATTGGCTGGAGGCGATTCAGACATCTCAAACTCCGCGAGTGAGTGTCCAACAAGGCGCGAAAGCAGTTGAAATCGCGGACTCCGTGATCAACTCAATCAACGCTCATCGCTGGAGCGAGAACTCTCCGGAACAACAGTCATCGGAAGCGATGCCTCACGTTCCTCCAACACTGCTTCCGTTCCCACTCAACGTTCAAGACGAACAACCACGTAAGGTTGCTTAGGAACTGGTTGCTTAGGAACTGGTTGATAAACAACAAGCGACTAGGCTGGAGTAGGTAATCTTCACCTTAACTGGCTTGCAGCGTCGACCGAACTGGCAGTCAACCATCTTCGGCAAATGCGAGCCCAGGATCAGCCATCGCTGATTCCTGTACTTATCAAACGCCACCGTCAATGACCTTCTCTTTCCCTATCCGCTCACTACCGATGAGCTACAGGACTAGGCGAGGTCTCGATCTTCAAAGAGCACTAACGCCAAGAGCATGGCCATCGAGCCGTAAAGAAAGGTGTAGATAATCGACCATCCCATGTAGGAGTAAGGAACCGCCGAGTTCGTATTGATCGCCGCCTGAATGTCAAAGTGGTTCAGGACAGGGAAAACAATCGCAATCAAGTTTCCAAATACAACGACCGGTTCAAATTCAGCAAGCGACGATTGGACTAATAACGGCGTCAGATGGCCAAGGACGTAAATTGAAAAACAGATTAGGAAATTTGCAAGGATTCCAAATCGTGTTGAAATTGCAACGCTGATCGCCACGAAGATTAAAACTTCGAGGAAACAAAGAAATACGCCCGGTATGACTCGAATTGACTCTATGAAACACTGAGGCCATTCGCAAATCCCTTTTGAAGCTTCTTGGAAGTCGTAAATAGGTTTGTAGGAAGTCCAAATCACGAACCATAACCCTAGGACGATGAACATCACGGCAATCGCCATTGATATCCCAGTAAACTTTCCAAAAATAAACTGCCTTCGCCCCACTGGCTTGGAAAGCACCGTCAACGCGGTTCGACCTTCAATCTCTTCAGCGACCGACTTACTGGCCGCCCAGATAGCTAGGAAAATAGCGAGGACTCGGATAAGGGTTAATCCAGAATCCTTGTACATTTTGATGTCTTCACCAAAGGTGTTATACGGAATATAGATCGAGCCGACCGTAAACAGCGCTCCAATCATCAAAACAAGCAGATACAACGGCTGATTGACTTCCGTTTTGAATGTCGAATGGGCGATTGCAAAAACCTTAGGACACATCGTCGCAAAAGTTAAGTAAAGCAAGTAGATCGCAAATACAAACACGGCCACGCCGGGCACGACCCCAACTTCTTGATAGATCGGCGTCACCAGCCATGAGATGTTAACCGTCGCCTCGGTTCCCTCTTTACCCATGTATCGAAAATAGAGCTGGTCAATTTGGTCGAGAGGAATTGGACCCCGCCCGTCAACTCGCTGCCTCAAAATCATCTCATCAGAACCGGGTTGAATATCGACAATGCCCGTGGTCGCTGCTTCGTCAATTGGAAAAACAGCCATATCCAATCGCTCATTCGATTGAATCCCAAAGATCTTTAACTCGGCACCATCAAAGCCAACATCTACTCCAGTTCCACCATCTGCAGTCGTCGAAGCAGGTACGGTGAATGATTTCTCAAACTTCCCCGTAAACGGAAGTCGCCCTAAAGACTGAATTAATTCGTTTGGCTGATCGACGAATTTGATAAATCCAAATCCGTTGTAAGACGCGAGAACGAATCCAAGAATCGTGAAAGCGACCATCGCGAGACAAACTTTATTAACCCAGCTGAGGAATCCCTCACGGAAAAGCCCGGATGTCTCACCGATCATTCGCCTAGCGATTAATCGCCAAGCGCCGAAACCAACAAACATAGAAATTGGAAATGCAAAACACAGAGGCATCACCGACTCTGAAGAAAAAACGCTTCCGGTTTTCCAAGCCAAATACCAAGTGAAAAGACCAAAATAGAGGCCTCCGGTAAGCAAACCGAGAATTGTATATTTCCGCGAATCTTCACTGACCGTGTTGAAGAATTTGACGCGTTGGAAAATCAAGATCTTGGCCATCATCAACAGTACAAAGATGAAGCCGATCGTGATGCCCAAAGAAACTATCCAGACAGGAGTCAACCAGTTGGTTACTTTAATATTCTGAGCAATGAGAAAGGGGACGCTAGTCATGCTGTTGTCGTCTTATTAGTGAAGCCAAATGGAAATTACGGCATATTTACACGGGAAAGAGATATATCCTTGTGCTTACGGATATTATGTTCACATTGTTCAGATTCTTCAAAGGGAGAGTGGATGCAAATGTCAGAGTAGGGCAAAGGGAGGTTCAGTGGTTCCGAATACGCTGATTCAACCGATGATTTCGAAGCCCGAAAACTCACCCCGATAGGGTTTACCGATTCTTTCCGTATCCACTACCGTACCATGGTTGTTTTCCAGCAACGCCTCCAGAAACCCTTCGATTTCCGAAAATTCACCTTCAATCAACAGTCTGACCCGGCGATCAGGCAAGTTCTCAATCGTTCCCCAGACGCTAAATCGACGGGATAACTGCTTCGCCGTATACCTAAATCCGACTCCCTGAACTCGGCCTGAAAACAGAATTTCTGCACCTCGCAACATTACCCCACTCCACTCCAAACCCAATGCCGTACTTTCGCCGCCTTTCCAATCTACTTTCCCTGCACCCAATTTCAAGCTACAAACGCATCCGAATGTTCAGCCCCGCCAGCAGACGTCTATCGAAATAAGATAAGCGACCGCACCGTCAATGGCATTTCAATGAGACGGCGCTGAGCATCGCCCCCATTCGAATCTTCACCTAGCAATTAAAACGACGTCATGGAAATCAGCCCCAACGAACTGGAAATCTACTCTGTGGCCAGCCGCGAGGCGGCCAGACGAGGCGGTGAAGTTCTCTTAAAGTGGATGGGAAAAACAACCACCCAAGAAAAAGGATTTCGTGACTTGGTAACTCAAGCCGATCTTGAATCCCAACAAGTAATTCAAGATTTTTTGAAATCCGAATTCCCTGAACACCAATTCATTGGCGAAGAAACAACCGGCGAATTCCAGGAAACATCTCAATCCGACTTTTGCTGGATTGTCGACCCTCTCGACGGCACCACAAATTACGTTCATGGACTTCGATCTTTTGCCGTTTCAATTGCGTTGTACCATCGACAAACTCCACTGGTCGGAACCGTCTTGGACCCAGTGCTCGAGGAATGCTATTGGGCATCCCGGGGATTGGGAGCAAAATTAAATGGCAAACCCATTCAAGCAAGTGGTTGCAATGAGATTGACAAATCATTGTTTGTATTTAGTTTTCCCCGTGGCATGACCAGGACCAATCCAGAAGTCATTCGGTTCCTGAACATGCTGGAAAACGTAGGCAGCATTCGCCGACTCGGTTCCGCGGCACTCAACTTGTGCTATGTCGCATGTGGACGCGCTGACGGCTACTGGGCGACGAGTCTCGCCAAATGGGATGTTGCCGCTGGGTGGCTAATTGCCAGCGAGGCAGGCGCATCGGTCGCTGATTTCAGAGGCAATGAAATCGATTTAGAAAAACCATTTTTCTGCGCTGCGGCGACTTCCGATTTACTGAAACAAGCAATCCCACTTCTCAATGTTTAAATTTGCTTAAACTTAAGGCCTGCGCCTTGATGCTAATACATTGACAACCAATGCCACTCTTTGAACTACACAGGTTTAGCATCACAACAAACGATCATTAATTATTTTTTCGTTCCGTTAATGCCTTACGAATTTCTTCGAGACGCTGCTCATTGGAAGAAGATGACGATTCAATCATTGTCACGAAATAATCAACTTCCGCTGGCTGGACAGGACAACCAACATTGCCCTCTGGGCCGACCGATGTAATTAATTCTTTCCCATCGCCATCAAGAATTACCATCCATGGCATCCCGCCCGATCGCCCCTTTTTCATCTCATCGAACATGGCTTGGCCACCCTCCATCTTGTCGGTCGCGATCGCAACCACCTGATAATTGTCTTCGAACAATGGGCTGTTACTTACGAGGAACTCCTCGAGCTTGTGACACCACCCTCACCAATCCGCAGTAAAGTGAACCAACACCGCTTGATTGGCTGCTTTTGCTGACTTTAGTGCAGCTCCCAGCACATCGGTTGCTACCAATGGAGTTTCATTGGTCTCAGCTTCATCCGGCTCGGTATGACTCTCATCCACTTCCAGCGGCTTACTTAATACTTGGCGTTCTTGCTTTGCAATTGCTGTCTTTACTTTTTCATTTTGAGCTGCCTGCTCAACTTCTTTTTTCGACAACCGCTCTCCATCACAGCCAATCAAGGCGACAGCTAAAACCAGCGTCGCATAAATTATGATTCTCATTTCAACATCCTCTATCTGAAAAATTTAATCCCAAGGCCGAAAAAATTCCGAACCCATGACACCCTAATTCTAGCTAAATAATAATTTCACTCATTATCATTTTGAGTGAAAATTCAACGTGAGAGATCGCGCATGAAAATCAATGAAACTGGAAATAGAATCAACAATGGTAACCAAGCTGAAAGAGCAGGAGACAAAAAGAGACCTTTGACACCAAGAGAGTGACATGTCATTTCAACCAACAAAAATATAACAATGACACCTAAACCACCTAAAACGCCAGACACTAAGTTCTTTTCTAGTTTTCGAATGACTAAGGGCAACCCCAGTAAGAGTAACGTAAAATCCATTACCGGCTTTATAAATCTTGAATGGAGTTCAACGGCCAATTCATTCGCTTTCCGTTTTTTCGGCGCTTTAAGTTCACCGATTAGTTCAGAAGTTGATTTGTATTTGGCATCAGCACTGACAAGCAAATTCTTTGTATTTAGTTCAGTCGCAAGGAAGCATTGATTTTTATGTAACCACTCAAAATCGCGAGGAGTGTAAACTAACGTCTCGCCATTCATGCTTTCCACAGAATTCATTTCCCGCATATCCTGAGGGAAATTTACTTTATGAAAACGAAACCCCGATGGCTTGCCGGACTCCGCCACTTCAAAATATGCGCTCTCTGCTTTAATTTTTTGGAAACCAGCTTCTAGCCCACTGGGGATTCTCGCCTCCGGTGCCAAAATCCCATCTTTGGATAGCAAAAGAAGATCTCCTGAAAAGGTGACTCCTGTTTTGTAATCAATTTTCTCGTCAAAGGCTTTCGAAACCGCAGAAGATGTCTTCCACTCAGTCCATTCCTGCCAATCCATGGTAAGACGATCTCCCACTTTAGGAATCAAAACTTCACGACTTAAAACCGTCATTGCAATGATCACCGATGCCGCAATGAAAACGACTTTAAAAATTCTCGTCTTACTGATGCCTGCCGCCTCAATCGCTGTGACTTCTCGATTCCGCTGCAGGAAACTAATTGAAAAAATCGCCGCAACTAATATGAATACGCCCGCGAGTTCGTTGAACCGAGCAGCACATTGCGGATAATATCGATCGAAGATCGCCGACCACAATCCATCTGCCTCGGCAATCGCTGAAATCTCATCTGCATTTCCAGTGCCATCGATGACGAGAAAAAGACCAAAGAAACTGGCAAAGCAAACAAAAAATGTCTTTAAGAACACAGACAGTAAATAACGATCTACGATTGTCATTTCTTTACTTTTTAACCGTCAATTTCTTCATTTTTGTTTTCGTGACTCGTCTCCAAGATTGTAGTTTGCGCAACGCTTTCAATCGACCGCAACTTCCTTTCAAATCGCAATTTATCTTACCCATTTCTGCTAGCGTTACAGCTGCAGTGCCAATGCATTATCTCATCCACTCGGCTCCGAACTTTTAGATTTTTAGGGCAGTCCGACCCCCGTTAGCTCACCGCTTACGAAATACCGCGAGCTTCTGATTGACATCCCTTCTTCCACGTCTAACAATCCTGAAGCGGGCGAGGGCGCGACAGAACATTTCGCGACACCAACCACCAACCTGAATATGGGTTAAAGCATGCTAGAAATTGCATCCAAAATGCGCACGCTCTGCTTCCCACCTCGATGCGTTGGCTGCCGAACCGAGATCCAAGAAAATCAATGTCGTGGGAACCGTGCAACCGTCATTCACCAACATGAACACATTACGTCTCTGCTAGATAGCCATTGGTGTGACACTTGCCTTCGAATCTTAGTACTTCAAAACCCGACTACGTGTTGGACCTGCGGTGCTCATTTGAACCGGCAATCGCCACTAGGAAGGAATTGCGCCCTTTGCTTCAAGAAAAATTTTCGTTTCACACGCGCAGTCTCTTTGGGAAACTACCAAGGACTCCTCCAGAAGTTGGTCATTCGAATGAAAAACCAACATGATGAGCCACTGACTATTCAACTGGGAAACCTGCTGGCGAATCAATTAATTGATTCTGAATTGATTTGCGACGTCGACCTAATTACCGCCGTTCCAACGCATTGGTGGCGCCGATTCAAGCGTGGATTCCAGGCAGCCGAATTGATCGCCGAAACCATCGCACACGCGGGCCATCTCCAGTTCGAACCGGAATTACTGCAATGTAAACGAAGTACAAAAAAACAAGGAACGCTCGCGAGCACTTCTCGGCAGAAAAACGTTCAAAATGCTTTCCGCGTTAATCCTTCGGTTTCACTTCAAGACCTCAGCGTGCTCTTAGTGGATGATGTCATGACAACTGGGGCAACGGCCAATGAAATTTCCCGCGTTTTGCTTAAATCCGGAGCTGAGAAAGTTTACGTAGGTGTCATCGCGAGGGGCGCTCGTGTGAGCTAAACTGGACATCCAACTCTTTGTTACCTATTTCTTAAATCACTGCCTCATCCCCGTATGCTTACATAAGTTTGCTGATTGCCGATTTCAATGAACTCAGAAGATAAATCGACTCGGAAAAAATCCGCTGTCAAAAAAAGCAATAAGAAGCCTGTCCCGTCCAAGGCTGGGTGGTTTCGCAGGTCGTTCAATCCGTTCCGCATTGCAACCCTGAGAGGACTTGGAATTTTACTCCCACCGTTGCTTACAATCATGCTGTTTGCTTGGGCGTGGAATACCATCGAACGAGCTATTTTACTTCCGGTAGAGTCACTTTCTGAAACAACACTTGCCTATGCGATCGAAGACATTCGCAGCGAGTCGACGATCAAACTCGAGACCGACGGATTAGAAAACGTTTCGGAACGATTTAAATCAGACCCCAATGGTCGGCTTTATACGTCGCTCGATGGAACATTACTGATCGAATTTAATAATCAGTGGCTTCCCCTGGATGTCTTTGAGATGGTCAGTGCGAACCCTGGCACTGCCAATCTTTCGACTGCGCACGATTATTACAAACGCTACGTACAACTGAGATATTTGAAACGACACCTCGTCATTCCTGCCTTTTTGGCAATTTTCCTCGGCGTCATGTACATCGTTGGAAAACTACTCGCGGCGGGAATTGGTCGCTTTTTCTGGCATCAATTTGAGTCCCTCATTAATCGCTTACCAATCATTCGAAATGTTTACTCATCCGTTAAACAAGTAACCGATTTCGCCTTCAGCGAAACCGATGTTCAATTTACACGAGTCGTCGCAGTTGAATATCCTCGACGAGGAGTTTGGTCCATTGGATTTGTAACTGGCGAAAGCATGTTAGACATCCGCCGCGCTGCCGGAGAACCGGTGTTGTCGGTTCTAATGCCAACAAGTCCTATGCCCGCAACGGGCTTTACCATTTCAATTCCCAAAAGCGAAACCGTCGATCTCGACATCACAATAGATCAAGCTATCCAATATTGCGTTAGCTGCGGCGTAGTCGTTCCAGATCATCAATCTGCAAAAACGGCGATCGAAGGGGAGTTTCAGAAAAAAAATAAAAACGAATCTCAACTTAAAGATAGCAACCAAGACGCAGACTAAGCTTGGCAATGGCGGACGTTCGATAAAGTTTTAGCACTACCTAACACAACATGACCCAAACTCACTCCAACAAGAAATCAGATATTCGTCTTGGCACGCGTGGTAGCCAATTAGCTTTGTGGCAGAGCAATTGGGTAAAATGCGAGCTTGAAAAAACGGGAGTCAGCGTTGAGCTTATCAAAATCAAAACGGAAGGTGATATTAAGACAGGCTCACTCGCTCAGATTGGTGGACAGGGGCTTTTTACCAAACGCCTTCAGATTGCTCTCTTGAACGACGAGATTGATCTCGCCGTCCACAGTCTTAAAGACTTACCCACCGAAGATCACCCAAAACTCATGATTGCTGCGGTGCCACTACGAGAAACCGTCACCGATGCGTTGGTAAGCAACCGTTTCAAAAATTTAGGAGACCTTCCTTCCCAGGCAATCATTGGTACTGGGAGCGTCCGGCGGGCTGCTCAAATTCTTCATCTGAGACCGGATCTTGAAATTCGCGACATTCGAGGAAACGTCGATACACGATTAAAAAAACTTGATGACGGAGAATTTGATGCGATCATCCTCGCCTCTGCTGGACTCATCCGCCTCGGTTTCGAAGATAGAATTTCACATACATTCTCACCTGCCGAATTGGTTCCAGCCGTCGGCCAGGGTGCACTTGGCTTAGAAACTCGTAGACTTGATGCGGATACGATTTCTCAGATAAAAATCCTCAATGATCTTCCAAGCTTTCACCGCGCCATGGCGGAACGAACGATGCTGCGAACGCTTTATGCGGGGTGCCTCTCGCCTGTAGGTGCCCTGACGAATGTTGAGGGTGACCAGCTTCAACTAAAAGGGGCGGTGCTCAGCCATGATGGAAAACACAAAATCGAGTGTGAAGAAACAAGTGAACTAGACCAATCCAATTCACTTGGCCAACGCGTCGCTGAAAAATTGCTCGATGCGGGTGCAGCCCAATATCTCCAAGATCGCAATTGAATTCTCAAAATACTATTTCGCGGCATCCCTTGTCCGCTGAATCATTTGCCGGATCCTGAGCAATTTCAATTGTTACCCCACGCTGTGAAACAAACGCCCTGGCGTCCACAGCATGGACGGTATTTTTTCATCGCTATGATTAGCTTCAATCAACGCTATGATTTTTAAAATAAAACAATTAACAACCAAGCCCAAAACGAACCGCCTTGGTTTCAACACAGTGGATACGCGAGTTAGCCATGCCCAATCATACGCAAGCTGATTACGAACTGTTTGCTCAAGAGAACGGGTTCCAGCTCAGCGATGTGGCTCCGCTTTCTCTGGAAGAGCGGCTCCAACTTTTGGAAACGGAATTGTCGCGAACCGATGTTCCGTATCCGATCGAAACTCACAAACGCGAACCATACATCGCCGCTGCTCAGTCAGGACTCCCTTTTCGAACTGGCAATCTTGGAACCGAGTCCGTTGTCTTAGGTGATTACGAATGCCAACAGCATTACAAAAATTACACCTTCGAAGAGCACCTTAGCTGGGCCTGTCTGGTTGCGCAACAGAAAAAAACCAAAGAAAAATTTGCATGCCAAGAATACCAGAACGGAGAAAAATTATTTCAGATTTCTGGGGTCGTCATTCCGGACTTTTATTTACTCAACGCACGCATCTATCAGCAAACCGCGTGGCAACTGGCGACGGTCAATGAAATCATTCCTGCCGAACTGTTTTTTACTTGTCACAGTAAACGCTTCTTTCCCGTAACGACATTCATGCGCCCCCTCGGAACTGATTATCTAGAGGAACCAGACATTGGGCACGACGTCGCTGGACACGTCGCAACATTTACTATTTCTGCAGTAGCCAATGTGATGAAATACCACGGCGAAGCTCGAAACATAATATACGCCGATCGAGATAAACAAATCGAAGCAGTGCAGGGGGACGCCGAGGCAATTGAACTCATCAAAGCAACGGCCGATGAGTTGCTCAAATACGCGGGGCGAATCTATTGGTTCACTGTTGAATTTGGCCTAGTGATGGAAAACGGTAAAGTCCGGGACTTTGGCGCAGGTATCCTCTCTTCGCCCGGCGAAACGGTCTACAGTATCAGCGGGGGTGAATCCAATCGCATTTTAATCGACCCCTCCTGCGACCAGGATCTACTGCGATTAGCCAACACTGATTACTTGATCAGCGAATTCCAAAAGACTTACTTCGTATTGGACGACTTTGATTTACTCGAGTCATTAACGCCAGACAGAATCTTAGAAGCCAGTAAAAAAGCAATGAACCTACCCGATTTTACTTGGCGAGAAATTGTCCCAGGCGATCGGGTGATCGACGTTGGGACCGCCATGATGAGCGTCAACGAAAAATATCATCGGCTTATGACAGGCCAGGAAATGGATGAATGCCTGACCCGGACTGCGATTAAAAACCTCAATCTTTACCGGAACGGACTCAGTACTGAACTTCTTGCTCAGTTTCCACAGATGCCGAGCGAGGTTCCGCAGGAAGTGGCAATCTGGTTCAATGAAAACTCGGAAAGCCTGAATTCATCGAACTGAATCGAATCGATTCACCCGCGTCTAACGCGATTTCGTCGGGTCACCATCACTCCTAGGCCAACACAAATCATCGTCGCGCTGAAAGGCTCTGGAACCGTCGCAAAGTTCCACCCAACATCCATCAAGGCCGAAAAAACAAATAATTTCGCCCGCACACCGCCTATCCCTTTCTACCGTCACACCATCTTGCTCAGTGGCGCGAACCCGCAATGGCATCAACTGAAATACAACGGATCACCCGACACTCTGCAAACCCGCAGCAATCCCGTTTACCGACTGAAGAATTTCATGACGTATCGCATCCGAATCTAAAACCTCTGGGTCGGAACGCAATTTCTTAAGCAATTCAACTTGGATGTAATTCAGCGGATCGACGTAGGGGTTTCTAACTTTGATACTATGCTGCAACCATGGCTCGCATTGTAAGAGTTCATCCACCTCGGCCACTTCAAGGACCAGCTGTTTACTTAGGTCAAACTCTGCTTTTATATCCTCGTAAACTGCTCCGCCATGCTCTTTCGAGAGCGACGCATACAAAGCTGAAATTGCCATATCAGCACGTCCCATTCCTAACTGGACATTGCTCATCAGCGTGCGAAAGAATGGCCACCGCTGATTCATCTCTCTCAATTCTGCTAATTTGGCATCATGGTCTCCCTCGGCGAGCCATTCTTGAAACCCGGTTCCAATACCAAACCAACTGGGAATATCGGTTCTAGTTTGAGTCCATGCAAAAACCCACGGAATTGCCCTCAAATCATCTAACGTCTCCGTAGCAGCTCGACGACTTGGCCGCGAACCAATATTCAATTGTCCAATTTGATCGATGGGCGAAGCGGCATGGAAGTACTCGAGGAAATCTTCTCGCTCCACCAAACTTCGATACTTTCGATACGCAATCGAACTCAGCTCATCCATGATTTCAGACCAGCGTTCAATTTTATCAAAGACCGGACGAGTTCCGGTTGAACAGAGGACAGCATGAACCAATTGCTGCAGGTGTCGGTGAGCGATCTCCGGTTCGCTGTATCTTGAACTAACGACTTCTCCTTGCTCAGTAATTCGAATCCGTCCGCGCACCGATTCGGGTGGCTGAGCTAAAATCGCTCGATTCGCAGGCCCACCTCCGCGTCCTATCGAACCGCCACGGCCGTGAAACAGTGTCAGTACGATACCATTGCGTTGGCAAACTTCAGCCAATTGTCGTTGAGCAGTAAACAGCATCCAATTCGCCCGCAGATATCCACCATCCTTATTACTGTCACTGTAGCCAATCATAATTTGTTGCTGGTTACCACGTTTAGCAAGATGTTTCGCGTAAACCGGGTTGTCAAAAAGCAATTGCATAATCGCTGGCGCCGCCTTCAAATCATCAACGGTCTCAAACAGCGGCACAATATCGAGGCAACCAAATAGATCCGCGTCATTGGCTAACAGAAGTACCTCAAGAATATGACTGACACCTTGCGTCATACTAATAATGTAAGCCTCGATTGCTTGATCCCCCATTTTAGCCTGGGCAAAACCAATCAGTCGAAACAGAGTGAGAAGGTCGTCCGTCTGGCTCGTGAATCCAAATTGGCCATCTGATTTTCGTCCTCCCGACCAGGATCTGGGGCTTTCAAGCTCACGACTGAGTACCTCAATCTTTTCCGGTTCAGTGAGCGATTGATAATCTTCAACGGTCTGATTTTTAGCAAAAATTTCGCCCGCAGCTTCTCGATGACGCTTCGAATGCTGTCGCAAGTCGAGCGACGCCATGTGAAAACCAAACACTTGCGCGGACCGAATCAAACGTGCAAATCGGCCTCGCACCAACCTCTCACCTTGATTAGCCAACAAGCTATCGCGGATAAGATACAGATCATCTAGGAATTGATCGACCGAATCATAAGCACGCCGATCTTTATTTCCGACTGGCACCGGACTCCAAGCAATTTCATTTTGCTTTTTTGTCGCGACTAACCGCCGATAAATCATAATGAGTTTCTGCCGGTAAGGTTCCTGCGCGAATCGCTCTAGTACTTCAAATTCATCCGCAGGAACTAGCTGTCGATCTTTTTCCAAACTTGCCAGAAACCAATGGCTAAAATTCACCCGCGTTGTCGATGGGCTCAGAAGTGAGTACATCGAACGCACCTCTTTTAAATAATGAGACAAAACGGTTGCTTCATGCTCTTGCAAGGTTTCCTCTGTCACGTCGGTGGTCACGTACGGGTTACCGTCCCGATCACCTCCGATCCACGAACCGTATGAAAGGAACGACGGAACATCAAATTTTTTCTCTGGAAAATGTTTCCCCAACGCCGCATCGAGTTCCTCATAAATTCGTGGAACTAAATCAAAGAGTGTATTTTCGAAAAAATACAAACCACTGTTTCGCACCTCATCCATCACTGTTGGTCGACGGTTCCGAGTCTCATCACTTTGCCAAAGCAGGGCGATATAATCCCGCAACAACTCCTCGGCTTCATTTCGTTCCTGAGCGAACAGATCGGCAGAGTCAAGTCGTTTTAATAGGGTTGATACTTTATTGAGTATTTGACGAATCGTCCGTCGTTTCGATTCAGTAGGATGAGCCGTGAAAACGGGTGTTACAACCATCCGAGCCAAAATCTCTTGAATTTCCGCGGCCTCGACCCCCTCACGTTTGAGCGTGCCCAATGCTTCATCAATGGTTTCATCCATGGGCACATTGGATTCAAACGCCGCCTCAGCGCGTTCCCGCAAGATCCGCACACGCTCTCGCTCTTCAGCCAAATTCACTAGCTGAAAATAGGTTGAGAACGCTTTTAAATTTGCGGCGGCCAGAGGCAGGTCGTTCACCAAACTTGGAATAATCTCGTCCAGCCGTTGCTTTGCGTCAGCATCACCAGTTCGCCAAGCTTTCGCCAACTTGCGAATTTCCTCCTCCATTTCAAATACATCCCGCCCTTCCTGCGCGATGATCGTCTCTCCCAACAATCCGCCCAACAATCGAATCGTCCCGCTCAGCTCATTTTGTTTTTTGTTCATTAGTTCAGTGGGTTACTTACAACGGAGTCCCGGGATGATTTACCGACGGGCAAAATTTGAAAAACACCAACTCGTTCGAATTCGAACAGGTCACATTTTAGCCCCGTTTCTGAGGCAAAATCGAATATACCAAAGGAAAAACTCAAACGATGGCTTTAAAATAAACGCTTGAAAAAATTTACAATCTAATTTCCCCTCCACAACTGACCTGACCACGATCGCTATTTAACAACGACCGCCGCAAACCACCTTCAATGGAACAGAATCGACCACAATCAGCTCAAGTCTCATCCATACAATTTAAACTTTCATCCAAGATACACCATGGGCATTTCATTTGGCAAAACCTTGGAATTGACTTTCATCCCCCCATCTTTAGAATCGGCTTCGATCACTGAATCAGCGGGGGGCAAATGGAAACTGCAAAAACCAACTCATTTGTTTGATTACAGGTTCAAATTATACGAAAGTCCATTTCTTCGATAGCGAACTTTACCCCGATGAATAGCGTGCTGCAAAATTCATGCAAGACAACTTGAGCGGCTCGCACGTATTGCGAGTCGTTTTTTGATTTAACCAACCATCAATCCCTTCCGGAATCTTTGGAAATAGCTGGAGCTCACCATGACCACAATGTTTTTCGAGTCAGATATCAATACGCAAGCCCTTGAAAACCTCTGTGTTGCCATGATTGGTTACGGCAGCCAAGGTCGCGGACAAGCGATGAACCTCAGAGATAGCGGAATCAACGTCGTCCTTGGACTTCGCGAAGGCGGGAAAAGCTGGGAACAAGCAGTGTCTGAAGGCTGGACTCCGCTAAGCATGGAAGAAGCCGCGAAACAAGCGGATGTCGTCTGCATGATGTGCCCCGACATGGCACAACCGCAAGTGTATCGCGACATTGTGGCGCCCAATCTTAAACCCGGATCCACTGTGCTGTTTTCACATGGATTTTGCATTCACTACGGAGCGATCACCGTCACTCCCGAAAACAATGTCGTCATGCTTGCCCCCAAAGGGCCCGGTGGCATGGTCCGACGCCAATACGAAGAGGGAAGCGGTGTACCTGGATTAGTCGCAGTGCATCAGGACGCGACAGGTAACGCAATGGATATCGCACTCTCCTATGGCTGGGCAATCGGCGCCGCGAGAGCTGGAATCATCAAAACGACTTTCCCAGAAGAAACTGAAACCGATTTGTTTGGTGAGCAAGCAGTCCTTTGCGGTGGCTTAACCGAATTAATCACCGCCGGTTGGGAAACGCTCGTCGAAGCCGGTTACCAACCCGATGTCGCCTATTTCGAATGCCTGCACGAAGTCAAATTAATCGTTGATTTAATTTATGAGGGTGGAATCGCAAGAATGCACGAGTTCATCAGCGATACCGCGGCCTACGGGGATCTCGTGAGCGGCAAAAGAATCATCACTGATGAGACTCGAGCAAACATGAAAGCGGTTTTAAAAGACATTCAGGATGGAACTTTTGCCAAACAATGGCAAGAAGAAGCGGCATCTGGTTCGGCGAACTTTAAACGCATGATGGAAGAAGACATCGCTCACCCCATTGAAGCGACCGGCCAAGCCTTGAGAAAACAATTTTCTTGGCTGCAACAAAACCAAAGCTAAAGGTTGACGTCACAAGAGATCCATCGGGAGTTCGTTTGAAAATAAGAACATCCATTAATTTCAGATTGGATTGTTCTTTTTTTAACCGCTGTAAAAACGAACGCCTCGCTGGATCATGACATTACCAACAGGTAACTCTTTGCTGTTATTCATCCGCAAAAGGTTTTGCAATGACTGAACCAGAGCCATCGAATTCTAATAGCACTCCACAAATCGTTGACCTGCTGCGCCTTCTGGAACTCGAAACGGGAGCAGCACTTGACCGAATTTACCAACTCGACCAACCCACTCCATTAGATTCGGTCGAGCTGGAAAACGGCGCAACGCTAATGCTAAAACGGGAAGACCTTTCGGTTGTCCACAGCTACAAATGGCGAGGATCCTTTAACAAGATTCTGGCAATGCACGAAGATGGATTCACTGGGAAATTAGTGGCCGCATCGGCGGGAAATCACGCGCAAGGCGTCGCTGTGACCGCGAAACGTCTGAATTTGCCAGCCACAATTTTCATGCCCCGTTCCACTCCAGTACTTAAACAAGAGTCCGTGAAAAGTTTTGGAGGTGAATTCATCGAAATCCGGCTGCACGGTGATTCATTCGATGAAGCGGCCGGGGAGGCCCATCGTTTCGCAGAGTCCACCGGCGGCGTTGTGATCCCCCCCTACGACGATCTACAAGTCATCGCTGGTCAGGCGACCATTGGAATAGAAATCGCCAACGAAATTGAATCCGCGCCTACCCACGTGTTTCTCGAAGTTGGCGGAGGGGGAATGGCCTCGGGTGTCGCGTCGGTGGCTAAGAAAAAATTCCCCTCGGCTAAATTAATTGTCGTCGAAGCGGTTGATCAAAACAGTATGGGCGTTTCTTTAGCAAAAGGCCAAAGAACCACCATCGATACGCTCGATCGTTTCTGTGACGGGACAGCCGTTGCCTGCCCCGGTAAAATCCCCTTCCAACTCTGTCAACATTTGATTGACCAATGGATCACGGTAACCAACGATCAAGTTTGCGAAGCAATCCAGTACCTATGGCAAAAAAAGCGAACTATCGTTGAACCCTCCGCTGCCCTCGGAGTTGCCGGAGCTATTCAATATTCGTTGACAGCGCAAGATCGCCCCCTGACTATCCTCTCAGGATCAAACGTCGACTTTATGATGCTGCCTAAAATTGCCAGACGAGGCCAAGTCAAACGCCCTGAAACGCGCTACTACGCCTTCGAAATTAACGAACAGCACGGTGCGATGGCAGAGTTGTTAGATCGATTCTTTGCCAATATGAACATCATCGATTTCCAATACGGAAAAGTCTCCGAAACCCACGCCTATCCAGTGATCGGAATCGAAGTCCCCCACACCGAGATCGAGTTACTCGATCAATTCCTTGTGGATCCAACTGCCCCGCCACACCATGACATCACGGGTTCTCCAGGATCGGAATTTCGCGTTATTCCGTTCAACATTGATTTGATATCGTTTCCTTTTTTTGCCGTAATCGAATTCGCAAATCGCCCCGGTGCACTTCGTGATTTCATGCGAATCGCCAGTACCTTGTCCAGCGTCTGCTATATGAATTATACCGATACGGGACAGACTGAAGGGCAGGCTCTCATGGGATTTGAATTCGACAACATTGGTCGGCAATCCGAATTCATGGAATGGTTGCAAGCGACCACCAAATTCCAGGTCGTTCCAACTGAAATCGTGAGACACTTCAGTCCCTCGAGCGATGCAGAACTCCGCTGGAAGTCACTCGGCAACTCAAACGGAAGCTGACAGCGCATAAGAAAAACTGGCAGCGTCGTACTACCAGTTTCGATTATTCCAGCTTCAACACTTAAACAACTAGCGAACCTGTGAAAACACATCCGCTGTAATTGCATGGGCTTCGATCGTCACCCTCTCGCCTCGGTCAGGACGGGTCAACTCCAGTGACAAACACGTTCCGTCGATCACATAGTCTGCAAAATACGTTTCCCCATTTGAAGCAAGGGTTACCTTTTCCGGAGTCATTTGAATCACATCAAACTTCTGACCCACGGGTTGGAGGACCCACTCCTTATCCGAAACTCGAAGCGATCGAATCCCGTCATTGTTCATCACCGTCGTGGCGTTAATGAGAACCGAATCGATTTCCCAGCCGCCCAAAGGTACACTGTTCATAATTCATACTCCGCAAATCAATAAGATAAAAATAAATGGTATAAAAGCATTGCAAATCCCAGGCCAAATAAAAAAAGCCATGTTTTTGTGCAATTTCATCACGTAAACGCATCTCAAAATGAGAACAATTTCTCAAAAATGAGGAATTCAAACCGGTATTCCCTCTGCTGAACCTACGACGCATCGTACGGCTACAATTAAGCCTTGGTGCTAGACGCAAGAACAAACGAGCGTCGCACCGATTGGTTTCCCCCTTAACTTAAATACAAAATCCTGCATTCGAATGAAGAGAAGATAAATGAGCCAAGGCATTTTTGAAAATTTCTACGCTTGCCTCGCATTGTTCGTTTTTTTTATGACAAGTCAATGCACCGCATACACGCAAGAAGTTGCACCCAATTCATCGAAACCCAACATTGTCCTGGTCATGGCAGACGACCAGGGATGGGGGCAGACTAGCTACAACGGACACCCCATTTTAAAAACGCCACACCTGGATGAAATGGCAGCTAATGGACTTCGCTTCGAACGTTTTTATGCCGCCGCTCCCGTTTGCTCCCCCACACGCGCCAGTGTCCTGACAGGGCGAACCAACCGAAGAACAGGAGTCGACAGCCACGGTTATGCCCTAAGGTTACAAGAGCAAACTTTAGCGACCGCTCTAGCAAATGCCGGCTACCGAACGGGACACTTTGGGAAATGGCATCTCAATGGATTGCGAGGACCCGGCGTCCCTATTTCAACCGAAGACAGTCACAACCCCGGCGTTTTTGGATTCCACACTTGGCTCTCGGTAACGAACTATTTTGATCGCAATCCTCTCCTCAGTCGCAATGGAAATTTTGAAGAGTTTGAAGGGGACTCCTCCGAGATCATTGTCGACGAGGCTCTGAAGTTCATCGGCCAACAAGCGTCCTTAAAACGTCCATCTTTTACCGTCATCTGGTTTGGCACACCCCACAGTCCATTCATGGCTGCACCAGAAGATGCTCGCCCTTTTGCCCACCTCGACCGGAATTCGAAAGATCAACACGGGGAGCTCGTCGCGATGGATCGCAGTATTGGCACTCTCCGCAAGTCAATCAAAGAAATGGGGATCGCTGATCAAACCATCATTTGGTTCACGAGTGATAATGGCGGGTTGCCTAAAATCACTCCCGAAACTGTCGGTGGTTTGCGAGGCTTTAAGGGCAGTCTTTACGAAGGTGGATTGAGAGTGCCCGCCGTCATCGAATGGCCAACCCACATTTCACCTAGAGTCACGTCCTATCCCGCTGTTTCAATGGATATTTTTCCAACCTTAGCAGAAATCATCAAACTCCCCGAATCCTCCATGCTTAACACCCAAGATGGACTCAGCCTTAAAAAGCTGTTCGACATGGAAATGACGACACGCGAAAAGCCAATTCCATTTGACTGTCTAGGTAACCAGGCAGTTATCGACAACGATTGGAAACTAATTCGCGTTGGCAAAAATGTCAACCGAAAGCCTCAATTCGAGCTTTACAATCTCAAGCAGGACCCAGAAGAAAAACTAAATTTATTCGACGCGAACGACGCGGAAACGAAACGAATGCTCGGACTGTTAACTAATTTTGATTTATCAATCCAACGAAGCATCGACGGCAAAGACTATCCAGAGGGTAAGGTAACCGACGGCAATCCCGAACCTAGATTCTGGAACACCGTCGATATTTACAAACCTTTGATCCAGCAGTGGAAAAGTCGCCCAGAATATTCAAGCTGGCTCAAGAATAGACAAAAAACCAAACCAAGAAAAAACACTCGCTAATAGCCCACGAGCCAATCAGTTGCGAAGGTAGAACTCATAGTCAACCGTTGGTTTGAAACATTCACCCGGCGCGACAGACGTTTTCCATTTGACGACGCTGCTGTTATTGATCGGATCACCGCCGTTGTTGGACCAGTCGTTCGGATTGAACCCCTCAAGTTTGGTCTTTCCCTCATTAGAAACGGCGTTGGCTTTGCCTCCAAATCGAAGGCTAACTTCAACTGGAACCTCGTACTCTTTATTATTGGCAAGTTCTGCAGCAATCTTTCCTTTTACGAGTGAGTAACTTGAATTTCGCCACTTAGCTGCATCCCGTTCGCGACCAGTTTCTTGATCATCGACACCAGCCTTTAAATCCACTGAGACGGTCATGGGCAGTCGACAAATCCCACCTGGAGAAGTGTACGTAAGAAGCTCCTGAGCCAGAGGTTGAAAACCATCAACCAGCATCGCCGCGCCGGTAGTCCATGGCACTTTAGTATCATTTATTAATTCGACTTGATGCCAAACTTCGCTCTCTGAAACAACTAACGGCGACCTCCGGTTATTGCCCGAAGCGAACTCGTGGGGAGAATGCTGAACCGTCACATCCCATGTATAGACATCTCGATAAGCGATCTCCGCCTTAAGAATCCGGACGCTCGCCCGCTCGCCTTTTTTAAGTGACATCGGCTTGAGCTTGTAGACAAAAAGATCGTTGCCACCGCTGGTCGTTAGATCGCCAGCCAAGCCATCAATTATACCTTCGGAATTACCGGTCGACCGAGCACTGCGAAAATCACTTGTACTCTGCGAATAGATCGTATTACTGAACTGATCAATCGATTGATTACGCATTACCTGAGGCGCCGCTTCAGCAAGTACATTCTTTAAACTCGCCTCCAACACCATCGGACTCGGCGATGCCTTAAATCGAAAATTGGGGACACCAACGACCACGTGCAGCGGGACATCAATCAAATCCTCCGAATCATTAATTATCTCTCCTTGCATCAAAATCTCTGCCATTTTTGCAGATGCCCGCTCAGTCCCAACGCCTTGCGCCCAATTAGCCACAGAGGGTTTGTCTGTTAAATTTAACCGATAGGTTGGAATCCAGCGGATTCCGGGACAGAAGTACATCAAGCTCAATTCAACCTCGGTGTTCGGCGTTCCAAAATCGAACGTCAACTTTTTCTCACGCGTCAACTTTTTCACCTTCTGCTCGACGGTCGTTTTCATTCCCTCAACGGTCAAATTTGAAACGGAATCAGCAGCGATCATCATATCGCCAGTTTCAGTGCGCAATAAAAAGTGCGTCCCTAGAATCGTGTCAACTAAGACCTCAGTCTCAATCGCCCCGCTACCACCGTCATGCTGCCCCCTGACACGCCGTGCACTTTTCTCTGGAATTAGCTCTCGATTGGCAAGCAACTTAAGTAAGACCCCATTAACCACCTCAGATTTCTCGCCTCTAATTCGTAGAGAACACGCCTTCCCTAAATTGGCAGTTACAATTTCCATCACCGTCGTACAATTTTTTTCTCGCATATCTTCCGTTTCCGACGCTTCCCATCCGGCGACCATCGAGCTAATTCTCCCTTGCTGGGCAATCGCCCAGAAAGATCCAAGGATCGCAGAATCTGGCACCTCATTCGTGAAAACTCTCCCGTCCGCATCAGTTCTCGCTGTCCCTTTTTTTACAATCAAAAAATAACCGTCTTTAAAAATAACGATATTTTCAGTTGTTAAGGTCAGCTCAGATTCTTTCGACAAACTACTGAATTCATTTTCAGCAAAAATCAAGTTCGAGCTGGTGAGAAGCGTCACGAAACCAACGGCAAACAATGCCAAACGACCAATGATCATGATATCCCCATGCCTTCATTATTAAGTATTTATTCGAACCAGAACGCCCATGGCCCACTAAACAAATTGCACTCTCGCCATGATACGTAGTTTTTAGAGAACGGGACGTAACAACATTGTAACGTTCGATCTTGCTCAAGTGAAAGCAAGGCAAGTTACCGGAACAGACTTCGGTTCAATAAAACAACGAAGAAACCGAGCGAGGCTAACAGAAAAATTTAGAATCGAGAATGCTCAATTTTGAATTGGCAACTCAAGAACAAAGCAAGCTCCTGCTGAATCGCGATCGAGCCTGTTCTTTCGATCTGCAATCTTGAGCTTCCCACCCAAAGAAGATGCCATCCGCCGGCAGAGCGCCAATCCCAATCCTACCCCGGGCGCTGTATTTGCCGCGTCCTGATCCGATTTGCAAAACGGCTGAAACATACGCTTGCGGTATTTAACGGGAACACCAGGTCCAAAATCCTGCACATAAATCGCCAAGGTTCTCCCGTGACGCAAAATTTTCAGATCAATTCTTGGCTGGGAACTTGGCCGGGCGTACTTACAAGCATTATCAACTAAATTGAAAATGATCTGCTCCACGGTTGCCGGTTGAGTTGCGAACCTGAAATCTTTCATGGACTCGTCAATCTCTACACCGACCTCCCAGTCAACTTCGGCCGCCCTCTCTTTGATTCTTGATTCAAATCGCCCAAGTAACTCAACCGCTGTAAGCGTTTCGACGCTTCCAAAATCAGCCCCTTTTTCTAGTCGAGCGAACTGGAGAACATTTTCAACCAAGTGTGATAACCGGTCGGCCTGCAAACAAAGTGTATTGGCATAATCTTGCTGCTTTTCTGGCGGCACCATCTTTTCCGCAAGCATTTCTGCGTACATCCGAAACGTTGTCAACGGCGTTCGCAATTCGTGTGTAACCGCCGAAACGAATGTAGCCCGGCGTTCGCTGAGACGAATAACCCCAAATAAAAGCGTCGCAGAAGCAACCGCGGCGAAAGCGAGCCCTAGCCATGCAACCCACAAAGCGACTCGCAATCCTGCAAATGAGTTTTGATCCGCGGTCGACCCAATCGCAAGGGTCGAAAGCAAACTCGAACTATCGACGACCAATTGGACAGGCAGCGTGGTCAGTGCTGTCATCACGTTTAGATCTGTATCCTCTTTTAGTTCTTCAAATTCAAAATTGGGTAGCAAGTCTTCAACTTCGGCACGTAGTGCTTTTTGTACGGCGACCCAATCAAGCCAACAAACTTGAATGACTGGCGAAGCATCAGTAGCGTTCCGAGTGACCTCGCGAACCAGAATCAAATTTTCCCCTACCCATAAAGGCTGCATTACACCAGCCGAGTCTATTGGATTAACATCCGGACCCAAACGACCAATCAAATCCTCGATTTGACTCACGTTATTCGCATCATAGACATTAGCAGAGTTGTTCTCTTGCCATCGTTGTGACGTTAGGTTTTGCGTGTTTTGCAACCTCCAATTGAACTCCTCGTTACCGCGTGAGGCTCCACGAGACTGCTGCACTGCTTGTTTACTATTTTTAGCCAATTGCGGTATTTCCGCACCCTTCGCATTTTTATTCAACAGATCGCTGGACTTCGATTTCGACGCTCCAATTTTTTCAAAAGCCGGCACTTTGTAATAGGATTGCTCAGCCCCATTTTGCGAAAGCGTGTCTCTATTTTGTTCGGCCGATGCAAGATCAATCGAAACGTCGCCACTCGACTCACTACTTAGATCGGCCAACAATATCTCATAAGCAAACAGATTTTCAGCCTCTAACAATAATTGCTCGCTCAATCCAATCGATTGAGCGCTGAGACCAAACCGTTGTTCCGCAAGTAATCTCGCGGCTCCCACCGGTATCTGAGGAGAGCGGAGATCCTGCTCACAACCGATCTGAAAATAAAATTTGACGAACTGAGGTGGCGGAAACAACAACGGCGAAGGAACCTCTTGGTAACTTCCTCCCGATACCCTCGAATCGCTGTCACTTTGATTCAACACTCGGCCCCCTCGAATATTGGAAACCTCGGCCGGAACATATGACTGATAAAATGAGTCGTAAAAATAACTCGGGCGTGCCGCTTCTCGAGCAATTAAAGGAAGAATCTTCAAATCCAATCGATATAGCGCACTGCTTATCCGTTCCTGTAGTTCTGCTTCCTGTCTGGCAAGCTCCGTCCCGCGTCTATCGTCTTCGCGGCTTTCCTCGAGACGAACGGTCATGATTGTCAACCATCCCATTCCCGGGATTACGATTGCAAGTCCAAAGAAAAACAGGATCCAAATTTGCCAAGGACGTCGCATCAGTTGCCTCCTTTTTCACAAACAGACCACATGTAACCCTTGCCACGAACCGTCAAAATAGTAGCCGCCGCTGCTTTGTTTTCTCTCATTTTTTCACGTAGCCGGGCGATGTGCATATCAATCGTCCGCGTTGTGATCCCTTTGGGGCTAAGCCTCCAGACGCTCGACAGTAATTCTTCACGAGAAATCGCACGTCCAGAATTAGCCACAAGATACTGAACCAACTCCGTCTCTTTTTCAGAAAGCTCTGCACGGGTAGGTGCAGGTTCACTCTCCGTCGGTTTCTGCGATTTAAATCGCACCTCCCGTCGTTCAAAATCAACCACGCCACCGGAGAAATCAACGGACTGCACGTCTCGAGGTCGCTCCGGAGAGCGCCGCAACACCGCCTCGACTCGCGCTAACAACTCTTTAATGCTGAATGGTTTTACCACGTAGTCGTCGGCGCCATCCCGAAGTCCCTGTACTCGATCTTGCTCATCTCCCTTTGCCGTGAGGATAATCACCGGTTGGGTCGGACGTACTTGTTTCAGTTTTTTCAAGATCTCCAACCCGGAAACCCCGGGCAAGGCGAGATCCAACAAAAGTAAATCGTATTCTGACTTGAGTGCCATTTCCAAACCCGAAATACCATCTCCTGCCTGCAGCACTTGATGTCCGGTGTACTCCAGCGAATCGACGATCCCACGACGAATTGCCGGATCATCTTCTACCGTCAGTATTACCGTTTTGGCCATTTTTGAATTCCATTGGAACAAGAGCAGACTCGACGGCGGACATTCCGCATCTACCGCCGTCCCTTATTCTACGATGAAATCGCAGATCATTTCGTAACAAAGATGTAACGAACCTGCGAATTCAAGCCGCGAATCCCAATTTTCTAGCAATTTACCAATGAATCGAGGATGACGACACCAGCATGGCCAAGCACCAAAGACGGACTAAGGCTCTTGTTGTTCAGACAAACGATTTTGCAAGTCCTGCTCGGGCAGCACCATGTCAAAATAACCAATCATCATTTCTTCATAGGTTTGATCGCCCCACGTTACTGGTTTACTGGGATCTGGATTGGCGAAATTCTTCGCTGAGTTATCAAAAACGGCTTCGCAAAGAATTTCGGTTCCGCGAGGCAACAGTTTAGGTTGCTCAAATTCGTATCCGTTCTGCCAATTGAAATCATAATTAGGCACATCGAGCAAAACTTCACTTCGACCGTCAGGATACTTTGCTGTGTATTTAAACGACTTCCCTCGCCAGTGCATGTGCGGAAACATTGCAAGCATCAACGCATCCTGCCGCATCTTTCGACTGGCTGAGACTTCATAACTATCATCCCACGCAGGGATTTTCAATTCTCTTGCACTAACTTGTTTCGTGCCTACGATCTTTCGTACTCGGTCTTTATCGACGAACTTGAACCCCACAGAACTAAGATCCGTCTGAGGGGTTCCAATTGGCGTGTAATGGACTTGAAACACCAGTGTTGCCCCTGCAGGAATCACTTTTGCCAAACCATCCGAAAGAATCAGCGGTTTCGAACCAGGGGCAGCCGCCGTCAACCACTCCGAACCGATTTCACCATGGACTGGTCTAACTCCACGCCTCGAAACAACTACGACGACATGATGGACCACGGCGCGGTTGCCAATTCTAACCTCCGCTGCTTGAACCCACTTGTCTTCCTTAAAATTTGTTTTGACTTGGAAGTACTCATAGGGCAAGACACCACCAGCTGGTATTGAGTACGGTTTTTTTGTGACTTGGAATACGACATCAGGCTCTCCAATCCGCCACCCTTCGGTAAACTCCGGAGGAGTCGGCAGATCGTCCTTGTCTCCCAAAGGAGCACCAGCTTTTACCCAATCACTAATCAGTTTTTTTTGCTCAATGGATAACGTTGGATCATTTTTAAACTTTCCATGCTTGGGGTTCGCATGCCAGGGTGGCATGCGTTGGTCTTTGACCACTTCATCGATCATTCCGGCCCAACCAACGACCTCGTCATAATCGGTTAAGCTAAACGGCGCGGCTTCACCATCGCGATGGCAATTCACGCAACGCTCATTCAAAATTCGAGAGATTTGATTTGCATAGGTGACGGTTGATTTGCTGTCTTTGTCTTGAGGTAGGATACGCCCAATAATACATCCATCGGTCTCTGTTTTTGGAATCTTGGGAGACCGTTGGTTTTTGATCGCCTCAACTGCATCCGCCAGATAACTCTTCGAAGCCTTAAACTTCTGTTTTCCATAAGTGAATTGATCATCAATCGCACCTTGGTAAACCAATTCCTGGTTCGAATTAAACAAGAAAACTTGCGGAGTTCTACTCGCTCCGAACGCGTCGGCAATGCGGTTCGCTGGATCTTTTAGCAAAGGGCAATTGACCTTCAGATCGCTTGCGAACTTTGTTATCTCAGTGATGGAATCTTGCCGATTCGAATTTAGGCCAATGATTTGCAAAGTATCACGATTGTTTTTCACTAAATCCGCCAGTTTGGGGACATAAAACTTCACCAAAGGACACTCAACACCGAAAAAAACGACAATAGTAGCCTTGTCGCTATCGAGCTTTGACGAATCGAAAGAGTTGCCCTGGTAGTCTTTTAAAACAAAACTTGGCATGAGATCTCCCGTTTGCAACTGTTCTCGCTCGGCGTCTTCCGCCACCAACACAGGCGATGTTACGCAAACAGCAGCGATAAACAAAAGCGTATTAAAAATTCGGAGGCGGTATTTCATGAAACTATCGAACTAAAAAAGGGCGTTTGGACGCAACTAACAAACTTAAGGATAACTTTTATGCGAGACTGACGAAATGGCGTTCTGAGCAACCGTTCAGCTTTTTTACGTGCTAAAATCGCAAGCGATGCCAAAAAAGTCCCCCATAGTTGAGTTAAGCGAAGATAGTGGCTGACGGTTCTGAAGACGTTACTTTTTAAGGAGTTTCCGATTACAACTGTATTAGAAAAGCAGGCGGTGAGTGACCGAAAGTGGCCGCTGCCAAAACGCAGTTGGGCAATGCGAATGCAGTGGCACGACTTGCTTTTTATGCACTGGAGAATCGAAGAGGATGCCCTCCGTCGTTTAATCCCCGAGAATCTTAAAATCGATACTTTCGATGGTTCTGCGTGGATTGGGGTGGTTCCCTTCAAAATGTCTGGTGTCGCTCCGCGTTACGTCCCCAATGTCCCCTTTATGTCGGGCTTTCCGGAATTAAACGTCCGGACCTATGTAACGATCAATGGGAAACCAGGGGTTTGGTTTTTCTGTTTAGAGGCCACCAATCCTATCGCTGTTCGAATCGCTCGAAAATTCTTCCATCTTCCCTATATGGATGCAAAAATTGAGGTAGGAGATTCCCACAAGAAAAATAAGGGACAATGGATCGGATATCGCTCTGTTCGCTCTCACCCTGGCGAACTTCCCGCCAAATTCAAAATTGACTACCGTCCCATTGGAAAGTCTTTTCAAGCAAACCAAGGCTCGTTGGAAGAGTTTTTGACTTCGCGTTACTGCCTTTACTCTGCAAACGAGCAAGGGAAGATCTTTCGAGGAGAAATCGATCATGAGCCTTGGCAACTGCATGAAGCTCAAGCGATTATTCGCGAAAATACGATGACCGATTGGATGGGAGTCCAATTACCAAGCGAAGCTCCCTTACTCCATTTTGCCAGACACGCCAAAGTAGTTGCCTGGACCCTGGAAGAGGCTTGATTTGCCCTGAGCCCCCGTTTCTCGGAAAACTATCCACACCGCACGTTGTTGGTTTTACTCCCGAAAGTCGTTAGAATCAGGGAGTCATTTTACTCACGAGCCAATCCCATGAAATTGCACCTTTCAAACTTCGGTCTTCAGCAACCCTTTCTGTCTCGTTGCCTCCTTCTTGTCGCCGTCGTCCTGTCGGCGGCATGCGTTTGTGGTTGGGCACTACCGACGGAAAAAAGTTACGACAACGATGATGACAAGCCGTTAGGCAAAGTACCTAAGCTTCCCATTGATAGCCTACCGACCGACATCAATGCGACAAAAATACCCGGCGGCTTCAACGGAATCCCCGAGGCTCCCGCCGACAATGCGACAACCGCCGAAAAAGTGAAATTAGGACGCAAGCTTTTCTTTGATCCAATTTTGTCGACCGACGGAACTGTATCTTGCGCCAGTTGCCACCAGCCCGATCACGGTTTTGCGAGCCCGGATCCAATTGCTGTCGGCATCGGAGGAAAAATGGGGAAGCGAAACGCTCCCTCAGTCATTAACCGCGTCTTCGGTAAGAAATTTTCTTGGGACGGGCGCGACGACACGTTAGAACAGCAGGTGCTTGGCCCTCTCAAAAGCGAAACTGAGTTGGGAGGCAACGTCGAACTCGTGATTGAGAACCTTAAAAAGAAACCGAAATACGTCGAGCAGTTTCATGCCGTATTCGGAGGCGATGCGAAATCACCAACTCCCCAGACAGTGACTGTCGAAAATCTAGCCAAGGCCATTGCCAGCTTTGAAAGAACTCTGACCTCTGGCAATTCCAAAGTCGATCGCTTCCGTGCGGCCGAATACGAAGCGTTGTCAAAAGAAGCTCGCCAAGGTTTGTGGATCTTTGAAAGTCGGGGCGGATGCTGGAAATGTCACTCGGGTTCAAATTTATCTGACGAAGCCTTCCACAATACTGGAGTCGGATTCGGAAAATCTAATCGAGATCAGGGCCGTTTCGAGGCAACGAAAAAATCCGAACACGAGTTTCAATACAAAACTCCAACTTTGCGAGACATTGAATTCACGGCGCCCTACATGCACGATGGCAGCGTCAAAACCCTCAAGGAAGTTGTCGAATTCTACAATCGAGGCGGCGCACCGGACGATCCTTCACTCGATAACAAGATGGCTCCGCTGAACCTCTCTGAACAAGAGATCGGTTTCTTAGTTGAGTTCTTGAAAGCTTTATCGGGGGAAAGTGTCCTCAACCCCTCGAATTAAATGTGGTGCTGCGATCGGCGAGATTGTTTAACCCCGCCGAAATTCGCGATCGAACCCAGGGGCGTGGATGAGCTCGACTGACGAGATAACTTCCACGATCAAGCTGCTCTTTATCTGACAAAGTCGCCAGAGGCCCGCCGCACGGCCGGCTCAACTGTTACATCCCCAGAAATTGCAGCCTAACAAATCAAAAAAATATCTCGGGCGTCTATGTCGATCACATTCAATTAGTGATACTCTGATCTTTCATTGCGGTCGGCGTCCTTTTTTCAAAACCAGCCGATCCACTTCATCTAATCAACGAACTAGTCACCGCTGACTCCAAGGGCAAATCCAAATGGGTCAAACCCAATCCGTCCATAACGTAAATTTAACTCTGTCAGATCCACACGATTCTTCCGGCGAGTGGATTGGGCAACACGATATTTTAAAACAGGTTCTCGCCTGTTGGCTTACGATTAACGACGCCGATTCGCCACTGACACCCCGAATCATTGGTCCCCCGGGGATCGGCAAAACCGCTTTGGTAACGGCCGCCACCAAAGTCCGAGGTCAAGAACTCTATATCTATCAATGCACCGCAGACACTCGCCCAGAAGACCTGCTCGTCACTCCTGTACTCGCCGAGAATGGCACGATTGCCTATCACGCATCTCCTCTGGTTACAGCCATGATTCGAGGAGGAGTCTGCATCCTCGATGAAGGTAACCGCATGAACGAAAAGTCATGGGCTTCCCTCGCACCTTTGCTCGATCACCGTCGATATATTGAGTCCATCGTTGCCGGAGTCACCATTCAAGCTGACCCAAATTTCCGTTGCGCTGTGACGATGAATCAGGATGAATCGACTTTTGAAATCCCGGATTACATTCTCAGCCGCCTTCAGCCTACGCTCGCACTAAAGTTCCCATCTCGTGAAGATGAAAAACATATCCTGAGTTACCACCTGCCTTTTTGTGCCGATGACATGCTCGCAATGACCGTTGATTTCTTACAAAAATCACACGAACTCAAATTAGACTTTTCGACGCGAGATGGAATAAACCTTTTACGATTTGCGATGAAGAGAATTGCCCAAGAAACCGAACATCCACTTGCCACCGACGTTGCCTGGCGAGAAGCGTTGGAGAAATGCCTCGGCGAAGAAGCGCTTGATCTCAACCGACTCTCGCAACAGCGAACACAAACACTCGGTGGGCAAACGTTACCCATGGGATTTGGTGATTTCTTTTTCTCTCCCGGCGATCCTCTGCGTCCAGACCTTGAGGAATACAACATCGATGAAATCGATGATTTAGACGATGAAGATGAAGATGAGGCATAAAACTTGATTCACGAAATGCTCGAAATTGGCTCCCGCGTCACCTGCCTGCCCATTGTCCACGGCAGTGGAGATTTTGCGTGGGAAGTCAGACGCTTGATGCTCAAGCACTCCTTTGATTGCGTGGCAATTCCACTCCCTCCTTCGTTCCAAGCACCTGTTGAGAATGCGATCCTCAATTTACCTACCCCAAGTGTAGTTTTTCAAAAGGATCTGCCGGATTACCAGACGCAATGGACTCCTGAAAGTCAATCGGAAACAGAAGAAGGGGAAAATTCTGAATCGTCAGCCGAGCAAAACTCTAAAGACTCAGACGCCGGAGCAAGCTATGTTCCCATTGATCCTTGCCAGGGAGTGATTGCTGCGATTCGCACCGCAATGGGAGATCATATTCCTAGGAAATTCATTGATCTCGAAACCAGTTGCTACCACCCACACACTCGCTCACTTCCCGATGCCTACGCTTTGAAAAAACTTCCGATCGAAAGGTTTACAGCGGCCATTGTTCCCCACATCGCCGCGTCTACTGATCCCCAATGGAAATCTCGAATTGCGTGCCAAGCCTGGAACCTTCGCGAACTGTGCGTCGATTATAAAAACATCTTGCTGATCACGAGTGTTCTCGATTTCCCTTGGATTCGCCAGGCCTTTAACGATAAAAACTTAAACCTTCCGCAAGAAGAAAATTCACTCACCCCCGAAACCTATCAACTTCCGTTAGACTCACTTTATTTCCTCTTGGGAGAATTGCCATTCATCACTGGCTTGTACGAATATGCCCGGCAGGAACTGAGTGACGACGAACATCTTTCGATCGACGGTTTAAAAGAATTGCTGATTGCTGCCCGGGAAGACTATCAAACTGAATACAAGAATCGTGCCAGAAAGATAACTCCCAAGATACTTTCTCAATGCCTCAAGTACATTCGCAATCTAACGCTGATTGACAATCGCTTCACACCGCAATTGACAACAATCGTTACTGCAGCGCAGCAAGTAGCAGGAGATGGCTATGCCCTCCATGTATTAGAAAAATCGAAAGAGTTTTGCTTCGCTAAAAACCTCGGCCTGCCTACCGCACGCATGTCGATCGATCGAGCTGAACTTCCGGGCGAAGAAATTGTCGACGTCGTCAGTCGCCTACCTGGCCCGCCAGTGTCGCTGAGTCAAATTGAATTGATCCCTCGCCCGGATGACGATCAAATCGTCGACTGGCAACAAAGCTGGGATCCCCACTCACAGTGCAGCTGGCCACCGGAAGACGATCTCATCGAGAACTTTCGACAAACCGTTTTTGACCGTGCCAAAGAGGCGATGGGGGTCGACCTCGTTCAGACGGAAAAATTTACGACAAGCATCAAAGACGGGATCGATATTCGAGACACCGTCCGTCATTGGTACAATGGCGAAATTTATGTAAAGGTGCTTCCACCGTCTGTCGGGAAACTTGATTGCTCGGTGATGCTGTTCGACTCGCCGGCTGACCCGCGGGAATACCCTTGGCGGACTACTTGGTTTGCCGAACATAAAAATGAATCCACTCTTGCTTTTTTTGCGAGTGATTTTGCCGACCAACCCGTCGGCCCCGGAATCTGCTTAGCCAATTACGGGGGAGCCCTCTTTTTATACCCACCTGTTGCAATTCACGATATTTGGCAGGATCCACGTCTTGATTTTGCCACAACGCTCGAAGAACGCCTATTAGCCGCAGCTTGCCTCCACAGTCGCTGCCCCAACATTGCCTTGGTAAGCCCCTCACCTCCCGGCGTGGCCTGGCGGCAACTGGCAAAAAAATTCAAGAAAAAATTGGTTCATATTCCTTTATCCCGCTTCAGTGATTCGACCGTTCAACAACTCAGAATGGTGCATGTACTTAACGGCAAGGACGTGCGCAGCTATGCTGCAGACTTCATCCGCAAGGTTTAGCACCCCTAATATAAGTCTTTTGATCCAATGAATAATATTGAACTCTTCCACAGCCTCGTTCACCTCGCCGCCATCGACAATAAGTTTACCGATGAAGAAATTCGGTTCCTTATTCAACGGGCAGAGCGCTGGAACATTCCAAGTGAAGAGTTTGAAGCCGCACTTGCCGGCATCTCGACCGAGGGATTCTCTGTAAAGATCCCTGAAAAAATGGAAGATCGAGTCATCATGCTTAAGGAAATGATTCGCTTGATGGCCATTGACGGCGTTATGGCCGAGCCTGAAAAAAGACTATGTGCCGTCGCGTCGGGACGGATGGAATTTACTAGCAAACAATTTTCTCAAATCCTCGACGAAGTGATCGCTGAAGCTTAGCCATCTCGGAGCGTCACCTCCTTTTTAACACACGACGCATCAACGATCGCAAGCCTAATGGTCAGCTTGAGCGGTGTCCGCACTCACTCCCCAGAGCTCAATCAAGAGATCGTGCATCTTGGGATCGTGAGCTTTGAGCTCAGCTTTGTCGAAAGGAAAGAAATCGTTCTTTCCAAAGAAAGCTTCCGTTGACTCAGCGAAGTATTCCTTGCCGTTGTTCATCCCATACGCTTTGTCATTAATTATTTTTCGCCCGGTAAATCGTTTGACCGACTCGTAACTCCCCGAATCGCGAGCGGCTTCGTACTGCATTCGTATTTTAGAATTACCAAACCCCAATACTTGATCGTGATAGGCATGAGCTAACTCATGCAACATCAGATAGGGCATCCGGACATTTTCAAACTCGAAATTGTCCACGTTGGTGATCTCAACTGCCTTGGCCATTCGCTCGTCTCGACCATTATTCTTTAACCAGCCACGATTACCATGGTATTCTGCCCCGGGACGCACGCCGGCGTATGGTGGATTAACCCAGATGGTAACCGCCTGCATTTGTCGCACGGCTTTGGCTGGAACGACGGCAACCAGCCTGGCGAGTTGCTGCGAAAGCAACTGCAACATCCGCTTGGTCTTCTCTGGAGACTCTTGCCAAAGCCGATCGTGAAGATTCACCTGCCAGCCTTGAACATCAAAACTTGCATGACTCGCCAATTTAAAATGAGGGTCATTTGTCTCTCGCAGCCTTTCAGTTAGGTGCGCTGACATCCGCTCACGAACCATTCCATACTTGGGGGAATTTGCCAAGTTCACCAACTGATTTGGATCAGAGGATAGCTCGTAAAGCTCTTCATCATCACGCTCACCAAATGCCAACTGATTTAATTCCCTGACACCGGGCTCTTGCTGATTTTCCAACATCCACTGCTTGCTTGGAGAAGGGTCAACGTCAAACGAGAATGCTGGTGGCTGGGTGGGCCACGGAGTTTTTAGAAAATCATAATGAGGTGGCTTTCCAGCTTGCTGACCCTGCTTCCAACTGGCTGGAGAAAAATTTCGAATGTACAAATATTTAGAATCCCGCAGCGATCGAGAAGGCAAGTAATAAACGTGCTTTTCCCTGCCGGTTAGAACAGTATCTCGCTTCACATCAACCCATTCGCCTTGAACTGACTCGAGCTGATTACGTAAAGAACCGCCACTGACCACCGAGGGCACATCGATACCACAAGCATCGAGAATTGTGGGAGCCATATCGACGAAAGAAACGAAATCTGAAATCCGTTGATTTGGACTGAGATTCCCTCCCCAGCGAATAGCCAAAGGGACGCGAGTTCCAGCGTCGTATAACGTCGCCTTGGCCCTTGGAAACGGCATTCCATTGTCGCCGGTCATAATCAACAGGGTATTATCCAGCTCTCCAATTTCAGTCAATCGATCGACAATCTCCCCTGCAAACTGATCGAGCTTTTGAATACGTAAAAAGTAGTCGCCAATATCTGTCCGCACAACTGGCGAATCGGGAAGCCACGCCGGAACATCGTCCTTGGTGACCTTTATCCCACTGGACTCACTTGAACCCCAAGGATAGGGACGATGCGGCTCTCCAGCTCCATACCAATAACAAAATGGCTGATCTGATTTTCTCGCTAATAAAAACTGATCAAAATTCCGATAACGCTTACCAAAGGGATCATTCCCTCGAAATAAATGTTTACTTGGCTCCGCTCCCTTTCTCGAGAACCCAACCAAGTACCCCGCGTCGGCGAGAAGATCCGGATAGACCGGGACATCTGCCTGCAAAGAGCCCCCCAATCGATCAGCTCCTTTCAGCCGCCAATGATACTGCCCGGTTAGAAAAGCAAAACGAGCTGGCGTACAAGAAGGTGCATTTGAGAATGCATTTTCAAACAAAACACCCTCGCGGGCGATCCGATCAAATACGGGGGTTTTCACCACCGCATTCCCAAGAATCGAAGCGTGGGGCCACGACCAATCGTCCCCCATGATGACCACAACATTCGTTTTCTTCCGGGACTGGTGGAGCCGATTGACCTCGGCGTCATCCAAGGCAAACACGGGAATCCCAGTTAGGCAAACCACCAATATCGAAAGGCTTAACTGAAGTGCTGAAACCGTTTTAAATCTCATCTCAAAACTCCCCAATCTCGTCAACACCGATGCGGTAACCAGTAAAACCAATCGCCCTCTCGCGTCGCGAATCACCGCAACAACGCAAAAGACAAAAGAGCCCGTCACTGCCATGAGACGAAGCCAATCACCGAGTTGGCTTAACTTGCCAACCCAGACCTAGAAAATTCAATCTTTAATCTTCTGTTTTTTCAGGTGCAGGGCGGTGCAGCAAAGCATCCGCTTGGTCAAGCCGAGGATGTAGATCCCGCAAATCATCACCGCTAATCCCTTGCCCACCATTCATTTCACTCATGGTCACAAGCGTTTGGTAAATCGCATGAATGGCGGCTTCGACATCACCGGTATGACCGGATTCTGAAATTGTATGCATATTGCGAATCGGAAACCCGATCGACGCACTTGCCGAATCCACCGCCGCAAAAACGGCAGCCATCGCATCGGTTCCAGTATCCCGTCCAGCCAATTCGTGTTGCACAGGAATTCCATGCTCTAAAGACACCTTCGTCAACAACGAATTAAGCGTTGCGCTGGTGATCGCTCCGTGGGTTAGCGTGTAACCGTCACCCATGGCTACCGGTTCATAACGCCGATCTCCAATCCCAGGGGCGGCTGTAAAATCATGCGCAACATCAACAGCAATCGTAACGTCGGGACTAAATTCTTTCGCCAAAACGCGGCTTCCAAAACGGCCAATTTCTTCATGCGAAGCCATCGCACCGAGATAGCGAATATTTTTCATTGGCCCCGCCTCTGCCATCAGCCTGGCAATCTCAGCAGTGACGAAGCAACCCAAACCGTTATCGAGATAAGCCCCCGTAAATGTGTCCGGTGCAAACCCTCGCTCGATTGGTCGATCGTAGAGAATCGGATCGCCAGGGCGAATCCCGAGCGCTTCGATCTGAGCTTTTTTATCTTCGCCATGAATGTGAAGCTCAAGATACATCATTTTTGTTTTGATTCCGTCATCCCCGCTTCGAAGTTTCGGGTCAGCAAAATGGATTGCACCAATCGCTTCAATGGTGCCTCCACGAATCACTCGCCACTCACCAGGATTTTCTGGATGCTCACTAAATAATTTTACTTTATGCCCAATCAATGTTGTGGGTAACATGGAATCAGAATTGACCCAAATCTTCCCATCGTCTCCGACGCTTCTCACCTGCATCCGAATTTTGTCGGCATGCCCGATAACCATCACTGAAAAAGCATCTTCATCACCCGGTTTTGTATCGAGAACAATCCCGGCGTTTCCCTTGAACGTGTGAATCTTCCAGTCCGCAGGCATGAAACTTTTCATGTACGGTTCAAGAACCCCGCGTGTCATTGCCGCCTCTAAGCCGATCGGGCTGGGAGCGTCAAGAATCTTCCGCATTAACTCAAAACGTTCCGCTGACATTTCGACTTCCCACGGTTTCAATTCGTTATTCACTTAATCCTCGCATGTATAAAAATTCAAAACAGATTTCTTCACTCAACTCTTATCGCCGACCACTCATCGCTTGTGATTTTAAACAAGTCCACGGTTTGACCATAGTACTTGTCCGTTAGCCCTTGATGCTTCATCCCCAGCCGCAGGGCAACTTCCTGCGACTTATGGTTATTCGGCCCGGTAACGGCATAAATTTGCTGCAGATTTTGTTGGGCGAACCCCAACTCAACCATCTTCCGGCCACCTTCCGTGGCATATCCCTGCCCCCAATACGCCTGCGCAAGATGCCAGCCAACCTCGATTTCTTTTGTGAAATCCCCACGCTCATCGGGAAGTGGCTTCATTAACATGGCACCAACTAGCTGGTTTGTCTGTTTTAAAAACGCGGGCCAACTCCCCCAACAATCTGGCAATTTCTTATTTCTCTGCACCAATCCCGCAATGCGGCCCTCCATCCCTGCGATGCAAGTTTCTGTTTGCCCGCCAATCCACTGGGTAACCTCAGGATCCCCATAGATTTCTAACGCCGACGCTGCCAACCCAGAATACCAGTGCCCCATCCAAAGACGCTGAGTCTCAAAAACGACGGATGGGTTCGAGTTATCCATGAATTCCCTTGACACCAATGGTTCTGAACAAAAAGGGAGCAGCACAATGAAAATCTTGCACGCCAGAAACGCACGGTTAGAAAATCTAGACCGCCAGGACACTAGCGATTGAGCGCAAGCAAGACTTCCTCGTCGGTGGGAAATCGCCCTAAACGGTTCTTAGAGAAAACTAGTTCGCCATCTGCAACGACTTCAAAACAACCACCGCTCGAAGGGAGCAATTGAACCTTAACATTGAAAGCTGAGTTAATAACTGATGCCAAACTGGTAGCCTGAGGAAGATAATTTCAGGACTCGCAATACTCAATTGAGACAACCATATTTGCACCCATCAAAATTCCTAAAACCAATCAAAGCTTCTCGATCGCCCAAACGATCCACTTGGCCACATCAATTCAGACTGAAACTGGGGGGGAAATCCTGCGTCGAACTCTGCTCGCTTTCCGACGCTCTGATTTGCCCGTTTAAAATTTCGAGGACAACGTTACCACGCTCAGCCAAATCCACAGTTTCGAGTACCAGTTGTTGTTCAGGGATACCAGCTCCGCAAGAATAGCAAACCATGTCAATCAGTTGGCCTAATGGCAAATCCTCTCCAAGAAATTGGTCGAGTGCATCCTGATGCCATCCAGTGCGATAGCTCGCAAGCTTTCGAAATTTCGCACAGACCTCGGTTCTGAGAACCGACAACTCATGATCTTCAATAAGTTGCTCTTCGATCAAACGGACTTCCGCCATGCGGTAAGGAGTTTCTGTAACTAACTCAGAAACGACCTCCGCTCGACTCACCCCAACCAGAAAAATATTGTATCTGCCATCCTCGAGCTTCGTGTGCGATAAAACCCTACCAATGCAGACAGTCTTCGCAATCGATGGTACGTCACTTTGCTCAGTTTTCCATTGGGAATCAATCAATCCCATGGTGATCAATTGATCGGATTCAATTGCATCTTCAGCCAGTGACTTGTAACGAGGCTCAAAAAGTTGCAGCGCCTGAACGATGCCGGGAAACAGCACAACGTTAGGCAGTGGAAACAAACGGACGACGTTGCCAAAATCTTCTGGCAGAGAATGTTCGGATTTTATTGGAGAACCCATGACCTAAGGCAAACAGTTTTTCCTTGCGAAATCCAAAGGCGGATTAATCGCGTAACGAGATGAAAATCTGAAGGACGTACCAAAAGAGTAACGCTACAGATGCAAACAAAGTCAACGACGCAGCAACATACTGGTCGGTACGATAGTGCTTGAGAACATTGGAAGTGCTGTAAAGAATCGATGCACAGGCAAGCAAGACCATTAATCCAGAGAACCAAAGCCCAAGGCTTAAGCCACCCATAAAGACCGATGCGACGATTAAACCCAACGCGACAACACTACCGGCAGCGATCCCCCATCGGAGAAACGAAAAGTCAGCTTTCGTTACAAGAACGGTCGCGGTCAAACCACCAAAGACAAACGTGGTGACAATCCCCGCCGACTCAATCGCCCCTGGTGCGATTTGACCAGCAATGTACAGCAACGGCACAAGAATCAATGCCTCGGCGACCACATACAGTCCCAACCCAGCGTATTGCATTGCCAGTGAGGTATCCGAGCGAGCCCAGCGGTCAGCCACAACACTGACCAACATGAAGCCACCGAGAACAAAGAGCCACGTCATCTGGCCCAACCCCTGCAGCAACCCACCGATTTGCTCATAAAAGACGTTTAAGAGTACCGCATCAATCGCGATGCAGACGAGAATCGCCCCTAACAAGTGAATGTAAGTTCGCCGAATAAATGTCGCCCTTACGTCCGCCTCCGCCATCTGGGCAGAGGTCGTTGGGAAACCGTATTCTGAAGATTGAAAGGGATTTTGGCTCATTGTTGATCCTGAAATCTAATTTTTGTCCGCGTAAAACTTCCGTGAATAATTCCCGTTATTCGGCATTCTTAGTAACCAAGAGTAAGCCCTAAGACGGAAAAATGCAATCTCGCGTGGAAACCAATTCCCTTTAAACACGATTCGTCCAATTTTTTCGTTTTTAGCTAGTGGCTTTGAAAACTTCCTTAACCTATTTAGGGCTCACGAATTACTACGCCAATGAAACTTTGTCGGTTCGGTTAACGAAATCAAACTAATGTTTCCGCTTTGGATACTTGACATTAATTGTATGGGCAAACACAATCCAAAACGTTCTGCCATGACGGCTAACCGATTCGAAACGCTCTCAACAAGGAATGCTTCGGGTCGCAATGGATATCTCCTGCCACGAAAGCGAAAACCATGATTCTTTCCGGCGAAGAAATTAGAAGAAACCTTGGCACGAACATTGAGCTTGATCCATACAACCCCGACAACATTAACCCCAACAGCTACAATCTTACGCTCCATCACGATGTCGTGACCTACGAAGAAGTCGTCCTAGACATGCGAAAGAGCAATCGCGTCCGAAGAATGGTCATCCCTGAGTCGGGATTGGTGCTTGAGCCTAACCGCCTCTACCTCGGACGTACGGTTGAGCGAACCGAGACTCACAACTTGGTTCCAATGATCGAGGGCCGGTCATCCATTGGCCGACTCGGACTGTTTGTGCATGTAACCGCCGGTTTTGGCGACGTCGGCTTTAAAGGCTTCTGGACGCTCGAGATGTTCGCGGTCCAACCGGTCAAAATCTATCCCGGCGTCGCGATTTGCCAAATCTTCTATCATCAAATTGATGGGGCGATTAAAGAGTACAAAAGCAATAAGTACCAAAATAATACAGACATTCAACCTAGCTTGCTTTACAAAGAATTGAATCCTTCGGCAGAAGAAGAAGACGCTCAATTGACGCTGGGCTTCCCAAAAACCTAGGTTTTGTAAGTAGATTAGGATTGGCTTTGGAGTGTCTCAAACCGAATTCAGTCGAAACTAATTGGCTCCTGGCTTCTTTTGAAACCGGTTTCTCAATGTCACGTCGCTTTCAAACTCCCCCGGCGACACGAAACCCAAAGACATCCCAGAAAAGATGATGTCATGCTGTCATTTTTGGAACCTCCAACTCGGTTCCAACGGTCGTAATTGTTAAACAATGCGGCCAATGCGGATCATGCATTTTTGAAATAAAATCTCCGGCTATTTTTTTGACATTCGGTTAAGTTGATGATTGAATCAACAGCTTCGATTGCTAGATTGATCCCATCGAGCAGAGGGCGAATCTTCGAGGGCGAATCATCGAGGGTGAATCATCGAGGGCGAAGACACGCCACGAACCGCTCCTGCAAGATCACACCGCGACATTCACTGCTGCGGCTCGCTGACCACAATGCAAACGGCTTAGTTTAAAAAAGTAACCATGACAATGTCCGAAATTGATCTCTTGATGCAGAACGCGCGGTTGCGTGACGAGATGGAACCGTTTCTCGATGAGTCAGTTTATCTGGTTGATCTCGACAAGATGTCTGTCAGCAATGAGAACGAATTCCTAACCTCCCTGCTGGCCTGGGAAAAGGCTCCAGTGCTTCCGATCTCGCAATGGTTTGAGCCCGCACTTGCAATGCCCGACCATCATTTGTTTTCTGACACTGAAATCAACCAGCAATTGCACCAGATCATTGGACGTCTGTTCGAAAAGAACATCATCTTGGTTCATACCGACCACCTGTCCGATCGACAACTTTATTGCCTGATTGCTCGCGATATTCTGCCAGCTCAGGAAAAGAAAGTTGTTCTCTCTGGAAAAGTTTTAAAATGGCAATGCCTCGACATCGTTGAAGACGAAGAGTCCTGGCTTCGTTTCTACGCCTCGAAAGAAGAGCGATTTATCTGGGTAGAGGATACCGGCCGCCGATTGCCACCTAGGGAGCGAATCCCATTCCCCCGAAAACTACCGCAACACGCGTAGCCTCAGATTGCAGCGAGAACTAAAGAGAATGCACTAAAATCAGTGCAGCCCTCATCGCTGTGAACGCCTGAATCAAACGAGACCGAGCGTTTCAAAAAATTCGTGATGATCCTTCAGAGACGGCAAAACTGAATCAGGCGCTGCCGCTTCCAACTCCGACATTGAAGCACCGCCAGTTTCCACAGCAATGACCTTAGCGTTGATCGCGCGGGCGCATACGATGTCGTTTACTGTATCGCCAATGACCCACAATCTCGATGCGTCAAAACGGTCACCAAGAAAGCTTCGAGCCGATGCCAAAGCAATTCTTGCGACATCGTTCCGATCCGAGTGGAAATCCCCAAATCCGCCAAATTTGAAAAAGTGCTCTAGATTAAAATGGCGTAACTTAACTGCGGCAGCTCGCTCTGCGTTACCGGTTAACACCCCCATAGCGACATCCTCCCTCAATGCCAATTGCTCCAACAGGACAGATACTCCAGGCAACAGATAGCTTGGACTCTCACCTAAAGTCTCGGGTAATTTCGCCCAATATTTTTGATTGAATTCATCTCGGTGGTCATCAAAAACAAGCGAGGACTGCGCGAATAGATCATTTAATATTCCTTCATCAGTGCGACCGTGAACGGGCACTTTCCCCAGCTGCTTCACCCCAAAAAGCTCCCCCATCACCTGACCGATCGCAGCCAACCCGGCACCACCACACCTCAACAGTGTTCCATCAATATCAAACAAAATCGTGTGCATCAAAATCACATCCTAAATCTAGTACTCGAAAATTTGAGTTTAACGCCCGAGGGAGCAAGTAGTAGCCCGTCGGTTTTCACATTCGATCACCAACCATTTTTTTTGATAATCGACCAGAACGCCAGCCAAGCCATGGAACTGAAACATCTTGCACATTGCAATCATTTAACAGGCCTATTGCTGCGGCCCAATTGCTACGGCCCAATTCAAATTACGTGCTGGAAGACTCACTCTCGACCTTTTAGCAAACGGTCATTGTTAGATCGCTCGGGGCTGGAATGCGAGATTCTTACTTGTTTTTCTGTGAGATGCCTCCGTTCGGTCAATTTTTTTATCCAGCCTAAACCAGCTTGAGCATGGCAACCCAATAACTCACTCAGTTTTTGCGGTGGCTTTTCTCACTCTAATAACTCGCATTTTCGACAATCCGCCCCTGAAACCGCAGAAATATGGCACCAAGCCAATTATTCCACAACCAATTACTCCCTAAATATTTTGGGGTTGGAGAATCTCCAGGGAATTGGTCGCATAGTGGAAACAATAACAGGCGAATCTCATCGCTTTTATTTTATTTCTGGATGAGTTTCGCTTAAACTGGGGAAGACAAGACGTCGCCCTTCAACGGCATACTTTTTTTAAAAAAATTAAACTCGCCTACCTGGATTTAAAAACGGCAACTGCTCTCGATTCTATTCGACGGAAATCCCGTTCGAAAAAAGAACGGAAGCGATGCCAGTTCTTCCACGCGATGATAGATAAATAAAACGGAGAGCTATTTCGGATCACTAGAACGGTCAACGACTATAAATTTAACGCGGCGGAAAATCGCCTATGTCTACCACTTCCCCCCCTGAAGCTCCTGCCCAATTAGTGGAGCAAAAAATATTAACCACGGCTGCCTACAACGAGTTGGTCGCAGTTAACTTTCAAATTAATCCGACGCTCTTGGATCCCTACCTACCAAGAGGCTTGGAATTAGATTTCTATGGCGGCGAAACCTATGTAAGCCTGACTTGCATGGTCATGAGGAAAATTGGCATCTTAGGATTACCAATCTCCCGAGGGTTCGTTGAGTTAAGTCTCCGGTTTTACGTCAGACACCCCGACGATCCTTTTAATCGCAAAGGGATCTGCTTCATTAAAAACTATGTCTCAAGCCCAACGGCGACCTGGTTTCTCAACTCTCGCTTCGATCGCGATTACATCAAGATGAAAATGAAGCACAAGAATAAGGGATTTGGAAGTAGCGCCACCATTCCGGAAGTCCAATACCAATGGAAGGTCGATGACCACTGGAACAATCTGAGAATTAAAGCGCGAAGTCAAGTCAAAAATACGGGACCAGATACAAAGGTCGGGTTTATTCTTGATCACGCCTCACAGTACTTAGCGTCTGGAAAGAAAACCCTGGAATACAAAGTCACTCGACCAACGTGGCAAATATGGGATGCCGCTCAAGCCAATTTCACTTGCGACGTCGAGAGACTATTCGGCAAGCCGTTCGTCAAACCCCTGGCTAAACGTCCAGCATCGGTGTTCGTTACCGAGGGCAGCGATATAAACATTTACCGGCCTATCGAAATCACCTAAATTTTGAGCTTGGACGTTTTGTCTGATATAGCACTCTGTTCGTTTGGTAGTGAACCTTTTTCGCCGCCAACCATGAAACGCGTTTGAACAAATTGTGCTTGATTCCTATACTCTAGGAGTCCGCCAATCCCAGAACCATCACTTCTGGGAAACCGGAACGTACTCTTCGCACCCGTTTAACGAAACGCAAAGGTTTTTTGATGTTGAACCCAAGATTTCTATTTGGCATTCTTTCGCTGGCCTTGCTGACAGGCTTCAGCGGCGAAAAACCAGTTTTTGCCCAATCTCCAGAAGCTGAAGAAGCAAAACCGGCAACTCAAAACCCTTCTGAGCATTTCATGCGTATTCGCAAGGACTCACGTGGAAGAGACGTTGCACTGGAAACCTCAGTCACTCGTTACGAACTAAAAGATGACGAGGGAAATCGAATTACGGTGGACTTGATCGGTGCAGTTCATATTGGTGAAAAGGAATACTTTGAAAAACTCAACCAACGGTTCGAGCAATACGAATCGCTCCTTTACGAGTTAGTTGCCCCCGAAGGAACCGTCATTCCCAAAGGGGGTGGCCGGGGCGATGGTATTCCCACTAATCCAATCGCTGCGATGCAGGTCGGAATGCAAACTGCTCTCGGGCTTGAATTCCAACTCGAACACATCGATTACACCAAGAACAACTTTATCCACGCCGACATGTCGCCAACCGAATTCTCGGAAAGCATGGCTGCTAATGATGAAAGCGTTCTAAAATACGGATTACGCGCAATCGGCCAGAGCATGGCCATGCAGTCAGCAGGGCAGGGTGGTGACAATCTTGGCTTGCTAATGGGGATGTTCTCAAACAACAAAGAGTTGCGGATGCGGCGTTCTTTCGCCAAACAAATCAAGGATATGGAGTCGGGGATGATCATGTTCCAAGGCAAAGATGGATCGACCATCATCGATCACCGAAATGCAAAATGCATGGAAGTTCTTAAAGAGGAAATTGCAAAAGGCAAACGAAACATCGCAATTTTCTACGGAGCAGGGCACTTGCCAGACATGCAGCAGCGACTAACCAGCGACTTCAAAATGAAACGCGGCGGGCAAGACTGGTACGAAGCTTGGTCGCTTTCCGACCGTAGCAAAAACAAGCCCGCATCGAAAAAATAAGACATCGCCGGCATTTCATACGTTTTTTAAAGCAGCTGGGGCATTTGGTCGCCCCAAGCTGCTTTTTTTCCAGCCCCAATGGGTAGGCCTAGGCTGTGACTAGACAGCCGCAAACGCTATGAAAAACCACCCTTTTCAAGCAACTCACGCCACCCCGACTGACCGTGTGCCACTTTGTCACTTCGCCCTCCAATTATTGGCAATCTTGTGACAACGCCCGATTGTCAAAATGGCGGTCTGTTTTATTGCCACCCTCTGGTTGTGACAACCTGAAACAACCCCCTCTCTTCCCAACTTCAAAAACGCCGTGTTTTCTAACCTGTTTCCCCCATTTCAAATTGGATTTCAGAGGTTTTCCGTATTTGTTCGGCTGTTTCTGCGATGGCGGACCGCTTTGGCACAGTGATTGCGTTATGGGAGGGAATCTCAAAGTGCGCCTGCCATTTGTGCTGGCTTATCGCTTAGAGAACCAACAAACAATCAATTTCGAAGCCCTTTCGCTTCGCAAAATCAACATTACTTAATTTATTTTGGAGGAATCCGGTGGCAAAACAAATGGTTTTTGATGACGCCGCCCGTAAGCCGCTTTTGGAAGGTGTTTCCAAATTGGCTCGCGCGGTTCGCAGCACTTTAGGCCCTCGTGGCCGAAACGCCATTCTGGATAAAGGTTGGGGAAGTCCCAAGATCACCAAAGACGGTGTTACCGTCGCCGAGGACATCGAACTCGACGACCCGTTTGAGAACCTCGGTGTTCAATTGGTCAAAGAAGCGGCCAGTAAGACTAATGACGTCGCTGGAGATGGAACCACAACTGCGACTATTTTAGCCGAAGCCATCTTCCGAGAAGGTCTCAAAATGATTGCCTCTGGATACGATCCGATGGCATTGTCACGAGGCATCGCAAAGGCAACCGATGCCGTTTGTGCAGAGATCCAGAAGCTTTCTCAACCAATCGATGAGAAAAGTAAAAAGGAAATCAAGCAAGTCGCAACCATCGCTGGCAACAACGATCCAACAATTGGCGATGTCCTCGCCGAAGCGTTTTTGAAAGTTGGAAAAGACGGTGTGATCACCGTCGAAGAGGGACGCGGGGCGGAAACCTATGTTGACGTCGTCGAAGGTATGCAATTTGACCGCGGTTACCTTTCACCTCACTTCGTTACCAACCAAGACGATGTCACTGTCGAATTAGAGAACCCATACGTTTTGATTTTCGAAGAGAAGATCTCTTCCAACAAAGCGTTGATTCCACTTCTAGAGGAAGTAAGCAAAGCGAAAAAGCCTTTGCTGATCATTGCAGAAGACGTCGAAGGCGAAGCATTGGCCACTTTGGTCGTCAACAAAATGCGTGGAATCCTTCAAGTCTGTGCCGTCAAGGCTCCGGGTTATGGTGATCGCCGTAAGGCAATCATGGGAGATCTCGGAGTACTTACCGGTGGACAAGTGATCTTCAAAGATCTTGGGATTGACCTTGAAGGTATCCAGCTCAAAGATCTTGGCCGCGTCAAGAAAGTCAAAATCACTTCCGAAGAAACAGTCTTCGTTGGAGGCGGTGGCAAAAAGGTCGCTATTAGCGATCGGGTCGATCAGATTCGCCGCGAAATTGAAAACACTGACAGCGATTACGATCGAGAAAAACTTCAGGAACGTTTGGCAAAACTCGCCGGCGGTGTTGCACAAATTAACGTTGGTGCAGTTACCGAAACGGAAATGAAAGAGCGAAAAGATCTCCTTGAGGACGCTAAATCAGCCACAGCAGCAGCTTTGGCCGACGGCATCGTCCCTGGTGGCGGAATCGCTCTACTTCGTGCCGAGAAAGGCCTTAAGAAACTTAAGGACCTCAGCAGTGACGAAGCAGCTGGCGTCAAAATCATCCAAAATGTTCTTGAGTATCCTTTGCGATGCATCTCTGACAACGCTGGGTTCGATGGCGGTGTTGTCGTCAATCGGGTTCGCGGGATGAAGGGCAAGACCGAGGGATTCAACGCGGACAAAGGCGACTACTGTGATTTGGTCGCCGCCGGTGTGATTGACCCAGCGAAGGTCGTTAAGACTGCTCTGAAAAACGCAGCCAGTGTTGCCTCACTACTGCTTACTACTGAATCTTTGATCGCTGAAATTCCAGTGGAAGAAGAAGAAGGTGGCGACCATCACCACGATCACGGCATGGGCGGTGACATGGGCATGGGCGGCATGGGTGGCATGCCGGGCATGGGCGGAATGGGTGGCATGGGCGGCATGGGAATGCCGGGCATGATGTAATCCATCACTGATCCATTCGCTGCGACTCAAGGGCGAACGAGTGTTTGAGTTGCAGCTTTCAGTCTTTCATTCTTCCAATTCAAAAATACCAAACAATCAGTTTCATACTGAAACCAAAACATAAAGGAAACTATCATGGCAAAAATTTCTATTCGACCTCTTGATGACCGTGTCGTCGTTGAACCAATGGCAGCTGAAGAAACAACTGCTGGTGGAATCGTACTCCCCGACGCCGCTCAAGAAAAACCGCAACGTGGCACAGTCGTCGCTGTCGGTCCTGGCAGACTGCTGGAATCTGGAGAGCGTGGCGAATTATCCGTTGGCGTTGGTGACGAAGTCATTTACGGAAAATACGGCGGTACCGAAATTGAAGTTGAAGGTCAGGATGTCAAAATCCTACGTGAATCAGACATCCTCGCAAAAGTCGTCTAACGTTGGTCTCCTGAGCAACCGCTCGGAATTCAACGATTTGACTTAGAAAGTAAAACAACAAGGAATTTATAATGGCTAAACAACTGCTATTTGAAGATCACGCTCGAGCCCGCATGTTACGCGGTATCGACATCCTTGCCGATGCGGTTGCCGTCACAATGGGCCCTACTGGCCGCAACGTGATTATCAACAAATCATTCGGCGGACCCACAGTTACCAAAGACGGAGTGACCGTCGCCAAAGAAATCGAGTTGGAAGACCGATTCGAAAACATGGGCGCAAAGCTTGTGATCGAAGTCGCTCAGAAAACTTCGGATCTTGCTGGCGATGGAACTACGACTGCGACGGTTCTCGCGAGAGCCATCTTCAAAGAGGGGCTTCGCAACATTGTTGCTGGATCAAATCCAACCGCCGTGCGTCGTGGAATTGATCGAGGCGTCAATGCTGCAGTTGAGCACCTCGTTGGGATGTCGAAGAAAGTTTCCAACAAGGCAGAAGTTGCTAACGTTGGAGCAATCAGTGCGAACAACGATATGGTTATCGGTGATCTTCTCGCCGAGGCGTTGCACCGCGTCGGACAAGACGGTGTGATCACAGTTGAGGAAGGCAAGACTGCTGAAACGACTGTCGAATACGTCGACGGGATGCAGTTTGACAAAGGCTATATTTCGCCTTACTTCATCACCAATCCGACCGACATGAATTGTGAATTTGAAAACGCAAAAGTTCTGATCTTCGAAAAGAAAATCAGCAACATTCGTGACCTCGTTCCAATTCTTGAAAAAGTTGGTCAGAGCGGCGCTCCGTTGATGATCATCGCTGAAGATGTCGACGCAGAAGCGTTGACCCTTCTCGTGGTTAATAAGCTTCGTGGAACACTTAACGTCTGTGCCGTCAAAGCACCTGGGTTTGGTGATCGCCGCAAAGCAATGCTTGGCGACATCGCAACGCTCACTGGTGGTACCTTGATCAGTGAAGACCTTGGAATTCAACTTGAAAAAGTTGAAATCGAACAACTTGGAACCGCGAAAAAGATCACAGTCGACAAAGGTAACACAACGATCGTTGAAGGCGGCGGCACTCGTAAAGATGTGGAAGCTCGTATCGATCAAATTCGTCGTCAAATCGAACAATCCGATAGCGATTACGATAAGGAAAAGCTGCAGGAACGTCTTGCCAAGCTAACCGGCGGTGTTGCGGTTGTGAGTGTTGGTGCTGAAACAGAAGCCGACATGAAACAGAAAAAGGCTCGCGTAGAAGACGCCCTTCACGCGACCCGCGCAGCGATCGAAGAAGGAATCCTTCCTGGTGGCGGTGTTGCTTTACTGCGTTGCAAAGAAGCGGTAGCTGCTGCTAGAAAAACTGCCAAAGGAGACGAAAAAGTCGGAGTCGACATCGTCCTAGCGGCTCTCGATTCACCCATCCGGCAAATCGCCAGCAATGGCGGAATCGACGGATCAGTGGTTGCCGACATTGTTTCGGGCAAGCCAAACAACACGGGCTACAATGCTTTCACAGGTCAATACACCGACATGCTGAAGGCTGGAGTGATCGACCCAGTTAAAGTAGTTCGAACGGCGTTGGCGAATGCGGCGAGTATCGCGGGGTTATTGTTGACCACCGATGCAATGGTTTCGACTTTCGACGATGACGACAAGAACAAGCGTCGCGTCGAAGGCGTTGTCGCTTAGGTTGACAACTAAATTCAATTGGGCGAACACTATTGCCCAATGAAATGAAATAGATAAATCCAACGGACCACAATTTTGTGGTCCGTTTTTACACACGGACCAAGCGAATTCCTTTAAGTCGTTTGGGAAATTAACGGCAGATCAAACTGCTTTGCAGACCGTCCTCGACCAGCTTTACGACCGGTGCGAACTTAGGTTCGCCTAATGCAGCCACAGGAATCAAAATGGCGAAACGCGATTACTATGAGGTGCTGGGCGTCGAGCGTGATGCTGCAGATCGCGAGATTGCGAAAGCCTATCGAAAACTCGCCGTCAAATTTCATCCCGACAGCAATCCTGGAGATGAAGAAGCAAGCCAGAATTTCAAAGAAGCCGCGGAAGCCTACGAGGTTTTAAGCGATCAAGAAAAAAGAGCTCGCTACGACCGCCATGGACATGCGGGAGTTGACGGTGGCAGCCAATTTGGCTCCGCAGAGGATATCTTTGCCGCTTTTGGCGAGATGTTTGGTGGAGGCGGTGGGGGCGGAATGTTTGGTGACCTCTTCGGAGGTGGCGGCAGTCGCTCGCGACGTGGAAACGACGTCCGCGCAAACGTCACACTGACCCTCGAAGAAGCCGCCCAAGGTGCCAGCAAGACTCTCAAGTTTAAAAGAAATCAATCCTGCGAACCATGTGATGGCTCCGGAAGTAAGCCGGGCAGCCAACCCGAGCATTGCCAACAGTGCGGTGGACGTGGACAAGTTTTACAGTCCGCCGGAATCCTCCGAGTTCAAACAACCTGTCCGGTTTGCCGAGGAGCCGGTCAAATCATTGTCGATCCTTGCGGCAGTTGCCGTGGACAAGGGCAGGTCAGCAAAACCGTTGAATTAGACGTTTCAATCCCCGCGGGTGTCGATGACGGCATGCGTGTTCGACTCTCCGGTGAAGGCGAATCCAGCACCAGTGGAGGTCCTCCCGGTGACTGCTACGTATTTATAACGGTAAAACAACATAAGCTATTCCATCGTGATAGCGAAAACCTAATTCTGCAAATGCCAATCTCCTACACTCAGGCAGCACTTGGCGCCGAAATTGAAGTCCCAACGCTTACCGGACGTGACAAATTTAAAATTACACCTGGAACGCAATCAGGCGAAGTTTTTAAATTACCAGGGCGGGGGATGCCTAACCCGCAAGGCGGGAGAACCGGCGACCTGCTTGTTCAAACCTACATCGAGACACCGAAAAAAATATCTCCAGAACAAAAGGATTTATTACGTAAGCTTGCCGAACTGGAAGAGACTGAAGTACTGCCTGAACGAAAAAACTTCCTTCAAAGACTTACTGATTATTTTAGCGCTACAGAAAACTAATCCTTTTGAAATTAAGTTTAGGCTGACTTATTTTCCGTAATTCCCCGAGCATTTAAACACACCCAAACAACCGCGGGCCAATTAAGCGAAGCCCACGAAGTGACCCCCATTAAACGAGCACTTGGAACTCTAATGAGCACTGACCCAGAAAATCAAAACGAACACCAAAACGAGTCGCAAGCGGGTGAAGCCGGCGCGAACCAGTCGTCAGAACCTACAACTGACTCCGCCGCGAACAGTGGCGAGACTTCGGTTGAAAACCTGCAAGCTCAACTTGCCGATGCAGAGAAACGAGTTCTTCTGGCTCATGCCGATCTCGAAAATTTCCGTCGTCGCAACCGCCGTGAGATGCAGGATCAAATGCGTTACGCTTCCCTGACTCTCATGACTGAGATCCTTGAATCGGTTGACAATCTTCAGCGGGCGATTGAAGCCTATGAAACAGAACCCAACGGAGATGGCTTAGTCGAGGGGGTTAAATTAGTTTCTCAGCAAATCGCGGCCAGCCTCGAAAATCATGGCTGCAAAAAAATCAATGCCGTTGGTCAACCGTTTGACCCCAACCTCCACCAGGCCATTCAAATGCAGCCCAGTGCGGAGCACGCGGCAAACCTTGTTGCAGCAGATCTAAGACCCGGTTTTCAGCTCCACGAAAGAGTTATTCGACCTTCCCAAGTTTTCGTTTCTACTGGACCTGATTCTGCTAAAAATTAACACCGCTTTTTGACCATTCAATTTCCGGCCAATCAATTTATTCTTGAACCACGTAATCGAGTGTAACCGTCCAATGCCAACTTACGACTACATTTGCGATGCCTGCGAACACGCCTGGGAACTGTTTCAAAAAATCACAGACGATCCAGTAAAAAAATGCCCGGAATGCGGAAAGAAGAAAGCAGTGCGACAGTTCGGAACTGGCGCGGCCATTATGTTCAAGGGGAGCGGATTTTACGAAACCGACTACCGCAGCGATTCTTATAAAAAATCGGCTGAAGCAGATAAGCCTAAAAAGTCGGATTCCAAAGATTCAAAATCCAGCTCGACCTCATCCGAAAAAAAATCGAGTGGCTCCACCGATAAACCGGCGAAAAAGCCTGGCAACGATTCGAAGAAATAGAATCTGGCTTGCCCCTGCGATAGAACAATCGGGCAGCGAGAATCCTTGCTACCGCATCCGTCCGCCGTACTCTTTGCGAATCCTCGGGGCCGCAACGATTCGTTATCAGTTTTTTAAATACCTCATTTCCACTTAATTAGATGGAAACACCGCATCGTTTCGGTACCATGGAGATGGTTCTAAGCGGGAACCTAACGGTTGGTTCTCACCCTTCGGAAAACTCAATAGAGTTTCGATGCGCCATGCAAGCTTCACTTCTGCGATTTTCATTTCTAATTACCTCGGCTTTGATTGGTTTGCTCCCGGCGACGCCTACAGTGGCGGTTGAAAAACCAAACATTATTTTGCTATTTGCCGATGACCAACGAGCTGACACGATTGGTGCCCATGGTAATGCAGCAATAAAAACACCGAACCTAGACCGACTTGCAGCCTCAGGCTACAGTTTTCGAAACAACTATTGTGCGGGTTCATTCAGTGGTGCAGTCTGCGTTGCGAGTCGGGCTATGTTGATGACCGGCCGGCATTGGATGCGAATCCCAACCGCTAAAAAATCAACAGACTGGGCCGAGTTGCCATTGCTGCCGCACCAGCTAGAAGAACAAGCGGACTACAAAACTTTTATTGTCGGCAAATGGCATAATGGGAAAGCGACACTCCAGCGAGCGTTCTCTGACGGCAAGTCAGTTTACATGGGTGGAATGGTAAATCATGCGGCATTTCAGGTTCAAGATTTCAAGGATAATCAATTGGGACCGGCTCGCGACGCGGGAGGTTTTTCAAGTGAAGTATTTGCAGATGAGGCGGTAAGTTTCATTGAGTCAGCAGGAACTGAACAGCCATTTTTCCTTTATGTCGCTTTCACCGCCCCACATGACCCGAGAAACCCACCCGAAGCGTTTCGGGAAATGTATTATCAAAACCGTCCGCCGCTGCCGGCCAACTTCCTTCCACAACATCCTTTCAAAAACGCCCCGCAATCGACCATGGGTCGCGATGAAGGACTTGCGCCCTGGCCTCGAACTCGCGAAATCGTCAGCGATCAATTATGCGAGTACTACGGTTTAGTAACGCACCTAGACCTGCAAGTTGGCCGCATTCTAGAAGCACTCAAAAACAGCCCGCATGCGGATAATACTTACGTTATCTACACCGCTGATCATGGACTTGCAATGGGAAGCCATGGGCTTTTAGGCAAGCAAAACATTTACGAACAGAGCATGAAATGCCCGCTTATCATCAGTGGCCCCAACATCAACCGCGGCCAATCCAGCCAGTCCTTTACTTACGTCCATGACCTCTACGCCACTGTTTGCGATTTTGCTGGAGTCAAACAACCAGATGGAATTGACTCACTCAGCCTCACCGGTGTCATTACCGGAGAGGCTGAAAAAGTCCGTGACTCTCTCTTTTTGCCATTCCAAGATAACCAGCGATCGGTCAACGATGGCCGCTGGAAACTTCACATTTACCCTCAGATCAATCACCGTTTGCTGTTTGATTTAGAATCCGACCCCCATGAAATGATTGATTTGGCTGACTCCCCTGAACAGCAAAAGAAAATCCTCCAATTATCTGGAATCATGAATTCGTGGAGATCAAAATTAGGGGATCCCACTCCACTCGTCGTTGAAAATCCACAACCCAAAAAAGCGACCTATGACAATCGCAATCGGCGGATGGATGTTTGGCAACCCAAATGGATTCAAGAAAAATACTTTAATGGCAGAGAGGTCCCCGACCATGGCTCAAAAAAATAAATTTGTATCTCACATGACTTTGATTGCAGCAGCAATGACTACCTTGGTTGGTCTTGCAACTGATGCGTCCGCCATTCAAAAGGAAAACAGATCACCCAATTTCGTGGTAATCCTGGTGGATGATTTAGGATACATGGATATTGGCGCGAACAATCCTGAATGTTTCTACGAAACACCCTCGATTGATAAACTGGCTGATTCGGGAATGCGATTTACCGATGGTTACGCGGCCAACCCAGTCTGCTCTCCAACTCGCTACAGTCTGATGACGGGAAAGTACCCGACCCGGGTGGCTGCCACCAATTTCTTCTCTGGAAAAAGAGCTGGAAAATATCGTCCTGCTCCGCTCAACAACAAAATGCCGCTCGAGGAAACGACGCTTCCCCAACTATTAAAAGCAAACGGATACGCAACCTTCTTTGCTGGCAAATGGCACCTTGGTGATACGCCTCAATATTACCCTCAAAATCGCGGGTTTGATGTCAACATCGGAGGTTGGAGCCGCGGTGGCCCTTACACTGGCAACAAATATTTTGCCCCTTTCAAGAATCCGGAAATCAAAATTGAAAGCCCCGAAGGAGATCATTTACCTGCCCGACTGGCTCGCGAGACAGCCCGTTTTATTGCTGACAATAAAGATCAACCCTTCCTGGCCTACCTATCTTTTTACTCCGTACACACTCCCTTGATGGGACGTCCAGATCTGGTCAAGAAATACAACAAAAAAGCATCGACAATTAACGGGGAAGAATTTGCTTCCGAAGAACAAGTCATCGGCAACAAGCCTCGCAAGGTTCGAATCCTGCAAAAACATGCTGTCTATGCGGCGATGGTGGAAGCCATGGACGAAGCAGTTGGTAACGTCTTAGACCAACTTGAAAAATCTGGCATAGCGGACAACACCATCGTTATCTTCACCTCGGATAATGGCGGACTCTCGACATCCGAAGGGTCGCCTACATCAAATCTTCCACTTCGCGGTGGCAAAGGCTGGGTTTACGAAGGTGGTATCCGTGAACCTTGGATCGTTCGTTACCCCGGAGTTACCAAGGCAGGCGCGATTAGTCATCAACCTATTTGCTCCATTGACCTCCTCCCCACTATCAGCGCGGCTGCTGGAATCGAAGTCAAACACCCAATGGATGGAATCGATCTAAGACCCGCCCTCGGCGACCAACCCCTCGATCGCGATTCACTATTCTGGCACTACCCACATTACAGTAATCAAGGCGGCTTTCCCGGAGGTGCAATTCGTCGGGACGATTACAAACTCGTTGAGCGATACGAAGATGGACGGGTGCACCTATTCAATTTAAAAAACGACTCGGGCGAACGAACAGATCTTTCGAATGAAATGCCCGACTTGGTTAAAAGTATGCGTGCTGAATTGCACGACTGGTACCGCTCCGTCGATGCTAAATTCTTACAACCAAAAGATGACTTGATCCCCTGGAACCCGGACTTGAAACACCCCTAGTATCTCGAAAATCTCAACCTAATTTTTTTACGAGTTTATTTTGCCTTTCAAAACTTCAAATTTATTCGATGCCTTAACCGTCAGCGTTGCATTGGTCTGCCTCCTAAGTGCGTTGCCCAAATCTGCTGCGGCACAAACAGCAGCAGATACGCGACCCAATATATTATTCATTTTTGCTGACGATTGGGGATGGGGTGATTTGAGCTGTCACGGGCACCCGTATGTAAAGACACCCAACATCGATCGACTCGCAAAAGAAGGTACAGACTTTCATCGATTTACTGTCGCCAGTGGAGTTTGCTCTCCCAGTCGTACGGCCGTCATGACGGGGCACTTTCCAGCTCGCTATAACATCGACGGCCATTTTGCATGGGTTCCCAGCAATGAAAAACGAAACATGCCGGACTGGCTTTCTCCCGAGAGCACATTACTTCCACGACTTCTTCAAAAATCCGGGTATGCAACAGCTCACTACGGGAAATGGCACCTCTCCAATAACATGATTCCCGATTCGCCGCTCCCGGCAGAATATGGGTATGACGATTACGGTGCATTTAACTGTGCTGGCGAACAGATGCCCGTCCACGAGGATTCAGAAAATGCAATCTCGTTTATTGAGCAATCGACTGCCGCTGGCAAACCATTTTTTATCAATGTCTGGCTGCATGAGCCCCACACTCCGTTTCATACGGTGCCGAAATATCGTTGGCGATTTAGAGAGCTAGAAGAGACCGACAATATTTATGCTTCCGTACTGTCGCATGCAGATGATCGAGTCGGTGAAATCTTAGACGCTCTAGACCGGCTAAAATTGTCGGATAACACCCTCGTCATTTTCAGTTCAGACAATGGCCCTGCTCGCGCTTCACGCCCCACGCCACTCGCACTCCAACACGACACTGCAACCGGCGCGGGTTATGGAATCGCAGCGGCGAAAGGAATTACCGGGGGACGCAAAGGGTACAAAGCGTCACTATTTGAAGGCGGAGTTGGGGTGCCATTCCTCGCTCGCTGGCCAGGCAAAATCCCTGCTGGAAAAATTGATTCCCAATCACTTATTTCAGCAGTAGACCTACTTCCAACATTTTGTGAAATCGCGAATGTCAGCCTCCCTAAGGAGTACGTGGCCGATGGCCTTAGTCAAACCAACTCGTTAATGGGGCACGGCACCGCCACCAGAGAGAAACCGCTCTTTTGGAAAACGCAGGCAGCCTGGCCTCCCAGGAAAGGCTCACCCAACCATTGGGTCAGCTGGGCCGTGGTCGATCGACAATGGAAGTTGGTAGCCAACGGAAATATGTCTCATTACGAACTCTATGATATTGGGATCGATTTTAAAGAGGAGAAGGATCTTGCTTTAGAAAATCCACAGGTTACAAAACAGCTCCTTCAACAGCTTACGCAATGGCAAGCAACGCTTCCCAAGCACCCCACCGGTAATGTCTTTTCGAAGGAACGTAAACTTAAAGATAAATAACTTAAAGATAAATAAGAACCGCTACAGCGCAGAAATCTCGAATCCTGCAAAGACAACCCTAGAACGCGACCATAAAAAATCGTCCACATTGCTAGTCTCAATCCGGGATTAGATTACGATAACTTAAAGTTTACATGGTTCTAGTTCTCGCCAAACGAATGTCAGTCCTAAAACCACTTCACCTTTGATTAAACTCGTCGGCTCCCCAAACCAACTTATTTGCATGAAAACTCAACTTATCGCCTTGCTCACGAGTCTGATTTTATTTGCGGCAAATGCGAGTGCAGATATCGTTGTCACCTTCTCAGATGGCTCAACATCGGGAACCGAGTTTTTCGCAACCACCGGTGAAACAGTAACGATGTTCGTTTCAGTAGAAGAGACGTTTCCGAACTCAGAAATGACCGACAACTTTTTGATTGGATTTGGACTACGAGCTGATTACGCTGCCGTCTCAGGCGCCGCTGCCACAATCATAAACAACTCAGTCGACGCTGCCTTTGACACCACGACGGACGCCAGTTTCACAGGCTCCCAATTGAACCTGGCTGGAATTGACATTGATTTTGCATCCAACGGTTTCCCCCAGGGCCCTACCATTCTCCTTGGGGAATTTGATTTATTACTTTCCTCACCCGGAACGACTCATTTTAATTTTGGCGATTACGACTCCGCGTTGGATGATTTTGTGACCTCCAGCTCAGAAAAACTTGATGGCATTATCTTCTCAAACGGCAGGACCTTTGATTTTTCAATCACAGCCGTCCCGGAGCCGTCAGCCATCTCGCTCCTGACCACATTCGGAATGGTTGCCTTGGCCCGTCGCCGCAAAAAATCGGCGTGATTTTTTTGGCCATTTCCAAGACAATCTATGACCTCTAAAACTCCGATTTAAATATCGGAGTATGTCTAGGGCAAGGCGTGCCTTAGAACCCGTTGACCGATGCGACAGAGCTCACGACAATTTCAGTAATTCAAAATTTAATTTAGTGAAGGTTGTGGTGTGGACAATTTGCTTACTTTAAATAACGGATCTCAAATCCCATCGCTGGGTTTAGGCATGTGGAAAATTGAAAAAACGATCCTGCCTGAATTGGTTCAAGAGGCGATCAAGATTGGCTATCGCCACTTCGACTGCGCCTGCGATTATGGAAATGAACCGCAAGTTGGAGAAGGACTTGCAACGGCGATTAAGTCTGGACTCTGCGACCGCAATGACCTTTGGATCACCTCCAAACTTTGGAATACCTACCACGCTGCAGAGCATGTTCGCCCGGCACTCCAGAGGTCACTCAACGACCTTCAGCTAGAATATCTTGATCTCTACCTAATCCACTTCCCCATCGCCTCAAAATTCGTCCCCTTTGAACATCGTTACCCACCAGAATGGTTTTACGATCCAGACGCCGAATTTCCTAAAATCGAAATGGATCCGATACCTATCCGCGAAACTTGGGAAGCAATGGAAGAATTGGTTTCCCAGGGACTGGTGAAGAATATTGGCATCTGCAACTTCAACTGCTCTTTAATTCGAGACTTACTTTCGTATGCAAAAATTCGCCCCTCCGTTCTACAGGTGGAATTACACCCTCGCTTAATTCAAGAAAAACTCCTGAAATATTGCCAGCAGGAGGAGATAACTGTGACTGGATTTTCTCCTCTTGGAGCCGAATCGTATTATTCGATTGGGATGGCCTCACCTGAACAATCGCTGCTTGCCAATTCCTCGATTACTCAAATTGCAGATGCCCACCAAAGAACGCCAGCGCAGATTATATTGAGGTGGGGCGTCCAGAGAGGTACAGCAATTGTACCCAAAACCTCTTCTCCTGAACGTCTTCGAGAGAACTTTGGTATCTTCGAATTCAATTTAAGCGACGATGAAATGGCCGTAATCTCCGCGTTAAACCTCAACCAGCGATACAATGATCCAGGTCATTTTTGCGATATAGCTTTCAATACCTTCTTACCGATTTATGAGTAGATCGAGATTACAATCTCCCGCACTCAAACTGAACTGATCGAAGGAAACCACGAAAACACATAAAATCTCGTCTCTTCGCCCCAAGCCTCTCGTTGTCTTATCAGATTCTCTAAGCAGAAATAGCGCCCCCAGTTTTTGTTTGGTGGAGCACTCGTTGTGATTGGTTTCTCTATCAAAAAACCTGCAAAACGACTAGACTCCACTTCACCCATCCAAGATCACCAAAGAGAAGATGCATTTCTCCGGAGCGTTCGACGTGACAAAATCCAGCAGTCGTGGTTTCTACTTCTTGAACGTCACTCAATTCCTTGGCGCTGCCAATGATAATATTCTAAAACAGGTTTTAATATTTGGTTTAGCCGCGGGCGGTATTTGGGGCAATCAACTTGGAGAAGGGGGGCAGGGGTGGGCTTCATTATGCTTGGCAATCCCGTTTGTTCTGCTATCCGGATTCGCTGGGCAATTCTCAGACAAATTTAGCAAGCGACAAGTCAGCATTTTCTCTAAATGGTCTGAAATCCTGATCGCGTTGATCGCGATGGCGGGACTCTGGATTGGCAATGTTTGGTTGGTCCTCGCTGCACTTGTGATCATCGCAGTCCAAAGCACTTTCTTTTCACCGGCGAAATTTGGCATCTTGCCGGAGATCATGCCAACCGAAAAACTTAGCCGAGCCAACGGCACCATCAACATGTTCACTTACGTCGCAATTATTTTAGGCAGTGCTGTCGGTGGACCGCTTTATGACATCTACGCTCCTAAAGATCCCGCAACAGCAATGCGGTGGCTGCCCGGTGTCGTCATCTTAGTTATCGGCGTACTCGGAACGCTTGCTTCTTACGGCATTCCTAGACTCACCGCTCAGAACCCGAATCTAAAAATTAGTTACCGTCTATTCGAAAGTTACATTTCAACTTGGAAGGCACTTTCAGGCACCACACTTAAATCAGTCATTTTAGTGTGGTCTTTTTTCTACTTAGTGGTCGCTGGAATCGCGATTCTAATCATTGCGGACTACAAAGAATTGCTTGATATTTCGGCGACTAAAACCGCGTTATTGATGGCGCTCTTGGGAATTTCCACGGGGATCGGTGACTACGTCGCTGGTAGGATTTCTGGCCATCGAATTCGTCCAGCACTTATCCCGCTGGGAGCGATTGGCACCACTATTCCATTCTTGGCGCTGGGGCTGATCCCTAACAATTTTGAAACGGTAACCGCATTACTTGCTGCCGGTGGCTTCATGGCGGGATTTGTCATGGTGCCCCTCCAGACCATGATTCAACAACTTGCTGGAAATGAAAAACGAGGGCAAATCCTAGGGTTATGGAATTGCCTTTCTTTTGTCGGCATTATTGTTGGGAACTTCCTCTTCATTGGACTCAAGCAACTTGGCGTGCAGAGTAACAGAATCTTTATTGTCTGTGCGATTCTCACTTTCTTTCTGCTAATTGCTTACGAGTTTCGCTTAAAAAATCGATTCACGGCAGCCGTAAGAGACTAGAATTCTAAAAATTGATTTAGGATATTAAGAAGTAGAATTTAGTGTTTTAAAATCGCGATCCGTAGTTTCACACAGAAAATTACTTTGCAAGTCACGATTAAACAACTAGTCTTTTTTACAGTAATTCTCGCGGTCTTTTCGCTCCCAGGCAGTTGGAACTCGGCTTACGCATTCCCCTCCTTGTTGACTGGCATAAGCCTGACCATTTTTTATCTAAGCTTGGCAAACGACCATTCTCAGTAGCGCCAATCTATAAGTTTACTAATCGTTGGTGATCCAATGGGGGCAACCGATTTAGTTGAGAACAGTGTCCTCAGGCCCCTAAAGCCTGTCCTGACCAAAACAAAATCAAGAAAATCAGAAGCGAGGCGGGAGGCACTGCCAAAGCAATCGATCCCCAAAAAAAGCAACGCGTTCGCGACCCACTCGCTGTTAACATAAATGAGGCCGCAATCGTCCCGCCCGACATCCCCCAACCTAGCGCTACGAACGCCCAACTATAAGTCGACAAGGTCGAAGCAAAGACGGGGCGGGTGACATAATTACATGCCAAAGTCGTAGCCACGACCGAGGTCAAATTGAGTACGAACACCCCCAGAATGAAGATCGCAAAACCAGCAACATGTCTCTTCCATGTGGACCGGTTCTCTCCCGCGACAACAGCACCCGCAATCAACAGCGAGCCCAGCGAAATAGGAAATAACACCAACCCCAAAAGTCCAATCATTACAAATTGTGACAAACCGGAGGCAATTGCAAGCGTCAAAAAACCAATCGCTAAGAACAAATCCCCCACCCGAAAGAACCCCTTGGGCCGTGCGTCAACTGCTGATTCAAAAGAGCTTTCAGTAGCCCTGAAAGGGTTTAATTCCATATCCCAATTACCAGTTTTGTTGATTGGAGCGGCCGATTTAAATTGATAAGCCACAGCAAAAGACGGCATTCTCTCCCGCCATCCGTTCAACAAGCATGCGTTTGAAGAGAATAACAACGCTCAATTAAATAAGATTGCAACGACTTTCTGAACCATCGCCAAGCAAGCTCGTCGATCTCTAGAGATAAAAGCATAATCTAAAAATTGTTTTTTAGAACCTGATTTGATATTCTGCTAACCATGCCAAAGGATGAACACCTTAACTTGTCAGGCCAGATTGAGAATCAAAATGGCCTCGCTTTTTTGAAGCAACGGATAATCTGATCAGATTCTCATCCAAGGCAAATCGCACACTCGCGTGTCAAGAAAACTCTTAGTTACATCAGCATAGCTTAAGTAGTTAATAGTCGCTTCCATGCTGACAATGCTGAGTCGAATTAACAGACCTAGACAAGGGTTACTTTAAAATGAAGAACTGTTTGGACTGCTCTCTCCCTACTGACCACCACCGGACGACTGATTTGCATTCAACTAATTTGCAATCGAAAAAGAGCGCGCGTCAAATTACAGCAATCGTACTGCTACTGCTTTTATGCTCTCTTACCCGTATTGCACCAACCCATGCCGACCAACCCAATATTGTTATTGTCATGACAGACGATCAAGGGTTTCCAGAAATTTCGGCACATGGGAATCCAATTCTTAAAACACCGAACCTCGATTACTTACACAGTCAAAGTCTAAGGCTTAACGATTTTCATGTCGCCCCAATGTGCGCCCCGACGCGAGGACAATTGTTGACCGGATTAGATGCCGCCCGCAACGGGTGCATCAACGTCAGCAGTGGCCGAGGATTATTGCGACCCGAAGTTCCGACAATAGCCAACATCTTTAAGGCATCTGGATATAAAACTGGCGTGTTCGGGAAATGGCATCTCGGCGCGAACTACCCCTTTCGACCTGAGGACCGTGGCTTTGATCAGACAGTGTGGTTTCCATCTTCTCACATTGGGTCGGTTCCAGATTCTTGGGGAAACGATTACTTCGACGACACCTACGTCACCAATGGGAAACCAACTCCCTTCAAGGGGTATTGTACCGATATTTTTTTCGACGAAGCGATGTCTTTTATGAAATCGTCAGCCAAATCTGGAAAACCATTTTTATCCTACATCGCAACGAACACCCCACATGGGCCGCTCAACCCCAAGCCGGAAGATCGCGCTGCCCTCCAAAAAGTTCTTGAGTCTCCTACACACAACAACCTAAATCCTAAATTAAAAGAACAGCTGGCCAAATATCTTGGAATGGTTCGAAACATTGATACTAACATGGGTCGACTCATTCAATTTCTAAAAAACGAAGACCTTAGAAAGAACACGATCGTCGTCTTTTTGACTGACAACGGAAGCACCCACGGCCCTCGATATTTCAACGCAGGAATGCGGGGAGGGAAGACACAGCTTTGGGACGGAGGTCATCGAGTCCCTTGTTTTATTAGTTGGCCAAATGGCAACCTCTCAACCAGTCGGGACATTCATGGTCTGACACAGGTTCAGGACCTGTTACCTACGCTTATCGACCTTTGCGACATCAATACAACCGCTCAATTTAGCGGAATCAGTTTGGCACCGATTCTTCGCGGCAAATCCACGATACCTACCGACCGCACGCTCATTATCAATTATTCTCGCATGCCTAATTTCGTTAACTATCCAACGCCATTCGCTCAATCAATCATGCGTCGCGATCACGCAGCGGTTTTGTGGAAACGCTGGCGATTACTCGAAGACCGCGAGCTTTACAATCTCGATACAGACCCGCTTCAGAAAACAAATGTGATTGATGATCACCCTAAAGTCGTTAACAAAATGCGAGGCGAACTGTATCGTTGGTGGAATGAAGTTGGGCCAACCGCAAACGAACCGCAGCGAATCATTATCGGTAGTCAACATGAAAATCCATCGCGATTAACCGCTTGTGATTGGCTTGATGTCTTCGTGGACCAGCAACGCCAAATCCGCGTGGGACAGCAAAAATCCGGTTACTGGCTATTAGAAGTTGCCCAGGATGGGGAATACGAATTCCAACTCCGTCGATGGCCCAAAGATGCCGATATCCCGATCGCCACAGCCATGCCGGATGGAACGGGCAAAGCACTACCGATCACCTCGGCAAGTTTTTATCTAAGTAACCACCAACATTTAAAGATTTCTGAAAAGCGAAGCTACGGTTTTGAAGGATTAACTCAACCGGTCAAACCAGGTGACACGTCTATCGTCTTCAATGCAAAACTTAAAAAAGGCCCCATTGCATTGCACACATGGTTCCGCGGTGAAGATACAATCTTGAGCGCCTATTATGTCTACGTTCGTCGCAAAGAATAAACCCAAGTTAGCAAAGTGAAGACAATGCCTATCAAGAAATACCCAATCAAGCTGCTCATCGTAATTGCGGCGATTGCGATAGCGGGATTGGAAATCGCTGCCGCTGACGATCGTCCCAACATTCTATTTTGCATCTCGGATGATCAATCTTACGCTCACACAGGAGCTAATGGAGACCCGGTGGTGCAAACTCCAGCGTTTGATCGCATTGCCCGGGAAGGATTGCGATTTACTCACGCCTTTTGCGACGCACCCACATGTGGCCCGTCTAGATCTGCCATCCTCACCGGACAACACATCTGGCGACTAGAGGAAGCAGGCAATATTCACAGCACGCTACCCGCGAAATTCTCGACTTACACAGAATTACTAGAAGATGCAGGCTACGCAATTGGGCATACGGGAAAGGGTTGGGGGCCAGGTCGACTTGAACCAGGTGGCCGGCAAGTAAATCCAGCTGGCAAAGCCTTCAATCAAAAAAATCGAAAACCTCCCTTCAGGCAAATTCGCTCCACTGATTATGCGGCGAACTTTCAAGAATTCCTTAACCAGCTCCCTTCTGACCAACCCTTCTGTTTCTGGTTGGGGACTTCTGAACCACACCGTGGTTTTCAGCCTGGAGTTGGCAAGTTAACAGGCAAGGATCCAGCAAAGGTTGTCGTACCGCCAATATTCCCCGACAACAATATCGTGCGAAACGACATTCTCGACTACCTAGTCGAAGTCGAATATTTTGACAGCGTCGTGGGCGATGCAATTGCCTTACTAGAAACGCGAGGCGAATTGGACAACACCCTGATTGTCGTAACCAGCGACCACGGAATGCCTTTTCCGCGTGCAAAAGCCAGTCTCTATGACGCGGGGACGAGAGTGCCGCTGGCCATTCGCTGGCCCAAAGGCATCGACAAGCCTGGACGAACCAATGAATCGTTCGTGAATCTCAGTGATTTAGCGCCAACATTTTTAGAAATAGCTGGACTAAAACCAACTGCCTCGATGACAGGCCACAGCCTAGCCGAAAGCTTCAAGAACGAAACAGCCCTCGGCCAAGACGCGGCCTTCATTGCAATGGAACGTCACGATGGTTGTCGCGAAGGCGGTAAAGGTTTTCCGTGCCGTGCGATCCGTACGAGTGATTATCTCTACATCCACAATTTCGAACCGACTCGGTGGCCATCAGGGTCGCCCGACCCCAACGTTTGTGCCCGTGCTATTCCTTACGGTGAGATCGACAGCTCCCCAACGAAAACCACAATGATGGAACAACGTGATGCGCCAGAGATTGCCCCACTCGCCGAACTTGCTTTTGGAATGCGTCCTACCGAAGAGCTTTACGATTTAACAAACGACCCACACCAGCTAGTCAACCTAGCGAAAGAGGGAAAACAAAAAAATAACTTGGTGTCGCTCCGAGAGAGACTATTTGAGCATTTGAAAAAGACGGATGATCCACGTGTCGCCGGGGGCGCAGTCGATTGGGACTTTTATCCGTACTACGGAAACGTCCGCACGAAAGGCTGGAGCGTCGACAGGAAAAAAACCCAACCAGAGACTCGACCACCTAACGTCGTGTTCTTTCTCGTCGATGACCTAGCCTGGTCAGACGTCGGTTGCTATGGAAGCAGCTTTCATGAGACTCCCAACATTGACCATCTCTCCAGCGAGGGCGTTCGATTTACAGACGCCTATGCGGCTTGCCATGTCTGCTCGCCGACCCGCGCAAGCATTTTGACGGGCAAGTATCCAGCTACTTTAAATTTAACTGACTGGCTCAAGGGGCGACGCGACTTCCCCTTTCAAAAACTCTTGAATGTGGAAATTAATCAACAGTTGCCTAAGCAGGAAACAACCATCGCCGAAGCACTCAGAGAAAAGGGGTATTCGACTGCGATCTTTGGCAAATGGCATTTAGGAAACGCCCCCACAACTCCAATGGAACATGGGTTTGACATTCATGTCCCCAATGTCCCCTCCAACTGGCGGACCTTTCATGGACCATTTGGAATGAAAAACTTACCAAGCAAGAAGGGCGACTACCTGACGGACAGACTCACAGACCAGGCCATTGAATGGATGGAGAATAAAAAAGATGAACCATTCTTTCTCTACATGTCACACTTCGCTGTGCATGATCCCATTCAAGGGCGTAGAGACCTCGTAGATAAGTATTCGAAAAAACTAGAACAAACACCTACAACAGAATCTGCTAACTTCATCCTCGAAGGCAATCCAGACAACCCGAGTAATCCAACAAGAAAAGAACTCAACCAGTTAATTCAGACGCGTGAATTTGCTCGCCACAAAGTGCTTCCCCGTGGCACTATAAAAATCAAACAAAAGCAAGACAATCCGGAATTCGCTGCAATGGTAGAAGGGGTTGATCAAAGCCTAGGGAGAATCACCGAAAAACTAAAACAACTTGGACTCGAAGACAATACGATTGTGATCTTCTTTTCTGACAATGGAGGCATGGCGGCGATGAATGTTGGAAACCCAAAACGCATCGTGCCTGAGCAGAATATTGACAAAGCATACTCGACATCTTGCCTTCCACTCCGGGGCGCAAAAGGCTGGTTATATGAAGGGGGAATACGCGTCCCTCTAATCGTCAAATGGCCCGGCAAAGGACGGACTAATGCTGTTTGCTCGACGCCAGTGAGCAGCATTGACTTCTTTCCAACGATCATGAATATGGCTGGCTTTGGGAATGAGATCGGTTCCGATAAAGAGGGCGTCAATATTTCGCCGTTACTACGGGGAAATCCAATCGAGTCTCGTTCTATTTACTGGCACTTCCCTCACTACAGCAATCACGGAATGCAAAGCCCTGGAGGTGCAATCCGTTCGGGCAGATACAAGCTGTTAGAATATTTTGAAAATGGCACAATACAATTATTTGATCTCGAAAACGACTTGGGTGAGCAAACTGATCTTTCCAAAACCAAACCAGAGAAAGCGAAGAAATTGCAAGCCGAATTAGAACACTGGCGAAAGAAGGTAGACGCCCGGATGATGAAACCTAATCATAAATTTAACCCTGATTTAAAGGCTGAAAACTACTATCAGGATTCAAATAACTGATTTTCGAAAAGAATTTAAATCCTGATAGTAGTCTTCATTCATCTACATATCAGGGATACTGCATCTTATAATCACGTTTGAAGAATCACGAGCCCTTCGATTAATTGGATTCCTACTATGATCAATCGACGTAATTTTCTACGCGGAACCGGAGTTACTCTCGCCTTGCCATTTCTTGCAAGCCAGAAATCATCCGGCGTTTCCTCTTCGCAATGGGCTAAACCGGAACCGCGAAGATTAGTATGCATTGGCAATCATCTTGGGTTTTGGCCAGGTGGATTTTTCCCGGAGGGCGATGGGGGTAATTCCCAACTTGGCTCTACTCTCGATCCCATCAAGAATCAAAGAGATGACTTTACTGTCTTTTCCAACTTAGATCACGGCACGAGCGGCGGGCACAAAGCCGTGCATACGTTTTTGAGCGGAATTCGCAAAGAAGAGGCGGCCGGTTTTCCTGAGAAAAACAGAACGCTGGATCAAGCGGCGGCTGAACACTGCGGCAGTGCAACTCGATTCTCGTCCATCAACGCAGGACTTGGGGAAGGCACCAGTATGAGTTGGACAAGAACGGGCATTTGCATCCCTCCCGTCAATAACCCAGCAAAAATGTTCGACGCCCTGTTTGTTGAATCAGATGCGGCTTCCCAAAAAATCCAGCGATCGAGGTTACAGCATCAAAAAAGCGTCTTAGATGCTGTTAACGATTCAGCTCGACGAATTGGGAGTCGTCTAAACGCCACCGATCGCAACAAGTTGGATCAATATCTGACTTCGGTTCGTGACGTGGAACGACGCGTTCAGATGTCAAATCTATGGCTCGACCGACCCAAGCCCAAATCACCAATCGAACCAGTCCTCGAAAAAGAAAGAATGCATATTGAAGAAATCCCACTCTTCTATGACTTACTGACACTGGCATTGCAAACCGATTCCACGCGAGTTGCCACATTCGAAATCCCCATGGGTTTTAAAACTGCCGAACTGAATGTTGGAAGTTACCACGGACTTTCACACCACGGGAAAGAAGCTGGGCGACTGGAACAATTAGCAGTTGTTGAAGCTTACCTGATGAAGCAGTTTGGCTACTTCCTTAACAAACTACGCGAGTCTGAAATTCTCGAACAAACACTCGTCATTCATGGAAGTGGAATGGGAAATGCCTCCAGCCACAGCAACAAAAACCTACCTGTGATACTTGCCGGCGGTGGCCTCAAACATCAGCAACACATCACCTGTCCAGCCGAAGACCACAAACGAGTACCGCTCTGTAACTTGTGGCTGTCGGCTTTGCAGTGGTTTGGCCTCGAAACCGAACGATTTAACAAAAGCAGCGGAACCTTTTCAGAGTTGGAGTTTCGCTCATGATTCAGTTCGCTTGCCTTGTTCTCGCGATTGCATTGACGTCCCTTTCTACCTCGGCGTTGGCAATCGACGAACGGATTCAAAAGTTCACCGAAACATACTGCAACCAGTGCCATGGCGAGACAAAGCAGAAAGCTGGTCGACGTTTTGACACATTGCCCAAAACAATCGAGACGATAGGTGTAATAGAACGTTATCAAGAAATCCTTGACCAACTCAACCTTCAATCAATGCCACCTGAGGGGGAACGGCGTCCTATCGCATCTGAGCAACTGGCCATGATTGAACACCTGACTGAAAGGATTTCTGCAGCTCACCAAAAATTGAAAAGCGAAGGGGGGCACAGTGTTCTACGTCGTATCAATGCCTGGGAATACCAACAAACGATTGGGGATTTACTTGCATTAAATGTGGAGGCATGGAACCCCGCAGAAAATTTCCCAACAGACGAAAAAGTAAATGGCTTCGATAACAATGGGCAGCACTTGGTAACCTCTGGGATCTTACTCGATCATTATCTGGCTGCGGCAGAAGAAGCGGTCACCCGTGCGACCCAATTTGGTCGCCGGCCGGTTACACAAAAATTGAAACAAAAGTCTCCGTTTTATTTTAACGATAAACAAAACAAGGATTTACCAAAATTATTCCAGGTAGATCGATTTCGATTTATTCCCGAAACCCCGTATACCGATCTCTATGGCCGTCATTACAGGGGAGGGCACATTGGATTTCTCCCCACTGCACGAGGCGGTTTAAAACATAGTGGCACCTATACGATCCGTGTCCGTGCCGCTGCGGTTGACCGCACCCACAACTACGGAAAAGCGCTTGGAGATTTTCGCAGCAACGATCCTCTCGTGCTTGAAATTGCTTCCGTCGATCGCAAGGGAAGCGCTGAGAGCACTGGAAATGTTTCGAAAATGATCCCTTTAAAACGCGTTGAATTGCTAAACGACACACCACGGTGGATCGAATGGACTGGCTATCTCGAAGCTGGATTTGAACCGGAAGTTCGCTTTCGAAATGGCCCCATCGCCGCGAAACGAATGGTCCGATTACTTTCGAATTTAGGCGAGGAATACGAAGAGTTTAGACCCTTCGTCGACATGAAGCCGGGCTTGGAAAAAGGGCACGGCGTTCTTAAAGCATACCGCGGCCCCAAACTTCGGGTTTGGGAACTCCAGGTGGAAGGCCCACTGGTAACCCACTGGCCACCTAGAGGTCACCAGAAACTTTACGGCGATTTAAAAATTGACCAACTCAATCGCGATACGATACGCCAGAGAATCAACTCTTTCGCAGAAACCGCATTCCGCCGACCTGTTGATACAAATGAATTGGAGCCCATCCAATCATTAGTCGCTTCAAAAATTGACACTGGCATGTCGCCACTTGCTGCAGCTCAACTCGGGTTCCAAGCTATTTTGTGTTCGCCGGGGTTTCTGTATCTCGATGAAGGGCAGGGGGAGCTCGATGATTATGCAATCGCTTCCCGCCTATCTTATTTCTTATGGTCATCAATTCCGGACTCCCAACTTCTCAATCTTGCCGCCTCGGGAAAACTTCGTGAAAAAGCAATATTACGGGGACAGGTCACGCGAATGATCAACGATCCCAAATCCAATCGATTTGTAAGCCACTTTATTAGACGTTGGCTGGAGCTCGACAATATTGGTGAAATGCCTCCTTCGGAAGAATTCCTACCTTATTACCGGGACAATCTGGATTGGGCAATGCGTACGGAAACCGAGACTTTTTTCCGACATATTCTCGACAACAATCTTTCGTTAAGTGAATTCGTCTCTGCCGATTACTCCTTTCTCAATCGCGAGCTTGCTGCCCATTATGGAATCAACGGGATCGAAGGAGGGCACGTCCGCCAAGTTTCACTGGCGGAAACCCCTCGCCGCGGTTTGATCGGGCACGGTCTATTCTTAACCGCCTCGGCCAATGGTGTTGATACGTCTCCCGTCGTGCGAGGCGTATATGTACTCGATAAGATTCTGGGTTACCAACCGCCACCTCCGCCACCGGACGTCCCCGAAATAGAACCCGACATCCGCGGTGCCGCAACTATCCGGGATGAACTAGCGAAGCACCGAAATGTCGCAACCTGCGCTGAATGTCATCGAAAAATTGACCCTCTAGGTTTTGCACTCGAAAACTTTAATGCAATTGGAGCGTGGCGTGAACAATATGGAGGCAAAATTCCAATCGACTCTTCAGGAATACTCCCACAGGGGAAAGAGTTTCATTCTTTCTCCGAATTCCGTGATCAAATGAAAGGAAGAGACCAGCAATTCTCAAAATGCTTAACTGAAAAGCTTCTTACCTATGCGATCGGGCGAGAATTAAATGCAGGCGATCGCCCCGCTGTTGATACGATCCTCGGAACCCTGCAAAACCAATCGCTCGGCTTTCAGGAATTAATCCAGCTGATTGTTGAAAGCTCAATTTTCAGAAACAACTAAGACTGTTTTAGAACTAAGACTGTTTTAGAATTCCAGCCGTCAGGCTCTTAACAAACTTTGGAGCCTATTTTATTTCGTTGGAAGTTAAAACCTTCATCTTAAGATCAGCCAAAAATCCGTCGATCTTGATAAGCGTTGATTCCGTTTGCGAAACAACTAGGATCCCATTGATTACCCTAATTTTGCCTGTGCCCATATTTTGCTCCCAGCTATCCGGCGAAATCATCGACGTGACCAGATCTAGCAACGTATGTTCGCTTGACGGCTTAACTTGGCTCCTTTCAGCTTTCGCTTGAGCTTGAACCATTGCAACCAGTTGACTCAACTTTTGCTCCAATAACTTTGTGTCACTCCCACCAGAATCCTGACGGATTCCCGAAAATTCTGGTTGAGGTGCGGCTAATTGAGGAGTCGTTGGCTGAATTGCAAACATACCACCCGCACGGTTACCACCGACACCAGATTCTTTGGCACCGCCGACACTGGAGTCTTTTGCACCGCCTTCCAACAACCCATTCGTCGGAGCGAGGGGTGATGTTTCCGGCAATAAAGTCAAAAGCTTTACGCAATCAAACATCTTGATACGATGCCACTCTGGATCTAACGCGTCATCGAGAGAAATGATCTTCACCACCCCCCCATCAATCATGTACGTCGCGTTATGCGCCTCAAGCATCAAAGCCAGTGCTTTGTTCAACGGCACCGCGCCAATCTGGAAAGTGATCGGTTGCTCCGCTGCAAGACTGTCATCGATCGCTGACGAAGTAAGTAAAAAGTTCAGGCCCGTTTTTTTCTCAAGCTGCTTTTTAACTTCTGCGAATGACTGCTCAGCCAGATCGAAAGAGATCATCACCCTCATTGCCTTTTCTGCAGCATCCGCCTGTGACGTATCTTGCGAGACCGCTAGGACTGATGACTCGGGTTTCTGAAAACGTTGATCCTGAACTTTGGCGAGAGATCGCCCCGGACTGCCAAACTGAGAATTCTCTGGCCACATTGCCATGATCAAAATGACAGCTAGAAAACAACCGACTACTGAAAAAGTAGCAAAACGCATCATCCACCCCCAGCTCTTAAAAATTACTTGCCCCTTTCATTATGATTACCTCGCCACGCGAATCAATCGCTTAAGTATTTTCGTCTCCTTAAAACGGCCGCCAAATTTCTCGGTTCGCGAATCGGATTACCAGTGGAACTCGGACTCGACTTAGAACTCGCCATTGATCGAGTTGCCTATTCTATTTCACTGATGCAAGCTTCGATGAAAATCTGTTTTCACTTTTTGAGTTAAAACACCATTTTATAATTCGAACACACCCAGTTTTTTCCCTAATAAAAATCGACGCAAGTGAATCGAATAGACTTGCCCGATCGTTTTTTCACTACTGCCAATTCGACTACTGCCAATTCGACAACTGCCAATTCGACAACTGCCAAGAGAAGCGAGCAAACACCGCTGCCAAAGCTCATCCCTTCGGATTAAGCCCCGGAGAAGGAACTCATGAGATAGGCGGCGACCCCAAAGGCGGCTCCCACCTCCCGAAAACATAAAATCGGGGCTTGGCTTGACAGGATTCTTACACGTAGATTTAATTAATAAAAATGAAACGCCAATCTTGTCTTTACATCCATCAACGGTTTGCAAAAAGACCGAGACTTTTTTACTGAACAGCAAGCCCCGTCGTTTGGAAGACCAGCCTGGGCAGTTTTATTCAGTAAAACACCAAAGCCGCCGTAGCTTTAATTGGCAGAGCACCGCATTCGTAATGCGGGGGTTGTGGGTTCGACTCCCACCGGTGGCTCTTCTGTGCAGCACAGAATCAATGCTTGGATTCACTCCACTCCAACTTTTAACAACTCATGATAGAGAATCAACGATTGCGAATTTTAGAATGCGACTCTATTTTGCTCACCGCTTCCGATCGCGTTGCTACCGGTAGCTTCCTTCGCCTCGCTCCCAAACGGTAGCCAATATTCGTTAGTCTCCGACGAAGAGCCATTGGATTAGAACAACATCTCAATCAAGGCCGCGATGAGTAAATCAATTCAATTTCAGGAAAGCACTGAACTAATACGAGGGCAGGAAGTCCCAATAAAGATTGTCATCGATTTAGACAAACCAACAAAAGTCCGTGGAATTCACGCGTCTTTTCATGCGGCTGAAAAGACGAAAGCTACCTACAGAGTGACGACTTCGAACGGCAAAGAAACCCGCACCGAAACCCGAACTGCCACCGAATACCACGATATTGTCAAAGAATCCTTTCTCTTGTTTGGCAGCAAAAGAATGGGGTTCTTTGCCCGATTGTCTGACTCGTTAAAAACTTGGTTCGGCGGCGGAACGCATGAAGTCATGGAACCCGGCCCGCAAGAGTTCAGCCTAAACCTCAAAATCCCGGAAGATGCCCCCGCTTCGTTTCTAGGGGAAAAGTGCGAGGTATTTTATCGGTTGAATGTGCAGGTTGACCTTCCGATACGATTGGACTGGTCTAAAAATCAATCGTTAGAGGTCGGGGCAAAGCAGTTGCCACAAGACATCGCCCCTGTCCATGCCGTTTTTCCCGACGAATCGGGGAGGTCATTCTGGGACCGTACTTTCGGAAAAAATGTCATTCTTAACCTGGCCATTGACCGAGACATTCACTCGGTTGGCGAGACGTCGATGGCGATGCTCACGGTTGAAACTCCCGAACCGCTTCAATTGACCGAGATTTCCGCCGACCTCGTGGGAACGGAATCAGTGACAGCGAACGGACACACCGACAGCTACGGCCATCGATATCCGCTGCAAGAAATTGATTCTCCCAATGTCATTTCGGAAGAATCGGTGCATGAATTCGATATTCAAATTCCAGAAATCGATGCCCCCTTCACCCACTCTGGGAAAAACTTTGCAGTCAAATGGCAGATTGAGGTGCAATTAGAAGTCCCCTGGGCCAAGAACCCAATCATTAGCCTACCGATCATTTTGATTCCCAGAGGGCGAACGTTTCCTGGATCTTAATCCATACGGGGCAAGGGGCCGCAAGCCCTGGTTTCTTCGAATCCGTGAAGAATCGGAAGCGGTTTAAATTCCGTTTTAACTAAATTAACCCAAATCGCCCCCCTTCAGGAGAGTCTTGAACCGAACGAGCAACGGTTTCGCAATTCGGAGGCTAGGGGCTCGAATCTTAACGGTGACTCTTCTTGCTGCACAGAATCAATGTTCGGAATTGCTAGGCCCCAATTGCTAGGCCCAGCTCCCGCAGGGCAAAAAAGGACCTAACTTTGTCGGTTCTTTGCTCGACAGCCTCTCAATTTTGCTTTTCCATTCGTTTTGGCCAAGTAATTCCCCGAAATAGCTTAGTTTTCTAGGTGTTTGGTTGCATTGAACTGGCTTGGTTTGTCGAAAACCTTTGGGTGTGTTTTCCCTTAAAACCCAGTGAATTCGTTGATCAAGGTCCCTTTGCCGTTGGCCTAAACTATCAACCATTGATATTCACTGTGTTTTCAGCATCACAACCCACCATTGTGATCTGACCAAATTTTTTAACGGAGGAATGGCAGTTGCCTTTTCTTTGTAAAAATGGCAAAATACGCGGCTTGAAATCGGGACCGGTGCATTTGTGCCGCTGTCCTAAGTTCTTATTGCCCCGACGATTTAATAAATCTCGGTTTGCCCTTTGACATCTGTCGCTTAAACGAGGTTATTTAATGGCTCAGGTTCCGGAAATCGAATTAAAAGACATCCTGCTGTCAAACAGTTCGTTTGGTCCCAACGAGATCACCTTCATTCTCACAAAAGTCTGCAACGACTATTCCCAATTCCCCAACTTAAAAGAAGTAACGGGCGTGTTGGAGTCGCAACTGGAGAGAACGCCGGCGGCTTCGGTTCGGCTTGGTGTTTGCCAATATATGATTGGTAATTACGAAACTGCCATCGTTACCCTCGAGAATGCAGACGGCGGTGCATTAGCTTATTTTTACCAGGGCAAGGGCCAATTTGCGCTTCACAACTGGGACAAAGCGATCGAGTGCTACGAATCGGCACAGCGAGCTGGATACAACGGCGACCACTGCCAAATTGCAATCGCGGAAACGAAGCGTCTCTCAAAAGACCTCTCCGGTGCGATGACCATTTTGGACAACATGTTTGGCCCTATCGAACAAACTGCGGAATACCTCTACCAACGTGGGGCGACCATCGCAGCAATGAGCGACAATCCAGATGAAGTCTGCAAACTATATGAGCGAGCTGTCGAACTAGAAGACTCACATCCGGGAGCATTATTCGGACTTGCCCTAGAAAACGACCGTCGTGGGAACGACGAGCGAGCGATCGAACTCTACCAGCGTGCTGCTGCCTCATTCCCAACGAGCATCGGTGCCTTGCTGAACCTTGGACTAATTTACGAAGATCACGATCAATTCGAGCGAGCGACTCGATGCTACGATCGCATCCTTGAATCACATCCCACCCACGACCGCGCGTTGCTTTATCGCAACGACTCAGTGGCCTCGATGGACGAGCACTACGATCACGATCGCGAAAAAGTCCGTCAGCAAATCGCTGGCGTGATGAGCATTCCGATTGCTCAATTCGAACTTTCAGTCCGCAGTCGAAACTGTCTTCAAAAGATGGGGATCCTCACCCTGGGAGATCTTTGCAAAGTTTCCGAAATGGAATTGCTGAACAGCAAGAACTTCGGCGAGACATCGCTTGTTGAAATTCGCGAAATGATGACCAACAAAGGGCTAATGATCGGACAATTTGCTCATCAGAAAGATGAAGCAGACGAGCCGGTCGATACGAGCCAGTACAGCCCAGAGGAGCAAATGCTTCTCGATCGTCCGATTTCCGACCTCAATCTTTCCGTCCGTGCTCGTAAGTGCATGACTCGATTGGGACTCGCAACCATCGGTGAACTCGTGAGAAAATCGCAAGACGACTTGCTCGAGTGCAAGAACTTTGGCGTAACCAGCCTCACCGAAGTTCGGGAAAAGCTTGTCCAGGTGAATCTGAGCCTCCGCGGCGAGTAAGCCCCACCTGATTAAAATTTAGTAAAACATTTGACCCGCGAAATCGCGGGTCTTTTTTTTCGCAGTCTGAGTAGGTCCTTCCAGAATCAAATGCGAACCCAACCCCGCCCCTGTTAATGCAGAAAGTGTGCCATGAACAAAGATGGGTTTCAATTCGAAGTCCTGCATACGGACAAACACTGTGGCGCTAGGCTTAGCAAGCTAACGACACCTCGAGGCACCATCGACCTACCAACTTTCATGCCCGTTGGAACCTGCGCTACGGTCAAGGGCTTAACCACCGGCTTGGTAAAATCGACGAACGCACAAATCATTCTTGGTAACACTTATCACCTCGCTCTGCGCCCCGGATCCGAATTAGTTCAAGAGTTCGGAGGCCTGCCAAAATTCATGGGCTGGGATGGACCAATGCTTACCGACAGCGGTGGATTCCAACTTTTCAGCCTCGCGCAACTGACCAAAATCACGGAACACGGCGCCACATTCCAATCGCACATTGACGGCTCAAAAATGGAATTGACTCCCGAGAGGAGTGTCCAAATTCAACAGGAACTCGGAGCTGACATTGCGATGGTACTTGACCACGTGATTGAGCTACCCAACAAAAAAGAGACGATCGTTGATGCGATGGAGCGCACCATCCGCTGGGCCAAACGCTCCCAAGACGCCCACAACCTCGACTCACAAGTTCAGTTTGCGATTGTCCAAGGAGGACTTGAACCGGAGCTGCGGGTTCACTGCGCCGAACAATTGATCGACCTCGATTTCCCGGGTTATGCCATTGGTGGATTGAGTGTCGGTGAACCCCCTAGTGAAATGTATGCAATGCTCGATGTGACCTGCCCGGTCTTACCAGCAAAAAAACCAAGGTATCTGATGGGGGTTGGAACACCCGAAGATTTAATTGAGGGCGTTAAACGCGGAGTCGATATGTTTGATTGCGTCATGCCCACCAGAAATGGGCGAAACGCAATGGCTTTTACCGACGAGGGCAGAATCAAAATCCGCAACGCGATCCACGAAAAAGACCCTCGCCCGCTTCAGGCCGACATCGAGACACCCTACTCGCACCTCAGCCGTGCCTATCTGCGCCACCTTTTCAAAGCAAAAGAAATGCTCGGACCAATCCTGCTCTCTCTCCACAACTTGGCCTACTACCAACAACTCATGCGAAAGGCGCGAGAAGCAATTGCGAACGACTGTTTTCTTGATTTTCATTCACAACACATGTCCGGCTGGCACCCAACATCACGCTGATGGTTCGTGAATATCCACACGATTCAGGTCGATCACGCCCCTTCGCAAGGACAGAAATCGAACAAAGAAGGATAATCGAGCCTTTCCAGCCATTTTAGCCTTTAAAATCAGGGTTATTCGTGGTTTTGCCCCCCGACTTGGCCTTGTTGGTAAGCGGGCATCGTTTTATCATTATCGGCTTGAAAAAAGAGTGACGCGCTAAGCGAAGAGCAACTCCCAAGATAGATTTCTGAGCCCTAAAACGGCTTGAACTCCACAGGAGTTGCACTGAACTGAAACTCCTCGCACTTAGTTTTCTTCGTTTTTTGTTTTCTTTCCATCGTGATTGCTTGACACCCAATGGTGATCGACGGTTCCAACATAGGGACTATTGAATCAAGCCAATCGTGGAACGAGTAAGGTCTAATGATAAACTTTTACAACACTTGCTGGTATTTCCTTGCACAAACGCAAGTTCAAACACCAGACACACCTGTCGACGGCGCGGTTGGCAATGAGGATTTGGGGAACCAAACTCCAAGCCTCTTCGACAACTGGATGTTTCCTGCATTGATGGCCGTCATGTTGGTTTACTTCATCATGATGGCTCGGCCAAAAAATAAAGCCCAAGCCAAAACCTCGGACTTGCTCGCCAACTTAAAAAAGAACGACAAAGTCGTAACGGCTGGTGGCATTCTGGGAACCGTCGTGAATCACCGTTCGGATGCCGAATACGTCACTCTGCGAGTCGACGAAGCAAGCAACTCGAAAATGCAGGTACTGGCGAAATCAATCGTTCGTGTAGTATCAGACGAAGACGCAAAAGAAAGTTGATGCAAGTAAAACGTCGCTTTTGTGAAATGATTTTTGAGAGTTACGTTTTTAAGAAATAACGCGAATCCTTTACCCATTTATACTTTAGGAATCCTCGGATGTTAGAGTTCAGCTCCAACGCTTCCCTTTTGGCACAAAACGCGGCGCAAGCCGCTGAAAACATTATTCCCTTTTACCAAACTGGAACGTTTGTTTTTCTATTGCTAATTGCTGCAGTCGTTTTCGGCTTCTTTGCCGCGAAATATATCTCTTCGGGACTCAAAGTCGCCGAGTATCAGGGAAGAATGTCGATCGTTTTGATTGCCGTTCTAGTCGCTTCATTGATGATCTGGGCCAAATGGCCTCCCAAACTGGGCGTGGATCTTCGAGGTGGTATCAATATGATTGGATCGCTAAATCTTGATGCGTTTCTCGACGAAGACGGTGCTGGAAAACGCCCCGAAGCGGCTGACATCATTCCCGCACTTGTTCGCAGGGTAAACCCTTCGGGCACGAAGGAAATCATGATTCGCCCTCTAGGTGCCGATAAAATCGAAGTCACGATCCCGACTGTTGAAGCAACCGAAGCGGACGGCATCTGGAAGCGACTCGTCGAAGCGGGGAAACTTGAATTCAGGATTTTGGCTCGCGACACTCAAACTTTTAAACTCCAGCGTGATGCTGCCAAGGCACAAGCAGCTGCAGGTAATCGCAGCCGTAAAGTCCAGGACGACGTCGAAGGAACAAAGCAAACAGTGGCTGTTTGGGTTGCCCTCGCCCGAGTCGTCCAACCTGACGATTCCACCAATAAGATTGCACCGTTTAAGTTCGTTCCTCAGCGGAACGATCTCGTACGTGACAAGGCGTCTGGTAAAATTCTAGATCTTTCCACGTGGTCTGCTTCCAATACGTCAGACGCTGATTCACAAGGGGCTGAATTCGCAAAATGGTGTGCTTCCCAAGGTGTTCGGACGCCTCAAATATTAGTAATTCAGCCGGAGGATGATCAAAACGTCGAAGGTGAACACCTTTCAAACGTCAGCTCCGCCATGGACGAACGAGGCCGCGGAAGCGTCGCGTTTAAGACAACCGAGATTGGCAGCTCCAAAATGGGCATGTTGACTCGGATGAATATCGATAAACCTATGGGAGTTGTCCTCGATGGCCAACTTCATTCAGCACCAAACATCCAGTCTGCAATTTACAAAAACGGTCGGATCACTGGTGAGTTTACTCCTGAGGAAGTCTCCGAACTAATCATTACACTCGAAAGCGGCAAGCTCGATGTGGCGTTGAACAAATCGCCCATCAGTCGAGACTTTATTGAGTCGAACCTTGGTAAACAGCTACTCGAACAAGGATTCCTTGCGATTGGTTGCTCGCTCGTTCTCGTCTTGATCTTCATGATGCTTTACTACCGGTTCGCTGGAATTGTTGCGACCGCCGCACTCTTACTGAACCTGGTTCTGATTCTTGCCTTAGTGATGGCAATCAACCAACCGTTCACGCTAACAGGCCTGGCCGGCTTAGTTCTTACCGTCGGTATGTCCGTGGATGCGAACGTACTTATCTTTGAACGGATACGAGAGGAACTCGATCGTGGCGCCGCCTTGCGAATGGCCATTCGCAACGGATTCGATAAAGCCACGACCACCATCATTGACGCAAACGTCACCACCTTGATTACTGCCGTCGTTTTGTACGTGATCGGAACCGAACAAATCAAAGGATTTTCAGTCACACTGATTCTCGGTATTTTGATGAGTATGTTTACTGCCATTTACGTTTCTCGATTAATCTTTGACATCTTCGAACGTAAACGTTGGCTCACTCAGCTCAAAATGACACGAATCCTCGAAAGAAAACAATTCGATTTTTTGAGCAAAGTAAGCCTCACCGGAATTATGTCTTTCGCATTAATCGTCGGCGGCCTCAGCAGCGTATTCCTATTGGGTCCAAAAATCTTAGACCACGATTTACGCGGTGGCTCGACTGTACGAATGGTCTTTAACGATGCACAAGATGTTGAAGCCCTTCGAAAGGAACTCGATGACCTAAAAGAAACCCACAACGGTGAAAGAGTCGAATTTTCTGTGACCGGTTTCCAGACGAGTGATACCAATAAAAAAGACACTGTCTTCCGAGTCGACAGTAATTTACCTGCCTACGAAGGTGCTCCTCAAGAAAAGTTTGAGGAACTAGCAGACATCCTGGCACGCGTATTTAAAGGACGCCTGAAGCTTAACCATGTAGACGTTGTCAACTCATCTGGTGCCGCGAAACCAAGTTCAACGCCGGCTCAACCAGCAGAGACTGATACTGAAAAGCCGTTGAAAACGGGAATGAACTGGGAAGCTGGTGGATTCACGCCTCTGGCCAGTGCTGCTTCCTCATTCATGCTGACCTATCAGGAACCTGCGAAACAGGAAAACGAAACCCCTCCAGTTGAAAAGGTTCAGCAGGAAAAGCCTGAGCCATCGGCAACGGCAGACGCCAAAACAGAAGCTCCTAAAACAGAAGCTCCTAAAACAGAAGCTCCTAAAACAGAAGCTCCTAAAACAGAAGCTCCTAAAACAGAAGCTCCTAAAACAGAAGCTCCTAAGGCAGAAGGTCCCAAGGCCGATGCTGAAGTGACTTCCACTCAAGAAGTCCCAACCACAGAAGATGAAAACGAGTTTAAGCCGACAGCTCCAACAGGCAATCAGATTGCTAAACCTGATCAAATCACCAGAACCCTAAAGGTTACCCCCGGAATTTCTGGAAAATCACTGATCAACATGCTCGTCGAAGCTTCAGAAACTGCAGAACTGGAACTGGAAGAGGAACAGATCATTGTCGACTCGAAGGATGTCGAACAAGACGAGTCGGCTGCTTCGACAGTTTCAGAAAACTGGGAGGTCACCATGGAAGTGAACCGCTCGGAAGAAGCCGACGCGATCATTGACGCTTGGAGCCAAAAGCTAAACCAGACGCCTTACTTCCCAACCACAAGTAAAGTGGGTGGACAGATCGCTGGCAAAACTCAAGTCCAAGCACTGGTCGCCATTTTTGCCAGTCTGTTAGGAATCATCGCTTACGTTTGGGTGCGATTCCAAAACGTTGCCTTTGGTTTGGCGGCGGTGATTGCTTTGATTCACGATGTCCTGATTGTGCTTGGTGCGATTGCCATCAGCCACTGGGTCGCCGGCGCGCTTGGCTTTTTGGGAATCGTCGAGTTCAAGATCAGTCTCGAAATCATTGCTGCACTATTAACCGTTATTGGTTACTCGTTGAACGACACGATCGTTGTCTTTGATCGAATTCGAGAAGTACGTGGAAAACGGACCGAGATTACCGCTGACATTGTCAACGCTAGTATCTCGCAAACTCTAAGCCGTACTATCCTGACGTCGGTCACCACTTTCATCGTTGTGTTTATCCTTTATTGTTTCGGTGGCGAAGCGATTCACGGATTTGCATTTGCATTAGTCATCGGCGTCTTGGTCGGTACCTACAGTTCGATCTTCATCGCTTCACCAGCATTGCTTTGGCTGATGAATACAGTTGGCCTGAATCCAGGTGAAGTAGACCCCGAGACGGCTTAGAACTTGAGAATTAAGAGCACCTCGCCGTCAGCCAAAGGTAATTTGGCGAGGGCAAGGAGCCGTAAAATTGAAAGAGCTGCCATCTACGATGGCAGCTCTTTTTTTGTAAACCTATGGTTTTTGCAGTCGGCGAAACTGCATTTTACTGCAAAACATCAGCCTTGGTAAGAAAACGAGCCTCCTCCAAGTCGAGCGACCAGCAACCCAGGTAGCCCGAAAGGTTTACCTGACCCCAAAATCCAGCATTCGAAAACGCCACTAATGCTCTCACCACGAGGTTAGTTCATGCCTTTCAGCGGCGGTGTGTAATAGTTCAATGGTTACATTAACTTGCCATGGATTGGCGTATTTATTCTCTAGCACCTTGCAAGAGAATTGGATTTGGTAATTTACCAAATTACAGACTCGCTTTATTCTTGGAGACGTTGATGGGTTCATTTCAACAAATTGCAATTAGTATTGTCTGCCTCGGAATTGCATTCGGCTTTGGCACTTACGTCAACACACACCCATCGGGACCAAAAAGCGACAACGAAGAACTATCTCAACAAGACGTTTTTGATGCCAATTCAAATGACGTGATCAATGACCTGGATTTCGTCGAAAAACGCCCCGCCAAAATGGGCATGATGCGCAGTCCCCTCAAGCCAAGACTGGATCTCCCCACCACTCCTTTTGGTGGAAATTCGATTACGCAACCGCCGGTGCTCCCCGCACCGAGTGACCTAGGGAACCGCGATCAAGATCAATCACCACCGCCGCCAAGTTCTTCAGACTCGTATGCCGTTGACGAATCTATCGTTTCTCTTTTTCAGAATAACGGCACTCCTGGAATTGCCCAGACAAGTGACGTCCCTGATTTTGCTGAGGCCGCCGATGATGTTGCGGCAATGCAACCGTCATATAAACCACCTCGCACAGTGTTACAAAAACGCGTTCCTGAACGCCTGGATCACATTGCCAACCAAACTTCAGCCGAACCGCCAACTGACCAGAGGGCACCCGCAACGCCGCTCACGACCCCCTCAGTAGAACCCAAAATTGAAGCGTTTGAGTCGACATTCACCGCAGCCGATTTCGAACCTCAGTTACTCGGGGACAACAGTGAACCCACGAAAATTAAGTCGTTAACACAGCCGCCGAATTCGCTGGTTGAGAGTACACCCCGTGGAAAAGAAGAATTGGCCAATACGGTTTCGAACAACAGTTCCCTTTCAACCCATTTGACTTTTTCGATCGAAGAACTGCCTGCAATCGATACCCGACGCCGTATTCCATTCAAACTCAACACGGCACGAACCGAGGAACTGAGTGACATTCGAACGAGAAGCAAATCTTACAATAACTTTAAAGAGCATGTCGTGCGTGAAGATGAATCACTTCAGTCCATTTCTACCGACTACTTTGGTAAACCAGACTTCTACCTTGATATCTATCTCGCTAACCGAGAAAATCTAATCAGTCCGGTGGGCATTAAACCTGGAACGAAACTTAAGATCCCCACGATCAAACAACCTTAAATAGCCGGCGGTTATTTAAGGCCAGACGTTCGCAACTCAATTTTTTAATGAGAGCGGATCGGGATCTAGTCCCCCAAAACAGCGCGTTCCCAAAGGCAGATTTCCCAAAGGCAGGGACCGCCTGTGTTCGTCCCATCTTAATGCGAACTTCTTGCCTGCGGTCAACGAAATTACTCGTCGTCCTCGGTATTAACCTCACGGGTAATCCAAGGAAACTTATCCGCGTTAGCTGCAACTTTGTTTTGGAACAAACCTACAGTAATCGCTTTCCATAAGTTGTTAACTTTTGAGTTGGCAATCATTTCCACACCAGACAAACGGCTCTTTTTGGTGGAGACTTTGATTAACTCACTTGCCTTCGATCTCTCGGCTTTGTCTTCGATTTTGGAAATGTCAGGACGGTGCTTTCCAAAAATTTCTGCGATTTCTTTTGATTCCTTAGCCGTTTTTTCGAAGCTACTCCACAGCACCAACATCGGCATAGCCCCAGTTCCATCCACACCGGTGAACAAAGGATGCTGAATATTATTCATCATTGAAACGCCGGCTAGTTTCTTGACTGGTGAAACTAACATCAGCGATTTGACATCCTGCCCCTGCTTAATGCCTTGGGGATTATGAGAAGGGAATGCATACCAGTCGTTCAAGACCCACTGTACGGCCAAGACCGAGGTATCGCCGACGGCAACCACGGAAAGCAGATCGATGTTCACTTCTCCCTGATTATGTTTCTGCACGAGGAACTTTTTGCACCGCTCGATATCTTTTTGAGCCGACATCACTTCTGGTTTTCGGAATTTCTTGTAATCCAGAGGTTTTTTCAGCCCCTCTACCGACACGCTCTGACCGTGCCCCCGAAGATCGGGAACAATTACCGCGTGGCCTGATTTCTGTAGATAGAGCCCATAATTGAGCAATTCCCGTCGATCACCATCCCAGCCATGAAGCAAAATAAATGGCATCGCTGGCGTAGCGGGAGCTCCCTCTGCGGCGTCTTTCAGCTTCGGAGGGGCGAAGTAGGTGCACTTCAGATGAACTCCGTCGGGAGTATCCAAGATTAAGTGCTTGTACTTTGGAATTTCGACCTCGTCATCGGAAGAGGCGCTTCCCGGCCGCTCGATTTTTTCACCTTGAAGTGGCGCGAAGCCCATAGAATCTCCCACAAAGGTGGCCGCTTGAAGCTGTAATGCCGAAACTGACAGAAGCATGAAAAAGGCGGTAACTTTGAGAGAACCGTGGAAAAATTGACTTCGAGATTGGAGGGTTTTCTGCATAGCGGCTATTTCGCCCCGTTGATAAGCATTTGAATGGAAAAGACTCGGAAATCGGTGCTAACGACAATTAATCTTAGGCCATCAATCATAGCAAATTGCGAAGGATTTTGCATTTTGCTTTCACATTGAGATGTGTCGACCTAACTTCTGTTAAACTCCTATTTATTCAACAATATTGAATTTAGCCCATTCTCCCTTGTTTCGTCGTTTCCCGACCGTACAATCCACCCCCTCAACGACTGAATTCAGAGAATAAGGGGTAGGATTTCCCTTGCCAAAGACCGTCTGGCTGCGGAAAATGCTAGGATATACCAAGGAATGGTTAAAAGAACGTTTTACCCTCTCCCAGAATTTGGAGATTGAGTTGAGCATCCGCAGTATGCGCCGCTGGTGGCAAGTGAAAACAGGGAAAGTGGATACGCCTATCGACGGCGAAATTCCATTTTGGTTCGTAAGTCTCGGGTTCCATCTCGTGGTCATCATCTTTCTTGCGAGAATCATGATGCCGGAAGAATCCGTCAAAGCAGTCAGCTTGACGATCGATGAGGCGGTCGACCAAGTCGTCGAAGAGGATATCCCGATGGAAATCCAATTCGACGAACTAATCACAGACCAAATCGGCGCTGACGGCGACGATGGATTTGAAACCGCTGCGGCCCAAGCGCCCATCATTGATCCAATCTCAGAGGACACCATTGACCTTGAGATGCAATTACGAGACGTCGCCGACATTGTTACCGACAATGACTTTATCGAAGCGACTGCTGAGAGCATGGCAATCGTTCCCGTCAAAGGATCAGTTGGAAATTCCGTCAAAGCGGCTTCTGGTGCAGTTGACCGGATGACACAGGAAATCCTGATGTCAATGCAGGAACGCGAAACCATCGTGGTTTGGATGTTTGACCAGTCGGCAAGCTTAATGGAACAGCGTGAAGAAATCGTTCAACGATTCGATCGCATTTACGACGAATTAGGAATCCTCCAAGCTGCAGGGCACGCTTCGTTCGAGAACAAAAAACAACCCCTTCTGACGCAAGTCTACGCATTCGGTTCTGAAATAAAACCGCTTCTCAAAAATCCAACGCCCAGTTTAACGACGATCAAAGAGGCCATTAAATCCATTGAACGGGATTCCACTGGAATTGAAAATGTCATGGAAACGGTAGTGGTTGCGGCAAAAGACCATGCTTCCTACCGCCGGATCGACAAAACAACCGGCAAACCCAAAAACAACGTGATGCTGATTATCGTTTCGGATGAATCTGGCGATGATAAAAACCAAGTCAACGATGCAATTCGGATTTGCAACCAGCATCAAATGCCAGTTTACGTGATTGGCGTGCCAGCCCCGTTCGGAAGAACCAACACCGAAGTCAAATGGGTTGACCCAGATCCAGAATTCGATCAATCCACTCAATGGGCACTTGTATCCCAAGGACCAGAATCAATTATGCCCGAACGGCTTCGACTCGATTCGACAGGCACTTTTGGTGACTTGAACATGATTGATTCGGGTTTCGGACCATTTCATTTGACTCGATTAAGTTATGAAACCGGCGGGATTTATTTTGCGGTTCACCCGAATCGAAATACCAATCGCCGAGTGAAAAAGTGGGAGACGAAAAGTTATTCTGCCTCGCTTCAGCACTTCTTTGACCCCAAAGTCATGCGGCGATATAAACCAGACTACGTTACCAACCAAACCTATCTCGCACGTTTAAAAGCCAGTGAATCAAGATCGGCTTTAGTGAGGGCTGCAACTTTCACAACTACTGGGACTCTCGAGTCTCCCGTCCTCCGCTTCGAAAAATTAAATGAGGCAACGTTCGTTGCCGCTGTAAGTGCCGCCCAGCAAACCGCTGCGATTGTTGAGCCGCAAATCAATCGGCTCTATGAAATGCTCAAAGTGGGTGAAGAATCTCGCCCAGATGAGGTCTCACTTCGTTGGCAGGCAGGTTTCGATCTTGCGATTGGACGAGCAATTGCCGCCAAAGTTAGGGCAAGCTCTTACAATGCAATGCTCGCCTTGATCAAAACTAAATTGAAATTCGATCCGCCAGGCAACAAGAAAACCCCGCAAAATAACACGTGGGTTTTGGTGCCAGCTGATGTTGTCGAAACGGGAAGCCAGGATACAAAACTATTGCAAAAAGCAAATAATTACCTCAACCGTGTGATTGAAGACCACCCCGGAACTCCTTGGGCACTATTGGCCCAGAGGGAACTCGAAACTCCAATCGGATGGAAGTGGGAGCAGGACTACACAGCACCTCCACAACCTCGTAAGGCGGTCCCGAACAACAACAATAATAACAATAACAATGCCGAGCCTAGGATTCCTCAACCTCGAATGAACGCGGTACCAAAAACAAAACGCCCTCCACCCAAACTATAAGTGAAACAAAAAAAGCCCGTGGTTAAAACCACGGGCTTTTTTTATTTGAGTCAAATATCTAGTCTTCTAATTCATCATTGCATCTTCGGCAAATGAGTCCATTTTATCGTAGGCAACGAACAGTCTAGAAATATGGTCTGTCAGCCGCGAAAGATAAAATGCTTCAAACTTACGTTTGTCGGTTTGAATTCGAGGCCGTCCGTTCTCAGGAAAAGCAAATAGATCAGGCCCATCTGAGAACGCAACTTGCCCACCTTTTTCTATGTCATAAACCGTGACGGTTAAATCAGCCTTGCCTTTATAAAGCGTCGCTCCGTCATGAATTGAATAAGATCCAATTTCAAGCACGATCAGCATCTCTGCTTTTACCTCTTCACCGATTGCAACCACGCTGGATTCTTCCCAGCCGTTTTCATCAATCCATGACTCAACTTTCCCCGGCGACACCACTTGAACGTCCTTAACGCCACTGGCAATCTTGCCACTTACGTGCTTACCAACCGAGTAGGTCAAAGTATCGGGACCGTAGGCAGAGGCATCCGAGAGACATAAGACTGCCACTCGCTTACCTTCCAACCCAGCGAATTTGGGTGGTATTTTGTGCCCCTTAATCACATACAACAACTGCGCCATTTGCTGAATACAGCCGGTAGAAGTTGTAAGTACTGCCAATGGAATTACGATCGTAAGTGCGCAGGTAGCGAATCGTATTCCCAGTCTGCCGCCGTTAACTTTACTCATCCTTGATCCCATTCTCAATATCGAGGCGATGGCCCGTTGAAAAAATCGCGTACTTTAGTCGCGGGGAGCATAGCGGGACGGAAAAAGTCGAACAAGGGCATTTAATCGAACAACTCGCTCGCTTAAATCTGATAGCAACTGAAAAATTGGCAGCAATTAGCAACACAACGGACTAGCGCCCGCGGCTTACTGGAGAGACCTAGTCTTCATACTGGTCTTCAAGCTGAGCAGCTTGTTTTTCGTTGATTTTGATGCGCCGAATGCCTTGTCCTTTTCCCGACCTTGGATCGAGATCAATCACGACACCAGAGATCTGAACGTTACCAGTGGCCACATCAAAGGGAATCGGCCGAAACGTAATCGTCGCTTTCAGCACTTTTTCAATTTTTCGCCCTAAGATACTCTCGTGCGGCCCCGTCATCCCGACATCAGAAATGAAGGCCGTGCCTCCGGGAAGAATTTGTTCATCAGCGGTGGGGACGTGAGTATGAGTTCCACAGACTGCCGTAACACGGCCATCAAGATGCCGCCCCATCAATTGTTTATCGCTAGTCGCTTCCGCGTGAAAATCGCAAAATCGAATTTTGACGCTTTCAGGAATTTCGTCGAGTATGGCATTGGCTTTCGCGTAAGGGCAATCCACCGGTTTCATGAACACTCTTCCGATCAAACTAAAAACCGCGACTTCTCTACCATTCTCGGCTTTGACTACGGTCCAGGTTTTACCGGGCGCTTCAGCTGGATAATTCGCCGGCTTCACAATATTATCCTTCTCCTCAAGAATCGGGATGATGTCCTTTTTGCGGTAAATATGATCGCCAAGCGTAATACAGTCGACTCCAGCCCCGATTAACTTTCGATAGATAGACGGGGTAATTCCAGAGCCGTTTTCGGAGTTCTCACCATTGACGATCACTAAATCGATGGACTCTTCACGGCGAAATCCAGGCAGAGCCTGTAACACGATTTCGACACCAGGTTTACCTACGACATCACCAATGAACAGAATACGCACAGATTTATTTCTTTCTAAAATTGAACCCTGCGACGACCCTCGCCACAGGACTCTCCTTGCCAATGTCACGCACCCAACCTGCCCGCCAACCGATTCTCAGAAAATTTCAATTCGATAAATGAGAACTCAACCGCAGGCGGACACGCAATCTACTTATCGGGCCAATTCTGTAAATCTTGATTCACGAATAACGACAACCTTTACCTCGCCAGGGTATGACAGACGCTCTTCGTAAGCATTGGCAATATCCCGGCAAATTTTGGCTGCCTTGGAATCGTCAGCATCCTTGGCAGCAGCAATCACGCGAACTTCTCGGCCTGCTTGTACCGCAAACGCTTGCCTTACGCCCTTGAACTCTTTCGCAATTTGCTCCAATTCTTCCATCCGTTTAATGTACCGATCGAGAGACTCACGCCGTGCTCCTGGGCGAGACGCACTACAGGCATCCGCCGTCGCTACGACTACTGTATAAGGAAATTCGACAAGTATCTCATCGTGATGTCCCAACGCAGCATGGACAACTTCCGGGCCTTCACCATATCGCTTCAACAGATCCGCACCAATTTTGGGGTGCCCGCCTTCCATGTCGTGATCCGCCGCCTTGCCGATATCGTGTAGTAAACCACACCGCTTTGCCAGTCGCCCATCAAGCCCCATCATTTCTGCCAACAATCCCGCAATGAACGCAACTTCGATACTGTGACGAAGAACGTTCTGACTGTAGCTTGTTCGAAAATGAAGTCGACCCAACAAGTCAATCACTGGATTTTTCAGTCCATGGACATCCACCTCCTGAGCAGCTTCTGTCCCTTTTTTACGGATCAAACCATCCATTTCTGCCTGTGTCTCTTTGACAACTTCCTCGATTCGAGAGGGGTGAATTCGCCCATCTGCGATTAATTTGTCGAGAGAGAGCCGTGCGACTTCACGACGAACTGGATCAAAACCACTAACGATTACCACGCCAGGTGTATCGTCAATAATTACGTCAATTCCAGTTTCTTTTTCAAAGGCTCTAATGTTCCGGCCTTCTCGCCCAATGATCCTGCCCTTCATATCATCATTGGGAATATCGATTGTACTCGTGGTGTGATCCGAGGTGTGGCTTGCCGCAAAACGCTGCGTTGTCATCATAAGAATTTCACGAGACTTTTCCTCGCAAATTTCTTGCATCCGTTTCTCATGGGTCAGAATCCGCCCTCCCACTTCATCCTCGAGCTCATCCTCCAATAATTTGAGAAGACGTTTGGTGGCCTCGTCTTTGTCGAGACCAGTCATCTGATGCAGTTCGCGGCGCTGCTTTTCAAGAATGTCGTTCAGGTCCTTTTCCGTCTGGCTGATCTGTTCCAGTTTAACCTTCAATCGATTTTGAGATGACTCAATGAATTGCTCTTGCTTCTTTAAATCATCCCCCAATTGATGCATCCCGGACTCGCGTTTATCTAGCTGCCGTTCGCGCTGGTGAATTTTTTCTCGCGATTTGCTTAACGCGCGCTCCGACTCCGCCTCGCGTTTTAATTCAACTTCCTTAATTGCCACTTCCGCGTCTTTGACTTTCGCTTCAGCATTACGCTGAGCTTCGTCGAGGACTAGTTGGGCTTTTGCTTTTGCCCCCCGACCAATCGCGACTCCGTACAATAGAACTACCCCAATTCCAACCGCCAAACCGACGGCTGCAAAAATCATCTCGGGAGTTGTCATTGCTAACATCAACCACCCCTCTCTTATATCTGGAGTGACGGCAATCCTGAACCAGGTCTACTGGTCGACAACAAGTAAGATTTGAATGTTAATAACAGCGGATTAAGATCAAAAACGATCTCGAAATATCCGCTGGACCAAGTCCGACGCGAACAGACGGGGCACTGAAGACTCCCGCTGAAAAGATTTATGAATCCAACGTGGCTCGTCGCAACGATTCAATGACGACAACCAATGAAATTCATTTAGCTGCCTCACCCGCCTGCTTAGCCATCTGGCATCAAAGCGGTGTTGAACCGAAACCGAAACCCATCCAACCAACGGAATCAAAAATGCAAGTTCGACCCAATCTGAAGGGCGGTTACGCTCCCCCGAGATTACAGGGGATAGCTTGCGCACAGCTGGTGAAAGCCGCAAGAAGACGCTCAGGATTAGATAGACAAAATCCATGGCTTACCGTAGGAGAATGTGTTGGATTTCTCGGAAAGATACCAACGATTCAATTTTCTTAGCTCATTGCCAACTTAAAGACCCCATCTAGGGTTGTGTCACAAAGTCAGCTGTTAAAATTACGTTTGAGGAAACCCATCGGAATAACCGATAAATCTCTTCGCTCGCATTGTAACAAATCTAAACAAAAACACAATCAATCCCTTTTAGGTAGCAATTATTTCCCTTGAAAGAGCTCGAACAAAAAGTTGACCTCGCTTTTCCATGTGCTGACTGGACGCCATTCAAAACATTGGTCGCCGTTTCAGGTGGTCCTGACAGCGTTGCCGTTTTGAGGGCTTTGCTGTCCAACGCCGAATCGGTTTCCACCACAGCTAAAGAGAGCTTGATCATTGCTCACGTCAATCACGGACTCCGCGGTTCTGAATCAGATCGAGATGCCCAGTTCGTAGCAAACCTTGCCGCAGAACTAAATCTGCCTTTTATCGAACGTTCACCTGAATCGAACCAAATCAGCGGCCAATCAGAAGAAGACTTGAGAAACTTTCGATACCAGCGACTCCAAGCAATGGCCAATCAGTCCGGAGCTCGCTATTTAGTGATGGGACACAACCTCGACGATCAAGCAGAAACGATTCTATTTCGTTTTCTTCGAGGCACTGGAATAGGCGGCCTGGCGGGAATTCCCTCGAAACGACTCGCCAGCGACGCCCTGACCATCGTCCGACCTTTATTGAGTGTTAGCCGTTTTGAAATCACTCAATACCTCAACGAAATTGGGCAAAAAACACAAGAAGATAAATCAAACCTCGACTCAAATTACACGCGTAATTTTTTAAGAAACGAGCTTATTCCAGTTTTAAAAGACCGATTTGGCATTTCGGTTACCGAATCAATCACCCGCCTGGGAAATCAGGCTCGAGAGATGGATGGCTTTTTGATTGAGAATTCGCAGCAACTAGACAAAATCATCGAACAAGATTCTTCGAATCAAGTTGTGATTCGAAGTGAATTGCTAAAGAACGAATCTGACCTACTGGTTCGCACTTGGCTTCGAGAACTTTGGATTCGAAAGAAATGGCCGAGACAAGCGATGAGTTCCTCTTGGTGGTCCAAAATTTCCCAAGCATTGTCCGCGTCCCAAAATCAGGTTCTGAACCTACCTTGCAACATCCGATTTGAAAAAACTGGTTCGAAAGCCATTTTTACTCGCCAAAACGAGTCAACCTAAGCTTTCAGCGTCGTCGCAGGCTCCCTATTTCAAGCTTGTGATGTTAAACGGGGCCGAATGTGCCAAAAACGCGGCCACGCTCCGTGATAATCCCCGGGAAGGTGAATGTTTTTGGTTTCCTTGGTTAATTTTGATGGTTATACTGTTCGGCTAAAGTCAAATCACCAATGGGCGTATCAACAACTCTTGCATCGATCATTCAATTGAGTTTTGCGTGGCCCACTTCCACTGTACTATTTCATAGGTAACCAAGCATGTCAGACACTACTGTGAGTCAGGCTGAGAACGAAACAAATATGTTTTTGTTCTGGGGCTGTTTTATCGCACTCATTACCACCGCATTCGGATTCATTACCCGAATGTTTTTATTAGATGACCCCGCAATTGTTGGCGCACTCCAACTCGACCCCGCTCAAGTCGGTGCGTTCAAGGGAATTCAAGTCTGGCCCTTTGCTTTAAGTATCATTATTTTCAGCCTCATCATCGACAAGGTGGGCTACAAATTTTCGATGATGTTCGCTTTCGCCTGTCAGTTCACTTGGGCTGTGATGGGTGTTTATGCTTTGTCGATCATTGAAACAGATGCCGAAACAGCCAAGTTTCTGATTTACTGGGGCGGTCTGATTCTCGCATTAGGCAACGGAACGGTGGAAGCATTCATCAACCCCGTCGTTGCAACCATGTTCGACAAGGACAAAACTAAATGGCTAAATATCCTACATGCTGGCTGGCCAGGCGGACTCGTCATTGCAGGAATTCTAGTTATCTTCATGGGAGAACTTCCGTGGACTATCAAATTGGCAACGATTGCAATCCCGGCAATCATCTACTTCCTGATGCTAATCAAAGTTGAGTTCCCCGAGCAGGAACGTGTCGCAGCAGGCGTGAGCTACAAGGACATGCTCTCTGAATTTGGTATTCT
>CALKCK010000020.1 GCA_938083195.1 uncultured Pirellulaceae bacterium | reverse complement strand
TTCTTTTTGTTGATGGCAGGGCTTGTTATGTAGATAACGACCATCTGACGCTACACGGCGTCCGGCAATTGCTCGGTCCTACCTTGGGACGGTTGGTGAATGAAATCGCTTCGCAAGAATATAATGGCGTTAAGAATAAATGAGTGGAACAAACTGCTCTGCTCTGTCGATTTTCCCTTTGAGGTGATTCAAGCGAGTTTTTTGTCCCGTTTTGTTGTTTAAGTGGATCGGTACAAAGGTCCTGCTAAGGAATTCTGAATTTCTTAAGTCATACGTTTTGGGTTCGAATTAATTTTCCATTGTTGAGGGAGAACGCTCCTTTCAATTGGGCGGAAATTGGGCGGATTCAAAATAGAAGCTCAGGATGCGTTTCTGGGGAACATTAAGAGCGTACGTCAGAAGGCATCGCTGGTTCAGATGCCATGGGACCTTAAGAGACCGGCGAGAACGTCAATTCAGTTGTTTGGATTGGATTCCCTTGCTTGCTGTATTTGTGAGGTCGATGCGGGGAAGATTTAAGGTGGTACTCTGAAGCGAGGGGGTCTGTCCCCATCCCAAAAAAATTTAGAAGTTTTGGCACAGTTCTGCAAAAAATCACGCACTGATCTTTAACAGGAGACAAGAAACAGCAGATCAATCCGTCGCGAAAGGTTTGAAGAATGAAAGAAACAAACGAAGTAGCAAACGTATTTGAGTGGGTCGTTATGATTTGTTTTTGCGTGTTCCTAATCAAGGTTGACGTTTTCGATTTATTAACCCAATTGGTGTCAGCCGTTTTATAATCTTCTGGTGCAAATGTTATTTAACATGCGAATTGTTTGAAGGATCGTTTCGTAACACCGTTTCGTGTCTCCGCTTCGGCATCTGGTTTTCCAGCCGGATTTGTCGAGTTTCTGCCTTTGTGCGAGGCTAATTCGCTTAGCTAGTTCGCTTAGCTTATTCCTTTATCTACCGCCTGGCTTGCTTATCTTTTAAAAAAGCGTGTGTTGAATTTTGGTGTAACTATACTGATTGGCTTGGGAATGCCCCTTCGGGAATACGCTCATTCCATAATGTCACTCAATCATCGTCACCCTTTTTCATTTAAAGAGAATCGTTATGCCTGCGTCTAAAACAATATCGTTACTGGTTGTCCTAGTTGTTGCTTTGGCAGTTGGCACGTTTGTCACACAACCGATTGCCGTAGAGGCTACCACTGGCAGTTTAGATAAGAAGAATAAATCGAGCTTCGGTGAAAGCTCTCTCTTTGGTTCTTACGGCACTGCCGGTCGGGCTAATGGGTTTCAGTCGCGGTCGGTCGGAGTTGCAAATTTTGATGGAAGGGGTGGGGCAACTAGAACGGTTCGAATTAATGCGAACGATGGTAACGGAGGTCGTCGATTGATCGATCTTAGTTCGGTTGGTACCTACTCCGTTAATTCAGACGGAACGGGTGTGATTAATTTCTTGAATATGAACCCTGACGGAAGCACGTCTGCAGTGACTTATGATTTTGTAATTCGTACGACGGAGTCAGGTGGCGGTAAAAGCAAGCTACTGGCAAGCTCACTTGAGGCTGTTCAGCAAGAACCTGGGGTTACCGCTTCACTTGTGGAAGAATCTCTGACTCGACGTAATGGAGTAAGATAAAGAGTAGTGTATGGCTCAAGTGTTTTGCCAAATGCCTCTTTCAATGAAAGCGGTGTTGCGTTGCGGTTTCCTGCAATTGTTGCCAGGGGCTGCGGCTTACTTTGCTGAGACAATGATTTCAGTGTCAGTGACTTTGAAAGTGAGTGGACTGTCTTGAATGGTCATTTCCAGAAGCCGGTTAAGGGGTTCGTTGACCGCTTGAATCGCAACGGGTTCCTTCAGGGCTTTGGACACAACTGGATTTGTTTTGTCATAAGAGAATTTAAGTTGGACGCGTTGCGCCGCAGTAGCAAAAATTGCTCCACGGGCAGCGCGAGTCGTTAGAGAAAACGTTGTCGTCGAACCGGTAACCATTTCTGGTTTTTGTGATTCGATGGCTCGCATCCCCGCGAAACCTACTGAATCGGGTTCACCAGTGATTGAAATTTGATTGCGACGGGTCGAAAATTTTAAGGATTTGAATTCCTTTCGCAAAAGCTTGCTTACGGACGAGGGATCGTTGATATCTCCAAACGTCTGAGTCACTTGTATTGCTGGCTTGAAATTGACAATTTCGATTGTTTTACCGGTGCCCTTAAACTGAAATGACTTGTCGAAACCCGCCAGTAGCAACGAAAGTCGGCAAGCCAACGAAGAGGCGGGTAAGTCCAGGCCAGACCATAAATCATGGGGAAGACCGGCAAGTCCCTCGATCTTGATGTCATTTGCCTTTGCGAGTTCAATCAAAAGTTGCTTGGGTTCAACGATGGGTTCGGTCAGAACCGCCCCGTTCATGTTCCATCGCAATTGTGTTCGTTTTCCGAACTTGTTGGCTGCTTTAAGGATCGATTCGGAGTTAGCAGCAAGTGAATTGGCAGTCTTTTTTGGGCCAAGATAGTAGACATCTTCGATTTGACAGATTCCTAATTCGGCCTGTTTGGCTATTCCCAGTAAAAATTGCTCAGTGGTAACGTTATTTGACGTGAGGTTGATGATGGTGGATGGGTCGATGCGACGGTCGAGGAAAATCGCGACCCGCTGGTTTTTGGAAAACCGCATCAGCCGATCTTTTAGCTCAGCATCCCGCCACATAACTGAAATAGGCAGGGAGTTATGGTCAGAAAGCGCCTCATTGCTAAGCCAGGAGATTCCGTTTTTCTGATCTTGTCCCAAAAGCCTGGTTGAGGAATTACTCAATTCACTTAAGAAGCTAATCGAAACAACTGTCACGATCATTAACCAAGGCATTGCTAGCACAGGGCGACTTTGAAGCCGTAAGCCGGTCGGATTAGTCCTCATGAAATAACCTATTCGTCATATTCGTTATGGTTTGAAATAGATGTCATTATTGGAACCCGATTCCTCTCCATCTAGGCAGGTAATTGAATTCTTGTTGTTGTTTATCGCAAGGTCCCCAACTAGACTCGTAAAGCGAGACCATTAGGTAGGCAGTTCCTATTAGCTTACCCGATTGGTTTAGTCCTTTTACAGAGTTATTTAGTTTTTGGGAGTAAGGTCAACATGTCGGAATTCGATGTCCGATTACCGCTGCTGGATATATTCTACCAGCAATACTTGACCGACGAAAATTCGGCTACGTTTATTGCTTCGATTTCTCGACTTTACTCGATCGGAACAATGGAGCGATTAGCTGTTTACGGTGGCCGAACGACGCGTCGAGCCGCTATTTTGGGTCTTGGCTTTCTAGGGGATTTCTCAGTTAACGAGATCATGGGCAACGCCCTGGTCGATGAAGATCGCGCTGTTCGGCTTTTGGCAGATCATAGCATCCGAGACATCTGGGTTCGCCAAGGGAATGTTGCTGAGCAAAATTCCGTTAAAGCTCTTTACCGTTTGGTAAGCCAGGTTCGGATGGAGGAGGTGGTTGACGCAGCGACGTTGATTATTGAATCGAATCCAACGTTGGGAGAAGCTTGGCACCAGCGAGCGATTGCTTATTGTGCCTTGGGATATTTGGATTCTGCGGTAAGCGATTGTCAGGAAACCCTCAATTGCAATCGATTTCATTTCCCGGCGGCGATGGGGATGGCTCACTGTTTTTTAAAGCTTGATAACGCTTCCCAAGCGTTAGACGGTTTTCGTGTCGCCCTTCAAATAAACCCCGATCTTGAGGGTGTGCGAAGTCAAATTACGCACCTAGAGCGACTGCTTAAAGAGGGCTAGAGTCCGTTGCCTCCGCAGTTTAGCTATCCGTTAGGAACTGACGCCGGCATCAATCCAGAGTCGTTGAGGGCCGAGCGATGTTGAGATTCTCGCCAAATAGATCGTTCTGATGCCCGCATTTTATTGACGGCTAGGGTCAGGAGGATAAAAATGGAGTCTTATCATAATCCTGAAATAACTGGGGGCCCCGATGAGATTTAGATGGAAACAATCCGCTTTCTTGAAATTCGCATTCATTTTGCTGATTGGTTTATCTTCTGTGGTTCAAGCCGACGCGGGAGAGCCAAATTCATCTTCGCCGAATCTCATTGTGATCATGACCGATGAGCACAATTTCCGAACGTTAGGGTGTTATCGTGAGCTGATGCAGAAGCGGCAGGCTTACATGTGGGGGCCTGCTGTCGTTGAAACGCCAAATATCGATTGGCTCGCCGATCAAGGTGCGTTGTGTACTAGTTTTTATGCGACCACTCCTGTGTGCAGTCCATCGCGAGGTTCGCTTATTTCAGGACTCTATCCTCAGGCGACACCTGTTGTGACTAATAACATCCCCTTGAACGATGAAGTGGTTACGTTCGCTCACCTGTTGGGAAAGTCTGGTTACAAAACCGGCTATGCTGGCAAGTGGCACCTTGATGGTGACGGTAAACCACAGTGGGCACCTCAGCGGCAGTTTGGTTTTCAAGACAATCGGTTTATGTTCAATCGAGGGCATTGGAAAAATCTTAAGATGGACGATAGCGGTCCCAAGGTTGGGTCGTTTTCAAAAAACAGACCGTCCTACGCCGTGGGAGACGCTGACGAAAAGTCATTTACTACTGATTTTTTAATGGATCGGACGCTTGAGTTTATTGATGCGAATCAATCGGTTCCGTTTTGTTACATGCTAAGTCTTCCCGATCCCCATGGCCCGGATACGGTCCGGGCGCCTTACGACACAATGTATGACGATCAGGTTTATGAAAAACCAACTACCTTTGATGTCGATGACCGAGCCATTCCTGCGTGGGGCGAGCCTGCCAAGAAATTGGGGTTTGGTCAAAGCAAATACTACGGAATGGTAAAATGCATTGACGACAATATTGGTCGGTTGATCAAAAAGCTGACAGACGATGGCATCCTCGAGAATACGATGATTGTTTTTACAGCTGATCATGGCGACCTTAGAGGTGAGCACCATCGCCAAAATAAAGGCGTACCTTGGGAAGGGTCGGCGAGAATTCCATTTCTCATCTATTACCCGTCAAAAATTAAACCTCAGACGATTGTTAATCAGGCTCTGACCAGTGTTGATTTTTGCCCAACGTTATTTTCGTTATTTGAAAAGGAAGTTAGCGCAGATTTCCACGGTCGAGACTTTTCCAAATTATTGACGCAAGAGACTGCGGTTGACGATTGGGATGATGTGGCATTTGCCAGAGGCACCGGCGACATGGTGGGGTGGTTGATGGCAGTTTCGGATAGCCACAAGCTTGTCGTGGCCTCCAATGATCAACCGTGGCTTTTCGATCTTAAGCGGGACCCAGACGAGATGATGAATATGTTATCGAATCCAGCGTACCGCGATACTGCTAGAAATTTAGCAATCAAGCTGAAAGGGTATGGGGTTGAGTATCGGGATCCCCGAATGGAATCCCCTCGTATCAAAGCTGATCTTGGCTGGCTAATTAACGGAAAGGGGCCGTATGTTGCTCCGAGTGTGAACTTGCAAGACAGTAGGAAAAAGAGCAAGAAAAACTAAGTGGTCTTCAATTTAACTTTGGTCTGTGGACAACCCGCGAAGTACGGAAACGGCAAGGAACTGAAATGAAGTTAAGAAATAGAGTCTCGCAACTGAAATTTGCTCTGGCTCTCATGTGGGTGTTATTGATTTGGTTGCCGCATACACGGACGACTGTCAGTGGTCAGGAAAGCGAGGCTGACGAGGTGGTTGTAATGAAGATGCCTAAACTTGGCGAAGCGTTGACGGCGAAGCAGGTCGAATCATTTGCGCGGTTAGCACTGAAGAATATTCAAACGGAGTATCCCAATAAACCAGGCAATGTTGTCGTTGATGCCGACTCCGTTCGAACTCCCCAAGAAATGCATCCCGCCTTTTACGGATGTTTCGATTGGCACAGCAGTGTTCATGGACATTGGATGTTGATTCGGTTGCTCCGTCTTTATCCCAATCAAAATCTTGAATCGGAAATTCGCGAGAAATTAAATCAAAACCTAAGCGCTGAAAACTTGGCAGGCGAGCTTCAGTATTTCGAAGAGAAGCAACACAAGGCATTTGAGCGAACGTACGGTTGGGCTTGGTATCTTCGGATGGTTGATGAGCTGGAAGATTGGGACGATGAGGATGGGAAGCGTTGGCGTGAAAACCTTCGTGGTCTGGAAGAACTTTTAGTAAAGCGAACGTTGGATTATTTACCAAAATTGTCATTTCCTATTCGTACAGGATTGCATGGAGACACAGGTTTTGCGTTGGCACAGATCCTCGATTACGCGCGTAAGTTAAACAACGCTGAGTTAGAATCGCTGATTGTGAAACGTTCGCGGGATTATTATCTCAAAGATGTGAAATACCCAACCATGTATGAACCTTCTGGGCAAGACTTTTTCTCTTCGTGTTTGAACGAGGCGGATCTTATGCGGCGGGTACTTCCGCCGCAGGAGTTCTCCGAGTGGTTCGACAAATTCTTGCCTGCATTGAAGGATGGCGAGGGTGGAAACCTAGTGATTCCTGTTGAAGTTAGCGACACCAAAGACGGCTATATCGTTCACCTTGCTGGGTTAAATTTGAACCGTGGATGGTGCATGCAAGGGATTGCTTCCTGTCTGCCGGTAGATGATTCACGTGGAGTGCTGCTCAAACGCTCGGCGGCGGACCACGCATTGATGGGCTATAAGTACGTGTTTAGCGGTAACTATGAAGGAGATCATTGGCTCGCGACTTTTGCGATTTATCTTCAGACGAATGTTGCAAAGAAATAGAACCGACGATTAGGTAATGTGTTCGATTTAACCAAGTTGGGTTGACCTTAACCCCTGCCAAAATGGTTGAATTGTCGATGGGACTCATAGACCAACCGACGTTTCCCTATATAATTTACGCTCATTAAAAATCAAAACTTCGCGGTCATTCTTTCGATGTCGTCGGTCTGTTTGCGAATTAAAAAGGGAGACTGTGATGGTTCGTAATAATAACAGCGTAGAAAGAGTATCGTTCGCGATGCTTACTTCCTTCGCTTTGGTTCTCTGCATGTCCTGTGAGCTGTTCGCTCAGGGTGCAACTGAAATTCCAGGATTTGCGCCAACAGCGACGGTACAAGATGAAGGTTCGTTGACTGACAAGGCAAGTTTCCTAATTGGCTACCAGATGATGGCTAACATGAAAAGCCAGTCCGGTGCAGACATCAACATGGAAGAGTTGGTCAAGGGCATGACAGCCGCTAACGCAGGCGAGGACTTTGATAGTTTTATTGCCGGTTATCAGGTGATGACTAATTTCAAGAACCGTGGTTTTGGATTGAAGCTTGAAAAAATCATTGAGGGCTGTGCGGCTTCCGTAGGTGGAAAACCGACTGGAATGTCTATGCAAGATCAAGAATCATTGATGCAGGCATTTCAAAAACTCGTCCAGCAACGAGAGATTGAAAAGATGAAGAAGGTTGCGACCGAAAACGTGGCCATCGCCGAAGCATACATGAAGAAAAATGCGGCCAATAATCCAAAGGTAAAAATGCTGCCGACTGGTGTGCAGTATGAGATCCTGACCGAAGGAACGGGGCCAACACCGGCAGCCAGCGACGAAGTTAAAGTGGATTATCACGGAACATTCTTGGACGGAACTGTCTTTGATTCTTCGACTACACCGCCTTCAGGGCGTCCTGCTCAGCCGGCGACCTTTCGCGTCAATGGAGTTGTGCCCGGTTTTTCGGCGGCTCTTCAAAAAATGAAGGTCGGTGGGAAGTGGCGAGTCGTCATTCCTGGCGATCAGGGTTATGGAGTTCAGGGCGGTGGTGGTGGACTGATTGGACCAAACCAAGCGTTGATCTTTGAGATTTCCTTGTTAGAAATCATTAAATGATCGTGGTGTTTGCCGCGATCAAGCTAGTCAGATTTTAAGTTTTGAATTTGCCATGCTGAAATTTAATCTTGCGGTCTCTACGGCCGTGAGATTTTTTTTTGTTATTAGCGAACGTTTTAATGCGACGAGATAATTGAGTTATGAAAGTTGCTGTAACCGGGGCTACGGGGTTTGTTGGAACGGCTCTGCTAAATCGTTTCCGAAGTTCTGGCATACAATCGAGATGTTGGACTCGAGGAAGTTTTCCAAACGATTCGAGTAAAGGGGGCGACATTGAGTGGTTGTCAGGGCAACTAGCTGACAAGGAGTCAATGAACAATCTCGTCGTGGGTTGCGATGCCGTCGTCCACGCAGGTCTGGCACGATCGGGGCGGTCGTTTCAAGCCACTGAAGCAGATGTTGTCGAATATGCTCGAGTGAATATTTTGGGAACCCTTGAGCTAATTGAGGCAGCCAGAGACGCGGGGGTAAAGCGATTTGTATTTGTTTCGACCTGTGCTGTACATGACCACATTTTATCCGACCGTCCGCTCGATGAAGCCCATCCGCTGTGGGCCAATACTCATTACGGTGCCCAAAAAGCGGCAATTGAAAAATTCGTTCACAGTTATGGATTGGGTAGCGGTTTTCCCATTTGTGCGATCCGTCCTACCGGCATTTACGGATTGGCCGAACCGTTGGAGAATTCAAAGTGGTTTAAGCTAATCGAAGATGTTGTCAGGGGAGCGGACGTTCATGTAAAAGGCGGTGGTAAAGAAGTCCATGTCGATGACGTCGCACGAGCGATCGAGCTACTTTTGGGGAGCGAAGGAATCGAGGGGCAGTCTTACTCCTGTTGCGATCGCTACATTTCAGAGTTTGATGTGGCAAAGGTTGCTAAACAAATAGCCAACAGCACTAGTTCGATCAATGGCGATCAGAAACGGCCAAAGCACGAAATTGACGTGACCAAGATTAAAAATCTTGGCATGAAATTTGGTGGCGCCGATCGATTGTACGAGACGGTTGAATCGCTGGTGAAGCAAATTCGGTCGCGACAATAATATTGTGAAATCTAAAAATAATCCTTGGGGAATGTTTTTGGTTGTTGGCGTGATCGGAGGTGCTATTTCCCTCGGTTGTTCTTCGAAACGGTTCTTAGGTAGAGGTTCTCTACCTTTTCGCGTGCCCATGGAGTGCGTCTCAAGAATTTAAGGCTTGAGTTGATTGATGGCTCGTGGTTGAAACATCTGATGTTTATTCGCAAACCCAAAGTTTCCCAACCTAAAGAATCAACAAGTGTTTCGAGGATGTCTTTTAGTTTTACACCGTGCAACGGATTGTTGGGTTGTTCCTGGCTCATTGATTCGAATTTTTCTTAAGGTGTTGGAAATTAGCGAGAATCAGTTGCAGCAATTGATGCGGCGAAATTATCGGTGACAATTATTGGCCAGCAGATGTGAAGATCATATTCCAGGGAACGGCATCTTTGAGTGTCATGATGGCAACGGTGAAAATAGCAGCGGCACTTGTCCATAGGGCTGCGTCGTAGAATTTGGAAGGATTCAATCGGGAGTCTAATCGTCGATATCGAAAGTACATAGCGGCGAAGACCACAAGTAGCAGAATGATACCGGTAATGACGCCTCCAATAATCACCATTTGTCCGGGGGCTTCGAAGAATAAGTAGAGTGCGGCCCAAGCGAGTGGAAATAAACAGGCGATGATACCGATTGCTTTTTTGCGAGATTTTGGATTATGGAAATTAATTAAACCGATCTGCCCAAGCGCATCGGCATAGAGTCGAGTCCAGGCGGCTAAGGCAGCAAACATCGTGGAATACAGCACAACCACAGCACCGACAACGAAGATGTATTTTGCACCTGACCCGAGGGTTTGGGTATACATTGTGCCTAGGATTTCAATGAGGTTTCCGTTTGCCGGGACCGTTTCGGCTCGGTGTAAAATGGCAGCGCCGAGTAAATAGAACATTGAAGTCATAAGGGTATAGCAAATCATAGCCAAGATCGCGTCCCAGTACATGACTCGAATCCAGCCCTTGGCGCGATGTTCCCAGGCTTCCGTGTTTTCACGGGGGCCCGCATAGGAAGCATAACCCTTTTCGATCAACCAATAATTGTAGGCAAGGATTTCATCCCCCCCTACCCCGGTGATTCCAAAGGCGCCGATAGCAATTAGCAACGTTGTTTGGTCAGGCCAGCTAGGAATTAGGCCGCTTGTAAATTCTGGTCCGGTGATTGCTGAGGCTGTGGTCTGAAGCATCACTAGAGAAGCCAATGTAAAAACCAAAAAAATTGCGATCATGACCAAAGATGCTTTTTCGAGGATTGAATAATACCCTTTGAAAACCAGCATTGAAACCGACAGTGCGATCACCAGAGTTGTCAGGATCCGCTTGGAAAATATTCCTCCGGATAGATTGGGTTCGAGAACTGGAAATAGCTGTTCGACTCCGAGCACGACCGCTCCAATGATTCCGCCCAGCTGGAGAGTTTTGGTAAGCATCAGGATCAGCCAAAGCCAGATCGACCAATTGGCGGCACCGAGCTTGGGACCGGGTAAAGAGTTTAGTGCTTCCATCGTCGTCTCACCGGAAGAGACGGCGTGTTTGCCAAATTCGAGCTGAACCACCACTTTGATGACACAGCTAAAAATGATGAACCACAAGAGGGTGAACCCGGCCTTGGCTCCCATTAGGGTTGTTGCGATCAATTCGCCGGAACCGACGATCGACGCTGAGAGAATAAAGCCGGGCCCTAAGTGCCGGAGACTCGCCGCAAATGTCGCGGGAGGAGCGAGGATGCCGCTTGAACATCGAATGTAAGGGTCTTGTTCGGTCATGTTATTAGAACATTAGAATGGATGGTTTGGGGGATGAACACATTACCGAACGGCTTGAAATGAATTCCTACCATTGAACAATGGTAACCAATCTTCTAATCTAACGGTTGGTTATGGACATCTGAACAACCCAAAATTTTGAACTTTTATGCCAAAAGATTTCCTCAAAGGTACCGCTGACAGTTACGACGTTGTTGTAGTCGGCAGCGGACTCGGCGGACTTACTTCCGCAAACATCCTGGCTCGCAACGGCCTTTCAGTGCTGTTGTTGGAGCAACATTACAAGCTAGGTGGATTGGCGACTTGGTTTAAGCGACCCGGTGGGCACATCTTTGATATTTCTTTGCACGGTTTCCCTTATGGAATGGTTAAGAGTTGCCGTCGATACTGGTCCAAAGAAATTGCCGATTCGATTGTTCAGTTGGAGGGAGTCCGGTTCGACAATCCAATGTTTTCTCTGACGACCTCATTCGACAGGGATGATTTTACACGTTTACTGACGACTGATTTTGGAATTGCTCAAGAGAATGTCGATCGCTTTTTCGACTCTGCGCGTGGCATGAATTTTTACGACGACCAATCAAAAACGACTCGTGAACTATTTGAAGAATTTTTTCCCGGCCGTGAAGATGTAATTCGTTTGTTGATGGAACCGATTACTTATGCCAACGGTTCTACGCTTGAGGATCCAGCAATAACCTACGGAATTGTGTTTTCGAATTTCATGTCAAAAGGCGTGTTTGTATTTCAGGGTGGTACCGACAAACTTGTCAAATCAATGGAGAAGGAATTAGTTGCCAGTGGTGTTGATGTCAGGATTAATTGTGACGTAGAAAAAATTAACGTCGGTACCGGCGGTGTCGAATCCGTCGTTGTCAACGGAAAGACAATTAAAACGTCAGCGGTTGTTTCTAATGCGAATCTTCGGGCAACGATCTTTAATCTCGTTGGAGAGGATAAGTTTGATCGTTCATTTGTTGACGAAGCCAAAGAAGTGCGACTGAATAATAGTAGTACTCAGGTCTATATGGCATTGGGAGACGACGACACGGTGCCACGTGAAACGGGTGATTTGCTGTTCTCTAGCACGGCAGAACGGTTCCAGACGGATCTGTTGCTAGACAAAAATGTCACAAGTCGTACGTTTTCGTTTTACTATCCCGATACCCGTCCAGAAGGAAAAGGGAGGACGTTAATCGTTTCCAGTACTAACGCGAACTATGCCGATTGGGTTGGAATGTCGAAGGAAGAATACGATGCTAGTAAACAGGACCTAGTTGAAACTACTCTCGATGCCCTTGAGAAATACGTCCCCAACAGCCGAGAAAGAATCGTCCACGCGGAGGCTGCCACGCCAGTGACATTTGAGCATTACACGAAGCATCTTTCGGGTGCGAGTTTCGGAACGAAATTTGAAGGGCTAATGGTTAGCCGTGCATTGCCCGATCAAATCCGAGGTTTGTATCATGCGGGTAGTTGCGGGATCATTATGTCCGGCTGGCTCGGAACCATTAACTACGGCGTTATTGTGGCGAATGATGTCATTAATCAGTTGAGCAAAATGCCTGCTACTTCACCAGTTGCGTCGAGCTAAATCCTATGAATCCCCATCCAAGTTTAGAGAAAATCCACGCTGCAATTCCTCATCGAGCGCCCATGTTGTTGGTGGATGAAATTGTTTCTCAGGACCAAGATGCGATTGTCTGTAAAAAGACGTTCCATTCCGATGAATATTTTTTTCAGGGACACTATCCTGAGCATCCGTTAACACCGGGAGTCATCCTGTGCGAGTCGGCGGTTCAATCGGGAGCGGTATTGTTATCTGGAATCGTTGACGTGGTCGGCGGAGTCCCCGTTTTAACTCGCATGAGTGACGTCAAATTCAAGCGAATGGTACATCCGGGAGATACAATCGAGAATCATGTCAAACTGGATGAAGTCGTTTCTACGGCCTATTACATGACCGCACAGATTAAGTGTAACGGTAAGATGGTAGCTCGGCTGTCGTTCACCTGTACGATCGCTCCGTCCGATAGTTGAAACGGAAGATGGCAGGATGTCATGTTGGAACCCCACAATTGAGCCATTTGAGTTGGTCGAGGCGAGAGAGTTGTATTAGCGGGATTTATTTAATAGCGGGTGATGGGTATGGACTTTCTAAAGTTGGCTGGAAAAACGATTCTCGTATTTGGGGTCGCTAATAAAAAAAGTGTCGCTTGGCATATTGGTAAGACGCTCGAAGAAGTCGGTGCTGTCGTGGTTTATATCGTTCGTAGTCCAGAGCGGAGGGAAACGGTTGCTAAGCTGATGGGGGATCGTCCATGCTTTATTTGTGACGTTGAATTTGAGGATCAAATTAAGCGTTTGAGGACGGAAATTGAAGCCGAGTATCCTGTCGTCCATGGCTTAGTCCACTCGATTGGATTTGCTGCATATGACGAAACAGGGATCAAGCCGTTTCATGAGACGACGAAATCGCAATTTTTGCGTACGATTGACATTTCATGTTTTTCCTTCATTTCTCTAGCGAATGAATTTAAAGACCTGCTCGCCAACGATGCATCGGTAATCACGATCTCCATTTCAACGACCAGGATGGCGTCTGAAAATTATGGATTTATGGCGCCCGTCAAAGCGGCGCTCGATAGTTCGCTTGTATTTTTGTCGAAGAGTTTTAGTAAATTCTCTGAAGTGCGATTCAATGCTGTGGCGGCGGGGTTACTGAAGACATCCGCATCAGCGGGAATACCGGGTTTTGTAGATAGCTATATGTTTGCTGAAAAGGTTATTCCTAGAAAACGGGCGGTTTCAACGCAAGAAGTCGCAAATGCCGCTTGCTTCCTATTAAGTCCGCGTTCCTCCGGAGTTAATGCACAAGCGGTGGTGATTGATGCGGCGATGTCAATCAACTATTTCGATCGAGAAATAGTAGCGGATGCGATGAAGTTGGACTGATTTTGGAATCACCCATTAGGAGTGTGGATTCGGGTTTTTTTCTGGTTACAATGGCGTTAAGTCGTTAGTAATTAATCGCACACATTCCGATTCAAAAGCAAGCATGGGTATTCGGTTTACTTGTAAAAACTGTCTGAATCGTCTGAACGTCAAAGTGTCGCAGGCCGGTTGTAAGCGGAAATGCCCGCATTGTTCGGTAGAAATTATCGTGCCCGCTGCGGCTTCATCGTCCGTCGCACACGTTGAGGCGGTGCCCCGCCCAATGATCATTCCAAAGAAACGGAATGTCTTGATCGGTGGTGTGGAAAAAGATAAGGGGTCTAAGGTGGCGGTCCAGGAAACGTTTCCTAATCTAGTCCGTCAGCGATTGAAGCGCCCCAAAGATCAACTTACTAAGCACCGCCCCCCAGATATTGCTCCCGAAGAATTCGATCAGTCAGTCGAAACCTTCATGCTGGATAAGCCCCAATTGCCACCAACCATGGGGAAGGTTGATCCAATTCTTCAGGCGCCAAAGCAGATTTGGTACCTGCGAAATAGAGAACTTGGAGAGGTTGGTCCTTTGAAGGGCAAGTTGATGCAAAAGCGTCTGGATGCTGGTGACATTAAAATCGGGTCACTTGTTTGGCGCGGTGATTGGGGTGGCTGGATCCCGGCTGAAAAAGTGTTCCCAAGTCTTGTTGCTGAGGCAGAGGGCCTCCGGTTGCAACATAAGCGGTCGAGGGCCTTTAAGGAGTTGCCAATTGAATTGCGAAGGCCGACTCCTCGATCGAAAAAGAAATTGACTCCAACTGAGAAGAATCAAAGGAAAAATTGGTTTTTCGCTATGTTTGTGATTCTCGGTTTGGTCGCAATTTTAACATTACTGGTTGTCGCGATGAAAATTGTAATTGATAATCCATGACTAGCAGTTCTTTTGCGTTTGCCAATTGTGTAACGCGAGTTAGTTTTTTTGGTTGAATTTAAATTAAGGTAAGTGTTGATGAGATTTAGTGCTCAGAGAATAGCTTGGATAGTTGGTTTTGTTTTCGTAGCCTTGGTGGTTGAAAATGGTGTTTGCCAAGAATCGGCAACAGAAAAGAAACCGGCTTTGAAGGAATCTAAGACCGCACAGGACGGTACCCCGAAGAAGCCACTTACAGTTTTGGTCGCTGAAGATAGCATCAAATTTACTACGACTGGTAATTGGAAATCAGTTCCGCCCAGAAGCAGGATGTTGGATGCTGAATTGAAGATCCCGAAAGTCGAAGGGGATGAAGTTGATGGTCGGTTGACGATCATGGGTGCTGGTGGATCAATTGAAGCAAATATCGTCCGCTGGCAAGGGCAATTCACTCAGCCAGATGGCGGTGACACGGCGGACAAGACCAAGCAAAAGACGATGGAAATTGACGGGCAAAAAGTTAACTTCGTCGACATTACTGGTACGTTTATGGATGCCGTTGGTGGACCTTTTAGTGGCAAACCCAAAGTCGAACGTAAAAATTATCGTATGCTCGCAGCGATTATACAAACCGAAGCCAATGGAAACTACTTTGTTAAGCTCTACGGGCCAAAGTCGACCATTGATAAAAATGAGAAGTATTTCAAGAAGATGTTAGAGAGTTTGAAGGTTTCTGACTAATTCGTGCCGGGAAAAATTTGCTCCCAATCGTCGTGGTTGAATTAACGCGACGGTACTAAGCCTGTTGGTTGCCCGGCGATTTCGAAACAAATGACTAGGTTAACGGCCGAAGTTCTCGGATGGCCTGCTCTGTTTTTTCGATGTCGTCGGGAATCGGCGCTGAGATCGACATTTCGCGTCCCTCGATTGGATGCTTAAATTTTATATGACGAGCATGTAACGCTTGTCTCTCAAGCAAGATTGTTTGATCTTGATTCTTTCGTGTTAAATCGTGCAGGTGTAATTTTGCACGACCACTGTAGAGACGATCACAAAGCACTGAGCAACCGATGTGTGCCATGTGCACTCGGATCTGATGGGTTCTGCCTGTTTTGGGTTTCACCCTTACGCTGGCAAAGCCTTGGAATCTTTCGATCACTTCGAAGAAGGAACTTGCGTTTCGACTAGTCGAGTGTCCAATCCGAATTGCCTTTTTCTCTCTTTGGTAAGGATGTGCTCCGATCGGTTTATCAATGATGTCGCGATCGTGGTTGGGAGAAGGAGAGACGATTGCGAAGTACTCTTTTTCCACGAGGCGTTTTTCGAATTGGCTCGCTAGGTTGATGTGAGCTGTGTCAGATTTCGCAACTAGAATGACACCGCTGGTGTCGCGATCGAGTCGATGGACAATGCCGGGTCGAGTCGCGCCCCCGATCGAGCTGAGCTGTTGGAAATGAAATGCAAGCGCGGCGGTGAGGGTGCCGGACCAATGACCTTTTGCAGGATGAACCACCATCGAGGGAGGTTTATTGATTGCCACGAGGTGGTCATCCTCAAAAAGAATGTCCAGCGGTATGTCTTCTGGAATCGTATTTTCCGGTTCCGGTTGAGGTGGACGGAATTCGACCTTTTGCTCCCGTTTAAGTCGAGTAGAAGATTTCGCTTGATTACCAGCAACTCGGACTTGTTTGGCAGCAATGGCTCGTTGTAATTTTACGCGACTGAATTTTGGAAAGTGGCGAACCAAGAAGGCGTCGAGCCGCTCAAGATGTTCTTCTTCAGTGACTGTCAGCGTCTGCCAATCGGCTGATTGTTCGGTATCTTGCGAGTTGGGGTTTTCGCTGGCTGAACCAGATTCGTCGTTGATCATTGTTTACCTATGTCGAGTTACTCATTAAGCATCATACCAATTACTGTGATAATTGAAGCCCCTCGGTGGAGAGACAGGAGTGCTCAATCGGCCCTGCTAAAACTTGTCCTAAATGGAATGCCGGTGCAGCTATATTTGAGTCGAAGGTTCTCGGTGCCGGGAAAAGAATTGAAAATTGGAGTTTTTCGATAAATCTGCCTATCATAAAGGTATGAACCTGTGGCGTTCGCATGGGCAAGCTTGATTTTCAACATTTGCTTTTTCGAGGTTTGCGAAGTTCTTCATTGATTGGAGGAGTTTTTGCAATGAATAGATTCGCTGGCTAGGGCCACTTGCCGCCAACAAAATTAATATGGATTGGTTATGAAATTTATTGAGATGACCGGTGAAACATTAGATGAGATCATTAACGATGGAGAGTTGCATTCTCAAGACTTGTCTGCGGCGGGGGTTGTGATCTCATCAATTGTGAGGATCAATCAGCAAGGAGATATCGAAGTCCGCCGGCCTAATAAGTGGGGCGTCATCGGAGGTTTGCTAGGCGACTTCGAGGATCGAATTAAAAAAACGACTGGCCTCGATTGGGCCTAATTGTCTGTTAGAAAACCGGGACTGGCAGCTTCAATTTCCAATAACTCGTCAATCCAAATTCGAATGTCATTTTCATATTCGGATGCGAGATCGTCTTTGACCAATTGCCGATGGAAAGCTGCTGCCCCGATTTCAACAAGGTCGGCTGCTTCGGCAGATTGAAAACGTTTTTCCGGATCAGGGTCAATCAGTCCTTGGCAAAATGACATTAGCAATTCGTTGGTTGATACTTCAGCTGGTAAGATTTCATGCAAACGCTGTGGAAGTGTTTGTTTCGCCTCAATTAATTTGGCGAAATCATTGATGCCCCCAAAAACTGGTTTGCCCGCAAGAAGTTCTACGGTCACGTAGCCAAGGCTGGCCAAGTCACTTCGCGGAGTATTATCAGTACCTTTTAGGACTTCGAGCGCTGCGTAAGACGGCGTGCAAGCTCTCCGTTGCGGAGGATCGGCGATGTCGAAGGCTGAACCAATGTCGATGATCTTTGCATGTCCGCTTCGTTTGAGCATGATATTGCCCGGTTTTACATCGCCATGAACAATTCCATGGCGGTGCATTGCGGCGAGTGCTTCAAGGCAATCGCGAACGATGGCGATAGCGACTCCCGGCTTGAATCGAGGTTGCTCAGGACCGACGGTAACGAGTACGTCGTTGATATATTCCCAGCGTTTTTCACTGAATCGTTCTTTTACCGTCCCAAACATTTTAGGCGTCAGCAGCCGTCTAAGATCGAAGCCCTCTACCCACTCCATGACCATCATCCGAATTCGATCACGGTCTAGAAAATTTTCAACAACTAAAAGATTTTCATGCTGGATTCGAGCAACTTTCGCTGCCACCCGTCCCATGCGTGACATGTCAGAGTCGTAATGGTTCGGGGATGAATAGCGTTCAGGAGAAAAGATTTTCAAGGCAACAGGCAGCGTAAATCCGTCCGAGCCGCGTCTTTCCGTCAAATATACAACCCCCTGACCACCAGATCCTAATTTTGTCAGCAGTCGAAGATGGGTTGTCCAGCTATGTCTTTTTTCACGCAGGATTTCTTCATAAAGATTGTAAAGCTCTGAGCACTGATTGATTACGAATTCCCCCTCCTGCGTTACCGTGGGGGATAAGTCTTCTTCCGAAGTGATGTTCAGATTTTCGCCGTCCAAATCCAATGAATAGTTCCTTGGTAATGCAAATTTATATCAGTGAACAATCTCGCTGAGATTCGCCATCATGAAGGGTGCTAACCCTGCTGTATATTGTGACAAACCTCTCTGTATTGGGCTACCTTGAATTCTTTTAGTTAGCCTATTCTTTTAGAAACTTTACCACTTAAACGGAATTCGATGTTCTGGGAGTGGGAAACCTAGAGTTTTGTCGACTTGATTGAGCAGTGACTGGCCCGCTAAGAATCGACTGATGTTCTTGCAGAAAATATCAATTGTGACGGGTATTCTTAATGGAGATTGAGCGCCGACATGAGGAGAGATAATTACATTGTCCATCTCCCATAAAGGCGAGGATGCGGGCAAGGGTTCTGGGTCAACGACATCAATGCCGGCACCTCCGAGTCGGCCGCTTGAGAGTGCGTCGACCATACTTTGAGTTTCTACAACCGATCCCCTTCCAACGTTGATGACATACGCACCAGGTTTTAGGAGATCAAATTGCTCTTTCCCAATTCTATTTTCATTCGTGGAGGAAAGAGGCAGAGTGATGATGAAAATGTCAATTTCCGGGAGCATTTCTTCCAAGCTTGTCGCTGGCAAGAGTTGATCGATTACGCCGTTGGCCAGCAGTTCTTGTCCTGAATCGACAAAACAATCGGTAGCAATGATTCGGTTCACCATTGGCCGAAGAATTTGAGCTATCCGTTGTCCATTCCCGCCTAGTCCCGCAATTCCGATGGTTTTACCGAACAGATTATCTGTCGGGCGGCGGATAAACTGTTTTGCTTGTTGTGCTTTGAAAAATACTGGACTTCGTCGAATCAAGCCCATCAGGAGCGACATCATTTGCTCGCCGACCTGCGGAGCGAATAGTCCCGAACAACCGCTAACCAAGATCTTTGATTCAATAACCGGTGGAACCAAGCAGTGGTCCAAGCCGGCTGCTGACGATTGAATCCATTTTAGTTTGCCGTTGGTGACAACGTGTTGCCAGTCAACTGGAACCTTGGCATGACCACAAAAAATGTCAGCTTTAAAAATTTCTTTGGAAATGGTCTCTTGGTTTGCAACAATCACATCAAAATCATCCGCGGCCGCGGCGCGAATGATGTCGGCGTCGGATTCGGATAGTGGAAAACAGGTGACGATAGTATCGGATGGCATAGCGAGGGTTCGATTAAAGTGAATTGATAGTCGTTGCAAAGTTTGGTGAAAGTATTGGGTTTAGACACAAAATTTTAATCTTGTTTGGTGGTGTTGCCGAGTCCACATTAGCCTCAATTGGAAATTCATCGAACCGTCTTGTTTCCTCACAATAACTTCGCGAGCATTTGTATTTCTTTGGAATCTATCCCAAATACCGTTATCATGCAGCGTGATCGTAAGTCGTTTCGAGGTTCTTCAATTTTCAGAGACGATCTGACATGCAGTTTTGCAGTTTTGCAGGTGAGTAATGTTCTAAGGGAAGTGATTCGCTCGAATGCGGTAGAGTGTGTTAAGCGAGGTTTCAAGACAAGTTTCTTTGATTTTAAGATGTTCAGAAAGTGAGTGTCAGGCGGAATGAATGTTTACTTGAGGCGGTTCCTATTTGTTGCAATTTGCATTTTTGCAACTCTCAATCTTTTTGCTTCGGCGAAACAAGTATTTGCTTTCGTCAGTGATCAGTTTGATTCAAACCTTTTTGTCGCTACTTCAGAAGGTAGTGAGAAAGAGGGTGCCAAGCCAAATGTAATTCTGATTATGGTTGATGATATGGGGTTTTCTGATATTGGTTGTTACGGAGGAGAAGTAGAAACGGAGAATTTGGATCGTCTCGCTCGAGGTGGCATGCGTTTTACGCAGTTTTATAATAATGCGAAGTGCACCACGACTCGCGCCTCGATTCTTACGGGACTCTATCCGCGGGGTACCAACGGCAACCGTCATTTACGAACCAACATGGTGACACTCGGCGAGGTCATGCAGCAGTGTGGATACCGGACCGCACTGTGTGGAAAATGGCATCTCGGACGTGAAAAAATAAATCATCCATTTTACCGCGGGTTTGATTCGTTTTATGGACTGCTTGACGGGTGTTGTAACTTTTTTAATCCAGTTCAGCCGGATCCAAAATACAAGGGAGGCCGGACGCGAGTGTTCGGTAAAAACGATAAACTAATCACCGATTTTCCTGCAGATTTTTATACGACGGATGCATTCACCGACTCGGCAATCGAGGCAATTCATGCCGCCGATCGGTCAAAAAAACCATTTTTTATTCATCTGACCTACACTGCCCCGCACTATCCCATTCAAGCCAAGCCGGCAGACGTTGCCAAGTATCGCGGAAAGTTTCGGGGGGGATGGGATGAAATGCGAGAAAATCGATTCCGACGCCAGCAAGAAATGGGATTGGCCGCGGAGTCTTGGAAATTGAGTGAAGGTGAGAGTCGGGCTTACTCATGGGCGAATGCGAATCAAGATTTTGAAGATCATCGAATGGCGGTTTACGCAGCGATGATTGACAGTGTCGACCAGAACATTGGCCGGCTCTTAAAAACGTTGTCCCAGACGGGACATGATGAAGACACGCTCATCCTATTTTTATCCGATAACGGAGGTTGCGCCGAAGAACCTGGCGGACGCGATCCAGAAAAACGGATTCCCGGACCCGGGGATGATTATGTGGCCGTTGGGCCTGCCTGGGGTTGGGCGCAAAATGCTCCGTTCCGTCGATATAAAAGCTGGCTTAATGAAGGTGGAATCACAACACCGATGATTGCGTGGTGGCCAAAAGTTATTCCACAAGGAACCATTAATCGTGACGTGGCTCATATAATTGACTTCCTACCAACCTTGGTCGAGCTGGGCGGTGGAGATTACCCAAAACAGTTTAAGGGGATTGAACTCCTTCCTGTGGAGGGCAAGAGTATGGTCAATTTATTGAAAGGAGATTCTCGTGAAGGGCATTCTCAACTTTGTTGGCAATGGGCAGGGAATCGGGCAGTCAGGGAGGGGAATTGGAAGTTAGTTTGGGATAAACTCAATTCTAAAAAAAGTTGGCAGCTTTATGATCTATCTGTTGATCGGTGCGAGATCAATGACTTGGCAGCTCAAGACCCCCAGCGGGTTGAACGTATGTCTAGCTACTGGTTTGACTGGGCGGAGGAGATGGAGCTGAAAGTTAAGCGGCGATAGGCGTGATTTTGTATGCGTGAGAGAGCTGTTGAACTCAATTTATCGATCACTCAGTAGACCGAATCCTGTAGGTAGCCTTTGTTCGAATTGAATGCCCTCGAGCTGATTTTGAGGTCTATCAAAGGTTGCTTTAGCAAGAATCGTTGTTCGAAAACTATGATTCACGGTAGGCTGATCGTAACGATTTAGAGTAAACTGTTCGGCTTGATTTACTGATTTTATCGAGGTGTCCTGATTGAAAACTGAACGAACTGACGCGTTGAATTGCGAGATCGAGACTGTTGAGCTAGGTGGCGAAAATTTTCAAATCACGCGTCCGCATGATTTTGGGATAGTGATTAACCGTGCTGCCGAACTGCATTCTTGCGATGACGATTATCTTCATCAGGTGTTGTTGCGAAAAGATGTTCGCAATCAGTTCCTAGATATTGTGGACGAGGAGGGCTTGGTAGTATGCAAACATGTTCGATCTGCAGAGCCTACTTATCGTAAAGTTCGGGGGAAGTCGAGTTATGGTAAGTTGAGCCAGGCTGAGTATTATCATCATGATGGGTGTAGTTGCCCAGTGAAGCCCAGGGTTGTTGAAATTCGAATGCCTCATCAGCTAGTGACAAGAAATATCGCAACGGCGATCGCTCCGTTTCGTTCGGTATTGGTAGCGATGTTGCGTACCTTACCAAAGGAGATCTTGGTTCACGGCGAACTCCAGCCGACACTGGATCAGTTTTCTCGTTCGGCTGCGGAACATCCGCCAGTCGAAAACTGGGATCGAATTCAAGGGCGAATAACGCGACTAGTGCGGCGAGAGTTAGATGCAGAGTCCTGCCGTGCTTATTTTCGACGAGTGGACGAGCAGGCGAACGCCTACGTGGAACCCTGGGAAATGGGGGAATCTCGTTTGATTTGTAATAACCACAAAAATTTAGATGAGACCATGCAACATCGAAGGTCTTACCGAACGCCCAAGACCTCGACCGAAGCCAATGGGAGTTTGGTTAAACGTTGGACAGCCGAAGAGCTATAGACCAGCGAGGATAAATTTTACCCGCATCAGGCGATCGAATTGCTTGGCGTATTCAAGTCTCTGTCAGATTTCTCCGAAGCGTCCGAGACAACTTCATTGATAGCGCCGGTTTTACTCTCATCCCCAACCATTCCGCCGGCAAATTCAATGTCACCGATACGCTGAATGACTCGATACTTACGTCGGTAGTCGTGGTCAATGAAGTCAACGAAACGAATGACGAAATCCATTTCGTTACTTAAGCGTTCGGACAGGAGTCGTGTACTCTCTAAACGGACTTGGTCCGCGAATTGGTTGTCAGAGAGAATGAACTGAACCTCCAATTCCCGCTGGCCCTTTTCAAATACCTTAATTTCAATAACGCTGTCGGAAACGATCGCGTTGAGATCATTAACGAATTTATTAAAAAACGAGGGGTAAAATCGCTCACCACGGTCGTTCATTATAAAGTTCGAGTCTTTGCCCTCAATTTTCGTAATCAAATATTTTTCGGTTCCATCGGGATAGGTGCGGAATTCAACGTCCGCGATGTCTCGCATTTTATATCGGATGAATGGGAAATCAGAAGTGTTCAAACGGGTAATGATCATTTCTGGTTGTCCAGCGTCGTTGGGTTCCGTTTCTACGTACGCAACGTTGGCAAAAATCTCAAGACCATCTGGGGTTTCATGGGCCAATTCTCCTAGTTCCACAGATCCGTAAGAATCTTCAATTTTAGATTTGTAAAAAATCGATTGAATATGTTTTCGCTGACAGTCGAAAAATGTCTCGCCGCTGACGTTGATTAATTCAGGATGATGTTTAATGTCCAAGTTGAAGCGTTTGACTGTGTTCGCAATCATGTTCATTGGCGAAGGGAACACCAATAACAACTTTGGTTTGTACTGATTGATGTCGTCGATCAACCCTCGTACTGTTTTTTCATCGATCTTGTCGAAGAGATGGTATTTAAATCCAAGCCATTTACTGAGGCGGTTGAATTTGACCATGTCATCGATGTTGTAAGTGTTCTTTGGGTAAAAGATCAGCATCCGTTCACCTGGTCGCCAACCCATGCGATACCAGCATTTGAAAAATGTGAACAGCATAGAGAACATATGCTGCTTGGTCATCATGATTGAGAGTGGCGACGACGTAGATCCGCCGGTTGCCATGGGCATCAAATAGTCGTCATTGCGAAGCCGCCGAAGGGACTCCAATGGTTTCCCTTCAACCGAAAAAGTATTTTCGGCTGGGTCGACGGAGGCCCAGCGATCCGTCATTACCGATTGCCCTGCCTCAGCATAATCCTGTTTCGAGAGCGCTGGTAGCTTAGCGTAAGATTCAAAGAACTCATCATCGGAGAGTTCGGACGACTGTGTTAAGAATTCAGTGAACTTACCTCGGAAGTACTCGCAATTCTTATCCGAGTGAAACAGCAACGCTTCGATATCTTTTCGAATTTTTGGTCTGATGTTGGTCAGACGTTCTTCGATTACGACCTCTTGGTAGATTTCTTTGACTTTGATGTACCGAAAAGCCAATTGATACAGTGTCTTTAACATGTTTTAGCGTGGAGGCTGGTGGGAGTCCGGGACGGAAAATCAATTAGGTATGCTAGGGAAATAAAGCTGAATTGTCGAGTATGGATGCAGATAATCACGAGCCTTTTGACATTTCTGACTGCTTTTCAAAGACCAGTTTCCTCCAGATTCGGAGTCGTGGTAGTAGCGAATGAAATTACGTGATGGAAACCAAGAACAAACGAAGATTGTCCCCGAAGAACAGTTCGTAAAAGAATCCAACGGGCATTTAAAATTATTGAAGAACCCGCGAAGACCAAGCACATTGGGTTGGTTGTTTGTTGGTATCTAGGTTTTCGTTCGGCCGATCATCAAGGCCGAACATCAAAGCAGAACAGCGAGTTAGAACAGCAAGGCAGACTGAGTTCGCGTGGCGAGATGGAGGCCGTTTGTGCTAGTTCGTCGGATAATTGCCGTTAAACCAAGCCAATGAGGATAGCTCATTTTCTTGGCTTTAGATCCCGATCTTGTTAAGGAGGCGAGTTTGGTAAGGTTGGTTAGCATGAATTTCGATCGGAAGGAACCTCTTTGAATCTTCTTAAAAAGTACCGATTAGTTTCAGTGCGGGCTTTTGGCTTGACGCTGGTTGGCTTGTTTGTGTTGTCCGTCAATCCATGCGATGCACAGTTGATTCGTGGTCGTTGGCAACGCATGAAACCCGTCGAACAAGACGTTGTTACAGCGGAGAAACTTCCGAATCGATCAAGTTGGAAACCAACTTCGAACGCCAAACCATGGATGCATTCGACGAATCGAATCAGTGATCGATGGGGACGGCCTGATCCTTTGAATGTAGAGGAAAATAACTCAAGGTACATTGGTGGTTTCCACTACACGTACTTTCAGGATCTTGGGATTCCGACAGGCGACATTGGCTTGCGAGGCAATGGTGTCTTTTGGCGGCCATGGTAGTGCCTTATTCACTCTGCTAGTTAAAGCAACGGATGGTCTGACAGTTGGCGGCCTCAAACAAACTGCCGATCTGTCGCGATTATTTTACAGCATTGTTCGTGTCGAGAAGAACATTAAGCGTACGGTTGGCTACTCGAGTGATGTATTTGTTGGGTTGATCCTTAAGGCAGCGTTTGAGTTCAGGAATAAGTGGGCGTGCTGCTTCACCAGATTCATCGAGAACGATTGCTGCACGCAACCTAGCCCATTGATGTTCTCCGGTAAGTTCATTTTTGAGTGCCAATAAGGCTTGGCGAGGTTCATTGATTTTCAGGAGCGCTCTCGATGCCGCGATCCTGACGCATGGAGAGGAGTCGGTAAGCGCCTCAACCAACAGAGATTTACAGCTGGTTGCCTCGTCTGGCCGATTTCCAATACCAATTAACGCCCAGTACCGAACAATCGAGTCGGAATGGTTGGCGGCATCTTTTAGATCTCCGAAATCGGAGTCGTTATTAACAGCCAAATTCGCGGTGTTGCGAATTTGCTCGATGAGATCGGGCTTGGCGTTTTTCAAAATGTTATATCTAGCTCCGGAATTAAGTTCGCGAATCTGAATTTCAGATTCTGGTATCAGCCCGATATCGCGGGTATCGACAACCCATTCCAAATGAGCGTTTCGTAAACGCTCAAGAACCGTCGAGTATTTCGAATCTCCGATTAGATTATTAATTTCGTGCGGATCGCTTTGGAGGTCATAGAGCTCTTCTGCGGGTTTGGATTTCTGCATGAACAATTTGGCTTCCGTTGAAAGTTTGCCGAGAGCGTGAACCCGTCGTAACTCCTTCATGGTTGCACCTTTTTCTGGAGTATTCATGTATTGATAATATGCCTTGTGAGGTTCGTAGTTTCGGATGTACCGATATTTTTGGTCTCTCACGGAACGAATAATGTCGTAGCGTTCGTCCATTCTGTCTCGGGCGCCATAGACATAATTACGGGGTGGCTGGAGATCAGTTCCCAAAAACGCACGCCCCTGCATGTGCGATGGTGGTTTCAGGCCAGCGAGCTTTAAAACAGTCGGGGCAAAATCGAGTGAGCTAATTAGTTCGTCGTCGGCGATGCCGATTCTATTTTCTAGGTTCAATCCATCGGGGAGCTTAACGATTAGCGGAATGTGTGTACCGGAATCGTAGAGCCATCGTTTGGCGCGAGGTAGTCCGACTCCATGATCCGACCAATACATGATGATGGTGTTTTCATATTCTCCAGCATCTTTTAATTCTTGAATCAGCTTTCCAGCCCAAGCATCCATCGCAGTAATGAGTTCATAGTTTCGTTTCCAATCTTCACGTACGATTGGCGTATCGGGGTAGTATGGTGGCAGCGTTAACTGGGCGGCATCCTGGCGCTGCTGCGGCGTAAGGTCTTGGGTGACTTGTTTATATTTGGATTCGCTTGCAATTCCGCTTTCGTGACATCCTGTAAAATTGAAAACAGAGAAAAAGGGTTGTTTAGGATCTTGACGATTCTTCCAATGGGCCTTCTTGCTCGAATCGTCCCAAACCCCGGATGGGGTTTTAAATTGGTAATCTTGTTTTGAATTATTTGTGCAATAATAACCCGCTTTTCGTAGGTAAACAGGAAAGGGTTTTACACCCTTGGGAAGTTGTGCGTTGCACCGCATGTGGTGGGTGCCAAGTGTGGACTGGTAGACTCCAGTAATAATTGCTGATCGGCAGGGAGCGCAAACGCCAGCGGTAGTGAAAGCGTTTGTGTATCGAATCGAAGAGTTTGCGAGTTGGTCGATATTGGGAGTGATTGCATTTTTGTCACCGTAACATCCCAAATGCGGACTGATGTCTTCGCAAGAGATCCAGATAATATTTGGAGATTGGATTGGTGATCCGAGTAGTGTTGCTTTTGTAGCTGGAGTGCCGAGGAGAAAAAGGCCAGGCAAAAGAAACATGAGTGGATTAAATTTTTGCATATAAAAACTCCCTTGACTCAATTTCCAAATTGAGAGTTGTCAAATTGGAGGGTTTGAGGAAACGTTTGATGATCGAAGTGGATTCTATTGTAGCAGCTATCGACTAAGATAAAGTTTCCCGGCGAAGTGGTTCATCGAGCAAAATATGATCCACGTCAAATGGTGTGGAGGCTTGACCTTCTTGAGTCACCTGATTTCAATTGATAAAAATAACGGTCTACTTAAAGGAGAGAGCTATGGAGGGAGATCTAGAGGTGCGGGATCAAAGTCAAGGTGAGGGATCTGAACTAACTCTTCGTGAAGCACAAACAACGGTAGACGACTGGATAAAAACGGTAGGCGTACGGTATTTTTCCGAATTAACCAATTTGGCCCAATTGGTCGAAGAAGTGGGTGAATTGGCAAGAATTATCTCGCGAACTTATGGGGAGCAGAGTTTTAAAGATACGGATAAGGATTCCTCGTTAAAGGACGAAATGGCCGATATTTTATTTGTGCTAATTTGTCTGGCGAATCAAACAGGTGTCGACTTAACGGCAGCTTTTGACGACAATTTACGGAAGAAAACTCAGCGTGACCGCGATCGACATCGCGATAATCCCAAGCTGAGATAGTGGCAACCGAGCGGTCCGTCGGTGACGGACGGCACTTGATCCAACTGAAGAAGAGAAGAATGAGCATCACGGTTATGCGTCAGGTTAAATTTTGTGCTGGTCACCGATTACTCGGTCACGAGGGCAAATGCGCGAACTTGCATGGGCACAATTATTTGATTCAATTTCATGTCACTGGAAATGAGATTGATGAGCTAGGGCGAGTCGTCGATTTTGGCGTGATCAATCGGTTGTTTAAGGGGTGGATCGACGATCATTGGGACCATGGCTTTATCGTTTGGGATGCCGACGAAAATGCTCTAACCGCATTGGAGCAAGTCCGGCCAAATAAGATCTATCGATTGCCTTATAATCCAACCGCTGAAAACATGGCTAGGTATTTGCTTGACGAGGTAGGACCTACCTTGATCGAGACAATCAAAGGCTATGATCTAAGGCTTACGAAGGTCGTCGTTTGGGAGACGGAGAACGCATTCGCGGAAGTAACGATTGACTCCAGTCGTAATCAAGCTGATGCGATGCTTCGCCAGGTCCAGCGAGCCAATTTGAATTGATTGTTTTGCGGTGCTCACTTTGAAACTGTTTTATTCTGACACTTTCGAACTTCCATTACCGGATCGCCATCGTTTTCCGATGTCCAAGTACGGATTGCTGCGGGAGCGAGTTCTGCAGGATCCGATCGCGACCCACTGCGAATTGAGTTTGCCCGCTGCGGCCACCGATCACCAATTGAGCAAAGTGCATACTCCGGAGTATCTAGAGGCGGTTTGTACGGGCAATTTAACTGAGGTTCAAATTCGCCGAATTGGGTTTCCATGGTCTTTAGCGATGGTAGAACGTTCCCGACGCTCCACAGGCGCGACCATAGAGGCTGGATTTGCTGCGTTGGATGATGGCCTTGCCGGCAATTTGGCAGGTGGGACACACCATGCGTTTGAAGGGAACGGCCAAGGCTTTTGTGTATTTAATGACGTGTGTGTGGCCGCGAGAGTGTTGCAGAGCGAAGGTCGAATCGGAAATGTTTTGGTGGTTGATTGTGATGTCCACCAGGGGAATGGTACTTCTTCGATTGCCCGAGGTGATGCAAGTCTATTTTCGTTTTCAATGCATTGTGAAAAAAATTTCCCGTTTCAAAAAACGAATGGAGACTGCGATATTGCTTTGCCTGCCGGAACAACGGACGCGCGGTATCTGGAAGAATTGGAGGCCGGATTGAGTGTCGTTCTTGATTCGTTTTTGCCCGATTTCGTTTTCTATCTGGCTGGTGCCGATCCTTACACCAAAGATCGCTTAGGGTTACTCGATTTGTCGAAAGCGGGCCTTGCAGCACGTGATCGATTGGTGATGAACTTTTGCCATGAAAAAGGGCTTCCCATGGCGTTTGCGATGGCAGGTGGGTATGCTCCGGAAATCGATGATATTGTGGATATCCATTTCCAAACCGTAAAGATTGCAGTTGAGAGTTTAGCCAATCGTAAATTATCGATTTAGACGTGCGACCCACGATATCGTTTGCTGTGGGATAAATGTACTTCTCGATTGAGTTGTAGTTTGGTTGATTTGCAACCCAAGATTAAGCCAACTTGATTGTTGGTAGGCACGATGCTGTTCAATGAGGATGGGTTGCATTAAACTAGGAGTTGTCGAAAAGAGTAGTTGATACCGAAGAGAGCCTATTCGGATTTAGTCCAAGGAGAAGGAAATGTCGGCGGTAAGTACAGAACAAGTGATGGTTGTTAAAACGCAACTCTTTCACGATTGCGGGTATTTTCAAGGTTTCTGCTCTGAGACCGGTAATTACTTAGATACCCTGCTCGACTCAGCAAACACGCAGTATCTGCCTCGTGGGGAGATGGAAGAGGACCCCAGTTTTAAGCAGCTGATTCCATACTGCATTTTTAAATTTGTTGATGACGCCGGCGAGACTCAGGTGTTTCAATACACGCGTGGTAAGGGCGGTGGAGAGACCCGCCTGAGAGCCAAGAAAAGTGTAGGCATTGGTGGGCACATTTCCACGCTCGATGCACATGACGCATCGCCTTATGAACTCGGCATGCAACGCGAGTTAGAGGAAGAAATTGTAATCGACACTGAGTTTACGCAAGCACTTGTCGGTTTGATTAACGACGATGAGAATGAAGTTGGGAAGGTTCATCTGGGAATCGTCCATTTATTTGATGTTCAACAGCCTCAGATTTCGGCAAATGAAGCTGAGATTTCCGATGCAGGTTTCTTGCCAGTGTCTGAATTGATGGCAGACCTCGATTCCTATGAAACGTGGTCAAAGATCTGTTTAGAGAGCCTGTTCGGGTGAACTAACAGTGAATACGCTGCGTAAAACGTTCATAGCTGCCCCAGATTTACTAGCTGTTTTGATTTGTCCAGTTTTGAAATTGGTCCCCCGAAAGTGTCGTGAATCGGGAATTGGGAGTTTATTTGCGGAAAAACACGGTTATAACTAGAAATATGACTGTTTGGGGGAAGCTGAAACGGTTTAAGATAAAACCGCTGGACAAATAAACCCCGATTACAAAAAATGACGAATAGAGTCATAATGCGTCCGCGAGATGTAATTCAATTAGCCTTGGAGAGATAGTTCGAATGAGTGTTACGGTAACTGAAACAGCCGCCAAAGAAATTCAGCGGTTCATTCAAGAGGGTGAGTACGACGAAAATGCAGTTCTTCGTATTTCGGTCTCTGGAGGTGGGTGCTCAGGATTCAATTATGGCCTGAACATTGCATCTGATTTTGACGAAACCAAAGACAACATGACTGAGCAACATGGCGTTGCCGTCGTTGTTGATAAAAAGAGCGATCTATTTCTAGATGGCACTGTTGTCGATTACTACGAAGGAATCGAGCAACGAGGATTCCAATTCCATAATCCAAATGCAAAAAAGACTTGCGGTTGTGGAAATTCGTTTAGTACTTAATCGTAGCTGCGACGATAAGAAATATTTAAAGACGGCTGATTTTCCTCAGCCGTCTTTTTTATTTGAGCCCCGTATTCCGTGGTATTTCAGGGCGTACCGGTTGAGTTTTTTCATTGCTGTTTGCGCCATTTATAAACTCAATTATTTTGGGTAACCCCCTTCCACGTGTCGGTTCGGAACGGGCATGCTGGTAAACCAGCTCCGTTATAAAGATTGCATCCTTCTGGGTTATCTGCCCACGCATATCGGACGGCAACGGGGTTCTTGATCGAAGCACTTGAAACGATGACTTTGTTTCCATCCAATTTGGCCTCCGCCCAAACAAAGATTTTGTCATCCCCGGCGATTTGAAAATGCTTAAGAGGCCCATTCTTGGAATTCAGGCCATCGGCGTGATCGAAGTGAATGGTTGCCTGGTCTCCTGAGAATTCAACAGATTGAAACATTGGCCCTGAATAGACAACCGATCTTCCATAGTCTTTTGCGAGAGCATTAAGCGCGAGCCGCTTGCCAACATCCTGTTTGTTCTTTGGGTGAATGTCTCTCGCTTCACCGATGTCGATAATCACGGCTTGACCCGTCTTAGGAACCGTCAGAGCCATCGTTTGTGCTTCTCGTAACTCAGCCCATTGGCTGTCCCCTGGAGTGTCACGGGGCATTGTAAAGTTCGCCAATTGAACCCAGTAGAAAGAAAAATCCTGACCAAATCGTCTCCGCCAGTCCTGGATTAACAAAGGCATCAACGAACGATATTGGTACGCTCTGCCTGCATTGGATTCCCCTTGATACCAAATTACCCCTTTGGCTTTTACAAGTAAAAATGGATTCACCATTGCGTTGCTGAGCAAAGTTGGATGATTGGGGCCTCTGAATGGTTGTTCTGGGCGTTCGCCGAGTTTCTTAGTTAGATCCGATTTCTTAAATTTCCAATTCCCTGCAAGGGATATTGCGGGCTCTCCGGCTCTTTCGATTTGCATATCATTGGGGTCACCAATAATTCCACCACCACCTGCCTGGTCGGTGACCCGAATTGCGATTGAATTTTCACCGGCTCTCAGTAGCTTGGACGGGATTTCGTACTTCCTGACCTTTGTCCAATCGGAAAGTGAACCGATTTTGACCCCGTTTACAAAAGTAATATCGATGTCATCGATTTTTCCAAGTGATATCGATGCCGGTTGAGATTCCCAAGAATCGGGTAAGGTAATCGTACGGCGATACCAGGCAATTCCATCTAATTGTTGGTAACCCTGGGATTCCCAGCTACCTGGGGCTTTGATGGAAGTCCAGTCAGAATCATCCATCTCGGGAGCTTTCCATTGCGTCGATTTATCTTCAAGTGCTTTTCGAAAGTCTTGATTCCATTGGTCTAATTTTTTAGCCCGCGTTTGTTGTTGTTCTGGGTTTTGGGTGATTGCTTCTATTTTTGTGATGGCATCTTTGAAATCAGGGTGGTTCTTAAGTGACTCTGGGCTGATCCAAGTTTCAATGATAGTTCCACCCCACGACGTGTGCAGCAGTCCGATCGGCACGTTTAATTCACGTTGCAGTTCTCTTGCAAAATAGTAACCAACGGCTGAGAAATTACCGACAGTGTCCGGGCTGCAGACTTGCCATCCAGAGTTATTGACGTCGTCTAGTTTAGAAGGGCTTGTAACATGGTCGACACGAACGTGACGAATGAGTGGCCAGTCTCCCTTGGCAATTTCCTGTTGAGGGTTGCCCGCCTGTCGGACAACCCATTCCATATTTGATTGTCCACTGCAAATCCAAACGTCTCCAGCGAGAACATTTTTTAATACGATTGAGTTCTGAGCGGATGAAATGGAGATTGAAAATGGATCTCCCAGATCAATGGCTTTAAAATTTGCTTCCCACCTACCTTGTTCATCTGGTGAGACTGTAGCTGATTGTTTCTGTAGTTGGACGGAAACTGGAGAGCCTGGATTTCCCCATCCCCAAATCGAAAATGCTTGATTCCGCTGCAAGACCATGTTGTCAGTGAAAATATTGGCAACTCGAAATTCTTCACTATTGGCAGCATTGGAGAGAACAAACAATAATACGATTGGCAAGTAACCAATCAACACTCGTTTTAGATTCATCGTGATAGTCCAGTGGATAAAGAAACGCACAGAGGTTAGTAATATAAACGTAACCTCCCAGTGAGAGCAAATTATCCTGGTCTGGGCTCGAGCATTTAGGCAAGAATTTGAGCTAATGGAAACGGGTAGTTCCCATGCAATCAAATTAGCGTCGGAGAGATTGCGAATTCACGGTCGCAAACAGTGGAGGTTAGCCATCGAAATACCACTCATCATTGCCCCGATGATTCCAACAAAGCCTTGATCCGTTCCACAAAGGAAGACGTTCTTCAAATGGGTCGTCCCATCAAGAATTTTGGCCGGCGCCCCATAGACTGCTCCATTATCATGCCACGTAAAACGACTGATGGTTGTCGGCGTAAACAGATCGGTGTCGATGACAAAAGCTCGAAAGTCAGGGGTGTATTTGATGCTTTCGGCGACGCTGCGGTCGTACCACCGCAATTTTTCTCGTTGATAATCTTCTGGAGAAAGTGCGTTCCATCGATCGAAATCTGCAATCGTGGTAATACGGATCACACCGTCGGTTAGTTTGCCATCCTCTTCCGAATACTCGTAGTTATTGGGAGAGCAAATGACTCCAGTGCGCGTGTCGCACAATCCGTTGGTTGGCCGTTCCCAGTGGAATTTATCTGAATCGTTATAGAACACAATTGTGTCAGAATTGCCGATGGATTCAGGTTCGCGATCGAGAATCGAAATCGACTCAATGAATGTCAGTTGTCCCGCCTTCCGTGGATCGGGTTCGCTGGTATCTGAGCAAAGTCGCAAGGTTTCTAAATTTCCAGCAGAGGATAGAATCCGTTTCCCTTGAATTTGTTCTCCACTATCGAGTTCAACACAGACAGCTTGGTCTCCATCGACATGAATGGTTTTAACGCCCGACCTCAGTTTCAGTTCGCCGCCAAGCCCGCGAAAACGTTTAACTAGGTTCTTAAGAATCAACCGCACGCCTTTGTAGGGACGGGCGAAGCCCTCGATGAATATACTCCGAAACATGATGCAAAACTGGCCCCAGGCCATGTCATGCTCGGCGGCATTTCCGTACCACATTAGTGGACAAAGAATCATTTCAATCAGTAGGGGATCAGAAATGGTATCTTCCAAGACCTTGCGTCCCGATAACTCAAATGCGGCTTGATCCAAATCGTCGTAATCAGAAATCTTTTCAAGGAGTGCTTCGAAGTTATCAACCTGGCTGGGGAACGTCTGTTTTATCTCTGAACGGAGCAGATTGATGTCGTTGTCGAATCGCAGTTCCGTATCTGGAAAAGCAATACGAGATCCCTTTTGTGGAGCAAGGGCGAAGTCGTCCCATTTGAACCGCAATTGGCGGAGGATTCTGGCAAGTGGTCCTTTGCGGGCGCCCTTGGCCGTAAAGTTCGTCACAGCGTGGAGGCCGACGTCGTAGTCCCGGCCATTCATTCGGTAGAATGAATTAAGCCCGCCAATAGTGTAGTGGCGTTCAAGAATACAGACCTTCTGGTCGTAATGCGCAAGGCGAATTCCGGCGGCTAGCCCCGACATTCCTGCGCCGATAATTATGGTGTCGTACATCGACGATCGTCCAAAAAAATGAGGCTCCGTCGTTTTGCGCGGAGCCCACCGAAAATCAAATTTTGTTTGAGAAACCGATTATCCAAACGTCTTAGGAAGCGACGCAGTCGACCATTTTGGGGGTCAGGTAAGACACCGTGCTGGCCATCGACGCGAGTTGTGGATAATCTTCTTCCGGCACGTTTACACTATATCTTTTTCGTAATTCCATCACGATATCAAGGAAATCCATGCTGTCGAGTTCTAGTTGCTCTCGAAAATCAATGTCATCTTTGAGTGACGTGAGATCCTCATCGGGAGCAATATCAGTCAGAATATCGATAATTACGTTTCTAATTTCTTCAGGTGCCACTCGTATTCTCCATTTTCTTGACAGCTTTGTTTAAAAGCGTCATGAGTCGTGATCTACTCAGTCTGATTCAAATTCTAATCCAGCTAAGAATTACAGGAATTAGATTTGTTACATTTTTCGAATGACGGTTGCCGAGTTGATTCCCAGCATGCCAAACGAGTTGTTCAAAATATAATCAATTGTCTCGATTTCGCGAGGCTCGTTTTTGACAAGACCAGGAAGTTCACACTCGGGATCTAAATCATCAAGATTGATCGTCGGGTGAACTACTTTGTCTTCGAACGCCACAAGGTTGCCCGCTAATTCTAACGCGCCGGCTGCTCCCATCGTATGCCCGATAAAGCTTTTTGCATTATTTATATGGGTTTTGGTCGATTTCCCAAAAACGCGACGAATTGCGTCACATTCCAGAGCGTCCCCCATTCCGGTACCCGTCGCGTGGGTACTGACGATATCAATGTCTTCTGCATTGAGGCAAGCTCGGTTAAGTGCCATGTTGATGCACTGGGCTTGTCGCTCGGGATTAGGAAGAACGAAATCGGTTGCGTCCGTGTTAATTGCGTATCCGACAATCTCACCGTAAATTCTCGCACTTCGCGCCTTTGCGTCCTCGAGCCTCTCGAGGGTGTAAATACATCCTCCCTCGGAGACGACGATTCCATTTCGGTTTTTGTCGAAAGGCCGAGATGCTTTGGTAGGGTCCTGGTGGGAAGCGAGTGCGCCTTGGCTGGCAAATCCAGCAAAGATTCCGAACGTGTGTATGCTTTCCGAAACGCCTCCGGCGAGTGCGAGATCGCACTCTTTGAGCCGTAGCATCTGGAGGCCTTGAATCAGTCCGGCATTACCGGCAGCACAGGCAGCGCCGATGGTGTAATGGGGGCCGGTGATCGACAAGTTCAGAGCGATTTCACCTGCTGGGTTATTGGCAACGGTTCTTGGGTTGTGATGGTGTGACCAAACTTTGGTGTCGTAGTCGAATCCGCGAATTTCGTGGATTTCGCTTTCCGTCTCAACGTTTCCATGCTCAGTAACACCGATGTAGATTCCAACACGAGATGAGTCCGTATTCTCCCAATCGATGCCAGAGTCAAGAATTGCCTCATTGGCACAATAGCAGCCGACGCTACCGGCTCTGGTGCCCCGACGAGCATCTTTCCGCGTCTGGTGTCGCCGAACGTCAAAGTCACAAATTCCAGCAATCGTTTTCCCAAAATAGCGAATCTCATAATCCTGCACGCCACTTTTGCCAGTGAGCAGTGATTCGCGAAAATCACCCAAGGTGTTACCGTTGGGGGACGTCAAGCCAATTCCGGTTATCACGATTCGCTGGGAATCGGGGAGATCGTCGGGTTTGGGAAACGAAATCATGTGTGTCCTTAGTTTCTTAGTTTGTTCAGATAACAATTTACGATTTCGCCAGATAATTACAAAGGGTTGGATCGCATTTGGAGGGCAGATTAACCGGAAAATTACGTTACGCTGACACTCGACGGAAATTGAGGACTGATTTTTTCAATGCATGCATCATGACCGAATTGAGAAAAATTTAGTCACAATTGATCTCAGATTTGAAAACGAACGATTTCCGCTCTCGAGATCGCCTAAAACTGGTGATTTAGGCGCTTAGTGGACAGTAACGATCTGGATTAATGGCTCTCAGATTGGAGCGCCTCTTGAAGTCGTCTCATTCCTTCGTCATTAGAAACAAGTGGCTTGTAATTAAAATCCTGCTTGGCACGACTGATGTCGAAATAATGGTTCTTGGCAAGCTGGGCGGCGAGGAACCGAGTCATTCGCGGCTCTGCTTCGATATTGAAAAGATGATGAATCGTCTCAAGGGTGTGTCCAAGCCGTTTAGCCCACGGGTAGGATATCGAGCGGCGAACGCGAGGGAGATCAACTAAAGCTAAAATTTCATTGATCCAGTCCCAGCAATTGACGGGCTCGTCCTGAGAAAGAAAATAAGCACTACCGCAGACGGGAGACCCTGCCACCAATGCCTCTGCGGCTTGAATGTGTGCAGTGGCCGCATTCTCGACAAAGATTGTGTCGATCCGATTGGTGCCATCCCCGACGCGTCGAAGTTGATTTGATTTTGCACGCTGGATTAAACGAGGAATCAGATGGTGGTCACCGGGCCCCCAGATCAAATGGGGGCGAAGGGCGCAAGTCATTAACTCCAGCTCGTCGTTGGCATCGAGAACATACTTTTCAGCTAACGCTTTGGAATGGGGGTAATGACATAGCCAATCTTTGGCATAGGGTGCGGATTCGTCCGTGTTATTCTGGTGGTGACCATCGAATGTCACACTGGGGGAACTGGTATAGATAAGCCTCTTGATTTGATGTTGGAGGCAAGCCTCGACAACATTGCGAGTCCCAATGGTGTTGGTGCCGTGGAATTGTTTCCACGGCCCCCAGATTCCGGAGATGGCGGCGGTATGGAAGACGAGATCTTGGTCAGTGCATGCTTCAAAAACGCGATCAAAACTTCGGATGTCGCCGATCACGGTGGAGACTTTCATTGACGCGAACGGCGCGTGTGGTTTCCGAATCATCGCGGTAACTTCGTACCCGTGCTCGAGCAATTGCTGGACTAGGCAAAACCCCAAGAATCCGTTGGCTCCGGTTACTAATGCCTTCACGAGAACGACTCTGTGGTTAAATTTACAAAAAACAAGGCCCGTGATTAAAGGGCATTTTTCTGAACGTCATCGATTCAGTTTAAACACCAAAGGTCTAAACAACAAAAGTTTAAACATCAAACCGAATCTTAACGACCCGTCTTCGGATTTAAACGTATAGAAAAGGTATACCCCTAGGCTTTATCGGGCGTTGATTTTTATGCATTTGGGAGGGCATTTTTAAATTTGTATAAGCTCGGCACGAAGCTAAGTAAAAGTATCTGACCGTTCTATTAAAAACAGAGTACAATAAGCTTGCTCTGTACTCAAAAGGTTTTTAAAGACATGCGACTTTCGGCGAGATTATTTTATTTAGGTTTGTTCCTCATCGTGTTGGGTTGCGGCCAACCTGAAAGTCCAAGCGAGATAGATAATGTCGAAAACAACGGCGATCTAGTCGAAGAATCCCTTTCTGAGGTCGACAAGAAAATTGAATCGATCAATGAGTCAGAGGAACTTCTCCAATCGCTTGCGGGATCAATGAGCCTGATTCCAAAGTGGTTATCCGATCCTGACTTGCCCAGCCCAACCCTCTTTACCGAGGCCGTGGAATATTCAGGAATTGATCGTTTTGATTTTCGAGCGGCACTTGCGATTGAAGATGCCGATTTGGGAAAGTATTGCAATTGGCCTTTGACCGCAAAGTCGAAATCAAAAATGGTTGCCGCAGCAGAAATTTGGCAACCACTGAGGGCCAAAGCTACACTCAAAGATTGCCAGATTGGCACACTCTCGACTCGGTTTGTTGGAGACGACTACGAAACGGATACTAAAATCGAGGGTCGTTTTTTAATGGGCAATGATCTGGTTGTGGGGGTGACTGGTTACCAAACGTTTCGCTGGAGTAAGGATGACCGCGGAGAGTGGAAAATTAGCCAATGGAATCAGACCAAACTAAAACTGATCGGATCTCGAGACGTCTTGTTTGAAGAAGTGACGACGCGTCTTATTCCCGACCCCGAAGCACTCAGGAAAGTCCAAAGTTCATCGCACGTCGATCTGATTCTGGCCAACTCTCAAATCGACAGTCGTCAATTTAAGGACACCCAGTACAAGTACAAACATTTCAATGATTGGGAGTCGGCCTACCAGTATCCAGGGGTAAGTGTAGTCGACATCGATCAAGACGGTCTTGATGATTTGTTCGTGACAGACCGTTGGCAGTCGGGACAATTGTTGAGAAATCTAGGAGATGGAACTTTCGAGGATGTGACGGCTAGTGCTGGTCTCGATGTTAAGAAATTGGCTTGTTGTTCGTTGTTTGCTGATTTCGATAATGATGGCGATTCAGATGTGTTTGTTGGTGGAACGCTCGAACCAAGCCAGTACTTCGAGAATGATCAAGGCAAATTCAAGCTAGACGAATCACTGACGGAAGAGTACGCGTTTGTGAAATTTGTAGTTTCCGGTTCTGTTGTCGACATTAATGGAGACGGATGCCTGGATGTTTATCTGAGCACCTACGGTTTGGGGACGGGGGATGCCGCTCAGTGGATTGGTGATTCCGTACGGGTCAAAGACCAGGTCAAAATGCGAATGAAGGTTGAGCGTTCTCATTTTTTCCTAGATCGAGCGGGAGCGCCAAATATTGTACTTTTGAATCAAAATGGAAAACTGACTCGCGCCGAAGTAGGCGACGAACTGGCTCAATGGCGTAACTCCTATCAAACTGTTTGGTCAGACTTTGATTCGGATGGTGATCAAGATATTTATCTATGCAATGATTTTTCACCGGACCGTTTTCTTCGTAACGATACCCAACGCGGATCCTTCAAGCTCCAGTTTACGGATGTTTCCGAGGAATTGGTTCCGGGAGGGACGATGGGCTTTGGGATGGGAGCAAGTTGGGGTGATTATAACAACGATGGCCTGCAGGACTTGTACGTTTCAAATATGTACTCAAAAGCGGGGAACCGGATCGTCGAACAATTTGACAATGTTGATGAGCGAGTGAAAGTCTCGGCACGTGGGAATTTTTTATATCAAAACATTGGTGATGGGAAATTTAAGCAGGTTGCCGGTAATGCAAAGGGCTTTCAAAAAGTCGCTCAAGTAGGTTGGTCGTTTGGCGGGCAATTTTGTGATTTTGATAATGATGGAAATCTTGATCTGTATGTGCCTAGTGGGTTCTATACGCCTCCTCCGGAGGTTCGAAAAGAAGGAGATTGGTGAAGTTGCCTCTGGCGCTCGGTCGTGCGCACGGATCCAAGTCGAGATAAAGATTTTGTGTTTTCTGAAGAGTGGGGAGGCGGATTAAACCATTTCGATATTAGATTGTTTGAACGCGAAGAAGCTGTGGATGGCGGGGGGCCGCCGTTTCGAAGTGCTCCTTTTAGTGGCGGTGAACGAAATCGCCTTTTCATGCAACGAGACGGAAATTTCGATGACATGACCTTGGTGTCGGGCATTGATTTCCGTGAGGATGGTCGCGGTTTTGCATTATTCGATTACGATCGAGATGGATTTCTTGATGTGGTAGTCGTAAGTCCAAATAATCCACGGTTTCGGGTTGCTCGAAACCAAATTGGTGATCGACAAGAGAATAAGAATGGGTTTGTAGATATTCAGCTGGTGGGAGGGCACGATTCCTCTAAGCCGACCTCAGAATGGAGCTCCCGGGACGCCTTTGGAGCGTCTGTTTTGGTAACGACAGGAACACGAACTAGGAAATTTGAACTATCCTGCGGAGAAGGACTCTCCAGTCAGAATTCGAATCAGATCCATGTTGGCATGGGGTCGATTGATTCTATTGACCGCATCGAAGTTAATTGGCCTAGCGGAAAAAAGTCGGTACGTTTAGATATCCCAACGGGGAGCCAGATTAAGATTTTGGAGCGAACTGAGTGACCGACTTTGTCTTGATTAGCTTTTTGCAGTGCAGGTAAACAGATCATGGTTATGAACCAACTTAACACCCGTCGAGCCTCGTGTTTTACCCCGAAGCGAACGGGGGCAATCTTAATGACGCTCGGCTTTTTAGTAGCTGTCATCGGTGGATGCAAAAAAGACGAAGTGGTGGAAATCCCGAAGAGTTCACCAACAATATCGGACTCTGCGGACGATGCTCTCTCACCACAGCAGGTAAAGATTAAAGGGATCGCCGATTCTGAAAATCTCTTGCAGGCACTTTCCCCGCAAATGAAAACCATTGCGAGATCTTTAAGTGATTCAGAAATTGATGTTTCTGGATTTATTCGAGATCAAATTACGCATGTCGGGCTTGGAGTTTTTGACTTTGACAAAAATAGTCGAACGAAAAGGACACAAACGAGCCAGAAGGCGGCGGTTATTTCAGAATGGCCAATCGACGATTCAGAAAAGTCAATTGGTTGGAGTGAGTTACTGATACCGCTACTTTCCAACGGCCAATTCGAAGATGGGCAAATTGGTGTCCTTAAAGGAGCTTTCGTCGGAGGAAGAGACCGGTTCGAAATGGAGACGAAGCTCGAAGGAAAAATGCGAGAGCCCGATGGGTACTTGGTCGGAGTAAAGGGCTATCAAACCTTGACTTGGCAATCCCGCGATGATGATAGTTGGGAATTGGTCGGTTGGCGTCAGACTCAGTTGAAGTTAGTTGAAGTATCGCAGCCGCTTTTCGAAAACGTAACCAAAATTGCGATTCCAGATGAGGTGACGCGAACACAAGTTCAAAAGTCTTCGCATCAGGAAATGATTTTGAAGTTCACTGGTGAAGTCAGCGTAACTAATTCTTTTAAACATGCTCGAAATGAGTATAAAAGTTTTGATGATTGGGAGTCGGCGTTTCAGTACCCTTCGGTCAGTGTTCTCGATCTTAATAACGATGGATTTGATGATTTGTTTGTCACAGATCGTTGGTCTCCAGCCCAATTGTTGCAAAACAAAGGGGACGGAACTTTTGAAGATGTGACTCAGGAGAGTGGGCTTTTGGTGAATGAGTTGGCCAATTGCACCTGTTTCTTTGACTTTGATAATGACGGTGATTCCGATGCGTTCGTTGGCCGCTCCATGGGGCCGAGTCTGTTTTTTGTAAACCAAGACGGAACCTTCCAGCCACATGCAAAAATCAACGAAGTACTTGCGGAGACTCGTTTTGTGCTGGCAGCCTCTGTTGTTGATGTCAATCGCGATGGATTACTTGACCTCTATTTAAGCACCTATGCCTATGGGCAAGGTGAGTTGAAGGATTGGTTTGAGCAAACGACTCGGGTCGATGAACGCTTGAAGACTAGACTAAAGATTGAGCGAGCGCACACTTACGTCGATCGAGGTGGTCCCCCCAATATTCTTTTGATGAACCGGGGCAATTCGTTTGAATGGGCGAAAATCGGGGACTCATTGAAACAGTATCGCGATTCCTATCAATCGGTTTGGACCGATCTCGATCAGGATGGGGATCTTGACGTATATGTTTGTAATGATTTTTCTCCAGATGTTTTTCTCCGCAACGAGACAGAACGAGGGTCCTTTAAGCCTAAATTTACCGACGTGACTAAGGAAGTTGCAGGCAATTCAGTAATGGGGTTTGCAATGGGCGCTTCCTGGGGTGATTTCGATAACGATGGCGATCTCGACCTTTATGTTTCAAATATGTATTCCAAGGCTGGATTGCGAATCGTCAATCAACTGGATGATGTGAATGAGCGGTTGCGCGTTTCTGCACACGGAAACTTTTTGTACGTCAACGACAATGGGAAATTAAGTCAGGTTGCAGGCTCTGGAAAAGATCAACAGCATGTTTCGAGTGTTGGTTGGTCGTACGGTGGGCAGTTCGCTGATTTTAACAACGACGGTGAATTAGATATTTATGTAGCGAGCGGATTTTATACGCCACCCAAAGAAGTTGCTAACGATAAAGATTTGTGAAGTTGCCTGTGGCGCACGGCCGTGCGTTTCGCTCCAGATGTTGACGATGAATTTTCCAACCTCGAACAGTGGGGGCCAGAAGAAGGAATGGAAATGATGACTTTTCCACTGGCCGACGATCCCAAGCCAGGAGCAGTTTTTCGAAGCAATGCGTTAAGTGGCGGCGAGCGAAATCGCCTGTTCATGAGGGAAGACGGAAATTACAAGGATCTCTCATTGGTTTCTGGTATCGACTTTCGGGAGGATGGTCGCGGATTTGCTCTGTTGGATTACGACCGCGATGGTTGGTTAGATTTGGGTATTACCAGTCCTAATTACCCACGATTCCGAATCGCCAAAAATAAAATGGGTGTTCAAGCAAGTCGAGAGAATTCGTTTGTTGAGGTAACGTTGGTCGGGGGGCAGGAGAGCGCAAGTCCTTCGTTAGAGTGGAGCTCTCGAGAGCCATTTGGCGCTCGACTATTAGTCACCTGCGGTGATGAGAAACGAATGTTTCAGTTAAATTGCGGCGAGGGTGTTTCGACTCAAAATTCTAAACGAATTCACATTGGCATGGGGACTTGCAAGAAAATCGATCAAGTCGAGGTAATTTGGCCCAGTGGAAAACGGACGCAACATAATGACATCCTAAGTGGAAGCCGAGTTGAATTAACTGAATCGGGTGCTGCTCAAATCAAGTGAGTTGACCGTGAGCAAATCACGAGCCCGTTTTTAAAAAAAGTGATCGTGAACCGAAGCGGCATTGGTTCCGCTAAAGATTTGGCAAAATGTCAGACAGCTTGCCGGGAATCTAACAGCCTGTGGTTGCAGATTGCCAGTCTATCTACTTTTTCTTTTTCCTTAAAAATGGAACCGGTCGCAATTCGACTTCTTTCACTGACTGTAGATAGTCAAGAACGTCTTTGGAGTTTTCCTGTCCGACTTGGGCGTGAAAGTGAAGGCTGAACCCATGGGGGCCTTTGGCGTCAATGAGGGAAGGTTGAAATTTCAGCATCGACTGAACTGGCGCAAGCATTCCGAGCATGGTGAAACAAAATATATCTGGGCGTCCACCTTGCTCCAATAAATATGCGACTATGTCGCGCCGTCCCATGTGTGACGCACCGCCAAGTGCGGTTTCCCAGTCGCCTCCACCCCAGTCAAGAGTCGCGTTTAACAGGCCCGGTTCTCGGGACAGTAACTTTTTAACCATCGGCAGATCCGAATGGGCGTAAATCACGAAATCCTGTGCCATCGTGCGATTTACTTGCGGCTTCTTCCAGCTTGGTTTGAAACTGGGCGCGTCATAATCGCGTTCGAAAATCGCCTCACGCGGACCATCTTTGTCAGCTGTTTGTGATGGGGCATGCTGATTAGCGAACGACCGCTGCGTACACGCGGTGACTAAACCAAGGGAAGTTGCAGCTGCGAATTTTCGTCGACTGATATTTGTTTGGGACATCGAATTCCTGTAATTCCAATTTAAATTTTGCCTAAACCTTTGATGGATCTGGGTGGATCCAAGGCTTTCGGTAGTCTCGCGTCAGTAATTGATTTGCCTCATCGTCATTTAGTACCCGATTCGTATCGGGATCCCAGTGAAGCGTTCGGCCTAGCTTCATTGCAATATTCGCAAGGATGCAACTGGTTGCGGAGATATGCCCTTCTTCAATGTCGGACACGGGACGTTCTCGGGTGTCTACGCAATGAAGGAAATTTTTCATATGGCCGCGAACTGCAGGAGCAACATGTCTTTCAAGATCTTTCTCAATTTTATCTTCAGGATATTGCTCTAGTTCGTACACCGCATCTTGGGAAATAGTTTTCTCTCGTTTTTTTATTGGCTTAAATTCCCATTTATGAACGCTTAGTCTGAGCGTTCCTTTTGAGCCGTACAGCGTTGCGCCCCATGGGTATTCAGGGTCGGCGGGGTGCCCATAACTTCGGTGTTGCCATTGTACGCGAAGGTCATCAAAGTCAAACGCTGCCGATTGTGTATCTGTCGTGTTGGCCTTGCTGTCAGTTTCTACGAAGATGCCACCGGTTGAGGCGACTCGAGTGGGCCAGCCAAGTTCCAGCATCCAGCGAACGGTATCAAGCATATGCACGCACATATCGCCAACAATCCCGTTGCTGTATTCCATGAAAGCTCTCCATCGGCGTGGGTGGACTAGATCATTGTAAGGTCGCATCGGCGCCGGTCCCGTCCAAAAATCATAGTTTAAGTGAGGAGGTGCTGGGAGGTCAGGCGGGTTGGTTTTAGCTCTCATGTGGTAATAACAATAGACCTCTGCCAGTCCAACATCGCCCAGAAGCCCCGTATCTACGATTTGTCTCTTGGCTTCTATCAGGTGGGGCGTACTCCGTCTTTGCATTCCAACCTGGACCACTCGGTCGTATTTCCTGGCAGCGGCAAGCATCGATTCGCATTCGCTGACATCGATGCCGATTGGTTTTTGCACGTAAACGTCGATTCCTTTTTGGCAGGCAGCAATCATAGGAAGCGCGTGCCAATGATCCGGGGTCGCAATTAGCGCGATATCGACGTCCACTTCCGACAACATTTTACGAAAATCTTCGTAGGTTTGAGGTCGTTTTCCTGAGGCTTGCCGAGCGGCGACTCTGTCGGCTGCTTCTTCGAGCATTTTGGAATCGACGTCACATAAAGAAACGACTTCAACGTCTTCTACTTGAAGCAACCGGAAGAGATCAATTTTACCGTACCACCCGCAACCGATAAGGCAAACTCGCCGTTTCTGTTTGGGGTCGGCCTGAGATTGAGGAAAGGCCTGTGCACCTGAAAGGGCAACTGCGGCTGATCCTGCCTGAATAAATTTTCTTCGATCCATTAAATTGTTCCGCAGAGAAAGGAGGGAATATCTATAGGTTGAGTCTAACAATTATCGTGGAATACTGGAAATTCCGCATCGCCTTTATTTCGAGCGAAAGGACGTCCAGCGACCGTCGATCAGCCGTTGATTGGGTAGGAATCGCGATTTGTAATTCATATGAGGTGAGTCGGCGATGTAATAGCCAAGATAAAGATGATCGATCGAGCGACGTTGGCAAAGTTCAATTTGTTTGAGAATTGAGTAGGTCCCTAATCCATCCGCTTGAAAGTCCGTGTCAAAGAATGTGTAAACGGCTGATAGAGAAGTTTTGCCAAGGTCGCAGACTGCGAGACAAACCAATCGATCTTCAAGCCAATAAGTGATTTCAAATGACTCAAAACAACTCCGCACGAATCCCCAAATATACTCTTCGGCGTCGATGTCCAAATCGTTCTTGGCCAGCCCTCGCAATTTGCGATGCTTATTAAAAAGATTGAGTCTTGAATCGTCGCAGCTAAGCGGACCAAACTGTTGAGTGAATTTTTTGTCTCCTCGATTTAATTGACGCCGTTGATTTTTACTGAATTTGTATTCATGGGATTCGATTCGGATCGGTTCACATGCTTGGCAACTCGCGCATTGAGTTTGGTAGATAAATTCCCCGGTGCGTCGATTGCCGTCGTAAAGAAGTTTGTCAATTTCCTCAGGGCTCAATTTTGTAAACGGCATACGCAGGGGCATGCGAGCTGATTCACCGTCGAGGTAAGGACAGTCTTCAACCTCGTCAAGAATAACAATACCAGTATCTTTCATCGAATTAAGGTCACAGTCATCAAAACGTAATCGAGTGGGGGAGTCAGGGGTGCTGGATTTAATTTGTCTTGTTTCCACAGCTTAGGCATTATTGAGCAAGGGAAACCCGAGTGCAATTGTAGCAAACCACGGGTTGAGTTGATTGCTTACCAACGACCGCCGTTAGACGCGACGATTTGATAAGGGGGAAGAGTAATTTATGGTTAAAATATCAGTAAATGATCCATATTCTATAATTCGATGCGTCCAGTAATTATACTTAGGTGTAGCCCTTCGATGAGAGCTTTAATAAGCGAATAAGAATTGCGGAGTCAGGAAACATGAATTGTCGATCAGTTGTTATTATTTTCGCAATGCTTTGGTTGCCCTCCACGCTGACTTTTGGCCAGACTTGGAAATCTAAGATTGGTTTCAACGACTTGGTTTCTGAAAAAGGCGGGAGCCTTGAAGATGGATCGGGACTCAATGTAATGCAGGCTGAAGCTCCTGATACCGCCGGAAATTACATGCCGGATGTCACCGCTGCAGAATTTTCCGGGAAGACGTTCACCGAGGGATCGGGGGCGTTCGGTGCCAACAACCATGGGACTCTGGTCGCAAATAATTATTACGGTAATTCGTCAAGCATGACCGGTGGCATTAGTAACATTACGGGATACGATGCGAACGATTACATCTTTAATTGGCTAAACGCGTTTAGCGGAAACGATCTGAACTCGACGCCTGCGTTCGACATCGGTAATCACAGCTACGTTGGCAACGGTCTGACGACGGCCCAAGCTGAGGATATTCTCGAGCGATTCGATTTTGTCATCAATCGCGACAATACTTTAATGGTAGTTGGCGCGAACAACGGTTCGACGACTGCAACCCCACAAGTGTTAACCCCTAGCTATAACGCCATCGCTGTGGGGCGTTCAGACGGTGGTCATTCCCAAAGCTTAACTTCTGTTTATGGTGCGCCGCGGTTCGCAACCTCAATCGTCGTGCCGTCGGCTGGCGCGACTAGCTTCTCAACGCCAGTGGTGGGCAGCGCTGCGGCTTTGTTAAAACAGGCCGGTGCAGGAACCGACTTTGTCCAAAACGAGGTAATCCGATCGACACTTTTTGCGGGAGCGACCAAAGATGAATTCGCTTCATGGGATCGAACCTCGACACGGCCGATGGACGAAGTGTTTGGTTTTGGTGAGTTAAATATCCTCAACAGTTATCACATTTTTGAAGGCGGTCAGTTCGAAGGATCGACCACAGACCCCACCACAAATATAAATGACCGCGGTTGGGACTATGGAGATTTTGATGGAAGCAAAGATCTCTTCTACGACTTTTCAATTTCGTCAGGTGGTAACGCAAGTTTATCAGCAGTCTTGAGTTGGAATATTGACATCGTTGATGTGGATTCAAGTGCAGCGTTTGAAGCGGAAAGGAATCTCGCGGATCTGAATCTTGAATTATTTGATTCCTCCGGTTCGTTCTTAGGTTCGCTCCTCGACGCCAGTAATGGAACTGCTTACAACAACGAGCATATCTTTTTTGAGGGACTCGACGGAGGAGATTATACTTTCCGGATTTCTGGTAATTCTGCGACTGACTTTGGTTTTTCTTGGCACATCCACAGTGTCCCGGAACCCTCAAGTGCCGTTCTTCTTGGACTTGGTGCATTCGCCATGCTTGTCCGTCGCCGCCGGCGTTAGACTGGTGCGGTGAAAACCAAAGAGCTTGATTTCTTTACGCCTAATTCTATCCGGGGAAGTCGTCAAATTCGCTGTAACGCTCCGGGGCTCGATTCGAGAACCGAGTGAAGTCTCGCTCCCAGTGAAGCTCGACATCACCGGTTGGACCATTTCGTTGTTTTTCAATAATGATCAACGCGTCGTTTTGATTAACTTCTTCTTCCGGTTGCCCTTTTTGGAAGTAGCTCTCGCGGTGAACAAACATGACCACGTCAGCATCCTGCTCAATCGCTCCTGATTCACGCAGGTGGCTAAGCTTAGGGCGATGATCGCGAGAATCTTCGGCTTGCCGGTTTAGCTGGGACAAGCACAGAATCGGCGTCTTTAATTCACGGGCAAGGCCTTTAAGACGTCTCGCGATTTTTGCAACTTGCTCCTGTCTCGCATCATTCGGATTGTCTGGCTGAATCAATTGCAGATAATCGATCACAACGAGGCCAAGTTCGTTTTCCTTGCGTTTGATTCTTCGTGCTGCACCGGCGATTTCCGACACATTCCGCGTTGGCGAGTCATCGATGAAAAGTGGCACTTGATTTAGTTCGCCGACTGCTTTGACAACCTTTTTTCGGTTGTCGGAACTGAGTGTGCCACCGCGTAGTTGGTGACCATTCACTTTTGCAACAGAGCAAAGCATCCGTTCAATTAATTCGATAGAAGCCATTTCCAAACTGATAAACAAAACAGGCTTTCTCGATTTCATCACCACATTTTCAGCAATGTTCATGGCGAAAGCGGTTTTACCCATACTCGGACGAGCAGCCAAAATCACCAATTCCGATGCGTGTAAACCACCTGTCATTTGATCCAGGTCCGTGAAGCCCGTTTCTACCGTACCCTCCTGCCCTTTTCCTGCCATTCTCGCTTCCATTCGATCCATGGCGTCAGAAAGGATTTCATCGATCGAGGCAAGGTTGTTGGATTGCCGACTCTCGCGGATCGCGAACACTTTTTGTTCGGCGTCGTTGAGAAGAATGTCTGGATCACCCTCAGGGAGGTAAGCTTCGTTTAGCAACTCAGAGCAAGTGTTTATCAGCTGTCTCGAAGTCGCTTTGCTCCGGACGATATTCGCGTAATAGGTGACGTGAGCTGCATTGGGAACCGACGTGAAAATTTCGGCTAATCGTCCAGCGCCGCCGATGGATTCTATTTCGCCGCCAGCGACGAGGCGTTCGCGAAGCAGCAGCGGATCGATCTTTTTCCCACCATTATGCATCTCCATGATGTGTGAAAACAGGATTCGATGGGCTTCATCGTAAAAGTCTACCTCACGAAGGATATTAACAATTTCGTCACAGGTCTCGGGCATCAGCATGATGCTTCCGAGTACGCCGACTTCAGCTTCGAGGTTGTAAGGTGGTTGCCGGGTCAGAAGTTCCGCACTCGGCTCGTGTTTCACAAATTTTCGGCGTTTGTTGCCAGGTGAGGTGTCGAATTTTTCTGCCATTCCATTGTTCCTTGTGATCGACCGGTGACCAATCTCCATCTTAAGTGCGTCTCAGTCGATAACAACCACTTCTCGAGATTTTTGCGGCCGGAGAATGACGTCTGAAAAAATTGAAGCCAAAAGTATCAGCTCACGGATGAGTTAAGAGATATTTTGGAGCAAATAAAAAAGCCTCGGCGGGTAAAAAACACCTGCCGAGGCTTAGATATATTTTGGAAAACTTGTCGGTAACCTAAGGTTCCAGCAAGCTGCTCAAATTAGGCTACTTCGTCGACTGTAGGGACGACCCAAACTTTGAGCTCGGTTTCGATTTCCTGATGAAGATGCACTTTGACGGTGTACAGGCCAAGTTCCTTGAGAACGCCTTCTAGGCGAATCTGATCCATCGTCAGGGCGATTTCGTTCTGCTTCAATGCGGCAACGATCTCGGCGGCACCAACGCTACCATAGAGATGGCCTTCTTCGTTTGCATTCGCTTCGATGGTGACGCTTTGCTTGCCAATGTGCTTTGCGAGATCTTTAAGATCCTTGAGGCGAGATGCTTCAATTTCTTGTAGCTTGACTTTGTGTTTGTCGACCATTCGCTTGTGGTGGTCGCTCGCGACGGTCGCAAGACCCTGTGGAAGAAGGTAGTTGTTGGCAAAGCCAGCTTTGACTTCAACCACTTCTCCCTGTTTCCCAAGGTGATCAACCGACTGAATCAAGAGGAGCTCAATTCCACCACTTTCTCCGCGTGGGAGTCGTGAGTACTGTGGATTGTTGCGTTTGATTTTTTTTGTTTTAGATGATGGCATCGAAGTGTCTCTTATTACTGTCTCGGTTTATTTGTTTCTAAATCCGTTTGCAAAGTCTTAACGACTGATCTTTGGAATTGAATTGTCGTTTTAAAAATTAAAATGGTACTTCGTCGTTTGGCGGTGCACTTGGTTGAGGTGCATTTTGTGCAGGTTGAGGCGTCGCTTCGTTAGAGGTGTGTGGGCCTGAAGGTTGGCCACCTGATCCTCCGCTGTTGCGACTGCTCAACATCTGCATTTTTTCGCCTACGATTTTTACTTTTGATCGAGTTTTGCCTTCTTGCTCCCAGCGATCTTGTTTCAGCTTTCCTTCGATTAAAACTGAGGATCCTTTAGAAAGGTATTCCCCCGCCACTTCGGCGGTACGCCCCCATAAAGTCACATCGAAAAAATTTACTTCATCCACCCATTGGTCATTTTTCTTGACCCGGTCATTCACTGCCAGAGCGATGTCGGTCACTGCAGTTCCTGAAGGCGTGTACCTCAGTTCAACGTCTCGAGTTAAGTTTCCAACGATTACAACGCGATTGTAACTAGCCATGGTAATCTCCAAAATTTTGAGAGCCATCCACTGACGGTCGTCAGCTTCATTTTTTTGGCGGTTTTACAGTCCGTTGAATCCGCTAAACAAAAATCATTAGTTGTATCTTCGAAGCCGGTAATGACACGGTTGGTCAAACTGGCGTGAAAATCAATCGGTTTTCAGTTTTATTCCGCAGCAACAGTTTCAGCTTTTGCGTCGGTGCTAGTTTCCGCCGGTGCTTCTGCGGCGGGTGTCTCACCTTTTGCTACTGCCACCATCGGCTCGACCAATCTTGGATCAAGCTTGATAGCGAGGTGCCGCAAAATCGAGTCATTCAACTGGCAGGCCCGGTTAAATTTGACTAGTTGTGAGCTGTCAATTCGGAAATAGCTCAGCCAGTAAGCACCTTTGCGGTGCCCTTTGATTGGATAGGCCAATTTCTGTTCATTCCAAAGGCGACTCGCAAGGATTTCGCCACCGTTTGAGGTGACTAATTCGTCAACCGCTGTCGCCGTTCCCGCAGGGTTTCTCGCATATGCGTTGGCATTAAAGATGAACATGCATTCGTAAACATTCTCAGCCACGTTCGAATTTCCTTATAAGTCTCGTTTTTAATGGTTTATTGGGTCTGTTGTGTCATTCTCGGATTTGATCAGGCAGGTCGACCACCCGCTTGTTCGTTTCCGACTTCTTTTTCTTCTTCTGTTGCGTTGGGTTGGCGTTGAACTGATTCATTGCCATTTCAATCCCGTGCTCTATCCAAGCCTCAACAGCATTGGCAGCCCGAGAAATCCCGAGATCCATTTCCGACCGCTCTTCGGCTCCGAATTTGCCTAAAACAAAATCCGATGCATTCCAATGAGGTGGCGTCTTTCCAACTCCCACCCGCAGTCTTCCAAAATCTTGGCTTCCCAACTGCTGGATAATGTTTTTTAATCCGTTTTGACCTCCGGCGGATCCACTTGGCCGAAATCTCAGCCTCGCAACATCCAAATTGATGTCATCACAAACTACTAACACATCATTCAGCGGTAACTTGTAGAAATCGAGTGCCGCCCTGACGCTTTGCCCACTTAGATTCATAAAAGTGAGCGGACTGAGCAGTACCGTTTTCTGGTTTTTTATACTTACTTCGGCGACTTCTGCCTTAAATTTGGCCCTGGGTCGCCCGGCATTAAATCGCTGTGCGATCAACGCCAACACTTCAAACCCGACATTGTGCCGCGTTCCGTCGTATTCTCTACCGGGGTTTCCCAGTCCAACGACGATTTTCATCGTAACTGCCTTCAATTCCTAGGATTCATTCGTTTCACCAGCCGCGTCTCCATCTTCTTCGGCAACACGGGTGCATGAAACAATCGGAGTTGTTCCGGCTTCGGCAAGACTGGCGCCCTCTGGCAGAACCAGTTGGCTCGCGTCGATCACTTGATCGACGTCCAGGTCAGCGATTCTAAGTTCAATTTTTTCGGGTACTACGTTCGCAGGACACATGATCGTGACTTGGTGCTGTAGAAAGTTAACCGTTCCACCGTGGTGAGTCCCGGTAGCGTCTCCGCGAAGCTCAATCGGAAGCGTAACTTCGACAGCTTCTTTCGCGTCGACTCGGGTCAGATCCAAGTGCACAATTTTAATCCCAAAAGCGTCCCACTGGACTGCTTTGATGAGTGCACTCTCGCTCGCTGCTCCTTGGAGTTCAACGACGTGGCTTCCGTGGTCAATTGCCTTTGTTAGCTCTTTTTCGAGAACGCAAAGCATCTCAGTGCTTTTGCCGTGTCCGTATAAAACGGCAGGGATCTTTCCCGTTTGACGCAGACGCTTCATTCTAAGCGATCCGGTCTCTTCTCGTTTTTCTACGTTAAGTGTGTCTGCCACTTTAATAACCTGTCATACAAATTTGGATTCAAAGCAAAATATGTTCGTGCAACACAAACCCACATAAAAGGGGAAAGCCTTGCAAGCGGGCTGCAATCCGGCGGAACTCAGCCAATATGATGGCGCAAACCGTCCACCATTTCTTTATCAGTGAAACCGCACATTTTGGCAGAATCCCGACTTGTTACAAGCCCAAGTTTCAGTTTTAACCGCCTTTTTACCGCTTCAAACGTTACCGAGTCGCCACCGATGGCTCTTCGGGTGCTGAAGCGATGGTTTCGACAGCTAAAGTCTGGCAAATTTATCGCGGTTAATCGTTGGTTTTCCTAGGTGTCACGTGATTAACCCAAGATTCTAAACTGTGGTTTTGTGTCTCACTATCGTACCATCGGCTTGTCAAATGCAGGCTTTCGGGAAAAGAGTTTAAGATCAGAGAAAATCTTATAAATCGTGCGCCAAGCCGTGAATTAGGACGGTTTGGGAAATGTTGGGGCGTTTCGCTCTTGGTAATTAAGCCCGACGCTTTTGGTATTTAAAGCCAAGCCGTTTGGTAATTTAGTGCCAATCGAGTGGTTTGGATCCGAAAAGCTCGAAATGCGTTTCGTAATTTGGACTGAAAAAGTTGGTTTTTAGCCCTCGGGATAAGAAAATCAGTCCTCAAATTCTACTTCGCCGCTTGGAATGACTCGACGTTTTTTGAAAAGTCGCAATAATGAGTATCTTTAAAGCTCATCATTGATTGCAAGGAATTTAGGAATGGCGAAAGAGCCTGGTAAGAAACAAGCTCGAGCACCCAAATTTGAGTACGTAGAACCAATCGGACTCCGAGTTCTCGTGCGTAAAGATGAGCCGAAAAAGAAAACGAAGGGTGGGATTGCGTTACCCGATTCTGCTGAAATCCCAACAATAACGGGACGAATCGTGACTATTTCAGCTGCGATTGAGCACGATGAGGATTTGCCTCTCCGTCAGTACGACAAGGTGCTGTTTCACCCCGGGAATGCAATTCCTGTTGATTTCGAGTCTGACAACCAGCTTTTCGTTGTTCCAGCAGAGGACGTCGTCGCTGTGTTTCGACGCGAAGATCCTGACCGCACTTAATCGTGTGTATTGGTCAATTGCGATCAACAGTGGTCTCAATAGAAACAGGAACCAGCATAGATGCTAGTTCCTGTTCATGAAACGAAACTCAATTGGCTTGCGGAATGTCGAGTCGCCAATGACTTAGGCGTCTTCGCCGCCCGCGTCGCTGAAAATCGCTGAGATCGATTTGTGTTGATGGATTCTTTTGATTGCCTCGGCCAGAATTGGAGCGACGCTTAGAACCTTCATGTTGGGTAGTCGTTTTTCAGGCGGAATTGGAATGCTGTCGGTGACGACGATGCTGTCAATTGGAGCATTTCTGAGCCGTTCGATCGCTGGGCCGGCGAAAACGCCGTGGGATGCAGCCACGTGAATCTCCCGTGCACCTTTCTTTCGAACCAGATCGGCAGCACCAACTATCGAGCCAGCGGTGCTGATCATATCGTCAAACATTAGCGCGACTTTGCCTTCCAGCGGGCCGCCGATGATGTTTTCCTGAGTGACATTGTCTGCCGACAATCGTCTTTTATCAATAATGGCGATGTCGCCTCCGAGTCGCTTGGCGTGTCCGACGGCGCGTTTGATGCTGCCTTCGTCGGGGCTGACGATTACGATATCTTCTTTCGGGATATTCATCGCCCGAAAGTGATCATTGAGAACGCCAGCAGCGTACATGTGATCAACAGGAACATCGAAAAACCCTTGAATTTGTGCTGCATGCAAATCCATCGTCAAAACGCGATCAGCACCTGCTCGGGTGACCATATTGGCAACCAACTTAGCCGTGATGGGCACACGTCCTTCGTCTTTTCGATCTTGGCGGGCATAGCCAAAGTAAGGAATGACCGCGGTGATGCGTTCAGCACTGGCGCGAAGGCACGTGTCAATAAGAATCAACAATTCCATCAACGTGTCGTTGACGGGTGGGCAGGTTGGCTGCACTAGAAATACGTCTCTTCCACGGACGTCTTCGATTTTGCAGTGAACTTCACCATCGGGGAAGGTGGAGAACTTTACTTTCCCCAATTCCAGATGAAGAAACTCAGCAATCTTTTCAGACAGCTCTGGATGGGCGCGACCGCTAAAAATTTTCAGTTCTCGCATCGTTGGTACTTCGAATAAACGGGTGATTTATGGTAATTACAAACGGGACTCAATCGTGCCGATGATTGTTGGTTCGGCCATCCTTCCGCGATTCTTTTGCTTATTCCGTCGAGAGGTTTTTCATTACCTGTTCGACCTCCGCAAGTTGCTCCTGCGTGTTGACACTTAAGGATTCGATGGGCTTGAGAACCGGAAGGGCACGGACATCCTCCCCGTCTTCGAGCATGATTCCTGGTAGATCTGTAATGTAATACTCTTTTTGGTTGTTGTCATCGGTCAAGCAGTCTAAAGCCCTCAACATTTTTTGGCAGTCGAACACGTAAGTACTCATATTGACTTCGGCGATCTTACGCTGGTCTTCGTCTGCATCTTTTTGCTCGACGATTCCGACGAACTGGCCCTCTGAGTCGCGAACAATCCGGCCAAGTCCCGTTGGATCCGAGTGGATAAGGGTTCCCAAGAGGCAGGCTGGCTTGGAGTCTGCGAATTCGTCGAGAAGTGATTTGATCGAAGAAGCTTGCATCATGGGGGAATCACCTGCGACCACGACAACTGGACCGTCGTGATCCTTGATTTGATCGCGGCACATCATGACGGCGTGGCCAGTCCCAAGTTGTTTAGTTTGGTAGGCAAATTGAATGTTATTCTCGTCAGCGAGCTCCGTTTCCACTTTTTCAGCTTCGTAGCCAACAACGACAACCATCCCTTTGACGCCCGCCTGGTTAAGTGCATCAAGTACGTAACGAACTAAAGGTCGTCCGTTGGCTTGGCAGAGTACTTTGGGAAGTTCTGATTTCATGCGGGTGCCTTGCCCCGCGGCCATTACAATTGCAATCGGAGAGTTCATTTTGTAGCTTTCTGCCATGACGATAGAAGTGATGAACGTCTATCAAACTTCAAAAATTGATAATTTTCTAGTCCCCAAAGTGAGTTTTCATTTGCTCTCCCCAGAGCAATGCGCCCACGCTGGCGATGCAGTCGATGCAATCAGTATTTTCATTCCGAGATCTTGGGAAGCACCGTCAACCGAATCGGGTTGGAACATGGATTACCAGCCACCCCTGCTCTCACGAAAATTAGGCGAGAACATGGCTCCACCCAACGTTCGGCTGTTAAAAATATCTTCCGAGAATTCTGTTCCGGGGGAATCAAAACTCCATTGAGCCCGGTGTTATCTACGTAAACACCAAAAGGTAGGTTCAAGGCAGCGTCTTCTGATCCAAAATTGACGCGTCCCATGTGGCCAGCGCGCGTAATTAAGATTTCTGCCGTGGTGGTTTCGCCTGGGCGAATGTGGATCTCCGGTATAGGAGTGACGTCCGTTGAAATAGGGGCTTTACTCGGTTTAGGAGTGGAGCCAGCGTTAGTAGAGGCTTGTAAAGCGACCGCCAGTTTTAAAGGCGGTACCAGCTCGATTGCACCGATCTTTGATTCTCGCAGGATGGGTTTGCCGTGAAGCACGGCAGTGGCGGTGAGAATAGGTGCGTTGGCGGTGTCTTTCTCTAGTTTGGCACCTAGGGATGCATGCAGTGTCATCCAAGCTTTCAAACCTCCCGGTTCGATTTCAACGGGTCCGATGGAGCGGATTCCCGGTGGCAAGTCTTTGATTTCGATTTGAACCGCTCCGGCAAAATTATCGATGCGATCCACCTCGATTTCTAGCCTCTGGTAGCCGCCCGGCGCTAACTTTGGATTTTTTCCAATCACGTTTCTAATTTTGAAATCGGGCAGTTCGTTTCGAACTGAGAGCGAGTAACCGAATTTATCACCACCAAAGTCTCGCGAGTCTCGCACGCGGACGAAGTAATCACCATCATGGGGAGCGGTAAAGGTAAGGCGAGAGTCGGTACCAATTTCCTGCTTCGCGGCATCGTCGTTTTCATAATTAAGCTCGAAAACGGGCAGTCCGATCTCGGGGAAGGTGGAGCCTGGAGGGTGGGCTTCGACAGTAAAACATGGTTCGTGTAGCGCATGTGCGATGGGAGTGGTATCGAACATCGCGTGACGTTTGCCAAAATTTGGAAAGACGTTGTATCCCGAATCCGGTCCGCGCGGGTAGTGATAAAGCCTGACGACTTCACCATTACAGTAAAGCAATTCATTGAGCTTCATTTCTTCCCAGTTATGAATGCGGAAATCCGAAGTCTGAGTGGAGTTTTTACCTCGAAACGTAAAATAAGAATCCCTTACTGAACGCAAAACGACTCGAGGCACTGGTTTCCCATCGTCAGCAAGAACCGCGATATGGGTGTCAACTTGGCTGCCTTTAGTAGCCCTTGCTTCGATAATCCAGCGACTTCCTTGGTTCGCGTGAAATCGAAACAGATCCTGATCGAGGTTGTCGGAATCACTAATTGCTCCTCCTGCATTAAATGGAGCGGTCATGGCATTTGCTTCAGCCAATGTGTTGTTCGGCTCTTTTTCATTGGTCGAATCTGGCAGTGGTTTAGTCTTTGTGAAAAGTTCTGAGGGTTGAGCAACTGCTTTGCTCGGCGTCGACGTGGCGACCTTCGCGGGCTCAATTCTGTTGCTCCAGTTGATTTTTTGGGTTTGGCCCTGGGAGGTTCCGATGATGATTTGCTCGTCGGTTAGCGCGAATGCCTGAACCTGTGCGGGTAAGTCATTGAATTCGTATATTTCAGTCAGTGTTTGTGGATTCCATATTTTGATGGAACCGTTGGCGGCCGATGAAAATAGGAACGAACCACTGGGGCTGAATTGAAGCGATTGGATACTGGACTCATGGGCAAAACGAGAAACAGAGAGATGATTGATTTGATCCGGAGCGGATGACTCCAGTTTCCATTTGCGAATTCGATTGTCTTCGCCAGCCGAAAAAAAGGATTCACCATCGGGACTGACAACGACCGTATGTTGGGATTTGAGGGGCTCATTTCGAGTGTCCAATCGAACACCGTTGGAAGTCTGCCAGATTTTTACTGTAGCGTCGCCACTGGCAGTGAGCAGTCGTTTTCCTGAAGGGTCAAACGTGTTTTGGAAAACTGCATCGTTGTGCCCAATGAAGTGGGTGATTGGGTCAGGTGAATCTAGATTCCACAGCACAGATTTTCTATCGTATCCGGATGTAGCTAATTGAGTTTCATCTCCTGAGATAGCGACTGAATAAACAAGGTCGCGATGTCCTCGAAACCGTTTGGAAATTTGGAGCGTTGTCAGATCGATCAATACCGCTTCGCCATAGAGGCCGGTGACTCCCGTGCCTGCGATTAGAAACTTGCCTTCTTTAAGAAAAGCAAGGCTGGTGACTTTGCCTGCAATCCCCTCGATTTTTTGGGAGGGTGTTTTGGAGTTGAGTGTTTGTATTTGAATGGAACCATATCGTCCAATTGCAAGCTTGGCCTCGAAGATCGATAACGCGGTAATGGGTCGCTGATGGGTGCGCGGAGAGATCTTTGGAACGCTGAGGGTGGTCGGGGCATTCCGGCCCTTGGGCCCCGGAGCGCCCAAATCGATCCATTTAGCAATTAGGTCAATTTCAGCCAAAGAGGGCTGGGGTTCTCCTTCGGGTGGCATAGAAGGTAGCAATGTTCCACGCATATATTGGATTATTCGACTCGAAGCAGCAGTGCCGGGGGTTAAAGCGGTTCCATGCTCGCCACCTCGAAAAAGGGCGTCGTAACTATCCAAAGAAAATTCCCCATTCGTCTCATCGGCGTTATGGCATCCAGCGCAATACTTGGTCAGGATTGGCTGGATTTGGGCATAGGTAGGTTGGTCGCCCAACGCAGAACCGAGGGGTAGGAGAACTGCGATGCAGAGCGTGACGATTGGGATGATTGAGTTCTTGGCGTGCATTTGTTTGATCAATGTCATCTCAATGCTGAAATAGGAATTCGCGGCTACTCATCAGACTCCAGTAAAGGTCCTCGATTGCATTTCGCCGGTCATCTTGGCCGGTTTGCTCGATTATTTGGAGGAGTGATTCACTTTCATGTTCCGTCGGTTCACGCGCTACAGTTTTTAAAAATGCCTCGCGGATGATCGCCTCATTCGCTGTTGCTGGTTTTGCAATTGCGATTTCGACGCAGCTCTTGTTTGATTTCAGTTTTTCGTTAATCGTTGCGCCATTAGCGATGTGGAGCACTTGGACCAAGCTAGGTTTATTGGTTCGTTCACACTCGCATACGATATCTCGGTTGTTTCTACCAAACTTAGAAAGGAATGATGAGAGAACCGCCGAATCGTATAATTCAGTTGCGCGTGTTCCCAGAGGGTATTCCTTGGTTGCACGGATGTCGGCGCCCTTGTGTTCAATTTTTTGAAACGCCGTGGGTACTTCAGAGACTTGAGAAATTGCATCGAGGAGGACTTCTGCCATCAGTCGGCGAGGATAGAACCGAGAATAAAATCGGTCGTCTTGTTCATTTTCCGGCAGTACCTCGCTACTTCGCTGATAGGTTTCAGATCGCAGGATTTCGCGCATCAAGGCCTTTAGGTCAAATTGATTTTGGCTCAAATAGGAAGCTAGCTCATTAAGAAGTGGTTCGTTGGTTGCGGGATTAGACGTCCGCATGTCATCCACGTTTTCTACTAAGCCTCGGCCCATAAAATTTGCCCAAACTCGATTGGCAACGGAGCGACTGAAATAAGGGTTTTCCGGGCTGGTGAGCCAGTCAGCGAGATGTTCGCGGCGATCCGTTGGGTCATCAAATTCCAAAGGGATCCCATCGAGGGGCGTTGGCGGTTGGGCGATTCCGGTCAATGGTTGGACGAGCTCACCGCTGGTTGCAAGGAATAATGTTCGTAATCCATCTCCATTCCTCGCGTCACCTCCCCATCCCTTGGCGCGAACCCGTGAAAATAAATTAGCCATGGCATAATATTGATCGTTGGTCCATTTTTCTAATGGGTGGTTGTGGCACTTGGCACATCCAATAGAGAGGCCAAGGAATGCTTGAGAGACATTTTCTGCCATGTCTTCAGGCGTCTGATGCAATGCGAAAAAATTCGTGGCGCCATTGGTGTAGCTGCTGCCTTGAGCGGTGACGACTTCGCGAACGATTTCATTCCACGGGGTGTTGGTTTCAATCTTTTTTCGGAGCCATTGATAGTAGGCTTTCACTGCTGGCGGTCGCAAACGTTTGCCGCTGATCAAAAAGACATCTGACCAGCGATAACTCCAGTAATCATTGTACTCCTCACGTTGTAGCAGATCGTCGATCAATCGGTCGCGTTTGTTTTCTGATTCATCTGCTTTAAAATCCAGCACTTCTTTCGGCGATGGAAGCATGCCAATGGTGTCTAGATAGGCGCGGCGGATGAACGTCGAGTCATTGCATCTTGGAGACGGCGCAAGTCTTAGCTGCTCCAGTTTGTTGAGAACTAGATCGTCAATGAAATTTCGTCTTGGAGCGTTTTTAAATATCTCAGGCTCAATCTCATTGGCAAATTGGAGTTGAACTTGGGAGACATTTAGGAGGCTTGAAAACCAGACAACAATGGAAGCTTCCCCTCGGCTTACCACACTTAACGTTCCGCTCTTGTCGACATCAACCACGGGGGTGTTAGATGAATTGAATTTTGCCCAGCGGGTCACGTTTTCTTTTTTTCCGTCGCTGTAGTGGGCAAACACGTTAACTTTGGCTGATTCACCTGGACTCAACACAATTTTTTTCGGTTTTACTTCCAGCTTTACTAACTGGGCATCGGTGGAAGCCGGTCCCACTGCTCCTTCCGCGATCCAATTCGAGAGGATCTGGTATTCGACGGAATCGGTTTCAAGTTTTAAGCCGCCTTTGTGCGGTAAAGTCCCCGTGGGTTTTGTCAAAATTAAACTACGGCCGGGGTCCGATATCTCAACACGACGTCCCAACGATTGTTGAGTGATCGTGAAATGGTCTCCCTTGGGATTGTAGCCATTGAGTGACAGCCGGAATCCCCCTTTTCCAGCAAGAGCGCCATGGCAAGCTCCCGAATTGCAGCCAAGCTTGGAAAGAATGGGGAGAACATGACGGGCGAATTCGGGCGATTCAGGTGGTGAAAATTTTAAGTCGACCGGGCTGTTTCTATCCGGGCCTGTTTGCCCACTCGCGGTGTCAGCAAATGCCAAGTTCAGACAGAACGTAATAATGCATAAGGCCATCAGGCTTTGTTGGAATTCTCTTATTCCAAAGCGTAGGTGCTTTTGCAGATGTTGGTTCATGGATACCGACTTAGATGGATGGCTTAAAACAGTTCTTTTATTTCCCGCGAACCAAAATCAACCAGCGGGAACGGACGCCCACCTGGTCCAGGTAATTCTGCATGGAGGTCCAAACCAAGGGAATGGAAAATTGTGGCAATCACATCGCCCGGAGGTGTGGGGCGATCCGCGGGAACGGCGCCAACTGGATCACTGGCGCCAATGGCTCGGCCGCCTTGAATACCACCCCCCGCAAAACCGACGGTAAAACACTGGGGCCAATGGTCACGGCCACCCGCTGGATTGACTTTGGGGGTTCGCCCAAATTCAGCAAGGTTGGTAACCAAGGTGTCATCGAGCATTCCGCGTTGCGACAAGTCCTCGATCAGCGCACTGTAGGCGCGGTCATAAGTCGGGGCAACGATATTTTTCATTCCCTCAATAGAAGTAAATGGTTTTGATCCGTGAATGTCCCAGGTGACTTCATCAAAGACGGTCAGGAACGTATTGATCGTTACGAATCGGACGCCGGCTTCGATTAAGCGCCTGGCAAGTAAGCAACACTGGCCAAAGCGATTCATTCCGTAGCGTTCGCGAGTGGCTGGTTTTTCTTGACTAAGATCGAATGCTGCTCTCGCCTGTTTGCTAGTCATCATGCGATAAGCAGTATGGAAATTTTCGTTTAAGAGTTTTGCGTCATCACTCTTTTCAAATTGTTTGATCTGGCTGTCGACGATTTCTCGCATTTTCTTTCGTCGATCTAGGCGAACCGTACCGATTTCGGACGGTGGAAGAAGGTCGGGGACCTTAAAGTTTGGTTTTGATGGATCTGCCATCAATGCGAAGGGATCGTAGGACTTGCCCAAAAAACCACCTGCTTGACCGTTGGGGAGCCCTCCGCCGCCCCGCCCCATAAGCTGCGGTAAAACAACATGCGGCGGCAAGTCCGTTTTTCGACCTTTGAGGAAAGCGACAACTGAACCGGCGTGTGGTGTTTCAACCCCTCCGGAAAATTGTCGACCGGTCTGCATCATTTGCCAGCCCGCATCGTGAACGGCGGCAGATGTGTGGTAACAGCTTCGAACGATTGAAAATTTGTCTGCGATTTTCGCGTGCATCGGAAGGATTTCCGATACCTGAAAATTATCTGAATTAGTGGAGATCGGTTTGAATGGCCCCCGCACCTCGGCGGGTGCGTTTGGTTTCATATCAAATGTGTCGATTTGACTTGGAGCGCCGAGGTTAAAAATCATGATGCAAGATTTTTTGTCCTGGTCTTGTTTGACGGCTCCATGCTGCTGGGCCCACAGATAATCAGCGAGTGTCATGCCAAACCCACCCAATGCACCAACTTTGAGGAAGTCGCGTCGGGTAGTTCCGTTGCAATTATGACTTTTTCCTTTTCCAGTAAAGTCAATCATTGGCAGTCCAGTTTTAAGAGGTGATTCGGCTTGTCAGCGAATTTGATTCCAAGATTGTACCAAAACCAAGGGAGATGTGGGGGAACCTTGGAAATAAGTATCGTAACGAGAAGAAAGAAATACGGTTTAAGAGCGAGTCGCAAAAAGAAAATTAGATATGTCATTCGATTCGCGCGCTCCGATAATTTAATGGAGGCACTGCTGGCCACTTGCGCAAGGGGAACGCATTTTCAAATTGACCACGGTTTGATTTCAACCTCTTTTGAAATTAGATCGTGAATCTGATGGACGAAATTCATGTTCCCGTCGCTTACGGCATCCGTACAAACAACGTGCAACTTAGTTTCCTTTCGACGATTGGTGCCTCGCAGAGGCCATTTCAAGACGGCACGCTCGAAACTGAGAGTTTGAGTGTGGCCTAACTTAATCCGGCCTCACTTTCGCTGCTTCCTTTCGCTGCTTCCTTTCGCTCGGCATCAGTAGGTTAGGAATGGCTAGATCCGTGGTTGGCTTCCTGCTGCTTTCGGCCCTGCTCTAGCTTTTTTTGCTGATGCTCTAGATTCTTCTTCTGCTTAAATTTTTGCCTATTGAGAAGGTTTTAGTATCCTTTGCTGCTGCCTCAACTGGTCTCGCCTCTTTTGCTGTCGATTATAGCTCTTTGCTCGCCAATCTTTCTGCGGACTCTTCAGGGATAGCTTCCATGAAACTTGATTACCGAGGATGAAAATAATAATAACGAAAATAGCCACACCAAGGCGAGTGATTTTACTTTTATGAATGAGAGCCGGTCGATCTTTGGGTGAAACCTGCCCATAGGAATTCGATGGATCTTCGTAGGGATTCGGTGGCTCTTTCATGGCTTGAAAGTTGACCACGCGAAAAAAGTGGAGAAAGTTCAGGGGCTCAAATCACACCCAGAGGCTTCGTTCGCGGCAGGGCTTGGTTTTCCCTGGCGGTTTTGTTTAGCGATTTTCGAGCGCGTACCAAACCCAAACTAGAAATGCGAAAAAGAGGACAGCGAATTAAAGCACTCAAAGCCTGCGCTCGCAGGTCAATGTGCAGCGGTTGAGGTAATAGGGGATGCCAGCGTTTCGAACTCCCAGGACTTGCCAGCCTCTTTGCCTCGGGTAACGGCAGTCGTCGTGGCTATCAAAGCGCCTGAGTTGTCATAGAAGACAATTTCGATTGAAACTCCGTCAAAGGCTCCCCTCTTGGTAACGGTGAGTTGTACTCTTTAATACCCCCTTTTTCTCTGCTATGATTGCGAAGAATGGAAGGACCAAAAAACCCCTATCAGTCCCCAGCAGATATCAATTCGGAAAGAGTTGAGGTTGATTGGCTTTTGTTTTACGCCCGTTTAATTTTCGTGTACGTTCCAACATTTGTAGTTTTGGTGTTGGTTGTCAGCTTCCTTCTGAGCTTTATTTTGTTAGTTCTCGGTTTCATTTAGGTTTGCAATCATGAAAGAAACTGAAAATCCATACGAGGCATCTCAGGCCTCTCAGCCAGCAGAGATAAAGCACGCTCAAAATAACTCCGCCCATAACACTCTGGGTTGTTGCGGCGTAATAATTGTTTCGGGATTGTGCGTTTTCCTTCTCTTTTTTCTCACTTGCGCAGGGGCTGCTGTTTTTAATTAGTAGCCCCGTCCATCGAAAGCTAACCCGCAACTTTAGGCCTCCCCTAACCTCGATGGCCTCAGCAGCAACGCAAGGACCGAAGCTCTAATTATTTTCTAAGCTACCTGTGGGAGCTTGATTCACTTATGGTGGAACCTGCTAAAAGTATCGCACCCAGTATCACGTATCTGGCGGTGCTTGGAGGTAAGCGGGACAATAAGAGACCCTCTGAGGGCAGCTAGAGCGATGAAATCCGAATATGGGCTAATCAAACAGACTCAAAATAAATTCATCGTCAAGCCGTGAAGCAACGTGGTTGACGTGCGAGAAGTCTAGTCCAACGCTGTGATCAGTCGGCACGGCAATCGTAAAAGCCCCCGAGGCCGCGGCGGCCGTGCTGCCCGTTTTACTGTCTTCGAGTACGAGCAAATTTATGGGGGGCACAGCTAATTTCTCTGAGGCAGTCAGGTAAATTTCGGGGTGGGGTTTTCCTTGAGTTACGTCCTCGGCCGTTAGAATAAATTCAAAACGATGGGTGAGTTCAAACTGAGCGAGGTTCCGATTGGCAAATCTTCGATGACTGCTGGTGGCTACTATTTTCGGGATCCTTTTGGATTCGAGCTTTTCCAATAGGGTTTCCAATCCCGGCATGGTGCGAAGTTGTTTGGGCAGCAGTTCGTCAAAAATTTCATCGGTTTCCGTTTGAAGTTGACCGACGGAATCAGTGATCGCACATCTTTCCCGCATGATTTCGTAGGCTGTCGGGGCTGGAAGGCCCATCATCTCCATTTTCAATTTCCGCGTGAATTTTAACCCGCGTCGTGAGAGTAATATTTCACCTACTTGATCGTACAGATCCTCGGTATTGAAGATCAGCCCGTCCATATCAAAAGCTACCGCGGCAATCAAAGGTTTGTTTTTCATTCAGTTTTGCTTTTGCTTTCGCGTTTAGCAGAATTATTTCAATGAAACTTGGCCAGACATGGCAAGATAGGAAACGGCCCAAAGAACCGAAACGAATCCGGAAGCCGGTATGATTCCAACTCCACAAATCAAGAGCCCTGCGATTAAGATTCCGATCGATGTTAAACCTAAAAGGAATGTTGTTAAAACATTAGGTGTGCAGATGTCTTTCGCCATCGCAAGACTGTCTAGAACATCGGCATGGTTATCTACGATTAAAAAATAACTAGGCCACAGATAGAGCAGAAGCAGGATTCCCGGTAAAAGTAACAAGAGGAAGCCAAGAGTCAGGGCAATGTATGCCAAAAATGTAAAGAGGATGACAGGTAGAAATTTGTCGCCTCCGGAGTAAATAGTAGAAAAGGTCGCCCGTTGACCTCGGCTAATTTGGATGGCTAATCTTGCTTGACCAATACTAAGATAGATTTGAACAAGGTTAAATAGGATCTGCGGAATTGCGTCGAGTTCGATTCCAGCCAAGCGGAAAATCGAGTCTGCGATAGCCGGTAGCATGCAAATTAAGGCGGTTGCCGAAAGTACCCACGCGTTTTTTTGGAAGAGTTGTACAGCACCGTAAAATATTAATTCAAAATCGACTGCGGTCGGGATGATTGAATAGCCAGTAGGTTTTACCAGTTTGGTTGTTTTTGAACGAAGGTTTGCAGCCGCATCGGGTGTCTCTGTTTTCAGCTCAGGCCGTTTTTCTCGGGTGGCCTGTTGTTTCGCCATCTCAGAGGGGTGAAGGTCAGGGTAATAAAGACCGGCCAGTTGCCCAACCTTCTCGCCACTCGCTCGGATAACACAATCGCCAGAAATTCGTCCTTCCTGTACCCATTGATCAAGTTCTAGTTTCGTAATTGGTCCGTAGACCGAACCGGAAACTGAATCGATGAAGAATTGTTGCGAAGCGGGTGATTTAGCGGGTTCCGCTGGCTTCGTCTTGGGTATTAAGTTTAGAGATTTACAATGGGGGCACCTCGCCCGCTTGCCGCTTCCGGACTCATCAACCCGAAGAAGGCTCTGGCAGGTCGTGCATTTAAATTCGATAGGCATCTCAACAATTTGTGCCATCGGTTCAAAATCGTCAACCGTAATTGCCTCGGATCGACATGATTGGACAACAAATTCAGGGGCAGCCCTTCAGTTTGACCAGATCGAACCGCCCATTTCTACGGAGCTTTCGCACGGGCGGTCAATCTTGGGCGGAGGCGGTGGACTTTTACCGTTGCTTACTTAAAGCTAGGGATGTCGCGCCCCTCGGTCCAAGGGATGCCAGCCTCATTCAGTTTCTTTTCAAAGTTCTTGAAATCGGCATTCATTAACTTCTTGATGGTTTTAGAAACCGACTTGAATTCGGTTTTTGCAATTTCTACTTGATCTTTTTGGGTCTGAGTTATTCCGTAGGTATTGCGTGAGGATCCATAAAGAACCGAACCAACTCGACTTCCGATAGAGGGGACGTCCTCCACAAATTTGTCACTCTTGATGCTGTCACCATTGAGTTGGCGAGCTGCCGTTCGTAATTTTAGTTCTAAGTCACGTGCTTGTTTCAGTAAATTGGGATCGGCGTTGGGGCTTTTTTGAATGACTTGTTGTATTTTCGTGATTCTTTCAATCCTCGTCGCGAGCGACTGAGAGGTCGCGCCGATGGCATCGTTAAATTTAGCAAGGTTAAGTTGGTAAGCGATTGTCTCGTTTAAATTTTTGGGTTTCAGACTGGGTTCCTCAATCGAGACAATTTCAAAACTCTGTGCATTACCTAGCTTGGTTACGCTTCCATCAACTAATTGAAATCCTTGGACGGAATAGTTGCCTGGCGCAACCATTGGGCTTCCGTTGTATTGGGTGTATCGAAGATTCCAGGACATGCGGTGCAAACCTTGGTTGGTGCTGCCGTTTACGCGAGCCACGACTTCTTTGGATTGGTTGTAGAACTCGAAGTAAACTCTTGGTGCCTGTTCCAGAGATTCTTCGCGTAACTGATCCCATGAAGGAATTGGCACATCCTCTCCTTTACCGGAGATTTTTGCCTCGGTTTCCTTGCGAATTGCTGCTTTCGTTTTTAAATCTGCTTTGAGGTAATAGGTGAGAGTTGCTCCGAACGCGGGGTTGGGGGTCTCAAAATAGCTATCGCCTTGGGATCCTTTTCTACCGCCTAGTAAATCTTGTGGGATATACCAAAGTGCTTTCCGGATTGGAAAAATATGCAAATCGCTTTTGTCGAGTAAATCATCCGTTAATTCACGAAGTGGGGAGTAATCGTCCAAGACGTAGAACCCTCGTCCAAAAGTTGCGGCGACGAGGTCGTTTTCACGACGCTGAATTGCGAGGTCACGGAATGGAATGTTGGGAGCTCCCGAAGTCATTTTGATCCATGTTTTGCATCCGTTGAGTGAGCAGAATAAGCCGTATTCCGTACCAAGGAAGAACAAGTTTTTATTTTCATGGTCTTGTTCGATTCGCCAGATAAGATGCCGTTCAGGGAGGTCACCGCTAATAAGAGTCCACGTTTTTCCGCGATCGGTGCTTTTGACAAGATAGGGTTTGTAGTCGCCAGTTTTATGGTTGTCGAGACAAGCGTAGGCGACATTGGAATCATGCCGGTCGGCCTTGATGTCGTTGACGAAAAAGTATTCTGGAACTCCAAAGATTTTATCGGTAGCGGTCCAGTTGTCCCCGCCATCCTCGGAGACATGAATCAAGCCATCGTCGGTTCCTACGTAGAGCAAGCCTTCGACCAAAGGAGATTCACTGATGGAAGTAATGTTTCCGTACTGTGACATTGCAAGGAGGTCATATCCAGCGTCCACGCTCCAAACCCGATCCATCATTTTGAGTTTGTACCGGTTTTGGTTTCTGGAAAGGTCCGGACTGACAGTGTTCCACGAATCGCCGCGGTCGTCACTTCGATGAAGAAATTTAGAGGCAAAGTAAATCCGCTTATGATCGTGAGGGCTGATTAGAATTGGAGAATCCCAATTAAATCGAAGATTGTCCTCTCCAGCGCCTGGACGCGGACGGATATCGACTGATTGACCTGTTCTTCTGTCAAATCGTCGGATGTACCCTTCCTGAGATTCACAGTACATGATGTTGGGGTCGGTAGGGTCAATTGCGTTATCGTGTCCATCACCTCCGATGGTGATTCGCCAGTCGGCGTTTCGAACTCCCTGTACATTCCCAGTTCTCGATGGGCCGTATTGTGTGTTGTTGTCTTGGGTCCCGCCTACGACATTATAAAAAGGGAAATCGTAATCGACATCGACTTTATAAAATTGCGTAAGAGGTAGGTTGGCACAGAACGAATAACTTTGGGCGTAGTCATAAGAGCGATAGAGACCACCGTCGCAGCCAACAATTAAAAAGTTGGGGTCAGTAGGGCTAAAGGCTACCGCGTGGTTGTCGACATGTTTGGTCGATTTAGAAACCGACCCCCAAGTCTTGCCGCCATCTTCGGTTCGTCCCATTCGGACATTCGCATGATAAATAACGTCAAACCGGTGAGGGTCGCAATAAATTTCCTGGTAGTAATGTGGACCAGTGCCACCGCCGACGTAATCGGACATCTTCGACCAACTGCCACCAAAATCTTCGCTTCGATAAAAACCACCGGCTCGATTTTGTAGTTCAATGGCGGCGTAAACGACGTTTGACTTTTGAGGGGATACTTGAAGGGCAATTTTCCCTTTGTCTCCGCCGGGCAGTCCGGTCTTTAATTCGATCCAAGACTCGCCTCCGTCAGTGGATTTATGAATTCCCGATTGCGGGCCGGTATTTAATAGTGACCAGACCGTGCGATGTCGCTGATGCGTAGCGGCATAGAGTGTGTTGGGATCATTCGGATCCATAGTTACGTCGGTAACGCCAGTATATTCTCCACCCGGTTTTCCGTCGCAATTTAGTACGTTCTTCCAATTAGCTCCACCATCAATGGATTTGAATAGTCCGCGCTGCCCGCCCGATGACCAAAGCGGGCCCTGTGATGCCGCAAATATGATGTCTGGGTTTTTGGGATGAACGATGATCTTAGAAAGATGCTCAGAATCGGCTAATCCTTTGTTGGTAAACGTTTTTCCGCCGTTGTGGCTGACGTAAATTCCATCTCCATATCCAACGTGTCGCCCACCAACATTCTCTCCGCTACCAACCCAGATTGTATTATTGTTGTTGGGATCAATCGTGATGCAGCCAATCGAGTATGACTTCTGGCCATCGAATATAGATTGAAAGGTCGTGCCTGAGTTGGTCGTTTTCCAAATCCCTCCCGAGCCGACACCCACATACCAGACGTTGGGATTGGTTGGGTCCACCGCGATGTCCGCAATTCGTCCGGACATTAATGCAGGCCCGATACTTCTTAATGGTAACGCCGAGATAAAACCTGAGTTGATTTTGGAATCAACAGTCGGGGTTGGCTCTTCCTGAGCGATCGCGAATGTCGCCGTGATGAGACACAGAAAGACCGATGAGACAAATGCCTTGAGCATGAATTGGTTATGATGGAACATAGGTGCAATGCTTGAAGGGGTGAACGGTAGGGGTATTGGTAAATAGAGGGATTTCAAATCGTGCGGCGATGGGTGGCCAACCGTAATCTGGCTCGGTGTTTGCCACGTTGCAAATCCTAAGCATCGAGTTTCGTTTGAATTCTCAATAAAGTCAAGGAATCGCTCGCGCGGTCGATATAACCCGTTGGAGTCGTCCAAAGGCTCTTTGGGTTGAAACAGTAGGTTCGATAGCTAGTGTCCCAGAATTTTAAACGTTTGTAGCCCGGTTTGCCCGTTTCGAGGGAGAAGCCATGTGGAACCCCTTAATTTAAAGAGGTGGGTGATTGTGCCAAGTTTCACAAACCGGGTAGCGATAGATACCACCGGCAATGAAGTCTTTGGCGGGTTGTTGAATCTTATAATTTCATTCCAATTGGGGGCGTAGTCGGGAACGGTAATTTTGGGAACTGATATCACGAAGAAGACAGGTTAATGAATCAAACGGACAATAATCAAACGGATGTAAGGTTAGAATATCTACACAAGTTGACCGTTGAAGAAGAAGCGCTCGACGAGATGAACCATGTCAATAATTTAGTGTTCTTGCAGTGGTGTTTAAAATCAGCGGGCTTACATTCGAAGCGTGTTGGATGGTCGTCGACGCGCTATCGTGAGTTGGGCTTTGGGTTCATCGTACGCTCTCACAAAATTAAATATAAAATCCCAGCGCTTCTCGGGGATGAAATAGTGGTGAAGACATGGGTAGCTGGAATGGAGCGTTTTTCATCGAAGCGACGTTACCACGTAATCCGTCAACGGGATGGCCGGCGACTTGCGGAGGCAGAAACTAACTGGGTTTTTGTCGATTTTAAATCTGGCGAGTTAGCTGAAATTCCCGAACAAGTCAGTTCCGCCTTTGGGATCGGACGTTAGAATGGGTGGATTGCTTTCGCCAGCGTTTGAGTTCACTATAATCACTTGGACGATTAGTGATTCTCGAAATCTTCTTTTAACATTTTAGGACGCTTAATGCTTTCTGATGAAACCCAGAATCAATCGTCAGACGATCAGCAGAGCGCCCGAAAACTGAGTCTCATGAAAGGCCGTCCACCTGCAGAAGTGGCGGGTTATCGATTCATTGGATTTATCGGTAGTGGCGCCTATGGCGAAGTCTGGTCGGCGATCAATGAAAAGACTGGTCGGAGTGTCGCGATAAAATTTTACACGCGAGGCTCTAAGTCGGGCGTCAAGATGTTGGCTCAGGAGGTTGAGAAGCTTGCCGTTTTATCGAATGACAGTTACGTGATTGGCTTGTTGGATGTTGGTTGGGAGGCTGATCCACCGTACTACATTATGGACTTCATTGAGAGTGGTTCGCTCGAAGATCGTCTAAAAGGCGGCGGGACACTTTCGGTGAACGAATCGGTTCAATTATTTCAGGAAATCGCAATTGGGATGGCGTCCCTTCATGATAAAGGGATTTTGCATTGTGATTTAAAACCTGGCAATGTACTGCTCGATCAGAATGGCAAACCGCGGGTTTGTGATTTTGGTCAATCTCGTTTAAGTAGTGAACAAAACTCATCGCTTGGAACGCTTTTTTATATGGCGCCCGAGCAAGCAGATACAGCGGCGATCCCAGATGCCAGTTGGGATGTGTATGGATTGGGCGCATTGCTCTATAGCATGTTAGTGGGGCATCCTCCTCGTTATTCCGATTCTTCGATTCGAACGATTGAATCCGGGAAGAATGTGCCGGATCGTTTGCGGGCTTACCAGGATCTGTTTCACGGGGCATCGGTGCCGTCTGAGCATCGGAAGATTAGCGGTGTCGACCGCCAATTAGGTGAGTTGATAGATAAGTGTATTGCGTCAGATTCAAAACATAGATTCAAAAATATTCAAAGTGTTCTGTTGGCATTACGGCAGCGGGAGATGATTAAGGCTCGTCGTCCGGTAATCATTCTTGGCCTAATTGCTCCGTTCATATTGATGACTTTTATGGCGGCTGTGGGAGCCGTTGCATTTCAAAATTCTTACCAAGATGCTCAGACTGCGGTTCTGCGGAAAGCCGCACTTGAAAACAAGTTTGCCGGAAATTTTGCGGCCCGTGGCGCGGCGTCCAATTTAAACGAATATTTTAGAGCGGTTCGACAACTGTCCGAGGATGTAGAATTTCGAAAAGATTTTTCAAACCTGATCAACGATACCGAAATGACTGATCTGCGAAGTCAAATCGCGTATCCGGATTTAAATGACGGACGGCTCGAAAATGCAAGCGATTCACTAGACTCCATTCGAATTCGGTTGGCGGAAAATGATGATGTCCGCAAGATAGAGGCTATCTTGCGATCCCGGTTGACCGACCAAGATGACCAGTACCCGTCCAATGTCGACAGCTGGTTTGTCTGTGATCGATGGGGCAATCAGGTAGCGTCTGTTTTTGCAGGGCGGAAAGAAAACACGACTCGGGGGAAGAACTTTAGCTATCGAAGTTATTTTACCGGGAATTACGACGATCTCAAAAAAACCGACCCGTCGCTCTCAAGCAACGCAGGCCTGAGTACGGCAATGCGTGCCTCGCTAAATGATCGAAAGATAATTTCGCGTGAGCACCTTTCGTCAGGTTTCTTAAGTACGCAAACCGATGGACTGAAGGTTGCTTTTTCAGTTCCTCTCGAAATTGACGGGAATGTAATGGGTGTCGTGGCGCTGACCATTAATCTTGGAGATATTGCAGAATTCGATTTAAAAGAGACTGACGTTGAGAGTGCTGCTGTAACCAACGGTGACATTGAGTCCCACTACATGATGTTGGTTGATACTCGGGGGTCGAGTGAGACCGAACAGGACGTTCAGGAGGCATTGATTCTTGAACACCCCGCGATGGAGCAAGTCTGGCAAAACTCAGATGGGAAGGAGTTAGATATTGGGTTAGCAAAAGTGTCGCTGCCGAAGAGTCGGGATCCCCTCCTATTCAACAGCTTGCGTTATGGGGACGCCGCGATCAGAGCGGAAGTCCCGTTTGCGGGAAGCCAGGGAGAGTTTCAGTTTAAAGCGATCATCGAGAGGATTCCATTAGGCGAGCTGTTAGTTGGAACACGTAAGAGCGAGCTGCCAGATACGGTTCAGGGAATTGAAGTGTGGGCTGTTTTGAATTACGAAAACGAGTTGACGGTTGTCGATCAGCTCGCGTCAAAATTGGCAAAACTTGGTGCGATGGCGGGTTTGGGCGGTTTTGTTTTCGTCATCGGCATGTTGCTGTTCGTAAAAAGGTTGTTGGCCGAGTCGCGAAAGAAATTGACTTGGTCCTTCGAGCCGGACCGGACTGAATATAACGCCACTGTTTCCTATAAAGCCAAAATAGACGATTGAGCGAACTGCAGAGGCCTGAATGTCCCAGATTCCGCCCTGTCTTTAGCGGTCTGACCAGATCGTTTATGCGTTAGAATAAAGGGGCTGGTGAAGTGTGGTGTGTATCGCTTAGATTGATCAATGCGAGGGGGTCGTCAGAGCGAATCAGGTCTCACCATCTAAGGCGCTTTCGCGGCTTTAGTTTTATCTTTTTAGAAGCACGAAAATGAATCAACGCCAAACAGCAATGGTATTTAATTCACCCGCAATCGATCAGGTTGGCGTGGTGGAGCGGGCAAAGCGATTTACGGCTAGAAGTATAAAGAGCGAGGCAAAAATGAGGGGCCTAGAAATGGTCCTGAGTATGATAGATCTCACGACGCTCGAGGGAATGGATACCGAGGGGAAAGTCAAGCAATTGTGTTACAAGGCGCAGCACTTGCATGATTCGATCGACGGACTGCCTAATGTTGCTGCAATCTGTGTTTATCCGAATTTCGTTGGTTTGGCCAAACGTGCACTCTCGGGGTCAGGTATTAAAGTGGCATCTGTCGCGACTGCGTTTCCAAGCGGGAACTCATCGTTGGAGATTAAGTTGGCCGATGTCTCGATGGCTGTTTCTGAGGGGGCAGACGAGATAGATATGGTGATCTCAAGAGGGCGTTTTCATCGTGGTGAATACAATTTCGTATTCGACGAAATCGCCGCAGTTAAGGCTGCCTGTGGCACGGCTCGATTGAAAACGATTCTTGAAACGGGTGAGTTAGGATCTCTCGATAAAGTTCGCCTTGCCAGTGACATCGCGATTGCAGCTGGGGCAGATTTTATAAAGACATCGACCGGAAAGATTCAGCCGGCAGCGACCATGCCGGTAACCTTGGTGATGCTGGAGGCGATTCGGGATCATTTTCAAAAAACGGGATTGATGGTGGGCATGAAGCCAGCGGGAGGGATATCGAAGGCCAAGCTTGCACTCCACTATTTAATTATGGTGAAAGAAACACTTGGCAATGATTGGCTTGATTCGGAGTGGTTTCGTTTTGGTGCTAGTTCATTGGCGAATGATGTTTTAATGCAGATCGCCAAGCAACGAACGGGTGCCTATCAAGCGGCTAACTATTTTGCGATTGATTGATACAAACATTTTTAATCTCAACGTTTGGAATTAAATTACCTGCTGATTTGTGAATCGGCGATTGATTTCGAAACAGAAAATATCATGACTAATAAGAACAGTAATTGGGATTTATCTCCGGCCCCTGAGAGTACTGGGCACATTTCCCTGAATGAACACTATGGCATTTTTATCGACGGCCAGTTTCGAACGCCTACTCATGGGAATCGATTTCAGTCCATTAACCCAGCGACGGGGGAGGTGTTGGCGGAAATAACGGAGTCTTCCGCGGACGATGTTGATCAAGCGGTGGCGGCAGCCCGGAAAGCATTTTCCGGTGAGTGGTCCAAGATTGGAGGCAGAGAACGCGGGAAATATCTTTATCGATTGGCGAGGATGTTGCAGGAGAAGTCTCGTGAGTTTGCGGTAATTGAATCGCTTGATGGCGGTAAACCCATTCGAGAATCGCGGGATGTCGATGTACCTTTGGCAGCCGCTCATCTGTTTTACTATGCGGGTTGGGCTGACAAGTTCAGCTATGCGTTTCCCAATCGCCAACCTCAGCCCATTGGAGTGGCGGGCCAAATTATTCCTTGGAATTTCCCATTGTTGATGGCTGCTTGGAAGATTGCGCCAGCCCTTGCGACGGGTAACACCGTTGTTCTCAAACCAGCGGAAACAACCTCACTGACTGCGTTGAAATTGGCGGAACTGATTCAGGAAGCCGGGTTTCCGCCGGGGGTCGTAAATGTTGTGACTGGACACGGTGACGTAGGGGCAGCGATTGTTAACCATGATGAGGTTGATAAAGTTGCGTTTACGGGGTCAACGGAGGTTGGCAAACTTATTCAAAAGGCGATCGCGGGAACCAGTAAACGCTGCACACTCGAATTAGGTGGTAAAGCAGCCAATATCGTGTTCGATGACGCTGCGATTGATCAGGCGGTCGAGGGGATTGTCAACGGTATCTATTTTAATCAGGGACATGTCTGCTGTGCTGGAAGCCGGTTGTTCGTCCAGGAGTCGATTCATGATGAGCTGATTGCGAAGCTCAAACATCGCATGGGGACGTTGATTGTGGGTGATCCAATGGATAAGAACACGGACGTGGGAGCGATTAATTCCCGCGAGCAGTTGGCGACGATCGAACAATATATTGAGGTTGGTAAGCAAGAGGGGGCGGAGTTTTACCAAACAGATGGTGAGTTGCCGAAGGAGGGGTTTTGGTGTCGACCGACACTATTTACCGACGTAGCTCAGTCGAATCGGATTGCACAAGAGGAGATATTTGGGCCTGTTTTGGCCGTTCAGACTTTTCGGACGGTTGCAGAAGTGATTAAAAAGGCAAATAACACGCCTTATGGATTATCGGCGGGTGTGTGGACAGATAAGGGATCCAAAATTTTTAACATGACCGCGCAGATGAAGGCGGGTGTGGTTTGGGCGAATACTTACAACCTATTCGATCCAACATCTCCCTTCGGTGGATTTAAAGAGAGCGGTTTTGGGCGAGAAGGAGGCCTGCATGGGCTTTCTGCCTATCTGGAAATTTGAGAGTCGTAATTCTCGGCAACGGCGGTATTAGATAAACGATTTAATAGTTTAAGCGGGTGGAATCACAGTGGAAGAATCGAACAAGAGCTCAAGCGAAAACGAACGCCTCGAAGTGTTAAAAACTTACAAAATGTATATTGATGGTAAGTTTCCCAGAACTGAGTCTGCGAGATACTATCAACCGGTTGCCAATGATTCCTCGTTAGGTAATGTCTGCCTCGCGTCTCGAAAAGATGTCCGCAATGCTGTCGTCGCGGCTCGCTCAGCTCAGGCGGCTTGGGCCAGACGTACCGCATACAACCGGGCGCAAATACTCTACCGGATTGCAGAAATGCTAGAGGGACGATCCCAGCAATTTATGGATGAACTCGTCCGGCAAGGAGTGGCGTCTGAAGCGGCGGAATTCCAGGTGGCTGAGAGTATTGACCGCTTGATTTACTACGCGGGATGGTGTGACAAATATCAGCAGGTATTTAGCACCGTCAATCCAGTCGCATCCTCACATTTTAATTTTTCTACGCTGGAGCCTGTCGGCGTTGTGTTTGCGGTTGCCTCGCAAGCGTGTCCGCTTTTGGGATTGGTTTCATTAATCGCCCCCGTGATTGCGTCAGGAAACACCTGCGTTGTCCTCGCATCCGAAAATAGTCCATTGTCTGCCATTACTTTTGCTGAAGTCTTAGCAACGTCAGATGTCCCCGGGGGAGTCGTCAATATTTTGACAGGACGAATTGAAGAACTGTATGAGCACTTTAGTCGACATTTGGACGTCAATGCGATTGCCTGTGATGGATTGGGACCAGAATTAAATACGAAGATAAAAGAGTTCGCGTCTGAGAATATCAAACGCGTAAAAATTTATCATCAAGATTGGGCCGTCGAGGCCACGGCAAACCCCTATCTCATTCAAGATTTTTGTGAAGTAAAGACAACATGGCACCCCATTGAACAAATCACTGAAACGGGTGCTGCTTACTAACGAGAGTCGGATCGGATGATGGTTTTAGATCAAGTTTTTTAAACTTCGATTCGACACTGAATAGGAATGGGTTGTTTGATTAAATGTCATTCTTTGGAAAATGCCATCTATCAAAATGTGCTTCAGCGATTGATGAACGATTGGATTTCTAAACTCAGTCCTTGGGTTAGCCCCATGGCGTTGATGATGGCGAGAGTGACCAAGAAGACTAAGACGGCAGCGAATGTGTTAGCGAAGAGGATCTGTCGCTTTTTCTGGTTTGCCGCGTGAATTGATTCTTGTTCTTTGAGAAGGACGGGGAGATAGTATTTTACGGTGGATAAAGTTTTGGGCTTAGGCATGGTCGTCGCAGGTGAGTAGGTTTTCGGTTGATTTAAATTTGACGGGTGCGAGTCATTCGGTGGGGCAGGCTGAGTTTTGAGCGGATAGCATTTGGGTTCCCTTGACCGGCATACAAAGGGACAATGCAAGCCCCGTGCCATTGGTAAAGTTCCGTTAAATAGGGTCGTTTGCCGCTAACGGGTTGCTAAAACACAACGGTTTTATGCCTGGGCGTTGCTTTTTTGCATCGACCGGTTGGACAATCACTTCTGGTGTTCACGCGACTGGTGCAATGGCATCAGGGCGCACCAATTCGCGTAAGGGTTTCGCAAAAAGGGTTTCGCAAAAAGGATTTCGCAGAAAGGATTTCGCAGAAAGGTTAGCGGCCAAGCATCTTAAGAAACTCAACCAAGGATAAAGTGTTGGCGACGTCAGCGGCCGATAAACAACCACGGCGAGCCTGTTTAATGCCGTAGCGCATGTTGCTTAGGCCCAAAGTCCGGTGAGCATCAGTATTGATTACGACTGGGATGCCATGTGTTTTGGCAGCTAAAAGATGGATGTCATTGAGATCAAGACGAATTGGATTAGCGTTGAGTTCAACCATTTTGTGATTAGCCTTGGCGGCTTGGAACACGGCGTCGATATCAACCTCGTACGCCTCTCGCTTATTTAAGAGCCGACCCGTGGGGTGTGCGATCATCGAAACATGTGGATTCTCGAGGGCTCCAATAATTCGATCAGTAATCTGTTGTCGGGGTTGGTTTTGTCCGTAGTGCACACTGGCAATAATAAAATCGCCCTGAGCCAGAACCTCGTCGGGTAAATCCATTCCTCCGGCCTCGAGAATGTCGCATTCAATTCCTTTCAGGATGACGAATTCGTCTTCGGTGTTGGCATTGATTTCGTCGATTTTTTTCCATTGATCCAATAACCGTTCGGAATTCAGGCCATTGGCCATGGAAACTCTTTGGGAATGGTCAGTGATGGCGATATAACTAAGTCCGAGCGCTCTCGCCGCGTCTGCCATTTCCTCGATCGTTGCTTTCCCATCGGTTGCGGTGGTATGCATATGAAGATCTCCCTGAATATCGGTCAGTTCGATTAATTGGGGGAGTTCACTTTTATCTGCCCAATCTAATTCACGCCGCGCTTCCCTAATCTCGGGAGGGAAATAGGGAAGGTTGAGTGATTCATAAACATCTAATTCTGTCTGGCCAGCGATCCAGCGTTCGTCCGAATCCTTGACCTCGAACACGCCCCATTCATTGACTTTTAGTCCCATTTGTTTAGCGCGGCCGCGGACGAGTACGTTGTGATCTTTCGAGCCAGTGAAATACTGAAGAGCGGCGCCGAACGATTCTTGAGGCACGACACGAAGGTCAACCTGAAATTCATTTTCCAGACGAACCGACATTTTTGTTTCACCGCGTACGATTACAGATGTAATTTCTTCGTACTTGCCGAAGTGATCCATCACGGTCTCACTGTCATCTGAGTCGACCAAAAGATCAAGGTCACCGACGGTCTCTTTCCCACGCCGGTAACTCCCTGCGAACTCAATTTGGCGAATTGCGGAACAAGAGCTCATATGGATCTCGAGGTCCTTGGCAATTTTGTCAGCGTGTGCCCAAAGAATTCGCTCATTCGCTAACACTGCGATAGAGATTCCTTGGAGAATTGCTTCCTCGGTTTTTGCGCCAAACCCAGATAAAAGTCTGACTTGCTGAGCTTCACACGCTGCCTTCAGTTGATCCAACGATTGGATTCCAAGTTCATTGAAAAGCGCAGCACACTTTTTCGGACCTAATTTGGGAACGTTCAATAGATCGAGGACTGTTTTGGGAACCGTTTCTAATATTTCATCCAGTTGTTTCAGTCCGCCAGTATTAACCAGTTCGTGGCACTTTTCTGAAACCCCTTTTCCGATTCCATCCAGTTTGGTGAGATCTTGCTCCGCCTCAATCATGCTGGCAATGGAATCTGGAAGTTCCTTGATAATTCGAGAACCATTGCGATAGGCTCTAAGGCGAAAAGAATTCGCACCTGTGAATTCCAACAAGTCTGCTAACTGAGATAAATGTTTTGATATTTTGTCGTTGTTCATGGCCGGATGATAACGTTTAGTAATTAAATTGGTAAGTCGGCGTCACTATTTGTATTAGGCAACAGCGAATGACTGGGAGACTTTCTAAGCGTAAAACCCTTGGTGGTTGACCAAGAGCATAAGTCAGTTGTCTAGATTGTTGATTGCAATTTTTTTGTTCGGGAATAACGTTTGACTGGTATGCGGATAACCGCATTTGTTTTTGGTTGATTTGCCGATGAGCAAGACTTGTTATTCTACAATATCAAAAGCTTTGGTACTTTGATGGCCGGCGCAAAATCGGCTGAAGTGTCACTTGAAATATGGATCGAGATAGTTTGAAAGAAAACCAAGCGTTAAGACTCGATCGGAAGTTTGCAATCATTATTTGCATTTTAGCTGTTGGCCTGTGCCTAGGTTATGCATGGTTCCGTGCAGATTTTCCGCCATGGTTAAAAAATAGCGGGGGAGGCATTCCGTACACGCTTTTCTTCGTGACCTTCTTTTTTGCTTTATTTCCAAAGCGAAGCCTTCTCGAAACTATCGCATGGTTGGCGATAGGCTGGTCCTGTGTTGCGGAGTTTTTACAGCTTTGGCAAGTCGGGTGGTTGGTTCAAATTCGGGCAACCCCATTAGGAGCCGCGTTGCTTGGCAGTTCATTTACCTGGGTAGACATTCCACCCTATTTTATCGGGGGCGGATTAGGTTATTTGCTTTTGCGTTTATTGTTCTGGAGAGTTAGCCGTAATGAATCCAATCTAAGGAATCCAATCAAATGAATCCAATCTAATGAATCCAATCTAATTCCCTCTTGCTAGTTGCCAATTCGAGAAAGGCAGTCTCTGTGTTAAATCAAAACTGTCTGGTGGGGAATAGAATTTTTTTGTTTCCAACTAGGGAAACCAAGTTTTGTTCGTTTGAGAGAATTGGCCGTCTTCAACGAATTTGTTGGGCTAGGCTTTTTTAGACGGTAAAAAGGTTTGCGTGAGAAAATGGCTAATGAAAGAATCAATTCGTAAGAACAGGTTGCTCGTCGATTGGAAATTCCAAGGCGCTTTGTGTCTTCGGGTTTCGTTTTATTGGTTACTTTGTCAAACGACTTTGGTCGCTACGATGCTTGGTTTTCTCGCACTTGAAGCTCAAGCGGACTTACACCCGTATGATGGGTCGGCGTCGCCCTGGCGATTTATTATGCCTGCCATTGTCGGATCGAGTGTATTCCTGCCACTTGTGCTGCTGGATAATTTAAGGATGTCGAATCGGATCGCTCGGTCCTTCGAACGATTTCGAAATACGTTGAATCAGCTTTGCGAGCGTCAACAAAGTGAGTCGGATGCAAAGCCAACAATAGATATTGTTGGCGATAGAAAGGATGCAGCTGCAACAGCGGTTACTCCATTGGATCAGATGAGTTGATAGTTATACAAATACTAAATTTTCAACGCTGATAATTTTCTCCCTTTCGATTGCATTCAAGCTTTTAGTTGCCTTCAATCCTTTAAATATGAATCAACAAAACACTCATTAAAAAACAATACAACTTGGAGCTCGTTTGAGTTTTGAGAAAACGGCAAACCGATCGTGAGGTCGGGACGCAAAGCCATGGGTCTCCCGATTGGAGATCGCCAGGTTACCTGAAAATAAAAACTAATTCGTGTGCGATTCGATCGATCGTTGAAAGGGCTACCAATGCGTTGCTGGAGTGATTATGTATCCAATAGACTCGGCTTGTTTGGGATAGTTCCAGTTGGACAATCGTTCAAGCGACCTTCTTTTGATTCTTGCGGTGTGGTAAATCACCCGAAAATGTCAGTCGGATTGAAGCCTTGTGCCTCCGTTCCCAGTTCCCGTCGAGTGCTGCGTTGTGGCGTGGCATCGATCGAGTTTGCACTGGTCGCTCCCTTTATTCTCTTCATAATTTTTGGAGCGGTTGAGTTTGCCCGCATGATGATGGTCAAACAAGCGTTGACAAGCGCGGCACGAGAAGGATGTCGGCATGCGACTTTGGTCACAACCCAAACATCTGATGATTCTGAATTCTTTGTCCGCCAAATTCTTAAGCCGACCATTGCCAATAGCAACGATTCAGAAGTTGTGACCATAAATATCGAACCAAGTTTTTCGGTAACGCCTGATTCGGGCGAAGAAATCGTTATGGCTATTGAAGTGGCCTGTTCGGACATTACCTGGTTGCCAGAGATGTTCCTGTGTGGGGCAAAAATACGCGGTTCTGCATCTATGAGTCGTGAGTAAACGGAGGATTTATGACTAGCAATAAAATAAGAGGAACGCGGTCGGGGCAGAGGTTGGGGAATTCCCGACGCGCTGCGGCGACCGTCGAGACTGCGATGTTAATTCCATTGTTGATTTTGGTTTCGCTGGGGGCGACTGATGTTGCCCAGTACATCAACCTCGCTCAATCAATCACAAATGCAGCCAGGCATGGAGCTAGGTTCGCTGCTAGGGATACCACACTGACGGTTGAAGAGGTTGAACTGGAAGTGGAGCGAGTCTTCGGGGAGCTTTTTCCGCAGTGTACGAAAGAGGATCTGGAAAGTGCGTTGATAATAGAGGTGGCGGATTTAGAGGGTGTCATGATTAGTTCTGGAATGCTTGGAGATATTTCCTCTGGTGATCCAGTATCTGTTCAAGTTAAGTTCGACTTTGATGCGATTCGTTGGTTAAAAGGCTGGGAATATTTTGGTTTTGAGTTGGTTCAGTCGAAAGCGATTGGAAGGAGAGAGTAAATGTCTGCGATCACTAATTTACGGTCCCAACAATCGGGCCATTCATGGCGCGGACGAATGGCACGGACACGCCGAGGAAATGCGGTTGTGTTCGTGGGAATGATGCTTCCCGTGATGTGCGGATTTATCGCGCTCGCCGTAGACTATGGATTTTTACTTTACGTACGAGCCGATTTGCAACGTACAGCAGATCATGCGGTTTTGGCTGCAGTCAGAGATCTGGAGCCAAGTTACGATGGGAGCCAGGACTTGAGCCGAGTGCGTGCTACACTGCGTGAATTCGCTGCATTTAATGCAGGACACGCGATTTTAATTCTAGATAATGATATCCAGATTGGGCGATTTAATCCCCAGACGGTCTACACTGAATTCGAGATTCTTGATGACGGAATTTATGACACAGTGGTTCTTACTTTACGTCGAGATGATTTGGCAAATTCATCAGTTTCCCTATTCTTTGCTAAGCTGTTTGGAAACCGGACAACGGATGTCACAGTAACGAGTACTGCTGTTTTGCAAAAGGCAAAGCTACTGACCGAAGGGGCCGATATACTACCGGTTGGAATTCCTATTTCAGTTTGGGACGCACAGCTCGAGAATTCTATCTGGTCCATCTATGGTGACGGGAAAATGGAAGATGAGTTAGGCGAAGAAATTCCCGGCAATTGGGGAACCTTGAATGTAGGTTCCGATGACAACTCGACTTCGACATTGGTTGATCAAATCAATGTTGGCTTGAGGCAGGAGGACCTCGATAGTCTTGCCGAAGACGGAAGGATTCCAACAAATGAATATATTGATAGTCAAGTAGAAATCACGCTTTCCGGGGATCCCGGATTTTCAAGTGGTATCAAGTCTGCTGTGGTTGCAGCGCATGGGCACAGCAAGCTAGTGCCATTGTTTGACCACTTAGAAGGATTTGGTGGGAATCTAAATTATGACATTGTCGGGTGGGGAGTGGTTCAGGTCGTCAATTCGACTTGGCAAGGGAATAAGAAATCATCGGTTACCATTCGGAAATCATATTTATATGATGGAGACTTAAGGCCTCATTCGGATCTTAGTGAGGTGGATAATTTAATAAAGAACGCCTATACATCGCCGGTGCTTGTCGAGTAATTCGAATTTTTCCCTTCGCCAGTTGCGATTTCGGAGTGTCGTGGACTGGCGTTGGTTAGAAATACGGTAAACAACGCAGTGCGTGTTGGTAACGTTAAGTCAGAAAAACGAGAGTTGGAAAGTTGGCCAACTGAATTTAATTGGCAGTCTAGGTCTCTCATTCCAGAGGCTAATTTTCGGAGCGATTCTTTCTAGATTTTCTAGATTTCGTTTTACAGCCATCTTTTGGTGAATGGCCGAGAGCTTTACGATTAAGCCATGTTCCGGTATTGTCTGACAATTTTTCTAAGTGCATTTTTGCTGTTTCAAGTGCAGCCGATGATTGCAAGGTTTATTTTGCCTTGGTTCGGCGGCACGGCGGCAGTCTGGACGACATGCATGATGTTTTTCCAGACACTTTTATTGCTTGGGTATCTCTATGCCCATTTAATGCGGCGGTTTGCTTCTCCGCGAGCGACTTGGCTGCTCCATCTTGGGTTGTTGCTAATCGCAGCGGCGACTCTCTCGGTGGTCCCCGGAGACAGTCTTCGCCCAAGCGGAAGTGAAAATTTAACTCTGGGTATCATCGGTGTACTTGGACTTACGATTGGTGTTCCATTTTTTGTGCTCTCAAGCACGGGGCCATTAATTCAAGCTTGGCAATCGAGTTCCCATCGAGGGCAATCCCCTTATCGACTCTACGCGCTTTCTAATTTGGGTTCTATTTTGGCGTTAGTGACTTACCCCTTTCTTGTAGAGAGGTATTTTTCAATGAATAGTCAGGCGCTGTTCTGGACGATTGGGTTTTATTGTTTTTCAATCACCTGCTGTTGGAGTGGTTGGCAGACCCTTCATTTGAAAAATTGGTCTGAGGCTGAGAACGCTAACGCGAAGAGCCTCCAAGAACGGCGTCTTAATCTAAGCCGACCCGGTTTGGTGGTTACTCTGGTATGGTTTGTATTAGCAGCCACAGCGTCCATTATTCTGTTGGCAACTACAAACCTGTTGTGTCAAGAAGTTGCCTCTATTCCATTCCTTTGGATTTTGCCGCTGAGCCTCTACCTGCTGTCGTTCATTATTTGTTTCGACCGGCCGGCGATATATCAGCGTTTGATTTTCATGCCTCTGGTTGTCGGCGGTGCGATCGTCGCGGTTGGCCTGGTGCACCTTGGTCTTTTCACTGGTTTGGCATTTCAAATCATTGCGTTGTCGACGGTTTGTTTTTCAGCCAGCATGGTCTGTCATGGTGAACTAGAGCGCTCGAAACCTCCGCCTGATTATCTGACGGGTTTTTATCTGGTGGTTGCCTTTGGTGGCGCCGCCGGAGGAATTTTTGTTTGCATTTTGGCGCCGCAGATTTTCACGGGATTTTTAGAATTTCATGTTGGGTTAATTGTAAGTTTACTCGTGGTTCTATGTGCCCTAATCTGGCCCACGGGGCAGCGATCAAAACCAATCGCACCGAGTCTGAAGTTTCTCAAGTATGGCGCTGCAATGTCGGTATTTGTGGTGCTGGCTATCGTTCTTTCGAGCGCCGTCTATTTCCTCGATCCAAGTTATCAAGAGGGTTTGATTTTTCGCGGTCGAAACGAATATGGTCTAGTTTCCGTTGTTGAAAAGGATGGCTATCGACAGTTCATTAACGGGCGCGTCGAGCATGGCGGTCAAAAAGTTGGCGCTGAAAAAGAAATGGAGCATATTAGCTATTATGTTCCTGAAAGTGGAGTTGGTGTAGCGTTTGAATCACATCGTGAGATTTCTGATGATAGTTTGAACGTTGCGGTTTTGGGGCTAGGTGCGGGAGCAATGGCGACTTGGCTTGAGCCTGGAGATCGAATGGTCTTTTATGAAATCAACCCAATGGTTGTTGATATTGCAGAAAACCATTTTAGTTTTTTGAGAAGTTCTAAAGGAGAGACACGAGTTAAGCTTGGAGACGGACGACTTCAACTGCAGAATGAGATGGAATCTGGTAAGAGTGAGCGTTACGACCTGATATTTATTGACGCGTTTTCAAGCGACTCGATTCCGATTCATTTACTGACTGCAGAATGTTTTAAAATTTATTTAGATCGCCTCAAACCAGACGGTGTCTTGGTTGCACATATCACGAATCGTTTTATTGATTTACAACCGGTGATTTTGGACCACTCCCTGAGGAATGGTCTGACTCCGATTTTGGTTGACTATCATTCACCGGACGGAAAGCTAAAAACCCGTTGGGTATTAATGACCAAAAATGAGGATTTTAAAAAGTCAGAAAAAGTAAAATCTTTAGAGAATCATTGGACGAAGGGGTTAGTGCCCGTTCAGTGGACCGACGATTATTCAAGTGTTGCGGCGTTGTTGAATTGGTCTGTCGGAATCGATATAAAAAAAATGAATGCGGATCTAGAGGATTCGAAAACGATTAATCCCGCCGAGGTTGATGGGGTTGGCCGTTCAGATGCAAACGTTGACGGCGAAGATTGAATCGATGGTGATTCGATTCGAAAAATTTCAGAATTCTTTGACAGTTATTAGATTCTGGTTCTGGGTCGTTAGTGTGACATTACTTTGATAAAGTGAAAATTTGATGGCATTGCAGAACAAAGAATTTGAGATTTCGAAATTCCATCGTGGTCAGGTTGTGCGATTTTGCGATAGTATTGCGGTTGAAGAGCCGTTGGAGATTCGAGTTGTATTCGGAGCTGCGGGGCAGCGACGCAGTAAAAACCTCTCCATCACGATGAGGACACCCGGGAACGATCCTGAACTGGCTGCCGGTTTTTTGTTATCCGAGGGGATTATTGAATCGCCCAGTGAGTTGATTGGATTTGAGTCGGACGGCCCAGTTTCGGATGGCGCCGATGTCGGGAATACGATTTTTGTGGAACTGAGTGAAAGCGCTCAGTTTGACCCCGGTAAATTTCAGCGGCATTTTTATGCGACGTCCAGCTGCGGGGTTTGCGGCAAGGCGAGTTTGGAAACTCTGCGAAACCAGCATGTTAAGCCCATCATTGAGTCTTTTAAAGTTGATCCGGAATTGATTTTTCAACTACCCGAAATGCTGCGTAAACAACAAGGCGTTTTTGATGTCACCGGTGGGTTGCACGCATCTGGGTTATTTAATTTGAAGGGTGAACTTCTTTCGGTCCGTGAGGATGTGGGGAGACATAATGCGGTCGACAAATTAATTGGTTCACAGATTCTCGCGCAAGCGGGGCAACCAGGTAAGCTGTCTTTGAGCGGGCATCTTTTGGTGGTCAGTGGAAGGGCGAGTTTTGAATTAATGCAAAAAGCGCTGGTAGCGAGAATTCCGGTGCTAGTGGCGGTGGGCGCTCCGTCCAGCCTTGCCGTTGAATTGGCCAAAGAATTCAAAATGGTTTTGATCGGATTTACATCCAGTGAGCGGTTTAATGTTTACGCCGGTGAAGATCAGATCGGTTGATCAAATTAACTGGGACGGATTTGTCCAGAACCATAGACGCGGTAGTTGAAACAAGTCAATTGTTCAACGCCAACGGGGCCACGGGCGTGCATTTTGCCTGTCGCAATTCCAATTTCTGCTCCCATCCCAAATTCTCCACCGTCTGCGAATTGGGTTGATGCGTTGTGCATCAGAATTGCTGAATCAATTTGATTTAAGAAGCGAGATGCCGTTTCGTCATTGTTGGTAATAATTGATTCGGTATGGTGGGAGCTGTATTGGTTGATATGTTCGATCGCCTCCCCTACTCCATTGATGAGTTTGACTGAGATGATCGAATCCAAGTATTCGGTGTTCCAGTCAGACTCACTCGCTGGAAGGCAACCCTCTACATTTTTTTGAATCAGGGCATCTGCACGCACTTCACATCCCGCTTGCTGGAGACTTTGGACTATTGCCCGAACATGTTGAGCGGGCCATGCTGTATCAATTAACAGTGTTTCAGCTGCTCCGCAGATACCGGGTCTTCGCATTTTTGAATTGAGAACAATCTCAATGGCCATCTCAAGGGACGCGTCTTGATCGATATAGAGATGGCAAATGCCATCTAGGTGAGCAAAGACCGGGACTCGAGATTCCTTTTGTATGCGCGAAACCAATCCTTTGCCGCCACGGGGGACGACCACGTCAAGATTGCCGCTAAGGCCCTTTAGCAATTCCCCAACCGCAGCGCGGTCCGTGGTCGGAACCAATTGTATGGAGGCCGGCGGCAAATTAGCAGAGCGAAGGCCCTCCAAAAGGCATTCATGAATTGCTTTGGCGGAATGGTAGGAATCGCTACCGCCTCGAAGGATCACAGCATTCCCGGATTTCAAGCAAAGTGCCCCTGCGTCGGCTGTAACATTGGGGCGACTTTCGTAAATTACACCAATGACACCTAGCGGCGTGCGTACACGGTCAATTCGCAGTCCATTGGGTCGTTTCGAAGTTGAAATTACTTGCCCGACTGGGTTGGGTAATTCAGCGATCGTGTCCAGCCCTGCGGCAATGCCGTTTATTAGTGCAGGGGATAGTTTTAGGCGATCGAGCATGGCTGGAGACAGATTTGCCTTTTCTGCCTCATCTAAATCCTGACGATTGGCAATCAAAATCTGATCGGTACGCTTGATAATTGTTTGAGCAGCAGATCGGATTGCAGTTGATTTGGCGTGGTCGTCTGTCGTGGCCAGAATTCTTGCTGACGCTCGCGCGGTCTGGCCCATTTCTTCCATCGTTTTAGCAATGTTCATAGCGGTCTATCTGTTCGGCAATAGTTCAACGCGAGTAATGAATATTAATTCAGTCCTTATCTTACGGTAAATCTAGAGATTCAGAAATGCAGTGCTATTGAGGGCTGGAATGGGAACTGCGGCGTGGAAGTTAATCACGGCAGTGCGATGTCGTCAGTGGACTATGAGTTTGGCTACCGCCGAAACCGGATCAGGGGGTCAGAACGAGGTTGTCACGATGAATCATCGTAGAGCGAATAGGTTGGCGTAGAACCGATTGAATTTCGGTAGTTTGCAGTCCCGCAATCTTGCGAGCATCATCGGAATCGTATTCGACCAATCCTCGTCCGATTCGAATCCCATCAAGATCGGTGATTTCAACTGTATCACCCCGAGAAAAATTTCCTGTGATTTGAGTCACTCCAGCAGGCAAAAGACTCTTGTCAGACTTCAGCGCAACAATCGCTCCCGAATCGACAACAATCAAACCCGAAACTTCAAGTCCGCCAGCTATCCATTTTTTCCGATCATTGACTGGATTTTGGGCAGGTGCAAACCACGTAGACCTTGCTCCCTCTGCAATTTTAGTAATAGGATTGTCAGGCTTGCCCGATCCGATCACCATGGTCGTTCCGGAAGCCGTCGCAATTTTTGCGGCTTCAATTTTTGTTTTCATGCCTCCCCTGGAATTTTGATTGGTGGATTCGCCAGCCATGTTTTCAATTTCGGCCGTGATTACCTCGACGTATTCCAAAAGGTTGGCAGTAGGGTTGTCTGTTGGGGGTTGTGAGTAGAGTCCATCAATATCCGAGAGAAGGATCAGTAAGTCAGCATTCACCATGGAGGCTACCCTGGCCGCAAGGCGGTCATTGTCACCGTAACGAATTTCGGCGGTAGCGACTGAGTCATTTTCATTGATGATTGGAATGACGCTAGATTGAATCAGTGTGTTTATCGTGGCTCTTGCATTGAGATACCGGCGCCGCGTCTCGGTATCTCCCAGTGTCAGTAAGATTTGTCCGCAGGACAGTCGATGGCGGTTGAGTGATTCGTTATAGGCTCGGCTCAATTCGATTTGCCCGATCGCGGCGGCGGCTTGGCTTTCTTCCAGTTTAAGGTGTTCAGATTTTTGAAAAGAGCCGAGTTGGCTTCGACCGAGGGCAACCGCCCCCGACGAAACAATGAGAACTTCTTTGCCAGCTTCGATGAGTTTTGAAATGTCATCGATTAGCGAATTGAGCCATGTTTTACGCAAATTGCGCTCGGGATCGACCAAAAGTGCCGAGCCAATTTTGATGACGATTCGCGAGAAGTTATTTATATTTCGATTCAAGAGAGCATCCATTTGAGAAAAACACGTCGGTGATCGAATTTATTGCGTCAAATTAGCGGTGCATGACAGGCGTTATTCTTATATCCTAAAGAGAACATTATTACAGGACTAGATATGCAAAAACCGAATGCCAATCGTGAGAGAATTATAGAGCTGCTTGAGCATGCGGGAGGAGTAACGGAGGAATCGGTAAGAGAAGTTCATCAGCAGACCGGAATACCTGAAGCAGATATCTGGGGAACTGGCTTGTTTTATACCCTGCTTCGCGAGCCAGGGAAAAGGATTCGTCTATGTGACGGATTGACGTGCCAGATGTTTGGCGCTGACTCATTGGCGGATGACCTTACCGGTGCTGGAAAAACGGTTGAGCGAGTAAGTTGCCTTGGGCAATGTGATTTAGCTCCAGCTTCGCTTGACGAAGAAATGGAGTTGGTAACTTACGCTAAACATCGGACGGGTATTTCTCCCCCCAATGAATTGGCAATGAATCTTGCTGGTGAGGTCGATCTGACTTATTCGGCTTTGGCAAAAGCGCAAGAGATGGGGCCCGCGGAGGTGATTGCTGCCTTGGAATCATCGGGACTTCAGGGGCGCGGCGGTGCTGGGTTCCCGGCGCATTTCAAGTGGATGTCTGTTCGACAGCAAGCCGAAACTGAGCGTTATGTCATTTGCAATGCAGATGAAGCCGAGCCGGGTACGTTCAAAGATCGAGAGCTAATTCTTCGACAATCGCACAAAATGTTAGAGGGGCTTGCGATCGCAGCTGCGGTGATTGAAGCGAAAGAGATTTATATTTACATTCGGGGTGAATATACTAACGAGTATCGCGCGATTGAACGTGCAATTGAGGACTCAAAAGACGCGCTGCAGGGATTTGAGTTTACCATCGTGAAAGGCCATGGTGCTTATATTTGTGGAGAAGAGACGGCGCTGCTGGAATCGTTGGAGGGGAAACGAGGGATGCCCCGGTTAAAACCGCCCTACCCTACTGAGTCGGGTTTTCGAGGAAAGCCAAGTCTGATTCATAACGTAGAAACGATCGCTTGTGTGCCCTCGATTATTCATCGAGGAGGAGACTGGTTTCGTTCTTTGGGGAAAACAGAAGCAGGAAGTAAACTCTACTGTATCTCGGGTCACGTTGTTGCGCCAGGGGTCTATGAATTGCCGTTGGGAGTCTCCTTGGATGAATTGGTCGATGCTGCTGGAGGGTATGTAGGAAATCCAATCGCATTCTCTCCAGGGGGGGCATCTTCCGGATTTCTGCCAATTGCGGAACGCGGGTTGCCGTTGGATTACAAGCACCTTGCGGACGCGGGTTCGATGTTGGGGAGTGCCGGCGTCGTCGTGATTAACGACACAATTGATATGGCGAAAGCTGCAGCGTGGCAGCTTGAGTTTTTTGAACGCGAGAGCTGCGGGCAGTGTGCGCCTTGTCGAATTGGAACGCAGTACATTAGGCGGCAGGTCGACCAGTACATCCAGCTAGGCGATCCCGTTACGTTAGAAATGACGGACGATGTCGGTTGGGAGATGGAGGAAGGATCCATCTGCGGCCTTGGGATGGTGGCGGCAAAACCACTCGAGTCGGCACGGAAGCATTTTCCAGATGCCTTTAAAACAAGAGATTGAATTAAATAAGAGATTGAATTTTCATCACTAGAATTAAGTCAGTTTGTACTTAACTGCAATCACGAATGAGCCAATGAATTATCCGAATCAAAAGCGTGTCGAGACTTTTTCAATTGAGATAAATGGCCAATCTTGCCGAGCGATCTCTGGAGAGACGGTCGTCGATGTTGCGCGTCGTGAGGGAATTGAGATCCCGACGCTTTGTCATGACACGAGGCTTGAGCCTGCCGGAGCTTGTCGCGTCTGTTTGGTTGAGGTTGAGGGGCAGCGAAGGCTGCAGCCAGGGTGTGCCTGGAAAGTACAGCCAGATATGAAAGTGACAACAGAATCGGGGCGGATAGAAAAACATCGAACGATTCTTTATAGCATGTACATGGCTGATCATCAGTTGGATGAGTCAGGGCTTCCCGTGGAAACTGGCAATGGCAATCAGTTGCGGGAATTGTGCAAAACGATTGAACCATTGCCTCTCCAGCCAGTCGACGCACCTCGTGTAGGTCGTCCGGAGGATGTGAATCCGTACATCGAATTTAATCCAGAACTGTGTATTTTGTGTGCTCGCTGTACCCGTTATTGCGATGAGGTCGAAGCTGTTAATGCGATCACGCTTTCCAATCGTGGTGGCGAGACGACAATCGCCACAGCGGGCAATCGTGGACTGCTTGATACCACCTGTGAATTGTGTGGAGGTTGCATTGCGACCTGTCCAACGGGTGCCTTGATTGAGAAAAAAGCACCCACAAATCTCGTGTCACTTGGGACGGACGTGACTCGGTCGACTTGTAATTTCTGTGGCGTTGGGTGTCAACTTGACTTGCACGTTCACAACGATCGAGTTGTGAAGATCACCAGCCCGGAGCCTGGTGAGACTTTGAATGATGGCAACCTCTGTGTCAAAGGAAGGTTTGCTTATGATTTTATTCACCACGAAGATCGAATCACCACGCCATTAATCCGCGGAGCTGATGGAGATCTGCACCCTGCTTCGTGGGAGGAAGCGTTGGCGGCTACGGCGAGTGGGTTGAAAGCTGTGAAAGATAAGTATGGAGCTGACTCACTCGGTTTTATTTCATCCTCTCGGTGTACTGGTGAAGAAAATTACTTAATGCAAAAGTTGTCGAGAGCTGTTTTTGGAACTAACAATATTCATCAATGTGCAGCTACCTGACATGCTCCCACCGTCGCCGGTCTGGTGACAATGTTCGGAGCGGGTGCAATGACTAACTCGATCGATGAGATACGTGATTCAGAATTAATGTTTGTGATCGGTTCAAATACAACCGAAGCACACCCGATTATCGCAATGGAAATGAAGCGGGCACGACAGAGAGGAGCCAAGTTAATTGTTGCGGATCCTCGCAAAATTTGGTTGGCGGATATGGCAGATCTACATTTGCAGCTTAAGCCAGGTACGGATGTTTGGTTGTTGTCCGCGATGGCGCATGTGATTATTGATGAAGGCCTGCACGACCGGTCTTTTATCGAAGCCAATACAGATGGTTTTGATGCGATGGCGGACAAAGTCGCAGAGTACACGCCGGAAAAGGCGGAAGAAATTACGGGGGTTCCAGCGGAAGATATTCGAAGTGCAGCGCGTCTATACGCAACCACTAAACATGCCGGCATTTATTATACTCTCGGGATTACTGAGCATACGCACGGAACCGATAATGTCTATTGTTTGGCAAATCTTGTTCTGATGACCGGCCATCTGGGCGTGCGGTCGGCCGGTATGAACCCATTGAGGGGCCAGAACAATGTTCAAGGTGCCAATGACGCTGGCGCGACGCCAATTTTTTATCCAGGTTACCAGCCTGTCACCGATTCCGGAGTTCGAGAGAAATTTGAAGAGGCCTGGGGCGTTCCGTTGTCACCTGATGACGGTTTAAATCTCAACGTCATGATGAAGGAGATGGCTGTTGGCAACATTAAGGCTGTCTATGTGATGGGCGAGGACATTGTGATCTCCGAGCCGAATGTAACGAAAGTTGAAGAGGGGCTGAACCGTTGCGAATTTGTGGTTTGTCAAGAGATCTTTCACAATGAGACGACGCGGTTCGCAGATGTCATTCTGCCCGGGGCTTGCTTTGCCGAAAAAGATGGTGTTTTCACCAACAGCGATCGAAGAGTACAGCGGGTTCGAAAATCAGTAAATCCACCGGGGGAAGCTAGAGAAGATTGGAAGATTTTGTGCGACGTAGCTCAAACGGCAGGCTATCGCATGCCAGACTACAAGGATGCTGGTGAGGTATTTTCTGAGTACGCATCACTCACCCCGAAGATCGCGGGTATTTCTCACCAGCGACTGGAGGAGAATGTTTCAGGTCTTCAATGGCCTTGTCCCGATGAGTCGCACCCGGGGACTCCGACTTTGCATATAGATGGGCCGATGATTGGTCGGGCTCCATTTCAAGTGGTTGCCTATCGCCCGAGTGCGGAGTTGCCGGACAATGAATACCCGCTGGTGCTCTCAACAGGCCGGACGCTTTACCATTACAATAGTGCGACACAGACGCGTCGCGATGCGGGGCCAGTTGCTAAACAACGCAGTAATTTTATTGAGATGCACCGCAGCGATGCGAGGAAGTTAGAATTGAAACATGGCGAGAACGTTCGCGTATTGTCCCGTCGTGGAGAGGTTGAGGCGGAGGTTTGGGTTTCTCCGCGTATGCGGCCAGGTTGTATTTGGATGCCAATGCATTTTTCAGAGTCGCGGGCAAATCTCTTGACCAATGATGCTGGTGATCAAGTGACGGGGACGGGTGAGTATAAAGTCTGTGCTGTGCGAGTTGAAAAAATAAGTAATGGCAAACCTCGCTCCTAGGTCGCTTTTGGATTGTCCTTTCTGCAGGCCCATTTAATTGGATTTCTAAATTGCGAGGAACACGTGGGCGATGCAGTTTTTCCTGAAATTGAGTTTGCTGGCCAATTGAGGCCATCTCAACAGGAAGTGTTTGAAATTGCGAAAGAGCAATTGTCTCAAGGGCAGCGGCGTTTACATGTCGTTGCACCACCTGGGTCGGGTAAGACAGTCCTTGGTCTCTATTTGTGGGCAGAGCTTGTGCGGAAGCCTTGTCTCGTTTTGTCTCCTAATTCTGCGATTCAATCACAGTGGGCATCCCGCGTTGACCTCTTTCGGATGGAGGGTGGTCCTGAGTCACATGTTTCCACCGATCCGCGAAAACCGGAATTGCTGACGTCACTGACCTACCAATCGGTTACCCTGCCTTCTCGGGGAATGAGTGAGATTGACCAGTCTGGCTTAGAGTTGTGGTGTCATAAGCTAATCGATGAAAATCAGGTTGCGAATTTGGACGAGGCAAACTGGTGGATTGAAGATCTCCGAGTAAAAAATCCTCGATATTATCAGAAACAGATTAGCGGTTTTAAAAAGAAAATTCGTGACGAGGTTTCGCGTGGCGGTGATTCCGTTTCCTTACTGCATCGTTCTAGCCGTGAAACGCTCAACCGATTAGTGGAACGTGATGTAGGGTTGGTGATTTTAGACGAGTGCCATCATTTGCTAGGACATTGGGGAAGGGTCTTGGCCGATGCGATGCCGATGCTTGGCGATCCCATCGTGTTGGGATTAACGGCAACTCCACCCGATCGGTCTGGTAAAGACGATCGCGACGTCCAACGATATGATCAATTTTTTGGGCCGGTCGACTTTGACGTGCCCATTCCTGCGGTTGTCAAAGACGGCTATTTAGCTCCTTATCAGGACTTGGCCTATTTCGTGCGTCCCAACAACAGTGAATTGCAGTTCATCGCGACAGCAGATAAGCAGTTGAGCGAATTAATCGAAGAGGTTTGTGATCCAGGATTTTTAGAGAATAGATTGGATCGTTTCGCAATTGACAGTGATCCGACGTTGGTCAACGAAGTCGGTGCGGCGTCGAATTTACCGGAGTGGATTACCAGGACGCTCTCAGAATTAAACTTGCCTGTTGGGACAGCGACGAGTTGGGCAAATTTTGAACGACGTGATCCCGTATTTTCGCTTGCTGCGAGGCAGTTTTTAATCAGTCGCGGAATTTCATTACCACAAGATGTGCCGGAGTTGGGTGTCGAGCACTTACCTTCGGTCGTGCCGCCGTTGGATTACTGGGTCTCTGTTTTGGATCGTTTCATTCGGTATTTTTTGAGACGGGCAAGCGAGCCAGCGTTGCAAGAGGTGGGAGAAAAGTTAACGAGGAGTCTGCGGACGCTAGGATTTCAGGTGACAGAAACGGGAATCCGTCCTTGCGTTTCTCCGGTTGGGAGGGTTCTTGCCTATTCCAAAAGTAAGTCCGATGCGTTGGTTCCCATTCTCCAACAAGAAATGAAAAACCTAGATAAGCAGTTGCGGGCTGTGGTCATCGCTGATTTCGAACGGTCGTCCGCCGTGACATCGGAATTAAAAGACCTAATGGACGGTGAAACGGGAGGAGCGATTGCTGCCTTTAAATCTATTTTAAGTGACCCTAAGACAGATCTCCTTGATCCAGTGCTTTTAACCGGCACCACGATCTTGATCGACGATGAAATAGAAGACGCTTTTTTGAAAGACTGTGAAGCTTGGCTGGCGAAACGAAACTTGACGGTATCTTTGTCGTCGTCAGTGATGTTGGGTTTCCGGCAAATTAGCGGTTCGGGCGCTGACTGGGCTCCAAGAGTGTACGTCGAAATGATTACCGAATTATTTCAAAAAGGTTTGACTCGCTGTTTGGTTGGAACTCGCGGGTTATTGGGAGAGGGGTGGGATGCAAATAAAATTAATGTTTTGATTGATTTAACAACCGTCACAACCAAGATGAGTATCAATCAGTTGCGAGGCCGATCGTTTCGTCTCGATCCTACTTGCAAAGACAAGTTAGCTAATAATTGGGACGTGGTTTGTTTAGCGCCCGAATTCAACAAAGGGTTTGATGATTACCGGCGCTTCAAAGATAAACACTCACACCTCTATGGTGTGAGTGACGATGGAGTTATTGAAATGGGGGTTGGGCATGTCCATCCAGCATTCACGGATGCAAAACCCGAAGGATTGCTCGGGGCGGCATCGGTTTTCAATTCTGAAATGCTATTGCGCAGCCGAGATCGGGGTTATGTGCGAGGGCTATGGAAGATTGGGCAACCGTACCGCGCTAAGCCAATCAGTGCGGTTGAAATAAAAATCTCAAATGGAAGCTTTGGGTTTCCAGTTGGAATTGGAAAAAAGCAAATTTGGACGGAGGAGTCGCTCACTTCTTCGATGGCCGAAGCGGTCATGCTGAGTTTTGTCGAGCTTGGTTACTTTCGATCGGGGTTGCGTTATCGATTAGGGAAATTGACTGGCGGATACGTTCGCGTATTTTTGGAGGAATCGAATCCGGCCGAGGGGGTGCAATTTAGCGAGGCAATCAAAGAGCTACTTGGTCCGATCGATCATCCACGATACTTAATCCCGAGGCATGTAAAGCGTCGTTATGAAACTTGGTTGTCGAGTATTCTTCCGGAGCTACTGGGACATTATTTCGAAAAGACAAAAACAGAAGTCGCGATGTATCATGCGGTTCCTTCGGCTCTCGCTAAAAATAGAACAGACGTGAACGTTTTTCAGAAACACTGGAACCGACTGGTTAGTCCAGGGGAGGCAATTTATGCACATCGAGGAGAAGGAGAGGAGCTTGTGCATCTTGCTCGTGAAAGCAATGGCCAGATAATAGTTCATGAGAAACGTTTGTTTTTGTAAACAACATCAGACGCAGATTTACTAACCCGCCGGCTATTGATTCTCATTGCATGGCGAACAGAAGCCGCTGAATTTTATTAGTCAGATGATTTTGCCATCCCTTTCGTGCCCCCTCTAAACTAACGAGTTAAGCGGGGGATTCTTCCATGGCCTTTCGAGACACGTGGGGCAAAGAAATCGATTCGACGCTTGGAATGCTGGCATTAAGCTTTCTTCATGGCTCCCCTGTCTTAAGTAAAAAATCCAGTCTTTGTTGTGCGGCAACTTTCTAATAAGGTACGTTTGTAGTAACGCATAGGGCTGAAATTAACCGGAAACAGGGTTTCGAAATGATGATAGATTTTTTCAAAGCTGTTCTCAAAGGCAATAAGCAAAGGGCCTCACTGGTGGTCAATCGGAGGCGTTCTGCGAAGGTAAGCAATTTAAGTTTTCAACGTTTAGAGTCGAGGAATTTGCTGGCTGGCATTTATTTCTCCTCTGGTGAAGTCACCATTGCTGGAGACGCGACTGCGAATGTTGGCCGTTTCTTTGAATTCGATTCTGAAACTTATCGAGCGCGTCTAGATGGGTTTGCCGAGCAGAGTTTTGCCAAGTCGACCGTTTCCAAGATCATATTTATTGGGTTTGATGGTGATGATCAGTTTACCAATGAAACTTTGGTAGAAAGTCTCATTCTTGGTAACGACGGTGATGATACTCTTATTGGTGGCAATGGGATTGATGTGGTCAATGGTGGTGACGGTGATGACACCATTGTCGGGCATGGCGACGACGATCGTCTGATAGGCGGAGCCGGCGCAGATGAAATTGAGGGAGGCTTTGGAAGTGACAGGATTTTTGGAGGAGAGGGACTAAACCGCCTGTTTGGAAATGAAGATGCTGATTTAATTTTTGGCGGCTCAGACGTTGACACTATTTCGGGAGGAGACGGGGCCGATCAGGTGTTCCCTTTGGGGGGTGATGATGTTGTCAATTTAGGTGATGGTGGTCTGCCCGGAGCGACGGACCCAGCGGATGCGGATTTGGTTCTCGGCGGGACTGGAAACGACATTCTTTCAGGTGGGTTGGGGTTAAATATTTTTTATGGTGGTGATGGCAACGATCAGGTAACCGGTGGCGATGGCGAAAACCGAATGCACGGTCAAAACGGAAGTGATTCACTTGTTAGCGGATCTGGCGATGACTATCTAGCGGGCCAGACCGGCGACGACACGATTTCTGGAGGGGACGGAAATGATTACATTATCCCAGGCTTTGGTGATGATGTTGTCGATGCTGGCGACGGAAGTGATTTCGTAGCTTTCGGTTTTGCGTTTAACCGGTTCAATATCACGATCAGTGGTTCAGATTTGGTAGTCGACGACACCGTCGATGTCGAAGGAACTGATCTCACAAGCAATACACAAAATTTTCGATTTACTGATGGAGATCGCGTTGCTCAAGCCGATGTAATTGAGCGCGTTACGATTAATCCCATTATTGTGTCCAACACTGACGGGTCGAACACGGCAGAATTTTTGGGAACAGTGGCAGAGGAAGCAGAAATCAAGCGACTGATTGATGAGATTTACCTACAAGCTCAAGTCGATGTAGAGTGGCTTGCTCCCCAAATTTACGACAATACCTTCGCCAATATTGGCAATGGTGGAACTCGACCCAACAGTGATCTTACGACGATTGTAAATGCCGGTGATACTGCGGGAATCGGAGACTCATCAAGCTTGATTATTGATATGTACTTCGTTGAAATTGCTGCTGGATTTGCTGACACGACAGAAAATACAGCGAACGGCTTGGCCTACGTAGGAGCCAATGGGATTACGATGCATGTTGGCGATAACTTGCCAAGCTTTCTTGGCGGAAGAGATGTAGTCGCTAGAGTCGTGGCTCACGAAATTGGACACAATTTAGGTCTTGATCATATTTCAGATACTAATAATTTGATGAATGATGGATCTGACCTCAATGCTTCTCAAATCACGACTGTCATCAATAGTTCATTCACGCAACCGTTCTGATTCCCGTTCTGATTCTATTCTTGATGAAGCCTGCTTGTAGGTTGCTTTGCCAAGTGTGGCAAAGTTTCTATTCAGATAGCGTCGTTATCAAAAAACTCGTCGGCCGGGTCAAACGCGGGGATGGGAACATTTAGTATTTTCATTTTCCCCAGGGCGCGATGGCGGCAACCCGGTTTAATCATGATGGCCATTCCGGGTTCTACATCAAACAACTCATTATCCAATTCGAGTTGTCCGTAGCCTTCTAAAATGTAATAAATCTCAGTTGTTCGTTTGTGATAGTGGACGAGTGTATTTTGGCTTATTTCAACCAGATGAATTGTCGCGGTTTTTTCTGGTTCTGAGGTAAAGGCTCTTTTGGCTAAACCACAGGGGCATGGATTGCCTTGAAGTTGTTCGAGGTTTTCAATTTGAAATCGCTTAGCTGCCATAGTCGAGGGATTCCTTACTCTTTCGTTTTTAAGTGTCATATAAGAGCCTCGCTTACCCCTAATTTCGCTGTGCTGTGTGCAGCACGCTTCGCGAGTTTCTTTGTGGGTAATTTCCTATAGTTGCTCGGAGTAGGAGGATTGCGAGCAGCGATCGGCAGTGGTGTTGCTGCCGTGGTGGTACGGGCCTCAATTTGCAAGTAGTGGTCTGAGTAGGCTGGAGGATTTTGATGTGGGAATCGGCTGTCGAAGGAAGGTGTTTTACTAAATTATCACCTGCTAAACACAACCTAGGTGAATTAAAGATCTTTATTAAAACGGCTTGTTCGAGTTTTAGGTAGAGAAAAAATATAAAGAATTATTTGGGGATGGCTCGAATCACTGGATGAAAGCAATTATTTTTTACTGCGCGATTTCCAAAACGCGATTTCTATTTTGCTCTTCCGTAGGAGTGTTACCCTTACTCGATTCGTGCGAGAGCCCAGTTCCCGCCTTATTATGGAACTGGCGGTTCATTACCAAATAGCTTTGCTCTCGTCAGGTCGCGTTTGGTTTAGACTTGCTAAAAAATTTCGAACGAGGCTCGAGGTTCAAACGCATATTTGTAATGGGTGATGCTTGCTATCGCGCCGGGGCCTGAGCAGATGATTGCAATGATGTCAAAGCGAGTTTGACACTCCGTTAAATTATTTAATTTTAAATAGTGCTTTGAGGTTTGGGCGAGTCGATTTTGTTTGTCCTCATCGACTGCTTCCGCGGGAATACTGTTTAACGAGCGTCTGCGAGTTTTGACTTCGACAAAGACGATGGTGTTTTTGTCGACTGCAATTAGGTCGATTTCACCACGACGAATCCGGAACTGTTGAGCGGTGATGTAATAACCTTGTTTCAGTAGATGTCTTGCGGCAAGACGCTCACCGTAGAAGCCAAGGGAATCGTCGACGAAGTATCGGTCCAGGATTCGCGTCCATAGTCGGCAATAAATTATTTTAAAAATCAACTGACGCAATAACGAATTCATAAAAAAGGACTCCATTCAAGCAGTTTCCACTGTTGAACCGAGTCCTTGGTTATCAAGCCAAATCGAAGAGCTAAGCGATCGAACTAAGGTGTTTTTTCTTTTTCAGCATCTGGCTGAGCACCTTCGGTCGCGGCAGGTTTGTCTTCTGCAGGTTTGTCTTCTGCAGGTTCTTTGCTTTCGTTATTTTTGGTCGGCGGCACGAAATCGTTATTCGTATTGTCTATCTCGGGTGGCAGCTGAATCAGAGGGCGATTAGGAATTTCAGGCCCTGGTGCTTCTCCAATTTCGATTTCTTCGTAGTTTTTAAACTTCTCAAAAATTGCAGCGTATTGTTCGTCTTCAGTCCTTTGGATTCCCTGCGCTGCCAAATCAGCGAACGCAGAGTCGCCAGCTTCCGCAATTAGCTGATCGTAATACTTTTTTGCCTCGGCGAGATTGCCTTGTGTCTCTAGGCAATAGGCGAGAGAAAAGAGTGAGCGACGATGCAGCATTGAAGTTTTGTTGGCCTGTGGTGCATCGACAATCGTTTGGAAATCAACCTGAGCTTTTTCTAAAAGTTGCAGCGCCGCCACCTTATCAATCATCAGTTGGGAAACGCCATTTTGCAGTCGATTGTCTGCTGACATTTGCAGAGCCCATAAGCCTGCTTTGGTATCGGAATAGTCAGCCGAAACGATATCGAGGGCGTTGAAGTCTCCAGAGACGTAGGATATGGAAGAGGCTTGGGCGAGGGCTCGCCACTCGCCTTCCGACTTAGCGAGGCTATTGTTAATTAGGAAAACGATGGCGATAAAGCCAAGAGTTCCTGCGACCATTAGCAGTGCGATGGTCATTATGTGGGGTTTGATACTCTCGTAGAATTGCTCGGCTGTCGTCAATTCTTCGACTTCTTCAACCGGTTGTTTTCCAGATTTTCTATTATTTTTTTTGGCCATTTGAGCTGGTCGCCTGTCTCGTGGATGGATCGAAAATCGACCGCATGCTTTGGGGAAAAATTCTCAAGGACGCAGTATACGGGCGTTTTGAACGGATGGTCAATAGCGACCCCTCATCTTAAGAGAGATCACGGGTTACATTATAGGGAGCGAGGTAAAAAGGTGTGTTTCGGCCCGTTAAGTGGCGATTCTTGTCGTTCCCTTGTTTTTCAGTAGCGTTGCTTGCTCGTTAATTAGAAAACCTGAATCTATTTGAATTTTCAATGAGTGGACTGAATCCAGATCAGTATGAAGCCGTAAATACCCTATCTGGCCCACTTTTGGTCTTGGCTGGAGCGGGAACGGGTAAGACGCGTGTAATTACCTTTCGGATCGCAAAACTGATCAAATCTGGCGTGCCCGGAGAGCGCATTCTCGGAATGACGTTTACCAACAAAGCTGCCAACGAGATGAAAGAGCGACTGGGAAAGATGCTTGGCATCAGTATGGGGAAATCTTACCCTGCGAAAGCCAAGAAAAACGGGAAAGTTCCGGTGGACCATACGCCCACCATTTCCACGTTTCATTCCCTTTGTGTCCGGATCTTGAGGCGACAAATTGAGCCGCTGGGGTATCCGCTAAAATTCGCAATTTACAACCGAGGCGATCAGGAAGGGCTGGCACGAAATGTTCTGCGGGAAATAAATGTTTCGGATAAGCTGCTTGCTCCCAACCAACTTCTTTTTTGGATTGGGCACTGGAAATGTAAGTCGATGACGCCGGCAGAGGCGGAAGTCGCGTGTGAGACGGACGCCCAACATTTGGCGGCGATTGGATACAAGCGTTATCAGCGGCAACTCAAGCTGATGGGCGCCGTTGATTTTGACGATCTGTTGTTGTTAACCGAGAAGCTGTTTAACGAGCACGAGTCGGTGCGGGCTGCCGAGGCGGCTCGGTTCGATCATATTCTCGTCGACGAATATCAGGATACTAATACCAGTCAATATCGGATCGTGAAGGCCTTGGCCGAACATCGTAATCTCTGTGTGGTTGGCGATGATGATCAATCCATTTATGGCTGGAGGGGAGCCGAAGTTGAGCACATTTTGAGTTTTAATCGCGATTGGCCGGACGCAAAAGTGGTTCGTCTGGAGGACAACTATCGTTCTACGGAAGCAATTATTGAAGTCGCCAACACGCTGATAAAATTCAACAAGACGCGCCATGATAAGGTGCTTCGGGCAGCTAGATCGGGTGGTGAAAAACCGGCCATCTTGCAATATCCGAACGAGACCGTTGAGGCTCAGGAAACCGTCCACAGTATTCGAAAACGGCTTGAACAAAAAGGACGTGAGCCCCGCGACTTTGCTATCTTGTTTCGCACCAATGAGCAGCCGAGAATATTTGAGACCGAGTTGCGTAAGGCGAAGCTTCCGTACATTCTGGTTGGGGGGATGTCTTTCTTTGATCGGAAGGAAGTCAAAGACCTATTGGCATATTTACGCCTGATCGGTGGTTCACCAGATGAGGTTTCTGTTTTGAGAATTATCAATACCCCGCCTCGTGGAATTGGTAAGAAGTCAATCGAGACATTGCTTAAGCACGCGATTGACCACAAAGTATCGCTTTGGGATCTGGTGACAGGGGCTGAAGACCGGCCAGCTCTGAACGCTAAAACGCTGAGAGGCATTGAAGATCTGGCTTCTCAAATTGAAGAGACGTTGTATCAGACGGAGAATGATTCCTTGGTGGATTTGTCCCGAAACCTAATTCAAAATATTAGGTATCGAAATGAAATTGATCGAATTTACACCGAACCTGAGGAGCGTGAGTCGCGTTGGGCTGTGGTGGAGCAGATAGTGAATGCCCTGAGTGAATATGAGCAGTCTGCAGCAAAACCACGGCTTGACGACTTTCTCGATAAGTTGCTACTTGGTGAGCAGGATGCAAATGATGAAAAAGAGAAGCAGCTAAAGAAAAATGCAATTGCGTTGATGACCATGCACAGCGCGAAGGGGCTTGAGTTTCCAGAGGTTTATATTGTTGGTTTAGAGGAAGGGATTTTGCCTCACCATCGCTCATTGGAAAACGATGCATCGGTCGATGAAGAGCGTCGACTTTGTTATGTTGGGGTGACCAGAGCGGAAGAAAGGTTGACATTATCGATGTCTCTGACTCGGTTGAAGTGGGGAAAGCCTCGCGATACCAAACCAAGTCGATTTCTTTATGAATTGACTGGGAAAGCAGATCACCCTAACTATCAACAGCCTCGGGGAACTTGAAATTGACTGTTCGGTCCGCCCTGTCGCGGAGCGTATTGCTAGTTTTAGTCATCGTTGCCAGTTTTTATTTTCTGTTAAACACAGGTTTCAAGAATCAGAGTTTGGCCGGTGTTGAGATTCCGTCGTTTCCATGATCCAGGCCGAGATTGGGGAAGTTGGCGTCCCCAAATGAAATGCTGGGGATGACTAATTGTACTTTTGGTTTTTTGTTTTGCTCCATGCTCTACACCATCTAAAATAATCAACGAGCGGCTCGTCGAGGTTTATTCGTAATTTCGTAATTAAAGATTGCAAGTGTCTCTCGTCAAATACAGGTCGGAGTGCGTATGGATTCAACAAGGCATGGCAATTTATCGGACACGAAAACGTCGGATATTTTCGAAATTAAAGATGCGGATCCTGATGAATACATTGAGGCGACCAGTCGGTATCAACTGAGCGACGAAATTGGCCGTGGCGGGATGGGAGTTGTTTTTCGCGCCCGTGATCTTGATTTAAATCGAGATGTTGCCGTCAAGCTTCTCAGTTGCGGTCACGGTAATTCTGATGAAGCGGTAATGGCCTTCATTCAAGAGGCCAAGATTATGGGTCGGTTGCAGCACCCTGGGGTCGTACGCATTTATGAGTTTGGGCGAACTGCCGGTGGAAGGCCTTTTCACGTAATGAAGCTGGTGGAGGGTGAGACACTCGGCTCGCTAATTCGAGAACGCAGTAATCGTGAGAATCCAAGCGCACAGTTATTGCGTGTGTTTTCGTATGTCTGCCAAGTGATGGCGTATACCCATTCGCAGCATTTCATTCATCTGGATCTCAAGCCGGCCAATATTATGGTGGGTGAGTTTGGGGAAGTTCATCTTATGGACTGGGGGCTCGCTCGCTCCGTTGATTCAGACGAACCGTCCCATCAATCGGCGGCTGGATTTTTGGCAACTGGTAATTCTGAGTCTGAACAAAGTACTGTCGAGAATGGGCGGGTGCATGGCACGCTGCCGTATATGGCGCCCGAGCAAGCCAATGGAGGGCAGGTCAACAAGCGAACGGATGTATTTTGTTTGGGGGCAATCTTGTGCGAAATTCTTACCGGCCGTCCGCCTTATTTAGGGGACAGTGCGACTGAAGTTTTACAGTTGGCCAAAAAATCAGATCTGTCAAACGCCTATGCTCGGTTGGATTGTTCGGTCTACGACAAGGCGCTTATTCGACTGGCAAAATTGTGCCTTCAGCCGAATCCTTCCGACCGGCCTTGGGATGCAGGGATCCTCGCGAAGGAAATGGCGATTTACAGCGATTCGGCGCTCGACCGCCTGAAGAACGACATTAGTCAGTTTTTTGAGTTGTCCTTGGATCTGTTCTGTATCGCTGGATTCGACGGATACTTCCGTAGGGTCAATGCGAATTTCAATCGGGTTCTTGGTTATACCGAACGGGAATTACTTGCTCGACCATTTTTGGATTTTGTGCATCCGGATGACCGAGAAGCAACTAAAGTGGCGATGGCAAAACTCGAATTTGGTGAACCGGTGTTTGGTTTTACCAACCGTTACGTCACTAAGTCCCGAGAGGTAATTGAATTTGACTGGTCTGCTAAGTCAGTCGTCGAAAAACAGTTGGTGTTTGCGGTTGCTCGCCACGTAAAATAGTCTGAAATTATTTCTTATGGTTTTGCTTGGCGAGAGCTTTAGCAATTGCAGCGGCGACTTCTTTTCCCAGTGCCTGAGAGCCCTCTGCCGAGAAGTGTACGTTTGCAGGTCGCTGGATTTCGCTTAGCCGGTCTAGGGAATAGGCGTAAAGGTCGTTGACTTCAATCGCGTTTTCCTGGGCAATTGTTTTTGCGATTTCGTTGTATATCGGAGGGGATGTTTCTTCTCGGAGTGGCTTCGCCCCAGTCGGGACGGGCGTTGTTGTACAAAGGATCAATTGGGCGTTCGTTTTTTTCAGCTTACTAACGATCTCTTTTAATTGTCGTTGATAGTCTTCTGGGTTAGATTGCAGGGGGTCGGTCGCGTTGTTGGAGTTTTTGCCGGTTTTCGCATTCACATGTTTCAGGTCGTGTAGCCCAAAGTTAAAGTGAATAACATCCCAGTTGCCGCCATCAATCTTTAGCCATCGATCAATGTTGGCAACGCCGTTGTCGGTGCCAGCGCAATTTTCGGGCTTGTTGGCGCTCTGCATTGGTCTGATGACGACGGCTTCATTGGCTAGAAGTTTTTGGACGGTTGGAGTGTAGCCAATTGAAATCGAATCGCCGAGTATTAGCACACGTGACTTTTGTTCTCGGTCAGCATCGGCTTCGTCTTTCAAAAGCTTGACCATCGCCTCTCCTAGTGCATCTCCAAGCAGAAAGTAGCTCTCGGCATTCCCGTACCAGTGGTGGCCGTGACCTTGATTGGGAGAGTTTTCTGGTAAGCGAGCAAATTCAGTCGTTTCTACGTACGAAACGTTGTTGATTCCCTTTGCAGCAACGGCTGCCTGGGCGTCACGGAATTTTTTCATGCTGCCTTCTTCTGTCGGGCCACCGTTTCCAAGTTCGCCAAAAACAAAAGGCATGTCTCGGATACCGACTTGCTTGCGAATATCCGAAATGAAATTTACTAAATTGTCGGTGTATTGATTGATTGCATCTTGATCGCACATGTCATTCCAGCCTTGTTGCCAGACAAATCCCGAGATGACGAGCTCGTGGCCCTTTAACGCCGGGATCTTATTTGGCGCGTCTTCCATCGCCTCGCCAAGCTGCTCTAGCATGCGGATATAAAACGGACCAACTTCCCCGCCGGAGCTTGGGGGCCGGAAGTCTGTCATCAAGCTCTTCCCTCCCCAGGCTGTTTTAATAATCAGGATCGGGTCGTTGAATGCGTCGCCAACCACGTGTCCAAATTGCATCTCAGGACCAAAGTGGTGCGGCTCGCCGCCGTAGGCTGCAAAACCAATCGAAACTCCACCCGTTTTGAGTTCATCGTCGGTTCGATACCAACAAAAAGCATCCTCTCGAACCCGCCAGCTACCGTCAGAGTTGAGAAGGTGTGACATTCGTAATTTGTTTTCCGGCTCTCGCATCACGGTGGTCAGGATCCCTTTTCCGCCGTTGTAATACTCGGGGTGATCCAAATCGACCACGGCATGCCCCTGCATGTTTGATTGCCCAGCAAGAATGAAAACTCGTGCAATTGGCCGTTCTTTCGTTTGCGCCTTCACTTCCTCGTCTAGCTGAATCGATTGTGTGGCAGTAAAGCCGAGAAGGATCAGGCCAAATAATTTGAGTGGTCGCATTGGTTTGTTGTCCTGAGTTATCGAGCTGCCGAGAGATTGAAAACGGTACAAGCTTATATGCTATCTAAGATATGCCTACAAAAAAAGACGCGGGCATTTTCGTTTCCGTGGAATGGGTTTCACTTGGCCCGTTTGATTGCGAGATTTCAATGCGCATTAGGCTTGTGCTAGCATCTCTGGCTTCCCTGTTTGCCTAAAGCACCGTATCGTGAGATCGATTGGCATCGCCGAGGGTTTGCCGTTGACCCCGTTTGCGAATGAACGTAATTTCCACCCAGATAGTAATCGTTTAGCGCATAAGTTGCGTTTAAAAGTTAAAGCAAGAGCGAGCCAGGGAAGGCGCGATATGACAGTGCGAAATGCATTTGAGTCGAAAGATACGACCAGAGGAAATGAACGTTTTCTCAATTTGGGAATCTGTTGTCTGGCAGTTTCTGTCGTTTTATCTTTGGTGGGCTGTCAAAACTTGATTAAGCGAGGACAGAGTCCCGAAACGAAATCGATCAGTCAATTATATGAAGATAAAGAGCCGACGACCAAATATGTCGGCGACCTATGCGGTATATACGGTTTGAATTTTGCGAAGGTTGAGGGCGTCGGGTTGGCGTATGATTTGGAGCGGACTGGTAGCAGTGCGAAGCCAAATGTACAGCGAGACCTTGTTCTTAAATCGCTGAGTTCCAATTCAAGCATCGATAATCCGAGCAAGCTAATTGCGAGTATGGATACAGAGATCGTGGTGATCAAGGGCATGCTTCCGCCTGGAATTAAAAAGGGTGAGTATTACGATTTAGAGGTTGTGACGGTCGGAGGTTCCGTAGCTAAGAGCTTGGAAAACGGAATGATCTTGCAAACTCGAATGCAGCCGATGGCGAGATTGGGTGGCGGTTTGAAGCAGGGGCGAGCGACTGGTTATGGACGGGGTAGAATTCTCGTCGATGCCCTTTATGAGTCGGAGCAAGAACCTTCGAATCAACTTCGTGGAGTCGTGCTTGGAGGTGGTAAGGCGAAGGTTGATCGCCCGCTTGGCTTGAAAGTACGTGAGGACAATGTTCCCGCCAGCACTTCGATGCGGATTTCTCGTGCGATTAATGATCGCTTTGACACCGATGATGCCACGGGTAAGAAGGGCGTTGCGGAGCCCAAGACGAATCGGGATATCGTACTTTTGGTTCCTGAAAATTATCGACAAAATATTGGCCGTTACTTGGCAGTAGTTAAGAACATTGCCTATTCGGAGTCCGCCACCGATCGGGTGAACCGATTGGAGGCTTTGGAGCAGGAGATTGGTGAGCCGGCAAAGTCAGGTTTGGCCGCAATTCGCTTGGAGGCCTTTGGCGTCGACGGCGTTCCTGCCTTAAAGCGTGCTTTGCGACATCATGATCTTGAAGTCCAGTTCCATGCGGCTCAATCGCTGGCGTTTATGGAGCACGACGATGGGGTTGATATTTTGAAAAAAGCAGCAGAAGAGGAGCCGGCGTTTCGTTGGAATGCGCTTACTGCGTTATCGTCTCTCAACGACGTAAGTGCTTCAATTGCCCTGGCTGATTTATTGGACTTGCAGAGTGCAGAGACGCGTTATGGAGCTTTTCGCGCTTTGCTTGCTCAATCGCCAAACGATTCGTTGGTCGATGGAGACTGGTTGGCAAGTGATTTCTTCTTGCATGTCGTTCCTTCGGAAGCAGAGCCGCTCTTGCATTTCTCGCGATCAAAGCGTCCTGAAATTATTGTTTTTGGCACGGATCAAACGGTTGCAGATAACTTCCTCCATGTTGAAACGGGGTTGACTGTACGAGCGAATGGGAATGGCACCGTCTCTGTGAATCGTTTTTCAACGGATGAAGAAGAGAAGAAGGTCTGCAGTAATCGCATTGGCGATCTGGTAAAAACACTTGCGGATATGGGCTATGGTTATGGCCCCCAAATGAAGATGTTCCGTGCTGCCAAAAAGGCTGATATGTTGAACACGCGTCTCGTGGTCAATGCGGTTCCTAAACTAGGTCGGGAGTATTCACCAGATGGTGACGAGATTCCAGCTGAGAAATCTGAGAAGTACGTTGCCGAGGCTTTGCCTGAATTGTTCCGAACTGGTAATGAGCGAGTAACGGTTGTTCCTCGAGTGGAGGAGGAGACCGTTGGTGAGATTGACGCTGAGATCAAAAGTAATAATGATTCCAATTGGGATAAGATGATGAATTGGTTCACGGATAGTGAAGAATAAACTCACAGCTTTTTAATCAAAACGGTATCAACGCATGCTAAAGGCGCTTGAACTCAGTGGGTTCAAAAGCTTTGCTGACAAAACCCGATTTGAATTCCCGCCGGGGATCACGGTTGTCGTGGGTCCTAATGGCTCGGGAAAGTCGAATATCGTCGACGCGATCAAATGGGTTCTGGGTGAGCAAAGTGCGAAAAGCTTGCGCGGTAAGGACATGTCGGATGTCATCTTCAAAGGCTCTTCCGGCGCGAATTCTCGGCGTCCATCCAATTCGGCAACCGCTACGATCGTACTTGATAATTCAGACCAGCGGTTCGCTTTTGATGCGGATGAAGTGCACGTTAGTCGGAGGGTGTACCGCAGCGGCGAATCTGAATATCTGATCAACGGTGAAACCAGTCGGCTAAAGGATATTCGAGAACTGTTTCGCGGGACGGGGGTTGGAACCGACGCCTATAGTCTGATTGAGCAGGGTAAGGTTGAGCGAATGCTCTCGACCAATGCCAAAGATCGCCGCGCAATTTTCGAAGAAGCGGCGGGTATCAGTCGTTTTAAAGCAAAGAAAGTTGACGCTCAACGACGGCTTGGCAGAGTCGAAGCGAACCTCGTTCGGTTGGCTGACATTGTCGATGAGGTTGGAAGTCGTTACCGCAGTGTGAAGTCTCAGGCGTCTAAGGCTGCGCGATACAAAGAGTACTCGGATCGTTTGCAGCAGTTGCGAACTTTTGTTGGTCTTAAGGACTACCGGACGTTTACCGAGAAGCTCGCGAAGATTGAACTTGAATTCGCTGCTGATTCCGAACTTGCGGGAGAATTGACTGGGAGTATCGACTCAAAGAAAGTTGAAACGAAGCAAATTGAGGATCGCCTTGATGAAATATCAAATGGCTTGACTCAGCATCAGGAATCGGCGACGCAGATCAGAGAAACGCTCGCTCAAGTAGAATCACGTCTGACCTTAAACCAATCGAGGCTTGAAGACCTTGACGCTCGCGAATCGCAGGTGCGCGAGCAGCTAGAGCGATCTAGTCAGCGGGCTCAAGAATTTCAGAACCGTATTCATGCGATTGAAGCAGAAGCGGAGTCAGCAAACACAAATTTTGAAAGTGCATCTACAGGGCTTGCCGGACTCGAAACTGAGATTGGTGAGTTGGATGCAAAAATAAAGCTATTCCGTGTTGGTAATGAAGAAAAACGGATCAAGGTCTCCGAGTATATAGAATCGGCGACGCTAGTCGGACGCGCCGTGAGTGCTGCGGAATCCCAAGTCGAAACTCTCCATGAATCCAAATCCAAAACAGCCAAGTCAATTAACGGGCTCGAGACGGCTTTGGGTGCTCATCGGGAATCATGGGAAGGATTCACCGCGGAACGGAATCGCTTGCAAGAGGAAGCCGAATCGAATGACTCGGCGTTGGCGATCGCCCGCAAGGAATATGATCATTTGAAATCGGAGCTGGCCGGGCGACGAGAGCGGATGTCGGACCTCACCAACCAGCAATCTGGTCTCGCTCAGCGAGCTGAAGTGATTGAGGAATTAGAGAAAAGCCTCGAGGGGATTAACGCGGGAGCAAAAGAGTTATTGCAGGAGGCTAAATTAAACCCTGCAGGGCCAATGGGAGATGTGATCGGGTTGGTTGCCGATCTGGTTTCCGTCAATGTACAGCACGCCGCGATTGTTGATGTCGCCCTGGGCGAGTTAGCTCAATTTGTAGTTGTCGATGGTCGTCTCCTAACCAGGGAGATTGCCGAAGAGAAGCTTAAGCTGAATGGGCGGGTTGGTTTGATTCAGCTCGATTCACCTCCCACGTTTGGAACTGATCCCAATGTCAATTTAAACGGTGCACCAGGAGTTATTGGCCGCGCCGATCGTTTGGTTCAGGTCGAGCCGCCTTACGTGCCGTTTATTCGGCAGTTGTTAGGGGGCACTTGGGTCGTCAAGACACTTGCCGACGCATTGGAGTTGCATGGGAAGCATTCCACTGCGGAAAAAGTTCGCTTTGTAACACTCGACGGAGAAATCGTTGAAGCCGATGGTGCCCTCGTCGTGGGGCCGAAATCGATTACTTCGGGCTTGGTTTCACGCCGCAGTGAACTCCGGGCACTCAAGCGAGAACTAATTCGACTGGACGAACAAATAGGTTTGTGTCGGGAGCAGGTTCAGGATCTCGTCGTAAAAGAAACCGACGCTCAGGAGCGTGTTCAGGCACAAATTGATACCAACAGTGATCTTTCGACACGATTGTCAGATCAAAAAAATCAAGCAATGGCTGCTGAAAAACAGATTCAGCAAACTGAGTCTCAATTGGAAACTGCGAATCAGGATCTCGCTCAGCATGATGGAAGATTGACAGCGGTCAGCGAAAAATTAAACGGTGATCGTGCGAGTTTGATTGAGAGTGAGTCGGAAATTAAACGGTTGCAATCCGCAATCGATAGTAACGAAGTTGAATCGACGCAATCTGCTGAAAGGCGAGTTGAAGTCGAGCAGTTGTTGACTGCGGCGAAAGTAAACCTCGCGAAGGCTGAGCAGGTCATGTCGGGCGCTCAATCTCGCGTCAATCATATCCGGCAGGAATATGAAGAGTTACAGAAAGTTGAAACCCAACTCGAATCACAGCGAGAGGGTGATGAGGCGGCAACTCAGACTGCGAAAACAGAGATTGAACGATCCAATACTGAGATTGCTGAACTGACTGATCAAAAAAATGAACTTGCCGACCTGTTGACGCAATTTACCCAAGATCGACTTGCGGTGGATACAACACGTCGCGAAATGTCAACTGAATTGAGTGCGAATCGTGATCTGCTGCGATCGACGGAAGAAAAAATTAACTCCGCAAAGCTGCGGATCGAAAAGATCGGGATGCAGCGTTCTCAGTTGGCGGAACGAATGCTTGATGACTATGGAATAGATCTCGCTACCCAGGAGGAATCTTCTTCTGATGAAGAGCAAGAGCAGCGAGATGAGGTTGATACTGAAATCAGTCAACTCCGTAAAAAGATTGGCGCTATCGGTTCAGTCAATCTTGATGCCCTGAAAGAGCTTGAGGAATTAGAGGGGCGTTACCTGGCGATGGACGAACAATATCAGGATTTAGTCCAAGCCAAAGAGACCTTAGAGAAGATAATTGTTCGTATTGATAACGATAGTCGAAAGTTGTTTGTCGAAACGTTGGAGGCAATTCGCCTTAACTTTCAGAAGTTGTTCAGGCAGACGTTTGGTGGAGGCAAGGCGGATATCATTCTTGAGCCTGACGTCGATCCGCTAGAGGCGGGAGTAGAAATTATTGCTACCCCACCGGGTAAACCGGAGTTTAGTAATTCCCTACTTAGCGGTGGTGAGAAGGCGTTGACGGCCGTTTCGTTGTTGATGGCAATTTTCCAATTTCGTCCAAGTCCGTTTTGCGTTCTCGATGAGGTTGATGCTCCGTTTGACGAGGCGAATATCGGGCGTTTCGTCGATGTCTTGAAGAGTTTTCTTGGATGGACGAAATTCGTGATAGTGACTCACTCAAAAAAGACGATGACCGCTGCGACGACACTTTACGGTATTACGATGCAGGAGTCTGGCGTCTCTAAACGAGTAAGCGTCAGGTTCGAAGACGTGAGTGAGGACGGTCATATTTCGGATGAGGCGTTGCAGCGAACTGAGGGCGACGCGGCATAACCTCTGAGCCTGTGAATTAAGCAGTTAATCGGAGTCACGCTGGTTGTTGGCTGGAGCGGTCAACGCACTTCGTCGGTATCGCCAAATGAATACAGTGCCGATCAAGCCTGCGATTACCAAAATTCCAATTAGCCAAAACTTGATATCTCCAGTTAGCATTGAGATGGTCGCACTAATCGAGATGCTTAACCACATCATCAGGATCGATGAGATTCGCATCCGATTGGTCATGGGAGTGGTGCCGTCGATGTAGGCCAGGTATTTTGCAAAAAAACGATTGCGTACCAATCGTTTTTCTAGTGCTGGGGAACTTTTCAGTAGAAAGAAAGACGCCAGCATCAGCGGGCCAACGGTGGGGATCCCTGGCAGCACAGCACCGACCGCCGCCACGACGACAAACAAAAGTCCAATCGTGGCGTGGGTGTAACGTTTGAGTTTTGAGTTGGCCACGGTCTTGTTCCAAATGCCTGCTTGATCTGAGTCAGTCTACCTTCCATGAAGTTTTTAGGCTACGTGACGTCCGGATCTGGTGCGGAAGATAAACCAGACCACTCCTTTGAAAGTTGAAGGTTAATTTTCTGGTTCGATTTCGATGAAATAAGACGGAACAACAGGTGAGCGGTGGAACGGGGCGAAATGCCCGAGTACATCAAGTGGTAGTGCCATTTTGGTTTTGGGGATATAATAGAACACCGTTGAAAAGAACAACGATCTGATGATACCCGTTTTGTTTTAGTACATAAGAATTAGTTGAGAGCCTGATGACGCAAACCTCAAATTCGACCAATCTAGTTGACTTTATCCGCGACGTTCCAGATTTCCCTAAGCCGGGAATTACGTTTAAGGACATTACTCCACTGTTGGGTAGCCACGCTGCCTTAACCGAATGCATTGATCAGTTTGTGGAGAAGTATCAAGACGAGAAGATTGATGTGATTGCCGCCGCTGAAGCGCGTGGGTTCTTGTTCGCTGTGCCACTGGCGATGCGACTGGGCGTCGGAATGGTGCCAATTAGAAAGCCCGGGAAACTGCCATTTGAGAAACACAGTTACAGCTACGATCTCGAATATGGATCGGATACCCTGGAAATGCATGTCGACGGCATTCAAGAAGGGCAGAATGTCTTGGTCATTGATGATTTGCTGGCAACTGGTGGGACGGTTCAGGCATGTTGCGAGATGATTGAAGCTTGCGGAGGCAAAGTGGCTGGTTGTGCATTTTTGATTCATCTGCAATTTCTTGAAGGACTCAAGAAACTAGATAAGTACCCGGTCTTCAGTTTAATCGACGTCAACTAGTCACTCCCAGTGAGTCCTCGTGCGGATGCGGGAAGCTTCATTGTCGTAGGTGGTTTTCGAATGGAAAAATTTAAGGCGAAGATGAGGCTCCTTTCATGAGAGAGTATTCCAAGCTGTTGGTGATCCTGCCGATACTTATTGGGTTGCAGGTGCCTGCGGTATCGTCAGAATTAGACACGGCTCCTCAGCGACCCAATGTTGTTTTGGTGTTGGCGGACGATTTGGGGTTCGGTGATATCGAGCCAAACAATTCCTCTTCCAAGATTCCGACACCAGCTTTCAATCGCTTGGCCCGCGAGGGGATGAGATTTACCGACGCGCATACGGGTTCGAGTGTTTGTACGCCAACACGTTACGGATTGTTGTGTGGCAGGTACGCGTGGCGAACCCGTTTGAAAAAAGGAGTTTTGAATGGTTACTCTGAACCGTTGATTGAGAAGGCACAGCCGACCGTCGCCAGCCTTTTGCGCTCGGCAGGGTATACAACTGCCTGCATTGGTAAGTGGCACCTTGGTTTAGGATGGCAAAGCAAATCAGGGCGTTCTCCAAACGCTGGCCATTTTAAAAAGGCTGACGATGCTTGGGTAGACTTTGGCCAAGCTGTAGATGATGGTCCTCGTGAGCATGGATTTGATTACTCTTATATTATTCCTGCTTCGTTAGACATGAGTCCTTACGTGTATTTAGAAAACGGCAAGGTTACAGCGTTGCCGAAGAGCATGATCGAGAAACGTGGGTTCCCTCAATATTTACGCCGAGGCGAAGTAAGCGATGATTTTGATCACGAGGCCAGCCTCAGTCACTTGCTGGAAAAAGCTGGCGATTTTATTCGGCAAAGCGCGAGAGGGGGAAAGCCCTTTTTTCTTTATTTTCCACTGCCGGCTCCCCACAAACCCGTTATTCCGATGGAACAATTTCAAGGTAAAACAGGTCTTGGCCCTTATGGAGATTTTGTAGCTCAGGTTGATTGGACGGTGGGAGGAATTGTCGACGCTTTGGATCAAGCTGGTGTGGCTGAGAATACGCTCTTGTTAATCACCAGTGATAATGGATCTTTCATGAAGCGATTGCCGGAGGATGCCTCTGTTCTAGATCATGTGGATGACGAAACCGTTCAAGGTTATTCGTCGAGTCATCATCAAGCTAACGGGATCTTTCGCGGGACGAAAGCAGATATTTACGAAGCGGGACATCGAGTTCCTCTCCTTATTCGATGGCCAGGGAAAATTAAATCGGGAGTCAGCAACTCTAGCGTAGTATGCCTTACTGACATTCTCGCTACTGTTTGCGAGGCGGCCGGAGTCGTTGTCGACGCAACTCATTCGGAAGATAGTTTTTCTTTTTTACCGTCGGCGCTTGCTTTGCCTGATCGTGTGTATCATCGTGAGAGGGCAGTGATCCATCATTCAGCCGCAGGTATTTTTGCGGTTCGGGAGGGTAACTGGAAGTTGATCTTTGGAAATGGATCCGGCGGACGTGAATTGCCAAAAGGAAAGCCGTTTCAGCGACCATTTCAGTTGTACAATCTTTCTAGTGATCCTGAAGAAGAGCGAGACCTTTTGAAAGAAAACCCCAAAAAAGTTTTGCAATTAGAGAACGAGTTTGCGTTAATTTTAGGCGAAGAGAATCCCATACCAGATTTCAAACAAGGGCAAGATAAGGACTGAAAATGAACTACCTTTTAAGACGAGCACCGGGAGTTTTCACTTTGGCGGTCATGTGTTTTTTAGCGTTTTCAAATCAGACACAAGTTCAAGCGATGGAAAATGAATTTAGCCGGAGCGGCACCGCAACGAAGCAATTGTGGTGTCAATATGATGGTTTTGAAGGACCGGGGAACGGGAAACACATTGTTTTGATCGCCGGCGATGATGAATATCGAAGCGAGCAGGCGATGCCGATGCTGGGGAAAATACTCGCAGTACGCTTTGGTTTCAAGTGTACTGTCCTTTTTCCGATTGATCCTAAGTCCGGTGAGATTGTTCCTTCTTACCAAAAGAATATACCAGGGATGGAAATGATTGATTCGGCTGACCTGCTGATATTGGGCCTCCGGTTTCGCAATCTTCCAGATGAGCAAATGAAGCATTTTGTGGATTACGTGGAAGCCGGGAAACCGATCATTGGGACGCGCACCTCAACTCATGCTTTCAATTTCGGTGGGGATTCGAAAAGTTCATACACGCAATATGGATTTAACTCGAAAGAGTGGAAAGGTGGCTTTGGTCAACAGATACTTGGAGATACCTGGATCAACCATCATGGGCGTCATAAATCTGAAAGCTGTCGTGGAGTGATCGTAGAGGCTAACCAGTCCAATCCCATTCTTAAGGGAGTGACTGATGTATGGGGGCCATCGGATGTTTATGGAATCCGTAACCTGCCCAAAACGGCTACGGTTCTTTTAGATGGGGCCGTGTTGGCGGGAATGACTCCCGATGCAAAACCCGTAGAAGGTTCAAAAAACGACCCGATGATGCCAATTGCGTGGGTTCAGTCGCATCCAAGCAAATCTGGGGGTAAATCAAGAATATTTTGTACGACGATGGGGGCGTCTACCGATTTTGAAAGCGAAGGACTTCGTCGGTTGATTGTCAATGCAAGTTTTTGGTGTGTTGGAATGGAAAAAGATATTCCCGAAAAGGCGAATGTGAATTACGTTGATGAGTACAGGCCAACGGCCTTCGGTTTCGGAACCTTCGAAAAGGGAAAGAAGCCTGCGGACTACAATTTGGTCAATAAGTGATTCAGCGTCCGATTTGGTTCGTGAGAAGAATTTGGTGGTTTACGATTAGAGGGCGGGTTCTCGATGAGGACCCGCCCAGTTCATGCATAGCAAATCGTGTTTTCGAGACACGTTTTGAATGTCTCAAGAATTGATTGATGGGAAATGGAAGATCAGAAAAAACTGTTGATTGGCTTGAGCCGTGACCAGCTTAAGGAAGAGCTCCAGGCGATTGGTGTCCCCGAAAATCAAGCGAAAATGCGAGTCCATCAAATTTGGCATTGGCTTTATGTCCGTGGCGTTCACGATTTTGATGAGATGCTTAATCTTGGCAAAGATCTTAGGTCCAAGCTCAATGAATTTTATTCAATCACGCATCCTGAAATTGTCGAAGAGCAGGTTTCGAAAGATGGCACGCGGAAATGGTTATTGCGATTTCTGCCGCGCGGAGCCGGCGCACCGGTAGAAATTGAAACCGTTTATATTCCAGAAACAGATCGCGGTACTTTATGTGTTTCGAGCCAGGTTGGTTGTTCTTTGACCTGCACGTTTTGTCACACTGGTACCCAAAAAATGGTTCGTAATCTTCACGCTGATGAAATTCTTGGCCAGATCATGCTCGCTCGGCATCGGCTCGCGGATTTCGTTGGAATGGAGCCGGTTCCCGGAATGATTGCGCCGTTGGAAGGACGGAAAATTTCCAACATTGTGATGATGGGGATGGGAGAGCCACTGTTTAATTTTGAGAACGTCAAAAGTGCGTTGCTGATCGCGTTGGATGGTGACGGCCTTTGTTTCTCTCGTCGGCGAATTACTTTGTCGACTTCCGGCGTCGTGCCTGGAATTTATCGAACTGGTGAAGAGATCAAAGTCATGTTGGCAATTTCACTGCACGCGACACGTGATGAATTGCGAAACGAATTAGTGCCGATTAACGGAAAGTATCCTCTCGAGAAATTGATGGCCGCCTGCCGGGATTATCCAGGGCTATCCAATGCCCGCCGGATTACGTTTGAGTATGTTATGCTCAAAGGTATTAACGATAGCCTGCGAGACGGGCGTGAATTGGTTGAGTTGTTGGAAGGAATCCCAGCCAAGATAAATTTGATTCCATTCAATCCATGGCCTGGCACTCAGTATGAGTGCTCGGATTGGAAAACAATTGAGAAGTTCGCCGGCTATCTAAATTCCAAGGGGCTGCCTGCTCCGATTCGAACGCCCCGCGGAAGGGATATATTAGCCGCTTGCGGCCAGCTTAAATCGGAAACGCAGAAGCTCACCCAGACGAATTGATTAGGGAATCTAATTCGGGGTATAGCAATGCAAAAAGCGCCTAATCCAGATCGTTCGACTTGAAAAAAGCCTTTTTTTCTTTCGGCGGTTTCTTTGCGTCCGCGAAGACGATCTTGGGCCTATTGGAACTTCGCTCGTTCCCGTTAGGGGCGTCACGGCCAGCTGCATTGAGGGCTGCAACCACTTCTTGCTCCGCAGGGTCAAGTCCCTCGAGGTAGTGATTTCGTTGAAGAAATTTTGGCGGTGGATTTTGACTAGTCTCAGGGTGGCTCGATTGGGTGTTTTCGCTTCTAGGGATAGTGGTAGAAGTGATCTCCAAATTTTCTCCGTTAATTTTTAATGCCTTTTGATTTGATGCCTTTTGATTTGATGGAATTCGGGCGGCATCGGTTGGGGAGAGAGGCGAAGTTTGTATTTCAATGTCGCCAAGATATTTCTCTCTCACTTGTGGATTGGAGAGAATTTCCTCTTGGCTTCCGCTGCACAGGACTTGTCCTTCACTGACGACATACGTGCGGTCGGTAATCTGTAAGATCTCGCGGGCTGCATGGTCGGTTATCAAAACTGCGATTCCATCGGTTGCGAGTGATTTGATTATTATTTGAATGCTCTGAACGGTGACTGGATCAATTCCAGCAAAGGGTTCGTCCAGCATAATGATCTTAGGTTCGGAAACTAGACATCGGGCGATCTCTAATCGTCGACGTTCTCCTCCTGATAGTTTTCCTGCGCGAGTTTTACGGATGTGGCCAATCTTGAATTGATCCAGTAATTCTTCGGTTCGGTTTTTTTGTTGCTTTCGGCTAAACCCCAGCAGCTGCATGACCCCTTTTAAGTTTTTCTCAACTGAGAGTTTTCCAAAAACACTGGCCTGCTGCGGCAGGTAGCCCATGCCTCCACTCCGGCTTCGTTCATGAAGGGGCCACTGAGTGACATCGGAACCCTGTAGGAAAACCTTCCCACTGTCAGGGCGAGCCAGCCCACACATCATCTTAAATGAGGTCGTTTTACCGGCTCCATTGGGACCTAAGAGTCCAACAATTTCACCAGGATCAACCTGCAGTGAGACACCGTCTACCACTCGGCGACGGCCATAAATTTTCACCAAGCCTTCTGCTTCAAGTATTGGCATTTCGTTCCTCCGTGAAACTTGGAATGGACTCCATGGGGTGCGTGTTGGCGATCTATGTCGCAGAACCGCAGCGTGAAGCTCCTGTGTTTATTTAATAAATCCCATTCGCTGGAAATTTGGGAAGTATTTAATTGGTTTGTTTAGCGTGTGGGGCCAATAGATCATCATCGCACGGCCAATAAGCATGTCTCGTTCAACGAATTTTTCTCCGTCCCAGACACGACCGTCGAGGCTGCGAGGACTGTTATCTCCCATGGGTAGGAATTGGTCCTTGTCTGGTGTCGCTCCTTTTTCGAGTCGGAACATTGGTTCTGTCTGGCCTTTTTTTGCCGTGAAAAACTCTTCTGCTCCGTCTGTACTCCACGATTCAGGATCGCGGTGATACGCTTCGATGATCGAGATACTCTCGCCAGTTTCATTTTCTGTCGAGACTTGACTACCGAGCATGCCCTGCCCTTTGACCGAGGTATAATATAGGTCTCGTAAAACCTTAATTCGAGTGATCTCAACTTCAGCATTCTTTGAAGCGATCCCTGCGGGTTCAGCGTCCCCTGGATCCTCAGATGAGTAGGTAGGAATCGGAATTCCATCTCGAGTAAATGCTGCCGCGTCAAATTCAACATACTTATTGTCTACCCAAAGATTCAGACGGTCGTCCGCATTCACATACATGATGTGATAAGAACCTGCGCCATTAACTTTTGTCGTACCTGTTGGGTTTTCAACCGGTTTGCCATTGGCGTCTTCAAAAGTCACTTTCGCTTTAGACGCCTCGTCTTGGGCTGTCAGGGTGGCTTTGCCTGTGGCGATGTCGATTTCGCAGACGAAGTGCACGCCGCCTTCCACCACGTCAAACATGAGCGTGCCGTCGGCAGATTTGATGTCGACCCAAAATTCTAGTCCAAGGTCGCCTACCCAATGCAGTCCGAGGTTTTGAGTGTTGACGAGTGCTTCATTGTTTTGATAGACACCGTCGTTGTACCCGTACTGATCCCCGATAAGTCTCCCCGGTGGAAGTTTGTTGTTTCGGAAGCGAGTTGGCAATATTCCAGAACTGATCGTACTCCACTCGTTCTTCAATGGTTGGTAATGGCGATACCGCAACCAGTGGGGATCGGGTTGTGCAGCGGAACGAAACACAGGGTTTTCCCCCGCATTGTCAATAGTCCATTGCTTCGAACCGTCAAAGGGTTGCCAACGAGAGGGCCATTCGACATCAGTTAAGAATTCACCAATGTGGTTTGTGTCGTCGATTGCCTGGAGAACATTTTGCAATTTTTTCGGCGGTTTGCGAGTTATTGATTTTTCGAATTTGCCATCAACTTCATCCATAACATAGATGTCACCGTTTTCGATCAGGAGATTATCCCCCGGTAATCCAATCAGGCGCTTGATGTAGTTTTGTTTGCCATCGTTTGGGTTTTTGAAAACGATAACGTCGTAACGTTCTGGTTCGCTGAAGTCATAGACGAACTTGTTGACTAAGATCCGGTCTCCATTGTTTGATTTATGATCCGGCTCTTTTGTGTTGTAGACCTTCGTTTTGTACTGACAGATTGGGCAGTAAGTACTATCGACAAATTGTTTTGGGTTGGTTTCGGAATTTTCCTTACTTGCACCAGAGCGATAACGCAACTTGCAGTTCTGGCATTCGAGGTCCATGTGCTGGCCTTGCAGGGAAGGCGCCATCGACCCGGTGGGAATGATAAAGGCTTCGGCCTCGTAAGCTCGAAACATCAAAGCCAAAACGATCGCGATAATGACCGACTCGATGGTCTCTCGGACACCAAAATCACGAAAGAAACCGAAAATCCCACGTGATGGTTCGTCGGCGACAATGGTTTCCTTAATCGGGGGCATTTTGGCCCGTTGCTTGTCCGGAAAGGAATTAGTTCGTTTCGATCGTCGGCTCATGGAGTTCCGTAGTAAATGGCTCGAGTGGTTTACCGTTAGCAGTTAAATTGTAACCTTAATTGTGTTTTAAGCCTACGTTGATGACCAGCTCAAAATTCGTGAAATTATTGGGGGAATACCTTCCCTTTCACCGTTTCAATCGCCACTCCGGGCCGTTTCCAATGACGGCTGTCATGGGACAGTGGTACATTGTCGCCAATTACGAAAAACCCAGCCTTGGTTGTCATTGATGGGGAGTTGGGGGTGTCTTGAGTGGGGTTAGTGTCGAAATAATACAGGTCCCTCCAAATTCGAATGCGTTCGATTTTTATAGCGGCGCTGTTTCCTCCAAAGGAAAGTAATGTTTTTTGGGGAGCTTTTGAGGAAGCGTCCAGCCGATGCGTCCAAAGCTCAGTTCCGTTGACGATAACTCTCAAAACTCGATCGAATGACGAAAATTCAATCCGCGCTGGCATGTTAGTTTTCAGGGCGGGTGCAATAACCGCCGTGTGTAGTTTCGTAAGCGGACCGGTTTCGGGTCTGTTACGAAAGATTTGTATTTCTGACAAGGCTTCATGGATCTGAAACTCATACAGGTCGTCTTGGTTGCCGAATCGCCAACCTAAAATTCCGCCACTGATTTGTGTGCTGAGTTCTACGAACACCTCGTCCATTGGGTTCAGTTTTCGACTAAACGATTGGTTGTAACCGTAAAAATCTTCTAGGACTGAGTCGGCTGTTTTGTCGTCGGTTCGATAGTAATTTTTTTGATAGTGAAAATTAAACCAATCCATTTGTCCTGTGGCGGGTGGGGATCGCATCTGAAAGATTCCATTGGCAAACTTCCAATTATTCTCAGGCGTTAAAATCCAGTTCAACGAGGGAGTGGATTGAAATTTCGAATCGCAGACAAGGACTCGCATTTGTTTTTGGAGTTCGAGAGGTTTTCTTACCAATTTCTGATTAGCGATAATATTTCCATTTTTGAAACGGATTGATTCCCCTGGTAGGCCGACAACGCGTTTCGTCATCAGTTCATGATTGGAAGCTGACCCGGTGGAGCGGTCCCGCTCAAATGCGATGATATCCCACCTTTGAATTTCTGAATTGGAGACGACGGAGACAGGGTCAGCAGCAGTTAAATTCCAGTGGTCGCGTTGGGCGTGGGTACCGCAATTGGGGCAAATGACTGTCGTGCGTTTATCCGCTTGTTCAAGATCGCAATTAAACTGAATCCCACATCCAGGGCAGCTGACTGAATAATGTGTCCCACGTAAGGTGGGGCTCATGGAGCTACCGACAATTTTTCCCATTCGCGGTGGAGGCGGATTGCACCCCGCCACTCCACTGAACGAGAAGATTAAAATGATTAACAGTGGGATTTGGACGGTGGCGTTTCGCATCAAGTTCCTGGTTTAATTTTTAACTTCTACGTTTATCAAGCCGTAATTTATCAAGCCGTAATTTATCAAGCTTCCGTTGGCTTTCGGGACCTTATCTCCCTTGGGACGGGTTTTAGGATTCTCGGTATGGGTTTATGATTCTAGCTAGGAATTTTCGCATCAGCGAGTCGTTGTTTGGGAGCGTAGTAATGAGTAAGACCCGAGTACTTGATCATCCATTAGTCGATTGTCATTTGACAAATTTGAGAAAAAAGCAGACACCGCCTGCAGCGTTCCGCCATTCGATTGCTGAGCTCTCAAAGATTTTAGCTTATTTTGCTTCCGCGGATTTCCCAATCGCCCAAACTACGATTGAGACACCCCTTGAAAACATGCAGGGCTCGGTGATTTCGGGTCGTGTGGGTTTGATTCCGATTATGCGGGCGGGGATCTCAATGGTCCAGCCTGTGCTGGGGTTGATTCCGGAAGCTGAGGTTTGGCACTTGGGGCTTTATCGAGATGAGCAAACTGCACTGCCTGTGCATTATTACAGTAAATTACCAGCTTCTGCTCCAGTGGATGTTGCTTTGATTTTGGATCCTATGTTGGCCACGGGAGGATCCGCGACACTCGCCTGTCAGCAAATGCAGGACTGGGGAGTCTCAAAGGTTAAACTTCTGTCGATTATTGCGGCACCGGAAGGAATTCAAAAGGTTAATGCCGAGTTTCCAGATGTGGAAATTCATGCCTGTGTTGTCGATCAGAAGCTAAATGAAAACAATTTTATCGTGCCCGGATTAGGGGACGCTGGTGACCGAATTTTTAATACATTGCATTGAATCTGATCTTTCGGGGTATTATTTTGCCTGCGATTGAATCAACCGGTCATTCTGGTTTTCATTATCGCCGAAGAAACTGTTAAGATGATAGCGTTAATTGGTTGAGATTTTGGCGGATTTCGAGATATGAAACTCCAGGCTTTAGGTTGTCCGAGTTGTCAACAGCCGTTTCAGGTTGCGGAAACGCAGGCTGGACAGGTGGTTGCATGCCCGTCGTGCGCTCAGCCAATCGAAATTCCCGCCGACACTTTTGCTCAGCCTGAACCGGTGGAGCAGGCACAGCAGATTCATACCTGTAGCAACTGCACAGGGCAGTTCGGGGTCACGCCTGATATGTTTGGGCAGGCGGTAGGTTGTCCTCACTGTCAAGCGCCCGTTGAGATTGGATTGAACGGGGGCGAAAACTCAGCAGTTCCGCAACCTCCAGAACTTGACTTTGAAATTAAGAGTAAGAAGACTCGTTGGAAGTCGAGCTCGAAGGTTAAATCGACTAAAGCGAAGTATCGAAAAAAGTTTTCAAAAATTAAACCAATTGAGACCGGTGGTGACGCCGACGAATCGCCGGTAGTGGTACGCCGCCGAAACGACCCGGAAGTTTCTCCTGACAAGAATCTTTCGCCACCTAAGAGCGCGGGCAAGAACGACGGTACCGAAGCAATCGGTAGTTCAGATTTGATTCCTCCGAAAAAGAAACGCGTCGCAAAAACGCATTCGGTTGATCTAAATCGAAGCGAGCCACCTGCTCAGGACTACTTAGATAAGAATGTTTCAACGGTTGCCGATACCGTAACCAATGAGCGGCTTGAGGCAGAATTAGACGGTTTGGCGACGGTTGCTCAAGTTCATAGTGCTTCGGTTCCCGTGGATACCTCTCCGGTGGTTGCTGTTTTAGAAAAAGAGGAAACGCGCGCGTCCATTGATCATTTACTTCCCCCGCGTTTTGACGTGCTTGACCCATCTCGTTTAAAAATGAGTCGCGAGGAGAGTGAGTTTAAGGTTTTGCTGCCTGACGGCGATGGTGGAACTAAACAAGTTGACAATCGAGTCGTTCGGGTCAGTCACGCGGGTGAGCAGGTCTCGCTGGTCGCGAGTAGCGACAAAGAAAAAAGCCGGCGGCGAATGATTCAGAACATTATTGCAATCTTGATCGGCGTCGTCATTTTGGCCGGGGCTTTTTGGTTGCTTGGTTGAAGCGATTTTTGAAGCGCTCTTTGAGGTTCCTCTAGGTTATGGTTGTACTCGCGGCAAACCAAATGGAATCATTTTGCGATGCGGTTGGTGTACCCGTATGGGTGCGTTTGATGCCATGCCCAGGCGGTTTCAATAATTGCCTTAGGCGACTGGTATTGGGGTTCCCAGCCAAGCACAGTATTTGCCAGTGAGGGATCTGCAATCAATTTTGGTGGATCTCCTGGTCTGCGGTCGCCAACGACCTCCACGATGTCGCAGTTGGTCACCTCCCGGCAGGATTCAATGATTTGCCGAACGCTGCACCCGTTTCCAGTCCCAAGGTTAAGCTTCAAATTGGTTCCCGAATCTAAGCGCTCGAGTGCGAGTAAATGTGCTTTGCACAAGTCGTCGACGTGAATGTAATCACGAACACAAGTGCCATCGGGTGTTTCCCAGTCGTCTCCGAAAATAGTGATTTTCTCTCTTTGAGCAAGGGCGACCTGAAGGACGATTGGAATGAGGTGTGATTCGGGTTGGTGGTCTTCACCAATGCCGCCATCGGGAGACGCCCCGGCAGCATTGAAGTACCGAAGCGCGGCGAAGTTTAAGCCGTAGGCTTGTGAATAATCTTGGAGAGCTCGCTCGATCACTAGCTTAGTGAATCCGTAGGGGTTAACTGGTTCTTGTTTTTCATTTTCAGTAATTGGGACCACTTGGGGTTGGCCATACGTAGCGCAGGTACTTGAGAAAACAATTTTCTTTACGTCGCAATGTCGCATAGCCTCCAGGAGTTCAAGCGTGGCAAGAACATTGTTTTGGTAATATTTAGCTGGCTTGATGACGGATTCGCCAACTAAAGCGCAAGCAGCGAAATGCATAACGGATTCGATTTGGTGGTCGCCAAGGAGTTGTTCAACTAGGTCGCGATCCTGCATGTCTCCAATAATCAATTTGCCGGCGGTTACGGCTTCGGCAAACCCTGTCGACAAATTATCGAGAATAACAACATTGTGTCCTGCTCGATCGAGCTGGCGGACCATGTGAGATCCAATGTATCCCGCTCCACCAATGACTAAAATATTCATCGAGCTAGTTATTTCCGTAATAGTATTTAAGTCGTGTAGCGACGAATCGGTAAGGAAGGCCAGTGTGGGTTTTCGTTTTAAGCGAATTCGCGAGACACTGAATTACTCTGTTGATATGTGCAAACCAGAAAGTCAAGGGTTGCCTGCGGCTCGTGGCTGGCTCTCCATTGTTTTGAAAATTGCATGGCTGAGTCGCGATAGTGATCATAGTGGGTCACCATTTCGCGAACAGAATTAGCTAAATCAGCTTCGTCGGATGCAATAATCCCGACTGCCCCTACGGGCTGTGTCTTATCGGATGGATCTAACTTGATGGTTCTTATTTGAGCGCGTCGAATGCTGGCCGTCGATTTGTGGAATGCGTTAGACAGATTGTAATCAACCACTGCGGTGTCAGGGTTGATTTCAAAAATAGCGTTGGATTTTTTATTGTTCCTGCGATGGCCAACTACCCGGCTCGTCTTCAATAAAATATTGCCAGTACAGTCGCGTTGGGTAACTTCGACTCGGCAAAAGGTGCCGGGAGCTTCCGGCCAATGCCAGTCGAATTCTAGGATCATCAAATTCTCTTCAGCCTCTCTGTCGACTGAGAATTCAAAAGGGTGCTTGTTTTGATCAAACGAAAGAACGTTTCCCGGTAAAGGTACGTTGGCTGACGCCCACTCAAATTCTCGCGTCCCAATCGTCCGAGCGGATTTGAAATGGCGGATCAATTGGTCACCGTGTTCGAAAATTGGTTCGGCTATTTGTTCGGCTAACCAACTCCCGGCGGGAACAATTACAGGCTTTCCACATGAGAGTAATTCACCTAAAACACCGGCGCGGCGACTGTAGTAGGCGCGGCTGTCGTAAAAAAGCAAGCCGCAGTCGCTGGTCTTGATGAGATCAACGTATTGTTGGTCCGGCAACGGATGTGAGTAATACTTAATTGAGGGTTGAGAAACGGCGTTGTTGCATAAAACATCCGGAGCTTGGAGCTCAATCTTTTGCTTCGTAGAGAGCCATTTTTTCTTGGGACGTTGAACCGCGATATTGACTAATCCGGTTGCTAAGAGGTCTTTTGAAATGCTGTCAATCAAGGACTGTAAATAGGAGCCTTGACCTTTTTCTCGCCTCATTTCACCTGGGCATGTGATTTTGATGGGAACCGGTAACGTGGACTCCGATCGCGTTTCAGTAGCGTTTGGGGTGAAGCGGATTGTCTCGGGTTCAGATGGTCTTCTAAAAGCAGGCGCTACTGGATAGGGAAGCGATTTGAACTGGCCAATTTCGAGTTGATTGTATTGGTCCGCGAGGGTGTTGGACGTTGTGTATAAATGAATTGAATGAGATGAGAGGCGAGAAAGTGCGGCGACGCAGCAAGCCCGAACTGCTTTGGCCACGTTTGATTGTGATTCATATTCTGGCGTTCGGCCTTCAAACAGATTGTAGTGGAATTGAAGGTGCCATTGGGTTTTGATGGTCTCGGGGTGATTGGCGAGGTAAACAGCGAGACCCATTAGCTCTAATTCAGAGATAGTTGTCAGGAACGCGTGATCTCCGAGTCGATGGGTATTGCCCTCAAAGAAACGTTCGCAGTCCTGGGCAAAACGGCAAACAAATTTTTCCCTGCGCCGATGATGTCGATGTTTTTTAAAGGAGTGCCTCACGCGTTGGTTCAGGGCGGGGGGAGAATCAGTTATGAGTTGGTGAGATTTGCCCCGGGTTAAATGTTGAAGTCCTGACAGATAGCTGTCTGCTTGATAGGTTGTGTCACGAAAAACGCTTCGGACTGAACCTAACTGGTTTAGCTCATTATCTAACTCAAAACGCATTTTAGCGAAGTTGAGATGAGTGCCGATTTGAGTCGTGAAACCATTCTCCTGGGAAACTTCGGCGAGACAGCGAACATAATCGAAATGGTGTCCTCCCTGCGTTCGCAGCGAGTGGTCAATTAGGTAAAAATTAGCCACGGTGATCCCTTCGGCATTCTCTGAAAGCGTCTTGCTCTCAACGGTTTCCTCACTCTTCTTGCGTAAATCTAATTCGAGTGGCAAATTGAAGTCAATTCCAAACAGCACAGAAACGAGGGGAAAAGGTGGTGCTCGTCGTTGACATCCCAGTGTCGCCTAAGAAACTGCTAGCTGTTGGCTCGCGATTGGAATTGACTGTTTTCCGGAAGATAAAATAGAACATAGCAACGAACGATTCATCCCCTCGATAGTTGCTGGTTTTATGCAGAAAAAAAAGAAGCACATTGTAATTCTTCCGTACTTTTGTCAGGAAGAAGTAGACCGGTATCTTGCCATTGCGGAGCGAATGAAATCGTTTCCGACACCTAATGTGTCGTGTGATTTCTTACTTGCTTCGAGCCCTCGGACCGAGACGAGTGAGGAGCTTGTAGCAGCGTTTTCGGAATTGGGAACGACAATTGCGTTCGCTTGTCCGACGCAAATTTTTGGTTATCCCGAAGGTCCGGGAGCGATGTTTTGGGACTGCATGGAGTACATTAGCAAGAATTACGAAGGAAATGATGGATTCAGTTTGTGGTTGGAGTCGGACATGGCTCCGGTAAAGCCGGATTGGCTCGACCGGTTGTCTGAAGAATGGTATTCGGGAGGCGAAGTGCCAGTGATGATGGGGTGTTTCGTCCCCGAAGTTTACAAGCACCGACTGCTAAAAAAGCGAAAGTTGATTCTTCATCCGCACATCAATGGTGGTGCCTGTTATTCGATGGATTTTGCGAATCAAATGCCGGATGAGGCTCGTCAAGGCGTTTTTGATATGGCCGTCTATCAGTATGCCAAACAGTTAAATCGAGCGCGTTTCACACAGCAGATTTCATTTTCGACTTTGGGTAGAGTGCGTCGAGATGTTGCAGATTCCAATAAGGTATTACTGCATGGGTTCATGCAGGAAAAGGACGCTTTCATTGGACAATGTCTGAAGCCATTGACGGCGCAGGAATTGGAGCAACGTAGCTGGCATTCGATGTTAAATAAAATTGAGACGGCTAAACGAAAATTGCGAGTTCAGTTTGTTCGCAAGGGTCACCGGGCAATGCTGGAAAATATGTTTTTAGCAAAACAGAAATTCGAATCTGAAAATCCCAAGATGTTTTACCAGCCCAATGGTCGAGCGGCTTAAGTAAGTTGGTCTGGGATGCTTGGCTCCTTTTAGAGAAGACAACACGATTTTGAAAATTGCGCAATTCAATACGTTCCCATACGGTGGCGCGGCGACTGCAGCAAAGCGGTTACACGAGCAATTGATTCAGCGGAACGTGGAAAGCAATTTTTACTACCGTCTCAATGATAAACTGCTTCAGCTTGATGATAGTTTCCATTGCGTAGAATTTCGTCCGCCACGCCCACGCTCTGGTTTTTTTGGGGCGATCGACAAGCGGTTAACGCGGCGCCGTGAAAAAACGATACACCGTTTATACGATGGGCATATTGCTGGTCGCCAAAACGGCTTGGAGACGTTTTCGATGGCGGATTTGCCTGAGTCGACGTGGCTTGATTGGCCTGCGATCGATGCTGATGTGGTTCACCTGCATTGGATGTCGTTTTTCGCGGATTATGATTCTTTTTTTAAGTCAATTCCTGACAGCGTCCCTTTGGTTTGGACGTTGCATGATATGAACGCTTTCACTGGTGGATGTCATTATTCAGGTGGTTGTGAGCGATTTTCGACTGGATGTGGATCTTGTCCGCAAGTGGAGAACCGGCAGGCGGGCGATGTCTCTGATTACAGTTTTCGGACAAAACGTCGGGCTTTAGCGGGAAAGTCAATTCATGTCATCACTCCTAGCCAGTGGCTTGGTGACTTGGCAAAGCAAAGTGACATTTGGCCGGTAGGTACGACGTTCGACACACTCCATTACGGGCTCGACCTCGACCTGTTTCAGTCTGTTTCCAAACAGCAGGCCCGGAGAGAGTTGGGGGTAACGGGCGAAAAAACATTGATCGCCTTCGGCGCTGAAGATATCACTTGCCAACGAAAAGGGGTTCAACACTTGTTGCCTGCGTTGATGGATTTAGAAGATAAACTAAACGTTGAGTGCTTGATGTTTGGATCTGGGACTTTGGAGGTTTCCGATGACTTGCCGCTCATTCATCAACTTGGATACGTTGATTCGCTGGAGAGGCAGTCGCTTATTTACTCAGCCGCGGATATTGTGGTCGTTCCCTCATTGGAAGATAACCAGCCGCAAGTCGGACTGGAAGCACTGGCCTGCGGGACGCCCGTGGTAGGGTTTAATGCCGGCGGAATTCCTGAGTATGTTCGTCCAGGCGAAACCGGGTTGCTGGCTGAAGTAGGGGATTCGGCGGATCTTTCTAAGCAGATTGGATGGCTAGTTGAGCACGTGGAGGAGCGAGAGGAGATGGGCGCTCGCGGACGAGAAATGATGGAGCAGGAGTTTGAAAAGAATGCTCAATCCCAAAAGCAAGTAGATTTTTATAAGCAAATTCTAGCTGACGGTCCGGTTAGCATAGCCTCTTGAATTGGTCATTCGCGGAGCAAGACTTTGGTGCAACAGCGGAGAGCGCCGCCGTACATCGCACTTGTTTGGAAACCCTCAATGGGGCGAACTTCAAAACCATTTCCTTCCCAACATTGAATCGCTGCGGAATCGAGTTCGGCAATTCCGTATTGTGGTAGATAAACAATTGATCGATTGGCGACGGTTTCGGTCAAAACATTGTTGTAAGACATAAACGGGAAGGCAAGGATTGGGTTTTCGTCGGTTTCGGATTCGGGTGACTGGTTGGGGATGAGAGCGGGAATCCGGATGACATCGTAACCCTGTTCTGAGAGCTGTATCGCTATTTTATCGAGTGCATCGGCAAGATTGCGACTGTCGCTAATGGCTGTTTTGGTTTGTCCAACGACCTTAGGGCAGTCAATTGAATTTCCTTCCAAGTCGACCAAGGCGTTGATGGTTGGATTCCCAAAGAATCCTCTTTCGCAATTTCGTTCGAATCGGGTGATGCGATCTGGCGATTGGGTAAGAGTCCGATTCGCAACCTCTGCTCCTTGCCGACTGTCAGCAACCGCGATTCGATTGTTAGAAAGTGGAGTGACGATTAGATCGATGTGGCCAATTTCCTGGGATTGATTCCCAATCGTGACGACCGTTCGCCCAAAGAGCTTAGAAAAACGCTTTTCCATTTCTTTGATCGATGTCTCAAAAACGCGAGAATTGATGTCAAGCGTGTCGAAGCCAATGAATACTTCCGATTCACCACAGACAATATTTCCTCCTTCAAAAAGTAGTTCGGATTGAACGACTTCGATACCAAGAATGGTCGAAAGTTGTGTTGCCATTAAGCGATCGTCTTTTCGCTTGAAAAGACCCGGCGTGATCAGCTTGGTATTTTCTTTGTCGTTGACAACAACGAATGGGTCCTGAGGCCAAATTGTAATGTCGCTTTCGGTGGGGATTTCGACAAAGGTGACTCGGCCGTTGTTTGACGAATCTTTAAATGCCGCGCGATCGTTGACAAGCAACATGACGTGAACGTCGTCGTCGAGACCGTTAACAATGTTGTTAACAAGCTCAGTGTTTCGAAGGGAGGATCTCCGAGCACTGGTGGCACTGCACACCACCAGTTGAATCTTCGTACCGACATCGGGAAGCATCTCCGGAACGGGTTCGTTAATGAAAAGTGGTTTGGCGAAAAAAGTGATTAGACTTAACACGGTGAACAAGATGCCAATCGTAGTTGTTTTCATCGAATCAAATCCTCGCCAAACCATATTTTCACAAAACTGAAATCATGCAAAAGGAACTGGGAACTCCTAGTCGGAGAGCTTGATCCCGTTGGCACGAAGGTCGGCCTTAAGTCGCTTAATCGTCTCACGGATCTCACTTCTACCCGTTTGGTTTTCACTGATCCTCATTTTCATCCTTCCTGCTCGTTTGTCAGTTTCTACGAGTCTCTTTGAGGTTCGTGCGCATCGTTCCTCGTTGGCTTCGACTCGTGCATTGAGGTCGCTGAGTGATGCGTCCACGAGAAGAAATTCTTTATCATCTTCTTCTTGAAGCAACTCGAGAATTTTAACTCGTTGCTTCAGATTGTCTGCTTTGCGTGGGGCATCACCGGGAGTGGCTGATGCTGAACCTGATAAAGCTGATTGGGAAAGAAGGACAGCTGTTGCCAAAAGACAAATTGTTCCCGCGTTTAGTAGCATTCTTTTTGCATTCATGAAATTCTCACTGTTAATAGTTTTGAAACTTGAGGCGAAATATTTCGCCTTCGTCCTTTGTGAACTTTGGACGAAGGAAGCAATGCAAACCGCGTGCCTAATGAAAAACTCTTTAAAAAGCCCTAAAAAGACGGCTTCTTTGTTTCGAAATGAGATATTTGACTCAAAATGAGACAGATTTCGGGCCCGCCGGTTCTTCTTGCCGCCCATCCGCCTTCCATGTGCAGGATTCACGTTCAAAACTGGTGTTTCGAGGAATCGGGAAGGTCGAATTTTTCGGCGGCATGCTCGTGAAGTCAAGCAGAGAAAAGCGATAACGCAGATTCTACGACGTCGTCTTCCACGATCAGAATCACAGTATCGTTCGCCGTCAACCGATCCTTAGCTCCGGGGACGCGGACGTAGTCAAGATGAATGACCGCGACGATCAAACATCGTTCAGGTATTCCAATGTCGGCAAGAATCGACTCCGTCGCCGGCGACCCCTCCATGACATCGACTTCGATGACGTTAATCAAGCCGCCCTCCATTTTCACCCTTGAGATTACAACTCCCTGGTGAAGGTAGGATAGAATCTGCTTGGCCATCACGTCACGGGAGCTAACTGCAACGTCAATCCCCAATCGTTTGGTGACACTCGCATAGTCGGGACGGCCAATGGTGCACATCACCTGTTTCGCTCCAAGCTCGTTTGACTTCACAGCCATGACAAGATTGTCTTCATCGTCGCCGGTACAGGCGACGAAAATATCCGCATTGCCGACGCGTTGTTCCTCAAGATTTTCAGGATCAGTCGCAATGGCATTGATGACTGAAGTTGATTCGAGCATGTTGGCGAGGGCAATGCAGCGTTTTTCGTCCTGCTCAATAATGGTGACTTTAAAACTTTCTCTTTCGAGCGTTCTGGCAAGATGAAATCCGGTCTCCCCTCCCCCGGCGATAACAATTCGCCGAGTTGGATTCGAGCCTGTTTTGAATAAGGTTCGCAGAGATTTCATGTCTTCGGGGCGGCAAAAGACCGTCACTTTATCGCCAATGCATAGTTGATCATCAGCTGACGCGATCCACATTCGCTTTTCTCTTTGGATTGTTCCGACCCGAACGTTGGATGAGATCCCGATGTCGCGCAACGTATTGCGGGTCAATTTTCCCTCTTGGCCAACGACGAATTCCTGGACCTCCAGTCCTCCTCTGGCAAATTGTTCCACGACCACTGATCCGGGTTCCCGAATGCCCCTCGCAAGTGCCATCGCTGTAAGGTGTTCAAGGGAGAGCATGCGGTCGATGCCGAAGTGGCTTAGATAGTCAAACGTACTCAGGTCGCGAAATACCGGAGCGTAGACTCTGGCAACCACGCGCGAGACCCCCATCTTTTTTGCCATGCTGGCGGCGATGATGTTAACTTCATCTTTTCCTGTCATTGCCAAGCAGATATCGGCATTGTTGACTTCCGCTTGAAACAGCGTAGCCGACTCAGATGCCGAACCAACAATCGCGCGGACATCGAGTTCCTCATTAATTTTTGCAACTCTATCTGGGTCGTTATCAACCACTGTTACGCTATGCTCCATTCGGCAAAGCAAGTCAGCGATTGAAAAACCGACGCGTCCTGCACCGAGGATCGCAATATTCACGTGGCCACCTGATTAATGAATCTAGAATTACCGATAACGAATCAAGTGATATTGGAGTAGTTCTCCGTCGTCTGCGAAAGGGGGATTGTTGGCATTCAAACGAACAAGCCACCGATGGCCAACATCGGTGGCACTCCCATTTTCCAACTCAGAATGGTATGAATTGTCGGAAATTGCAAGCTTATGTTTGAGTCAGCGCCTGTCGGTTGCTCTACTCGTCCTCCTCAGATTTCATGCTGAAGGCCAAGAAGTGGTAGCCGGTATCATCGCTTACGACAAACCCACCGGTGGGTCGGAAATACCCCTTCATGTCATCAAAATCTGGTAGCGGATTTTCTGCGAATCGGGATTGGATTCCCGAGAGGACAGGGTTGTCTTCGATTTGCGAAGAAAGAAACGACTGAGTTTGATCTGAACCGGCCAACTCGAACAGCATGCGAAAGGCGTGCTCAGGGTTTTGGTAAGTCATTGCACATGGCATGTCGGATCGGAGGAGACGAGTCATCTTACGTTGAACACTCATGAATTTTTCGTCATCTGCCATCGGGATTACTTCTCCCTCCATGGTATCGATGGCGTGTTCGATAAAATCCATACTGCGTGATGAAAAAGACATCAGTAAATAATTTCCAACGAGTGCCATCGCTGGTCGAGGCCTCAACTCGGCTCTCATCTCAAGCACTGCTGGATCCTCGTCTTCCAGATCTTCACCCTCTGGGTTTCGCGCCTGACGTCTTGCGTCGCGTCGAGATTGCCGGCGATCAATCGAAGCTTGGGATACGGTCCAAGTTTTGAATCCTTTGTAGTCAGAAGTTGCCATCCAGTCACCGCGATCTTCGTCGTTTCTGCCTTCTTCGTTGTCATTATTATCATCATTCCCACCGGTGAAAGTTTGGATGATCGATTCAAACGATTTTTCGAAAGCTTCAGGATCAGAGAGTTCCATCGCAAACATCTGAACCTGACTGTTAAGGGCCATTGGTGGGGCGATCCACTGCGCGTAGGTCACTCTTCCAGTTAGGTGTGCAAGAACATCTTCTTTTAAATCCATTTGAATGCGTTCGTTGATGTTGCCATCGATCCACTCGTCTACCAAGCCTTCTCCGCCTTGATACATGTCAACCATTTTGGACAGCTCATTAAGAAGTTGGTCGACATCCCAGCTGGTGGTAAGGTACGTGTCCAGGTCTGCTGGTAACCAGGGTTCGGGTTGGTATTCGGTTGGTTTAAGTGCCAACATTTCTAGAACGCCCTTGCGTGGGTTTGATAAAAGAAGGTGCCCGTGCACGACCGATTCGAAATCGTCTTCAGACAAAAGCATGCTTCCACCGACTCCAAGAAGTCCGTCGAGTCCAATGATCGGTAGGAAGTTGATTGCGGCCTGAGCGGCGAAGTTGCCCCGTGTGGCACTGCGAGCTAAGCCGATTGGGTCGATGAAGAAACGTGCCTCAGGTTCGATTTCGTTATTGCCGAGGCACCTATTCATGATCGTGACAAATTTGCGATTTGCTGTCAGAGGGCGAACCTTTTCGACTTCTCGTTCCATCCAGCGATCGACAAATGCATCGAGCTCTTCTGCTGAACTGCAGCCGACCATCAGCCCGTCTTTTTCGAAGAACTTAAAGTTTTTCCCCGCTGCATTAAAGGTTTCATATTCAAGTCCATCCTCGCTCTCTTCGCTGGTAATCGGCTCTCCGGTTTCGGTGGCAATTACCTCACGACCTCGTTCGAGAATTCGCTCACCCGCACCTGACTCAGTGTCGAGTTCGATAATCAGCATGTATTCTGGGTTTTGCCGTCTGGGAGCGATGATTGCGAAAGTCATTTCGCCAGACGGAAGTTCTTGAAGGTCTTCGAGGGTAACTCCGACTTCAGCTTCAACATCGTTGTATGCGAGTCTGGCTTCATCCCACAGCCCGTCGATCAGTGGGGCAAGCGATTCGTCCTGGGTCATCTGCCCGAACGACGTCTCTTGAAGCTTTCCAACCATCTCGCGGAAGTCGTCAATTTGGATAAATGCCACCGTGGTTTCCGGCAATAACTCCTGCGTTCTCGGGCGATTGCTAGGGTCTGCTTCTTGGCCAGTAACGAATTGGTCCGTAGCTGTGAAAGCTAAGATCGCAGTAAAAATTAAGCTGGCGTTTACGACCGACTTGGAGAAACAACGATTTTTAAAAATGCACATTCGGGACAGCATAGTTTATCCTGTGTTTTATTAGGCCATTATCATGGAGGTATCGATCGATTCGCGATTTCGCCTAGTTTGATCGACTCCTTCTGCTTTATAAACCCGCCTCAGCACGAATTTGTTTCGTAACTTACACGGGAAATACGATAATTCCGATTGCGGCTAGTTTTCGCTTCGGGTTCGGTTTTCCCATGAAGCTCTGTTTTCATTTAATTCGGTCGGTAACTAGGGGTTTTTCTGAGTTTTGGCGGGCGGCCCGTTTCGTTTTGACTTGTGATTCGCGAAAGTCGATGAACAGAGTAGGTCGATTTGGGTTATTTTAGGTAACTTTTTGCTTCGACTGGGTTTCATAGGAAGATAACGTGCACGGTCGGTGTTCGTGATCTTTTCTCTTATTTACGTATGTTGGATTGCGGGTCCATTGGCTTTCTGGAACACGGGGAAAACAGTGTCTACAAAATTAATCTCACTCAATTCGTCATTCTTTTGTGCTTGTTTCTTTCTTTGTTTTGCCAGCGGTGTCTCTTTTGGGCAAGGCGGAGACACTGAACCCCGGCCCGACGAAGGTGGATCGACGGGGCAATTTGAAACTGTCGATACGAATTTCGACCAAAATACATCGTCCGGCTCAGGCGGTTCCAACGTCACTGGCGGGGGTGAGGGCGTTGGCGAATTAGGTTCCGCAGTCGAGTTCGAGGAATTCGATGACAACCGAAATCAGGGTTTCGTCGGGGCGACGGCAGATCGAATTCAAGAGTCGGGCTTTATTGGGCGGAGTGTGTTACTCGGTAGTCCGTTGGCCGAAGGGGCAAGTTTCGGAGGCGGCGTCAATAACGTTAATAGCAACCAAGTCAATATTGGCGGTGCGGCTGCTGGCGGACGAGGGGGATTCGGGGCGGCAACCAACGGAGTTCAAGTTATCCGGCGGAGCATGAGATCGCGAGTTCGTCCAAGTTTTGACGCGCCTAAATTGTCCGAAGCTCAAGTTGCCGGACGATTTGAGCGGCGAATGGGTTTGCAGCCAAGCGACGTCGCGAGTTCGAATCGTTACTCAGTTTCTCTTAAAAATCGAACAGCGACGATCAGTGGTTCGGTCGGTAGTCGAGCCGAAAGTGATCGCTTGATTCGTCAGTTGCGACTTGAGCCTGGCGTTTACAAGGTGGTAAATCGCCTCAAGGTTGTTAACTGATTCTTGACAATCCACATTCACAAGGGTGTTGAAATGCCAGTTTTTTGACTGGCATTTTTTTTGCGCTCAAGGGAATGTTTATTTGGCAATTGAGTCAGGTCGAAATTAATGTCTTACCAGGCCGGGCTTAATATCGAGATCGAGTTCTTCAAAAAGCCCAGCTTTGAAGCGTTCAATTGCGATAGCGCCCATAACTGCATTGTCTGTGCACAGTTCAAGCGGGGCGATATGGAGGTTCAAGTTGTTCTCTTCGCATCGTGTTTGCAGTTGTTTCCGTAAGACTCCGTTGGCGGCGACTCCCCCGCCAACGCACAGGTTGTTTAAACCCGTCTGTTGGAGTGCTGCGATTGACTTCGCGACGAGGCAATCGACGACTGCTTGTTGAAAACTGGCACTTAGATCGGCGATTTGTTGATCGTCGAGTACGATTCCGGAAAGGTCACTGCAGCCAGGGCCGCCAATTGCATAGCGGACAGCAGTTTTGAGCCCACTGAAGCTGAAGTCGAGTCTTGGCTCATGGATAAAGCTTCTGGGAAATGAATGGGCCTTCGAATTGCCGTTTAGTGCAGCTTTTGAAATCGCCGGGCCTCCTGGGTAGGGGAGCCCCAACATGCTTGCGACTTTGTCGAAAGCCTCGCCGGCGGCATCATCAATGGTTCCCCCAAGGTATTTTGCGTTTAACGGGTCTTCGTACTGGTAGAGGTGAGTATGTCCCCCACTCACAATCAGTCCTACACAGGGGAACACCGGTTGGTCAGAGGCCAATTGGCAAGCGTAAACGTGGGCGTGCAGATGATTAATTGCAATCAAGGGCAAATTACCAGCTAAACAGAGCGATTTAGCGGCGACGAGACCAACTAATAGTGAGCCAGAAAGACCTGGTGTATTGGCGACGGCGATCGCATCGAGGTCATTCAAAGTTAAGGCAGACTTTGAAAGTGTTTCATGAATTACCGGTAAAATCCGTTCAACGTGAGCGCGGGCGGCAATTTCAGGGACAACACCATTAAATTTTTCGTGGAGTTTTTCTTGGGAGGAAACGACGCTACCGAGGACTTTTAGTCCGTCGGTCACAATTGCAGCGGCGGTTTCATCGCATGTTGTCTCAATACACAAAATTTTCATGGCGTGATTTTTTCAATTGTCGAAACATTCGTTGGTTTCGTGAGTTTAATAGATCAGGGGCAATCTGGCACCAGTTGGACGATTGGTGTTTTTGTCTGGGATCGCTTGTTATTTACGTGATAATGACGTGATAAACCGAATATTCGGCCACCGAGGGTAAGTTCTTCGGACCGTATTTCGGGCCCTTCCTGTTTTCCAGCAAAACCGAAGCAATACTAGGTTTTGTACCTAAAACCGAACACATTACAAGCAGATCGTGAATCATGAAGAATTTCTTCTTTTTAACCATCGCCTCTTCGATACTCGTCGCAAATTTCTCTACGGAGAGCTTGGCGGTTCAGGAAGCAACTCCCGCGAAACCGGAGCCAGCGGTTGAGAAACCAGCAGATTCGGAGTCCGCGCCGGCGGCTGCCTTGGCGAACAAGGCTCCTGTAGCGACGGCTCCTGTAGCGACGGCACAGGCAGACGACGGTGACAAAAAGGTTCGGTTCACTTTTGATGAATCGGATTGGGAAAGCGTGATCGAGTGGTTTGCAGATCAGGCTGGTTATTCTTTGCAGCCTGTTTTCTCTTACCCCGAGGGTTCCTTTACGATCAAGGATGAGACCGAGTACACGGTTCGGGAAGCACTGGATCAGTTGAACCACGCTTTATTGCTCTTGGAAGAGCCGTATACGCTAATTCGCAACCGAGACATGCTCGTCTTGTGGAAGACGAAGGATACGAATTTCCCAGATGATTTGATTGAATTGGTACCTGCTGATGAATTGGAAGAACGCGGGAAATTCGAAACCATTTACAGCGTATTTGATGTAGGAGCACTCGATTCTAAAGAGCTTTTCGATCAACTACGTCCAATGATTAGTTCAGAGAACAAAGACTACTGCGCCGTATTTCCTGGGGCTAATCAAATCCGGATTCGTGAAACGGGTGGCCGTCTTCGGGAGATTCTTAAGATCATTAAGGAGTCTCAGAGTCGCATGAGCGGTGGGGAAGAGACGATCAAAACCTACAAATTGAAGCACGTAGATTCTGAGTCATTCCTTCTTCAGGTACGCCCTTTGCTCGGAATGGACGCAGATCAAAACACTCGAGAGTACGACGACGGTGCCTTAGCCATTTCGGTCGATCCATTTGGTGATCGAATGTTTATCAGCGGTACCGAAAAATATCTTGCGAAGTTTGAAAAGGTGGCAGTGTTGGTAGATGCTGCTCCTGAGCCAGTCGATGTGGAAGAATTTGAAGAACCGTATTTAGTAAGCTATCCGATTCTCACTGATCCGAAGTTGGCCTTTAACGTCTTAGACACAATGCTTGAAGGTCTAGATGTAAAAATGGACCAGGATGAAGAGTCAGGCGCTATTTCAGTGCTGACGGCGGCGAGTGTTCACGCAAAAATCAAAGAGTATTTAGAAGCACTTTCAAAACAAAGCGCTGAAGATTTTGCCATCATTACGCTCCAAAAACGTGACCCGACTGAGGTCATCATCATTCTTCAAGAGATGTTCCGACAGAACTCGGCAGAAGTAACCACGGGACCTGTCATGTTGGCTCAGTCAGAATTAAATCAGATCATTGTTAGTGGAACCCCACAAGAAGTCGCGACCGTCAAACGGATGGTTGAGAATCTCGACATGAACGCGACTCTGCCTGACAGTGGCCCACGTACTGGGCGGAGAATCATTGAGATGTCCGAAAGCGAGCAAGATTCGCTAGCGCCGATGATCGAGGACTTACTCCAAATGAACGGACGTTCAAACAAGATACAGATTATTATGCCAGAGGATCGAAAGGACATTCGTTCTCGGATCATAACACCTTCTGATGATAACTTGCCGTCGTTATTCGATTTGCCGGGTGGCAGCGGCAGTTTCAAACCAAGTCAACCCAAGGGGCGTAGCTACCGAGGAAGTCAATTGATTCGACCCGCTAACGAAGCTGTGTTTCTGATTTCATCTTTGTTGGGAGTTACCCATTCAGTGTCTAGCTTTTTAGCACCGCTACAAGAAGACGAGCCAGCGGTGACGAATGATGGAGTTCTCCGAGATCAAGATTACCGTCCCGCACCTCAGCAGGAATCGGTTCCCGGTGCCCCGATTGAGGTCAAGTTTACCGAATTTGGGATGGTGCTCGATTCCAAGGATTTTGATGCGTTGGATGATTTGGAGACTGAGATTTACAACCGGCTGGGATCCGTTTCGGATTCTCAAGGGCCGCAGTTTTATCAGTTGGTCTATCGCGGTGCTGATGAGATGCTTGGCTTTTTAGAAGAGTATTATGGGCTCGTTGATAGTGGCGGTGGTGGCGGAGGCGGCGCCGGCGGCATTATGGGTGGGATGATGAGTAATATGCTTGGCGGTGGCGGAGACTTACTTGGCGGCCTACTAGGCGGTGACCTTGGAGGAGATGTTGGTGGAACACTCGAGGGGGACGTTCAGTTTGGCGTAGATATGAAGTTTAACTGGTTGTGGGTACGTGGTGCCACGGGCAATGACATTGAAGAAATTACCAATCTTATCGATACCTTGGATCAGCCAGAACCTCCACGCAATCCAGAGTTGCTGGGGGAGTTTTATACCATCGATGTCATTCATCGTGATCCAACGGAATTGAAAGAAATTATTGAACAGCAGCTTTCTGACATGCTCGACAATGGGCAAAAATCACAGGGCGGTGGGCAAAACCAAGAGGCGGCCCAGATGATGAAAATGATGCAGCAGCTTGCTGGTGGCGGCAAGGGCGGGAGAAGCGGTTCGGCTGACTTGGAAAAATCAAAGCCAAAAGGCAAGATCGGTGTGGATGCGGTCACAAGTAAGATCTTGGTGACTGGTCCAAATTTTCTATACCAAGAAGTTTTGAAGCGAGTTGAGGAACTTGATCAGGCGAATCTTAGTGTCCCCAAGGAATTTGAAATCATTCCGGATGTCGGTGATCTGAACCTGATGTCACAAACATTGCGAGCAATGTTTGGGGAAAAGGTGAAGGTGATTGATTCAGAAACTGGTGAAGCGGTTGAAGGTGCAACGGCGACGCCTGCAAGTAAGGCGAGTTCAAACGCATCGAGTGCTGCAGCTCAGGCAGATGCCCAGCGACAGGCCTTTATAAAAGCGATGCAACAGCGTGCCCAGTCCTCAGGTGGCTCATCACGTGCACCTTCAAGTAGTCGTGGTGGCAGCCCTCGAGGTGGGGGGTCGCGTGGCGGCGGGAGATAGGGTTTGATTGAGGAGCGATGACTGCAATTGCCTTGGGTTGTTAGTTCAACGTGGTTTTACAGGGCAAGCCAAGATTTTATTAAATTTTCTGGCTCTTTTAATGGTTCAGTACGTAAATAAAAACACAGTTTCGATCATCTAGTCCGGGTAGGTAGACAAGTGTTTGCTGTCTGCATGAAATGCTCTAGTTCGTGACGTTTCGGCGATTATGGTTTTGGTCAGGGGAAAGAAAATGGCTGATAGTTTCTGGTACATCAAAAATTGCAACTTGTTTTCACAGTTGTCTGCCGCAGATATCTCGGAACTCGAGTCCCAATCGCGAATGCGAAAGCTAAAGCGGGGCGAAGCCGTTTATCTACCGCAGGATCAGGCAGATGGCGTCATTTTAGTTGCCCAAGGGCGGGTAAAGATCTGTCATGCCACTCCCGATGGTAAGCAGTCGATCCTGGGCTTCATTGACTCAGGCGAGATATTCGGTGAGTTGTCTCTTTTAGGAACTGAGAGACGCGACGAGTATGTTGAAACGACCGAGAAGACGACTCTGGTTCTCTTACCAAAACCGGCTCTCCGCGTCGTAATTCGGAAATACCCTGAGATCGTTTTGGGTGTGACTAAATTAATTGGATCTCGAAGGCAACGTGTCGAAAAGCGATTGCGTAATTTGTTGTTCCGATCCAACCGCGAGCGAGTCATTCATCTGCTGCTTGAACTGTGTGAAAAGTATGGTCAGATTACAGACGATGGAATTGCTTTGAATATCCGCCTGTCTCATCAGGAAATGGCGTGCATCATTGGTAGCACTCGGGAAACAGTCACTGTTGTCTTGGGGCAGCTCCAGAAAGAGAATTTCCTCAGGATCTCTCGCCGACGAGTCATTATTACTGATCTTGATCGGCTGGCGTCTGAAGTTAATGAGCCGGCGCCAACGATGAATTTGCCGGCCCTCGCAGCGAATCAGTACATTCCTCGCTTCAATGCTCAGTAAAGACGATTACATAAACCACTGTTTTTTCGTAATCATTTGGCTGGATGTGGTTTGAATTACAATCTTGAATTCAAATTATGGTCAAACTAAGCCCATGAGTTTTGAAAAAGTGGTTTTATATGTTCTGATGCGCAGATGAATAAACGAGATTCTAAAAACGACAACTGGGACCCGTGTCATCCGGGAACAATTTTTGACACTGCCGAAAAGACTCCAACAGCTCGTGGCTTGATCGGTGTTGCTGTTGTTGGAATTGGTTTAACGATGGGAACCGCCGTAGCGGTTGTCCTGGCATTTCTTGCCCCTTCGGAGGTTGTTCCTCCCCGCTCGCACACAGCGGTTTCCGCGGATGCCAGTGCTATGAATTGCGTTTTAGTTAATGCTGAATTGGTTTCGTTTGTGAGTGGTGAGATTACAGATGCAGATTATAAAAAAAGCATTGCGGTTCATATATTGAATTGCCCAACGTGTCGGCTGCGGTACAAGGCAATTTGTTGCAATGGAAGTGAAGTCTGTCCTAGTCGGCCGCAGAATGCGACGCTTAAACCAAGATTTGTGCAGTCGCCTAATCCATAGCAGGTTCCTTTGTTGAATTCGTATCAACAAAGGCAACTGAGCTATACTGCCAATCGGCTCCAGCCAATTTTATTTTAGGGGTTTGAAGTTGAGTCGGGAGCCATGCGTAACGCGCTTCAACGCGAACCCTGTTGCCTGGCGAGTCTTAATTTTTCAAGCGATCCTGCAGTGAATTCAACATCTGGAACCCCTCTTAGTTTGCGGCTTGGTTGTTCCTCGTCTTTTGCCGAAAGCACAATCGTTCCGGTCCCAGCAAGTTGCTCGATGAAATTTTGGGAATAAAGGATTGGTTCCAGCTCGCGATAACTGGTGGGAAGATAACGGGTGTCTAAAAAACTTTTCCGCGAATAGATATACTCGGAATCATATTGAAATGGATTCAATCGTTTTGCAGCGATAAAAGTGAGACTGAAAAAACAAGACAAAAGAAAGACTAATAATCCAAGGCATGCCCAAACCGTAGTGTTGGTGTAGAGTTTTTCGATGGTGAAAAACGTGATTGCCATCGTGACCACGATCAATCCAAACGCGGTAAATGGCCCGAGCATACTAATTAGTGCAAATTTTACTGAGTGTCTCTTTTCTAATTCCATTGATTGGCGCCCCTGCCGTGTTGTCCCTATTGGTAGATCGAGGTTTCCGAATTATTCAGTCGAATGCGCCGGCGTTCCTATCTGCAGGCGTTCTTCTCTTGAAAATTCACTTTAGTCGTAATTGTACAGATTAAATTCAAATGAGGGGAATTCAAGGCGACTTGTTTATTAACAGACCCAATTGAGGTATATTGTCGGGATACTCTTCAGGGGGTATCGCTGCGATACTTTATGACACCTAACTCATATCTGGTCTGAAATGAAGTGCCCCTACTGCCAAGTTGACAATGATAAAGTGATCGATTCCCGCCCGGGCGAGGACGGTTTTGCAATTCGTCGTCGACGAATGTGCGTTAGTTGCGAGAAAAGATTTACGACTTACGAGCGCGTTGCCGAGTTGGAAATTCGGGTGGTAAAAAAAGATGGCTCACGCGAACCATTTCGGCCTGAAAAGATCAGGCAAGGACTTGAACGAGCCTGCTGGAAGCGGCCTATTCCGACCGATCGCGTTGAACAAGTGATCACTGAGATCATTCAAGGTGTCTACATGAATGGTCAATCGGAACTTGAGAGCCAGATTATTGGCGAGATGGTGATGGAGAAGCTAATCGAACTCGACGATGTGGCTTACATTCGTTTCGGATCCGTCTACAGACAATTTCGCGATATTCATGATTTCCTCGAAGAAGTGCGCCCGATTTTCGACAAACATCAATTACATGTCGACAGCGACGCTTAGCCAATCTTTGCTGCTTTAATGGGCTTGGACAGGATTTCTCTGTTGCCCTGTATCGACCGATCTGGTTTTCGATATCGCAGAAGGTCTTGGCATCGACTGAGGAGTTTCCACGACGCAATCCTAGCCGCTAGGGCGGGCATTACTGTCAACGATGGGTTTTCAAAAGTTCAGGTTCCCGTTGATTGGGGCTGTCGCTGGGGCAATAGAACGATCAATTGTTTTGACGTTAGTGTGAGCGGCGCAAAACAAATTCCGCTAACCCGCGAAGGCTTGTCGCTGCGGGATTAGTGGGCAACGACTCGGCAAATTCAATCGCTTCCTTGGCATGATTTTCCGCGACCGAGCGAGCGTAAGCGATGGAATCAGTTTTGTCCAAAAACGGCATCAACGTATCGCAATTCGATGAGGGATCGGCAAGAATTAATTTAAACTCTTCCTGAAGTGTCGGATCCATGTTTTGGAGGCAATGGATGACCGGGAGTGTTGGTTTTTGATTGACTAAATCGGTTCCAAGTGTTTTTCCAACCTGATTGGGTTTACCAACCAGATCTAAGACATCGTCAATCACTTGGAAAGCAACGCCGAGGCCTCTTCCATAGGACTCGTAATTGTCGGCTTGTTCTTGCGAAGCACCCGAGAGGAAAGCGCCGAGCCGACAACTAACTCCACATAATTCGGCGGTCTTCTCGGTAATCATCAACAAGTAATCAGCTTCCGTAAGATCAAACTTCCCCTGCCATGCATTTTGTCTCATTTCCCCTTCGCAAACGCGATTACTGGCCACGGCCAACATTCGGAGCGCTTCACAGGATTCAGCGAGACTCGCAATGTGGAATGAGTGGGTGAACAGATAGTCTCCCAATAGCACGCTGGTCTTGTTACCCCAGGTAGAATTGGCGGTCGCCCGATGACGCCGAGTCAATGCCTCGTCGAGGATATCGTCGTGAATCAGCGTCGCGGTATGAATCATTTCCAACGCTGCAGCTATTTGCCGGTGGGATTGGCCGATGGTGCCACAACTGGCTCCGCATAACAACAAGAACGCGGGACGGATGCGTTTTCCGCCGAGGAGCCAACTGTGTTTTAGTAATTCGTCGACAAACGGAACTTCGTTGCTGAGTTCCCTACGCAACATTAACTCAACCGACTCCATTTCGGTTCGAATGGGCTCGTATATTAGTTCAAGACCGTTAGGTTTTACAGAAGATTGCGGAGCTCCAGTTTCCACATCGTCATCCGTTCGGCTGGCTGTTTGACTCACGAATCGTTCCTTATCAATGATCTCAACACGTTCCGTTTACCGGCGCCCAAGCAAGACCTAATCTACCGTTAATCAGTTTCAGGTTGACGTTGAAAATGCCCACTCTTCCCGCCGGACTTTTCTACAAGCTGTAGCTCTAAAATTTTCATTCCTCGATCTACACTTTTGCACATGTCGTAAACCACCATCGCGCCAACGCCGACGGCAGAAATCGCCTCCATCTCAGTCCCGGTAGTCTCAAACGCTTTGACCGTCCCAGTAATTTGGATCCGCGTGTCAGAAACGTAAGAGAATCGAATATCCACCGAATCGATTCGGATCGGATGACACATGGGGATCAAGTCTGGGGTCCGTTTAGACGCCATGATCGCCGCGATTCTGGCAACCTCAAACACATTGCCTTTCTGGAACTGATCATTCTTGATCAATTCTAGGGTCTCAGGAGCCATCTCAACGATGCAACTGGCAACCGCCGTGCGGTGGGTCGGAACCTTCTCACTGGTGTCCACCATCCGCGGATGACCGTCAGCGTCGAAATGAGTGAGTGAATTCAATGTATCGTCAGGGGGCGTTTGGGAATCAATTGACTTGTGGCAAAACTGTCTACTACAGTATGTACCGAGCGAAACACCCAAGAATAACGCAATAATGGGCACTTTGACACCCGCAAACCGGTCAAATCGGTTCGTAAACCGGGTGAACCGCGATGCCAACGCCGTTATGACGAGGAATTCGGGATCGATGTTCCCCGTTACGAAATTTCTTTAAATTTCTCAACGGATCGAGCGCGGCAGACTAGAGCGTCCAACAAAAAAACCGTTGCCTGTGGGACAACAGGCAACGGTTTATGCGAAAGACGGCGAGCACACTTGGTCAAATTGAACCTGCGGCGACAAACCTTGGGCAAGGTTTAGACAAGTTCTTTAAGTGACCCGATTAGTGTGCGAAGTCGTTCAGCGAGCAAGCTCGCGTCAAACGGCTTCTTAAACGTTTCGTTAATAGCCGAACGATCGAACGAAATTGGTTGTCCGTCGTCTGGCAGTAATGCGATTAGAATCGTTTCCGAAAAATCGGGATTCTTACGCAGGTTTTGACAAATTTGCATCGCCTCTACTTTTCCGATCGAGAAATCGGTGATGATGCAGTCGGGGTGAAAACTTTCAGCTTGAATGCCGGCTTCGAAGCCGCTGGCAGCCACAGCTACTTTGAAAGATTTCTCGGGAGGTAACTCCCGCTTGAGATTCTCAATTAATACCTGATCTTGAGCGACAATCAAAATTTTTGCCATCGCTTCATCTTCGAGATCACCCAAAGGCATACCATGCTCTTTGAGGAATTTGATCAGGTATTCGCGTGGGATACGACGGTCTTGCGAACCGGGGATTCGGTAGCCTTTGAGGCGTCCCGAATCGAACCATTTGCTGACCGTGCGCGGGGCCACTTTGCAGATCTTAGCGACCTGTCCAGTTGTGAACACCTTCATCGCAGGCTCTCCATAAACACTTTGAATCGTCTTTCGCTACACAGGCTAGACAAGGAAAGTTCCCTGGCTCTCACAGTGTAACTGCTTACCCCTTTTGTCCGCTCGGTGCGTCCAACTGGGTCGGGATAAACAAGTAATCGCTTTTTGGGGTTGAGTTCGTGTCCGTACTTACCCACCCGTTACGACATCGACCGTGTCTGGCCAAACTATAAGTTAATTTCCTTAAGATCATTCGGAGTCGAATTATCGGCCCCTTACAATCGGCAAACTCACATACAGTTTGAAACATGGTGACGATGATGTCGCCTAGGGAGAAATGCAATCAATAAACACCAATCGGGTCAAAGGTGCATATTAATTTTTAGCCGAACAGATGTTCGGTTATTGATTCCCCCCCAAGGAACCCTTGTCACTTTGCTGGCTTGTTAGCAATGCAACACTGATTCCTGTTTTTATGTTTCGTTCGTTTGTAGGTAGTTTCTTTAGAAACTTTCACCAATCGCAGCGTTAACACGCCTTGAATTCAAAAAAACAGGCCAAACAGTGGGGCGAGGAATGAGAATGTGGCATAAATGCCGACTTAAATTGCCTCAGTCGCGTAATCGAATCAATTTCTTTCTACAAATCGAAAGTGCATGCAGTGAGTGGAAACTGGCTTAGATTATCAAACGTGTCGGTGAGTTTAGGGGGTCTTGATGTCAAACACGAGAACTTGCTCCAGTTTTCCATCGATCATTTTTACGAACGCCTTATGAGCTGGGTGGGGTAGGTATACATCACGGTCAGTTTCATTGGCGAAACTTACGATGAAAGCGTGCGTGTAACCTTGAGTAAGATTTTCCGGACTGACGTTGGTACCTGATTCGAGTGACGTGATGACGTCAATTTTCTCAGGAAGCTGATTAAAAGCAGTTGTGATTGCATCGACCTCGCTTTGAGGTACGGATTCCTTGAATTGAAAGAGAACGATATGACGAATAACCGAGGACGCGTGTGGCGGGGTAACATGCGTTTTTAATCCATCGAGCATTTGCTTTGCAACAAACTCGTTCCCCATTGGATTTAAGTGTACGCCGTCAGATGTCAAAATGTTCTTGGCGAGGTTCTTGGTGTTATTCTTTTTCAAATGTTCGACGAAATTGTTTCGAAGGTCAAGCATTTGTGAGTCAGTTTCCTTTGCAACTCGACGGCTTATCGCTGAAAATTCTTCGAGCATTTTGTCTAGAGGATTGGTCCCGTCAGTTTTTTCACCGATCATGCTTGGTGTGCAAAGAATTACTTTTCCGCCTTGTGCTTGAATCTTACCAATGATCTCTTTAAGACCAGCTTCGAAATCGGCAGGTGATGTCCCTCGACCGTTTTGCGAATGCCAAACGTCATTAATACCAATGTAAATGAAAACCAGATCAGGTTTTTTTGAGAGCACGTCTTTATCCAGACGTTTCTGGAGGTTCGGCACTCGATTACCGCTGATTCCAGCGCCAATGACTTTGATTTTTTTGTCGGCGTAATTCTCTTCTAAATGTTTTTTAAAGAGTGTCACGTAACCATTGGGCCGGACACCTGCCTGCGTAATCGAATCACCAAGGAACACAATGGTCGTATTTTCTGGAATCATAGAGAGATCGCTGTCCTGAGCGGAAGAATTGTTCGGTAAAAGAAGAACCGCAATTAATAACGCGATAATATGGATAGGGCTTTTCACGATTCTCTCCTGGGAACGCTGGTTTAAAGGCAAAATTGTAACAAACATTGGATTCGACGTAAAAGATAATTGAAGGCGAGTTGGGAATATTAAATTTAATTTGATAGAGGTTAACGGGGAACGTCCTACCCGTTCCGCTGGCGTTGTTTTGAATAATGAATTTAAAGGTTAGACTATTGGCATGACAATTTTTCGACCCTGTATCGATCTACACGATGGCCAAGTTAAACAAATCGTGGGGAGCACGCTTTTTGACCCTTCCAATCGCTCGTCGGTTGCTGATGACTTAGTGGTTAATTTTGTTTCAGAACGAACGGCGGCTTGGTTTGCGGAAAAATATAAGTCAGATAACTTGCAGGGTGGCCATTTGATTCAACTGGGGCCCGGTAATGAAGCGGCGGCATTGGGAGCCCTCGCTGCTTTTCCCGGGGGTTTGCAACTGGGCGGTGGAATCAGCCTCCATAACGCCGCTCGATGGCTTGATCGAGGAGCGAGTCACGTAATCGTCACGAGCTGTTTGTTTGACGATGCGGGGCGTTTTATGGAGCAAAACTTAATCGAACTCGAACGGGAGATTGGCGCCTCACGTTTGGTAATTGACCTTAGTTGCAAGCGAACAACGCAAGGTTGGATGGTGGCTAAGGATCGCTGGCAGACTCTGACCGATTTGCCAGTAAACCACGAGACGCTCGAACGACTCGCCAATTATTGCGATGAATTTTTGATTCACGCCGCGGATGTAGAAGGGCTTTGCCAAGGTGTGGATTCTGAGTTGATTGGTTTGTTGGGAGCGTGGGGAGGAATTCCAATGACGTATGCCGGAGGAGTTGCTTCGATGGATGATATTCGGCTCGTTTCGGCGGTGGGCGAAGGCAAGGTCGACGTGACGGTTGGCTCTTCCTTGGATGTTTTCGGAGGTAGCGGTGTAGCCTATCGGGATCTCCTCGACTGGAATCAATCACGTCGATTAAGTTGATTGGACTTGGGGATGGTACTTAGATTTAAGTCCCCTCGGTGAATGTTGGGTGGGAACCTACTAGAGGGTGATTCCAGACCGCGGATCGCTATGCGAATAATCGATGATTTTCCAAACACCTTCTTCGTCTTTTTCCAAAGTTAGCTTTATTCTTCGTTGTCCCCAAAGGGGTTCAGCACCGTTGTCGACCCGCACGGTGACGGAAACATTGAATTGAATCTCGGCGGTTGGGGGAGTGGATTCAAGGAGATTGAACTTGAAGATACCTGAGACTCGGCAGTTTTGAAAATCGTATCGCGGCATTTCAGCGTTTGCCCGTTGACGTGTTTCAAGGTAATCGTCACTGAAGAAGTCCATGGTGGTAGCAAAGTCATTGCGCTGGACGGAGTCTGCGAGTGAATATATCCGATCGATCACTTCTTCGCGTTGGGTAACGACCAATTGCTCGCAGGTGACAATTGCCACGGTGATAACTGCAATGCCCATCGCGACTTTGAGCATTACCTTTTCTCGGGAATGAACTGCAAAGGCAATGAAAATTAAAATTAAGATCGCCCCGGCAATCATGGGGACGGTCGAGTTTTCGGTTAGCCATGACGTCATCGTTAGCGAGAATGCCTTATTTAAAGGGGCTTAAGCGGGATCGAATCCTTCATTGCTTCGCTTAGACTATAAAAGAGAGAGGTGAAAAAAACAAATCCTCCTACTGGAAAAGCGGCAATCTCTGTTCAAAAGTCAGTTTGTTTCGCAAAAAAAATGTCCGCCGGGGAAGCCGGCGGACATTTTGCAAAATCCAAAATTTAAACTCGACCGTTAAGTTTTTACACCAATCGATCGGTTATTTTTCGTTACTGTTTTCCAAATAAAGGTCCGGCGTAAACAGCTGCGTTTCCAAGTTGCTCTTCGATTCGAAGGAGTTGGTTATATTTGGCCATTCGGTCGCTGCGCGAGGCAGAACCCGTTTTGATTTGCCCCGTCGAAAGAGCAACTGCAAGATCTGCGATGGTTGAATCTTCCGTCTCTCCACTGCGATGACTGGAGATGCTAGTGTATCCATTTCGATGGGCTAATTGGATCGCCTGAATGGTTTCGGTAAGGGTTCCAATTTGATTTACCTTGATCAAAATTGAATTTGCGATTCCCTCGTCGATGCCACGTTGCAAACGTGTTGTGTTGGTGACAAAAAGATCATCGCCGACCAGTTGGACACGATCGCCGCATTTTTCTGTCAGCAGTTTCCAAGCGTCCCAGTCATCCTCACTGCAACCGTCTTCGATAGAGCAGATCGGATACTTGTCTGCCCAGTCAACCAAAAAGTCGACCATCGCACCCGAGTCTAGTTCTTTGCCATCGATTTTATAAACGCCTTTGGATTCATCGTAAAATTCGGTAGCGGCGACATCGAGTGCAATTTGGACTTGCTTGCCAGGCTCGTAGCCAGCTTTTTCGATTGCCATCATGATTAAATCGAGTGCTTCGACGTTGCTCCCGAGATCAGGTGCAAACCCACCCTCGTCTCCAACTGCCGTATTGAGCCCTTTATCCTGGAGGACCTTTTTTAGATGATGGAAAATTTCGCATCCGCACCGCAATGAATCGCTGAAGGTTTCGAATCCGAGTGGCATAACCATGAATTCCTGAACGTCGACGGAATTGTCGGCATGCTCTCCACCGTTAACGATGTTCATCATGGGAGCAGGCAGAAGAGTCGCGGCCGCTCCGCCAAGATAGCGATAGAGCGGTTGGTTGCAGAAAACAGCAGCTGCCTTAGCAGAAGCAAGTGAAACACCTAGGAGGGCGTTTGCACCTAAATTCGATTTGTTATCAGTTCCATCCAAGTCAATCATGATCTGATCGATTAAGCCTTGTTCGCAACCATTGATCCCCATCAATGCTTCCGCCAATGGCCCGTTAATGTTCGCAATAGCCTGAGTTACACCCTTGCCCATGTAAACGGATTTATCACCGTCTCGCATTTCCCACGCTTCGTGCGCTCCGGTGCTTGCACCACTAGGAACGGCGGCAGAGCCGAATGAGCCGTCGGCGAGGGTGACATCGACTTCTACGGTCGGGTTCCCACGGCTGTCGAGAATTTGGCGGCCTTTGATTTCTACAATGTTATCCATGTTTAGCTTCCACAATTACTTTGGTTTCTTAAGGTGATTGACTGATATTGTCCCCATTCATCGAAATTCCGAAAGGGGTTTCTTTAGTGAGTTTGCGAAGTCACCGCCCTGCCCTTCAACGTCGGTTTTGCCACCCGTTGCCGGCTATTAGTGTTGTCTTTTTTGGTGCAGGAGGTTGGCCGTTGATAGAGGTCACTTGGGTTTTCGCCAAACGGACCTTGCGTTTTCGGTAATCTCAGCATCGAGACGTTGCATTTGGATCTTCATCCTCGCAACCCGCTCAGGGTTCTGAGTGAAAAGATTGTTCTGTTCACCAATGTCATTGGCCAAATTAAAGAGATAGGAGGTGGTTTTTGAGGATTTGTTTTTTCGGTTGCCCTGGGTTATCTCAAGTAGTTTCCAATCACCTTCACGAATCCCCTGCAATTCGCCTCTGGCTGAATAAAACAGCATGTCTTTCCGCGGCGAACGATCTGATGTCAGCGTTGAAGAAATATCTTTTCCATCGATTTTGTTCGCCGATAACTTACTTTTTGTAAGAGAAGCAATGGTTGGCAATAAATCTAGTGTGGAAGTAAATGCATCGGTGGTGGTTCCGGCGGGGATACGACCCGGCGCCCACATCACGCAAGGAACACGTTGGCCCCCTTCAAAGGTGGTTCCTTTTCCACTGCGAAGTGGTAATGCGCTGCCGCCGTGACTGCCAAACTGCAACCATGGGCCGTTGTCGCTGGTGTAAATGATGTAAGTATTGTCGGCGATGCCGAGGTCTCGAACGGTTTGAACTAGGCGTCCGACTTCGGCATCAATATGTTCGATGACGCAAGTGTAGGCGTTTTTGGGATCGGGGTCATAAACATCCTCGGGAACGTAAAGAGGGATATGGGGCATCGAGTGGGGGAGGTAAAGGAAAAATGGATTGTCTTTGTTGGCAGTGATAAATTCGACCGCCTTATCTGTATAACGTCTGGTAATGGTACGCTGGTCGACGGGAAGTTCGATGATTTCTTCGTTACCAATGAGTGGCGTGTTCCAATGGGTGATGGCAGATTCTTGATTGATCCACCGTTCGTCACTTGAGATTTTGGGTTTGTTCTTGTTGTCGGGATGGTTCATGTCGTTGGAATATGGAATCCCAAAATAGGAGTCGAATCCCTGTTGGCGAGGAAGGAGTTCTGGAAGGTGGCCGAGATGCCATTTACCAATACATGCGGTCGCGTATCCGAGGCCCTTTAAGTGATTGGCGATGGTATGTTCGGAGGGGTTTAGCCCGTAGTCGCTTTTGGGAAAAAGAACATGTTTCTGCATTCCCACGCGTTTAGGGTAACACCCGGTCAATAAGGCAGCCCGAGATGGAGAGCAAACCGAACAGGGAACATAAAAGCTGGTAAATTTTCTTCCTTCGGCGGCCAGTTGGTCAATGTTGGGAGTCTTAATCTTTTCTGATCCGAAACACCCAAGATCGTTGTAGCCCTGATCGTCGGCGAAAATGATAATAAAATTTGGATTTGATCCATTATCGGCAACAACCAGCGATGTTCCTGAAATAGCGAGAAGGATAATTGCGAGACTCTTTAGAATCACATTCATTGCGTTGAGCATTGTTTTTACTTGGGTTCGGGGAATGGAACACAACTCTCTTGAATCAGACTGAAATTATAGCGTGACAAACCGGTCGTTGGTAATCAACGTACTTCGCCACGGGATCCTTTCGATTTGTCATTGAAAAAACACCGCTATTGACTTCTACTTTCGGGTTGGTGGCGTCGGGCAAGTCTATTGGAGGCTGGTTTGACATGTTTAGCTGATAATGAGGGGAACCGCTTGTTTACTGGTTTAGTGGAAGAAAAAGGAACCGTGAAAGCAATTTTGCTTCAGGGGAACGCTGCTGACATCCAAGTCGATGGGCAGTTAATTTCCGGCGGTGCCGAGTTGGGAGACAGTATCGCTGTCAACGGTTGTTGTTTGACGGTCGTTGCGATCGACGGGGCGGCTCTGACCTTTCAGGCCGGTGAAGAGACGTTAAAGCGGACGAATCTTGGTGAGCTTACAACAGGATCTGAGGTCAACTTGGAACGATCGTTGCAAGTGGGGCAACGCATGGGCGGGCATTATGTTTCCGGTCATGTGGATGGTCTGGGGGTTGTTGACGAGCGGACCCAAGATGGAGAATGGGCGAAATTCTGGTTCCGTGTCTCCAGTGATTTGACCATTCAGATGGCGTCGAAGGGGTCTGTCACGGTCGACGGCATCAGTTTGACCTTGGTCGATGTCGAGCTAGATCGATTTAGCGTGGCATTAATTCCTCATACGCTCGATGTCACAACCTTGGGTCGGCGGAATATCGGGGACACCGTTAACATCGAAACCGATTTATTGGCAAAGTATGTTCAGCAGCAATTGGAACGTAAGTAAACATTATGGCTAAAGTAAATCGACAAACGGTTTCGTATCTATCAAGGCGCTTCGAAGAAGTCGGTTTGAATCCGAACAAGCGTCATGGTCAGAACTTTTTAATTGACCTCAATCTTTTGAACCTGCTTGCGAAAAGTGCGCAACTGAATTCAAACGATGTTGTCCTTGAAATTGGTACGGGGATGGGGTCGCTCACGGGGTTGTTCGCTGAGCAAGCGGCGCAAGTTATCACCGTTGAGATTGACGAATATCTTTATCAAATGGCATCAGAGGAACTGGAGGCATTTGACAATATTCAAATGCTAAAGCAGGATGCTCTGAAAAATAAAAACCAATTTGCTCCTGAGGTGATCGCTGCGATCAAGCACCATATGGAGGTGGAAGATGGTCGCGTGTTTAAGCTGGCGGCTAACCTTCCGTATAACGTTGCAACACCGATTATTTCTAACCTGCTGCGTTCCGAAATCGTTCCCGAAACGATGACCGTCACGATTCAAAAGGAACTTGCCGATCGATTGGTGGCGGGTCCCGGGTCGAAAGACTACGGAGCGCTGAGTATTTGGGTGCAGAGTATTTGCGATGTGGAAATTGTTCGCATCATGTCTCCCAAAGTTTTCTGGCCCCGCCCAAAAGTCGATTCTGCCATTATTCATATCCATCACTTTCCAGAGAGACGCGAACAATTTGAGGACCTCGATTTCTTTTACGCATTTGTCCGGGCGATGTTTTTCCATCGTCGGAAGTTCATGCGGTCCGTTGCGGTCAGTGCGTTTAAGGATCAATTGACGAAGTCGGATATCGATGAAGTTCTCTCTGAACTTGGGCACGGAGCCGACGCGCGAACTGAGCAGCTCGATGTTGAGCAGATGCAATTGCTTTGTAATGCTTTTCGACAGAAATTAATCAAGGTGACTGGGGAACAGAATCCCAAGCTTGCCAATCAAAGCTAAACGTTTTTGATCGGGTTTTGGGGTGAATTTCGGGGGGCGTTTTGATTGCACTGAATATGCCGACATCTTGATTGGAAGTCAGGCAATTTGGTCATGAGAAATTTATTTTGGGTCGCTTCTTGTCGGTCTAAAATTATACTTTCGCTCGCAAGCCGACTAAGAAATTCAACCCGTTTTTGTGTTTAGTTTATAAAGCGAATGATCGAAAGACCTGAACAAGATAGCGATAACCCATTCACTGCCTCGGCCAATCCGTATCAAGCCTCGACGCAATATGAGCCTCAAAAAGTTCAGAGGTCGGAGAAGACTTTTTGGCAAGGGTTGCCCTGGATATTTACTAAATGGTTTCTTATTTGTTACGTTTGCGCTACTCCGAGTTTCTTTTTGGGACTCGCATTCACAAACGGTGCTTTCCCTTCAATTCTTGGGATGGTGGTTGGCGTCTTTTGCTACGTTATTGGCTATACTCTTTTGGAAGGTACATCTTTTGTTCAGCGTGTTCTGCAGGATCGGGTTGTACGTAGGGCAGTAAAAATTAGTTATACGATTCGTATTGTTTTTTCGGTGGCCCCACTTTTGACGCCCCTGGATTTATTTTTGGGAATCGCTTCGACGACCGCTGGCAGGTTTATCACGATGGCGGTTTACCCGGTAGATGGCGAAACGTCTGCATTTTTCACCGAAGAATTTGGTCCAGCCTTGATGTTTAGCTTCGCAACTACCATCATTCAAGGTGCGTTAATGAACGTGGTTCTGCTAGGATTTCTTGCGATCGTTTATGGAATTTGTTGCCTGGTAATGGATCCCATGAAAGGTTCCACTACTGGCGCTCGTTGAACTGTAGTCGCTACCCAAGTCCGTGAGCTTGCCGCGATTAGAAGTTCCAATCGCAAATTCCGTTTACATATTCAGCCGTGCCATCTCGCAGCCATGCATCAAGTTGCGCCTGCTGTTTTAATTGCTGGCCGCGGGCGAGTGGGACAACGAAGTAATTCGCCGAGACCTCAGGTAAACCTGACATGTCGCTCCAAAGTTTTTCAAATTGTGAGACAGGAAAAACATCCTCTTGCCCGTGTCCCCATCTTTTCTTGACGTCCTTGATCGTGATGTAGGTTGGCATGCGGCTGCTCAATTGCCGGATGGAAGCATCTACTTTGGTAGCATTATCTAATTCGGATCGCTTGAGTCCGAAAACGGCAAGTAAGCGGTCCACATCGATCCATGTCGTCATCGAGTTGTAATAAGACAATTTGAATTCGTCTTCTTCTCTGGGCATCGAAAGGCCTTCAAGGAGCCTCGGTTGGCCATTGACCCTCGCCAAACCTCCACCTCGGTCCTCTAATCGTCTGGCAATCACCTCGAAGGACAGGCACCTCTTACTTGCTAAGTGCAAGCCCAATAAACCCGGGTCTACATTTGCACCGAGCGTATCGACGTTATGAAGTAACAGCGTTTCGAGTTGCGGGTGGTCGTCCAATAGTTTTTTAAGTGTGCCGTTACGGATTAAATTAGGAATCTCATACCAGTGTCCAACCGGATGCAGGCATTGCATTGGTGAATTGTCGCGATAGTCAAGGCCTTCGCCGGCTTGTCTGGCCCAGGCGATCAAAGACGACCTTTGACTTGCACGCATTTTTTCTTGTTGCTCATCGAGCATCTGTTGTGGCATTTCTTCCCACTGAAACTGTAGGTCCCGCATCATGGGGACCGTTCGCAAACCAACATATTGACCGGGTGAAACTAAAACATCTCCGGGATAGTGATAGTTTGAAAGCTTCGCTAGGTGTTGCTGGATAGGTTGGTCGGTGAGGTATCCAGTGGTAATGACATGGGGGAAGTGGCGGTTGTGCTGGAGACCAATCTTGTTACTTTTGGCGAGGTGAACTTCGAGGAAGCTTCGGTGCTTTCCAGAGAATTGATGGAAAGGGTACAGCCCTTTGACGACGCCTGCCCCTTCGGTCCAGCGGCTGCCCACGCCGGCGGCCAGTGTGACGACCGCGACCCGCCCGTCCCGGAGAGCATCGCAACCGAGTGATAAATGAGTCTGATTAATTGCGTTGCCCATATCGATTACGTCGGTTGGCTCGACGTCTTCAATGCTGGTATTGATTGGCAATCGATTTTGAGCCAGTCCGTATCGACCAGATTTTAAATCGGCTCGGATTTGCTCATGTTGTTCACGATCGAATCCATGTCGTTTTAGTAAATCCGCAAGTGATTCAGATGCCTCAGATTCACTGTCTTTGCCTGGAAGAATGCTTTCTACCAAGATTCGAAATTTGGGAGCGTCAGCGTCGGTCCTGTATTCAGCGCCTAGCGTTTCCATTTCGAAACGGGATAGTGCTGATAGGTCACGCGGTTCCAATTTCAGCCATTCGGGAATTAGTAACGCATAATATTCATAAGGCATCTGAGCTTTTGCGGCAGGTGATAACGTTCCAAAGGATCCCTGATCGTTGATTGCAAAATCATAGACAACCGGGTTCATTGCGAAAGGTAGTCGAGTTTCAAAGTCCTTTTTTGTGGTTTGCATTGTCGCTTGAAGCCATCGTTGCGCTTCAATCTTAATCGATGGATCAAAAATAAAGCCCATGCCGCCACCTGCCATTCCCCCGAGCATCCAAAATCCCCAAAACTGATCACCAAATTTCGACTCACATTTTTCGATCAGTGTGTTGGTAAAAAGATTCGTACACCAAGGGATGATTGTTTGAAGGGGACCGAAGAAATTGCGGTGCGTTGCTTCTCCAACGGCGCGAATATCTCCGGCAAGCAAGGCAGTCTTGATTTCTTGGAGTATCTCGATTGCTTCAATTCTAGCTTCCCATTCTTCGGCGGATCTGAGAAGGTATTTCTCAGTGACCATCTCTAAAATGGGGCCAACGTTTTGAGCCATCCCACCATGGACGAGGACCAAAGAGTCTTGCAGTTTTTGTCTGGTTTCCCCAGAGATTTCGTCGAACTCAAAAATCGAATGGCGAGGAAGCAGGCGCCCACGGCTAATTTGCCATTCGGGGTCCGATTCGGTTGCTTCGGCGCCTTCGATTAATTTGATGCCTGGCCAAACTCCACCGGAATCCTGCCATCCGCCACCCGATCCACCAATCCATTCGCCAAGGATCGCTCTGGCTGCAATGATTCGGCGATCCGGTTCAGTTAGTTTTCCCGCAAGTGACGAGACTTGTCCCGTGGCTCGCATGCAGAGAGAAATTAAAGATCCAAGCAAATTGGTGGAAACGGCAAGTCGAGATCCTTTGGGGATGTCGTTCACTTTGCTGACGATTTCAATTCCCAATCCGGGGCCAACGAGTCGCTCGAGTAGCGGCTTGATCGATTCGCCGCAACCATCCATGCCAGCGGGCACGATTCCCGAAGCAATCACTGCAGCTTTTAATAGTCCGAGATAATCCGCCGCAAAGTCAAATACTTCGCTGATCGTCTGAATCACGGCGGTTGATTTCAGGTCGATACTGACCAATCGCAATACGGGTCTGTCGATAACGCGGAGGTAGCACTCGATCGGCGGCTGTGGTTTTTCATCCCTGTCAACAACGCCGAGGTTAATTGAAGCATTGATGACTTTTGCACCTGCGGGGAAATCCATCCCGAGAAAAAAAATGTCGCTCCATCCGCTGTGAGAGAAATCCATTCTCACGGCAGTCGTTTCTGAGAGAATGGGGAACGCGGGTGAAGTCTCATCTCTCGCAAGGAGGTCGGGTCGGAATCGTAGCGGATGATCATCCGGATGGCCCGTTCGAAACATCCATTGATTACCCCGAACTGTACGAACACTTTTTCTGACTTGATCTGCCAATCGCTGAAATCCGAGTTCGTGGTAGGCTTGTGCTAACGCACTTGAAATACCATCACTTGGGCCATTGTCTTTCTGGGCTCTCAGTAAAGAATCGATAGACTCAATGAACCGTCGGCCAAGCAGTTGTCGATAACTTTCGAATGGTATTTTTCCGGGTGCAGATCGAGAGCGATCGAATTGTTTGGGCAAGTGGTATCGATGAATTGCTGAAAGAAAAAATAGCGCACGGACTTGAGTGTAGAGGTTGTCAGCTGTCCGCCAAAGTTGATCCAGGGCTGCGACATCGCCCAAAAGTTCATCGAGTTCTGAATCTTTGCACAGCTCATCAAGTGATTGATTGCGTAGTAAGTTATCGCTGGTTTCGATGACCGAAACGAGGCGATTGCAGCGCCAGTCGACTGTTCCGTGATTGCCGTTAACTGAATTTGTTTGATTAGTGTCCAATACCATCGACGTTAGGCTCCCGGTGAAGGGGTGTGACGAGAGGCTGGTTTACTTTCAGCAACAAGATTCAGCAGTTCTGTTAAAATTTCATCACGATCTTTACCAGATAATGCCAATGCGACTTGAGCTTTCAATAGGCCGTATTGAACGCCAATGTTGTAGCGACCTCCATCGACCTCAGTCGCAAGGTATCGCTCGCATTTTGCAAGTTCCTCAAGCGCGGGAGATAGAGCAATGTTGCTGCCGGGCTCGGAGGCTTGCATTTCTGCCTCGAGAAGATTCATGATCGTAGGCGTGAGGATGTGTATGCCAGAGAGGCACAGATAGTGGCTGGCGCGAAGACCCGCCACGATTAAATATTGTTCGGCCTGCGTTGGGGTGGGTTTTTCCATAACGCATTTGATCTCATATAGCTTCTGCCGATTTGCAATCCGCGATGCTCCGACAGTTCCAAAGAAAGGCAAAAGGTTTTCACGGGTTGGTTGCACCGTGGAAACTGCACAGTCCTCAGCGATCGCAATATCGATCAGCTGTCCAGCATATCCTCGCGGGTGCTGGCTGAGATAGACGTGGTCGGAGACTAGATGCAGAAATCGATCGTCTCCAACAAAATCACGAGCTCGTAAAAGCGCGTCTCCATAGCCACGGGGATTATCTTGAGGGACAAAGGTGAGCCGAGAGGCGTGTTCTCCGGCAGCCTTGACGTAATTCTCTTGTTCCCCCGGGCAAATAATGATTGCAATTTCTTCAATGCCAGCCGTGACGGCCTCATCAGCAATCAATTGAAGTGCGGTTTTCGTCTCCCCTTGTTGGTCAACGAGGCTTTGTAGAGGAAGTTGTTTCTGGTCGGGGGCGGCTGCGGTGATCACCGCCTTTAAAATGCTCATTGACCCATATTACCATCAGGATTTTGTGACGAATGACCATGATTGTAATAGACACTCCAGCAAAATTAAACATGAGACCTCTCGGAATCAAAAGCGAAGGATCGACTAATATTTAGTAGGAGATCTTTGCTTGCTTTTACGGATTAGCAGTGGGCGTAATTATTGCGATTGTTTTCCAGCAAAATGAAATAGGTGAGATTGGGCATTTTTTATTGAGTGAAACGGGTAGCAAACCAATCATCAGTTTTGATAGACTCGAACGCCTTCAGAACTTAGTACGAGAGAGATCAAATGCGTTATCTTGCGATTATCTACCGCTTCACGTTTTATGCTGCGATCGGTTTAGTTGCGATTTCCTTATTGAATGAAGCAACCCAAGCGTGGGGGGGGGAACCCGACAGCGCGGGTGCTATCGCTCAAGTGGAAGGTGTCGGGCAAACGGATGAATCGCCCGGGCTTCTAGCAAATCTGACGACCCTGGGTTTTCTAGTTTTGCTGCAAGCGGTATTGGGATTCGATAATCTCCTTTATATCTCACTCGAATCAAAACACGCTCCGGCTGAAAAACGCCAAATGGTAAGGTCGTGGGGAATCGGGATTGCCATTTTTCTCCGTATTGGCCTGCTTTGCTTTTTGGTGTACCTCAAAGACTGGTTTGAACAAACGACGTTGCCAAAAATTGATTTAAAAGTATTCGAAGCGAGTTTTAGTCTTCACAGTCTGATTGTTTTAGCTGGTGGCGGTTTCATCATTTACACGGCGATGAAGGAAATCTGGCATATGACGCGGTTGGAACACGACAACCACGGCGGTGGAGAGAAAAAGCAAAAGACAGTGGGTGCCGTTATTTTTTGGATCGTGGTGATGAATCTTGTTTTCTCATTTGATTCAATTTTAAGCGCGATGGCGCTTTCGGATGTCTTCTGGGTAATGGCTGCTGCGATCGTGATTAGCGGTGTAATGATGGTTTGGCTGTCCGACCATGTTGCTACATTCCTAGAGAAGAATCGAATGTATGAAGTTCTCGGACTTTTCGTACTGTTCGTTGTTGGAATTATGTTGGTAAGCGAGGGTGGGCACCTTGCCCATATAAACATATTCGGAAGCGAGGTTGAACCAATGACCAAGACAACCTTCTACTTCGTTCTCGCCGTTTTAGTGTTGACCGATATCGTTCAGAGTCGCTACCAGAAAAAGATACTGATGAATGACGACGCTTAATCGTAAACCATTCAGGACACAAGGATGGCGGCGGGTGGTTCACGGTCAATTGTCTTGCGGCACCGATGATTATTTCGCGATCTCGCTCATTACGCGATCTGCCATTTTGATGGTGTGTTCGATGTCTTCATTGGTGTGCGCTGCGGAGATGAATAATGCCTCGAATTGACTGCAAGGCATGTAGACGCCCTCATCGATCAGCCCCCAAAAGTACTTTGAAAATTGATCCGTTTTGGATTTAGCTGCTGACTCCCAGTCGGTCACGGGGCCATTCTGGAAAAATAGTGTCATCATACTACCAACCCGTTGAATGCAGTATTCAATTCCATTTGATTCTGCCGCGGCTTTTAAGCCAGACTCTAATTTTTGACTCAGGCCTTCTAGGTACTCATAGGGCGGATGATCACGTAGCGCCTTTAACATAGCAATTCCGGCTGCCGTAGCGATTGGATTACCGGACAGTGTTCCCGCTTGGAATACTTTCCCGGCAGGTAGAACGTGTTGCATGATTTCTCGTTTCCCGCCAAAGACGGCGAGTGGAAGTCCACCTCCAACGATCTTGCCCATGGTGGTCAAATCTGGAGTCATTCCAAAAAGTTCTTGGGCGCCGCCGCGAGCAACCCGAAACCCACACATCACCTCATCGAAAATGAGCACACTGCCAAAATCTTGCGTCGTTTGCCGCAGAGTTTGCAAAAATTCCGGAGTTGGGATGACACAGCCCATGTTTCCACAAACAGGTTCGAGAATAACGGCTGCAATGGAATCTCCCTGATTTTTAAAGGTCTCTGTGAGGCATTCGCAATCGTTGTAGGGCAAAACCAACGTGTCACGGCTGGTGCCTTCGGTCACGCCGGGCGAGTTTGGTACACCAAGAGTTGCCGCGGCACTTCCAGCGGCGACTAATAGGCTGTCAACGTGGCCATGGTAATTTCCAGAAAACTTGATGACTAGATCGCGGTCTGTATAGCCGCGAGCGAGTCGAATGGCGCTCATGGTTGCCTCGGTTCCAGAATTTACCAATCGCACCATTTCCACGCTTGGAACTGCGTCGATTACCAATTCTGCCAATTCGTTTTCGGCAACGGTTGGTGCGCCAAAGCTGGTGCCGCGTTCGACTGCTGCGTGGACGGCTTCTTTGACTGGTTCAAACTGATGCCCAAAGATCATAGGGCCCCAGCTGCCGATGAAATCAATGTATCGATTCCCATCGACGTCAAAGAGATAGGCTCCTTCCCCTTTTTCAAAAACGATTGGTTCTCCGCCGACAGCTCCAAATGCGCGGGCCGCACTGTTGACGCCACCGGGCATAAGTTGCTTCGCGCGGCTGTATTGTTGCTGGCTTTGAACGTGGGATAGTTTCGTTTCGCTCACTTTAGTTCCAATAAAAGTTGGGTTGAAGGGTGTATTGCCTAGTCGGCGGCTGATGGATCTAAGAAGTTAGTTTGTGAACAGTCCGTCATCAAGCGGACTTTCAAAACTGGCTGATTTGGCAACACGCGATTCGAACAAATCATTCCAGTTTTTGTTTAGCAGTTCGGTCGCAAGATGGATTGGCGAAGCGGCCCAGCGTTGGTGGTCATTCTTCGCTGCAAGGCCCAGTCGTTCAAGTTTTCCAAGCCCATCGTGAACTTCGAAATCGACATCAATGCCCGTAACGTTTACAAGAAATTCTTCGACTAACTTGTCCAATTCGTCTTCGCTTAGTCCTTGGTTCGGTTCCGCAAATTTCCAAAGGAAAGTGTATGCCAAAACTGCTTCGCAAAGTTCCTGTTCTTCTGCTTCATTGAGAATGCGATAAATGACGCCTGAGTTATTGTCTAAGTTCTTGATATAAAGACTCTCGGTCAATCCAAACTGATACTTGTTTTTTGTATTTAGATAACTGAGAACTGATTTGAATACGTAACCACCTATAGCGCCAATCAAAATAGCCCAACCAAGAATGTTGGCAAAATGAAAGGCTAGCGATAAAACGAGAACACCTCTGGCGACTTTCCAGATTGTGAAAGCCATGCCCGAAAGGGTTGGTAGCAGGATTTTGGCGCGATCAAGTTTGGTTAAGCGAACTTTAGATCCTGGCAAAAGGATTTCGAGATCGTTTTCGGGAATGTTTTTAAATGCCTTGAGGTAGACAAATTTCTCATCTAGCGATTTTTGACTTTTTTTGAACTTATCCTTTTTTCCGGCATTGAGGGCCGGGCTCATGCGGAAAGCCATAATTAATCGTTGGAATTCAGGAAGCTCTATCGACTCAAGTCGAAACAGTTTTTGCCAACGCCGCCGCGTTAACTTAACCGTTCGGTAGCCTCTCGCAAAAATCTCTAATCGTTCGTAGATGTCGAAATTAACGTCGAGTTGAACTCCCCATTGGCACCCAACTTCAATGGCCCGTTCCAATTCTTCTCGGGATAGTCGCTTGTAATGAGCGCTAAATAAGAGTGTTTCAAGTTGACTCAATAAGGCACTGGTAAGTGCCTCTCGCTTTTCGGCAGAAACCGTTTCAAGATCAACAATGTTGCTGTCCGGATCAAGTGTGTCGTAGATCTCTTCGAGGTAAAGCAGACTGGCCAGATGCTCTACGTGAAAAATTGCCTGTAGACGTGAACACAGTTGCTTATACTCACCAAGATCTCCATCGGTAATCTTGAATTTTTTAATTAGGACCGCTTGAAGATCTTTTTGCCGTAAAGGAATGAACGTCGCGCGCTCGGGCAGTCCATCTACTAATGGATCGTCCTCAATACGACTGATTAATGTCGGTGGTTTGCGCGAATTCAAATGTTTATTCGTACGAAAGAGAATAGGATTGGAAAAGGGTTCAAGAACGCGTCTAAATATACACTTATTCTTTACTTTATCCGATTGGTGTCAGAATTGCCGGCCGCGGGATTTTGACGAGAAATTGTTGACTCTATGCGGTAATAAATTGGTATTTTATAAGTTGATTCCCTGTTTAGATCGAATTAAATGGTCGTTTTCTAAGATATTTATTTAAGGCGATGTTTCGATTGAAAAAGGCAAATTGTGTTAGGCAAAAGAAAATTCGGTAGCGCGATCGAATTTAGAATCTGTGCAGCAAGAGCGTTTGGTTTTTGTTAAACTTAGAGACTGGCGGATTTGCTTAGCTGAGGCGACAACTGGTTTAAATGTTGAGAATTGAGTTCATGGCTGGTGCTTACGAAAATGATCGAAATCTGCGTCCGTGGTGCGTCAGTGCTTTTGGCGTGAACTTTATAGTTTTCATGGGACTGATCCTTTCTAATTTTGGTGAATCCGTAATTGGGCAAGAAAGTGGCCTGGAGAAGATTGACTTTGGTTCGCAAATCAAACCGATTCTGGCTGATAAGTGTTACGCTTGCCATGGACCGGATGAATCCAAGCATCAAGCTGATTTCCGGATTGATCAAAAAGCGAGCTTGCTCGATCCGGAGTTGGGGGTTTTGATTCCTGGCGATCCTGATGCAAGTCCGCTCATTGAGAGAATTTTGTCGACTGATTCTGACGAAGTAATGCCGCCCAGCGATTATCTAAAAATGCTAACCAAGCGGGAAAAAGAATTAATCGTTGCTTGGGTAAAGCAAGGAGCAACGTGGGCAGAACACTGGGCGTTTAAACCGCCTGTGAATCGGTTGAAATCAACCAACGAGTCTGATTCAGTAAAAGCGTTTATTGACCAATCTATTCAGGCTCGATTGGCAGATCTGGGACTTAATTCGTCTGACCAGGCGGACTCTGACGCTTTATTGCGTCGACTGAATTTGGATTTGATTGGGTTGCCACCTAGTCCAAATCAGATTGCTGAGTTCAAAGCGGATGTCGTCCAACGTGGTTTCGAAGAAGCCTATGAACACGAAGTTGATCGATTGCTTGCCAGTCCTCATTTTGGTGAGCGAATGGCCGTGAATTGGCTTGACCTAGTGCGTTACGCCGACACGGTTGGGTATCACGGTGATCAAAATGTCAGCATTTCGCCGTATCGAGATTATGTGATTGAAGCGTTCAACGGGAACATGCCGTTTGATCAGTTTACTCGTGAGCAGTTAGCGGGAGATCTTTTAGAGAATCCGACCCAGAAACAATTAATTGCTTCTGGGTACAATCGATTAGGGATGATGTCGGCTGAAGGCGGGGTACAGCCGGAGGAGTATCTCAACAAATATGCGTCGGATCGGGTGCGGACAACCGCGTCGGTCTGGCTTGGAATCACACTTGGTTGCGCTGAGTGTCACGATCATAAATTTGACCCTTTCTCCTCGAAGGAGTTTTACGAGTTTTCGGCATTCTTCGCTGATATTGAAGAACAGGGCCTCTATGCTGGAGCGCACAACACTGGCAAATGGGGGTCTTCGATCGATGTCGTTGATGAACAACTCCCTTCCCTGTTGGTTTCGGTCGACAAAGCAATATTGGAAGTCAAAAATGAATTAGCCCAGTCGCCAACAGCAATTCGAAGTCGTTTGGTGTGGGAAACCTCGCTGATGGAGACTCAGCGAAATTGGAATCCACTGGTCCCGGATGCGGTTAAGGTCCCTAATGGGGTCAAAGCCGTTACGGAGGCTGATCATTCAATATTGATCGCGGGGGAGAACGTTCCGCAAGCAGTTTATGGCGTTTCTGTTGAAGTGAGTCAGCCGCTCGAGGCCCTCAGGTTAGAAGCCTTGCCCCACAAGTCGTTGCCTCGCAACGGCCCTGGTCGGGCGTCCAACGGTAATTTCGTTGTGTCGGAATTGGTCCTCTTGCGTGGTGATCAACTGCAATACTTTGATTGGTTTGAAAAAGACTTTTCTGAGTGGCCAGCCGAATTAAAGGAAACGATGGTAGAGCTGAGTGATGCGAGTGCAACGGTCGAACAGACTCAATCCGCAAATCAGCATCCCGATAAAAAGTGGTCCGCTGCCAGTGCGATTGACCGAGACACCCAAGGGAAATCGTGGGGTTGGGCCGTTCTTCCACAGGTTGGAAAGTCTCAAGAATTAGTGGTTCGGACGAAAGCCGGGGCGCTTGAAAAAGGAAAGTTCACCATTGTCGTTAGGCAGCAACATGGGAACGACACGCATACCCTTGGGCATTTTCGATTGTCTGAGACTGGTGTAAAGGGAGCGGTGGCGAATCCACTCGGGGCACTGCCTCAAAACATCCAAGATGTATTACCCGTTTCAGAAGTTGATCGCACGCCTGAACAGAAACAAACGATTCATGACTATTTCGTGTCGATGTCACCGAGGTATGAAAAAATCAGGAACCGGATAAAAGCATTGGAAGCTGAGCGGGCCCAGATCGTTAAACAAAACACACGGATTACGCTGGTAACCACTTCGGTTGAGCCTCGCGAAATAAGAGTATTGGCACGAGGAGATTGGATGGACAAATCGGGTGAGTTGGTAAGCCCGTCGGTCCCTGCCGTCTTGGCTGGTTCCAGTTGGGAGGGTTCCGTCGTTGGAGCGAAACCAGCGACTCGACTTGATCTCGCCAACTGGATGGTCAGCCAAGAGAACCCACTTACCGCTCGGGTATTTGTCAATCGGATATGGCGATTGTTATTTGGCGCTGGAATCACGAATGTTTTGGATGACTTTGGTTCTCAAGGGGAGCCGCCAACTCATCCAGAAATATTAGATCAGCTCGCCGTCGAGTTCATGAGTTCGGGTTGGGACATTAAACATCTAATCCGAGAAATCGTTTTGACAAAAAGCTATCGTCAAGCTTCAGGGATTCGAACCGATCTGCGAGAGCTGGATCCCGAAAACAGGATGTTGGCACGCCAATCTCGCTTTCGTTTGGACGCAGAGTTTATTCGAGATCAGGCGCTGGCCGTGAGTGGTTTATTGGTGAAAGATCAGGGCGGTAAAAGCGTCATGCCTTACCAGCCAGAGGGGCTGTATCGACATCTTAATTTTCCTAAACGAAAATATAAAGCCAGCAATGGGGATGACCAGTATCGTCGTGGCTTATACACCCATTGGCAGCGGCAATTTTTACATCCAGCAATGAAAACGTTCGATGCACCATCGCGTGAAGAATGTACTGCGGCGAGACCCCGCTCAAGCACACCTTTGGCAGCATTGGTCCTGCTCAACGATCCTTCGTATGTGGAGGCAGCGAGATCTTTGGCTACCCTTGTCTTGAAAAAACACTCTTCTGTCGACCAACGAATCAATTTGATTTTTAAAAGAGCATTTTCACGTGAGGTAATGGAGAGTGAACGGAAAGTGGTTCAAGCGCTTCTTGAGTCTCAACTTAATTTTTACGAAGCCAATGTCGAGAAGGCGAGCGAATTAATTTCGATCGGGCAAACTCCCAAGCCGGCCAAGGAAGAGCTTCAGGTTACCGATGCTGAACTGGCAGCTTGGACATCAGTTTGCAGAGCAGTTATGAATATGCATGAATTTGTATTGAGAAAGTAAAATGAAATTTGAAAATTCAGGCCAAGAAAATTTTAGACGGGCTGCGCAACTGTCTCGACGTACGTTTTTGAAACGAACGTCGACAGGAGTTGGCGGGGTCGCGCTGACTTCGATGCTTTCAGGTTCTGCAGGTGCAGGCACAGTGGTTGCTGGTAATGTGGTAATTCCCCCCAGATGCAAACGCGTGATTCACCTTTGCATGGCAGGCGGTCCGTCCCATCTGGAGACCTTGGATTACAAACCAAAGCTGGCAGCGATGGATGGGAAGTCCATGCCCAAATCGTTTACCGATGGTCAACAAATTGCACAGTTGCAAGGGCAACGGGATAAGCTCAAGGTTTTAGGACCGCAGCATGGCTTTAAAAAATGTGGGCAGTCGGGGAATCAAATTGGAAATGTTTTGCCCCACATTCAAAGCATTGCGGACGAAATGTGCATTGTTAACTCGATGCACACCGATCAAATTAATCACGATCCTGCACACAGTTTGATAAATACTGGGACCAGCATTCCTGGCAGGCCGTCAATGGGATCGTGGCTGCTGTATGGGCTTGGGTCGGAAACTGATAATTTGCCTGGCTATGTGGTCTTAACCTCAGTCGGCGGCGGTCAGTCTCAACCAATTGCATCGCGTCAGTGGCATAGTGGTTTTCTGCCTAGCAAATTTCAGGGAGTTGAGTTTCGGTCACAGGGTGAACCGGTGCTTTACGTTAAAAACCCATCCGGGGTTGATCGCGCGCGACAGAAAGAAATTGTCGACGCGGTGGAACGACTAAATCGCATTGCCATGGTCTCAGATTACGACCCGGAAATTGAGACCAAAATATCACAGTACGAATTGGCATTCAAAATGCAAATGTCAGTTCCTGAATTGGCAGATATTTCAGATGAGCCCCAGAATATTCTTGACCTTTACGGGACACAGGGAGCGGACGGCAGTTTCGCGGCCAATTGTTTGTTGGCCAGAAGGCTGGCTGAACGAGGTGTCAGGTTCATTCAGCTTTACCATCGAGGCTGGGACCATCACGGCAAGATCAAAGACGGTATTGAAGTGACCTCAAAACTAGTCGATCAAGGTTCGGCGGCGTTGGTGAAGGACCTTAAACAGCGCGGAATGTTGGAGGATACTTTGATCATTTGGGGTGGTGAATTTGGGCGAACGCCAATGGCTCAGGGGAATGGACGCGACCACCATATTAAAGGATTTTCCTGCTGGATGGCGGGGGGCGGCATCAAACCAGGAGTCACTTACGGCTCTACCGACGAGCTTGGGTATGCGGCGGAAGAGAATCCCTTCCACGTTCATGATTTGCATGCGACGATGTTGCACCAGTTTGGTTTGGACCACACGCGGTTGACCTACCGGTATCGTGGGCGGGATTTCCGGCTCACCGATGTTGCGGGAAATGTGGTCAGAGACATTTTGGCCTAGACCAAGGCGCGTGAACTGCAGTGCTGGTTCGCTATTTTGATTCAGTTTTGGTAGCCAAAGAGATTGATCACGGGTTCTACTTGCCCGTTTCCTCCCACCAACCTTGAGGTGGTTTAAAGTTCGGTTGTAAGAACTGGGAATGTTGGCGTTCGAGAGACGGTTTTTGTTTATCTCGGATCTTGATTTTTTCTTGTTTTTGTTTTTCGAGATCGAAGTTTGGATTTGCCGTGGGTTGGCGTGCATCCATTTCGGCAATCCAGCTTTTTAATTCCCGTCCTAGGCTTTCCTGAATTTCCGGGTGTTGGTCGATGACATTGTTTGTTTCTGAAATATCCCCTTCGATATCATAAAGTTCGTAACGCTGATCCTCTAGATATTGAATTAGTTTCCATTTACCACGCGTGATAATTGAAGAAGGCTCGCCCCCCTGGTTTCCATAGTGCGGGTAGTGCCAAAACAGTGGGCGGGCTGGCAGCGATTGCCCCTTTAACAGCGGGACTAAGCTAAGGCCATCGAGATGTTGGTGAGGCCGTAGGGGAAGTCCGGCCATCTCTAAAAGAGTTGGATACAAATCGGTGCCGATAACTGGGGTGTCGCAGCGTTGGCCGGCGACCGTAGAACCGGGCCACTTAATATAAAACGGCTCGCGGATTCCGCCTTCCCATTGGCGTCCCTTCCCGCCGCGGAGTGGTAAGTTGGAAGTCGCTTTTCCGTCACCTGCCGAAACGCCACCGTTGTCCGATGTAAAAACTACGATCGTGTTATTGGAAAGGTCTAATCGATCAAGCGTGGAGAGCACCATTCCCACGGCGTCATCCATTGATTCCACCATCCCCGCATAGAGTGGATTATCTTGGACCTGCCTGACGGGTGTCGTTCGATCGATCAGGAAACGAGATTCAGGTTCCTGGCCTTGCTGGGAGGCTTTGTCCCGGTATTTTTTCCAAAGTTCTTCCGTAGTTTGAATTGGCCCATGGACTGAATAAAAAGAAAGGTAAGCAAAAAATGGTTCGTCTTGGTGTTGTTCGATAAATTTCACCGTCTCTTGGCCAAGCCGAATTGGTAGCAGTTCACCCTTGGGTCCGCTTTCCATTTCAGGATTGCTGTAGGGAGAAAAATACCCGCCCGGGGGTGAGCCGCGATGGTGACCGCCAACATTCAATTCAAAACCGTGGTCAGTCGGCAGTGATCCCTCGCCGCCTAGGTGCCACTTGCCGGCAAAAAATGTTCGGTAGCCGGCCGCTTGAAAAGCTTCGGCAAGTGTTTCATCGTCCGCTGGTAATTCGTGGATGTACGTTGCCGGAAGTAACTTCGTATTCCGTTTCCATTGGGTTCCTTCCGCGGCGCCGATCCAGTCGGTAATGTTGAGACGTGCAGGGTACTTTCCAGTCATCAAACTTGCACGAGATGGGCTGCAGACTTGGCAGGTTGCGTAGCCACGAGTGAACTTCATTCCCTCATTGGCGATTCGGTCGATGTGGGGACTCTCATAAAAAGTACTCCCCTCATTACTCAGGTCGCGCCAGCCTAAATCGTCTGCGAGAATAAAAACAACATTGGGTTGGCTGTTTTTAGCACCATCGTAAAATCCGGTTAACGGTTGTATGTCAAATGCAAATGCAAGAAACAAAATCGCGGTGATCTTCGAGGTGTTTAGAAAGTTCATTTCAAGAGGCCTGAGTTTTATAATAAATCCGGTGACAGTTTTTTCGCGTCCCCAAGAAGAGGCGAGGGTCGATCGAATTATTTATAAACGCTGAGGTACTGAAAATCCATCAACTCGACTGAGGGCTCAGTTAAAATAAAGTGACAACCGAGAGATAGTTGCACTCACCAGCGATCTTGAGGCACCATGGAATTGAAGAGCCTAGTGGTGACTCTCATTGGCGATGGATTACAGGTGCCTCTCGTTGAGGCCAAAAAAAAGCTCATCTGTCATAGATGAGCTTTGATTCTTCTAATTGTCTCGACTGCTATACGTCGACTTCATCTTTCGATGGGGTCACAATACGACCCATGTAGTACCCACATGTCGGGCAAACGACGTGAGTGGGAGTCGTTGTGCTACATTTAGGGCACAATGTAAGCGGGCGAGGTTTGATTCCGTCGTTCGCTCGGCGCTTGCCGGAACGGGAATTCGAATGTTTTCTCTTTGGAACAGCCATGATCTCTACCTGACGAAGGGTCTTGTGTGCGACTTTAATCCGAAATTTTAGCGACCGATTTATTATCGCTCAACGCCTGATTTCGATTTTGTCGGTGAAAAACCCCGCTTTTTCTTCGGCGAGGTGTTTTCAAGCAGAACCGGTTTCTGCCCGAGAGATACCTCGTTGGTGTCGTTGGGACACGGTTTTTACCGTGATAAACAAGCTTCCAGCTCTGTATCCACCTCAATAAATCGACTAATCGAGGCTTTTACTCCAAAATACGTTGTCATTTTTATTGGAATAAAGGCCCGTTCGCCAAATTTGTTATCCGAAATTCAGAAGGATCGTCCAGGGGCCATCTCAAGGTGGAATTCTGGATCGTTTGGAGTTGGCGGAGGCTGAGTAGGTGTGCTGTCGCCGGATCGAGCGGCTTGGCCAATGCGTCTAATTATCAGGGTCATTCCTTTGTTTTAGTACTGGTAATCCCATCTCCAACGGCAAGGTGGCTAATGGTAGTTAGCAACAAAAGCTGTAATACGCCAATCTGCTCCAGTCATCTCGGTCGAAAATTTCTGAGTTTTCCAGTTTGGCAATCAGTGCATCGAGCTCAGCTCGCTCTTTTTCTGTCAGCAAATCGAATCGAATCGCTCGCGAAACCGAAATCTCTCTATCCCTTGTTCGCTGTTCTCGTACTGTAATTGAAATTTTTCCAATTTACCGCTGTCGAACCAAGTCAGATTGCACGCATTGCATTGGTCGAGGAAAAACTTCTCTGAGCCAACGGTTTTGATCTCTTTTTTCATCGCTCGCAGGCAACTGGTACAGTTTAATTCCCTTACAGAATCGATTCCGGTGTTGGCCGCAATTTGTTGTAAGAACTCGGCGTCACCGCATTCCAGTTTGTTTTAATCGTATGGAGGCCCGCCCTCTTGATCAAATAACCATCGTACTGCTCGCATTGATTTACAGAAACGCCTTCGTATTGAGTGCGAACTAAATCGGATGTCTTGCACGCGGGGCATTTCATGAAATTATCCAGTGGATTGTGATTGGAGGCGGCCCAACGGAAGTTAAGTGTTGCGACATAAGTGTTGCGACATAATCCTAGCGGCAGATGGTTGGAGCAAGATAAGAATCCCGCAAACAAAGAGGGCAAGCCTGCCGTGCTCCGTCTAAGTCGGAAACCTGTAATCTCGAAACTTGCTCAATTGCAGCAGCAAATTTGAATCAGGCTATTAATGCTAGCGTAGTCAGTTTGGTATTTGTGTTTTGCCGGACTTCCATCGGCTAGCGTCGAGACGACTGACAAATGATCTGTATTTATTAGAGCAATTCTCAATTGGCCTAACCTCTTCTGACTTTTTACACCAAATCAGGGTGGTTTCTGGTGATATCACTTAAGGAAATTCTGTCTTCGAGGCTGCTTCTATTTTGCGTGGACTACCCGTGTTTTGTTGTTTTGAGGTTTGTTGAACGCGAGAGAGAATTGAGCGGGCGGATAAATTGGTAAAGTTTGAGGATTGTCGCAAGTTTGCCGGATGTAACGACGATGTTTACTTTCGTTGGTTCCGAGATGATTCAACTGCGCTTTTCGTGCAGTGGGGTCATTGAAGGACAGAACCGGGGGGTTCGATGGCAGACCGAAGTAGTTTGCCAAAAGCGTATTCGTGGCTTGCTGCGAGCCACGAAGCGTTTTTTTTCGAACAAACATCAGGATCGTTCCGATGAGTTTCAGCCCCTCGAAAATCTTATTCTGTTCACTTTTGGTCGCGATTGTCGTCTCAGGATGCACGCCTACCAAGCCCATCTATTTCAACGATGTTGGCGACCTTTCGCATTACGTTGAGCAAGCGACGTCAGTTGAATACCCCGACGTGGCGATCGCCACGCTTGATGAGGTGACTCAATCGCACCGTCCGATTACGGTGATGGACCCAGATTTCGATTCCTACGAAGATATTTCACTCGAAGATGCGGTCGCGTATTCGTTGGCCAACTCAAAAGTTGTTAGAGGCTACGGCACTCCGGCATTGCAATCGACACGGGTCTTGCCAGGTCAAGATAGTTTGGCAGTCAATCCTGGAGTGGCGGCAACGTCCTATGACATCGCGATTCGCGAATCAGAACCGGGGTTCATTGGACAACCAGGACAATTTGGGAATCCGTCAAGCCTGTCAACCAACGGCGGGTTAGATGTCAATCAAGGTGTCGAGGCAGCACTTGCCGATTTTGATGCACAACTGACCAGCAGTATCAATTACGCCAAGTCAGATATTCCAAGGAACAGTGTACCCTCGAGTCCACTCAATGATCCAATCTTTCAGCAAGATCAGGTTTCATGGCAGTCTGAGATTGGTAAAAAGACCGCCGGCGGAACGCAGGTCTTTTTTCGCAACGTCAATCAATACACTGCGAATAACAATCCGTTGCAGGGAGCGGGCGGCCTGCAGGTTCTCGACAGTTTCTATCAGACAAGTTTTGAAGCGGAAATTCGCCAGCCGTTGCTTCGTGGACGAGGTGCATTCATCAATCGGATGCCGATTGTGATTTCTCGGATCGGGACTGATCAGCAAATCGCTAATTTAGAGTCAACGCTTCAAAATAAAGTAACTAATATCGAAATTCGATATTGGGAGCTTTATTGTGCTTACCGGCGATTCGAAGCTGCGAAGACCGGTCGCAAGGCGGCTCTGGAGACTTGGCGGATCGTCAAAGATCAATTCGACGAAGGTTCTGAAGTTAATATTCAGCAGGTTGCTCAGGCAAGCGGTCAGTACCACTTGTTTGATTCCCAAGTCATTGACAGTTTTAACAATCTTCTCAACGTAGAAGGTCAGCTTAGATATTTACTTGGCTGGGCTTCGACTGATGGTCGATTTCTACGCCCGACTGATGAGCCTGTGATGGCACCGATCGAATTCGATTGGGAATCTTCTCTAGCCGAGGCTTTGACTTATCGCCCTGAACTACGTCAGGAAAGATGGGAAGTCAAAAAGAAAGAACTTGCGTTAGCCTATTCAAAAAACAGCCTGCTACCTGAACTAAATGTATCGATGGTATATCGGTGGTTGGGACTAGGGAATCAATTTGGTGTTAACTCAAGCAATAGTCAGCCCTTTCCGAGTGCTGACAGCGGAGCCCTGAACGAACTCTATGGTGGTAATTTTCAGGAAGTTCAATTTGGCGGAACGTTCGCGATGCCTGTTGGCTATCGCAGAGAGTTGGCCAATGTTCGCAACGCACAGTTAAAATTGGCACGGGAGATTGCTCGTGTCGAAGACATGGAATTGGACGTTACGAAAGAGCTTAGCGAGGCGATGCGAGCTTTGGCGGCTAATCAGATGGTGATGCAGGCTTCCTTTAATCAGTGGAAAGATACGACGGTTGAAGAGGCTCACTTCATTCGATTGCAAGATGCTGGAGTAGAAACGCTCGACGTTGCTCTGGAAGCTCAACGCCGAAGAGCTCAGGCGGAAGACACCTTCTATACAGCACTATGTGAATACAACAAAGTAATTGCCCTGATTCATCGTCGTAAAGGAACCATTCTTGCCTACAGCGGCATTAGTTTCAGTGAAGGCCCGTGGCCTGGTAAGGCGTACAGCGATGCGGATGAGCACGCTCGAAGACGGGGAGCGAGCCGACAAATAGATTACGGATGGACACGTCCTCAGGTCATCAGCCGCGGAGAAGATTGGCCAACAGCAGAGAATGTTGGCGGATCGCCAAAGGTCGGCGTCGCCAACGAAAGCCGCACCGACGGTGAGATGCAGGATGCCACTGGAGCAACTTCGTTTAACGAGGCAACATTTAACGAGGCAACACTTGACGAAGTACTGTTCGAGAATGAGTTCCCCTTGTTTGAGCAATCCGAGCCACGGTATCGAATTCCTGATCAGGGATCCAATGCGGGGGCACAGCAGTATGGTGATGTTTCTAAAGCATCCTCTTTAGAGGCTGCCAAGAAGAATGCTCAAAATGTAAAACAAGTGGGATATCAAGAGGAGATTCCAATTGTCCAGGCGGACAATTGGAGAAGAGAGTTGGGAGCGATTGGAATGAAGAGGCTTCGGTCGGGCGATTCAGGTGAAAAGCAGCCAGTGGCTGACAAGACACCTCGCCCGTCCAAACGGTTGGTGAAGCCGGCTTCGGTTCCGTTGAAGCTAAATGCATCAACGGACTCGGCAGCAAATAGCAACCGGTTGAATTGGGAGAAATTTGGATTGGATCGTCCGAAGACTATGTCTCAACGAAGTACCGCCAAGATCAAGTTAAATTGATTTGTGGGATCGGTCCAAATGTTTAGTTTCTGTTTAAATTTTTGATTTACTTCAATTGAAAATTAAAAAACCGCCAGATAGATACAGAGTCATTTTATGAAACGCTCATTTTTGATTATGTTCGTGACCACCTTGAGTGTGGGGAGTTTGGGCTGCAGTATGTGTTGCGGTCCATTCGATTATGATTATCCAGTTTATGGTGGCAAATTTGAGCGAGTTGATTCGAGCTATGGTCGAGTCGGTTCAATTTTCTCTGATCCGAATGCACCTGACGATGGTCCGAGTCCGGATTCGAATCTCGAAATGCAGCCCGCCGGTGGCAATGGGAGCGGTGTCGAAGAACTGCCGCCGCCTAAGAAGGTGATTGAGACTTTTCGGGAGAAACAAACCAGTGCAGAGATGATCGATATTGATGTCGATGAGTTCTGGGTTACCGAACCATTGCGAACCGAAAAGTGATTCTTTTTTAGTCGAACCTTGGTCGACCGAATCGGTTGAAATTTGCTTGCCATGACGGGCAGTTACGCGGCAGTACCGTTACGCGGCAATTTATTCTTGCATTTCCATTCTGAGCTTAAATGTTCATGTGATTTCTGGCTGGCTTTGATTGCCAGGGGTTTTTTCACTGGAGCGGGTCGCGTATTTGGTCCATTCGCCAAGGTAAGTCTCGTGGAATGAAGCGTTCAGGACTAGCTTTCCCTCGTTCGCTGGGTAAGTTGAATTTGTTGTAACTCCCTGCCTAAAAGTCTAAGATGCCTGTTGCTGGGTAGCCAATAAAAGTGCCCGTTTAGATTTGCAATGGAGCTTGTGTAATAAATGTTTAGACGCAAATATTGTGTGTTAGTGCTGTTGGGTGTAACCGTGCTGTCGGGTGGTCAAACTTCCTCCAGTGCAGGCTGTTTGCAGGTGGTAAAGCCAGCAAAAAAGAAGCCCAACATTCTCTTTATTGCGATCGATGATCAAAATGACTGGATTGGTTGCCTGGAGGGGCACCCCCAAGTCAAAACTCCTAATATTGATCGCTTGGCTCTACAGGGGACTTTATTTTCAAACGCCCATTGTCAGTCTCCCTTGTGTAATCCGTCTCGGACAAGCCTGATGACCGGCCTCCGTCCGTCTTCTACGGGAATCTACGGCTTAGCACCTTGGATTAAGAGTTTGCCTGAATTTAAAGATTACGAAACGCTTCCGCAGTATTTTTCGAACAAGGGTTATACGACCTACACGACGGGCAAAATTTATCACGGGAGAAACGGCAGGGGTAAAAAGGATACTGAATTTGATGTTGTTGGTACCGCGTCCAGTGTCGGTGCCCGACCGAAGGCTAAGCTGGTGAACACTCCCTCGGACCATCGACTTGTGGACTGGGGGGTGTTTCCGCACCAAGACGAGGATAAAGGAGATTGGAAGGTTGCTGACTGGGCAATTGAGACACTGGAAGGTCCACTGTCGGAAAATAAGGATGACGCCTTCTTTCTTTCGGTCGGTTTCTTTCTTCCGCATGTGCCGTGTTACGCGACACAGAAGTGGTTCGATCTTTATCCAGAAAGTGATTTGATCTTACCACCAATCAAATTAGGTGACCGACAGGACACGCCAGATTTTTCTTGGTATCTCCACTGGAAGTTACCCGAACCCAGATTGAAATTTTTAATTGAGTCTAATCAGCTCGCTAACATTACTCGGTCCTATCTTGCGAGCACGAGTTTTGTAGATAGCCAAGTGGGGCGTGTTTTAGCTGCCTTGGAGAAGAGCGGTCGAGCGGAGGATACGATCGTGGTTTTGTGGTCGGATCACGGATTCCATCTTGGGGAAAAGGAAATCACAGGCAAGAATACGCTTTGGGAAGAATCGACAAGAGTTCCGTTGATATTCGCTGGACCGGGTGTTTCCAAGGGGGCGAATTGTCGAGAACCGGTTGAGTTGCTGGATATCTACCCTACCCTGTTGGAGCTTTGCGATTTTCCTGCAAAGCAAATACTCGAGGGGCATAGCCTTGCTCCGCAGCTCGCCGATCCGAGTCAGAAGCGAGATTTTCCTGCGATAACCACCCACAATCACGACAACCACTCGGTAAGATCAGTGCGTTACCGTTTTATTCAATATGCCGACGGTTCTGAGGAGTTTTACGACCTCCAGTCGGATCCAAATGAATGGGTTAATCTTGCCGGGCGCAGCGAGCTGAGTTCATTGATCGAAAGTCATCGAAAATTTCTTCCCGAGGAGAATCGCCGTCCCGCTCCCGGTAGCGCAAGCCGGATCCTGGAGCGAATCAATGGTAAAGTCATTTGGGAGGGTAAAGAAATTAAGCCGGGAGATCCGATACCCGAGCTTTAAGGAAACCGGAACGCTGGAACCTGCGGTATGTTTTATTCATTGACGAGCAGGTTAACAATTCGACAAGCGTGCCCTTTGCTGCGAGGGTCTTTCGTCGGGGCAATGCGAATGACGAGTTGGTGCGGGCCGGTTGGAAGTTCGCTATCGAGAACGTAAACCCAGGGGATATGAAGGCCGCCGCTCCATCGTGTAAACAGATTCAACGGTTTAAATTCGGACTTGTCGATTGAATATTCGATGGAACCTGCATCGGGGCCAGCAGCCAAAAATAGACCGACTGCGCGTCCTTTAAAGTCAAGAGAAAATTGATCGCCCGGGTTGGTGCCGACAAGCATGGGTACATTGTGAAAGCCCGTTCGGACCCCACCGCCAAGATTGTTGGCGCGAGGGTCACAGGAATCGTCGATTTTGAAACCACTCAGATCCTTTGCGTTATTGAGACTGACCATCTTTCCCTGGTCGTAGCTGTAGCGATTGATGGGTTCTGGAAGGGAATGCGGGACCGGCTGATTTTTGGATGTCCGGGGGACATCCCACGCTTCATTCAATAGCCGGCGGATCGAGGAGGCATAAACCGTATGCCCAAAAGGCGAGGGATGACAATTTCTAAAATCGTTTTTCCAATCAAATTGTCCGCTGTCCATTCGCTCCGTAATTTCACGAGCCAAATTAAGCGATGGAATAGCATAATGTGCGGCGACCTGCTCATGCTGTTGGATAACTTGAGGGGTTCTTCCGCGACGGTAGTCTGCGACATGTTTCGGATCGACAAAGTGCATCATTACGATATCGATATTAGGGTTTTGGATTCTAGCTTGTCGAACAATCCCCTCCATTCCTCGAATCATCTCAATCGGTTTTCTTGAGTTATGTAAATCGTTAACGGCGGCTTCCTCAAACAGTAAGTCGACGTTTCCTTTAGCGAGTACATCTCGAAGCAATCGGAACGAACCTGGGACAGAACCGGTTGAGGAAATGCCTGCGTCAATAAAGTCAAATTTCGTATCGGGGAATTTTTGTTGAAGATAATCGCAGACCAATTCACGCCAACCCTTCATCGTGGTGATTGAGCCGCCGAGAAAAACAACGCGACCCGTTTTTTGATTTTCAAATTTGTCGCGACAATTGTTGAGTGAGCCACGTATTTCAAAGTAGTCCTTTGACTTTGGGGATGTGGTTCCGAATCGCTCCATGAAATCCGCCGCGCGAACGGGCTCGGGATGACTGAAATGGTGTCCGCCTGAATTTTCGGTTCCTTTTTCGACTTTAATAATGTCGATGTTCCCGCCCAACTTTCGATACCTTTCGGCCAGTACAAATGTGTTTTCACTTGGTGGGACGATGACGTCATTCATTGAAACAATGTGCAGAATCGGAATTTGGTTCTTGGCGATTGGAGCCAGAATGTCGATAGGATTTCGTTTGAAATTTTTTGCCGTTTCTTCTGTGAGGCCATACTCGGTCAAGCAGGTTTGCCACGTCGGAACGTGTCCTCGCCCCTTCCCTTTTCCGCCCGGCCAACTCGAAATATCGCCTACTGGTGTGTCGCAATAAATGCAAGCGACTCGAGCCGGCCATCGTGAGGCAAATTGATAAACGAATAGGCCCCCTCTGCTGACACCCTCGAGAACGCATTTTTTGGCCAGTCCATGGTTCGTTAAATATTGGTAAAATTTATCCCAAGATTCCATCGCCCGGGGACTGCCAAGGAGTCCATTGGTATTAAGGTGGGCGATATGAAATCCGCGCGCTAAAAGAATCAAATCTGATTCGGCATGAAAACCAGGGAACCTCGCTCGCCAAACCCAAGGGTTTCCCGGAGCTGGTGTTTTGGGGGCGACGACATAGGCGTCTCGATTGTCAAATTTAAAATCAATCTTGTCGAAACCTTCCCATTGGGAAACCTCGCCTTTCCAGACGGGAGCAACAAGGCGTTTTTCTTTCGTTTGTGCGAAGCTGGGTGATGGAACCGTTAGCCCCGTCAGCATGAGGATGGAAGCCGCGACCATAATGTATTTGATAAAATTCGATTTCATTTTCATTCACTCGATCTATGCGGCTTAACAGGGGAAAGTGCGGGGTTCTGGTTTAGGAAACAATTCAATTTTAGTTGGCTGAAATGGGTCTAGGCAACGGAATGTTTTTCCGATTCCGTTGTTCAAAATTTAGTCTCTTAGGATTTCTCTTGCGTCCTGAAGAAATTTGATTTCTCCTTGGAGACCGTGTTTCTGAGAAAAGCGTATTAAATTTTCGATTCTCTTAATAGGGTCTGCTTGGGTGGCAAAAATGATTTTTGCGTGACACTCGGGACACAAATGGACTGGTTGACTGTCCGATTCCTGAAGGCTGTTGCTGCCCTGCATGTTACAGGCGTACTTGGTGCAGTGCCGAATTGAGAACATATGGCCAGTCTCGTGAGTTGCAAGCTTACAGGTTCGCTCAAGGCAGCGGCGGAAAGATTCGGGGTCGCGGGCGGGATCACCAAAACGAGACAGAGACCAGACTCCGACTCGCTCTCGAAAGGAAGCGTAGCCAAAAACAAAGTTCCAGCCATCTCCAGGCCACAGATCCGAGGCCGTGAAAGCGATTAAGGCAAACGCATTCGCAGGGAGTTTGGGAGCCAGTTGTTTTTCCAAAAGGTGAGAAGTTAACAACTGGTGGTTGCCCTGCGTTGGGTGAATTCTCTTTGCCGTTGCTGGAATCTCATCTTCGGATTGAGGATCGAGTACCTGCACCGGGCAGCTAAAGTAAATGGACAGGTATTCCGAGCTGAGTTTAATGATCTCTTGTTGGCTGGAATTGAATTCGCCGATTGGCTGCACGTAGAGAGTGTGCCTGTCGGAGGTGAGGGTGAGTGGCCGACTGCGTAGGTATTCGGAAAATGACTGGCCGGATTCTTGTTGTTGGGCGAGCCATTGGCCCGGTTGGGGTTCGCCGAGTGGCTTGTTAATCGGTTTCAGTTGCTTGGTCGTTTTTTTTAAAGCAGGAACACTTAATGGCCGAAACGGTTTGCGCGACTCTTGTTGGCCTGCGTCAACTGACAGCGACGAGCCTGTGATTGAGATAAAAGCAACGCAGAGTAAATGAATCGAGAAATTGAGTTTGGGAAAGAAGGGCTGCATGTTTTCTCGATTGCTAAAATCAGAAAATAGGCGAAACTTCGTTTGAACCTGCGATTGCCAAGTTCATTCTAATTCACATCGTTTCTTTATGTTAGCAAATTGGCCGACTCGGAGGGAACTTGCGGTCGCTTTCTGGGGGCCGAGCAAAAAAAACACCGCCGGAAGGAGCCGACGGTGTTTTGTAATTTCAATTGGCTGAAAGTTACGCGTTTTGCAACGCTTCTTTCATTTTTCGTCGTTCGTCGATGATGTCCTCTTGAACGTTGCGAGGTACCGGTCGGTATCCTCGAAGTTCCATCGTAAAGGTGGCTTGACCCTGCGACATAGAACGCAGATCGGTTGCATATCCAAAAGTTTCACTAAGTGGAATCTCACAACAAATCAAAACTGAGCCGTCTGGCTTGATGTCGGTGGATTCCATAATGCCTCGTCGTGAGGTGAGGTCACCCACGATTGAGCCCTGTGCTGGCTCGGGGCATTCGATTTCGCAAAACATAACCGGTTCCAGAATTTGTGGTTTCGTCTTGGTCATGTATTCGCGGAACATACCTCTCGCAGCGGCCTGGAAAGCCATCTCAGAACTATCCACGTCGTGATAAGAACCGTCGGCAAGCATCATTCGCATTCCAACCACAGGGTATTCTGCAAGAACGCCTTTGACAATTGACTGACGCATTCCTTTTTCGACCGCTGGAATGAACTGCTTTGGAATTCGTCCACTGACGATTTTGTCCTCGAAAAGGAAGTTATCAACCACATCAGGATTGCTCTCGTCCTTCGCGAATTCTTCTTCATCAAGTGGTGCAAGCCAGCCTTTGATATGGGCAAACTGACCAGATCCACCCGACTGTTTCTTGTGCTTGTAATCGAAGTCGGCCTTGAGTGTCGGCTGTTCGCGATAGCTAACTTTCGGTGCACCCACTTCAACCTCAAGCCCATATTCACGTCGAATTCGTTCCACGTAAACGTCAAGATGAAGTTCGCCCATTCCAGAAATGATAACCTCTGCCGTTTCTTCATCGGTGGAGACGCGGAAGGTTGGGTCTTCTTTTCGGAATCGCTGAAGCGCTTTTCCAAGTTTTTCGCTGGCTCCCCGGTCGGCAGGTGCAATCGCAACCGAGATCACGGGGTCTGGAATGAACATGTTTTCCAGCGAGCAATACTTGGGGGTTTCGGAGTACGTGTCACCCGAAGCACAGTCGATGCCCATCACGGCGACAATGTCACCTGCAAAAGCTTGGTCAATTTCTTCACGCTTATCGGAGTGCATGCGAACAATTCGGCTGAATCGTTCTTTGCGGCTGGTTCGTTGATTGTAATAAGTTCCGCCCTTTTTGACGGTACCTTGATAAATTCGCATAAAGGTAAGCTGGCCAAAAGGATCTTCAACGATCTTGAATGCCATGCCGACGAGAGGTTGTGATCGATCAGGCTCAAGTGGGAAGTCTTCGTCTGGGTTATCCCATTGCTTCGCCGAGATTTTTCTCTCCAGCGGGTTGGGGAGGTAACGAACAATTGCGTCGACAAGTGGTTGAACGGCTTTGTTCTTAAACGCTGTTCCCATGAATAAAGGAGTAAAGCTTTGAGCTTTAATTGCTGCCGCGGCGACTTCGTAGATCAAGTCCTTGGAGACTTCTTCTTCTGATAGAAGTAATTCCATCATCTCATCGCTGTACATCGACAGGCCTTCTAAAAGCTCTTGTCGGTACTTTTTCGCATCGTCAACGAGATTCTCTGGAACATCTTCCACGAGAATGATCTCACCTTTATCTCCGTCGTTCCGGTAAGCCTTCATCTCAATTAAATCAACAACGCCATCAAACTCCTCACCAAGACCGATTGGGAGTTGGAAGAGAATTACTTCGACGCCTAGTTTCTCTCGCATCTGATCGGCGACTTTGAATGGATCGGCACCCGTTCGGTCCATTTTGTTGACGAAAGCCAAGCGGGGAATTCCGTATCGCTTCATTTGACGGTCGACGGTAAGCGATTGGGCTTGGACACCACCTACCGCACACAAGACGAGCACCGCACCGTCAAGAACGCGAAGGGATCGCTCCACTTCGACGGTGAAGTCAACGTGACCAGGTGTGTCGATCAAGTTAATTGTGTGATCATTCCAGGTCACTTGAGTCGCGGCACTGGTAATCGTGATACCGCGTTCTTTCTCAAGTTCCATGTGATCCATCGTCGCGCCGTCACCACCGCCACGCACGTCTTCAATTTTGTGAATTCGTCCGCAATAGAAAAGGATCCGCTCACTGAGAGTCGTTTTTCCCGAATCAATGTGGGCTGAAATTCCGATGTTCCGATAGTTCTTCAGGTTCATCAATGCACCGTCAACAATTAACTTTATTCTTTGAATGAAACAGTTTGGCCGGTTCCGATATTCGGACCCACTGGCCAGTCTGAGGCAACGCACCTCGGTGTCGTGTGTAGAGCAAATCGTAACTTTGCATTTAAGCAATTTCGCGATCAAGCAATATAAAAATCTAGTTGGTGGGGTATAGGTTAATTCGGCCTAATCCACCGCAAACTCCAACTAGAACGGCACACAGTTAGTCTTCTGTGAAACAATCCGATTGGATGATTGGCGTTCAATCCAGCGTGCAACTTTTTGCAGAGTTTCCATAAAATATCGGACAAATCGACTGCCGTTTGTATCTATCGCTCAACGGCAGAAATTCTGCAATCGCGTAATCTTAGTTAATCCAGTTTTGTCGAAAAGCCCAGTTTGCGTTTTTTTGCCGTTAAATTTGGGAGAGCATCGGCGTCTGTCGATTGATAACCAGACCTTATCGCCTGTGTTGGGTTGCAGGTTTGTCCGCTTTTGAAAGCGTTGACTGGATTCAAAGTGGTTTTCGGTTGCGTTAGCGATGGTTTAGTGGTGCGATAAGTTGAGTTAAGCATGGGTAGTGATTCCGTGCGGTAGTCTGGCAATCTTGTGAATTTGGGAGAGGGGCAATTCCCTTTGTTTTGAGGCTGATTTCGGATGGGTAAAAAGCCATTAAGTATCTGAGAGGTTGTAAATGGCCATGAAAAACGGACGGCGGGTCGAATTTTTCTACTGGCGATCTTGCGATGGTTTAATTGGAGGTCCTGATAGACGCGGAATCGAGCGGTCTGCAACTGAGTGGTTTGGGTGCGATAGGCCAGGTTCGTTCAGTCGTTCATCTTCTCGTGATAATCGTGGGTAGTCTTAAATTAGCCGATAAAAATTGGAGTGGTGGGTTGAGATGGTCGTCTTTGAGCCATGCCTGTTTACGGAATTTAATATTCCCAAAATGAAAAGATTAAAAGTGAAAAGATTAAAAGTTAACGGTTCGCGCGATATCGGTCATTTTTGAAATAAACGGGACGTGTTTTCAAAGTGGGTTTGCCAATCTGCAATGGTTCGCAACAATAATAACTTCTTCATGTCCAGTTTGTGGAAATCGTTGTCGTAAGTGAAGAAGAGGTTGGCGGGTCACTCGAGTGAACCTGTGGTTCTCGGCTGAAACAAATGAATAGGTAGCGCTGTGCAACAGATTAAATCATATCAATCGCGAAGTCTCGGACAGATTGGGTTCAGGATAGCGGCTCTTTCTCTGATGTTTGTCGTTGGTTTTTCCTCCGCCGTTTGGTCGCAGTCGATTCCTGAAGCTCCGGTCATTGAGCCGGCCAGCGACGAAGGGCAAGCGGCGATACCGCAATTTAAATTTCCTGAAAATCTTCAGTGCGAAATGATTGCGGCCGAACCGGATGTCGCGAACATCGTTGCCTTCCACCGTGATTATCAGGGCAACATCTACGTTTGCGAGACATTTCGTCAAGGCAAAGGCGTTGAGGACAATCGAAATCATGCGCATTGGATGGATGAAGAGTTGGCAGCTCAAACTGTGCAGGATCGTATCGACTACGTTAGGAAATATATACCTGATGCGGACAAGACCTACACCGCCAAGGACGATCGAATACGTTTACTAAAGGACACCGATGGCAATGGGAAGCCAGATTCAATATCGGTATTCTCTGATCGTTATAATAAATTAGAAATGGGCACCGGAGCCGGTGTACTTTCTTATCGGGGCAAGGTTTATTACACGTGCATCCCTGATTTGTTTGAGTTGCAAGACGTCGATGGCGACGGGGTAGCTGAGATTCGAAAATCGTTGCACACCGGTTACGGTGTTCGTTATGCGTTTCGTGGTCACGACATGCACGGATTAATTATCGGGCCTGACGGGAAGCTTTACTTCAGCATTGGAGATCGGGGTTATAATCTTTCTCCAACGATTAAAGATCCAGCCTCAGGTGCCGTTTTTAGGTGCGAACTTGACGGCAGTCAGCTCGAGGTTGTCGCGACCGGGCTTCGCAATCCGCAAGAATTAGCATTTGACGATTTCGGTAATTTGTTCTCTGGCGATAACAATTCAGACAGCGGCGATAAAGCTAGATGGGTCGAAATTATTGAAGGTGGGGATACTGGTTGGAGAATGTATTACCAGTATCAACAAGACCGCGGTCCGTTTAATCGGGAAAAGATTTGGTATCCCTATAACGAGGACACGCCAGCCTATATTATCCCACCGATTGCAAACATTTCGGATGGACCGTCGGGGTTGGAGTATTATCCAGGCACTGGTTTCGGAGAAGATTTTCGCGGTCGATTTTTTCTTTGCGATTTCCGCGGCGATGCCGCTCGCAGTGGAATTCGTTCTTGGCGCAATAAGGCCAAGGGTGCTTACTGGGAAGTTGTCGAGGATGAAAAGCCATTTTGGAACATGTTGGTGACGGATCTCGATTTTGGTTCTGACGGCAAGTTGTACACCTCCGATTGGGTTTTCGGTTGGAATGGAGAAAACAAGGGTCGGATTTATTCATTCGAGGATCCTGAGATTCAGAAAACTGCCATCGTGAAACAGGTTGAGTCTTTGCTGAAGCAGGGATTGCAGAGCCAGCCGCTTGAGAACCTGCGGGTTTTAATTTCACACCCTGATCAGCGAGTCCGAATGGAGTCGCAGTTTGAGCTTGTTGGTCGGAAAGATTTGGCAACGCTGAAGTCGATTGCGCTGGATACGAACGTCGGAACACTGGGGCGGCTTCATGGTATTTGGGGTGTTGGCCAATTAGTTCGATCCGCTGAAACAGATCAGTCGTCATTGATGGCCGGTTTTATCGAGTCCCTGCTTCAAGACAAGGATGCTGAGGTCGTTGGTGCTGCATGTGGAATTGTTTCCGCTTGTGGATTCTCTGATAACTCCGCGATCACTCGTTTGCTGGTGCACGAGAATTTGCGAGTGAGATACCGGGCGGCGATGGCGGTGTCCAAAATTGGCAACGGTAGTGATGTCGACGCTGTCGTGAAAATGCTGACTGAAAATGCTGATGCTGATCCAATCGTGCGGCATGGTGGAATCATGGCACTCAACGGAATCTACCTTCGAGACGTGGACGATGGTGCTGAGCAAGTTAGCAATTTGGTTAAGCATGAATCGCCGAGCGTTCGTATTGCGTTGTGTGTGGCAATGAGAAAGTTGCTGCTCTCCAACGAACCCCAGGCCACCAATGGAAAGCCTCAAGCTGCGGCGGTGGTTGGCCGCTTGTTGGACGATCGCGATTTAAAAATTGTCCTGGAAGCGGCGCGAGTAGTGCACGATGTCGACGTGCAATCTCAAATGGCGAAGTTGGCGGGATTGGGTGCGAGAATTGATGAATTTGTGAGCTCGGATGCATTGATACGGCGGATTGTAAGTGCAAATGCTCGTGCTGGTGCAGCTGGAAATGCGAAAACACTGGTCGCTATCGCCCGCAACGAAGGTCTCGCAGAGGCTCGCCGCATCGAAGCAATCGAAGCGTTGGGCGATTGGGCTGCTCCCCCCGAGCGAGACTTGGTGCTGCATGATTGGAGGCCTTTGGATCCAAGTCAGCGCAACGTGCTTGATGCAAAAAATGCCCTGGAGCCAGAATTCGTGCATTTCGCCAGCGGCGTTGGTGGGGTGACCAGTGCGGCGATTACCGCTGCCGGTAACTTAAAGCTCTCGTCAATTGGAAAGGCCTTGGAGGAAGTTACTCTCAATCCCGAAGGTCGAGCCGAGGAACGCGTTGCTTCGCTTATGAGTCTGGAGAAATTAAAATACGATCGAATGGATGTCGTGTTGTCCCAGTTGGAGTCCAGATTTAGCGAGCTGCCTGTTGAATTAGGCGGCCCTGTGATTCAATTAATTTCGGAGGTTGATGAATCCCGGGCGATCAATTTGATCAACAAAACGCTCGCGAGTGGGCAACAAATGACTCAACAGTCAGCGATCTCGACGCTGGGTAAAATGAAATCGAAACCCGCTTCGGACTTGATTGCGACCTTGCTTACCAAGATGAATGCAGATGATTTTCAAGCAAACCTCCGTCTCGATGTTAGCCTTGCCGCCGCCCAACGAAGCGAAGCGAATGTGAAAAATCAGTTGGCTGCATACCTCGCGGCGACAGTTGATCCGGCAGACTTGGCGACTTCATATCGCGATGCGATGATCGGTGGTGATGATACGAAAGGGTCAACAGTGTTTTATGGCAAAACAGAAGTTTCCTGCGTTCGTTGTCATCGAATTGATGGGACAGGTGGCCAAGTTGGGCCGGAGCTTTCGGCGATCGGAAAAACCAAGGATCGTCAGTACCTTCTGGAGTCGATTGTGCATCCCAATAAAGTGGTTGCAGAAGGCTATACCCAGGTCAAGGTGACGACCGATGAAGGTGAGTTGTTTGTCGGGATTGTGAAACGCGAAACTGACGAATCCCTGGTTTTGTTGGATGCAGATGGTAAAGAGATCGTTATTGCTCAGGAAGCAATTGACGACCGGCGACCAGGTAAGTCCTCGATGCCAGCTGATTTGATTAATCAGTTGACTAAAAAAGAAGTACGTGATTTAGTTGAGTATTTATCCAATCGAAAGTCGGAACCCAGTGGCGGCGAGCACGAATAAGGGGTGTCACGGTTTGGGTGTCACGATTTGGGTCTTTTCGATTTTTGCCTCATCGTGTTGGCGTGATTGAGCTTGCTTAATCAACTGCCTCGCTCTTTGGTTTTTGGCTGACTTGGGTGACCCGAATAATGCTTCCCTGGATCGCAATGACGCGTACAGGAACCCCCGCTTCCACGAAGGCTCCATCGCTAACAACATCGATAGAACGATTGTTAAACTTAGCCCGCCCTGCCGGTCGCAGTAGTGATTCTGATTCCCCCCAGTCTCCCACAGAGACGAGCGGGTGAGGTGTGGGGATCGGTTTGCCGGAAGAGTCCGTCGATGTTTTTTTCGATGCAAAGGGTTCGGTGGATAAGATCATTTTATTGAGAATCGGGATAGACCCCATTTTCTTTGTGATGAAAATTGCTGCCACCATGAAGGCCACGCAAGAAATCAAGAGTGTGAATGCTGACGCCATTGATTGGTCCCACTGTTCAGAAGTGGCGGGAAGCACAAAATTTTGTCCAGCTAGAATGACACTAATAAACAACAAAGCTATTCCAGTGAGTCCGGATACTCCGAATCCTGGAATGATAAACAGCTCAGCGAAAATAAATGCGACACCGCCGAGGAAGAGGATGACTTCGAGCCAGCCAGAGGTTCCTGCGAGGAATCGACTCCAGAAAAAAAGGACTGCCGCAAGTCCACTCAGGAGTCCGCCGACACCTAAACCGGGCGCGCTGAATTCAAAATAGAGTGCGACCATTCCAAACAAGATCAGCAACGCGGTAATAATTGGATTGTTTAAAAAGTGAGCGACCTTGTCTGTTAGCTTTAGCGAATAGACTTTGATCGAATCCTTGGGAAAATTAAACTCATTGGCCAAGGCATCGGGTGTTGTTGCCATCCCTTGAGCAAGACCGAGTTGAAGGGTTCGCTGTCCACTGAGGGTTAAGAACCGTTCGGGGCCCGTTTCAGGAACTAATTCCCAAGGTGCGGTCGGTTTCTCCGCTGCGTCGGAGCGGACAGATTGAAAAAGTGGGGCTCCCTCTGGGTTAAGCGGGTTGGGTTTTTGATACACCAAAACGTCTTTATCAATAAACGCTTCGGCAAGATCGGGGGAACGCCCTTTGGATTCGGCTAGATCGCGTGCGTCGCGGGACAGGTATGACTCAATCTTCGGTTCAATGAGTCGGAACGCTCCTTCCTCCGGATCGAATCCAATCTCGCCGATGTCCCCAAATTTCGCATTGGGGTCGATTAGAATTTCATCACAACCTAAAGCAACCAGTGCGCCTCCGGAGATGGCTTCGTTGGAGATGATGGCAACCGTGTAGGCCCACTGGCAGTCCCTTAATTTCCTCGCCATTTCGAGACTCTCTTGTTTTAAGCCTCCCGGACTGTCAATTTCGATGATTAAGAGATCGACACCGGCTCGGCGAGCCATTTCAAATCGATTGTCAAAATACATTTTGAGTTGTGGCTTGATCTCGCCCTTGAATTCAATGACAGCCGGTTTGGTGATTTTGGTTGGTCGGGGACGTGTCGCATCTGGAACTGAGGACGCTTGGTAGAGAACCCCCAGTGCTTCAGCGGAGACTGCAAGGCAGAGTGCTATCGCGAAAAATTTACACAGCTTAGTTGCTGGTTTTGTATTATTTTCAACCATGTTATGTCGGTTCCTAGGTCTCGAGCACTTAATTCGTCGATCTTGCTAGCTCTCTTATAGCAACAAATTGCCGAGGAAATAATTCGAGCTTGGAGGGTTTCGGCAATTACATTCTAATGCTTTAGCGATTTGGCACAAAAGGTGCAAAAAACAAGCCAGCAAGTGGTTTCAGCAATTCTGAAATTCAAGCTGTGCCCTAATTTAGTTCGGCAAGTTGCTTCAAGGATGGAGCAGTTGTGAGCTTAAGTGGGGCGGGTGTTAGCGAGAGATCTTATCTTTTAAATCTACCATTCCATGGAGGGAACGGATGAGAGTGAAATTTTCATTAGAGTTGCCGCTGTTTCTGCTGCTGGCAAGTTGCGTTTTCTTGTTGCCAACGAGTGTAATCGGTCAATCTTCTCAGAGTCCATCCCGTGCTTGTCTCTATTTTGTAACTCAGCAAAGTTGTCCGCCATGCCGACAAATGGATCCGGTCATTGAAAGTTTGGCTGGGCAAGGGTACCCGGTCAAAACGGTGCACCTTGAGAATAATCGTGCTTGGGCACAATGGGCGAACGTTCGGAGCACGCCAACGGTCGTCATGTTGGACGGCAACGATCAGATTGTGAAGCGTTTCTCTGGGGTTATTGGTCGCGATGTTTTGCAAAGTTGGTTTGCAAATGCGGGCGTCCGGCCAGCAATTGCTAAACAGAAGCGGATGCCTGAGGGGCTGGGGAAACACTTTACCGATCCCCCTAGTGCGAATTGGAATTCCGACAGCGGCAATTCCGCTGATATTGCAAACCAGGGGACCTCTCTTCCCAGAAATTCTTACGAAGAATTAGCGTTAGCTTCGACGGTAAAGATTGGCTTGAATGTTGCTTCTCAAGCTTATGTCGATTTCGCGAGCGGGACATCAATTTACAACAGCGGAGATATGAGCCTTATCTTGACCTGTGGGCATTTGTTTCGAGAGTCTAATGGAGCGGGGCAGATTTCTGTGATGATGAGCTCGAGTGATGGTGGGGTTCGCGAGTACGGTGGCACTCTGTTGGATTGGGACGCCACTAATCGTGATATTGCTTTGGTAAAAGTTTTTCATCCCGGGATCGCCTTGCCTGTTAATCCGATCGCTCCGCGAACTACCAGTGTGTTTGCGTCAGATGATTTGTTTACCGTTGGTTGTGATTTGAGTAATCGCTCGACATTGGGGGAGACTTACAATGGGATCCGTGAGACTGGGCCAACGATCAGACAAACTCAGATCAAGAAGATTTCGAATTACGGCGGGATCAATAAATTTGACATTTTAGGAAGTCCTGCGCAGGGGCGAAGCGGCGGCGGTTTGTTCACTAAGACTGGATCATTGATTGGGGTTTGCAACGCTCGTATTTGTGACGCCGACGAAGGAATCTATACCGGTTTAGACTCGGTCTACTGGGTGATTGATCGGGCGGGATTGACTGATTTGTTTGAAGAAAAGAAGGTCGTTGGTGACAATTACTTGGTTGGAGCGGTCCCCGGTAAAAAGTCGGTGCCTTCAAGGGGGTTTCAAGAGGTTGCGTTAAACGCTCCTCAGGGTTTGTTTGCTCCTAATCAAACTAAGCTGAGCCCTGTAGTTTCACGTCGTGGTGGGAGTAAGGTCATCATTGTTATCGAAAATGAAGTTGGTGAATCGGAGTTAATTACGATTGAGAATCCTTCGTCGGAACTGCTGGGCAGTGTTCGGGCGTTTAAGGAAAACCGGCAGCAGGCTTTGAAGCAATTGGAGATTACTTCTGCCCGATCCCGTTAGAGTTGATGAAAGGGTTGATCAGGCCGTCGATTTAAATCGACCGGAAAAGCTTCGGTTTCAGGTGCAGTTTCTTTGAATGGAAACTCTAAATTTCAAAAAAATGAGAAAAACGACTGTGATGGACAGGTAATCTGGGTTCTGGACAGGCCCTTGAATCTTGGGATTGGGTCAAGATTGCCTAAAAAACAGGTGTTTTTTTAGTGGTTCTTGGATTGTGTCAGGGTAAATAACACGGCAAAATAAAGACCCGCTTTTATTTTTGATTCGGAACCTAGCAGCGTTTGGGTGGTTAAATCATTAGGAAGCCCGCGTTGACCCAAGGAAGAACGGTCGCCGCAGAGCGTTTGAACCAAATATAGATTTGTCCTACATATCAAACTCAGGAGATGGAGATGGTTTTTCGAGGAAGATTTCAAGTCCTCGCACTCGCAGTGTTGTGTGCGTTTTTAGTGACGGCAGACTTTGCGATGGCTCAACCTGGCGGTCGAACCGGTGGCGGTCGAACCGGTGGTGGTGGTTCAATGTGGGGGCAAGTTTCTCAATTGAATTTGCTCGGGCAAGAGGCTGTTCAAAAAGAGCTTGAATTAGTTTCTGATCAAGTGGATGCGATCAAAGGAGCGCAGGACCGTCAGCGTGAAATGATGCGAGAAGTTTTCATGGGCGCCCGAGACCGGATGCAGGGGCTCGACAATGAGGAGCGACAGGAGCTCTTCAAGGAAATTCAAGAAGAAATGAAAGAAGCCAATTCGGGGCTTGAAAATGAGGTGATGGAAGAATTGTTACCACACCAGATTTCACGACTCAAGCAGCTTTACAATCAGGCTCAAACCAACCGCAGTGGCGGTCCGCAAAGCGGAAGTATGCCAAATAGCCTGGTTGAGGATTTAGGGCTCACTGAAGAGCAGCTTCAGGAACTAAAAGAAAAGGCTGCGGAAGTAAGCCAAAGGCTGAAGGAAAAAGTCGCTAAGCTGCAGGCTCAGGCTCAGGACGAGATATTCTCTTCTGTGTTGTCCAAGGACCAGCTCGCAAAATATGAGGAATTGATGGGAGACAAGTTTGAGTTTCCAACACCGACCCGCGGAAACTGGGGGCGGAGTAGTGATCGGGGCGGCGACCGAGGTGGTGATCGAGATCGTGGTGGCCGAGATCGTGGTGGCGACAGGGGAAGTGATTTCTAAACCGTTCTCCTACGCGATATTGAATTAAACTTAAGCAAACGGTTCGGGTTCGCCCCGAGCCGTTTTTTTATTGGTTGATTCTTGGTGGATTTGAATCAAAGTTGCTTGATTAGAAATCGCTAATTTCAAGCCCTGAAAGTAGAATAGTCGAAACTTGCCGAGTTATTTGGGGTTTTAGATGTGTTGCGAGGAGAAAAGTAAGCGGAGCTGCGCTGAGTAGTTAATACGGCGTGGCTGTTCCGAGGGTAGTTGGCTTGGCCAGTTCGGGTTGGGACTGTTATTACGGTTGCTCGACGCTTCCGGTTGGGATCACCAAGAAATGGAATCGAATCGTGTGTTGGACGCAATTTTGTACCCTAAGAGTATCAATTCGTCACGCATAATGTCGCATAACTTTTGGCGTGGCCGGCTTATTTGATTATTTTTGTTGAGTCGATACAGTCCGCAAAAACTTGGTCGGCGATAGTTTCAAACCGAATTTTGATTTGTAGAGTCTGAAATGCAATTAGTGGAAGCTTTAGTTCGACGTGGATTAGTCTCCGACGCTCAATTTAATCATGCTGAGAGTCTTGGCGGTGATGTGTTGGCGTCGCTTGTGGGTACTGGTGCGGTTTCTCATGAAGCAGCGTTAGAGGCGATGGCGGACGAAGTGGGTGTGAAGTTTTTGGATCTGAGAACGGCCGACGTTGATTTGTCGCTGCTGGAAGATTTTCCACTTAAGGTCATCTACCGACAGGTTCTCTTTCCGGTAAGCCGGGAGAATGGGACTATTGTCGTTGCTACCAGTGATCCGCTTGATTTCTACCCACTGGACGAAATAAGCGCGGCGATGGGTTTGGCAGTTGAACCTGTTCTGGCGGAGCAATCAGAAATTGCCAAATTGATCAAAACCCACCTCGGTGTTGGTGGTGAGACGATTGGTGGGTTGATTGAACAGAGAAACGAAGACGGCATCGAGTTGCTGACCGAGATTGAATCCGACGGCAGTGAGCTTTCTGAGATGGCTCAGGAAGCAAGTGTTGTTCGTTTGGTCAATGAAATTTTGCTTGAAGCCGTTGAGTCGCGAACCAGTGATGTTCACATCGAATCTCAGCAAGACGGAATTGTGATTCGAAATCGAATTGACGGCATCCTTCATACCCAACCGGTTCCACCTGAGATCAATCATTTCCGCGCTGCGATCATCAGTCGACTGAAGATCATGGCGAAGTTAAATATCGCCGAGAAACGGTTGCCTCAGGACGGCCGAATTAAGATTCGGGTCAAAGGCCGCGAAGTGGACGTGCGTGTTTCGGTGATTCCGATGATTCACGGCGAGAGTCTCGTGATGAGGATTCTGGATAAAGGCGCGATGGTTTTTGAGTTGCAGGGCCTCGGAATGTCTGAGGAAACTTATGGCGAATTCCGGAAATTGATTTCGTTGCCCCACGGAATTATTTTGGTTACGGGGCCAACGGGTTCTGGTAAGACGACGACGCTGTACAGTTCGTTGATTGAAATTAACGATCCAAAAACAAAAATCATTACCACGGAGGATCCGGTTGAGTACCAGTTAAAAGGTATTAATCAGATTCAGGTGCATCCGAAGATCGGATTGACCTTTGCCCACTCGCTACGAAGTATTTTGCGACATGATCCCGATGTCGTTCTCGTGGGTGAGATTCGCGATTTGGAAACTGCGGAGAATGCAATTCAAGCATCGCTCACCGGTCACCTGGTGTTCAGTACGCTTCACACGAATGATGCGGCGGGTGCGTTTACCCGAATGGGTGATATGGGGGTCGAGCCGTTTTTGGTTGCCAGTACAGTCGAGGCGATTATGGCACAGCGACTGGTTCGTCGATTGTGCAGCTGTCGCCGTGAGGTGAAGCCGGCGACTGCCGACCTGCCGGATGATTTTCCGATGGAGATGCTTGACCAAGGACCAATTTATGAAGCGGTGGGCTGTCGGGAATGTCGGGACGTTGGCTACCGAGGCAGGCTTGGTATTTATGAGTTGCTGGTTACTACGGACGACCTTCGGCAGATGGCTCACGATCGGATGAGTACGTGGGAAATCAAAAAAGCTGCGATTGCCGGTGGAATGAAGACACTGCGAGATGATGGCTGGCGGAAAGTGATCCAAGGAGATACTTCGGTCGAAGAGGTACTCAGGATTACCAAAGGTGACCGGCGAAGTTAATGGTAGCCTTCCGTTCTTTTGTCCAAGTTTGATTGAGATCCAAAAACCACAAGTGTAAAAATTCGTAACCGGATTTAATACCAATGCCTGAATACAACTACAAAGCGAGAAATCTACAAGGTGAAATCACCTCGGGGTCGATGTTCGCCAATACCGAAAAAGACATGGTTGGGGCGTTGTCGGCCAAGGGGTTGTTCCCAGTGTCGGTGACCACGGAGGTGGAGAAAAAGCAGATCAGTTTTGGTGGCGGCCGAGTAAGTGATCAAAAGATTGCCGCCTTTTACGAGCAACTCGCGTCGTTGATAACTAACGGCGTGCCAATGATGAGGTCGCTCAGGATTCTCAAAGAGCAAGCGCAGGTGCCTGTTTTTCGGTTGGCATTAGAGGACGTAATTGAGCGGGTGGAGGATGGTGAGACACTTTCCGATGCATTTGCTAAGCATCCAAGAGTTTTCAGCGAGATGGCCGTCAATATGTCACGTGCTGGTGCTGAAGGTGGTTTTCTCGAAGACGCATTGTTAAGAGTGGCTAAATTTACAGAGCAGCAGTCTGAGCTGAAGTCGAGGACAACCGGAGCGTTAATCTACCCGGCGGTCTTGGCGACCATTGGAACGATCGTGGTTTCGGTGTTGATCGTATTCTTTGTGCCGAAGTTTGGTTCAATGTTCGATCAGCTTCGGGCGATGGGCGAGTTGCCATTGGTCACCGAATGGTTGCTTTGGTTTAGCGATTTTGTCCGAGGTTACGGAATCTTTTTCGTTGGATTCGCCGTGGTTGGAATTGTGATTCTGAAATATCAGTTGGCGACCGAAGCCGGAAGGCGTTGGGCCGATCGTTGGAAGATTAAATTGCCATTACTTGGACCGATTTTTCTCTCTTTGGCGGTCGGTCGGTTCTGCAGGGTGTTAGGAACATTGCTGCGGAATGGTGTTCCGATTCTTCGTGCGCTTGATATCAGCAAAGACGCATCCGGGAATAAGATTTTGTCCGAAGCAATTGCGGACGCCGCCGAGAACATAACGTCTGGCGAATCTCTCTCCAAGCCGCTGGGCAGATCGGGGCATTTCCCGCGGAACGTCACAGAGATGATCAGTGTTGCGGAAGAATCAAATACTCTCGACGATGTGTTGATTAATATCTCCGATGGCTTAGAAAAACAAACGGTTCGACGCCTTGATCTGATGGTCAAGCTTATTGAACCGCTAATGTTAATGGTGATGGCTTTCATTATTTTGATAGTCGTCGTTGCGTTACTCTTACCAATTATGAAGATGGGGAATGTGATGGAATAAAACGAGACCTGGCTACGTTTTTAACCCCTGTTTTTATTCAAACTAATAAAGAAAACTGTTTAAGAGGAATTGATATGAAATTGAAGAGACAAAGTCGACGGAATTCTGGTTTTACCTTGCTCGAATTGCTTTTGGTGATGGCCATTTTGGTCGTGTTAGCCGGCCTTGGAACCGTCGCGGTAGTAAACCTTCAAAAAGGTGCGCTGACGAAAACGGCGACCATTGAAATTGAGACCATGAAGAGAGCCTGCAAAATGTACAAGCTAAATGCAGGTTCTTATCCTTCCACGCTTGATGATCTGTATACCAACCCGACAGGCATGAGTCGTGCCCAGTGGGGCGGTCCTTATCTGGACAAGCCAATCAGTAACGATCCATGGCAGAATCCGTATTCGTACAACAAGGACGAATTGAATGATCGCGTTACGATTACTTCGGCTGGCCCTGATAAGCAGACCGGTACCGAAGACGACGTTCCAGAAGTCAACAGTAAATAACTTGATTGATTGAGTTTGGCCGTTTTCGATTCTTTTGAATTGGAAACGGTTGATAACTGGTCGCCTTTTTTATTGGATTCCGTATGAATATGAATTTGCAGTGCAATGCTCCAATTCAATTGCGGAATCGTTGCGCCGGTATGACCTTGATGGAGTTACTTTTGGTAGTTGCAATCATGGTGGTTGTTACTGCGGTCGCGGCACCCACGGTGCAGCAAACGCTGGCTAACCAATCGCTGAAGAAAAGTGCGGATCGAGTGCGCGTTGCGATGGGACAGGCGCGGGTCAAGGCGATCAAGAACGGCGAAGAGTATGCTGTTTTCTTCTCGCCAGGAGGGTCTTATTTTAACGTAGCTCCTTTTAGGAATTTTGATCAGCAGGGATCGCTTGCAGGTCAGCGAGAGCAAGAACTGGCTGAAGGCCGGACCTCGAGTTTCGAAGACGATCTACTTCCGAGGGGAGTTTTGTTCATCGCGGGCGAAGTTGGAGCAGACTCTCGTGGTGCCGAGATTTTGTCCGTCGCCGGTTCCGAAGGTGCTCTCAAGCCAATCTTTTTTTATCCGGACGGCACTTCTCAAGATGCGATCATTACCCTGCAAAACCAAAAGCAGGCAACAATTGAAGTTCATCTAAGAGGATTAACCGGGATTGCTAAAACGGTTCGTCCTGATTTCGTGGAAACGGAAGGGGTTCAATGAAATTTTCGGTTTCCCACCCAGCGAATTTCGTTCGCCGAAACCGTCGGCATTTAACGCCGAGGTCGCGACGAGGGCTGTCGTTGTTAGAGGTCATTCTCTCGGTAGCTATCCTGGGTGGTTCGATGGCGGTGATTGGCAATCTGTATCACCTTGGCTATCGAAGTGGCCTGAAATCTCAATTGCTAAACGATGCGAACATGATTGCGGGTTCAACGATGGCCGAGTTGGTGGTGGGCGCGATTCCATTAGAGTCCACCGGCGACGCGGAGGTCCCCAGCAATCCCGGGTGGTTTTACTCGGTTGATATACAAGACTCGATGCAGGCGGGGCTGTTTTTAGCAACGGTCGTCGTGCGTCGTGGAGACGAAGAGTCAGCGATTCCCGCATCGATTTCGATTGTCCGTCTCATTCCAGATCCGGATTATGAGCCGGAAGAGGATATGGAATAATATGGAAACCATCAATGGCGTGCCCGCCAAGTCCCTTCCAATGACGCGTTTTGAAAAGAATCGTACTCGGGTTGGTTACACCTTGCTCGAACTGCTGCTCGCACTCGGTTTATCCGTCGTGGTGTTTGCTGCCGTGGCGGGTGGAATTCAAGTTTATTTGGTTGCTTTGACAAAACAGCAGGCAATGGTGGAGCAAAAGCAAGTTGCCCGGGCTTTGCTGGCGATGATTGGAAATGATTTGCGAGCTGGTATTCAGTACAAGGCGACTGATTACTCTGGCTTAGACAACCTGATTCAAACCCAAACAATGATGCTCACCGGTGGTGGCGAAGCGGCGGAGGAAGAGGAGGAACCAGAGTCCCTAATCGTTGAAGAGGAGGTTTCCTTTAGGCCAACCATGTTAGGCAGTGCGAATGTCCTCATGATCGATATCAGTCGCCTGCCGAGATTGGATCAGTACAATCCCTTGGTTGCCTCAGCCGAAGATGAGGTTCAGTCTCCATCGGATATCAAATCCCTTTCTTATTTTGTTTCACTTAGCGACGGTGGCGTGGAATCGGCGATCGAGTTTCAGCGGAATAAAGCGCCGGGAGGACTTTATCGACGAGAGATTGATCGAGCAGTTGCCGAGTACAGAGGCGAGACAGAGCTCATGATGGCGGCGGATGAATACACTCGGTTAATTGCCAATGAGGTTGTGGATATTAGTTTTCAATATTTTGATGGCGAAGAGTGGCAGTCCGAATGGGATTCGGTTGAAAACGGGGGTTTCCCCGTGGCAATCGAGGTCAACATTATGATTGATCCTGTACGCTCAGCCGCCGGTTCTCAGGACTACACGATAGATCAATCTGATCCTGATCAGATGCAAATCTTCCGAACCGTGGTCGATTTACCCGTTGCCGAACCGATTGAAAGTGAAGGCAATTAGATGAAGAAAATGAAGTCTTTTGTTCAACAGGGTTTTAAGCTTGATCGACATCGAGCCGGTGGGCATGGTCGACGGCAGGGTATGCTGTTGGTGATCGTGCTGGTGACGATTGTGATCCTTTCGTTATCGGTCTATACATTCACCGCGTTGATGCAAACCGAGGAAGAGGCGTCGAGGTTAGGAACGCGACAATTACAGTCGAAGAATCTTGTCGATTCCGGAATGGATTTCGTGCGTCTCTATCTCTCCAATAGTGAGGCCACCATTCGGGAAAAAGGCGGGCGGTGGGATAATCCAACTTACTTTCAGGCCGTTCCAGTGGCGGTGGCTAATTCGGACGCCGCTTTGGTTGGCTATTTCTCTGTGGCAACGTCAAGTCTCGATGAAGAGGGTGCCCCCGAAGGTCAGCGTTTTGGTTTGATCGATGAGAGCAGCAAAATTAACCTGAACACCATGCCGTATGCGGAGGCAACCCTTGCGTTGAGTGGCGGAAACGTCCGGGATTTGCTGATGGGTATGCCGGAGATGACAGAGGAAATTGCGGACTCGATTTTAGATTGGATGGACGCGGACGATGATTCGCGAGATTACGGTGTGGAATCAGCTTACTACGAAGGTTTGTCTCCACCCTATTCTGCCAAAAATGGACCGTTGGACAGTATGGACGAGTTGCTTCTCATTTACGGCGTGACTCCTCAACTTCTCTTTGGCTTGGACACCAATCGAAATGGAATTTTAGACCCTGCCGAAATGGCCGGCACCAATGCGTCTTCCACCGACGCAGAGATGTATCTCGGTTGGGCGAATTATCTGACGTTGTACAGCAACGAAAGTAATTTGACGGCAGAAGGACTGCCCCGAATCAATGTCAATGCTGACGATCTTGAGCAGTTGTACGACGATTTAAAAAGTGCTTTCGATGATGAATGGGCTAACTTTATAATTTACTATCGTTGTTCTTCCGAAGAACCTACGACCGAGCCACCGTCGGAGACCGCAGTTGTTCAGAGTGCTGCTCTGCTGCAACCGGATTTTGCGGTGCTCGAGAGTAAGCGAAAGTTAACTTCGATTGTTGATCTTGTGACGGCTTACGTTGACACAAGTGAGTGGGACGAATTGAACTTGACCAGTTTTGCGGAGTCACCTGTGAAGTTTAGCAACGTTCCCTTCACGATGCCGCGTTTGATGGCAAGTTTGACGACATTTGAGGGGGCAACCATTCCGGGGAGGATCAATATCATGCAGGCTCCGCGGGTAGTTCTGATGGGAATCCCCGGGCTTGATGAGTCGACTGTCGATCAGATCATTAGCCAACGCGGTACTGATTTTGAGCTAGATGACCCAACCGGTGCGGATATGAATCGGAAATATGAGACTTGGCTGTTTGTCGAAGGCGTGGTTGACCTGGCGACCATGAAAAGCCTGATGTCCTACGTTTGTACCGGTGGTGACGTTTTTGGGGCTGAAATCATCGGATATTTTGCCGACGGGGTCGGAACCTCTCGGGCGGAGGTCGTGTTAGATACTACGGTTGGTGTCCCCCGTATTATTTCTTGGAGAAATAAGAGCCATTTAAGGTCTAGTTTCTCGATTGACGCCCTCGGTACAAACATAATTGAATAGAGATCGACTCGCTTTTTTTCGAGTTACTTGATTAATCTGAAAGTTAGCCATGGCATTCGTTGCTATCCAAATCCAAGACGACCAAATCCTTGTCGCTGCCGCGCGAGTCTCGCAGCGGTCGGTGAAGATAACCCATATGTTCTCAGTCGACGTGGCTGGCGATTCGGAGGTAGCATCCGAAGCGTTGAAATCAAGTTTGTCAAAGCACGGGTTGTCGCGCGCAGACGCCGCGGTCATTGTGAGTCGAGCTGATGCAGAAATTAGGGAGCTAACTATCCCGCCGGCACCGGACAATGAGGTTCCGGACATGGTTCGGTTTATTGCCAACAATGAGTTTGTTTCGCTTAGTGAAGCGTGGGCTTTGGATTATGTTCCATTAAGAGGAGATGCGACTCAATCGCGAGACGTGTTGGCCGTTGGTATCTCGCCCGAGCTTCAGCAGCGGGTGATGTCGATCACAGTGGCGGCTGGTCTTAAAGTAAAACATCTGCTGTTGCGGCCGTTGGCGACGATAGACTTGTTGGGGGAAGAGTTAAGCGATGGAGAGTGTCGCTTGATCATTGATCCTAACGGAGATCAAACAGATATGTCCGTGGTCGACGGTAGTTTAGTGTTAACCACGCGAACGATTCGGCTGGCAGCGTCGAGCGATGTGGGCGAGAGAACCTCGACCCTGTTGTCTGAGGCTCGGAGAACGCTCGCCTCGGCTAAGTCTGCTTTGGGCAATCGTAATATTTCCGAAGTTGTTGTGTTTGGAGAGTCTGAACATTACGTCAATTTGGCTAAGGAAATTGAAACCAAATTAGAGCTTAGCGTCAGATTGGTTATGCCTAGCCAGTTCGCTTCGATTGCTAGTGGTTGCGAACTACCCGAATCTTCCGAACGATTTGCAGGCGTGCTTGGAGCTTTGGAAAAACAAAGTACAAACGATAAGTACCGGTTGGACTTCGTAAATCCTCGAAAGCCAATCGTCGTCAAGAGTGATCATTCGCGGCGTTACCAAATCGGTGCGGTAGCTGCTGCCGTCTTCGTTATTGCAATTGGCTGGGGATGGTGGGTGCTAAGCCAACAAACGTCGGAGATCAATCGACTGAAGGAAGATTTGGCATATTTGAAGCGGCTAAATTTGGGTGTCGATGACAATCCAAGCGTTGATCAGATTAATGGAGAGGTCGCCAAAATCGATGATTGGAAAATGGCAGACATCAACTGGTTGGAAGAACTGGGCGAGTATAGCGAGCGGTCGCTGACTCCCGATGACACCATCGTTGATGTTTTCGATGCGGTGACGGGATTGAAAGCAGGAGGCAATGCTCGAATCGTCGTCAATATGCGAACCACGGCAGTCGGTAAAGAGGCCGAATTGATCGCAGAGTTAAGCGAAGCTCGTTTTTCCGTAAAACCAACCCGAGGTGCCGTTGATCCGACTGATAAAAGTTACCCGCTAAATACGAGCCTGAGAGTCGAATTCGCACCCGATAGGAATGCGTTAATTGAAGGTTTCAACAAGAAGGCGACTGAGTATCGCGAAATATCTATGGCGAACACCAGTGGGCTAAGTGAAGACTTGAAAGAAGACTTGAAAGAAGACTTGAAAGAAGACTTGAAAGAAGACTTGAAAGAAGACTTGAAAGAAGACTTGAAAGAAGACTTGAAAGAAGACTTGAAAGAAGACTTGAAAGAAGACTTGAAAGA